>NZ_CM001023.1:1615000-2966250 GCF_000166275.1 Algoriphagus machipongonensis
CACGTACCCGGAGCGAAAGCGAGTCTGAAAGGGCGATTGAGTCGGTGGGGGTAGACGCGAAACTTAGTGATCTACCCATGGCCAGGTTGAAGTTGTGGTAACACACAATGGAGGACCGAACCGATAAACGTTGAAAAGTTTCCGGATGAGCTGTGGGTAGGGGTGAAAGGCTAATCAAACTGAGAAATAGCTCGTACTCCCCGAAATGTTTTTAGGAACAGCGTCGGGAATTGTATGATGGAGGTAGAGCTACCGATAGGACTAGGGGGAGTCACATCCTACCAAATCCTGACGAACTCCGAATGCCATTATACAGAACCGGCAGTGAGGGCTTGGGTGCTAAGGTCCAAGTCCGAGAGGGAAAGAACCCAGACCTTCCGCTAAGGTCCCTAAATCTAGATTAAGTTGAACAAAGGTGGTCCAGTTGCAGAGACAGCCAGGAGGTTAGCTTGGAAGCAGCTATTCCTTTAAAGAGTGCGTAACAGCTCACTGGTCGAGCGACAGGGCGTCGATAATAATCGGGCATCAAATCTAGTACCGAAGCGAAGGATTGGCAGTTTACTGCCAGTGGTAGGGGAGCATTCCAACGACAGTGAAGATCAGGCGTCAGCCTGGTTGGAGTTTTTGGAAAAGCAAATGTAGGCATAAGTAACGATAATGCGGGCGAGAAACCCGCACACCGTAAGACCCAGGTTTCCTGATCAACGCTAATCGGATCAGGGTTAGTCGGGACCTAAGGCGAACCCGAAGGGGGTAGTCGATGGCAAATGGGTTAATATTCCCATACTGGATGTACAGGTGATGGAGTGACGGAGTGATGAAAGGAACGCGCGGTGACGGAATACCGCGTTGAAGGTTGTAGGTATTGGACGGGTAGTTAAATGCGCCTGTTTAGCCGAAAGCCGATAGTACCGGGCGTCTACGGACAACCGGATAGTTTCCCTAAGGGCTTCCAAGAAAAACTTCTAGCGTCAAGAGTACATTCACCCGTACCGCAAACCGACACAGGTGGTCGAGGAGAGTATCCTAAGGTGCTCGAGTGAATCATGGCTAAGGAACTCGGCAAAATAGCCCTGTAACTTCGGGAGAAGGGGCGCCTCTGGTGACAGAGGCCGCAGTGAAGAGGCCCAGGCGACTGTTTAACAAAAACACATGGCTTTGCAAAGTTTAACGACTAAGTATAAGGCCTGACACCTGCCCGGTGCCGGAAGGTTAAGAGGGGGAGTTATCGCAAGAGAAGCTCTGAATCGAAGCCCGGTAACGCGGCCGTACTATACGGTCTAAGTAGCGAATTTCCTGTCGGGTAAGTCCGACCTGCACGAATGGTGTAACGATCTGGGCACTGTCTCAGCCATGAGCTCGGTGAAATGTAGTCGCGGTGAAGATGCCGCGTACCCGCAACGGGACGGAAAGACCCCATGCACCTTTACTGCAGCTTAGCATTGGTACTGGACAAATGATGTGTAGGATAGGTGGGAGACTATGAAGCGGGTTCGCCAGGATTCGTGGAGTCACTGTTGAAATACCACCCTTTGTTTGTTTGGTATCTAACCCTGAACAGGGGACATTGCTTGGTGGGTAGTTTGACTGGGGTGGTCGCCTCCAAAAGGATAACGGAGGCTTCCAAAGGTTCCCTCAGTACGCTTGGTAACCGTACGAGGAGCGCAATAGCATAAGGGAGCTTGACTGTAAGGCCGACAAGCCGAGCAGGGTGGAAACACGGGTATAGTGATCCGGCGGTTCTGAATGGAAGGGCCGTCGCTCAAAGGATAAAAGGTACGCTGGGGATAACAGGCTGATCTCCCCCAAGAGCTCATATCGACGGGGAGGTTTGGCACCTCGATGTCGGCTCGTCACATCCTGGGGCTGAAGAAGGTCCCAAGGGTTGGGCTGTTCGCCCATTAAAGTGGCACGCGAGCTGGGTTCAGAACGTCGTGAGACAGTCGGTCCTATCTGTGCGGCGTGGGAGTTGCGAGACTGACTTAGTACGAGAGGACCGGGTTGGACCGACCGCTGGTGTACCGGTTGTGATGCCAATTGCATTGCCGGGTAGCTACGTCGGGAAGAGATAAGCGCTGAAAGCATCTAAGTGCGAAACTCCCCTCAAGATGAGACTTCCAAACAGGGCCGTCAGAGACGATGACGTTGATAGGCTACAGGTGTAAAGGCAGTAATGTCATAGCTGAGTAGTACTAATTGCCCGAAAGCTTACCGCTGTTTGTTACAGTTTCTGCCAAGACATGTTTCCCGATAACTATCGGGACTGAAGTACAAAGTACCAAGAAAGAACTTAAGATATTTACCTACTTAATGTAGGGTAGAATCAAGAGCAGAGAGACGAGAAACAAGAGCATAACTCTTGGATCTAAGATCTGGTATCTTGCCTCTATAAGATTTAGGCGGCCTAGCGCAGGGGTCCCACCTCTTCCCATCCCGAACAGAGAAGTTAAGCCCTGCCGCGCCGATGGTACTGGGGTTACACCCGGGAGAGTAGGTCGCCGCCACATTATTTAAGCCAGCTATAACAGCTGGCTTTTTTTTGTTAATCTCCTTCCTAGCATGTAGTGACCATGGCTGTTTCTGCCATAGCTTCGTAGGTGTAAAATTGAGATGGGGTCCAAGAAGAAACTTTTGGATGAAATCGAATGGATTCAGTGCCGAAAGCAAAGGGGTTACACCCGGGAGAGTCGCCCGCGATAATTATCGGGGGCCGCCACATTATTCAAGCCAGCTATAACAGCTGGCTTTTTTTTGCCTATTTTTTTACACTGCTTATTTATTTAATAAATAATTAGTTTAAATGTTGACTTTTATCATGTTCTATGGTGGAATTCATCATGAGCTACTAAAACTTTCAGAAATAGCTTTGGGGAAAGATTTTTACCATGAACCCCAGACCTATCCAAAAAACGTCATCTGACCTAATTGATTTAGATATCCATGGATATTCTAGCCATCGATTGGATCAAAGTTTTGACCCTAGAATGGGAGGAGTTAGAAGCCTAGAGGAAACAAATAATTGTAACCTTTTTGCCGTTAACCTAAATCAGGTGATGGATTGGCTACAAGATCATGATTTTCCGAAAGCTTTCGAAAAGGAACCTTGCTCAATTCCCCTGTTATTGTTTGTGCCTAATTTTTCTACGAAACATTTGCTCTTTCATTATGATGGAACAACACAGTCTGCAAACCTAATTAAGGGCTTCTTACAACTATTTCAGAATAAAATATCCAAAAGTAAAGCCACTGTAATATCACCTAGTTTTATTCCAAAATCTCGATTGAAGGAAGAACAAGAACTTATCGAAATGATATCTTCTGCCACTTCCGAAACAAGTTTCATCAAGCTCAATTTCTTAAAGATTGGAGATTTCTGGTCCTATGCCGTCAAGCATCAATGTACTTTGTTAGTAACTTCCAAAACCTATCAATTAGAACTCTCTAAAGTCTTGTTTAGCTTTTATGAAGGCTCTCTTTGGGATGATAACCTTTCGTTTTACTTGGCTCAATAACTAATGATAATTGTGATTATTAACCTGTTTTTTTGTACTTTATAATTGCAGTTTCATTTGAATAATATGAAATCTTCTTTAACACGTAATTCTATTAAGAAATGCTTCCATTGTGGAGAGGCTTGCGAAGAATTTATCGTTTGGGATGAAAGGGATTTTTGTTGCCAAGGGTGCAAACTCGTTTATGAAGTTTTAGCAGAAAATGACCTTTGCAGTTACTATGACTTAGAACAGTTTCCAGGTGAATCCCAAAAGCTGAAAAATTCCAGAGTTAATAAATTTGATTATTTGGATGATTTAGAAGTTCAAACTCAGCTCTTGGATTTTCAAAGTGAAAATGAAAACCATGTTACCTTTTTTATCCCCATCATTCATTGTGCTTCCTGCATATGGCTCTTAGAAAACCTCTTTCAAATCCATAGCGGGGTTATTTCAAGTAGAGTAGATTTTATAAAGAAGAAGGTTCAAATTCGTTTTAACCCTAATAAAATCACCTTAAAAGAACTGGTTACTTCCTTATCTACTATAGGATACGAGCCTAAAATCAGTTTATCTGATCAAGGTGGTAATGCGAAACCAGTTATTGATAAGAAGTTAATTTCTCAATTAGCAGTTGCTGGCTTCTGTTTTGGGAATATGATGCTATTTAGCCTGCCTGAATATTTTTCTGAAACACAGCTCCTTGGAGAGGGGTTTAGTAGTCTATTTAATTATTTGAACGTAGTCTTAGCTCTTCCTATAGTGTTCTATTCCGCTTTAAATTATTACCAATCTGCTTGGAATAGTTTAAAACAGAAAAAGATAAATATGGATGTGCCGATTGTCTTGGGCATTATTACATTATTTCTCTATTCCCTATGGGAGATTTTTGGGGCTGGAAATGCTGGTTATATGGATAGCCTAGGTGGACTTTTATTCTTCCTGCTCCTTGGTAAATTTTACCAACAAAAGACTTTTGCATCATTGGAGTTTGACAGAGACTTTAAGTCTTATTTTCCAATGGCTGTTACTCGATTGATAAAATCACAGGAGCAAGTAATACCCATTTCAAAATTGGAAGTGGGAGATGTAATTTTGATCAGAGATGAGGAGCTTATTCCTGCTGATGCAATATTACTAGATGATGCAGCAAGCATCGATTATAGTTTTGTGACAGGTGAAGAAATTCCCGTACCTAAAAGAAAAGGGGAGCTAATATATGCAGGAGGAAGACAAAAGGGAGAGCCTATCATGCTCACTATCCAAAAGTCACCTTCTCAAGGGTATTTAACCGACCTCTGGAATAACGAGGCCTTTGGAAAGGAAAAAGAAGGGAAACTTGAACCTTTAGCCAATAAGATCAGTGGAGTTTTTACCTGGGCTGTTTTATCGATCGCATTTCTTGCATTTGCATTTTGGGCGTCTCAAGAGCTATCTGTCGCAGTTAAAGTCTTTACTTCTGTTTTGATTGTCGCCTGTCCTTGTGCATTGGCTATGTCGACTCCTTTTACTCTGGGTAATACTTTAAGGATTTTTGGCAAAGGGAAGCTATACCTTAAGAACGCTAGCGTTATCGAGCATTTAGCTATAGTGGATACTTTGGTTTTTGACAAAACAGGAACCTTGACTTCTCCTTCCCAAGCTGTCATAAAATATCATGGTGAACCATTAACTGAAGAGACAAAATCTCTTTTGAAATCCATGGTATCCAGATCCTCTCATCCTTTAAGTAATCGAATAAATCACTGGCTTGGATCTCGCCCGATAGTACCAATCTCTAATTTTAAAGAAATTAAGGGATGCGGCCTCGAAGCAGAATACCAAGGTCAGCTGGTTAAAATAGGGTCACAGTCTTATACAGGAGCCCAAGATAAAGTTTATGTGGAAGATGGTAACCTAGTGTTTTTAGGAATAGGAGATCAAGTTTTGGGGTACTTACATATCCAATCAGGGCTTCGAGATCAATCTCCTGAGATGATTAAGAAACTGGCCGAACAATACGAAGTACATTTATTGACAGGAGATCAAAGTCATGAGGAAGTGACTCTGCGAAAGAAGTTTGGAGATCAAATCACTTTTAAATTTAACCAAAGTCCACAAGACAAGCTTCAATACCTTCATGCATTAAATAAAAGAGGGAAACATACGCTAATGGTGGGAGATGGTCTCAATGATGCAGGAGCACTGCAGGAAAGTGAAGTGGGAATAGCAGTGACGGAGCATATTAGTCATTTTTCACCAGCCAGTGATGCCATCATAGATTCTTCAATGATTTCAAAAATTCCTGATTTTTTGGGTTTTGCGAAAGTGAATAGACGAATCATTGTGTTGAGTTTCATTCTGAGCTTTGCTTATAATTTGGTAGGTATTAGCCTAGCTGTTCAGGGAGTCTTAAGCCCAGTAATTTGTGCTATTCTAATGCCTTTAAGTAGTATATCAGTCGTGTTATTTACGAGCCTTGCCACCAATTTAATTGGGGTGAAAAGGGGGCTGATCAAACTAAACAAGAACTAATATGGAAGTGATTTTTCTATTGATCGGTGTCAGTTTGATCCTAGCAGGGACATTCTTATATCTATTTTTCAAAGCAATGAAAGATGGACAGTTTGATGATGACTACACCCCTTCAGTGAGAATTTTATTTGATAGTAAACATAAAAAAGTGAAAAAAGATCAACCATCAAAACCTAATTCAAATGAATGATTCTACTTTAGAAACGTTCCATTATGACAATAAAATTGTCAAGTATTTTGGAGCCGCCACCATTATCTGGGGGATCGTAGGAATGCTGGTAGGGATATTAGCTGCTACCCAGCTATTTTTACCTGAGGCGAATTTGGGGAATCCCTATACTACCTTTGGTAGAATAAGGCCCTTGCATACGAATGCAGTCATCTTTGCATTTGTTGGTAATGCCATTTTCGCAGGGGTTTATTATTCCATGCCCCGGTTATTAAAAACCCCAATGTGGAACAAAACCTTGAGTTGGTTCCATTTTTACGGATGGCAGTTAATTATTTTGGCAGCTGCTATTACCCTTCCTTTGGGATTAACTACATCCAAGGAATATGCTGAATTGGAATGGCCCATTGATATTGCCATTGCTTTAGTTTGGGTTGCTTTTGGTGCCAATATGATTGGTACTTTAATTAACCGAAGGGAGCGTCATATGTATGTGGCCATCTGGTTTTACATGGCCTCTTTCGTCACCGTTGCTGTTTTACATATTTTCAACTCTCTAGCTTTACCAGTTGACTTCTTCAAAAGTTATTCTGCTTATGCAGGAGTTCAAGATGCTTTGGTACAATGGTGGTATGGACACAATGCTGTCGCATTTTTCCTGACGACCCCATTCCTAGGATTGATGTATTACTTCCTTCCTAAGGCAGCTAACAGACCTGTTTATTCTTACAAGCTTTCCATTGTCCATTTCTGGTCTCTCATATTCATTTATATGTGGGCAGGACCTCACCATTTGCTTTACACTGCCTTGCCAGAATGGGCTCAGGTTTTGGGTACAGCCTTTTCCATTATGCTGATTGCACCCTCTTGGGGAGGTATGGTTAATGGTTTGTTGACGTTAAGAGGAGCTTGGGATAAGGTGAGTAACGAACCAGTACTGAAGTTTATGGTTGTTGCTTTGACGGCCTATGGTATGGCCACATTTGAAGGCCCAATGCTTTCCCTTAAAAATGTCAATGCTATTGCTCACTATACAGATTGGATCGTAGCACACGTGCATATAGGTGGTTTAGGTTGGAATGGCTTCCTGACATTTGGTATGTTATACTGGATGTGGCCTAGATTGTTCAAAACAAAGATGTACTCGACCAAAATGGCAAATACGCACTTTTGGCTGGGAACCCTTGGTATTATTTTCTATGCCTTGCCGATGTATGTAGCTGCCTTGACTCAATTCTTAATGCTAAGAGAGTTTGATGAAATGGGTCGTTTGGCTTATGGAAATTTCCTTGAAACTGTAGTAGAGTTAGTTCCAATGTATATGCTGAGAGCACTAGGTGGAGTATTATACCTTAGTGGAGCTATCCTAATGGTTTATAATATGTGGATGACTGCTAAGCAAGGTGTTTTTCAGGAAACGGAAGAGGACGCTGCACCTGCTCTTGCCAAAAACTACAAGCCTGCTGGTGAATTCTGGCACAGAGCATGGGAAAGAAAACCAATTTTCTTTACAGTTTTAGCTACTGTTGCTATTGCAATTGGTGGAGCAATTGAAATTATCCCTACAATTCTTGTGAAATCAAATGTGCCTACAATTAGCTCTGTCAAACCCTATACTCCTTTGGAGTTAGAAGGCAGGGACCTTTACATTGCCAATGGTTGTGTGGGTTGCCATTCTCAAATGATTCGGCCTTTTAGATTTGAAACGGAACGCTATGGTGAATATTCCAAAGCTGGAGAATTCGTGTATGACAGACCATTCCTTTGGGGCTCCAAAAGAACAGGCCCTGATTTACATAGGGTAGGAGGAAAATATCCTGATAGCTGGCATTACTTCCATATGGAGGATCCACGAAGTATGTCACCAGGTTCCTTGATGCCTCCATATCCTTGGTTGAAGACAAATGAGTTAGATTATTCAGATCTCCCTGCAAAAATAAGAACCCTCCAAAAGTTAGGGGTTCCTTATCCAGAAGGTTTTGATCAGCAAGCTACGGCAGATTTAGAGTCTCAGGCAGCTGTTATTACAGCAAGCTTAAAAGATGCAGGCGTAGAAGTAATGCCAAATACTGAAATCGTGGCCTTGATCGCTTACTTACAAAGACTCGGTACTGATATTAAAGCCACAGCCACCAATAACCCTTAATTGAAAAGTCATGTATAAAGAAGTTTTAAGATCCATAGAGAACATCGAAATCTATCCAGTGATTTCCTTGCTGATTTTTGTGATATTCTTTGTGATCATGTTTATCTGGGTATTAACAGTGCCCAAGAATTACATTGATCATATGAAGTCATTGCCAATGGAAGAGGATGAAATAACTAAGAAAGAGCCATGAAAAAGATACTAACCTTTATGATGGCATTTGTTAGCCTTTTGGGAACAAATGCTGTTTTCGCCCAATCTGAATCCAATTCCATGATGGCTAAATTGTCTGAAATGGATAGCAATCAGTTGACCGTGCTAATCATCATGGGTGTGATCCTTGGGATCATCGTATTATTGCTAATTCTCATCATTTACTTGATGTCATTTATTACGACAGTCTTTAGAAGAGAGAATCCGGCCATGGCGGCAGAACCAACATGGTGGGAGTCATTTAAAGAGAAGTTTATTACAGGGGATGTTGAGGAAGAGGCAGTTGAAAAGAAAGAAATGTCCGATCACTCTTATGATGGGATTACGGAGTTGGATAATTTCATGCCCCCTTGGCTTCAATATGTGTTTTTGTTTACTGCCATCTTTGGGGTTGCTTACTTTATCAACTACTCTGTATTGGGCTATGGCAAAACAGGTATAGAAGAATATGAGGAGGAGCTTAGAATTGAAGCAATTGCTTCTGAAGAACGAAAAGCAAATGCAGTTGCTGGTATCGACGAAACAACCGCCGTCTATGATGAATCTTCAGGTGCATTAGCTGTTGGTAAGTCAATTTTCGAAACCAATTGTGCTGCTTGTCATGCTGCTGATGGAGGAGGAGGAGTTGGTCCGAACCTCACAGATGAATATTGGATTCATGGAGGGACTATCAAAGATTTATTCACAGTCATCAAATATGGCGTTGTGAGTAAAGGGATGGTTCCTTGGCAGGATCAGTTGAGCCCAGAAGAAATTCAAAATGTAGCCAGTTATATTTTGAGCTTAGAAGGGACTACACCTGCTAATCCAAAAGCTCCGCAAGGTGAAATTGTAGGTGCTTCATCAGAGGTAATACCAGCAGAAACACCGGATAGCACTGCTGTCGACGGTCAGGCTGATACCTTATCAGTTGAATCAGAATGATTAACAATAGCTGGGAGAAGTTAACTTCTCCCAGCATAAATATGCCTTAATTATGGCCAAAAAAAATCCACATTTAAATCCGGAAAACTTCCGTGACTCTTTGGCAACTGTCCAAGATGATGGCAAGAGAAACTGGGTTTATCCCAAAAAGGTTAAAGGATTATTCTATAAATACAGAACTTACCTGTCTTGGTTACTTTTGGCGATTTTATTTGCAGGGCCATTTATTAAAGTGGATGGAAGGCCATGGCTCTTGTTCAATATATTTGAAAGAAAGTTTATCATTTTTGGAGCTGTTTTCTGGCCGCAGGATACTTATTTGCTAATCTTTCTTCTTTTGATTTTTTTCTTATTTGTCATTCTTTTCACCGTGGTTTTTGGTCGTGTCTTCTGTGGATGGGCTTGCCCGCAGACACTGTTTATGGAAATGGTTTTCCGTAAGATTGAATATTGGATTGAAGGGGATGCCAATCAGCAGCGGGCACTAAACAATGCTCCTTGGAATTCAGAAAAGATTATTAAAAAGGGAGGTAAAACGCTGATCTTTGCCTTGATCTCTTTGATGATTGGACATTTGGTGATGGCTTATTTGATAGGTGTGGACCAGGTGATAGAAGTAGTTACCCAGCCACCTTCAGCTCATATGGCCGGATTTATTGGTCTAATAGCTTTTTCGGGAATTTTCATGTTTGTGTTTTCTTGGTTTCGGGAGCAAGCTTGCTTGGTAGTTTGTCCTTATGGAAGACTTCAAGGGGTTTTATTGGATGATAATTCCATTAATGTAATGTATGATTTTGTGAGAGGAGAGCCTCGGGGACCCATTCGAAAAACCAAGTTAGAGGAAGAACCTAAAGGCGACTGTGTAGACTGCAATTTATGCGTTCAGGTATGTCCTACCGGTATAGATATCCGTAATGGCATTCAAATGGAATGTGTCAATTGTACGGCTTGTATTGATGCATGTGATGAGGTGATGGAGAAAGTTGACAGACCTAAAGGCTTGATCCGATATGCTTCAAATAATAGTATAAAGAAAGGTTTTCAGAAATTGATTACAGGAAGGGTTAAAGCTTATTCTGTAATATTATTGATTTTAGTAGGAGCATTTATCGCTTTGATTTCTACCCGTGAGCCAATCAATGGAACTGTAACTAGATTTCCTGGTATGACTTTTCAAGAAAGGGAAGATGGTAGAGTTTCTAACTTGTATGAAATCACTTTGATAAATAAGACTTTTGAACCACAAAAAGTGGTCCTCGAGCCACTTGCTGAAGGGATGGATTTAGAGGTTGTTGGAGATACTCACTGGACTCTAGAGCCTCAGTCAAAGTTTGAGGGAAGGTTTTTTCTAGTTAGAAATCAGAGTGATGTAAAAGTAAATCAAGAGGAGGTACATTTAAAATTGAGTGCAGAGGGAGAAGAGTATGGGGACATTAAAACTAATTTCATGGCTCCAGTAAATAAATAGCTAAAAGAATTGATATGAATTGGGGAAAAGGAATCATGTTATCCATTATAGGATTTATTTGCGTCGTCATGACGATGGTGGTAATATCTGTACGAATGGATGGGATCGAGCTGGTTACAGATAGCTATTATGAAAAGGAAATTGTCTATCAAAATCAAATTGATAAAGAACAGGTTACTCTGGATCAAGGAAAGGATGTGATCAGTCTTAATTCGCAAAAAAAGGTTGTTCTGATAGATTTGCCCCATGGGGTGAAAGGAACTTTGCATTTGTACCGACCATCGGATGTTAGCCTTGATAAAATCTTACCGTTACAGGGGAAAGAAAATGGTAAAATCGAGGTTCCGGTTGGGAAACTTAAGGCAGGGTATTGGAAAGCTCAATTGAATTGGGAAGAGAATGGCGTAGCTTATTACCAGGAAAAGAAAATGACTTTTTAAGATGCTTTGGACTGCTATAGTTTTAGGGTTTTTAGGTTCATTCCATTGCGTAGGAATGTGCGGTCCTATTGCCTTGGCAGTTGGGGGTTCAAACAAGAATACTTTTCTTTTAAAGAAGATGATCTATCATTTCGGACGTAGTTTAACGTACGCCTTATTAGGATTGATTGTAGGAAGTTTGGGGTTTTCTTTGGCCTTGGCAGGAATACAACAAGGCTTATCTATTGCCATGGGTGTGGCAATTGTGATTTTGGCGATTAGCTTTAAAAAGTCTGATCTATTAATGGAGAAATCATTTTTTTCCAACTTTATCCTTTGGATAAAAAGAAAGCTGGGATTCTATATTAAATCTGGAAAAACTTCTGCCTATTTGACTACAGGGATGATCAATGGACTATTGCCTTGTGGTATGGTCTATATGGCACTTGTAGCAGCTTTAGGGATGCAAAATCCCTGGACAGGGGCAGCATATATGTTTTTCTTCGGGCTAGGAACTATACCTCTATTGCTAATACTCATGTTTTCTGGCAGTCTTTTTTCAATTCAAACCAGAGTAAAACTCCAATCTTTGATTCCTTATTTGGGAGTCTTAATTGGAGTGTTATTTATTTTTCGGGGTTTAGGTCTTGGAGGTTTTGGTTTGAGCCCTGAAATCCAACTTTATGAGTATGGCACCCAACAAGTTGAAATAACTGTTTGCCGTTAGATAGCCTTGCTAAAAAGCTGTCTTTGGGTTTTGCTTTCAGCGAGTTTTAGGTCAAACTGCATGCAGATATGCCTGATCACCGCGATCCCTTGAGAATTCACCTTTAGCTTACTTTTATCTATTGAAAGTAAACCTTCCCATTGCATCTCTTTTAGGTTGAAGATTTGTTTTTCATTTAAACTTTCCCAGATATCTAAAGGGATTTCTGCTTGGTGTTGACAAATAATATCCAATATAATTTCACGTACAATGATATCTTTTTCACTCAAGAGATGACCTTTTTGAAAAGCCCAGGAGTCATTATTTATCATACCCTGATATGCCTCAATGTTTTTCTCATTCTGTGCATAGGCCAAATGAATATCGCTGATACTACTAGCTCCTAATCCAATAAGGATTTTAGAGGGAGAAGTGGTGTATCCCATGAAGTTTCGATGTAAGGTGTCGTTTGTTTTGGCAGTATAAAGAGGGTCGTTAGGAAGCGCAAAATGGTCCATTCCTATTTCTCTATAACCTATTTTGATCAAATTTGCTTTACCAAATTCATATAACTCTCTTTTTTGATTGTCATTGGGTAAGTAGCTTTCATAGCTTTTTTGTGCTGGAAAAACACTTGGAAGATGTGCGTAGGAATAAAAGGCAATTCGATCTGGACGCAACATCTTAACTTTCTCGAAAGTAGTGTATAAGGTGTCCAATGTTTGATGAGGAAGCCCATAAATGAGATCGAAATTAACCGATTGATACCCTGTTTGCCTAGCAATTGTAGTGGCTTCTTGGACTTTCTCAAATGGCTGGATTCTATGAATTGCTTGCTGAACTTTCATATCAAAATCCTGAATCCCATAGCTGACCCGATCAAAGCCTAGTTTATGTAATTCTTCCAAATGCTCTAAGGTGGTATTGTTGGGGTGCCCCTCAAAACTGAATTCGGCATCATCCATAACCTCCGAGGAATTTAGAATTTCTTGAAGGAAAAAAGAAAGTGATGAAGGTTTGAAGAAGGTTGGAGTTCCACCACCCAAATGTATTCCTGCGAGTTTTGGTTTTTCGCTAAATAGCTCAAGGTATCTTTTCCATTCTAATAGGATGGAATTTAAATAAGGTATTTCTACCTCATGATTTTTTGTGATCCTCTTATTACAACCACAATAAGTGCAAAGACTCTCGCAAAAAGGAAGGTGTATATAAAGTGTAATCCCTTTACTTTTTCCATAAAGTTTAAATGCTTCTTTCACTTTGTTTTCCCAATCCTCTGAACTGATATTGTTATCCCAAAGGGGGACGGTTGGGTAGGAAGTGTACCTTGGTGCAGGTTTATTGTACTTTTGAATTAATTCTGGGGATAGCTTCATTCCATTCTCTTTTTACAAAAATGGGGAGAAGCAAAGTAGGATTCAGTGACCAGATTAAGTCAAAAACCTGATTAAAATCAGTTATTGGATAAGGTTAGTTTGAATTAGTAAGAAGGTGGGTTTTTCTTTAATCCAATAAGAAATTGTTCAAGAAACTACTTTTCAGTAAGAGCCAAATAAAGAATAGAACCATACCCCAGAATAAATAAACCCGATAGTAATCTGAGGTTTCTTTATATCTGTTTTCCAGGATTTCTGCTTTTTCCATAGTATCAATCCTGTCAAAAATATTATTCAATGTACCTCCATCAGAAGCTCTGAAAAATTCACCATTTCCAATTTTGGCTATTTCCCTAAGATTAGTTTCATCAAGATAGCTTTCTACCATCTGAGGTCTTCCAAAAAAGTCTGTTCCATAGGGTACCATTCCATCTTTACCTACCGCGATGGTGTAAATCTTAATGTCTAGTGCAGAAGCCAGTTGAGCAGCAAATAAAGGGTCTACATTACCAGCATTACTTTCACCATCACTTAGCAATATTAATACCTTAGAAGCAGATTCAGATTCTTTCATTCGATTGGTGGCAGATGCGATTGCCGAACCGATGGCAGTTCCTTTTGCTTCCATCATGTTGAAGGAAATATCTTGAATGAGGTCAGTGAGTAATTTGTAATCATTGGTAAGTGGAGCCAAGGAGTAGGCTTCACCAGCAAATACCACCATACCTATTCTATCACCAAAACGACCATTAATAAAGTCAATCGCTGTAGCTTTAGCAGCTTCCAGTCGATTGGGTTTAAAATCCTGCAAATCCATGGATTCTGAAATATCCATGACTAGCATGATATCAATACCTTCAGTAAATTGTTCTACTCTTTCATTACTTTTTTGCGGTCTTGCCAAAGCAATAATGACCATTATCAGAGCTAGGAAGAAAAAACCTGTAGGTATTAACCTAAGGTAAGTCCAAGGGTTATTATTGGCTACCTTTTTAGGCAGAGAAAGCTCCAGAACCGGGTTCTTTAAGAATTTGACAAACTTTCTAAAAAGCATCAACAAAGGAATGATCCAAAGTAGATTAAGAACCCAAAGATTAGCCCATTCGTAGGTTTTTAAGGTCTCTGGAAAAAACCAAGACCAGCTAAAGAATTCAGCTATTTGCTCTTGCATGATCCAGTTTTTTTAATTTTTCTAAATGCTTTTCTTTTGCGACTTGAAGTAGGAAGTCGGTAGCCTCATTGCTTTTTTCGGTTCCCCCTGCGTAAATAATCAAATCAATGGCTCGGAGTGCCTTAAATACTTCCTGATCTCCCATTTTTTCACCAATCTCACTTGAAGTCCATTCTTGGAACGGTTGCTTTGTAAGATGTTCCATGTAAGATTTCCATAGACCTTGAACTTCATCAGCACGTTGCAAAGTAGGATTGGCCTCCAAGTCTGAGGTTTGCTTTTTCCAATCCTTTTCAAATTTATTCCAGCGTCTTTTCTCCCTGCGATCTTTCAATAATCGTTTGATTCTATCCGCAAATAAGAAATAGAAGACAATTAGAAGAAGAAGAACTCCTCCCAAAACGACTGCAATAACAATCCAATTAGTAGGTTTTTCTAAAGGCTGATAAACGTTGTTTTCTCGAAAAGCAGGCTTTTCAGGAATACTGTCCAAAGTTAATTTCAGCTTAAGTTCAGCCTCCAGCGGGAAATGAGTTATACTGTCATATCTGGCAATCTCATAAACAGGAAGAGATAGGTAAACACTGGGTTCCAGAGAGAAGTTTGAAACATAATAGATCGAACTATCTTGTGTTATACCCTCTGCAGTGCTAGAAATAAATGTCTTTTTCTCCAAAAGAACCAATGGAGAAAAGTCATATACAGAATCAGGAAAAATTAATTGTTTATCTTCTGGGTAGGTAGCTTTTAGTACATACCCAACACGTTCTCCTAATTTGGCAGAATCTTGAAGGAAATACCCATTCACATTTACTTCTTGCGCAAAAGTGATGATTGGGAAAAAGAATAAAAGAAGTGTCTTGCTGATTTTACCCACGCTTCATTCTTTTATTTCGGTATTTGAATAATTCAATCAAAGGCGCTACAATATCATCTGAAGTATCGATTTTGAGATAGTTAATCTGATTTTTCTTACAGATTTCTTGCAGGTTTACCCTTTCGGAAGAAAAAGTATCTGCAATTTTTTTAGAAAAACTTCCAAAAGCAGTATTAACCCACGTGGTCTTGCCTTCCTCTTTGTCATAAATAGGGATTATTCCCAATGCAGGTAAGGCAGATTCCCTGGGATCTGTAAGTTGGATAGCGACTAAGTCATGTCGCTCTGCCAATGCTCTAAAGGGCCTTTCATAACCCTCATCAATAAAATCTGATATCACAATAATGACACTTCGTTTTTTGATCATGTTCAGAGAGAAGGTAAACATGGAGTTAAGGTCTGTCTTGTAAGACTTGTTTTCATGGTCAAAAATTCCCCTGATGATTTTAACTCCTTGTTTTGGGCCTTTTCCAGGCATGATGATATTTTCTTTCTGATCAGAATAACTGATCAAAGCTACCTGACTACCATCAAAAACTGCTGCAAGATTTAAGACTCCTGCAATAATTTTACCCTGATCAATCTTCTTATTACCTGCTTGGCCAATATCTTGACTCCCGCTGATATCTAATAAAAAGTATACACATTGATCCTTATCTTCTCGGAAAGTCTTTACGAAGGTGCCATGACCTTTTGCTGATACTTTCCATTCGATGGTTCTGACGTCATCACCATACTGATATGGACGCAAATCATCAAATTCTAGACCCGAACCTTTGAACAGAGATTGGTAATCTCCTTGAAGGTGGTTGTTAGCCACTTTTCGGATCATTATCTCATATTTTCGAAGTTTACTGAATAGTTGATTCATTCCGGGTGATTTGAACCGCCTAAGTTAAAGTACTAGGACGAATTATAAAATCTGAGTTATATAAAGGGAGAAGGAAATATCCGTTAAAAAACCATAATTTTGAGTTGTGAAACGAATAATGCTAGTTTGCTTAAGTATTCTTTTGCTCTTCGGATGCAGTAAGAATAATAAACCAGAAGGACTCCTTAGTGAGGATAAAATGGTTAATGTCCTGGTAGATATACACTTGACAGAAGGGATTGCCAGTGCCCTGCCTATCTCATTCGATTCTTCAGAGGTGCTTTATACTTTAATGGAAAAAGAACTCTTTGAAAAACACCAAGTAGAAGATTCTGTTTTCACTAATAGCCTCAGATATTACTTACAGTACCCAAAAGTGATGGATGAAATGTATGAACGAGTCCTTGACTCATTGGCGTCAAAAGAAACAGAAGGAATCAAAAAAGATCCAGGAGAAATTTTCTAATGCAATATCCAACCAATTTAGATCATAAAATAAATTTTATTAAAGTAAAAGAACTGCTTAAGGAAGAATGTACCTCTGCCTTGGGAAGAAGCTTTGTAGATAAAATTTCCTTTTCATCGGACCCCAGATTGGTAACCAAACTTCTGGATCAAACAGAAGAGTTTTTTAATATTCTGATTTCAGGAGAGGTTTTTCCCTCCTCTAATTTTACAAACCTACATCCGTATTTAGAGAAAGCGAAGTTGGAAGGAGCTTATCTAGATGAAGAAGATTTTCATGAAATAAAATTGTCCTTGCAGACTTTGAAAGGATGTGTTGCTTTCTTTCAAAAGTTTGGAGAAGAATACCCTGCTTTAAGTCAATTGCTAGGGATGCTTTTGGACTTGGATTTAGGTTTACTGAAAAGTATCGAGCAAGTAGTAGATGAGAAAGGTAAAATAAGAAGTAATGCCAGCAAGGACCTTCAATTGATTCGAAACCAAATCATCTATGAAGAGGGCCGACTCAGGAAAGTCATGGAAAGAATTTTTCGGGAAGCCAGAGCAAAAGGTTTGACTCCTGAGGACACTGGGATGACGATTAGGGGAGGTAGAATGGTGATTCCGATTGCAGCTGAAAATAAGAGAAAACTCCGTGGTTTTATTCATGATGAATCCGCAACAGGCCAAACAGTTTTTATGGAGCCTGAGGAAGCGCTGGATATCAACAATGAGATTCGGGATTTAGAATACATGGAGCGACGTGAGATAATAAAAATACTCACAGAACTCACCAATAAACTAAGGCCTGCTATTCCTACTTTAAGAAAGGCCACAAACTATTTGGGTTTGATGGACTTTATTCGAGCTAAGGCTAAGTTTGCCCAAAAAACAGAAAGCGTTAAGCCCGTAATAACCAAAGAAAGGCAACTCATATGGACTAAGGCCCGCCATCCAATTTTGGAAATGGCCTTAAAGGCTCAAGGGAAAAAAATAGTGCCTTTGGATGTCAAGCTGATAGGGCAAGAACGACTTTTAGTAATCTCTGGACCCAATGCAGGTGGTAAGTCGGTTACATTAAAAACCGTAGCCTTGCTTCAATATATGCTACAATGCGGACTTTTAATTCCTGTCCATCCGGATTCTAAAAGCTCTCTTTTCGATAATTTTTTCATTGATATTGGAGATGAGCAAAACCTAGAAAATGACCTCAGTACCTACAGCTCGCATTTGATGAGCATGAAGAATTTTTCTCAGTTCGCTAATAAGAAAACCATTCTTTTCATAGATGAATTCGGTACGGGAACTGAGCCGCAATTTGGGGGTGCCATTGCGGAATCTATCCTGTTAGATTTGAATAAAGCCGGAGCATTTGGGATTGTTACCACTCACTATGGAAATTTAAAGCAAATTGCCAATAAAAATCAAGGCTTGGTAAATGGAGCCATGCGTTATGATGTGGACAAGCTAGAGCCATTATATCAACTTGAAATTGGTAAGCCAGGTTCTTCTTTTGCCTTGGAAATAGCCTCAAAAATAGGCATCTCCAAAGAGATCCTGCAGTATGCAAAAGACCATATTGGTGAAGAGAGAGTTCGGTACGATCGTTTGCTAACGCAATTGGAGAATGAGAAAAATCAATATTCAACTTTATTGGCAGAGGCAAAGTCAAAGGAGATTTTACTCAAAACCCGTTTGAGAGAATACAATGACCTGAAGGAAACTTTAGAGCAAACTAAGAAACGCTACATTCAGGAAGCTAAGCAAGAAGCAAAATCCCTTTTAGATCAGGCAAATAAAAAGATCGAAGCAACAATCAGAGAGATTAAAGAGGGGAAGGCTGAGAAGGAAGTTACCAAGCAGCTTAGGAAGGATTTGGATGAGTTTAAACAAGTGGTGAAGCCTGAAAAGCTTGCTGTCAAAGATCCGGAAGTGGTAGTTGTCGGTGGAAAAATCCAAACTGGAGACTGGGTAAGATTAAAAGATAATGGTGCTGTTGCGCAGGTGCTTGAAATTAAAAATAAGGAAGTTGAAATTTCTATTGGTGAGTTGAAGTCAAAAGTCAAACTTTCAAGACTTGAAAAAATCTCTCAAACCCAAAAGAAAAAAGAATTGAAATCCGTGGTGAAAGGAGGGAACTTCAACTCGAATCAAAAGATGATGGATTTTTCGCCCAATTTAGATCTGAGAGGGAAAAGAGGAGAAGAAGTGCTTTCTATCATTCAAACTTTTGTAGATGAGGGATATATGCTAGGGGTAAAAGATCTTCGAGTAGTGCATGGCAAAGGAGATGGGATCCTTCGAGAAATCACAAGAAACTTACTCAGGACTATGCCTCAAGTAGGAAAAATGGAAGACGAACATGCTGATCGTGGAGGAGCAGGAGTAACCCTAATTACATTAAAACAATAAAAGGGAGCATTTGCTCCCTTTTATTGTTTTTATCCTACTAGCTTATTATTTCTTGACCAAGTCAAATTCATAGGCTCCAGCAACTGCGGAGGTGCCGTTTTGTCTTGCCCCAGGTACCGAAATAGTAAATATCAATTTTAAATTATCACCTGTTCTGGTGAAAGACATTTCTCTTTCTGCGGCAGGCTTACTGCCAGAAAGCATGATTTTATCAAAATTATCCCCTTCAAAAGTCCAGTTTCCTGCAGCATCAAAAAGCTCATTGCTGTTTTTGCTACTATAGGATTTCGAACCACTGGAATTTAATGTTAGCTCAAAATTTTGATAGATGTCTGTAACAGCTGTCCCGTCTCTTTTTACCGTTCCACCTCCAGAGATCTCCCAAGTCAATGAGCCTTCTCCACTTAATTCTTCCAAAGCTATTTCTTCCGGAGTTTTCTGATCTGGTTCTGGACTGTCATTCCAGCAACTTTGGAGCAAAATCAAAGAAAAGAATATAGCAAAAACAGGTAGTTTTGAAGATTTCATATAAAAACTAATTGCATCAATTGAGATTAAATATACACAAGTATTGGGAAACCTTTTGCCTACTTATAGTCCTCAAGATTTAATTTTTGGGTGCAATATTCATATTCTCTCGAATCATTTGAGCAAACAATTATTATTCGGTCCTTCTTGTATTGCTCCACGAGCTCTTGATACCAATTTACTCCCTTGACATCTAAATTGGATGTGGGTTCATCAAGGAAAACTAAAGGCACATCTGAAAATAAAGCAACTCCTAATTTTACACGTTGTTTCATGCCAGAGGAAAACTGTGCTATAGGCTTATTAGCATGAGATTCTAAGTATAAGGTTTCTATAATTTTATCAATAGAAAGCCCCGGAAGAGGAGTTTTAAATTTAAAATGGAATTCTAAAAGTTCTTTTAAAGTGAATTCCTCGGGGAGCTCCATATAAGGAGCAGAAACTGTTAAGTGATAAAACCAGTCGCTGTCAGCAACTGGTTGATTTTGTGTTTGGTACGTAATATTGCCGGAACTTAATGGAATAGAGCCACTCAGGCATTTTAGTAAAGTGGATTTTCCGGATCCATTTCCACCTGTGATGGCTATCGCATCCCCTGATTTCAAATTTAAATTCAGGTTTTTAAAAATCCATTCATATTGGAAGCGTTTGCTTGCTTCTTCCACTTGGATTTTCAGCATGCTCAATGGATATATCCTTTCATGACACCTCTTTCGGAGGATCTGATAAAGTTTAGAATTTCATCCCTCTCTTTGGTAGCCGGAAGATTGATTTCTATTTCTTCTAAAGCCCGACTATTGTTCATGCTATTTAGAAATAGGTATCTATAAACTTCCTGAATATGCGCAATAGACTCACTGGAAAACCCTCTTCTTCTGAGACCTAATGAATTGACACCGGCATAAGCCAATGGTTCTCTTGCCGCCTTCGTGAAAGGAGGGACATCTTTTCGTACTAATGAGCCACCAGAGATCATGGAGTGCATTCCTATTTTTACAAACTGGTGTATGGCAGAAGAACCGCCAATAATCGCCCAGTCATCAATGGAGACGTGTCCTGCTATCTGAACGGTGTTTGCAATGATTACATGACTACCGATCACACAATCGTGGGCTACGTGCACATAAGCCATCAATAAGCAGTGACTGCCGATGACAGTGGTTTGTTTATCAACAGTACCTCTACTAATGGTTACACACTCACGAATCGTGGTGTTATCACCAATGATTACTGTGGAGTCTTCACCTTGAAATTTTAAATCCTGAGGGATTCCAGCGATGACTGATCCCGGAAAAATCTTACAGTTTTTTCCGATTTTTGCTCCAGGAAAAATTGTCACATTTGGACCAATCCAAGTATTGTCTCCTATTACAACATTTTCATGGATCATCGTGAAAGGGTCCACTTGTACATTTTTGCCCAATTTTGCTTTTGGGTCTACATGTGCCATTGGGCTGATCATGATTCTTTTCGGGTTATGCTGGCTGTCATAACTGCTTCACAGACTAATGTGTTTCCTACATAAGCCTCTCCTCGCATTTTAGCAATGCCTCGTCTGATTGGAGCCAAAAGTTCGCATTTAAAAATAAGAGTATCTCCCGGAAGAACCATTTTTCTGAATTTACAGCTTTCTATTCCTAAGAAATATGTCCAGTAATTTTCAGGATCATCTACTGTGCTTAACACAAGGATTCCCCCTGTTTGAGCCATGGCTTCTACCTGAATTACCCCTGGCATTACTGGATTGCCGGGAAAGTGTCCCATGAAAAATGGCTCGTTGATTGTTACGTTTTTTACCCCTGCTACCACTGTCTCATCAAGATAGATGATTTTATCCAATAACTGAAAAGGATACCTATGAGGTAGGATATTACTGATCTGGTTGATGTCCATTACTGGAGGCAACTTAGGATCGTAGTGAGGTATATGGTTAGAGCCTGATTTTTCCATAGCTCTTTTTAATTTTTTCGCAAATGCTACATTGGCAGCGTGACCAGGTCTAGCAGCGAGGATTTGAGCTTTTAAAGGCCGCCCTACGAGCGCTAAATCTCCTACTACATCAAGTAATTTATGTCTAGCAGGTTCATTTCTATATCTTAAGTCAACATTGTTTAAGATACCTTCCTTCTTCACCTCTACCTTCTGCTTGTTAAACATTTTTGCAAGGTGTACTAACTCTTTCTCCTCTACCACGCGATCTACCACCACAATGGCATTATTTAAGTCCCCTCCCTTTATTAGGTTGGAATTGTAAAGCATTTCCAACTCATGTAAAAAGCAGAAAGTTCGGCAAGATGCAATCTCTTGCTTAAATTGACTGATATCTGTGATTGAAGCATGCTGACTTCCCAATACCGGCGAATTATAATCCACCATGACAGTTACTCTATAATTGTCAGTGGGTAAGGCCACCATCTCCACTTCGCGGGACGGATCTTTATATTGAATACTTTCTTCAACTTCAAAAAACCTTCTAAGTGCATTTTGCTCTTCAACACCAGCATCTTCCAATACTTCTATGAATTGGATAGAGGATCCATCCATAATTGGAGGCTCTGGTCCATCAAGCTGAATAAGAACGTTGTCAATTTCCAGTCCCACTAATGCTGCTAATACATGCTCAACAGTATATACTCTAGCGCCATTTTGCTCTAGGGTGGTTCCTCTGGAAACATCAACAACAAGGTCGCAATCTGCATCTACTGTAGGGCGACCTTCTAAATCAATTCTTTGAAATTTGATTCCGTGGTTGGGTGGTGCGGGTAAGAATGTCATATTGGAGATTACTCCAGTGTGTAGTCCTACGCCTGCTAGCTCCACCTGTTTCTTGATGGTATGTTGTTTTACCTTCATCTGATATTTTAGACTTTCAGGATGATTAAGGGTGCAAATTTACGGCTTTTTTTCTAGTTCTCTTAAACGGTTTTCCAAGACATCAAGATTTTTAAAAATTGAGTATGATTTTAAGAATCCTTTCATGTCCATTCCTATATAACCAAAAACTGTGTCACCCGCTTTTTTAATAGATTTGATCACGCCGGTTTTTGCACCTATGGTTGTATTATCGGCGATTTTTAAATGCCCAATAATACCGACTTGACCTGCAATAACACAATTTTTTCCGATTTCTGTGGAACCGGAAATGCCTGATTGAGAAGCAATAACTGTATTTTCACCAATGATGACATTATGGGCAATTTGCACCAAATTGTCAATTTTAGCTCCTTTCTTTATTATCGTCGATCCCATGGTGGCACAATCAATCGTTGTATTGGTACCTATGTTTACATTGTCTTCAATAATAACGTTCCCTATTTGAGGGATTGCTTTATAAGTTTGGTCTTCTTGCGGTGCAAACCCAAAGCCATCTGCACCAATTGCAGCGCCAGGATGAATCTCGCAATTATTTCCAATAATGGTGTCGGAGCAAATTTTTGCTCCAGGGTGAATGATAGTATTGTTTCCTATTTTAACTCGGTCCCCAATAAAAACCTGGGAGTGAATTTTTACTCCGTCTCCAATCTTACAGTCTTTTCCAATGTGAGAGAAAACACCTCGAAAACCATTTTCGCCCATTGAACTGCTGGTGTCCATAAAAGAGGGTTCTTGGACTCCCATAATGCTTGCCTTGGTAAACTGACTGTAGGCTTCCAATAGCTGAGTGAAGCCAGTATATGCGTCTTTTACCCTGATCAGGGTAGTTTTGAAAGCTTTACTGGGTTTAAAGCCTTCAGAGACGATAACCGCAGTTGCTTCGGTTTCATATAAATACGATTGGTATTTCTCATTCGATAAGAAGCTGATTCCACCGTCTTTCCCTTCTTGAATCTTATCTAGTCTAAAAACTTTTTGTGTTTCATCTCCTTCTACTTTCCCCTGAAGGATTGCGGCGACTTGACCCAAAGTAAATTCCATATGCTGGCTTGATGAATTAGAAGTTTGAATTTAAGCTTTTGGCTTTACATATATAATGTTTCTCTACAATTTTGCTCATAACCTTGATATTTGGTAAATCAGCAGCTTGAGCAACATCAATAACCTTTCCTTTTTTTGTGAGGATGTTGATTCTTTCTTTAGCCAAATAACCATAATTGCTTACGGTGCCATGAGAAAAGAAATAGGTGATATCCTCTTCGGGAATGTTTAATTTATGAATGGTTTTGGTTTCCATTTCCTTTATTTCTTCTTGACTTGCTTGGTCATTTGTCAATGTGATTTTGAATAAATCCCGCGTCAAAAACATATTGGAAATATTCCGAAGCACATAATCCGGTTGGCGCTTCCAAAGTTTGACAGCTCCCCAAATATCAAGATCATCCATTTCAAGGAATTTTTTCAAAATTTCCGGATTTTGGCGAAAGTCTTCAAGTGTATGATCGTTTTGAAGGAAATAGTCAAATTCATCTGTGATCGTAAATGACTGTCCAGCTTGTCGGAGCATCTTTGCTCTCTGGATGAGATTAATTAGCATTTTTTCTGCACTGACAGTGGTCTTGTGCAAATAAACTTGCCAATACATCAGCCTTCTGGCGCTTAGAAAATTTTCAATGGAATAAATCCCTTTCTCTTCAATAACCACTTGGTCATTCTTTACATCCATCATCTTGATGATTCGGTCGGCGCCAATTGTTCCTTCAGATACTCCAGTGAAGAAGCAATCTCGCTGAAGGTAGTCTAGTCTGTCAATGTCAAGTTGGCTGGAAACAAGTTGATGAAAGAACTTTCTTTCGTAAGTATTCTTAAATATTCTTAAAACTAAATCTAATTTACCATCTAATTCTTTGTTGAAAAGCTCAATAATAAGCAGGGATAATTGCTCATGAGGGATGCTTTTTAAAAGACTGTATTCCAAAGCATGCGAAAAAGGCCCATGTCCTATATCATGTAAAAGAATGGCTATCAGTGCAGATTCATACTCTTGGTTGCTTATTTCTGTTCCTTTATTGCGTAGATTATCCAGCGTTATGCTCATCAGATGCATCGCTCCAATGGCATGGTGAAAGCGAGTGTGTAAAGCACCCGGGTAGACGAAGTCTGTCAAACCCAGCTGTTTTATTCTGCGTAACCTCTGGAAATAAGGATGATCAATGATGGTAAAAATCAACTCGCTTGGGATTGTGATAAATCCGTAAACGGGGTCGTTTAATATCTTTTGGCTTTTCAATGAGGCCGAATTTGATTGACTCAAAAGTAATTATAATTTTAAAAGAAACGGAAACGAAAATGTCTCAAAAGTTCAATATACTATGGGCAGACGATGAAATCGATCTACTCAAACCACATATTCTATTTCTAGAACAGAAAGGTTATGAAATAACTACTGCAAATTCTGGTGTAGATGCTATTGAGGAAGTGGAAGCCCATAATTTTGATGTTATTTTTTTAGATGAAATGATGCCTGGGATGACAGGGCTGGAAACTTTACAACAAATAAAACTGATCAAGCCCCAGATTCCCGTGGTCATGATCACAAAGTCTGAAGAGGAGCATATAATGAATGATGCCATCGGAGGGAAGATTGCAGATTATTTAATCAAACCTCTCAACCCAAATCAGATTTTGCTTTCTGTAAAGAAGTTGTTGCAAAATAAGCAACTGATAGACGAGAAAACAACCCTTAACTATCAGCAAGAGTTTATGAAGATAAGCATGGCCTTTGGGGATGCTCAAGATCATCAAGACTGGACTGATATCTATAAGAAGTTGATTTATTGGGAGATGCAGATTGATGCCACGGAGAATAAAAGCATGATAGAAGTGCTAGAAACTCAAAAAATTGAAGCCAATTCTTCTTTTGCCAGATTTGTAAAAGACAATTATATAGACTGGATGGAGGAAAAAAATAAGGAAAAGCCACTTCTTTCCCATCAAGTATTAAAACAGAAAGTGTTTCCGAAAGTACAGTCAGGAAAACCTTTGTTTTTAATTGTCATCGATAATTTGCGTTTGGATCAATGGGAAGATATTGAGCCGATTTTAGCTCCTTATTTTAATGTTGAAAACAAGGATACCTACTATAGTATTTTGCCTACCACTACCGCATTTGCCAGAAATGCACTTTTTAGTGGGATGATGCCTATGGATATGGCACGGTTTTACCCAAAATTATGGGAGGATGAGGATTCTGATGAAGGGAAAAATAATTTTGAGGAAGATTGGCTAAAGATCAATCTGGATAAGAATAGGATGAATATAAAAGCATCTTATCAAAAAATCCTACAAACGCAGCAAGGGAAAAATGCGGTGGATCAATTTCATCAGCTCATGCAAAATGACTTAAACGTATTGGTGTATAATTTTGTGGATATGATGTCTCATGCGCGAACAGACATGAAAATGATCCGCGAATTGGCGCCGGATGAATCTGCTTACAGGTCTTTAACCAAAAGCTGGTTTGAACACTCTTCTTTATTTGAGTTGTTTAAGAAAATTCATCATGCTGGAGCAGAAGTGATCGTGACTACTGATCATGGGACGAAGCGAGTAAACAAACCTTATCGAATCATAGGTGATAAAAATGTAACCACAAATTTGAGGTACAAACAAGGGAAAAACCTCAATTTTGAAGCAGGAAAAGTCTTTGAAATCAAGAGGCCTGAAGATGCGAAACTTCCAAGACTCAACGTTTCTTCCAGCTATGTTTTTGCTGTAGAGGACTATTTCTTCGCTTATCCGAATAATTACAACTATTATGTCAACTTCTATAAGGATACTTTTCAACATGGAGGTGTATCTTTGGAAGAAATGATCATACCGATTGTTCAGTTGTCACCAAAATCGTAATACGTTTGATTGAGTTGAAATTCGACAAAGCACTCATTTTAGAAGCAGCCAAGAAAATAGTGGAGGAATGTGGGGATGAGAAATTTTGGATATTTCAAGGAGAAATGGGTGCTGGCAAAACCACTTTGATAAAAGCTTTGGGATCCATCTTTAATATCACTGATTCTATTAGTAGCCCCACCTTCGGAATTGTCAATGAATACAGCAATGAAAAGGGGGATGATTTTTACCATTTTGACTTTTATAGGTTAGATGATCCCACGGAAGCATTGGATATTGGAATAGAAGAGTATTTTTATAGCGGAAATTATTGTTGGCTAGAATGGGCAGAAAAAGTTGCTGAATTCCTTCCAGATCAGTATTTTCTCATCAAACTAGAAATTTTGTCAAGGACAGAAAGAAAACTCACCCTTCAACACATCCGAAATGCCAGCTGAATTAAGTGAACTATCGGCAGTAGGTCTGATACCTAAAGAATCCCCTTCAAAAGTCAGGAAAGGGTCAAGAAATCTCACTATTGGGATTCCAAAAGAAATCTCTAGCCAGGAAAAAAGAGTGGTTCTTACGCCCGAGGCAGTTGGGATTTTATCCAATAATGGTCTTCGGGTGGTTTTGGAGGCTGGTGCCGGTACACAAGCAAATTTTTCAGATCAGGACTATTCTGATGCTGGAGCTAAGATCGTTTATTCCAAGAAAGAGGCTTTGGCCTGTGAGATTGTGTTGAAAATTGATGCCCCTTCCCTGGAGGAGCTAGAACACATGAGTCAAAGTGCCTGTTTAATTTCTGCTCTTCAAATAGGTAGGCAAAGTAAGCAGTTTATCGAAATATTAAATTCCAAAAAGATTACCGCTGTAGCGTTTGAATACTTAGAAGATAAGGTAGGAGGAATGCCGGTAGTAAGAGCGATGTCCGAAATTGCAGGAAGTACGGTGATGCAAATTGCAGCAGAATACCTTTCTAGTGCAAATGAGGGCAAAGGGATGATTATGGGAGGAGTGACAGGAGTTCCACCAACTCAAGTGGTAATTATAGGAGCTGGTACTGTAGCAGAATATGCTGCTAGAACCGCCTTAGGCTTAGGCGCCAATATTAAAGTATTTGATAATCATATTTATAAACTGAGAAGGATCAAGCTTTTATTGGGCCAGCAGATCTATACTTCTACGATTGATAATTTCAGTTTGAGTCAGGCTATGGCTGAAGCGGATGTAGTTATTGGTGCGCTTCGTGCTGAGAAAGGCAAAAATAAAATTGTGGTAAGTGAGGAGATGGTTGCCAATATGATGCACGGCAGTGTGATCATTGATGTAGGGATAGATGAGGGAGGTTGCATTGAAACCGCGAAAATGACTTCTCATGATGAACCGGTTTATAAGATTCATGACATTGTACATTACTGCGTTCCCAATATTGCCTCCAGAGTTGCGAGAACAGCTTCTTATTCCCTTAGCAATATCTTTACTCCAATCATCCTTCAAATGTCTGATTTAGGTGGGCCAGAAGAGATGATATTTAATTACAAATGGTTTTTACGAGGAGTTTATACCTACAGAGGAAGTCTGACCAATGCGTATTTGGGTAGGAAATTTGGGTTATCACACAAGGAACTCCAGCTATTACTAGCAGCCCGATATTAAAATTTAGGAAAGTAAATTCTGACGAAGAAGGAATTCTAACTGTTCATTAGCTTTCAGTAAAGCATCTGTAAGCTTTTCGTTTTCTCTTCTTAAAGTATATATCTCAAAAGCGTTTTTTATTACCGTTCTTAAGTAATCTTCTTCCCAAGGTTTAGTTAAGTAATGATATACCTGACCCTTATTGATCGCATCAATAACTGCTTGTATATCAGTATAACCTGTTAATAAAAGTCGTATAGGTTGAGGGTAAATTGGGATAATACTTTCAAGAAATTCTACACCAGTTTCTTCTGGCATCCTCTGATCTGTAATAATCAGATCAACACTTTCTTTCTCCAGAATTTCTCGCCCTTCAACGGCCGAAACGGCCAAAAATATTTTATAATCCCGACGGAAAGTTGCCTTAAATGCATGAAGGTTGTTTTCTTCATCATCTACATACAAAATCTTTATTTTTTCTTCCCTTTCGGTTTCCATAAACTTCTTGATCCTATGATAGGTGTTATTTATATAGCCAAATAATCTTATTTCCTGTTAAAAAACAAAGAATAATAGACTGTATTTTATCTATTTTTGACTTAAATTAAATATTCCTCACGTTTATGTCTTAAATAGTTAAGCTATCTATTTGACATAAAACGGAATAAATTATCTTTACTGAGATATTCACCCAGTTTACACAAATGTCAATTAAAATTTCTACTGATCAAAATGACCAGTACCTCCCTATATTGCTCAACCCTCAATTAAAGGATGACTGGTTAAGAATAAGTCGTCTTTTTGAAGACAATATTACAATAGTTAGTGATCAAATAGAAAGCCAAGTTTCAGATCTTATTAAATCTCAAAATCCAGATAGGACGATTCCTTCTGGGGAGTTAGATATTCTCGTAAAAGAGTTTTTCTCCGATAAAGAAAAAGTTAAATATGGGAACTGGGTGTACTATCCCTGGAAAAATATTCTGGTTCACCTACTCGCAGAAGATGAGTTTGTTAAAATAAGAACTCTTCGAAATAATTTTAAAATAACTCCGTCTGAACAAGAGATTCTTGGAAAGAAGAAAGTGGGAGTTGTGGGTCTATCTGTAGGGCAAAGTGTGGCGTTAGCCATGACTTTGGAGAGGGGGTATGGAGAAATAAGGCTTGCTGATTTTGATACGCTTGAGTTGAGTAATTTGAATCGACTGAAAGCTGGAGTGGTAAGTTTAGGCTTGGAGAAGGTGATTTTGGCAGCGAGAGAAATTGCTGAAATAGACCCTTATCTAAAAGTGAAAGTCTTCCGCGAGGGAATTACCGAGGAGAACGTTGAAGATTTTATTTTGGATGGAGGGAAATTAGATTTGCTTATAGATGAGTGTGACAGCTTAGATATCAAAGTATTACTAAGAAATAGGGCCAAGAAGCATCGCCTGGCAGTCATGATGGAAACATCAGACAAAGGCATGTTGGATATAGAAAGATTTGATTTGGACCCAGAGAGGGAGTTGTTTCATGGGCTGCTTTCAGGAGTTGATGTAAATACATTAAAAAATCTGACCAATACTGAAAAGGTATCCATTGTACTGAAAATCACAGGACTTGAGACTTTAACACCCCGTATGAAAGTTTCATTGCTTGAAATTGGGCAAACCATTACGAGTTGGCCCCAGTTAGCATCAGGAGTCTTTTTAGGAGGTGCTTCTGTGGCACATGCCTCCAGAAAATTCCTTTTAGGTGAAGATGTGAAGTCTGGGAGGTTTTATGTGGATTTTGATCAATTATTCCAACTCAAGGAATCTGAAGAAATTGGTATTCCTTCATCTGATTTTCCTGAACTTTCGGAATTTAGTTTTAAAGTTCCTGAAAATGTACTTCAGTCAGCCTATCAATTGTCAGAAAATGAGCTTCAAGAGTTGGTGAGTATGGCTAATTTGGCTCCTTCAGGAGGAAATATTCAGCCTTGGGTTTGGGTATTTGATAGAAAAGGAATTCTTCACCTCTTTCATGACAAGGTAAGAAGTCATTCCATGTTGGATTATAAAGGTACCGGGTCATTGATTGCTTTTGGTGCCGCTATAGAGAACTTAAGATTATGTGCTGGTCGCTTAGGAATTGAAATAGAAGTGATTCATCAGATTCAAGAATTTGGAGATGATTGTATAGCAAGTATTCGTTTCGTTTCGAAGGATTCAGGGGCATTGGATGTGAAGTTTAAAGAGCTTGTAGAAGGTGTTTCATTGAGATGTACGAATAGAAAAAATCCTAAACGATATAAGATTTCAAAGGAAGAGTTAGATTCCTTACTCGAGGTCTCCGAAGAAGAAGGGGTATCTCTAGAATGGACGGAACAGGAAAATGATCTTGATCAATTGGCTAAAGTTGTAGGGGGAATGGACCGATTGAGGTTCTTTCATGACCAAGGCTTAGTGGATTTTGTGAATGAGGTGAGGTGGACTGAAGAGGAAGCTTTCAAAACAAAAGATGGGATTGATATTGCGACTTTAGAATTATCTGGAACCGAAAAAGCAGCTATGGGCTTGCTAAGGGATCCTCGAACTATTAAATTCTTCAGAAAGTATTTGATGGGGTATGGATTGACGAAAATATCCAAAGACACTATTAACTTGGCAACTGGAATTTTCTTAATCAAAACAAAAAAATATGATCCCGTGTCTATTCTAAAAGCGGGTGCGGTTTTGCAAAGAATTTGGATCAAAGCCAATATGATGGGGTTAAGTGTTCAACCCGTCTCGGCAATGTTATTTATATTTCACAGAATTTTGGGTGAAAAAGACCATGGCTATACTGCTGTGGAAGAAAAAGAAATTAGAGAACTGAAGGAGTCCTTCAATAGGATTTTCAATAAAAATAATGACCAGCAAGAGATATTTATGTTTAGGGTAAATAAAGCTGGAGAGCCAAGTATGCGAGCTTATAGAAGAGATTATTCGGAAACCTTAATCAAAGTCTGAAATGTTTCATTTTAAAGCATTTAGGGCGATAGATGAACCGGAAAGGTGTCAAAAATTTGTTCAGGGGCACTCCGATGTCCTTAAGCAATATGGTGTCACCAAAGTCACCTCATCAAACAATGATTGGGTCAATAACCCATTTGTGTATGTGGTGACTGTGGAGAATGAGGAAACATCAGAAGTAGTCAGCGGTTTGAGGATTCATATAGCTCATCCAGACTTTCCTTTGCCTATGGAGCAAGCAGTTTCTCAGGTTGATCATAATATTTTTCAGTTAGTCAAAGATTATTCAAAAGAAGGTACAGGGGAAGTATCCGGACTTTGGAATTCCAAATCCATTTCTGGTTATGGAATAGGAGCTGTGTTACTGATCAGGGCTGGTATCGCTATTGCCACACAACTAAAACTAGGTTCTTTATTGGCGCTTGTGGCGGAGTATACCTTAAAACCTTCTCTTCAAAAAGGTTTTGAAATTGAAACTGGTGTAGGGAATTCAGGTACTTTCTTTTACCCAAAACTGGATTTAGTAGCTACTTCCATCGTAATGAAGGACCCAGAGAAATTACCACTTGCTGATGCCTCTGAAAGGGAAAGGATTTTTGAACTTAGAGAAAAGGTGCAATACAAAAAAATAGAAGAAGGTCCGAAAGGTAAGTTTGAAGTAGACTATGACCTTTTGATTGAAAATATTAATTGGAGAGATGATGTATAAGATTTTTGTTTTTTGCCTATTGTTTTTGGCAACAACATTTCAAGGCTTTGCACAATTTGAGAATGTTGAAAAAGTAGAATGCTTCTCCTATAAAATGACCGACCCTGATGTAGGGGTTGAAGAATTAATTCAAGAAGAATCGTTTACATATAACAACTGTAATAATTTCAATTTTGGAATTAATGAAAGTGTGCTGTGGGTAAAGTTAGAGCTAAATGGACTTAGCGACATAGAAAACCCAACGTTTACTTTAAATTCCACCTCACTGGATCTAGTCGATTTTTATTCAGTCAAAGGTGGAGAAGTGATTAGAGAACAAAAGAATGGTCGCCTTTTAGGGATAGAAGCTCGTGATGTTGATTCTCAGAAAATCATATTTGAAATTAATAATGAGGAAATTACAGCTGACTATTTTTTGGTTAGAATTCAAAATGTAGATAAAAAAATATTCACTGGTTTTGTATCCTCTAAAGAAGATTTATTAAACATTCTGAATTTTGAGGAGATCCTTTTTGGGATTTTGACAGGGATATTTATAGGCTTGTTTTTTTATAATTTGTTTTTATACTTTTCCGTAAAAGACAAAATCTATTTTATATATGTTTTGCACACCTTATTGGTTTGGTTTGCACAAGCCTCCATTCTAGGATTTACCCAGTTCCTACTTTGGCCCGATTGGGATTGGATGAATCAACGGTCTATAGTGATTTTTTCTTCTTTGGTAAGTATTGTTGGGATTTGGTTCTTAAGAATATTTTTACTCTCCAAGAGTATCGTCCCCAAACTGGATAAAGGATTTAATGTGATCTTTTTGGTTTATGGGTTTATACTATTAAATGCCATCGTCTTTTCTATTACGATAAGCTACCAGGTGCTTTTAGTCACTCAGTCTATTGTAGTAATATTTGTATTGGCTGTTGCAGTGATGATTTTGAGAAAGGGGTACAGACCAGCAAGATATTATTTGTTGGCTTGGTCCATTTTTATGGTAGGTATTTTCCTTTTTGTTTTTAGTGAAATGGGTATAATTCCATCCAATAATTTCACAGCTTACATTATGCCTTTAGGTTCAGCTTTGGAGGTGGTGCTTCTTTCATTTGCATTGGCAGATAGGATTAACATCCTTAAAAAGGAAAAAGAGAGAGAGCAGGCGGAAAGATTGGAAGTTTTGAAGGAAAATGAAACCCTAGTTAAAGAACAAAATACGCTTCTTGAAAAGAAGGTGAAGATGAGGACTGATGAGTTGGAAAGTGCACTACGCAACCTGCAAAATACGCAAAGCCAATTGGTTAATCAGGAGAAGATGGCATCTTTAGGGCAATTGACAGCGGGTATTGCACATGAAATAAACAATCCAATCAATTTTGTGAGTTCTAATATTATGCCTCTTAAAAGAGATATTAAGGATATCATGGAGGTGATTGATTTTTACAGAAATACGGGATTAAAGGAATTTACAGAGGAGTCCAAAAAGGAGGCAAAAGATCTGGAAGAAGATCTGGAGTTGGATTATGTATTGGATGAAGTAGATCAATTGCTTAAGGGAATGGAAGATGGAGCCCGTAGAACAGTAGAGATTGTCAAAGGGCTTAGATTATTCTCCAGAGTGGATGAGCAAGATGTCAAAAAGGTAGATTTGCATGATGGCATTAACAGTACTATTATCCTTTTGAATAGCTCCATCCCGGGTAAAATTAGGATTGTCAGAGAGTTTAATGAGCTTCCTATGGTGGAATGCCTGGCGGGTAAGATTAACCAGGTATTTATGAATATTATTAATAATGCCGTTCATGCTCTTTCGGACCATATGGAGGAAATTAAAGATCCGCATATAACTATTCGAACTAAATCTAAAGTGGATTACGTTACGGTAGAAATTGAAGATAATGGGCCGGGTATGCCTGATACTGTAAAAGAACGTATATTTGAACCATTCTTTACGACGAAAGCTGTTGGAAAAGGGACTGGTTTAGGCCTGTCAATTGTTTATTCTATTATTGAAAATCACAAAGGGACCCTAGAAGTGAAAACCACTCAGGGTGAGGGTACAACTTTTATTATTACCCTACCTGTAAACCAAAGTACTCAAAAATATGAGTGATAAAATCCATGTACTCTATATTGATGATGAGGATAATAACCTAAAGTCATTTAGAGCCACACTTAGAAAAGACTTTAAAATTTTTACTGCTATTGATGCAGAAGAAGGCTTGAGGATTGCCCAGGAAGAGGAAATTCATGTGGTAATTGCTGATCAAAGAATGCCCGGTATGACTGGGACAGAGTTCTTTGAAAAGATGGTGGAAATCAATCCTGATCCCATCAGAATACTGTTAACAGGATATTCAGATATTGCTTCGGTTATTGATGCAATCAATAAAGGGGAAGTCTATCGTTTTATAGATAAGCCTTGGAATATTGAACAGATTAAAAACTCTATTAAAAATGCTGCTGATATCTATTTTATGAGAATGGAGTTGAAGGAGAAGAATATCCGACTGAAAAAACTTCACTCTGAAATGAATCAGTTTGTTTACAGTTTGTCGCATGAATTGAGAGGCCCACTGATGAGTATTTCAGGAGTTTCAAAATTGGCGAAGCTTGAAGTGGAAGATGCGAGAATTCTGGAGTATTTTGAAATGATAGATTCCTCTACCAACAAGCTAGATGATTACATCTATAAGATGCTTGATTTTTATCGATCTACTAAAATTGATCATAAAGTGACTGAGATTGATTTTCAGGTGACTATAGATCAGCAGATGGAATCATATCAGGCGAAATTTGATTTAAGCCATTTTAAAATAGATTTACAAATCAACCAACGACATACTTTTTATTCGGATGATGCCAAGATTAGGGTAATCTTAAATAATTTATTCAGCAATGCAGTCCAGTTTCAAAAGCATGGACCAGGACAAAAATGGATATCCTTGAGCATTGACGTGTTGGAAAATGAGGCAATCATCAACGTGGAGGATAATGGTATAGGAATTGATAAAAATTCTCAATCCGAAGTCTTCAACCTATTTACAAGAGCTACTCAAAAGAATGTAGGGGTAGGATTGGGGCTTTATATGGTCAAAGAAGCCGTGGAGCAAATGGGAGGTAAAATAGATTTAAAATCAGCGCTAAATGAAGGAACTTGCATTACAGTGACCTTACCTAGTATGAAATAATAAAGAAAAGGTGTCATTTTACTTCTAAAGCGTATCTTTGCTGCTGATTTGAGGGAAATCTCACTTTTTAGAAACAAACAAAACAAATATGATTAATCCTTGGCACGACGTCAATATTGGGAAAAATGCTCCTGAAACGGTCATGGGCGTGATAGAAATTCCAAAAGGAAGTAAAGGCAAGTACGAATTAGATAAGAAAACAGGGATGCTCTATCTGGATAGAGTTTTGTTTTCAGCGGTTCATTACCCCGCAAATTATGGTTTTATTCCACAAACCTTTTGTGAAGATCACGATCCATTAGATATCTTGATTATTTCTCAGATTGATATTCCTTCCATGTGCCTAGTTGAGGCAAAAGTTATCGGAGTAATGAGAATGGTTGACGGTGGTGAAGCAGATGATAAGATTATTGCGGTAGCTGCAGGCGATCAGTCTGTAAATTATATTGAAGATATTGATGATCTTCCTCCGCACTTAATGAAAGAAGTTCACAGATTCTTTGAGGACTATAAGAAGTTGGAGAACAAAGAAGTGAAAGTGGAAGATTTCCTCGGCAAAGAAGATGCGATGAGGATCATTAAGGAGAGTGTGGAACTCTACGATCAAAATTTCCGAACAAAAAGATAAAAGTAGAGCCTGAGATCAATCTCAGGCTTTTTTGTTTTTCACCTGTTTTTTGGTGGCTTTTTTCTGAAGGTAGCTGATGAATTTACCATAGGACTCATGCTCATGATTGGAGATGGAGATAGACTGCTTATCCGAAAAAGCGATCGTCAGCTGTTTGAATTCCTTTTTGTTTGCTAGGATGGTTTCTTCTTCCCAAGCTAAAATATCTTTCAAAGGATAAGTTTTTTCATAGCCTCTCAAGGGAAGCCTTACTGCTATTTGATTGTTGCCAGCTGCAATAAATCGGTACCCTGCTAATAATTTCACCAAAAGCATTAATAGAACCAATGTGATCAAAGGAGCCGAAATTAAGTAGAACCAAAGCCCAAAACTTCCTTTGTAGGCAAAGTCTCTTAAAATAAAGACCAGCCCAGCAAGCAATGCCAGGACTACCAGCCCAAGGGAAAAGTAAGTAGAAATTTTTGGTTTAATTAATATCATCTTGATGTTGTATCTCTTCTAGTTTTTGCTTTGCAAAAGTCTTTAAATCTTCGAAAAAAGCGAAGAAAATGATTTCAAATTCCTCTTCCTTTTCCAAAAGCGCTAAATGTGCTTGCTCCATTTTTGAATCAAACTTGGTTCTTTTTGATAATCCCGTGAGGGAACTTTGTATTCCCTTAATAGTGGAATAATGTAAAAGCCAATTATCCTTTTTCATCCAATAGAAAAGATTTCCAAACCTATTAGGGAAATAGGCCTCGTATTTTGAAACCTGTTCATAAACTTCCAAGGTAAAATCCTCCAAGGATTGATTGGAATATCGGTTCCAGTTTTTGCCCAAAAAATAATCAAAGAAAATGTCAGTTATGACCGTAGAGTAATGTCCGAATTTTGGTCTTAGGTACGTCTGTCCTGCCCTAACCAAAGGATGGGAATCTGTAAACTTGTCTATCTCGCGGTGCAATAGGATGCCATGCCTTATTTTATCTGGATATTGAGCCATCATTTTTCCTTTGACAAAATCTCCAATGAAATTGCCTAAAAGAACTTCTTCTTGTCTGAAGGAAAGATAGGCATGTGCCAGGTAGTTCATCCGTGCTTTTGTAATAGAAAACCTGAAAGGTTTTGATTAGTTTCGATCCCAAATTACACATTGATGGATAAAATCACCGAGGAATTTAAGAAAGGGCTAAAACTTTTAAAGACGGAATGGCAAGAGGATCTGGCTCAATACCGACAGAAATTTCTAAATACCTCCATTGCAGATAAGAAAAAAGAAGGGATAACCTGGCATCCTGTTCAGCTAAAAAAGAGCAAGATTGGGATGGGGGAGCGCTTAATAGTCGAGGTGGAGAAACATGAGGATAATCAGTCTTCAGCTTTTAATTCTGGAAAGTCAGTTTCATTTTTTACCACACAGGATAGTTATCAAAGCGCAGAACACCGAGTAAATGGGGTGATCAATTTTGTAAGGAAGAATACCATGATAGTTACCTTGCAGGCAGATGAAATTCCTGATTGGATGGAAGGGGGGCGGCTTGGAGTTGATTTGCTTTTTGATGAAGCAAGTTATCGAGAGATGGAGTTTGCATTGAAGAAGATGATGTCTGAGGAAAATAAACGTGTGGAGGAATTAAAGCATGTGCTTTTAGGAGAAAAAGCCCCTCAGTTTAATGATACCCCATATAAAAGCAACCCAAATCTTAACTTCTCCCAAAATCAAGCATGCCAACTCATCTCCAATGCCAAGGATGTGGCGGTGGTGCATGGTCCTCCGGGAACGGGGAAAACGACCACGTTGATAGAAGCTATTGAGCAAGCAGTGACTGCTGGTCAATCCATTTTGGTATCTGCTCCCAGTAATGCCGCTGTGGATTTGTTGGTAGAAAAGCTGATCGATCAGGGGATTGAGACCTTGCGTCTCGGTCATCCTGCTAGGGTAGAGGAGAAGATCTTAAATCAGACTTTGGATGCCAAAACAGCATTTCATTCCAGCTACCGTGACTTGAAAAAACTTAGAAAAGAAACCGATCAATATTTAAAGCTAGCAAAGCAATACAAACGGAAATTTGGGCCTGAGGAAAGAGCGCAGCGAAAATTGATGTATGCGGAAGTTTCCAGACTCAGAGAAGCTTCAAAATCGCTGGAGGAATATATACAATATGATATTTTTCAAAAGACCAAGGTGTTTGCGAGTACACTGGTGGGAGCCTCCTCTTATAGTTTGAAGGGGATGGAATTTGATGTGGTTTTCATCGATGAAGCGGCACAAGGTTTAGAAGCTGCTACTTGGATTCCCATTTTGAAGGCTAAGAAGGTAGTTTTTGCAGGGGATCATTGTCAGCTTCCTCCTACGATCAAATCCTATCAGGCGGCTCAGGAAGGATTGGCTGAAACTTTATTTGAAAAAGTGATTGCTAGAAAATCTCAGGCTTCGCAAATGCTCCAAGTGCAGTATAGAATGCCAGAAGTGATTATGGGATTCTCCAATGAACAGTTTTACAAAGGAGAACTTCAGGCTGCCGAAAATACCAAATTGCATACTTTTCCCGGAGAGGATCAACAATTGGAATGGATAGATACAGCCGGAGCTGGATACAATGATCAAAAGGAAGCAGAAAGTCTAAGTACCTGCAATCCGGAGGAGGCCGCTTTTGCCTGTCGCTATTTAAATGAGATGATTGTGCGAATTGGAATCGGGAATTTTAAGCAAGAAGGGTGGACCATTGGTTTGATTGCCCCTTATGGAGCACAAGTTCGGTTGTTGAGATCTTTGATTTTTGAGGGATTTGAATACCCCAATTTGAAAGCTTTTTCAGATTTGATTACCATCGATACGGTGGATGGTTTCCAGGGGCAGGAGCGGGACCTGATGTTGATTTCTTTGACCCGATCCAATGAAAAAGGTGAAATTGGTTTTCTTGCAGATGAGCGGAGAATGAACGTCGCTTTGACCCGGGCGAAGCGAAAATTGGTGCTGGTAGGAGATAGCAGCACACTTGCCCTAAACCCATTTTTCGATCAATTACTGCAGTATTTTGAGAAGAATAATGGGTATCGAAGTGTTTGGGAGTTTTTGGGGTGACATGCCAAAGGGGATATCATTCTCCCTTCTTTATTTTATTTTTACCTCCACTGATCTTGTAGATCAAAAATCCTACACCTACTAAAAAATGTAAGATTAAAATTCCTACAATGATCATGATCGAAGTCGAACTCATTTTCAGTAGCTTTTGTAAAGGGTTTTAATTTTCTGGCAAGGAATGAATAGTATGATAATAACGGCTGAGGTAACTCAAAACATCTCCGAAAGCTTCTGCTGATTTCAGCTGTTCATCAGATACTTTTTTGCCTAATAGACGACAAAGTAATAGCCCATATACCCCGTTGAGGCATATTTGGATCTCATTTCCAAGGTCTTTTCCTTCTGCATCCATTACCGCTTGAAGTACATGTGGTTTTACGTTTTGGTACGTGTCGAAATAGGTTTTGTCACGTTTAAGTAAGTCCCAATGGATTTCTGATAATTCCTTTACTAAGGCATTCAATTCTGTGAGATGCCCTGAATCCATTTTCTCCTCTGCTTTTAGTTTTTGGGTAAGGTTCTCAAACCAATTTCCCACTTCCGTTTTGACTTCTTCGGTAACAGGATAATGCGTAATGACATATTGTTTGATTTCATCCATGTTGCCCTGGTAAGATCGAATCAGATCCTCCATTTGGTACATGTAAACAATGTATTCGGCAATATTTTGAGACTTTTTCTTTTCTGCTACTGACTTCATGATGCAAATGTAAGAAAAGATTGTTTTTTGCTTGTAGCCGTTTCAAAAGGAATAGTACTTGGTGAAAGGTTGGTTTTTGTCACGCTGGGGTTCCCTGATTGATTTGTTTAGGCTAAAGAAGTGTCAGTCCGAGCACTGGAGCGACGAAAGTCGCGCATATCGAGGACCTTTCGACATGGTTAAAAATGGTAGTTTGATGTAAATTTCTAAAAATCAGATATTTAAAAATTTATTCTCAGATGTTAAAGTGAATTTCAACTATATGATTATCCGAAATCTTCCAAATACTCAAATTTTCTTTGCTCACCTTGTAAAAGGACGGAAGATCGAAGCAGCCAATATTTTTGAACACTCCTAATCTTATGGTGCTTTTGGTTATTTACTGGTATAAAACGGATACATATAAAATCAATTAACTAATTCCAGACCCGGCGGGGTCAAAGCTTTAAACCTGCCTGCCGGCAGGCAGGGCCCAGGCCCCGATAGTTATCTGGGTCAACTCTGGGTAAAAATGGATTAGATTTACCCAGCGCTGGCCCGGGATTTTCTTTCGGAGACAGAATGGTTTTGCCAGCAAGGTGGAGCCTAATCTTTATTTCAAACTATCCAAAAAATTAATTAAATCTATTTGATCATTCCCCATCAACTTGCCAACCTCCACCTAAGCTTCTATAAAGCTCAACTTTTGCCAAAGCCAATTGCATTTTCAGTTGCACGACATCCAATTGGTTTTGTAGCGCATCCTCTTGAGCATTGATGATTTCCAGGTAGTTTGCAAACCCACTTTCAAAAAGCAAAAATGCATCTGCCATACCTTTGGTGGTTGTTCTCATTCGTTCTTGAGCGATTTCATATTCTTCCTGAAGCTTTTCGATATTTACCAAGGCACTGGATACTTCAGAAACAGCAGTATTGATTTTGTCTCTAAAATCTAGCTCGGCAATTTCCCTTTGCTTAATGGCGATTCTATGATTGGTTTTCAGTTTCCTATTTTGAAATATGGGCTGAAACAAGGCACCATTAATCAATGCAAATCCGGAACTGATAGGGTCGATAACCGTGCCTAACGCCATTGAATTGAGTCCTGCACCGGCATTAATTGTTAAAGAAGGGTACTTCATAGCTTGTGCGATCCCTACGCGTGCATTGGTAGAAATAAGTTCATACTCAGAAGCAGCCACATCCGGTCTGTTTTGAATCAGTTCAAGAGGCACACCAGTAGTATAGGTATGGTCCAAGGCCAATTGATCTAAAACTCCCTTGAATTCTAGAGCTCCTGGAGTTCGGCCAATCAAATTATTCAAACGGTTCTCCTGAATAACGTAGGCTTTTTCCAGCTGTGGAATCAATGCCTTTGCCCTCAACATTTGGGATTTGGTTTGCTGAATTGCCAAAGAGGTGTTTTCTCCAGCGTCGTACTGAAGTTCGACGATCTTCAACGTGTTCTTGCTCAAATCATAGTTTCTCTGCGCTACTGTCAATTGGGATTTCAACATTAAAATATTGAAATAGGTGGATGCGACCTCAGAAACCAACGCTGTTTGCACAGCTTTTTTGAATTCCTGAGTTTGCATATACTTTGCCTGAGCAGCTTCCTTTTGCCAACGTAATTTTCCCCAGATATCAATTTCCCAGCTTGCCTGCAAAGTCACAGCATAAGCTAATCTCTCCGTATAAAGTGTTTTTGGAACACCATCTGGATGGTTTCTTCTGGCTCTATTGGAACCATAATTATTATAATTTTCAGAATAATATTCACGGTTGAACCTAGCAGGATTGGAGTTTAAGCTTGGTAGAAAATTAGCCTTGGACTGCAATAAGCTTTCATTTGCAATCTCTATCTGCTTTGCAGTTTTCTGAAGGTCAAAGTTTCCGGCTAATGCTGAATCAATTAGAGAATTCAGAGTGGAATCCTGAAAGAATTCCGCCCAATTGATAGAGGCTATGTGCTCGTCTCCAACAAAAACGCTGTCTTGAAGTTTTTCGCTTCCATAGAATTCCTCTGGTAAATTGGTTTCAGGTCGGGTATAATTTTCACCGACTTTGCAACTCACCGCTACTATCAGCAAAAAGAAAAGTGTTATAAGTCTTTTAGTATGAATCATTGTTTCGCTGGTTCTGCTTTTTTACTAATTCTCAAAGGGAATCGATCTTGCAATTCTTGGAAAACATAGGATAGGACTGGAATGAAAATAAGACCTAAAGAAATCCCGAAAATCATTCCTCCTGCGGTACCGATACTCACTGATTTTGTTCCTTCGGCAGAAGATCCCACAGAAAACATCAAGGGAACCAGACCAGCAGTAAATGCAAAAGAAGTCATCATAATCGGCCTTAATCTCAATTGACAGGCTTCAATTACCGCTTCAAACACTGGTAAACCTGCTCTACGTTTTTGAGCTACGAATTCGACGATTAGAATGGCATTTTTAGCCAGGAGTCCAATCAACATAATCAATCCTACCTGCACGTAAATATTGTTATCTATACCTACCAAGTTGATGGATGCGAAAATCCCCAAAATACCAGCTGGCAAGGAGAGAATCACGGCCATAGGAAGCCAGAAACTTTCATATTGTGCTGCAAGGATAAAATAGGTAAGAATGATACTTATGATAAATATGGTGGTGGTGCTTGAGCCAGATTTCTTTTCCTCTAAACTCATTCCTGTCCACTCAAAACCTAGGTTAGCAGGCAGTTTCTCTTCGCTTAGTTTTTCAAGCATATCCATCACATCTCCTGTACTATAACCTTTGGCAGGAGTGATGTTAATTCTTGCCGCATTGTATAGGTTATATCGGAATACAGTCTCGGGACCATAGGTTTGTTCTAAGCTCACAAAAGAACTAAGAGGAACCATTTCTTGCTTATCATTTTTGACCATGATGGAGTTAATCGCATCAGGTGTTTCTCTAAATTGAATGTCCGACTGCATATAGACCATATACTGTCTTGTAAACCTATTGAAATCACCTACCCGAGTTCTACCAAAGTTTGATTGGATCGTGAACATCATATCCTTTACGCTGACTCCTAAAGCCTTCGCTTTTTCATAGTCAATGTTCAGTTTAAACTGTGGGAAATTGGTGTTGTAAGAGGTAAAGGCTTTCTCAATTTCTTTCTTTCGGGAAAGCTCAGCTACGAACTCGTTGATTAATACGCCGAATTCTGCCAAATCTCCATCAGAATAATCTTGAAGCACGATTTGAACCCCATCAAAATTACCAAAACCTTGTACTGTGGGTCTTGGATACATGTTGATCTTGGCTTCATTTAAGACACTCAATTTTTGAGTAAGATGTTTAACTACCTCTTGAATATTTGAAATATCACCGCGTTCTTTGACGCTTTTTAATTTGATATACCCCAGACCTGTTGATGCACTTTCAGAATCATCAACAATGTTGTAACCAGAGACAGTGTTCACAGAAGCTACGGCAGGTTCAAGGTGTAATAAAGAATCTGCTTGTTTAAGTAATTGGTTCGTCCTAAAAAGTGAGGATCCTTCTGGCATGGAAAGGGAGAAGATCAAGAAATTATCATCCTCTGTTGGAATAAATCCTTTTGGAGTAGTGGAGGCTAGGAAATAGGTGAATCCAGATACTAAAACTAATCCAGCCAATGTCCACCATTTACGTAGGATGGCCCATTTAATGAGACGGATGTATTGGAAAGTGAATTTGTCAAAAACAGTATCAAATTTCTTTAAGCTTTTCGTTTTGATGTCTTTGATTTTCTCCATTTTCTCGGAATCCTTGATTTTTCCGATGATCTTGATTTTAGATGGCTTCTTTTCTTTCTTTTTACCCAAAATCAAGGCACTAAGTACAGGGACCAATGTCAAGGCATTAATCGCAGAAATTAGAACCGCAAAAATGATCGTGAAGGCGAATTCCTTATAGAAAACTCCTACTGGTCCATCCAAGAAACCTGCTGGTAAAAACACAGCTGCGATTACAATGGTAATGGAGATAATGGCACCAGTGATTTCCGACATGGCTGCATTCACAGCATCCAAGACTTGCATGCCCTGATCATGGATTTTTTCATAAATAGCTTCGATGACCACAATGGCATCATCCACCACAATACCTATCGCCAATACGATGGAGAACATACTTAATACGTTCATCGTGGCTCCAATTATCTGAAGAAAGAAGAATGTACCAATGAGTGATACAGGGATGGAAATAGCGGTAATAATGGTAGCCCTAAAGTCTTGTAGAAAGATGAATACTACCAGGAAGACCAGAACAAATGCTTCTATCAGCGTTTGTTGCACATGGTGCATTGATTCGTCAATCTGATCACGAACACTGTAAGTGATTTTATAATGGATACCCTCTGGAAAGACTTTGGCTTGGTCTTCTAAAACCTTCCGTACTGCCTTGTCAATCTCTACTGCGTTTGCTCCTTGCTGCTGCACTATATCAATGGTAACAGCCGACTTTCCATCTAGCTTGTTATCACTGGCATAGTTGGATGCACCAAACTCTAATCTAGCGACGTCTTTTAGTCTCAACTGAGAACCATCCTCCTCGGATTTGATGACAATGTTTTCGTACTCTTCAGCCTCGCTAAACCTTCCGCTATGCTTTAATACAATCTCAAATGTCTCGGTAGAGTTTTCTCCAAATCTACCTGGTGCTGCTTCAAAACTCTGATCACGAACTTGATTTAAAACCTCTCTTGGAGTCAATCCATACAAGGCTAGTTTTTCAGGGTTCAACCAAATACGCATGGCATAATCCCTAGATCTCAAAATTGAAGCTTCAGCAATTCCGCTCACTCGCTTTAGCTCCCTACGGATTTTCATCCGTGTATAGGCATTTAAGAAAGTTTCATCATAGTCGCCATTCTCACTGTAGATATTGATGGTCATCAAAGATCCTTTCAATCTTTTTAATACCACGATACCAGCTTCCCTGACCTCAGCAGGAATTTGCTCCATCACCTTGGAGATCCTGTTTTGGATTTCTACAGCAGCGACGTTAGGGTCAGTCCCAGGCTCGAAGTAAACTGTAGATCTTCCTCGGCCCGAGTTAGTGGCAGTAGAGTTTACATAACTCATATTTTCTGCTCCGTTGATGGCCTCCTCTAAGGGAAGTAAGACTGAGTTGGCAACAGTTTCAGCATTTGCACCAGGATAGTAAACCTGCACACTGACACTTGGAGGTGCGATTTCAGGGAATCTTTCCACAGGCAGCATACGCATGCTGGCTGCCCCGGCTAATACCAATAAGACGGATATTACCAGTGCGAGAACGGGTCTTTGTATAATGTTTTTAAACATACTTTTTATCAGGATTTACCTGGCGAAAAAATGGGATTTGCCAAAAGGATTTCCACTCCTCTTAGAATTTAAGAGGATCAGTTTCCAGGTTTGATTTGTTCAGATTTCCTAACTCAAGCTTAGGATTTCACCAAGCCTCCGAGAAAGGGTTTTGTGATTAATTCTGGGTTAGTAATTGTCCTTGTTCTAAAGGTTTTACAAGAACCCCTTCACTCAATTTATCAAGACCCGCAGTAACGATGCGATCATTTTCTTTGAGAATATCTCCACTGACGATATAGTCATTTCCAGACCTTCCTTCAATGGTGATTTCTTCTCTTGAAACAGTATTGTCCTCATTTAAAACATAAATGAATCGCTTGTTTTGAATTGAAGTCGTTGCAGATTGTGGGACGAGAAGAGCATTGGGATATATTTGCTCCATTAAAATTTTTCCTGTATTTCCTGTTCTTAATAGTGTGTCAGGATTTTCGAAGTGAGCTCTCAAAGTGATTGAACCTGTAGATCTATTGATCTGACCTGAGTTGGCATCAATGGTTCCCACTTTATCATAAACACTCCCGTCAGCCAATACTAATTTTACATCAGGATTCATTTTCTTGGAAGTAGAGTCCTTCTTCATTCTTTCAAAATAAAGGTAGTCAGACTCACTCATGGAGAAATAAACATAGATCTCATGAACGTTTGACAAAACTGTCAATGGCGTCTCATCTGATTTTTTAACCACGTTTCCGATTGATTTTGGTATTCTTCCCATCAAACCATCGACTGGAGCTTTTATCGTAGTAAAAGCCATGTTAATACGCATATTCGCAGCTTCTGCCTCAGCTTTGGCCAAAGAAGATTGAGCTACCTCATAATCAGCAATGGTAGTCTCCATTCTTACTGGAGAAATCACTTCGTTTTCGATCAAAGGTTTTAGCCTGTCAATTTCAGTTTGTGCCTTTTTCAATTTAGCCTTTTCGAGATCCACATTGGCTAAAGCATTTTTCAAGTCCTCCATGTAGGGTTGACTGTTGATTTTAAACAATGCATCACCTTTGTTTACATATTGGCCTTCGTCAACATAGATTTCTTCTAATATCCCTTCTACCTGAGGTCTAATTTGAACATTTTCTACACCTTCGATAGATCCAAGGTATTTATAGGAAATAGCTGCAGGCTCTTCTTTTAAGGTCAAAACTGGTAAAGCAATTCCTTCATCTTCAATTTCTTCCTCCTCACAACCATAAAACCCAAAACTTAGCGTTAAGCAAGTAAGGATAATGGCAAATGGTTTAAACTTATGCTGTTTGATCTTTAGTGTTTTCATGACGAATAGGTCGAATTAGTGCTGATAACAGTTGGTATAAAATGGATTTAGAAATAATCATACCACTGCAATTTTTTGCACTTGATGAAGGTTATGGCTTGATTTTCAGCGAGTAGTGGGTCAGGGCAGGCTAAAAAGTGGGTAATTTTTGATGAAGTTTGGGGAATTTTTCCGCAAATTTTACTGATTTAAGGGACGTATGCTTCAAAATCAGAAAGCTTTGACCTCTTTTGTGGAAAGTATTTAACTAACCTTTTAACAATTTTTAATCCTATCTCTTTCAAAACAGTACCTTTTAAGAAAGGAGTAAAAATAAAAAGCGATAAGCCTAATTTTTACTACTTTTGCCCCCAGAATGGATATGCAAAAAATTAGAAATTTCTGTATCATCGCCCATATCGATCATGGGAAGAGTACACTAGCGGATAGATTACTGCAAGAAACAGAGACGGTCGCAGACCGTGACATGCAAGAGCAGTTGTTGGATAACATGGATTTGGAACGCGAACGCGGGATCACCATTAAGTCCCACGCGATTCAAATGCGGTATACTCACGAAGATGAAACCTATACACTCAATCTGATAGATACTCCTGGACATGTGGATTTTTCATATGAAGTTTCCCGGTCTATCGCAGCTTGTGAAGGAGCATTGCTTATAGTAGATGCATCGCAGGGTATCGAAGCTCAGACGATTTCCAATTTATATCTGGCCTTAGGTCATGATCTGGAGATTATTCCGGTTTTGAACAAGATAGATTTGCCTGGAGCTGATCCAGAAGCAGTGGCAGATGAAGTGATTGATTTGATCGGTTGCGATAAAGAGGATATTATTCTTGCCTCCGGCAAAACGGGGATTGGTATAGATGATATTCTGAAAGCTGTGGTCACTAGAATCCCAGCACCATCAGGAGATCCTGAAGCGCCACTTCAAGCCATGATTTTCGACTCGGTATACAACCCGTTTAGGGGAGTTGAAGTCATTTTTAGGATTTTCAATGGTACTTTCAGCAAGGGCGATAAAATTAAATTTGTCAATACCGGTAAAGAATACGAGGCAGATGAAATTGGAATCTTGGGATTGAATCAAATCCCTCAGGAAACCATGAGCGCCGGAAATGTAGGTTACCTTATTTCTGGAGTTAAAGTTGCCAAGGAGATTAAAGTCGGTGACACCATCACCCATATAAAAAGACCCTGTGCCAAAGCTATTCAGGGTTTTGAGAACGTAAAACCAATGGTTTTTGCAGGGATTTACCCAGTAGAGACCACGGATTATGAGGAGCTAAGAGCTTCCATGGAGAAGCTTCAACTAAACGATGCCTCCTTGGTATGGGAACCTGAAACTTCCATGGCCTTGGGCTTTGGTTTCCGTTGCGGATTCCTAGGGATGCTTCATATGGAGATAATCCAAGAGCGATTGGAGCGGGAGTTTGATATGACTGTAATTACCACAGTTCCTTCTGTGCAGTTCAAAGCCTTGATGACCAGTGATGAGTATCAGGTGATCAATGCACCTTCTGATATGCCAGACCCTACCAAAACTAAGCATATTGAAGAACCTTATGTGAAGGCTTCTATCATTACTGCTGGAGAGTACGTAGGTCCTGTAATCACCTTGTGTATGGATAAACGAGGTCAGATCAAAAATCAGGTATATCTCACAGCAGATCGGGTAGAACTTACCTTTGACATGCCTTTAGCGGAAATCGTCTTTGATTTCTTTGATAAGCTAAAAACCATTTCCAGAGGTTATGCCTCTTTGGATTATGAATTAATTGGATACCAGGTTTCACATATGGTGAGGTTGGATGTTATGCTTAACGGAGAACCTGTGGATGCATTATCTGCGGTCGTTCACCGAGATAAAGCCTACGAATGGGGCAAGAGACTTTGTGAAAAGCTTAAGGAATTGGTTCCAAGACAGATGTTTGAAATCGCGATTCAGGCAGCAATCGGTCAAAAAATTATCGCAAGAGAAACGGTAAAAGCCTTGCGTAAAAACGTATTGGCCAAATGTTATGGTGGTGATATTTCACGTAAACGTAAACTTCTGGAAAAGCAGAAAAAAGGGAAAAAGCGAATGAGACAAGTAGGAAACGTAGAAGTTCCTCAGGAAGCGTTTATGGCGGTGCTCAAGCTTGATTAATCTGGAAGTACGATTTACGAAGTACGAAGTTTGAAATACAAAGTACGAGATTGAACTGAACTTCTAGAACCCTATTAATCTTAAGATAACTTAGAGTGAAAATTGAAATTTGAGAAATGAGAAATGGAAATTTTAGATTAATGAAGTAACTTATAGTTAAAAATTTCCATGAGTCAAGCGTTAAAAGATCGGACTAAGAAGTTTGCAATTGATGTTTGGTATCTATGCTCAAAAATACCTCAAACGAGAGAATTCAATAATTATGTAAACCAGCTTTTGAGATGCTCTAGTTCAGTTGCAGCTAATTACCGAGCTGCAATGAGAGCAAAATCAAATGCTGATTTTATTTATAAACTTAAGATTGTAGAAGAGGAAGCCGATGAAAGTCAGTTTTTTCTTGAAATCCTAGAGAAAATTTCCTCAAAGCAAGACTTGAGACTAGAAATTGAAAGGTTAATAAAAGAATCAGATGAGCTAATTGCTATTGTTGTAGCAAGCCTTAAGACGGCTCGATCTAAAATTAAAGACTAAAAAATTGTTGGAAGCTCGTATTTCGTAAATCTTACTTCGTACTTACTTCTTCCCAAATCGTAACTCGTAAATAAAATGATCTTAATCGACGGAAAAAAAACATCCTCTGATATCAAGTCTGAAATTGCAGCTAGAGTTGCTGAAATAAAAGTTGAGGGTGGAAAAACACCACACTTAGCAGCTATTCTTGTAGGGAATGATGGGGCAAGTCAAACCTACGTAAACGCAAAAGTGAAAGCTTGTGAGTTTTGTGGTTTTGAATCTACCTTGGTAAGGTTGGAAGAAACAATTTCTGAGGAAGAGCTTTTGAAAGTAGTGGAGGATATTAACGAAAACCCTGAAATCGATGGGTTGATTGTTCAGCTCCCTCTTCCAAAGCATATTTCTGTAGAGAAAGTTACCAATAAGATTAAGCCTGAGAAGGATGTGGACGGATTTACTCCGGCAAACGTAGGGAGAATGGCACTTAACTGGCCAGCATACGTGGCAGCAACTCCTTATGGAATCGTGGAGCTGTTGAAAAGATATGAGATTGAAACTTCCGGGAAGAATTGTGTAGTCATAGGAAGAAGTCATATCGTCGGAAGCCCAATGAGTATTTTGATGGCTAGAAACGGCTATCCGGGGAATGCGACGGTGACTCTGACCCATAGCCGTACCAAGAACTTAGAGGAGATTGCACGATCTGCAGATATTTTGATCGTGGCTTTAGGTAAGCCTCATTTCGTAACTGCTGATATGGTAAAGCCAGGGGCTGTAGTGATTGATGTGGGGATCCACAGAATTGAAGATGCGAGCAAAAAATCTGGATTCAGGTTGGTGGGAGATGTGAAGTTTGATGAGGTTTCAGAAGTTGCTTCAGCGATCACGCCTGTACCAGGAGGTGTAGGTCCGATGACAATTGCATCTTTGCTTTACAACACTTTGTTGGCAGCAGAGAAGAAGGTCTACGGATAAAATTAAAAATATTTGGAAAAGCTGTGGAGTAGGGGTTGCTTCGAATAGGCAACATTTCTACTTTTGCTGACCCTAACCGCGCACGTGGTGAAACTGGTAGACACGCCATCTTGAGGGGGTGGTGCATTAAGTTGTGTGGAAGTTCGAATCTTCTCGTGCGCACAAAGAAGCTCTGAAGTAATTCAGGGCTTTTTTCTTTCCCTCGGTTTTTGAAAAATTCTCATCGGGAAGGCAAGACTTTTTTATTAGTTCGAAATGATTTAGTTTACGAATGGCTTATTAAGTTAATTCAATAAGTTTTTTTTAATTATTAAATCAAAAGTTTTTATGAGGCTAATTAAGTGGGTACTCTTAGTTTTTTTTATTTCCTGCACAGGGGAGAAATCAGAATATCAAACTGAGGAAAAATCCGAAACAGAACCAGAAGAGGGGATTGTCCTTCGGCCAATCAATATCTATGAGAAGTTACCAGACCCAATAGTTCAAATTGATAGTTTATTTGAATTTGTGGATCTGGTGCCTTTTGAAGTTCCAGAATCAGCCTTTTTATCATCCATAACTAAATTAAAACTAGTAGGGAGTGAATTTCTAGTGTTCGATAAAAAGCAATTAAAATTGATGTTGTTTGATAAGTCGGGCAAGTTCATCAGGACTTATGGATCTAAAGGGGAAGGGCCAGGTGAATATTTAGACATTTCTGATTTTGAAGTTTTTGATGGAAAAGTGTATCTGATGTCAAGAGGAAATCAAGCGTTATTGGTTTATGACGTTGATTCAGGGGAGTTTTTGGAGAAAATTCCAATTGGCATTTTTGGAGACAAGTTGGCTTCAGTAGGAAATGGAGAGTTTGTGATTTACGTAAATCATAATACTGCAAATGATCATTTTAATATTTACAGAATTGATAGTATGGGAAATATTCTGGATTCTTATTTTAGGTTTGATCCAAAAAAGGAAACAATGATAATTACTATCTCCGGTTTTATGACGAAATCTGAGCTAGGGGTCAATTTTTCAAAGCCTTTTCATGATACGGTCTATACTTATGATGTTGAAGGAAAGGACTTTAAAGCAAAATACCATACGGATCTATTAAGCGAATTTATGGTTGAAAATCAGCGAGATTTTATGGCTTTAGCATCTCCTGAGACTTTGGTGAAATCCGTTAGAGGAGGAGAATCCATGAACGGGAATTATTTGTTGGAGAATAAGGATTATTTAGTCTTTAATTTTCTGGATTATTCCACATTTAAATCTGGAGTATTCGATAAAGAGAATTCCGAATTTTCAGTGTTTGCTTATATTTCTGAAAATCCAATTTTTAGACTTTTTGATGATCCACAAGTTCTAACTGATGATAATTTGCTCTATTTCCCAGTTTATGGCGAAAAGGTGATGTCAGATGATTTTATCAATCAAAATTTTGAATCAGAGTTTCAATCTAAATTAGTTGAAAAGTTAGAGGCGAAAGGGAAGGATTACCCTTATTTTATTTGTGTAAGTCGTATCAGGTAAAATTCCATGGATACTTGGTAAGTTATTTATACTTTTTTCCACCAATGACCTCTTTTGATGTGCTGCTTCTCCAGAAGCTGGACATAATTCTATCCATTTAAAGCTATATATGTAGAAATAAAAATCTCTATTTTCCACCAATGGACTCTCAGTTGCCCAATAAATTCCCTAGCTTTTCGAGCTAATTATATTTCTTATGAACCGACTACTTAAAGCAACGCTTTTCTTTGCTGCAATTTTTATTTCCCAATTGACTATCGCACAAACTGCACAGTATCCTTTGGTGAAGGGCTATGGAGGTATTTACGAAGTGCCAGATGCCATAGAAAGACCAGATCCTAGCCTAGATTATAAAATCATCGTGGACATGTCCACAGGTGCTTCTGACCCCAAACAAATTAGCCGTTGGGTAGATAATGTTGCTCGCATGATGAACCTACATGGATTGGCTGGAGTGAAAAAAGAACAGATGCATGTAAAAGTGGTAATCCATGGGGGAGCTATTTTTACGGTTCTAAATAATGAGGAATATCAAAGCAGATATCAAGTAGATAACCCTAACCTGCCTGTCTATCAGGCATTAAAAGATGCAGGGGTAGAATTCCTGGTTTGTGGACAGTCCATGCATGCCAGAAATCTTAAAAAAGAGAATATTTCTCCTTTGATTGGTATTGCGCATTCGGCATTGACTACCATCACCACATATGTTCCTCAAGGCTACACATTGCTGAAGTTCTAATACTTGGAATAATTATTGGTATTTTTGGAGGACCAGTCTATGAAAAAAAATAGTCCTTCATCCAAAACTGCCAGTAAGGTCGTTATCGGCTTTATCTTTGCCACCATCTTCTTGATCGGTGTGGCAGGGTTGACTTATTATACCCTCAATCGTCTGGTGAAAACTGTGGCGGAACTGGCCGAACCCAATCAAAAGTTAAATCTTTTGAACGAACTGCAGGCCGAGATTTTTGAAGTTTCACAGATTGAAAGTGTTGGGCCAAAAGGAGATTTTCGGGTTCAGGACTCCACCATCAATTCCTTAAATAAGAAGTTGGATCAGCTGGATGAATGGGCCACCGATGATCTGGAGAAAGCCAATATTGAAATTATCCGAAACAACCTTTCTACGCTCATTACTGGGTATGTGGATTTATTTGAAGTAAAGAATAACCTAGCCAATCGGAATTTTACACGTGAAGCTTTAAGAAAAGTGGAGTTGGGAATCAGAAGAAGGGCTTCGGAGGTGGAAACTGCACCCCTAAGAACCATTAAGCCATCGGATATTATCCTCAATCAGCTAGAAGAGCAGAATGCCAAACTTCAGGAATTGCCTACAGGGCAGGAGCTTCAAAGAGGAAGATTGCCAGCGGATGTTGCTCGAGAGGAAGATAAACTGGTCAACTACCTCAAAAACCTTCAAAAACAAAATACCCAAGGAAATAAGGATTCCCAAGCGGGGACTTTGGATAGTATCCTTTACAATATCCGCGGGGTGATTAGCAGGATTTATCGTGAAGAGTCTTATCAAAGGCAGAAACTGGCAACATTGGAATCCGAGCTTTCCCAAAAGCAAAGTGAGATCATTGGAACTATTCAGCAGCTACTAAGAACTTTGCAAAGGCGCGTTTTGGAGGATTCCGATTCTCAAAACGTGGCAGCTTATGGACTAGCAAATGATGTTATTTTCTTTTTGGTTTTAGTTGTGGCTTTTGCAGTACTTGGCTCAGCAATTCTGGTTTATTCCATTCTTAAAGAGATTCGCCTCAATAGATCTTATCAGGAAAATTTACTCCTCTCACAGCAAAAGGCCGAACAGCTGGCAAAATCGAAACAAGAGTTTCTGGCGAATATGAGTCATGAGATCCGTAATCCACTTCATGTGATTCAGGGTTACCAGTCTGTTTTGGAAAAATCACATCTTGATACGGCACAACAATCTTATTTGAGAATGATTGGCTTTGCTTCGCAGACCTTAATGGAAATCGTGGATGATGTGCTCGATTTTTCTAAACTGGAAGCAGGTAAGTTGAAGTTGGAATTCACTCCTTTTGACCCGGTAAATCTATTTGGTTCGCTTCAGAATTTTTTCGAATTACAAGCGGACGAAAAGAACCTTGGCTTTCATTGGTCGGTCGATCTCCCGGAAGATAAGTGGTTGCTTGGAGATCAATTGAGGCTCAAACAAATCCTTAATAATTTACTTTCCAACGCATTCAAATTTACCGAGGAAGGATCTATAAATGTGGGAGTGAAATGGGTGGAAGGAATTCTTACGGTAGAAATAAAAGATACTGGTATTGGGATGAGTGAGGAAGTTTTGGAAAAGGTGTTTTTGGAATTCGATCAAGCGGATAATTCAATTTCCAGGAAATTTGGAGGGACGGGACTAGGACTGGCAATTGTGCACCGACTGGTTCATTTGATGCATGGAGAAATCAATACTTCAAGCAAAGTTGGAGTAGGAACCTGTATTTCTATCTCCTTACCTATGGAAACCACCAAGGTGCAGATCTCCGATTCCATTAATGAAGAGTTTAATTTTATAGATTTGACTGGCAAGAAAGTACTCTTAGTGGATGATGATAAAGTAGGCTTAAAATATTTAGAGACCATTTTGACATATTTCGGCGCAGAAGTGATTTCTTTTCCAGGCGGGATAGAGTATAGAGATAATTTTGAGGAAACGGAAATAGACCTTGCCATCACTGATATACAGATGCCTGAATTTTCCGGTTTTGAGGTCGTAAAATCCCTTAGAGGTTTTGATGCGTATGAAGATTTGCCTATCCTAGCCATGACAGCAAATGTCTTTGTAGAGGAAAAGGAAAAGATGATGCAGGAAGGTTTTGATGAATTGCTTTTTAAGCCATTTCAAGAAAAAGCTTTAGTCTTATGCTTAGGAAATGTCTTCCCTGATCGGGCAAAAACAAAGAGTCTTTCTTACCCTTCAGAAGCTCCGGTGGAAAGTAATGAGCTTTTTGACTTGAAGGATATGAAACGCTTCTGCATGGGAGATGAAGCTTTATTATTAGATATCCTAAAAGATTTGATCAAGGATACAGATCACGATATGAAAAAGCTTCATAATGCCAGAGAAGAGGATCGATGGGATGAAGTCTTGGAGATTTGTCACCAACTGGGAAGTAGGCTAGGTCAGATTAAGAGTCCTAGCGGAGAACTGGCCAGGAAAGTGGAAAATAGCTTGAAATTAGGCACGAGGAATGGCCTTGATGAAGTATTGAATCTATTAGAACTGGAAGTGGAAAGGTTGCTGGGAGCTCTCTCAGAAAGTTTGCTTTCTACAGAGAGCCATTAATTTAATCCAGCCCGTATTTTTCCATTTTACTATACAAGGTTTTTCTGTCCATTTTCAATATCCTTGCAGTTTTAGATTTATTGAATTTGGTGTCATTTAAGACTTTTTGGATCAATTCTTTTTCCTGCTCAATCCATTGTGTTTTGTAATCTTTTGGAGAAGGCAACTCTCCTGGTTGAGAAATTGAACTGTTTGAAAAACTTGCGCTAGACATAGAATTTGGTTCGTACAAGCCTTCTGGCAATGCATCTTTTTCTACCTGATCGCCATTTGTCAAGAGTACAGCTCTCTTGATGATGTTTCTTAATTCCCGCAGGTTTCCTGGCCAATCATAGGCTAGAAAAATATCCCAAACCTCGGGAGATAATGTTTTGACAGATTTGTTTAGGCGTTCATTACTTTCCTCCAGGAATTGTCCGGTGAAATCTTCCATGTCTTCCTTTCTTCTTCTTAAAGGGATTGCCTGAAGAGTGAATTCGTTTAGTCTATGGTAAAGATCTTCGCGAAACTGACCATCGCCAGAGTTTGCGATTAAGTTATCGTTCGTCGCTGCGATTATTCTTACGTCGATCTGGATCTCTTTATTTCCACCAATTTTCCGGATTCTCCTTTCTTGAATCGCTCGAAGTAATTGTATCTGAACTTCATAGCTCAGGTTTCCGATTTCGTCTAAGAAGATCGTGCCGCCATTGGCAGATTCAAAATGACCTGTTTTATGCTCCAAAGCCCCGGTAAAGGCACCTTTTACGTGACCAAAAAGTTCACTTCCGGCAAGTTCTTTAGGTAAAGCACCACAATCGATTGCTACGAAAGGACCATTTTTTCTGGTAGATAAATCATGAATTCGTCTGGATACGAATTCTTTACCTGTTCCAGTTTCTCCTAAAACCAAAACACTTAAGTCTGTTGGCGCAACTAATTGGATGTGTTTTTCCAGCTTTTCTGCTTCATTGGAGCTCCCTATGACATAACTACCTTTGGCAATTTTAGTGTCCTTTGATTTAGGTTGCGGTGATGAAATTGGTGTCGGTTCAACAGGCGTTGATTTTGCAGACAAAGATTCCTTCACCGTTGCCAATAACTCATCTGGGTTGATTGGTTTTGTAATGTATTCGAAAGCTCCAAGCTTCATCGCCTTAATAGCAATTCGGATGTCAGAATAGTGGGTAATTAAAATTACTTGTGTCTGCGGAAATTTGGATTTGGACCATTGTAATAGCTCCATTCCTGTTCCATCAGGCAAACGAAAATCAGCAATGATCAAATCAAAGCTTTTCGAGCTGAGGATTTGTTGGGCATCTTTAACCTTGGTGCATGTTTCAACACTGTACCCATTTTTCTCGAGAAAAGTCTTTACTATTCTTGAATAGGTAAGATCATCTTCGATTAATAATATATGCTTCATGTATTAATTTGCCGTTGGGACTACAAGTTTACAAAAAAAGCATCGGGCAACTTGCCCGATGCTTTAAATTTAGGTGAATTGAGCAACTAGTTTACTATTTCCTTGCCTTCTTGGTCGTATTTTTTGGTCAGTTTTTCTTCTGTACCATCATCAAATATTACCTCGAAAAGGAAGGTTCCATCCAACTGAGTAATTTGATATGCTTCAGCGATTGGCAAAGCTTTCAAGGTTTCGTCAGCTGCAATGGTTGATTTCACTGCATCGGGTAGAGCATCAGCTTCAATCTTAACTTTTTCCTGTTGAGCTGATACTTCTATTGGGTTTACATTTTCCAAGGTTATTTGTGGTGCAGCCATTGCTGCTCCGGTAAATAACGTAGCTATGATTAAAAGCGACTTTTTCATGGTTAATAGTTGGTTGTAGATGTTAATTGGTAAAGTAGTTAGAGTCCGGACTCCTAACCCGAGTTTTTCAAGTTCGGATCTAAATATCTTTTATGCGAAGCCTGTGCCAAGTGCCCAAATGCGTTAAAGAGCTACGTTTTTGAGAAATGTCAAAAATAATTTTGTGGAATTACACCTCAAATTGTTCTTAAGAAACCTAAAAATGTCCCTATGAATGGGCGTTATTTCTTCTATTTCGGTGATTTGCCTATTTGAGGATTAGTTGCAGAATTTAAAATCTTGAAATCGAACTTTTTTGAGGAAAAATTCTTTTAATTTCTAGTAACTTTGTCCATTCAAAATAACATTCGCCAGAATCCATGAGTGACGCCATCAAACACGAGTGCGGAATAGCAATGATCAGGCTTCGCAAACCTGTACAATATTACATCGATAAGTACGGGTCTGCCGCTTATCCAGCAAACAGGCTCTATGTCCTGATGCAAAAACAACTTAACCGAGGTCAAGATGGGGCAGGGGTTGCCAACATCAAGATTGGTACAGACCCAGGGACTAGGTATATCAGTAGATACCGTTCGATTGAGCCTTCAGCAGTCAACTATATCTTTGATAAAATCAATAAGAAGTATAAAAAGGCAAAGAAGCTAGGTGGGCATGACGCTTTGACGGATGGCGCTTGGCTTAAAGAAAATATTGCCTTTACAGGAGAAGTTTGGTTGGGACATTTACGCTACGGAACCCACGGTGAAAATAGCATTGAAACCTGCCATCCTTTTTTGAAGCAAAACAACTGGAGAAGCCGGAACCTAGTGATGGCCGGAAACTTCAACATGACGAATGTAGAAGAGCTATTCAGTAAGTTGGTTCAGTTGGGTCAGCACCCAAAAGAGAAGACGGATACGGTGACAGTGATGGAAAAGATCGGCCACTTCTTGGATGAAGAAAATCAGCGAATTTTTGATAAATACAAACATCAATATTCCAATGAACAAATCACCCATGTCATTGAGAATGAACTGGATGTTGCTAGAATACTAAGAAGATCTTGCCGAGATTTTGATGGAGGATACACGATGGCAGGAATGATTGGAAACGGATCTTCATTCGTAGTGAGAGACCCTTCAGGAATTCGTCCAGCCTATTATTATGCAGACGATGAAGTAGTCGTTGTAGCGTCAGAGAAGCCAGCCATCAAATCTGCTTTCAACATAGATTTTAATTCCATTCAGGAGATTAAGCCAGGGCATGCCTTGGTTATCAATAAAGACGGATCTTATGCAGAGTCTGAAATTCTCCCGGCAAGAGAAAAGACCTCTTGTAGCTTCGAGAGAATTTATTTTTCTAGAGGTACAGATCCGGCGATCTATCAGGAGCGAAAAGATTTGGGTAAAGCATTAATTCCGCAGATTCTTAAAGCGATTGATTTTGATTTGAAGAACACAGTTTTCTCTTACATTCCAAATACTGCTGAAACTGCATTCTTGGGAATGATTGAAGGATTGGAGGATTACTTGAGTGCCAAAAGAAGAGAGGTCTTCATGGATAACAAACCTCATATGGGTGAGCTTGAAGAACTTCTTAATTTCAGACCAAGGGTTGAGAAATTGGTCAGTAAGGATGTCAAATTGAGGACATTTATCACCAATGATGATGATCGAGACACCATGGTAGCCAATGTTTATGATACTACCTATGAAGTGGTAAAATCAGGAGTAGATTCTTTGGTGGTAATTGATGACAGTATTGTCAGAGGGACTACACTTGAAAAAAGTATTTTGACGACTTTAGACAAGTTAAATCCTAAGAGAATTATTATCGTTTCTTCAGCTCCTCAAATTAGATTCCCAGATTGCTACGGAATCGATATGTCGAGAATGAAGGAGTTTATTGCTTTCCGTGCAGCACTTGCTTTGATCAAGGAAAGGAACATGGATGATTTATTGGATACGGTTCACGAATCTTGCTTGAATCAGCCAAATGCCTATGAGAATTTTGTAAAGAGAATTTACGAACCATTTACTAATGATGAGATTTCTGAAAAAGTGTCTCAAATCGTTGTCTCTGGAGGTATCAAAGCTGAAGTGAAAGTGATATTCCAAACAGTGGAAAACCTTCATAAGTGTATCCCTAAGCATACGGGAGACTGGTATTTTACTGGTGATTATCCTACCACAGGGGGGACTAGAGTGGTGAACCGCTCTTTTGCCAACTTCATGGAAGGAAAAACTGTCAGAGCATACTAAACCAAACAGGTTTAAGTTTCAATATAAAGGGCACATGGAATTTTCTTTGTGCCCTTTTCTTTTTGCTTGAGCTGCATGATATATTAGTGTTTTAATAGAATTTAATAGCTTCAAATACGATGGAAATAAACGTACCATTACTTAAGGAAATTTGTGAAATAGCTGGAGCACCAGGCTTCGAAAAGCGTGTGAGAGATTTGGTCCTAGACCTTGTGACTCCACATGTGGATGAGGTGAAGGTTGATAATATCGGAAATGTAATTGCGATCAAAAAGGGGAAAAGAAACCCAGATGGCAAGCGCGTGATGGTGGCCGCTCACATGGATGAGATAGGTTTTATTGTTACCAATATTGATGATAATGGATTTCTTCGTTTCCACACCTTGGGAGGGTTTGATCCCAAAACTTTGACTGCCCAAAGAGTGATAGTTCATGGTAAAAAGGACATAGTAGGCGTGATGGGCAGTAAGCCAATTCATGTGATGTCACCTGAGGAGAGAACTAAGCTTCCGAAGACCACTGATTTTTTCATCGACTTGGGTATGCCCAAATCTGAAGTAGAAAAATTCATCACAGTTGGTGATCCTGTGACCAGAGATCGCGAATTGATAGAAATGGGAGATTGTGTCAACTGTAAGTCTATTGATAACAGGGTAGCAGTGTTTATTTTATTGGAGACCTTAAAGCAACTAGAAAATCCTGCCTATGATGTCTATGCAACTTTCACGGTTCAGGAAGAAGTGGGCATTAGAGGAGCCAATGTGGCGGCTCATGGGATAAACCCTGATTTTGGGATTGCTTTAGATACAACCATTGCTTTCGATGTACCAGGTGCACAGGCTCACGAAAAAGTAACCGAACTTGGAAAGGGTACGGCTATAAAAATCATGGATGCGTTGACTATATGTGATTATAGAATGGTGGAGTTTATGAAGCAAACTGCCCAGAAGGAAGAAATCAGTTGGCAGCCAGAGATTTTGACAGCTGGAGGTACCGATACTGCTGGAGTTCAAAGAATGGGGAAACAAGGAGCCATCGCTGGAGCAATCTCAATCCCTACAAGACATCTTCATCAGGTCATAGAAATGTCTCATAAGAAAGATATTTTTGATTCCATTTCACTTCTTAAAGCCTGCTTAGAGCAAGTAGATTCATACGATTGGAAACATTAACAGATTTTCCCTGAATTAATAAGCCCTGTAGACTTTACTACAGGGCTTTTTTTATGTCTTGATTTCCAGTGGTCTTTTTTTTGCATTTTTTGATGCTATGAGTCAACTATTAAAGCCTCAAAGCTTAAAGACAAAGCCAGAAAAGGTTCGGGTTGAGCCATTTTTGGCTTTTGGAAATAAGGAAACTGTTTTTGTAAAAGGACGAGTAATTAGCTCCTATAGGGAGCGGAGGCCTTCTTCAAGAAATTCTTGGATCAGAAATATTATTGCATCTATTCGGAGATACTCAGTATTTAGCGTGGCTAATGCAAAAGTTGAAATCATGCTTCATGAGAAAACTTTTGAAGTAGAAACCGATGAAGATGGGGTTTTTGAGAAACAAATTGAGGTGAGAAATCCCAATCCTGGAGTGGTGGAACAAGTCAACTTTAAGGTAAAAAGTCCTGCCACTAAAAATAAATCTGTTTGGGTTGCAAAAGGGGTCTCAAGGTTTAACCAAAAGACAGGAGTTATCTCGGATATTGATGATACCGTATTAATCTCACACTCTACAGAGTTGGGGAAGAAATTTTGGCTTTCTATATCTAAAAATGCTTATACCCGAAGGCCTCTTCCTGGGGTTTCCAAGTTTTACAGAGCATTGACTCATAATGGAGAGAATCCAATATTCTATGTTTCCAGCAGTGATTGGTCTTTGTACGATTTGATCCGTGATTTTATGAGGTTTAGAAACATTCCTCTTGGGCCCACATTGCTCAAGGATAAACACATCAATATTAAGAATATATGGAAGTCCGGTGGTGGAAGCCACCAACATAAACTGGAAAAGGTGCAAAGGATTTTTGACCTATACCCCAATATGAAATTTTTTCTAATTGGTGACAGTGGACAACATGACCCTGAATTATATGCGGAGATTATCAAAAGTAATCCCGATAGAATTCTTGCAGTTTTTATTCGCTTAGTCGGGTCCTTGGAGCCAGAAAGAAAGGCCAATCTAGAGAAAATTATAGGCCTTAATAATTTCTTCTTTATAGAATCATCAGATGAAGCCCTCGAGTTGGCTTCAAATCATAAATTCCTAGAACAATAAAATTATGTCTAAAGTATGTTTATTCATTTATAATCCGATCTCTGGAGAGAATTCCTTAGATGAGGAATCATTGATCGAAATGTTTCAGGTAAAACTTCCTTTATACCAGGTAGAAGTTTTTGTCACCACTGGTAAGGACGATGAGTCCAAGGTGAAAATTGAATTTGATAGAGTTAAGCCTGAAATGGTTTTAATTGGTGGCGGAGATGGTACAGTTAAAATGGTGGCAAAATCTCTTAGAGAGGAAAATGTGCCGCTTTGCATAGTTCCTTTAGGTTCTGCGAATGGTTTAGCAAAATGTATGGGGATTCACATGATTGAGGATGCTTGGGAGGCAATACGGGATCATAATATTTATGATGTGGATGCAATCAGAATCGGTGATGAACTATGTCTTCATTTATCAGACTTTGGGTTTAACGCCAATTTGGTGAGAAGATTTGAAGAGAAAGATGGGCGAGGGATGCTGGCTTATATACAAAGTTCAGTTTCGGAAATATTCAATATGGAGCCCCATAGGTATTTGTTGACAATCAACGGTGAAAGCCATAAAGTGTCTGCAAAAATGCTAGTGATTGCAAATGGTGATCAGTATGGGACTGGAGCATTGATCAATTGCAATGGAAAAATCAATGATGGTAAATTTGAGATAATTGCTTTAAACCCAGAATCGGCAAAAGATTATATCCGAATGACTTTGGCCATGTTTAGAGGAGATTTAGAGGAACAAAAAGATTCCAAGATCTGGAGATGTGAGAGATGTGAAATAGAAAATGTAGACGATATTGAATTTCAGATTGATGGAGAAGTAATGGGAACTCCAAAAAAGGTGATTGCTGAGATAGAAAAGCATGCTTTTAGGTTTGTTGGTTTGAAAACAAAGGCAGTTTGTCAATAGTAAATTCACTCAGCCATTTGTCATTCAAAGGGTTTTCTTTTCTATTTTATTCCATAACTTCCTGTTTCATTTTCAACTAATCAAATGAGCAAATACATACTTTTATTCGTAATGGGAGTTGTGTCTATTTCTTGTACTTCAGGAAATAGTACGAACAATGAAGTTAAACCAGAGAACCAGCAATCAGATTGGCAGGTAATGTTTAATGGTGAAAATTTAGATGGGTGGATACCTAAAATACAGCATCATGAAACTGGTGATAATTATGCAGAAACATTCCGGGTTAAAGACGGTATCATAGAAGTGAACTACGATGATTATAACGAGGGATTTGATGATCGTTATGGACACTTATTCTATGAAAAGCCATTTTCATCTTTTCATATGACCTGGGAATATCGATTTACGGATCAATGGCTAGAAGATGCGGCAAGTTATACCTATAGAAATAGCGGTGTCATGTTTCATTCCCAAGCTCCAAATTCAATTTTAAAGGAGCAGGATTGGCCGATTTCTGTAGAATGGCAGATGCTCGCTGAAGAGAAAGAAGGTGTGCCAAGACCTACGGGGAATATGTGTTCACCTGGAACAGATGTGTTTTTTGAAGGAGAAAAAGATCCAAGACATTGTATTAATTCAACCTCTCCAACTTTCCAATGGGATGAGTGGGTAAGAGCAGATTTAATAGTTTATGGAGACTCTTTAGTGATCCATATGGTAAATGGAGATACTGTTTTGAGATATACCAAACCGCAGATTGGAGGAGGTACAGCTACGCGTTTTGACCCAAATATTAAGGTGGATGGTACCCCATTAAAAAGTGGTTATATCGGACTTCAAAGTGAAGGTCAAGGTGTTTTATTTCGGGATTTGAGAATTAAAGAGCTTTAATTCCTTGCAGTTGAAGGGTTTGAGTATTTCTGACTATCTTAAAGTCAGTAAAATTTTTCAAATTAAATCCTTTCTCTTCTATGGAATCAAAATATGGTTTTTTAAAAATGACTATTGCTGAATTTGGTCCTTGGATCGAATCTCAACGAATTGCCCGTACAATACTGACAGTTCAACAGCACCATACTTGGAGCCCTAGCTATGTCCATTTTAATGGCTCAAACCATTTTGATCGACAAGCGAGTATGCGTAATCATCATGTCAGAAATAATGGCTGGAATGATATAGGTCAGCACTTTACAACATTTCCAGATGGAACGATTCTGACTGGCAGGTCACTAGAGGCTAGCCCAGCATGCATTTATGGAGCAAATAGAGATTCCATTTGCATCGAACATTTTGGGGATTTTGATGAGGGCAAAGATCAAATGACGAATGAGCAGAGAGATACTGCCGTAAAGTTAACAGCAGCTCTTTGTCTCAAATTTAGACTTCCGATCAATACATTCAGTATTATATATCATCATTGGTTTGACCTGAATACTGGGAAACGAAATAATGGTACAGGAGGAAATAAATCCTGTCCCGGTACCAATTTCTTTGGAGGTAACAAGGTGGATGATTGCCAGGTAAATTTTTTACCTCTAGTAGCAGCGCAAATTGGAGATAGGCCTACACCACGGCCACCACAGGCTATTCAAAAGTATGTTGCAGTTACGGCTTCTGCTTTAAATGTTAGAGTAGGACCAGCCGGCTCAGCTGCTCTCGCTTCAGATCGAAACGCCGTGCTTATGGGAGGAATTCTGAGGATTTATGATGAGGCAAATGGATGGTTAAAAATATCAAATAGCCAATCACACTGGGTTTATGGAAGGTATACTGTCGATGTAAAAAGAGCTACTGTCAATGCCAATGTACTTCGGGTGAGAAGTGGTCCGGGTACTCAATATTCCATCGTTGATAACCTGATGGAACAGGAAGAAGTCTTTATTTCAGAAGAGCACCAAGGCTGGTGTAAAATCAGTTTGGAACAAAAGTGGCTAAGTAAAGATTTCTTAGACTTTTCCTGAATAAAAATATAAATCAATAAAAAACCCGGAATTTACGATTCCGGGTTTTTCAATAATCTTATATTTTGAATTAGCCGAGTTTAGCTAAACTTTCTTCCAATGCTTTGATTTTCGCCTCAGCGTCTGCTTGCTTTTTACGCTCCATAGAAATCACTTTTTCAGGTGCTCCATTAACAAAACGCTCATTGCTTAATTTCTTCATCACTGAGTTAAGGAAGCCTTTGGTGTAATCCAATTCTTTCTGAATGTTCTCTTTCTCTTCTTCCACATTAATGGAATCTCCCATAGGGACAAAACATTCATCAGATTTCACAACGAAACTAATCGCATTTTCCACCTTATCGCCAAACTCCAAGCTAGAGAGATTAGCTAGCTTCTTTAGTACTGCCTCAAATCGCTTATAAAGCTCAGGGGTGGAAGTTTTGATGGTTAAATCCAAGGTTTCCTTTGGAGACATACCTTTAGAAGCTCTTAGATTTCTTACTTGAGAAACCACCTCAAAAACTTGATTTGCCTCCTCCGTAATAGTTGCGTCAAATGTTTTCTCCTCTGGCCATGAAGCTAAAATCAAGGATTCTTCTACCGATCTTTCATCAATTTGATGCCATAACTCCTCGGAAATAAAAGGCATAAATGGGTGTAAGATTTTCAGGATATCCTCAAAAATCTCAATGGTTTTATCATAGGTTTCTTGATCAATTGGATGCTGATATTCTGGTTTGATCATTTCTAGATACCAAGAGCAGAAGTCTCCCCAAACCAATTTGTATGTCGTCATTAAGGCATCCGAAATACGGAATTTTTCAAAATGAGCATTGATTTCGGCTAAGGCTTGATGGAATCTATTTTCAAACCATTCAATACTAGACTTATTTGCTGCACCATCTAAGCTTGGGTCAATTTCCCAACCTTTCACCAAACGGAATGCGTTCCAGATTTTGTTCGAGAAATTTCTTCCCTGCTCCACTAACTTATCATCATAAGGAAGGTCGTTTCCTGCAGGAGAAGAAAATAGCATTCCTGTTCTAACTCCATCCGCTCCATTCTGAGCTATAAGCTCCAATGGGTCAGGGGAGTTTCCGAGAGACTTGGACATTTTCCGGCCAAGTTTATCACGAACTATCCCTGTTAAGTACACATTGTTGAAGGGTTTTTCGCCCATGTATTCATAACCAGCAATGATCATTCTTGCCACCCAGAAGAATAAAATCTCTGGTGCGGTTACCAAGTCATTGGTTGGATAGTAATATTTCAATTCCTCGTTCGCTTTGCTGGTTGTAAATACTTCCGGATCGAAAACTGAAATCGGCCAAAGCCAAGAGCTGAACCATGTGTCCAAGACATCTTCGTCTTGCTGAAGGTCCTTAGCAGTAAATTGACCGCCAAATTGCTCATTGGCTATTTTTAGTGCTTCCTCTGCGGTTTTAGCAACTACAAATTCCCCATTTGGAAGATGGTAAGCAGGGATTCTGTGTCCCCACCATAGCTGACGAGAGATACACCAATCTCTTACGTTGTCCATCCAAGCACGATACATGTTCTTGAATTTTGGCGGATACAATTGAATGATGTCTTCCATGACTGCCTTTTGAGCAGGTTTGGTGATTTCATCCATTTTTAAGAACCACTGTAATGAAAGCTTTGGCTCAATTACAGCATCTGTTCTTTCGGAGTGACCGACATTGGATTTATAATCTTCAATTTTCTCCAACTGATCGATTGCCTTCAGTTTCTTGCCGATCATTTTTCTGGCGACAAATCGATCTTCTCCTACTAGAATCTGAGCTTTTTCATTGAGTGTACCGTCATCATTTAAGATGTCAATCACCTCTAATTTATGCTTCAGCCCAAGCTCGTAATCATTAATGTCATGTGCAGGAGTAACTTTAAGGCAACCTGTACCAAACTCCATATCCACATACTCATCCTCGATGATTGGAATCGCTTTATTAATCAAAGGAACAATAGCTTTCTTTCCTTTCAGATGAGTGAATCTTGGGTCATTGGGATTGACACAGATAGCCACATCAGCCATAATAGTTTCAGGACGTGTGGTAGCAATGGTCAAGAATTCATCTGCGGTACCTTCTATTTGATATTTGATATAATAAAGTTTGGAGTCAATCTCTTTGGTGATTACTTCATCATCAGAAAGAGCAGTTTTACCTTTCGGATCCCAGTTAACCATTCGGATGCCTCGGTAGATTTTTCCTTTTTTATGTAAATCCACAAAAACAGAAATAACCGCATCGCTCAAGCCTTCATCCATAGTGAAAGCTGTGCGATCCCAATCACAGGAAGCACCTAATTTCTTTAATTGATCTAGAATTATTCCCCCGTATTTTTCTTTCCATTCCCAGGCATGCTCAAGGAATTTCTCACGTGTAAGGGATTTTTTATCGATTCCCTGCTCCTTCAGTAGGTTGACCACTTTGGTCTCCGTAGCAATGGAAGCATGATCTGTTCCTGGAACCCAAAGCGCATTTTTGCCTTGCATTCTAGCACGACGTATCAATACATCCTGAATGGTATTGTTTAGCATATGTCCCATGTGCAAGACACCTGTGACGTTTGGTGGGGGCATAGTGATCACATAAGGTTCCTTATTAGGATCAACTTTTGATGAAAAAAGCTTGTGCTCCATCCAATAGGCATACCACTTGGCTTCGGTGGTAGCTGGATCATATTTGCTAGCAATAGACATAAAACGGATAATTAATTGAGGTGCAAAAATAGGGAAAAAGCCAATTTTGGAGGCATGATTGAGTGATCAATTATAGGAAGTGGGAAAAATAGGTAGATCAGAGCGATTGTCTGGACTCCCTAGCCCATGGCAAGTTGGCGTATGACATGACATATCTATGTCCTCCTGAATGGATTCGAAGGTTTTTAATCCCAAAGTGCAATACCATACTGTTGTATTGCTTCCCCAGTCGCTGGACGTGGCAATATGCCTAAATCAAGTAATTTGAAGCTCCAAAAGCCGGGAGTTCACATAATCAATATTTAATCTCCATTACCTCAAATACCCGATCTCCTTTAGTTAAACTTAAGGTGGCCTTTTCTCCCACTTTTTTGCCGATTAAAATCATGGCAATTGGTGAAATAAAGGAGATTTTGTTTTTGGAGATATCGGCTTCATCTACACCCACCAGCTGATAGGTCATGGCCTTAGGACTTTTTCCAATTTTGAGTGTGACTTTTGCGCCGAAACGGATTTCGTTTTTGGGTTGCTCGCTTAGATCCACAATTTTGGCAGTTGCAATTCGCTCATCCAGCAATTTAATTTTTGCACTGATAAAATTAGAAGCAATTCGCTTTTCTTGTTCCGTAGCTGCTGTGAGGTTACTTTTCTCTTCAATGAGAGCCTGTTTTTCAGCTTGCAATTCCTCCATTCCAGTTTCAGTGACATAGTTGGTGACTCCGCTGGGTAAATCAGCTCTGGGTGGAACTAACGGGGTTTCTTCCTGATCTTCTTCTTTTACAAATCCTCTGCTCATGGTTTGGGTATTATACTCTCAAAAGTAAATAAGGAGTTTAGGAAGGAATTAGTTTCATTGAAGGTGTCTGGACATGGGTTTCAAATGATTACCCTTATTTCCTTTTTTCGAAGTAAATGACTTCTTGATCTAAGTGGTAGGTCATATTGAAATCGAGCAATAAAGCTTGTCCTATAAGCCCATCTCCTTGTCTTTCTGAAATTTCATTTAAAGGATCAACTTCAAATACAACAGGAATATTTCTCCATTCTTTTGTCGCAAGTTCAGCAGAACGGATTTTGCCTCTTAGATTGTTCGTGATGGTTGAATCTATACTAAACCCTTTTCTGCTTTTGTATTTTTTTTGAGGGTCCAATAAGTCAAATTCAGTAATCGCACTGTTGTGAAGTGTAATGTGATTAGCAGCACCAGTGTCAATTTTTAAAATCATGGATAGACTTTCTTTTGATTTTTTAGGTGTTACACTTACTGGTAAACCAAAATGCCCCGATTCAAGACTAATTATTTGTAGAGGTATTGAGTTGCCAGAATACTCATAATTAGCAGGGGAGAAAAAACGCATTTCCATAGCATCAATGTTAGTTTCGACAACTAGTTGATTGAGCAAGTCCAATCCCAAAATACCATCAACATTTGTTTTAAGGTATGCACTTAAATGAGATAAATCCATCAAATAAAATGTGAGGTCTTTTAGTTCAGAATCTTCTCCAATTGATAATTGGTTGTTTATTGAAGTTTTCGAAACTAGTGACTTTCCTGCAGTTCCAATTTTTGTTTCCCCAGAATAAGTAAGGTCTAATTTATCTTCAAGACTCTGGTCAATTGCTGTGACTCCAGCTCCCGAATCAAACATGAAATTCCACGATTGTGAGTTGTCATTTATTTTAACCTCTATAAAAATTAAATTATCTATAATCTTTATTGGGGTCTTATCAATCAATTGCATCCCAAAAATCGGATGAATGCCTAAGAATAAAATCGAAATTATCAGGAGCTTCTTCATTTGGAATAGAGATTAAAGTAAAAGCTTACTTAATGTATCTCAATTTGAAGCATTAAAAAAGGGGAGTCTTTTAATTTTTATTTTAGAGTTCGTTACAAAAGATCATGAAATGAGGACATGATGAAATAAAAGGTATTGGTTTGTAATAAAATAAAATTTCACCTGAACTAATTTAAATCAATAAACACCTAAAGGAAAGGTATTCAGAGGTATACTGACTTTGGATTTTTTCAAAAAATGATTTCAGTAATTAATGGCTTTCCATTTCATCTTTAAACCCTAAATTTGCTTTCTGAAAGATTTTTGCAAATGAGCGATAGCACTACCAACACCTTGAGTACTTGGGTGGAAGTTCCAAAAAACTCCGATTTCACGATTTACAATCTACCTTTTGGGATATTTAAAAATAAAAGGTTGACGCCTAGAGTTGGAATAGCCATAGGAGTCAAAATTGTAGATTTGAGTGTTCTGGATCGTGAAGGTTTCTTTTCTGATTTCTTCCTTCCAGAGGGTATTTTTCATAGCGACGTACTAAATGATTTGATCTCATTAGGCAAAGTGCAGACTAAAAAAATTCGTGAGCGTGTGCAGGAGTTGCTTCTTGAAGATAATGAGAAACTCAGAGATCATTCAGCAAGAGGAAAAGTGATGGTCAACCGAAAGGAAGCAGAGATGTTACTTCCTGTCAAAATTGGAGATTATACTGATTTCTACAGTAGCTTGGAGCATGCCACCAACGTAGGTAAAATGTTCCGGGATCCTGAAAATGCATTGCTGCCAAATTGGAAACATCTTCCCGTAGCTTATCATGGGAGGGCTTCTAGTATTATCCCTTCTGGAGTTCCGGTTAATAGACCCAAAGGTCAGTTTAAGAATCCAGACATGGAAAAGCCAGGATTCGGACCTTCAAAAAAAATGGATTTTGAGCTAGAACTAGCTTTTATTACTGGGAAGTCTACCAAATTGGGTGATTCAGTTTCTACCGAAGATGCAGAAGATTATATTTTTGGTTTCACATTATTTAATGATTGGTCTGCCCGTGATATCCAAGCTTGGGAATATGTGCCTTTAGGTCCATTTTTAGGTAAAAGCTTTGCTTCGTCCATGTCTCCTTGGATCGTTACCTTGGAAGCATTAGAGCATTTTAGAGTGAACGGGCCAAGCCAAGAGCCTGAGGTGCTTCCTTACTTGAATTGTGAGACACCACATAGTTTTGATATTAATTTAGAAGTTCAAATTCAGCCTGAGGGGAAGAAGGCGACCAAGGTTTGTCAGTCGAACTTTAAGTATATGTATTGGAATGTTGCGCAACAATTAGCTCACCAAACCATCAATGGATGTAATATCAATGTGGGAGACTTAATGGCTTCAGGTACCATTTCTGGCGATGCAGAAGAGTCTTTTGGGTCGATGTTGGAGTTGTCTTGGAATGGCGAGAAAAGTTTGCAATTGGATGGTGGGGAAGAAAGGACTTTCTTGGAAGACGGTGATACTGTGATCATGAAGGGCTATGCTGAAAAAGACGGAATTAGAGTTGGTTTTGGAGAATTGAAATCCCAATTGATTCCAGCCAAATAAGAGTGAGGAACTCAATATAAAGGCTTTCGGATTGATTTTCGAAAGCCTTTTTTATTTTTTAATTATTTATTCTGATTGAAATTAGTTATTTTATAAGTAATTGATATTCATGTAGATACATGTAAATAGAACTTTCTGTATTTCTATTTCAAGGTTCCCTTTGGAAGGGATTGTAATTCTCAGGTCTCCACTTTTTTTAGGAGATAAAATCTAACTATTTCAATTTTTATATAGGCTCATCATGGCAAAACTTAAAAACTTCTCAATCACAACTCCTTTACTTTTCGCTTTTCCGTTGAAAAGTGAATGGGCAGTAAATCCAATTGACCCAGCAACCCCTATAAATTCGGGAGGCTGGGATGACGCCGGTACCCTCAAATTTTCAAGAGGGTTTATTCTAGCAAAAAATGATGCAAAGTTCTTGTACTTAGCAATCGATGTAGTTCAGGATACCGGAAATGATACCAGTACAAACGATTATTTTTGGTTAAGTTTTGACTATAATCGGGATCGGGCTATTACCAGTAATGTTGACCTAAACTATGGTAATTATCCTGGTCAACCCAATAAACTTGGGCTCCAAAAGTACCTGGGGCCTGCGAAATGGACAGGTTTAAGTGTTCCTCCGAAATCACAGGTTGTTCAGGAATTTGGTCCTAGTCCGAATTCCTCTGTGAGCCATAGGATCTGGAAGTTTAAAATAGAACTAAAGGAAATAAACGTTTCACTTTCTTGGCCTTTAAGTACTCCATACACTTATTTTGGACTTAGGGTTAGATCTAGCAACCCAAGCTTTTTAACAGATTTCCCTGGTGGCTTTTATAAGGATTTTAAAAAATTAAGACAGTTGATTCTTTGTAGGAAACCTACAGTACCAACGGCTGACCTAGGAGATATTGTGGGTAGTATTGGCCTGATACCTACAGGAAACAGTGTTCTTTCTCCGGTTACAGGTAGAGCCACAACAGACCCTAGTTATTACATTTCTGTTGAGAATGCTGCTTTTGGAGGGACACTCAATTTGATTGGAAATAGAACTAAGATTAAACAGCTTTGGGATACCAATAACAAAAAATACAAGGTTGAAATTGCTCCAAATGGTGGAGGTTATTCAAAGTTGATCAGTAACTGGTCAAATTACCGATGGACAGGAAGTACTTATGCGTTACAGTCATTTGCCCCTTCTGCTTATGGGTATTATCAGTTGGCAAGTCCCTATATAGATTATTCAATTGATGATTTATTAATTCAGTTTCCTACTACGGCGCTGTTGCCTGGGTTGTACCGAATCCGGGTAACCTTCTATCAGGGAACTAGCTATACAGTCCTTACAACCCATGAGTTTAAAGTGTATATTGATAATCATGTGCCAGCCACAAATATTGAGAGTATCAAACATGGTAGAAGTGAAGTTTCTGCCTGTGCCATTGAAAATATAGGTGCTGCTCCAGACGGGCTGAACTTTAGGATAACTGCAAATGATCCAGAAGGTAATCTTCGAGGGGTTAGTTTCTATGCTACGTATGGGGATGGATTGAGTACTTCCATTTATTCTGAAGGATATTCACCCTCAAAAGGGAACTGGACAGGATTTACCAATAAATTGATTCCAGTTTCAGGAAATTGGAGGCCTCCTCAATCCTGTGCATATAGCTTTGTTTTAGTCGCCACAGCAAGGACTACCAACGGATATAGTTGGGTAGGAAGAAACAGCATTCACAGAAATGTAACTTTGCTGTTATAATCTTAAAATTGGCTGAGGATCTATTCCTAAATAAGCCCTTTTGTAATGTTTGCAAAGGGGCTTTTTTGGGTCTTTATCGCAACGGTTTTGCATGAAAACCCTAATTCAATTAGGATTAATGCCCCGAAACTTAAACAAATAAGCTCCTATTCGTTTTTAATAGTAGAACCAACTTTAATTAACTATGAGTTATATCGTAAAAATCAATACTATTCAAAAACTTACACATGATGTAAAAAGGTATCAGGTGGATAAACCGAAAGATTATTCATTTGTGCCAGGTCAAGCGACAGAAGTCGCTATCAACCAAGAAAAATGGAAGGAGGAGAAAAGGCCTTTTACATTTACATCTCTTTCAGATGACGATTACTTGGAGTTTGTAATAAAATCCTATCGTGATCATGATGGGGTAACCAACAAATTAGACCAATTGAAAGAAGGGGACGAGTTGATCGTAGATGATTCCTGGGGAGCAATTCAATACCAAGGAAAAGGTGTTTTTATAGCCGGTGGGGCAGGAGTAACCCCTTTTATTGGAATTTTTAAGGAGCTTGAAAAAGATGGAAAGCTAAAAGGAAACCAGTTGTTTTTTGCCAATATGACCTCCAAGGATGTGATTATGGAAGATTATTTCCAAAAGAATCTAGGGAGTGACTTTATCTCAATTCTAGAGAAAGAAAATAAAGAGGGACACGCCCATGGGAGAATTGATAAATCCTTTTTAAAAGAGCATATCAATGATTTCTCGCAGGAGTTTTATGTCTGTGGTCCGGATGCTATGGTAAAAGCTATTAGCGAGAGTTTAGGAGAACTCGGAGCAAACCCGAATCAAATTACCTTTGAGAAATAGGAATAAAAAAATCGGAATAGATGAAAGGAAAATTCCTTCTCAATTCCGATTTCTGTTTTCTTTAGGTTAGTTTATTTAAAACCGATCTCTACTAATCCATCATGACTGATTTTGATCGCTTCTAAAGGATCCAATCCGAAAGTTTGGTCTTGCTCCACTAAGTAGAACTCCATTCCAGACTTGGATTTTTCAGCAAGAATTCTTTTAAAATCGATGTTTCCGGTTCCGACGGGAGCGAAGTTCCCTTCGTCATTCATGTCTTTTACATGCCAAGCAATGAATCTTCCTGGATATTTTTCAAAGTAAGTTAAAGGGTCAACACCTGCTTTAGTTACCCAGAATAAATCCATCTGGAAATTAACAAGTTCCGGATCACATTTCTCTAAAAGTAAATCTTCAATGATGGTTCCATCATCCATTGCTTTGAACTCAAAGTCATGGTTATGATAAAGAAGTTTGATTCCAGCAGCCTTACACTTTTCTCCTAGGGTATTCATGATTGTCACCAATTCATCAGGTGTGCCTTTCATGCCCATCCCGTCAGGTCCAAAGGTAAACATGCCCATAGGAGGAACAGGAATCACAAAATATTCAATGCCAGCTGCTTTTACGTCTGCGATCAATTGGTCAGCATTTTCCATGGTAACCATACCCATGTGAGCACTTTTCGCAGTCAAGCCTAGTGACTCAAGGTAAGATTTGAACTCAGAAGGAGTCATTCCATAAAATGTGCCTTCACTATAATTCGCTGCTTCTACATAAGCATAGCCAGCATCGGCAACCGCTTGAAGGGTTGCTTTTGGATTACTTGCCATGGAGTCACGAACAGTGTACAAAGCCAGCCCTCCAAAATTGGTAGGTTCACTGACTGCTACTTCAGGGGTTTCAGCGGTTTCTTCTGTGCCTGTTTTTGAGCTGCAAGCGGTAAAGGATACCACAGCCATCAAGAGGAGGCCAAAAGAGAGGTTAATGTGTTTTTTCATAATGGGTGTTATTTTCTCAAGCAAGTTAATTAAATCGGCATTAAATTAAATGATCTAAGGGCTTTGTTCTTTTTATTTAATGATGAAGGGTTAGTTATAAGAATCTTGAAAAAATCAGTTTGATTCACCATTCTGTTTTACTTATCTACTACCGCAAATAGTAATTGCTGAATTCTTGCGTCTATTTCTGGACTCAGTGTAAAATAAATGATAATATCTTTTTCCTCTCCATGTAGACGGAAAGTGCCTCTTAATTGGTTTTGAGGGCTTAAATCCGAAATAGACTTAATTTCACCAACAGCATCCAAAGCATCTTTTATTTCCTTCACACGATGTTCCCGGCTTTTATCAAGGAAAAAGTTTTCAGAAAAGATATCTTCTTTCAATCCATTTTCTCCTAGAAGAAAGGATTCTTGAACTTCCATTTTTCTAGCTTTTAAGATGGAAGAAACGGGTAATTCTCTCTTTTGAAGATCTAATTTTTCAAAAAGTAATTGCTGAATTTTTTGGAGAGGCCAAGGAGTGGTATAAGTCAAGTTGCAAAAAGCCATGATGCCAACGCCGTACTCTGGATAAAAGACATAATTACTACCAAAACCTGGAAGAGCTCCTCCATGTGAAATCCATTTCATGTCATCACCATTGGTATAAATGCCTAAGCCAAAACCATAACCTGAAACTACTGGACTAGGCTCATCTTTGTAGTTTCTTGCATTAGGATTGAGTCTTGGAAATTGTGGGGTTTGCATTTCTCTTAAAGAGCTTCTTTTAATAGGGCCTTTTTCATCCCCATTTCTTGGAGGCCAAGCTGATAAATGGAAACTAACATACTTGCTAAAGTCTTCAATGGTCGTAATCAATCCTCCCATGGAGCCAAATGAACCATCATGCAACATGGGTTCTAATTTCCATGTTTCATCCTCCCAACGGTAACCAATCGCCAATTGCCCAGAAGGTACATTGTCCACTTCCCAATAGGTGTTTTTCATGTTTAGAGGAAGGAGTATTTCTTCTTTAATGTATTCCTGATAAGGTTTTCCAGAAACTTGAGATACAATATAACCTAGCATAGCGTAGCCTGTATTACTATATTCAAATTCCATAGAAGGTGCATTGGAAAATAAAATTCCTTCTTTGATCATATCCAAAAGCATCTGATTGCTTTCCTCCAACTGCCTGTCTCCCCAAGGATTATCTTCTGGAAATCCAGCGGTCATTGTTAGTAAGTTTTCTATGTCTATGGTCGAAGCATCCTGAGTTAAATAAGTGACATTCGCCATATCAGGAATGTAATCTGCCACGGGATCATTTAAAGAAAGCTTTCCCTCATCTCTGAGCTTCATGATTGCCATTGCCGTAAAGCTCTTGGTCATGGATGCTATCCTGAAATCTGTACTTGTTTTAGCAGGAAGTTGGTTTTCTATATCCATTAAACCTACTGCATTGGATAAAATCAAATCCTCATCAACAACAATTCCGTAAGCGATGCCTGGAATATGATTTTCCTCCGCATACTCCTCCATCATCAACTTTAATTCATCCTTAATACTTTTGATTTTTTCTGCTCTTTGATCATCGGTAAAGGCCGGTGCTTTGTAATCCTCCGAAAAGCTATGCTGGACATTTTCACTCGACTGCTTTTCCTCTTGATTAGGAGCTCCGCAAGAAGCGAGAATCAGTAGGGTGCTAATGCCAAAATAAAGTGTTCTCTTATTTTTCATGTTGGTATGAGTTTGCTTGATTCTTTTGGTATTGCTTGATAAGTATGTTGAATAGCAGTAATTGTTAATTGAGGTTTTTATTTGAGAGTACCTTTTTCACCAATGGGCCTATAGTAAGGCCTTGGGCAATGATTGAAAAGATTACGACGACATAGGTAACGGTAAGAAATAGCTCGCGCTCCATTTGGGGTTCTAAGGATAAGGCCAAGGCAATAGAAATACCGCCTCGAATTCCACCCCAGGTCATGATGAGATTGGTTTTGGGGATAAAATCTAATCGTTTGTCGAAAATAGCAATCGGCCCGGAAAGTGCTATATATCGAGCAATCAAGGCTGCTGGAATTGCCAGTAAACCTAAGATCAGGTATTCCCAACTGATGGTGATGACAAAGATTTCCAAACCAATTAGGACGAATAGTACAGCATTAAGAAGGACATCTATTAACTCCCAAAATTTTTCCACATAATTATGAGTATTGTCTGACCAAGCTATTTTTGGAGACATATTTCCTATTAAAATTCCTGCAACAACCACTGCAAGAGGCCCTGAAACATGTAGAATATGTGCCAAGGAAGAAATACCCATAACCAAAGCCAAAGTGATGATAACCTCAGTTTCATAATGGTCAATCACTTTCATTACCCTAAAAGCCAACCAACCTGCAATCAAACCTAAAGCGATTCCCCCCACGACTTCTTCCAGGAATAAAATACCGACGTCCAAGGGTTCTATAGCTCCTATTCCCTGCTGGGCAATTTTAAAAATAACCAGAAAGACAACTACTCCCACGCCATCATTGAAGAGGGATTCTCCGACGATTTTTATTTCCAGTTTTTTGGGAGCATTGGCATCTTTCAGGATTCCTAATACTGCAATAGGATCAGTTGGTGAAATGAGTGCGCCAAATAATAGACAATAGATATAATTTATTTCATGATTGAATAGTATAAATACTCCATACATGATCGTGCCCACAAGAAAAGTAGAAATGACTACTCCCATGGTGGCAAAGGCAGCTATAGGTGCTTTTTGCCTTTTCAATGCATCCAGTTTGGTGTGTAAAGCTCCAGCAAAAAGCAAGAAACTTAGCATGACATCAAGCAGTGCTGTTTCAAAATCAATGGACTCAATTAATAACTTGGCTTCATCCAGTACATAGTGATTGAAGCTGCCGATAATAGTGATCCCCGCAGTAAAAGCAATTGCTATGATCATTAACCCTATCGTGAAGGGTAGTTTTAAGAATTTAGTATTGATAAATGCAAAGGCTGCAGAAAGGATAATTAATATCGTAATGATTGTAAAAATGCTCATTGGGGTATTTGAAATAAAATGCTTTTTAAAGTACAATCATTTCATCGCTTGACCAATTTTGGGTTTTGTTTTTAAAATCGGAATTAGATTTTATTTACTAATTTTAATTACCATCAACCCGCAGAATTATGAAAATCAATGTTTTAATCCTTGTAGTATTAGCTCTGGTAATTTCCTGTAATCCAAAAGTTGAGGAAACATCAGGAAATGCATCTCAAAGCGCACAAAGCCAAGAGTTGAATTATGATGAAGAAACTACCCAGCAGGTAGTCGACCATCACTTCAAGGCTTTCGTGGAGAATGACCTTGGGGAAGTGATGGCCGATTATACTGAAGAATCAATTCTGATTACACCTGATAGGACTTACCGAGGGCTAGCAGAAATCCGAGAAAATTTCGTAAATGCTTATGCCGCATTGCCTAAGGATTCTACGAATGTCACACTGATCAAAAACCTATCTGTAAAAGATGTGGGATACATCATTTGGGAAGCGGAAGCACCCAGCCTAAGTTTTAAAGATTGCTCGGATTCATTTATTGTTCATGATGGAAAGATAATTCGTCAGACCTTTATGGGGGTGATAACTCCTAAATGAGGGGTTATTTGAAGCCAAATGCTACTGGGAAAATGAACACAACAATCAAAATCCAAATAAAGTAAATAGGGATATAACTCACGATTGACTTCCCTACTTCACTAAGTTGCTTTCTTTTTGAAACACTGCTATACAATCGGTATGTCACCAAGAGCAAATGAATCAAAATGAGAATATTTGCTCCTAATACTGCCAATCTGTTTGGAGTAAGCCCCCATTCAGAAATTCTGAAAATGATAGCAGAAAGAGCCACCCCATTTACGATAATGGTGACGATGGACAATAAAAACAGAACCCATATGTCAAAGCTGATCTTTTTTGATCCCGTGTTTTCAGCTACGGAGAAAAAGATAATGGCCATCACACCGATCAACATGATATTAAAGGTTAATAAGAATTCCCTGTCATTGTAAGGGTCTTTGCCTGTGTAGAAAATTGCGATCAAATACACAGTCAACATGATCAAAACCACAGGACTGAAGAGTTTGGCTATGATAGGAGATACTTTGTTAACTAACTGAGGATTGGTCTGGGTTAAAAAAGTTGCAAGAATAGGGATTGCGGGAAGGCCAAATAAAAGGATATAGCTTTCGAAGAATGGTTCTAAATCTATGCCGATCAGGGAGAATAAACCAAAAGTAATTCCAGTTAACACTCCTCCCGCTAAAGCTAAAACAGCCATCATCACAGCCGCATCACCATTGAATCGTAGGTATTCCAAAGGTGCCGAAATTTTGAATTTCGATTGCTCTTGAAAAACGGATCCCAAAATCATCCAAAGAATCAATGGTAAATGGATGCATGCTAAAATTAAGGTGTCGCTTTCGGAAGTATCAGGTAGAGAATTGATGTAAACAAAAGAAAGTCCCAAAAGTCCAAAGAAAATACTGGTGACATTTCTTGGGGTTTTGTTTTTCCAGACAAAATATGCTGTCAAAATAGGGAAGACGATGAATCCAAAATTCCTGGAAAAGAAGTAGTCCGCTGAAATAGAAAATATATCAGGCGATTTGGCAATTAATCCTGCAATGAAACACCCGATGAATACATACAGAAGTTCATTTTTTGATCCCCAGGAAATGGAGCTTGATTCATAATTCAGTCTTTCTTGCCAAAATTCAGCTGCTTTGTTTCCTTGAATTTCTGGGTAGAGTTTGGAGAACGAATCTTTAAAATCTGTTTTGTTTTTGCGATATAGCTGTTCCAAAAATGCTGGATCATCTAAATGATTAAGAATGTCGTTTTTCATTTTATTTAAGTGTTAAAATTTAGATCATTGTTCGGTTAACTGTTCGTATCGTTCTAGGCACTGATCCAGAGGGTTGCCAATGGTGTGTACACATTCACAGAATTCAAATCCTTCTGCTTCATTCTCTGTACCAATAAACTGTTTTCTACAGGATTCTACCGAGTTCTGAGGCATCACATCAAGACCAAAACGGGAAAACCAGACGAAGAAAAACATGGTTGCAAAAACTCCCAAAGCAAAAAGATAGGGGAATTTTAAGCTGTATTTTTCGGGTTTTGCAAAGCTTACCTCCTTTGAATAACTATTGAATGGTAGGATATATTTCAGCTTGTCGTAATGCCAGGCAAGAATGTATAGGTTTGCCAAAACCATCAATGGGGATGTGATAAATGAGCCTACAAAGCGTACTGCAAAGGATAAAACCCAAATGTTTACAATGATGGGAAGGTAAAGTAAAGCGCCCGTTAGCACCGTGCGAGGTATAAGCAACAAGATCGCAGCGAGTACTTGAGCAACTCCAATAAAGGTATAATAGTAGCCGGTGTGGTGTAAAGCCTCTAGGTAGGAACCCATGGGGTGAATCACAGATAAACCACTGGCAAATCGTTCTCCAAGTATCTTTACCATGCCGGCCACGATGAATGCATAAGCAAGGAGGATTCTACAAACAAGCTGAAAGATCCAGTGCCATCTGTTTTGTTTGATGCTGAAGTAGTAGTCTTCTAATTTTTTGGAAAAGCTTGAAGCTGTCATTTTATATAAATGTTATTAAGGTCCATATAAATAAGAGTAAAGAATTGGATTTAATCCCAGTGACCTGTGAGGTTAAATGCGAAAACAGCACTTAGCCAAATAGCCACAAAATAGAATAGCGTACTGAATATGATAGCCGTTAGCTTAGGCTTTCCAGAAGGAAACCAGACAAACCCCATCAAGTAGAAAAACAACCCTCCGAACACGCCGCCTAATGGGATAAATATCACTGGAGTCCACATCCAGGATTCGAATATTTCGCTTTTGACAAGGATGAGAAACATTAACCAGGAGAATGGAATGCTTGCTCCGATGATTCCTGCAACCAATGCTGACTTAAGCTGAAAGCCTTTTAGAAATTCAATGTTGGTTTTCATAGGGGAGTGTTTTTTTGAAAGTACTTTGAGATTCAAAGTAGATGAATAAATTTTTTTAGTTTTTATTTTCTTTGATCAAATTTTCTAGGAATTCCAGGTGTTCTTGAAATGCCTTTTTGCCAATTTTTGTAGCCGTGTAATTTGTTAATGGTTTTCTACCCACGAAGCTTTTATTCACTGCTATGTACTCTTGTTTTTCAAGATTTTTTAAATGCGAAGCTAAGTTTCCGTCAGTCACTTCCAGGATATCTTTAAAGGAATTAAAATCATATTCCTCATTGACCATCAGGATGGACATGACCCGAAGTCGGACCACATTTTCAAATGCTTTATCGTAATTCCCCTTCACCTTATCGGTCGTATTTGTAATACATCATTGATCCATATATGACATGTGTAATGCCAAAGCCCCCTGCCCAAAATAATAGCCCAAATTGAGGGAAAAAGGCTGCCAAAATACCGAAAGCCAATTGAGTGAAGCCTAATTTCTTGATTTCTCCCAAAGTGAAATGTGAAGCACTGACTAAGCCCAATCCATAGAAACATAAAGTTGCGGCAGGGATGAGTTGAAAGGTATGCTCATGCACCAATGCAAATGAAAATAAGCCTCCAAGAAGTACCGGGATAAACAAGGCCTGCCAGAACCTCTTACTCGCAGAGGTCCAAAACTTTTGTGAAGCCTTTTCACTCTTCTTTTTACTCATCGTCCAGGCTGTAAGTAATGCAAGCGCCAGAATAACTACCGCCAGGCCCAAAATCCTCCAGATTAGATCAGAATCAGATAGCTCATTTGCCGGGTTACCCCATTTTGATAAAGGAAAGTAAATCCAATACCAAGCGATTCCGGCGGCGATGATGGCATAAATTCCAGCCAAAACCCCAGATAATCCACTCAATGAAAGAAAGCGTGTACTTCTTTCCATCATGGACTTGATTTCAGCTAACTCTTGTTCTGGTCTTTTCATATTAAAAGTACTTTGAGTTACAAAGTAAAATTAAAAAAATGATATTTGAATCATTATTGGAAGATATTTTTTTTAAAATCTTCTTGGTTGGCCTTATTCAAAGTGTTGAAGTCTTTTTAAGACCTCTTCTTTATAGGACCTGCTGATGGTAAGTGTCTTTTGGCCTATTTCCAGATATTCGTGAGTGTAGGAAGAAATAGCAGCTATGTTTCCAATATACGAGCGATGAAACCTAATGAAATTGGCCTGGGGAAGTTTGGACTCAAATTTTGAGATACTTTCTCTAACTATCAAAAAACGATCTTTTAAGTGGATTTTTAAGTAATCAGAATAACTCTCCACATACAAGATTTCATCAAAAGCGACTTTTTCCATTTTCCGATCTTGTCTTACAAAAAGAAAATCAGGCTTATCCTGAATGGAAGTGCCTTCGTTATTTTCTACGACCTTATGTACTCGGGACACAGCTTTTAAAAATCGATCAAATGGGATTGGTTTTAATAAATAATCAAAGGCTGCCAGATCAAAACCCTCAATGGCATATTCTCGGTAGGCTGTTGTAAATATTACTTTGACTTCTTTTGGGATGATTTTGGCAAACGCTATCCCGTCAATTCCCGGCATATTGATGTCTAAAAATACGAGTTCTATCTGCTCCTTTTGAATTAGGTTAAAGGCCTCGTTAGCATTTGAGCAACAGTCAATCAGATTTAAATAATCGATTTTGTCAATATATTCCTTGAGGATATCCTGGGCTATAGGTTCGTCGTCAACGATAAGGCAATTCATGCGGTTTTAGTTTGGATCTCAAGTTTCACTAAGAAAAACTCCTCTTCATCTTCAATCTGGAATGAATGAGTATTAGGGTAAAGGAGTATGAGTCTCTTTTTAATATTTTGTAAGCCAATTCCAGAAGATTGGATATTTGAATTAGCAGCTTTCTCAGCTTTTGAGTTTTTAAGAGAAAATGAAATTAGATCTCCCTTCACTTCTATTCGAAGATCTACAAAAGCGTTCCCAAGGTTTGTTTTTCCATGCTTAAAGCTATTTTCCAATAAGGGTAGAAAAAGCATGGGAGCAATTTTAATATCTTTTCGATTTTCCGGCAAGGAGGTATGAATTTTTAGACTGCTGCCATGACGGAGTTTTTCCAAAGCTAAATAATCTTGTAAATGCTCGATTTCATCTTGTAGTGGTACCAAAGATTTTTTGGTTTGATACAAGATGTAATCCAGTAAATTAGAAAGCTTTAATATCAGTTCGGGAGTTTCTTGTTTTTTGGCGATAGCCGAGCCATAAATGGTGTTGAGAGTATTGAAAAGAAAATGAGGATGAATTTGCATTTTGAGGTAAGAAAGTTCCTCTTGCTTGAGTTGTAATTCCCCATTTAGCAAAGCAAACTGAAGGTCTTGATTGCGCAGATGCATCTTGTAACTTTCTCGGTAAGCCGAGAAGAGGGAGGTTAATAAAACCAACATGTAAACTCCTATGATGATCAGATAGAGATTTTTGGTGAGCAAAAAGTCACTATTAAATGTCTCCAAAGAATTAATGAAAATGAAACCGTAAAAAGAAGATAAAGTAATCAAGAAAATGGATATGATGATGGTGTAAAGAGTGTAGATTCCAAACCATAAATATCGCTGTTTAAATAAGTACTCTGGGATCAAAAAAAAGCTAAAGACGTGTATCAAAGCAATTGTGATGGGCAGTAAAAACAAACCAAACGTCATAGAAGGACCTAGGTTTGAAATGGTGATTCCAAAGTAAAAAGTAAAGAAAAGGAGGGATCCCAAACAGAGCGCAAGCTCCTTTGCGAGTTTTTGGATAAGTGTATAGAAAAGCCCTTTTTTCATCTTTGAAAATGACAAGGTTATTCAAAAAAATGAAATTGCAAAGGTTTTGCGACAGATGACTAGTTTTGAAGGATGTTTGACCTTCAGGAATACTTAAATTCAAAAAGCCATGTAAACTTGTAGAATCTATTGCCTCAATAGTCAATGGGCGCATTAATTAAGAGGGTTGTATCCAAATTTCTACTATTGTTTCATTAACTAATCAAAATAAAATGAAAATAATAGCAACAGTATTAGGTATGAATCTTATGTTTTCAAATGTCATATTTCAACGCTTCGTTGAAGGAGGAATTGTAGGAACGACAATAATTTTAATCTGCTCTATATTGGCTGTGTTTTTCACTATTAAGGCATTCTTAAACCTAAAAAGTGATGAAGCTAAATTTTTAAAGTATAAAATGCTGATCAACCAAATAGTCCTGTTGGCACTGGTGATCTCTTTCCTTAACAGCCTGCTGGGATTAATTGGCGCCTTTGATGCCTTAGAAGCTTCTGGTGGAGTAGAACCAGAAATCGTTGCAGGTGGATTGAAAATCACCTTGCTATCACCCATTTTTGGGTTACTGGTATTTATCCTGGGTTATACAGCCACTTTTGTATTAGGCTGGATAAGGAAATCGGATGCTGAAGGAGTAAAATAATGTTTTCTCTTACTCGTATTCAGCTATGATATCTTATATACATCAAAAAACATTTCTTTGCCTTGCTATCCTCTTGAGCATTGTTGGCGAAGCTAAGGCACAATATTTATCCCAAATTGGCATAAAAGACTCCGTTTATTCTGAAATTTTGAATGAGACTAGAGAAATTTATGTACAGTTCCCCGAGGGTTTTGATCCTGCGAGCGACAAGAAATATCCCGTAATTTATATTTTAGACGGAGAGAATTTATTGCCTGCCCTGAGCATTACTCAGGGGTTTTATTCAGGAGGTTTTGTTCCTGATATGATTCTAATTGGGATTTCGAATCATCAGAACAGAACCAGAGATTTAACTCCATCTAAAGTAGAACCCAGTTGGGAACCCAATGGCGGAGCAGATACATTTTTGAAATTTATCGAAAATGAGCTGATTCCATATATTGAATCAAAGTACCCAGCATCCAATTTCAGGACGTTGATTGGGCATTCCTATGGAGGATTGTTTACTATAAATACACTACTACACAAGCCGGATATATTTGCGAATTACCTGGCTATTGATCCAAGTTTGGATTGGGATGATCAATTAATGTTGAGGGAGGCTAAAGAAATTGTGTCCAAAGAGAAATTTAAAGGCAAGTCACTTTTTATTTCTCTCAGTGGCCAACTACACATGCAAAATCCTGAAATGACTCTTGAGAATGTTGTTCAAGATGATTCCGAATTCACTCTTTTTGCTCGAAGTAATATCGCTTTTTCAGAATTCATCCGATCAAATGCAGGAATTGGGTTGGACTTTGATTGGGAATTCTATCCAAAGGATTTGCATGGGACTGTTCCTCTTCCTTCCCTTCGAGACGGCCTAATGTCATTATTCGAATGGTTTCAAATGGAAAAAGTCGAACTTTTCAATATCCCAGAAACCACTGCTGAAGAGCTGCTGGAATTAATGAATTATAGAGCCAAAAAGTTAGAAGATCATTTAGGGTATTCTGAACCGCCTCTTCCTGAGGATTTGATCAATATGTCAGGGTACATGAGTATGGATATGGGGCAAATGGAGAAAGCAAAAATGTTCTTTGAGCAAGGAATCCGCTATTTCCCAAAAAGTGCCAATATGTACGATTCCATGGCGGATTATTTTGAGTCAAACAATGAACTGGATGTAGCTTTGGGGTATGTTAAAAAAGCATATTCCATAAGTGGGAGTGATTATCATAAAAATAGAATGGAAGAGCTGATGCAAAAGCTTAATTAATACCAATTCTGTTTCAAGGTTGATCAATCAGCTTTGGTTTTTCCCAATCTATCAGGATTTACAAAGGGTGAATTCAATAGGTTGGGATTTGCTTTTCACATGTGAATTTTTTGAAGTTTGGGACTCAAACTTTTCCCAATTGAAATTCTGTATATTTAAAATTGATTTTTATACCGATTAGCTCGCATTACATGAAAAAGAATTGCGCTTTAGTGGCACTATTAGTAGTGCTTGGAAGTTTTCAGGCTTTCTCTCAAAACCAGATAATAACTGGGGGTTGGGTTTTTGACACTTCTTCTAAAAGCTTTAAAAAGAACCAAGGTATTTATTTGGTTAATGGTCATTTTGGAGATGGCAATGAGAAAGTGTTGAATTGGGAAGTAAAGAGTCTGACTGATGAAGATTATATACTCCCTGGATTGATTGATTTGCATGCTCATTACCGGGTGAGTTATGATGGTAAAGCCTACGATGATACGGTGGCTATGCCCAAAATATTTCTAGCAAATGGGATAACGAGCACTTTTCCTGCAGGAGAAATAGAGCCTGAAAAAATGTGGGATTTGCAAAAAGGCATAGATGCTGGAAGGAAGCCTGGGCCAAGGATTTTACATTCGGGACCTTATTTTGGAACAGCTGCTCCAGACTGGAATCCCAATTTTACTGAGCAGGATATTCGTAAAAGAGTAGATGTATGGGCGGCAAAAGGAGCCTATGGATTTAAGGCAAAGGGAATTTCATCAGATCATCTTCAAGCCTTGATTGACCAAGCTCACAAACATAATTTGACTGTGACAGGTCATTTGAATTCTGGATTTAGAAATTCTGTTAATCCCCAGGAAGCAATAGAAATGGGGATCGATCGGGTGGAGCATTTTCTCGGGGGAAGATTGATGCCAGATTCTATTGATGCTTATCAAAGTCTTAAGCAGATAGATCCAGAGGATCCACGATTATCGGAGATCATTGAACTGTATATTGAAAAAGGGGTTTATTTTGATGCGACCTTAGCAACTTATGGGGCAATTGGGATGGTCGACTCTCCTGTATTTTTCGATTTTGCTTATGAGGAGCTTTACTTCACAGACTTCACGGATAGTATTATCAAGCAAGCAGGCGAAAGCGCATTTAATGAACTTTGTGCGTTGATATACCCAGTGAAGCAAGGAGTTCTAAAAAGGTACTATGATGCGGGTGGATTGATTACCATAGGAACTGATCGGCCACTTTTGCTTGAAAATTATTTGGGAGGAGGAATAGGTGGCTTTTTTATACATCGCGAAATGGCTGCCATGGTAGAAATAGGGATTCCAGCAGCAGATGTTCTATACTTCGCTACCCAGCAAAATGCAGAGGCTTTGGGGATAGCAGATAAAACGGGGAGTATCAAAAAAGGAAATTGGGGAGACTTAATTATTATCAAAGGGAATCCATTGGAAGATATCACTAGAACCCGAACTGTCCATACGGTGGTAAAAGGAGGTAGAATCTATGACTCGAGAAGCTTGTTGGATGCAGCTAAAGGAAAACTGGGGCCGGAGAGGTGATCTTCTCTTTTCTATAGGGAAATATGTTTTCAAATCGGCCTTAAGACAAATCGCTTATCCCTACGGGATTTGATTTTTTAATTCAGCTATAAATCCAGACAATAAATTGTCTGGTTAAAACTTGCTCGTCCTTACAGGACTTTGTATGATACTCAGGCCAAATTGATGAAGAGATTGAACCTATTGACAAGGGGTTATTTATTATATATCGGCATCTAAATTTTTGTAAAACTTAAAGTCCAAAAACCACAAGGGTACAATAAATAGGCTTTCAAGCTGTCTTGGTCTGTTTTTCAGGTGAAAAGGTTTGATTTCAAAGCACAGATTCGGTACTAATATTGATTTTCTTTTTGAAATCATTTCAATGTTTTATGCAGGGTTCTGGTTGGTGTTTCAGAGTTTCTAACATGATATCGCTCATCCCTACGGGATTTGATTTTTTATTCAGCTATAAATCCAGAAAATAAATTGTCTGGTTAGAACCTGGCTCGTCCTTACAGGACTTTCTATGATACTCAGGCCAAATTGATGAAGAGATTGAACGTATTGATAAGGGGTTATTTATTATATATCGGCTTCTAAATTCTTGTAAAACTTAAAGTCCAAAAACCACAAGGGGACAATAAATAGGCTTTCAAGCTATCCTTGTCTGTTATTCAGGTGAAAAGGTTTGATTTTAGGTTACAGATTTTACCTGATAATAATTGTAGATATCTGTATCTATTTCTAAATCGCAATAGTCCCAAAGGGACGATAAAATTTCCTAGCAAGCTGCTTTAGCTGCTTGAATAAAAGGGTTATTGTTAAAGAAAAATCCCGTAGGGATGGCTCATATTTTGATGAAAAAAAAGATTAACTAATTTTTAAATTAAATCATTCGAATCCAATTTTTTTTAGCTATGCCAAATACCTATTCGCAAATGTATGCTCAATGTGTCTTCGCGGTAAAATATCGCAATTCACAAATCCATAAAAATTGGGAAAAGGACCTCTTTTCTGTTATAGGAAATTTAATCAAGGAAAATAACTGCGACCTTATGATTGTGAATGGAATGCCAGACCATGTACACACGCTATTTCGTTTTAAACCCTCGGTTTCAATTTCAAAAGTAATGCAAGGGGTAAAAGCCAAATCCTCAAAGTGGATTAATGAATCAGATTATTGTAATGAAAGGTTTGAATGGCAATCAGGGTTTGGCTGTTTCACCTATAGTCAAAAGGAAATTAACTCTGTTTTCAAATACATCGAATATCAAAAAATGCACCATGAGAAGTTTTCTTTTAAAAAGGAGTATTCCGAACTATTGAAAGCTCATCAAATACCTTTTGAGGAGCAATATGTATTTCATGATCTCCATTAAAAATGGGCTGATGCAAATCAAATTTAATGGGAATTAAAGGTCTAGGAATGTGACCTAATAGGTTATTTATCTTCAAACCAATATACACTGAAGTCTTTGATTTGGGGTTCCCCTTTTGATTCAAGAATTTTCAATCTTAACTCAGAAACTTCCATTTCATCAAGTTGATGGATGAATTTGTGACCAATCGCAGAACCCTCAAAAATGGATTTCCACCCTGATCTAGTTCTTCCTTCAATGGTGAATTTCCTGACCCTTTCCCCTTGCTTTATTTCTTCCATCAACACAAGCTGATTTACTTTTTCGAATCCATTCAACTTAAGTTGAAATTGTTTCCCTTCGCCTAAGGTAGAATTGATTTTATTTTCAAATCTCCTTTCAATTTCATCTCCAAGTTCTTTCAGTCTTTGAGCATCTGCTTCAGGAATCAATCCTTCCGCATTAGGTGTCAAGCCCAAAATCAAGGTTGAGTTATGCCCAACCGAATTGTAATACATATTGACCAAGCTCTCCAAGGGGTAAATTATATCATCTCTTCCGGGCTCCCAAAACCAATCATGTCCACCATGTCCACGCAATGGAGCGTCACTCATTGCCGGCATGTAATAATTTCCATTGGGATCACCGGTTTTCAAAAGAGCAAAATTATTTTTACTGATAGCCTCTCTAGCGCTTTCTCCAGATCCTGTTGCTTGGTAAGGGAATGTTCCCCAGCTAGGGTATGGGACTGTACCTGACTCACTGCCTCCCCAACGCATATCCGCACGCTGAAGATTATGATAAAAAAGACCATTGGGCTGATGTTTTTCAAAAATAGAGAGAACATCAGGCCCTCCTTGTTCGGGACCATGTGCTCCCCCGTCAAACCAAACCATTGCCCAGTCTCCATAATTGGTGAAAATTTCTTCTACCATTCCCTCCACCATGGAATTGTAATATTGTTGGCGGTTTTTGGCAAACTCACTTTCTCCTTCAACCATGAAATCATGAATCCCAAAGAAGGAATTCCAACGTATCCCAATATACACGCCTGGCAGAATTCCGTATTTTTCACAGGATGCCTTAAACTCCCTCAACAAATCTCCTTTTCCATCTTTCCATTTGAGTGCTTTCATGCTGTAGGGATTGGAGTCACTTTGGAATAAAGCAAAGCCGGTTTCATGGGTAGCAGTTAGAATCGCAATTTTCACTCCTGCATCTTTTGCTGCTTTCACCCATTGATCTGTATCCAATTTTTCTGGATTGAATATATTGTAGTCTGCAATCGGGGTGATTCTGTTGTATGCCTGATTGTAAACTTTACCATCAAAAACATGAAGGTCGTAATGAAAAACTGCCGCCATCTCAGCATTTTGCCAAGTTAACTGTGCAGGTGTTGGAGTGGGGATAGCGTTTTGAGCTAAAGAACTTCTATCAAAAAGAACAATGGCAGTAATTAAAAGTAAGATGCTTCTTAAAGGCATTATGGGGGTGGATTATTTGTTTTCTTGGATGCTTTGTAAAATGAATTCTACCAAAGGGCTTGGGTCTTCTAGACTATGGGGGTGATGACCAATACCAGGTTTTGGGATCAATTTAATTGTTCCCCCAGCTTTGGTAAACTCATCCGCTAGAAGAGAAATATTTTCTCGGAAAGGAACGACTTTATCAGATTCGCCATAGACGTTTATAATAGGAATTCCAGCTTTAGCGATCGCAATACTATTGTAGATGGGGATTCCTTTGAAATTCAGTACCGAGGCAGAGTCCAAACCATAGGCTTCAAGGCATTTTTCCCAATCATCTTGACTTCCTTGGCCAGCATATAATCCTCCAGGCCAACTCTTAATGTCACAAACTGGGGCATCTCCATAAATGCTAAAAACTTTATCGGTGTTTTGAGCTGCCCAATTGTAAATTATCAAACCACCTCGACTCATGCCTTCCAAAACAACTTTTTCATTTAGGCTGAATTCCTTCCTGCAATAAGCATAGAAATCATTCCAACGAGTTACGGCTTCTTGGTTTCCAAAAAGACCTGCTACGTCAACATACACCACATGAAAACCTTGTTCCAATAATGCCTTGTCCAATTGTGGTTCATGGCCCCAAAATCTAGCTCTCCAAACCCAGTTTCTTGCTTCATTCGCTTCTTTGGGGAAAACGATTTTTGCATCATGCCCTTGAAAGGTGAATTCTTTGACCTCATACTCTGGGAAAATAGAATTTTGGGCATTTGCCTCGAAGAAGAGAAATAGGCCTATGAATAGAATGAGAAGCTTTTTAGTTAGAGTCATGGATTTTTGATATCAATAAATATTATTCCTCATCTGGTATGGCCATCGTATGATTTCCTACCAGTACACATTTTCCATCTAGATTTACATATGTTCTCATAAAATGATAGGTGGTTGGGCTGGGGCCACGGTCAACTACCGTTATTCCTGTTACCACTGCCACATTGCCTGAAATGGCCACTTTTACATCACTTTGCTTCCTTGATCTGGTATTACTGTTTCCGTTTTCTTTTTGTGCCTTCGCACGTTTAACTACAGCGTCTTTTGTGTCTACCATGGATCCATGATTGTGAACCCAGACAAACTCACTTCCCAAAAGCTCATCCAGAAATTCAGGGTTAGGATGGAGGTTAGCTTCCTCCCATTTGGCATCTAAAGATTTGATGTTTTCCTCCGTCATGCAGGTGTTTTGAGCAAGGGTAAATGAACAAAAACCTAAACAGAGAACTAATAATAGAATAATGGACTTCATTTTAATTATTGGGTTTTGTTATTGAAAGATACTGATTTTCATTTTTTAACTAGTGACAAGGAAAAAGGAGTTCAAATAAAAAGAGCGTAGAATAACCTACGCTCTTATCTTCTAAACTTTCAAAAAGTATTCTAAATTTTTTTAGTGAGGTAATTACATTTCAATCGTCAAGCGGTTCTCTTTTTTAAGTCCTTTATTGACTTTCGGGACAGTGTTTTTTATCACTAGATCTCTTTCAGTTTTAAGCTTGTCAACCATGGATAAGTAATAGTCAAACTGAGCTTTTTGGTCTCCAGTCCAAGGACCTATGTAATTGCTGGTTTGATAATATAATGTCCTGATTCTACTGCTAAGTTCTCCGTATTTTCGGATGATTTCCTTTAGTGGTGCAGCATCATCTTGATCATACTCTATTTTCTCTTCCTCCAGTTTTTCTAATTGCTCTTCTAGCTTTTGGATTCCTTTTCCATCTTCTGTTACCTGAGTACTTAATTCCAAAACTTTCATTTGAGAATCAGTCCATTCCTTTCTTACATCCAGTGAAATATCCAAACGTGGGTCATCACTTACTCTGAATTGCTTCTCATAAGTTTGACCGTTTACTTCTAATTGAGCGGTATAAAGGCCTGGTAAAACAGAGGGGCCTCGCATTCTGGACCTGCCATTTCCTTCTTCTCCAGTTTTATATTGCAATTGCCACATCACTCTATGAAGCCCTGACTTATTTTTTGCTTCAACCTCATCTACCAAAGCTCCATTTGTATCCAAGATTTTGATGGAAATGGCATCGCTAGCGACAGAATCCTGTAGGTAGTAGTCTATAGCAGCTCCAAAATCAGGGTTTTCACCTCGGTAATACATATCACCTGTATGTGCGCCATCGTTGGTGTAATTGATGATTTCTGCATCAGCGATAGAGAATAGGGCAGCTGATTGTTGTAAGACTTCTGGAGTCATTTCCTGAAGAGCACTGATATGATCCAATATCCAAACTCCTCTTCCGTGTGTCGCAAGCACTAAGTCATTATCTCTAGGGTGAATCACCAAATCATTAAATGGTAGTGTTGGCATATTGCTTTTGAATTCAACCCAATGTTCACCCTGATCTATGGAGATAAAAAGTCCCAGCTCAGTGCCTAAGTATAATAAATTGGGGTTTTTTGGGTCTTCTCTTAGTGTTCGCGTAACTCGGTTGGCTGGTAAATTACCTTCTACCGATTTCCAGGTTTTACCATAATCTTCTGTTTTATAGATGTAATTATTGAAATCATCATTTCTATAATTATTGATGGTAACGTATGCTGTACCGGCAGCGTGACTGGATGGTTCAAAAGAATTGATCCAAGTTTCCTTAGGCAAACCTTCTAATTTGCTACTGACGTCATTCCAGGTTTTTCCACCATCCCAAGATACTTGAAGTAAGCCATCATCAGTTCCGGCATAAAGCATTCCCGGTGTAAATAAATCCTCAGCAATGGCTGTTAAGGTTGGATAGTAGGGGATGCCATCATCTAGAGAAGCTGTATTTTCATCAGGTCTTTGGCCCATAATCAGAAGTTCACGACGGTTTACCTTTGTGGTAAGGTCTCCCAAAGAGGTCCAAGTAACGCCATTATCGGTGCTTTTCCAGAGTACATTGGTTCCGGCATAAATAGTGTTTCCATCATGGTGCGATAAAAAGAAGGGACCATCCCAATTTCCAGGTGCCATAGCATTGCCTAATTCTGGCTCGGGAAGTCCAGGTCCCCAAGCGTCCCAGTTCCTTCTAGCACCGATTCTTCCTTTAGGATCTCCGGGCCGGATCTCTTGTTTTTGGCCGTTTTTCATATTGAGCCTGGAAAGCCCTAAATACTGGGATTCTGTGTAGACTACCTCTGGATCATTTCGGTCAACCAGATTCAAAAAGCCATCGCCACCTCCCAACCGTTTCCAGTCTTCATTTAGAATGCCCGAGGAACGATACGTTTCACTTGGGCCAACCCAACTACCATTGTCCTGCAGGCCACCATAAACATTGTATGGTTTAGCATTGTCTACAGAAACTCTGTAGTATTGGCTAACGGGAAGGTTGTTGATGAAAAGCCATTTTTTTCCTCTATCATAAGAGATACCAATACCTCCGTCATCCCCTTTGATTACATGGCGGGAATCTTCTGGATTAACCCAAAGAATCCTGTCATCTCCATGAAGAGATTGTCTCGGGGCTGTAAAGGTTCTTCCACTATCACTGGAATAACTATACTGATTCATCATGTAAATCCTTGACTCGTCACTGGGATCCACCAAGGGCTGAGAGGCATACATCGGTCTTGGATTCCAATCACTCATCAACTCCCAACTCTCACCTTTGTCCTGACTTCTATATAAACCAGCTCTTCTTTCATTGTAAGCAGTGGAGGCATTGTATTGAAATCCTTGTTCCAATGAAATAAATACCACTTCAGGGTTCTTTCGATAGATGGAAATACCAATACGTCCATAATCTCCATCTGGAAGTCCATTGGTTAGCTCTTTCCAGGTTTTTCCACCATCTGTAGATTTATGCAGACCACTTCCCGGCCCTCCTCCATGAAACCCATAGGGTTTTCTTCTTCGCTGATAAGTGGCAGCATACAGCGTATTAGGATCGGATGGATCCATGGCCACATCCACTACACCAGTGTCCTCATCCACATAGATCAGTCGATCCCAGGTTTTTCCACCATCTTCGGTTTTATACAGACCTCGCTCTTCATTAGGCCCCCATAAATGGCCCATTGCAGCAACATAAGCTACCGCGGTGTCAGTGGGATGAAGCACAATTCTTCCAATATGATGGGAATCTTTTAGTCCCAAGTGCTCCCAGGTTTTTCCTCCATCATGTGATTTGTAAACACCATCTCCCCAAGAATTACTTTGGCGGTTAGCTCTCTCTCCAGTACCCACCCAAAGGATATTAGGATGGTTTTGATGTAGAGCAATTGCACCTACAGAATGAGTGTTTTCATTTTCAAAAACAGGTTCAAAGGAGACGCCATTATTGCTAGTCTTCCAAACTCCTCCGGTTGCTGTTGCTGCATAAAAAGTGTAGGGGTCAGATTCATCTACCGCAAGGTCCACAATTCGCCCACTCATGGTGGCAGGTCCAATATTCCTAAGGGGTAGTCCGTTTAATAATTCGCTTTTCAATTCTTGGCTTTGGGCATAGAGCGATAAGCTCATGCAAAGCAAGAGAAGTAAGGATTTAACTTTCATAAGGTTGGTTTTCGGTATAAGGTTGAATTTAATCAGTTGAACCGATTCTTCCTTTCCTTTTTTGAGGAATGGCAAAGACATTTAAATTTTTGGAAGCTGTGTCAAGAGTTGATTGGCACAATGAAATTCATGCTAAATCACATGATATAACATCAGGCTTTTCCGAGCTTTTTTTTCTTGGTTTTTCTTTTGTTCCACCAGACCAAAAAGCCTGTTATAGGCAAGGACGCACCGATCAAGGACGCCAGACAGGCTAAAATTCTTCCTGGTAGTCCCCAGACGCTTCCGAAATGAATATCATAAACCAGCCCATTGATTTTGCTGAAACTACTACGATTTTCAGCAAGCCCATTTTGGAAGTTGCCCTGAAGGGGTTCTCCAGTGTATTGATCATGATAATAGAAGTCAACTGCATTGATCCCAGCCTTTGGTCGGATGACCGAAAGTTGAATCGCCTCATCCTCTTGATGAGGAATATTGATCCCCACCTCAGCACCAGTATAAGTGTTGTGATATTCTTTTATCAGTTTATTCAAGATCTCGTATTTGTTCCTGTTTGATTCATTTTCCAGAACTGTAGAAATTGGCTTATCCCAAGTGATTTTATTTTCTCCGCTGATTTCTTTCAGGCTTTCCCTTACCACTTCAAAACCCCAGAAAATACCAGTGCCAATGGTGAAAATAAGAATCCAGGTGGCATAGAATCCGAGGATATTGTGTAAATCATAATTCAGCTTTTTTGGGGAGGCTGTCCATTTGATGGAGAACTTCCCTTTGCTAGGCTTTCCTCTTGCAGGCCACCAAATCACTAAACCTGTGATCAACATAAACATGGCCATCAACGTCACCCAGTGAACAATTTCGCGACCTGGAGGGCCCAACAATAAGTTTCTATGTAGGTTTTTCAGTTTACTGATCCATCCCTTATTCATATCCTGTAAGTGGATCAGCTCTCCCGAATAGGGGTTTATATAGGCATGAAAATAGGTGCCAGGCACATAAATCAATACTTCTATGGCACTTTCCTTGTCCCTGTACAAAGCCGTCCGGAAATCTCCTTCCGGAAAGTCCTTCTCCAAAGTATTTTTGATGTCAGATATAGAGATAAAAGGTTGTTCTTCTGGTTTGATTTCCTGATGAAAAGCTATTCGACTAAACTCTGGTTGCCAAGTGTAAATGGCTCCTGAGAGTGCGATAATAAAAAATAATAAGCCTGTGATCAGTCCTAAATAAAGATGGATTTTAGCGATGAACTTTCGAAGGGTCATTTTTAAAGGGTTCAATTCTAAAAATTTAGAGAATTTTTGTGGAATGAAAGCCTTTTGGGAAAAAAAATGGAGCTTTGGGAAAACTATCTTTTAGGGATTTGATATCTAGTTTGTGTCATAGGAGCAGTTTCATCGCTAAGCAATTTAAATAAAATAGGGTCGCTTAGGATCTTAGAAAAAGTGCTTGTTTTGCCATCCAACATCACTTGTTCATTTACCAAACGGATGCTATGACTATAATCCACATACCAATCCACATGTCCGCTATAAACCGGCTGAATAGGATTGCCGTCTAATTTATGCCAACCGTAAATTACCACTCGATCGGTTCCTTCTACCAAACGATTGGAAAGAATTACATCCTTTTTAATTCCTGCAATCAATTGTCCATTTTGACCATTGGCTTCCTTCTTTTGCTTTTCTATCTGGCTATTGTGGAGGATAAACTTTTCCACACTTTCATTTTCCCGGCCAACTGGTTTGTAGAAAAATGGATCTAGCTTGACAGAAGCATTTTCATAAATGTGATCGGAGATTTTTGCTGTAATCAAAGAGCCACCAAATACATCTGCTAGTCTCTGAGCAGTATAAGGGTTCATTGGGATGCGACAGTAATCTTCATTGCTGCCAACAGCCAAATAATCCGGCATGACTTCGTAAATCAACTCATGTGATTGGCCAAGTGAATCCGTAAAATTGGCTTTCAGACGAATCGGGTTTCTTAGAAAATCAGGCATATTTCCAGAAGCCAAAGCTTTAAAAATCTCCTCTTCACGCTCTTCCAATTCCAAGGGAATTATACGTTTCATAAAAGCCGATCCAGTTTCTGCATCAGGATTTCTTTCAGGGATTTTCAAAGAAGGAATGCTGCTTTGGGCAAAGGTGATCAGGGGAAAAAGAAAGAAGAAGAGAAAAAGTCGGCTTCGCATTTATCTTAACAATGGGATTTATTCCTGCCCAATTTAGTAATGTCTTTCACTTCAATGTAAATAATCTCTTAAGAAAAAGAGGGATTTCACTTAAATCAGAAAGGAGATAAGGGAGAAGCTTCATATATGAAAACAACACTTTAAAAGTCTTATTTAAAGAGTTGAAGTTTTACTATTCTTCATTCTGTAAGGAATTGACAGGATTGTTCCAGGCAGTCTTGATCGCATGATAACCCACAGTGAGAAAGGTCAATCCCAACATCAGCAAGGCTGTGAGTAAGAAAAGCGTCCAGTTAATGTCTGTGTGGAAAGTGAATGAAGATAGAAATTGCTGGATGATATACCAGGCAACAGGAAATCCAATCACCAAACTTACTAATACCAATAGAGCGAAATCGCTACAAAGTAAAAGTGAAAGACTTCTTGAAGAGGCTCCAAGCACTTTTCTGATGCCGATTTCTTTGGTTCTTCTTGCTGCAGTGAAGGAAGCCAGACCAAATAGACCAAGACCGGAAATCAAAATAGCGATCATGGTAAAGGAAAGTGCCAGTTTCCCGATGACTTGCTCATTTTGGTATTCTTTTTCAAAAACCTCTTCCAAAAAGGAAAATTCAAAAGGATAGTCCGAATTGTATTTTTTAAAAACTGCCTTGACCTGATCGATCGAGGCAGTCATGGAGTTTTGATCGGATAGTTTGATGAAATAATGCGATCCCAGATTTTCTGAAAACATAAAGATCATCGGTTCAATATCAAATTTTAGGTTGTCATTGTGAAAGTCTTCAGTGATCCCAATAATATACCCCTTACCATTCCACATTTCCAACTCTGTTCCCACTGCCGTCTCAAGGTCTAAGCCCATTGCTTCAGCAGCTTTTTTGTTGATGATATAGTTTGAAGCATCTTGTGCTCCCAGAAAATTTCTTCCCTTGCTCACTGCAATATTCAGTGTAGGAATGAATGCTTCATCGCAACGGAAAATCTTAAAATTGATATTTGATCGCTCAGATTTCCCTGCCCAAATGGGGTCACTCGTTGTAATAGGAACAGAAAATATACTGTTGCCGCCAAAAGCAATATTCTCTACGCTCGATAGCTGCAACATTTCATTTTTTATTCCATCGTAGCTTTTGACAATCCCCTCATTTTGATCCACGACGATGATGTTCTCTTTGTTGAAACCAAGGTTTCTATCGCTGATATAGCTTATTTGCTTATAGATAGCAATGCTGCTGACAATTAAAATTGCGGAGGCAGTAAACTGAGTAATGACCAAAACTCTTCGCATACCCTGACCTTTGAGAACTGATCGACTGTCACCTTTCAGAACGGTGATTGGGTTGAATCTTGATAGAATAAATGCTGGATAAGCTCCTGAAAGTAATCCTGTCAGAATCGTGATGGAAAAAAGGCCCAGCAAGAAAACAGGATTTGTCAAGTCCAGTTCAAGTGTCTTTTCAGTCAACTGATTAAAAAAGGGTAGGAGCAGTTGCACCAGAATAATCGCAAATCCCAAGGCCATCCAAGAAAGAAGAACCGATTCAGTGATAAACTGAATGACCAGTTCGGACTTATTGGCACCAATAGATTTTCGAATCCCAACTTCTCTACCTCTTGATCCCGATCTCGCCGTGGCTAAATTGATAAAATTGATACAAGCCATGATCAGAATCAGAATCGCAATCGCCCCAAACAGGTAGATCTGCTGGATTCTTCCTCCTGCAGGAACTCCATTTTCAAACTCCCCTTGAAGTCTGAGTTGATCGTATGGATAAAGAAATGGTCGAGTCGTACATTCCGAACAGTTTTTCTGGATCAGGTCCCCAATTTTATTGGATGGGTTTTCTGCATTTTCATCCAGCAAAACTGTGGTTCTTGAAGCTCCACTAGCCCAGTTTTGCATCCAAGGATTTTGTTCAAGATATAGGGCAAAGGGAGCAACAAAATCGAATTGTAAAGTGGAGTTATCAGGAATGTTTTCAAAAACACCTGCGACAGTCAACTCCTGATCTTCGCCCAGCTGAATGGTCTTTTCTATTGGATCTTCTTCCTGAAAAAGCTTTTGCGCCAGATCTTCTGAAATAAAGAGGGTGTTTTTTCTACCCAGAAGTTGGTCGGTACTTCCCTTGATCAGAGGAAAACTGAATAGCTGAAAGAAGTTGGGGTCCGCATATATCCCCACCTCATTAAATCCTTCCTCCTTGTATTTTACCAAGTGGGCGGTTTCATAACTGTATTGAGTCGCCAACTTGATTTCGGGAATTTCATTGACTAGTGTCTCCTTTATTCTTGAAGGGTTTGCGGCATAGGTATCGATAATGCCATCAGGCCGCTGGTTATTGACCATGACACTGTATATCCTGTCTCCATTTGCATGGAATTTGTCAAAGGAAACTTCATCCAGAATCCATAAAAAAATAAAGATACTTGCTACTATCCCCGAAGTAAGCCCGAGGATATTGATCAGCGTATACCCAGAATGTCTTCTTAGGTTTCTAAATGAGGTTTTGATGTAATTCTTCCACATAACAAGTCAAAATTCGAAGAAAAAAAGTTCTTTCTTCTAATGATGCCAAATAAAATCCAAAATGCATGCCCCTCTGAAATCCACTTTGGATGCAATCAGGAAGGTTTTTCGAATTTGCACAAAAAATTCTTCGGACAGAATTGTTCGATATTGGGAAAAATCCAGGGCCTTCAAAGTTGATTTGACTCTAGATCTTTCTTTCAATAAGTATAGATTCTCCCCAGAGAAAAATTGAAGAAAAAAGACTCTAAGGAATCGAAAGAATGGATTCGACCGATGGATGATCCCCATAATGTTTTCCATAATAAGCCATCCGGATAATTCCATCCGGATCAATCAGAAAGCTTGCCGGCATCAAAGTAGGGTCTGAGTCAATGTCCATTTTTTTGTTGGATTGAATCAAGGCTTCCCAAATCAGTCTAGGTTGCTTTAGCAATCTAATCGCTCCCATCATGGAGGATTCTGTGACACCATAGGCCTGATACCATTGCTTTTTTGGGTCGGAAAGGATTGGGAAAACAGCAGAATCGGGATTGGAATGCTCCAAAAGTAATTCTTTTTTAGAAGGCCAGATCGTGATGATTTCTATCTGCTTTTCCTTGAATTTAGGATAGTTCCTGATCAATTCATTCGTTCTCAGATTGCAAAATGGACAGCTTGCAAATCGATGGAAGGAAAGGTAAACCCATTGTTTCTCATTTGGAACTTTTATGTCATTTTCCCATAAATCCTTTCCCTGAATAATCGGTGCAGTGGCACCTACTTTTAATAAATTTTTCATGCGTATGCTTTCGAAGTAAGGATTTTTAGAATTAATGTTTGAATGACAATCAACAAAGGGACGTAAATGGAAACTGTGAAATAATTGGCTCCCAAATCCAAGAGATAGACTTTTTCCTTCATGGCCAAAGTCAAAACAAGTATCATATCTGCGATGCTCACGATACTAAATGTCCAAATCATCGGATTGGCAACAGACTGTTTATACCGCAAGAAAAACAAAGCAATCAAAGCAAAGATGGAGGACAGAAAGTCTCCGTAAGCCACCGTTTCTTTGAGATATAATGGAAATTCTGATGAGACTTGGTCGGGCATAAATAAGGAAAGGGGCAGATACCGAAAGACATTGATCCAGAGGAAAATTGTCATGAAATCGAATTTGGTTTCACGACTGATTTTCGGGAGAACATGCCATTTGAGGATCAGCCAGAAGATAAGCAGACTGAAGCTGCACTGCAGGGCGAGAACTAAGAAGGGATTCATCATTTTGTTTTGGAATTGTACTTCACAAAACTATCTTACAGAATCTCCTTGCAACTTGGATGAAAAGTCCAGATTTCAGGACTTATGGTTCAAGGTTTAAATTTCCTTTTGCTGATGGGATTTCCGATAGTCGGAAGGCAAAACTTCGAACTTCTGTTGGAATGCCCGTGAAAAATAGGAGCTGTCTTCGTAGCCAATCTGGAAACTGATTTCATTGATAGAGTAGGAGGAGTACGCCAATAGATCCGCGGCCTTTGCCATGCGTTTATTTCGGATATAATTCGCAGGACTATCTCCAAAATGCTTCTTAAACTCTCTTTTAAAAGTAGAGAGGCTTTGTCCAGCGAGTGAAGCCAATTGCTCTAGTGTAAGATTAGAGAAAAGATGAGTTGCCATTACTTCAGAAATACTGGCTTTCTGGGGAGTGAATAAATGGCTATAAAGATCCATTATGCTGGCAGCAGCTTCCGTCTGTAATAACAAAAGAACCAGTTCCTTCACTTTCAGGTAAAGAATTTCCTGGCTGGCCATTTTGGGGTTTTCGAAATAGAAGTCCAGACTCTGAATAAAATGATCGATTACATTTTTCTGAGAAATCCGGTAGGTATATTGATTTGAAGTAGAATTCTTTTGGAATACTTCCACCTCCTCATGAAAAATCTGCTGGAGTATTTCCGGGAAAAAGTGCACCACAAAAACCTCGCAAATGCCTGTTTGGCTGTTTTCGATCAAGTCAGCAAAATAAGTTCCGCATTTCAAAAGCACACTTTCTCCCTCATTGATCTGTACTTGTTCTGTGGGTGCTGAGATCTGTGACCCGCCCTCACTGAAGTATAGAAAACAGGCTTCGTTCTGGAAAACTGGGCTTTGCCTCAAAGGAGGGAGAACCTGGAGCTTCTCGATAATCGTTTTCCCGTTCAGCTCAATATGTTGCCTGTTTTTGACCATTTTCTGGATTAAAGAAAGAAAAAAAATCGTATCAATCAGAAACCTGAAAATTTCAAGTCCAGATTCCGTTCATTTCTGTCAAAATCTCCGGTTCACTGTCGGTAATCAAAATGGTGTGCTCATGCTGTGCCATAAAACCGCCCTTATTTCCTACCATCGTCCAACCATCCGAAAGGGTGTCCGCAAAAGTGGAATCCGTGGCAATAAAAGTTTCGATTGCCACCACCGAATTCTTCTTAAAGCGGGTTCGGTTAAACTTATCTCTGTAATTGGCGATTTCGGAGGGCTCTTCATGTAGGCTTCTTCCCACGCCATGTCCAGTAAGATTTTTAATGACTTTGTAGCCACGTCGCTTGGCTTCTGTCTCCATCAAATGTCCTACATCCGAAATTCGAATTCCTCCTTTGATGGCCGAAATGGCTTTTTGAAGAATGTCTTTGGAAGCATCAACCAATTCCTGATGGCCATGAATGTCAGGTCCCAAAACAAAGGAATTCCCATTGTCAGACCAGAAACCATCCAACTCAGCGGAAACGTCAATATTCACTAAATCACCTTCCTGTAGGATTCTTTTTTGTGATGGGATGCCATGGCAAAATTCCTGATTCACGCTGATGCAAGTCCAACCTGGAAAACCATAAGTCAAATAGGGTGCTGATTTTGCCCCGAAATCTGCCAACACTTTCGCTCCAAACTCATCCAATTCTTTGGTGGAAATTCCGGGACGGGCAAAAGCGGTCATTTCTTTCAAGGTGCTGGCCACTGCTTCGCTGGCCTTTTTCATACCGTTTAGTTCTGACTCATTTCTGATGGACATAGTGGATCGGTTTTGATGGACTTTAGAATTTAAACAACCAATGTATGGGGTTTTAAGTTTGCTATGGTGGATTTTTCTTCCTTCTAATTGGATCATCCAAAAAACAAGGAAAAGGTTAGTAGAAGTATCTGCAGAAAGGGAAATAAAAAAACACCATAAAAGATGAGTGTATACGGAAAATTAGGAAACCCAAATGAAAGAGGATGCGTTGTAGCACAAATAAATTAGGAAATAATAAGTATTGAGATAAGCGTTATTTACGTTCCTAATGTGACTACTTTTGCCGCATACAATTCCTGCTTAATGATATTAGATTTACTTACTGCGATGCTTTGGAGCATGTCTCCTTTTGGTGAAGCCAAAGTTGGGATTCCTTACGCTTTGTTCAATGGGGTGAATATTTATTTGGCATTGATTTTTAGCTTTTTGGCCAATCTGTTGGTTTTCCCCTTTATGAATTTCTTTTTCGATAAGGCCAATCGTTACTTCCTAAAATGGTATTACTATAAGAAGGCGGCGCTATTTGTGGGTCGCCGGGCAAAGGCAGGAGCTGGAAAAAATGTCGAGAAATATGGTTTCTGGGGTCTTATATTTTTTGTGGCTTTGCCAGTACCGGGAACAGGCGTTTATGCTGGGTCTATTGCTGGATATCTTTTTGGGCTGGATCGTAAAAAAGCATTTTATGCCAATGCCATCGGAATTCTCATTTCTTGCCTGATCGTTTGGGCGGCTACGCTTACAGCAATGAAGATTTGATGAGGAATTGGAATTTAAATTCTTGAAATTAAAAAGGTGTTTCATGCTCTTCGAGATTTATAATCTCGAAGCTTTATCTGAAGATTTTCAATCTTCAAAATTTAAATGTTTCTCTTTTTACAAGGATTAAAAATCCAATGATATTGGTTCAGGATTTGTAATCCTGAACAGCGAACAAATTCTATTGTCCTAAATTAATTCATCCTATAATAAGTCTTTTAACCCTTTTTCCTCATAATAAAAACAAAGCCTGAAGTACCACCATTCCCATTATGTTGGTTAGTTGTCACCATCGTTTCTACAAGTACAAACCCTAGGCCTGACATATAATTTAAAACGGAGGCATAAGAAGTCTTTTCAGATAAAATTTCCGAAAGCTTTTCCCCTTCAATAATTTGTTCGGGATTGTCGCCAAAATCAACTTTAACATTCAGCTTGTCGGAAAATGGATCGCCGGTTATAGAAATAAAGGCATAGGGATAATTAAAGCCCTTTGCAGTCGAATGTTGGCTAATAAAAAAGAGTGCTACTAGGAGAACTATAGATGCCAAGTGATTTTGTTTTTCCATTTCAGATTAATGTTAAGTAGGCCTATCTATTAATTTATTAGGTTGGTAGGACTTTGTTTTTCAACGTGCCAATTCAAAAATAGGTTAGCCTAAATATCTCGTGTCGATTTGAAGTAGAAAAAACTGCTCTCAGACTTAAGTCTGACCGTCTAAGTAGCGACGCTGATAGCGATGAAGATTTTATTAGGAATTGAGTTTCAAATTCTAAAAAAGAAGAAAGTGTTTCAAGCTCTTCTAGATTTTTATTCTCGAAGCTTTATCTGAAGATTTATAATCTTCTAAATTTTAATTCTTCTCTGTTTTCCAGGATTGAATATCCATTGAAATTGGTTCAGGATTACAAATCCTGAACAGCGGAAATTTCAAATTCTTGAAAATAAAAAGGTGCAGTTAGTAACTACACCTTTTGGAGAGCTAAGCTCCTTTAATCCTAGAAAGCCTAAACCGCTACTGGCATAGAGACTACTACAGGCAAGATGACAGTATGCTTTTCGATTGCTACTTTTTGCATCACCTCGGGATCTCCCAAAACTTCTTGCATCTTAGCCATATCAGTCACTTCAGCTACTAAAACTATTGAATTGGGATCATCAGTGTCCTGAAACGTCTGGAAGCTGGTGCCGAATTGGGAGAAGATTTCTACTCGGTCTGAATGACCTGTCATCCAGGTATCAAAATCGCCTACTTTGTGGCGCATTACTACTGTGGGCATGGGTTATTGAATTAAAATGATTCCTACTCATTTGGCTTTTCGGATTTCGCCCCCTGAAAAATCAGACAGGGAAGATCTGGTGTAGAAAAAAAATCTCGCTCCAGTTTCCTGAAGTTACCAATTCTGTACGAAAAATTTCAAAATTAAATTATTGATAATCAATAATTTAAAAGAAATATATAGTCCATGTGAAATTCCGAACTCAGTGTATAGAAGTTCAGGGTTAGAGAGTAAACGTTGAATGTTCAGTTACAAAATTTTATACTCAGAGAGAGAAGTTTCAGGGTCAAAGAGTGAACATTCAGTATAAAAGAATGAATTCTTACTGTTTTAGTGTGATAGAATAATTACCTACTTGTCCTGAAGTCTTTTTTGGTTTCGTAACTTTTTATTTCTGTTTTAAGTATATACTTTTAGTAACACTTAAGACGAAACCATGAAAACTTTATCCCTAAAACTAGACGATGAAATCTTTGAAGAAACCGAGGAGGTTTTGAAAGAAAAAGGCATGGCGAGAAATAGGTACATCAATGAAGCAGTTGATTTTTACAATCGCTACTATCATAGAAAGAAATTGGCCAGAGCCTTTGAAAAAGCAAGTGGAATGGTGAGTGAATCTTCCATGGATATCAATGCTGAATTTGACCAACTGATGGATGAAGGAGCAGTTTGATATCTGGTTGGTGAATTTAAATCCAGCAAGAGGAACAGAGCCAGGCAAGATCCGTCCAAGTGTCATCATTCAAACAAATTTGCTTAATCAGGTGGGACATCCATCCACTCTTATTTGCCCGATTACTTCACAGATTTCTGAGGATGAAAATATTCTTAGAGTAAAAGTCGATCAAAAGGAAACGGGTTTGGATCAGGATTCCGAAATTTTAGTCGATCAAATCCGGGCTTTGGATAATCGTCGTTTTCTGGAAAAACTTGGAAAAATCAGTAAGGAAAAAGCCTTAGAACTTCAGGAGAAGTTAAAAGCTTTGATGGATTTTTAGTGGAGAAGTTTTAAAATCTTGAAAATAAAAAGGTGTAGTTTCAAACTACACCTAGTGGAGGTGCTTTCAAAAAAAAGTTGAATGCTGTATGAATTCAAAGTTTTAAAACGATTAATTTAATCTGTGTATTTTGTATGAATCAAAACACCTTACATGTCTCTAAATAAAATTCTGGTCATTATATTTTTTGTGATTCCGGGTTCATGCAAAGTAAAAAGGTCAGAGATGCAAGAAGTAAGATCTGATATAGAATATAAACTTGGCAATTTTGACTTGGTAATTGAACATCTTGATAAAGCAATTGAGCTTATGCCAACCAACAGCAGATTGTATTTTAAAAAAGCTAATTGTTTAATTTCTTTGAAAAAGTTTCAAAAAGCACTAAAGGTAATTAACCAATCCATTGAGCTTGGAGAACCAACAGATTTACATTATTTAAAAAAAGCTGAAATATTCCTCGAATTAGATCAGAAGGACTCTTCATTTTTTTATTATGATTTTTCAATCCGAATTTCAAAGAAGCCAGAAAGAGTCTATGAAAGTAGAGCTAAATCTAATTTTAAATTAGGGTTTATCGATTTTGCACTTTCTGATATAAACAAGGCTATTCAGATCAATCCTGGTTACATTGAAGGTTACAATACAAGAGGTGAAATTTATTATGATTCCTCGGAATACGAAAAAGCCATTCCAGATTTTTCTTATGTGATAGAAAATTCAATAGATGATAAGGTCTTAACTGGATCTGCTTTTGTTCACAGGGGAGGAAGTTATCTTAAAACTGGGAAATTGAAACTTGCCTGTGAAGATTGGAAAATGGCAGTTGAGTTAGGGATGAATCAGGCCACAGTCTTAATTGATGATTTTTGCAATTAAATAGAATGTTTGTTTTTATGAGTCTAGTAATTGCAAATTTTTGAAAATAAGAAGGTGTAGTTAGAAAATACATCAAGGGGACTGAGAAGAAAGTCTAAGAAATGGTGGTAAAAGTATAATGGTTATTATGGATAAAGGGAAAACATTAACTCAAAAAGATAATCTAGTTTTTCAATCTCATTGTATGGTTGCTTTTATTCAAGAATTGGCCAATGCCAATTTTTTAAAAAGTCCTAGCTACGAATGGGTGAAGTTCAATGATAAAGACCTCAAATTTTTTATTCGAGATCAAATAGGTATTCTTAACCAAGGGACAGTTTTATTATTTCTATACGCGATGTTAGTTGTTCCCAAAGAATTAATACATAGTGAATATCAAGTAGAATTTGGGGAACTAGAATCCTGGTTAAAAGAGAGGATTTCTGATTTTGAGTCAACTTATAAAAATAAACAGATTAAATTAAATGAAGTTAATCTTTTAGACAAGATTAGAAATTCAGTCTCCCACGCTACAGTTGTTTTTCATAAAAATCTTAAAATCGAATTTGTAGACAATTATGGTTCAAGTAATACCTCATTTAAACTATTAATGACTGACTTCCCTGAATTTCTTCAAAAACTACAAAATATTTTCAAAAGGTACTTTGAACAATTCAGATCGAAATAATTACAAGTCCACTTTTAATTAAAGTTTCCTGCTCTTCGAGATTTACAATATCGAAGCTTGGTCAAAAGATTTACAATCTTCTACCTTTATAAGTTTCTCTTTTTACCAGGATTATAAATCCTGAACAGCGGAATGCAGGCAAAGAAGTATTAGCACTGGATCTTTTCCCTACTGGTCAAAATGGCCTTATTTGATGGTATTACCAAGTCGTTTCTCCTTCGGCGAACGTGCGTAATAAGGGGATATATTTTAGGAATAGTCCCTATTCCTGAGAACAGTTCTGGTTTGCCATATCCTCAATGGTTGGGTTAAAGCTGTTGGACTTGGTTAAAAAAGCCACTGAGTTTTGGTGGGTTTTTACAAAATCCGCCAAGACACAAAAATTGACCAATGAATCGTTAGAGTAAATTCTAATATCCTCAGAAGAAGAAAGTGCACTTAAAGCATTGATATTGGTAAGCCGAATATTATTTAAAATAAGCAGTTGAGGTACTTTTTGTAGACTTTCTAAGCCTTCCAAATTGGTAAGTAATGAATTGTTGGAGATAAATAATTGAATTCCAACGCTGTTTAAGCTACCAAGATTTTTAAGTGAAGTAAGCTTACTATTGTTGGTGATTCGGATCGATTTGGAAACACTGTTCAAATTGTCTAGTCCTGCCAAAGAAGTTAGATTGAGGTTGTACTCAATTTCCAAAAACTCCAATTCTTGTAGGTTTTCCAAGCCTTGAAGGGAGCTTAGATTGTTATTGTTTTTAATGATGATCCCATTAACAGATTTTAGATTTCGTAAGCCATTAAGATTCTCTATATCATGGGCATAGTTGATGACTAAATTACCAGTGATGGTTTCATAATTTTGTACCACAGGATTTTCTAAATCCTCAGAAGATCGAATTTCCAGGTTTCCATCAAGTTTGGTTACCTGGTTTGTTGGATCATCCTCATTGGAACAGCTAAATAGGCTAAAGAGTAATACGAATGAAAATAGCTTTAGTAAAGTAGTCATTTTGAAGTATTTGGGTTTGATTCTGGTTTCATGAAACAGTGCTCGAAAACAGGCTGTTTTATGGATTCCAATTGTTTTTGGGTTTATTATTTCTTTTATTCTTTGAGAAGATAGACCAGTCCATTTCTATCAAATGGTTCTTTAGTTTTTCAAAAAGAAGCCCGAATCTCTTAAATCTATTTTAACTCACCAATAAAGTTGAGGGAATTTTCGGTTCAAAAATTGCCCTTTAATCCATCAAAAAAAGTGAGTTCTTGAAATATAATTTCTGAGTAAGAATTTAAGATTTTGGGATTGCTTACACTTAAAGTATCTTTATGGCCACAACATTTAAATCAATATCCGTGACAAGTAAAACCGTAAAAGTAGGTTTAGTCCAGCTAAGCTGTTCCTCTGATGTAGCTGAAAACATGACGAAAACCATTGCAGGTGTTCGTGAGGCAGCTGCAAAAGGAGCACAAGTAGTCGTATTACAAGAACTTTTTAGATCCTTGTATTTCTGCGATGTGGAGGATTATGAGAATTTCAAACTGGCAGAGGCTATCCCTGGCCCTTCAACTGAGAGCTTAGGTTCTTTGGCGAAAGAATTGGGAGTTGTGATTGTTGCTTCCCTTTTTGAGAAAAGAGCTGAAGGACTTTATCATAACACAACGGCAGTATTGGATGCTGACGGTGCTTATTTAGGAAAGTATAGAAAAATGCATATTCCGGATGATCCGGGCTATTTCGAAAAATTTTACTTTACTCCAGGTGATTTGGGCTACAAGGTTTTTCCTACCAAATTTGGAAATATCGGAGTCTTGATCTGCTGGGATCAGTGGTATCCGGAAGCAGCAAGAATCACAGCTTTGAAAGGAGCGGACTTCTTGGTTTACCCAACTGCAATCGGCTGGCACAAGGATCAGGATGGCCTGACCAATGACGAGCAATATGGCGCTTGGCAGACGATCCAGCGTTCGCATGCTGTTGCCAATGGCATCCCTGTCGTTTCCGTCAACCGATGTGGCATCGAAGGTGATATGAAATTCTGGGGAGGTTCTTTCGTAGCCAATCCTTTTGGAAGAGTGATTTTTAAGGCTTCTCATGAGGAAGAGCAAATTCACGTCGAAGAACTTGATTTCGCAAGTTCCGATCGATATAGAACGCACTGGCCATTCTTGAGAGATCGTAGAATTGATTCTTATCAACCCATTACCAAACGATTTTTGGACGAAGAATAGCATCCATGACAGATATTTTTGAATTAGCAAAATCCGGAGATGTAACTCCTTCTGAATTAGGTTATTATTTCCCGGCTGAATTTGCTCCTCATGCCAGCACTTGGCTGAGTTGGCCACATAAGGAAGATTCCTGGCCAGGAAAAATCCATACGATTTACCCTGCCTATTCGGAATTTATCAAGATCGTCGCCCAAGGTGAAAAGGTCAATATCAATGTGGCTGATGAAGCGATGAAAGCCTTTGCAACAAAGCAATTAGTCGATGCTGGTGTGAATTTAAGCCAAATAAATTTTCATCTATTCCCGACGAACGATGCTTGGTGCCGTGATCATGGCCCTGCATTCCTGATCAATCCAAATGCCGATGAGAAGAAGGCTTTGGTAAAGTGGAATTACAATGCCTGGGGAAATAAATATCCGCCACATGACCTGGACAATCAGATTCCTTATCGAATTGCTGAGCATTTGAATATCCCTTGTTTTAATGCTGGGATTGTTATGGAAGGTGGTTCTGTGGAATTTAATGGCAAGGGAACCCTTTTGACCTCCCGTGCTTGCCTGCTCAATGAAAATAGAAACCCACATTTGATTCAATCTCAGATTGAGAAATACCTATGTGACTTTTATGGAGTTCATAATATACTCTGGGTAGAAGATGGGATCGTTGGGGATGATACAGATGGTCATATCGATGATATAACCCGTTTCGTCAATGAGGACACAGTTGTGACTGTAGTAGAGGAGAACAAGCTTGATGAGAATCACTTCTTATTAGAAGAAAATCTTCAACTGCTTAAGCAGATGCGTTTGGAGGATGGGAAGCAATTGAATATTGTGGAGCTACCCATGCCAGAGGCAAAGTATTACGAAGATCAACGTTTGCCAGCCTCCTATGCGAATTTCTATATCGCCAATGAGGCGGTAGTAGTTCCTACCTTCCGAGATAAAAATGACCAAAAAGCATTGGATATTTTAAGTGATTGCTTCAAAGACCGTAAGGTCGTAGGAGTGGACTCGCTGGATATCATCTGGGGCTTAGGTAGTTTTCACTGCTTAAGTCAGCAGGAACCGGCGGTTTAATCATCTTTTTTGATAATTGTACCGTCACTGCGAGCGGAGCGTGGCAGTCCCGCTAAATAGTTCGAGATTGCCACGTCGTCGTTCCTCCTCCCTGTAATGACGTTTCAAAATATATCTTTTTGTATGAGAAGGATTTTATTATTACCGTCATTGCGAGCGCAGCTTGCGGAGCGTGGCAATCCAGTTGAATAAGACAGGATTGCTAGGGTCGTTCCTCCCTGGCAATGACGTTTCAGAATATGTCTTTTAGTAAGAGCAGGTTTCTGTTTTTGTCGTCACTGCAAGAGGCGCTTTCGGAAAGTGGCAGTCTAGAGGATTGAATCTGAGGTGTTTTTTGTCAATAACCTTTACCACTCTTTTATTTCATCCCACAAATCTTTCCATTTTGGATTAATGGAATTGATCAATTCCTCTTTCTTTTTTCGGCTTTTGCCTTTGATTTGTTTTTCTCGATTTATTGCCTCTTCAATGGAATGAAAACGTTCATAATACACTAGCCTATTCAAGTTGTATTTAGAAGTAAAAGCATGTGGGTTTAGACCATCTCTGTGTTCAGAAACTCTCCTGAAAAGATCATTGGTTACACCTGTATAAAGCACAGTATTTCGAGTATTTGTCAAAATATAAACTGCTCCTCCTTTTTGCATCATTTGAATTTAGAAAAATAAAATTTTTATAGAATTTCGGTAAAACTATGTGATGCTACAATAATTACGAGATTGCTTCAGTCGTTCCTCCCTCGCAATGACGTTTCCATATATATCTTTTTGTAAGAGTAGGATTCTGTTATTACCGTCATTGCGAGCGCAGCTTGCGGAGCGTGGCAATCCAGTTAAATTATACAAAATTACTTTTTACTACCTCCTCACAATGACGGTCTAATTCACGAGATTGCTTCGGTTGTTCCTCCCTTGCAAAGACGGTCTAATACACAAGATTGCCACGTCGTCGTTCCTCCTCCTCGCAATGACGGTAGAAATGCCAGGGCTGCCTACTGCCTACTGCTCACTACGACTGCCTACTGCCTACTGTTCACTGCCAATTGCGACCTACCTTCGGTAGGCAAGCTGCCGACCGCTCACTGCCCACTGATCACTCTTCCATCCTCCATTTCAATAATCCGGTCAGTGCCGTCAGCGAATTCAGGGTCGTGTGTCACGATCAGCATGGTCTGGTCAAATTCCTGAGCCAGCTCTTTGAACTTATTAAAAACGATATCTGAATTCTTTTTGTCCAGATTTCCTGTTGGTTCATCCCCCATGATCAATAAAGGATCATTGATCAATGCCCTGGCAATAGCTACTCTCTGCTTCTGCCCTCCAGAGAGTTGATATGCTTTTTTTAAGGCATGATCTCCCATTTCAAAAATTTTTAGCTTTTCCAGCGCCCGGTGTTCCAACTCCTCACGGGAATACTTCCCAAGTTTTAATCCCGGAATCATGATGTTTTCCAAAACGGAGAATTCATTCAACAGGTAATGGAATTGAAAAACAAAACCGATCTTTTCATTTCTGATTTTCGCAAGGTGGTTATGGGACTTACCGCTGATCATCTCCTGATCCAGCCTGAGTTCCCCAGAATAGTCTGTGTCCATCGTGGATAGGATATAAAGTAGGGTGGATTTACCGCAACCAGATTTTCCTACCACAGAAACAAACTCTCCCCGGTTGATCTGAAAAGTCACTTTTTTCAAAACCTGAGTCTTTACCGGATTGTAAAAAAACTTATCGATGTTTTGGGCTTCCAAAACAGATTTAACCTCCTGTTTCATTTCCCTCTAATTATATCAACTGGATCTACTGAACTGGCTTTTCTTGCAGGAAAATAGCCTGCAAAATAGGTCGTGACTACACTAAATATTCCACCTATTAAATAATATTTGGGGTTAAAATCTACCGGAAAGGTCTTTATAGTCGGTAATGCTTCTGTTTCAAAAGGGATTCTTTCTATCCCCAAACAGGCAAAATACCCCAAAATCAAACCTACACCTCCTCCGATAATTCCTATTGCCAAAGCGATCGTAATAAAAATTCTTTTTACGTCCGGAGCATTGAATCCTATGGCCTTTAAGATGGCAATGGTATCCAGTTTTTCATAAATCATCATGTTTAGGATATTATAAATCCCAAAGCCAGAAACCACAAGTAGTGTAATGCCTACCGCATAGCTAATCAATGTTCGGATATAAGTACCCGTTTCAAACTGTGCATTGACTGTTTGAATGTCATCAGCATCTATTTCGAAAATCTCGGCATATTCTTTAGCCATTTCTGGAGCTAGGTCTAAATCCGTTAGTTTAACCTGAATATCTGTGACGTAAGAGGCAGGCTCTCCAAGCATTTTTTGCACTGTTGAGATAGAGGCAAAGCTATTGGCATTGTCAAATTCGCCTAGTCCGGATTGATAATAGCCTACAACTTTCAATTGGATCTTGTTTCCTTGTGCTGATGTAGCCTGAATCACATCTCCAATATCCGCAAGCATTCTGTCTGCAGCACCTTTACCTAGAATAATACTGTTGGTTTGTTTTAAGTCTTCGTAATTGCCAGTGGTTACATAATCATTAAATGCAAATAGATCTGTTTCCTTGTCCACATCTATTCCATTGACAATGCCAGTGATATCTATCGTCCCAACATTAAAAAACACTTGCGAAGCAATTTTGGGACTTAATCCAATGACCCTTGGGTCAGCTTTCAGGGTTTGTATGATGGAAGCACTGTTGTGTATGGATAATCTGCTGGTACTCGGACGGATGGATCGAATGAAATTTAGTGAATTGGAAAATTCATCACTTAAATCTACCGGTTGCTCAGGATTTGGCTTTATCTCATTGTAGAATCTTATGTGGGGCGTTCGGTTCAGGACTAATCCATCGAGCATTTCATTTAGGCCATTCATGAATCCCAACAAGGTGACAAACATGGTAATGCTAAAAGTGACACCAATTGCAGCTACCAAAGTTTGCTTCAGGCGAGCAGTCATTAAAGCCTGCGAAATCTCTATGATCAAGCTCCACTTCATCTACTTGGCTTGATCAAAACCGTAGACTCGTCTATCCCTTCTAAAATTTGGGCGAATTGATAGTTTTTAATCCCAACTTTAACAGGGATCGTATCCTCATTTTCATTGATGACCAAAGAGTCGAAGAGTAGGTAGTTTCTTGGGATGACTTTCGCCTTAATCCTGACTTCTGTGATAATATTCGCCTCTAAACTTAGGTTGGGGTAAAGCTGCGGAGGAGCTTTGGTGAATTTTGCCTCTACCTTAAAACTTTTAGTTTGAGTATCCATGATCGGATAGATTTTTTGGACCACTGCTTCAAAAGTTTGTTCCTTGTAACTATCCATGGATACCATGACTACTTGCCCCAGTTTAATTTTTGAGATGTCATATTCGTCTACTTGAAGCTCCAATAAGTAATCATCTGCGCTTCCTAATACTGCCAAAGCCACTTGGGGAGTTACCATTTCACCTTTCTCCTTCAGAATTGCATAGACTTTTCCATTGATTTTGCTTTTTAGAACATAATCACTTTCCAATACCTTGCTAATAGCCAAGTTCTTTGATGCATTATTGGAATTAAATTCAATCTCTCTTTTGAGATCTTGATACCGAATCAAAGCTGATTCATAGGCTGTTTTTGAATTCTCCCAATTCAGCTTTTTTTGCTCAAATTCTACATCCGTCCCTATGTTTTGATCATGAAGTGCTTTTTGGCGAACAAAAAGCAATGAGTCGTTTTGCATTTTGCTTTTATTCATATCAATAGCGAGTTGTAGATCACGAAGCTTGGATTGGTTTGCCTGAAGATCTGCATAGGCTTTGTTGATTTCCGCACTTTCTCTACTAAGCTTTTCCCGTTCATTATAGACAGCCAAGAGCGGTGTGCCAATGCTGACAGAATCGCCCTCTTCTACAAAAATCTCCTGAATAGGTCCGCTGGCATTGGTGAAAGCGTCGTATTGATTCACTGCTTTGATATTACCTGAAGCATAAACGGATTCGGTAATTGATTTTATTTCCGGGCTTATTTTATCTGCATCCGAACCACTACATGCAAAGGCTCCTAAAATAGTCGAAGCAAATATTATTGTGTGGAAAAACTGGAACTCAAAGGGATTCTTTTTCATGGGTAATCTTTGAGTGAAAATGGATTTGATTCATTGAAAATAAGGACATTTATGGGATAAGTCCAGTTTTCTTGATCTGCATTAATTTTTTATTCGTAATTGAAGTGAATCAGTTATTTTAGTTTTAATTCAATTGTATCACCCATTCATCCTATGACCCAATTTTTTCCAAGGTTTCTAATTTTTCTTTTGGTGTTTGCGACCATAAATTCTTGTGCTTTCAAAGGAATTCACCGGGATAAGAATCTAATATTTACTCAGACAGATAATACCGATTCAATTCCTAGCAAAGAGTTGAACGTATTTTACCCAAAAAAATCAGAAAATCTACCCGTCATGATCTTCTTGTATGGAGGAAGTTGGAAGAGTGGGAAGAAAGAGATTTATAACTTTCTGGGAAGCCGGATGGCTAGAAGAGATGTGGTAACCGTCATTGCAGATTATCCACTTTCTCCTGATTATCAAGTGGATGATATGGTGAAAGTTGCTGCTCAGGCAGCTCTTTGGACAAAAAATAATATCAGTAAATACGGGGGAGATCCAGATGAGATTTTCATTTCAGGTCATTCTGCAGGTGCGCATCTGGCAGCTGTATTGGCCACAAATAATAAACATTTTGAAGCACTAGGAGAAGAAAACCCAATTAAAGGAGCGGTGTTGATTGACCCTGCAGGATTGGATATGCATTGGTACCTGAGTGATTTTCCTGAGGAAGGCAAAAAGTACATGAAAGCTTTTTCGGAAGATCCAGACTTTTGGGAAGCCTATTCTCCCATTAATTATTTAGAAAGGCAATCAATCCCTTTACTGATTTTGGAAGGGGAGAGGACTTACCCCAGTATCTCCACCAGTATAGATCGTTTTTTAGAGGAAGCCGAAGAGCAAGAGTTTGAAATTTCTTATGAATTCTATCCTCACAAAAAGCATATACCTATGATTACACAATTTCTCTATACAGGGAGCAAAGGGTATGATGATGTTTTGGGATTTATCAAAAAAGAGAGTGAGAAAGTACCTAATTCATCAGGCTTTTAAGCTTAGTTTGGGTCCACGTCAACTACAAAACGTACGGATCTAAACTCTGGCTTGCCATTGAGTTGGATAATGATTTCTCCTAGTTTTTGCTTGAATTCCGATTGGGAACTTCCCGAGCGATCCAATTTGATGATACTTTCAAATTGATATTGGTTTTTAATTCTCCCAATCATCGCTTTTTCAGGTCCCAAAACTATCTTTTTTACCGCTATGCCAGCCATGTATTGGTGCAAAGCCATGGCTGCTTTTTCAGCAGTTTTGTAATCGCTATTTCGAGTAGTGATTTTGATTAATTTGACGAAAGGAGGATAGTAGAATTTCTTGCGTTCATGGAGTTCTTGTCTGTAAAATTCAAAATAATCGCCTTTGATGACTTGCTGATAAATAGCTTCATCTGGCCTTCTCGTTTGTACAATAACATTCCCTTTTGTTTCTCTTCTTCCTGCTCGCCCAGCCACCTGGGTAATTTGTTGATAGGCTCTTTCTCCAGATCTAAAGTCCGGGAAATTTAAAATTCTGTCCCCATCCCAAATTCCTACGACGGTCACATTTCCAAAGTCTAATCCTTTGGTGATCATTTGCGTGCCTACTAAGATATCCAAGTGTCCCGCACCAAATTCATCAAGCAACTTTTGATAGCCATATTTATTCCTGGTGGTATCCAAATCCATTCTTCCAATTCTTGCCTCAGGGAAAAGTAAGCTTAAAGATTCTTCTATTCTTTCTGTGCCCATCCCCATTGTCGCTAACTGTGAGCTTCCGCAGGCAGGGCAGGCAGGAGGAACTTTCTCCTTATATCCACAGTAATGACAGCGAAGCTCTTCCGAAAACTGATGGTAAGTTAAGCTGACATCGCATTGAATGCATTGACCGGTCCAGCCACAATCCTCACATTGAATGTAGGGGGAGTAGCCTCTTCTATTTTGAAAAATCAAGACTTGTTCTTGGCGGTCTAAAGCCTCTTGGATTCGTTCCCTCATCAGTCGGGTTGTGTCCACTTTTAGGAGATTTTTACGCTTATCTCCGGCCAAGTCTGCAAGATGGAATTCTGGAAGGTTTGCCTTCCCATAGCGTTCTGGAAGTTCGACCAAACCATATTTTCCTCCCTCAGTGGCATTATGGTAAGATTCAAAAGAAGGAGTCGCTGAACCCAAAAGTGTTTTTGCCTGATGAAAATAGGAAAGCATCACCGCAGCATCCCGAGCATGAAATCTAGGTGCCGGATCAAATTGCTTGTAGCTGGACTCATGTTCCTCATCTACAATGATTAAACCAAGGCTATCAAAAGGAAGGAAAATGGAAGACCTCACCCCTACAACAAATGGGAATCTTCCGGATATCACTCCATTCCAAACTTCCACACGTTCATTGTCCGAATACTTGGAATGATACACTCCCATTTGCCCACCAAAAACTTGTTTCAGTCTTGATACAATTTGTGTGGTCAGCGCAATTTCAGGCAATAGCATCAATACTTGTGAGCCAGAATCCAATACTTCCTTGATCAGCTGAATATAAATCTCGGTCTTTCCACTGCCTGTAATCCCGTGCAGCAAAGTCGCTTGAAAGCTATTGAAGTGGTTTTTAATTTCAGAAAGTGCAATTCCTTGTTTTTCGGAAAGAACGATTTTACCAGCAGTAACTGCGGTTTCATCAATTCTATTGACGACTTGTTTGTAAGACTCAAAGACTCCGTTTTTGATTAAAGTTTTTAGCGAACTTTCTGAGTCTCCTTCCTCAAGCAGGGAGGCTTTGTCTAAACCTTTTTCATTTAACTGAGGATTATTGAAAACAGGAACATCTCGAAGGTATTTGAGTAAAATGGACTCCTGTTTGGCTTTTCCTGAAATATTTTCGAATACAGCTTCAAGCGCTTTCTTGTCTTTGGCGATATTAGGATGAATTCTGATTCGGGTCTCTACTTTGGGGCTGTATTTATCCTGAACCCTCTCAAAAATCAAAATGGCTTCTTTTGTTACTAAGCTTTTGAGGATGGGGTGAATGGTTTTAATGCCAAGAATCTTTTCACAATCCTCGTAGCTGAGTTCAGAGCTATTTTCAAAAGCATCTAAGATTTTTATTTCCCTTTCATCCAAAGGGTAGGGGCTTTCTTCAGGATTGAAATTTGGGTTGAGCTGAACTTTGCTTTCACTACTTAGGCGTAGTCCAGAAGGTAATGCAGCCAACATGACTTCCCCAATATGACAACAGTAGTATTCTGCCATCCACACCCAAAATCTAATTTGCAATGGGTTTACGCTGGGTGTATCGTCTAAAACATCTAATAGCGGCTTGGCATCATAGGCTTGAGGAGCTTTGCTATGAACTTTGCCAATGATCCCTGTGAGTACTTTCTTCTTACCAAATTGAACAATCACCCGAGAACCGATTTTTATTTGTTCCGAGAGGCTTGATGGAATTCGGTAAGTAAACATGCGAGGGATAGGCACTGGCAGAATAATGTCTGCAAATGCGTTTTCCTCCTCCGGAAATAACTCTTGATGTTCGAATAGACTTTCCAATTTTTAGGCTAAATAAGGAAGTTGAGAAATAGCTTCTTCAAATGTGTTTACCGGTCTCTGGCAGGTATGATCAAAACAAACATAAATTAAAGCATTTCCTTGTGGATCGGGTGTTTTTCCTGTGAGCAAAGGGACAGTATCTGTCATTTTTTCGGAGTGCGCTAAAATCAAATTTGGAAAATACTTTTGATGGAACTCGTTGGCCAGGTCTTTGGCTCCTTTTCCAACAATTGCAATCTCAGCTGTAGGAATTAAATTCTCTAAATATAAACTGGCCCAGTTGCAAAGAAACCCAGGGTCTTTCAGAATTAAGTTTTTCATACCTCCCAGCATTTTCCTTGAAATCTCTGCATATTCATCTTTGTAAGTGAGAATAGAAAGTTGGTGAAGATTTCTTGCCATCAGCGAGTTTGAGGAGGGAATGACGTTGTCAAAAAGCTCTTTTTTGTTTGCTATTAATTTTTCTGAACTTGGGTTGTTGAAAAAGAAAAAGCCATCATTCTCATCATAGAATTCATCTAGCACTATCTTGGTAAGTCTTTCTGCAGACTTAAGATGTGATGCTTCTGAGGTAGCTTCAAAAAGCATGATATCAGCTTTGATCAAAGCAGCATAATCCTCCAAGAAGGCTGGCGTATAGGCAACTCCATTTTTATAGGATCTATAAAGACGACGATCTACGGTTACTTTCTTGGAAATAAAATCACGATTGCTCAGAGCTAAATCTAAAAACTTCTGATCTGAGGTGGCAAAATAGGCCTGAACCAAACCTGAAATCATCAATGCATTCCAGCCACAAAGCACTTTGTCATCTTTGCCTGGATAGATGCGTTGATTCCTAATGGAAAGTAAAGTTGCTTTTACTTCCTTTAGTTTTTGATTCAATACCTCTTCACTAAGATTATGTGCTGCGGCAACTTCAGAATAGCTTTTTGTTTGAAAAAGGATGTTGATACCATCTTCCCAATTGCCTTGGGGTTTAAGGTTATAAAGCTCAGCAAACCATGGCATTTCTTCTGGAATAATAGAGGAAAGTTCTTCATAGGTCCAGGTATAGAATTTGCCTTCTACGCCTTCGCTATCTGCGTCTTGCGCAGCATGAAAGCCACCTTCTTCCTGAAGCATTTCGTCCAGGAGCCAAGTGTAGGTTTCTTGGATTTTCTCCAAGAAGAAATCATCATGGCTTGTTTGATAGGCTTTTGCATATAATTCTAAAAGCTGCCCATTATCATAGAGCATTTTTTCAAAATGGGGAGCAAACCATTCACCATCCACTGAATATCTGGCAAAGCCTCCTTTGAGCTGATCGTAAATTCCGCCCATGCCCATTTTCTTTAAGGTGAAAAGGACCTTGTCTTCTAGATTTTGACTTTTGCTTAACAGGGCGTAGTCTAAAATGAAGTTCCAGATAGCTGGCATAGGGAATTTGGGGATTCGGTTCATGCCGCCCCATTCGGAGTCAATTTGAGAACTCAGCTGAAGAACTGCTTCTGCAAGCTCATCAGGATCTAATTCGATTTTCCCTGATCGAATTCCATATTTTTCAGTCTCATTTCTGGCAATACTTCTCCCAAAACCTTCCGCACTTTCTGCGAGTTTGTCCTCATGATTAGCAAAAGCGTCAGCAATGTTTGCCAGTAAGTTTTTCCACTGTTGATTAGGGAAATAGGTTCCTCCATAAAAAGGTTTTTGGTTTGGCATCAGAAATACGTTGAGTGGCCATCCACCTTGAAGTCCCATGGCTTGAACTGCATCCATGTATATATTATCTATATCAGGTCTTTCCTCTCGGTCAATCTTGATGCATACAAAACTTTCATTCATCAAGTCGGCTGTGAGCTTGTCTTCAAAGCTTTCTCTTTCCATAACATGACACCAATGACAGGCAGAATAGCCAATGGAAACCAAAATGGGTTTGTTTTCTATTTTGGCTTTGTTCAAAGCCTCTTCTCCCCAGGGATACCAATCTACGGGGTTATGTGCATGTTGGAGTAGGTAGGGACTTTGGCTTTCTATTAATTTATTGGAAGCTTGGCTCATGATGGATTTTTAAATTCAGATAGTTGGGAGTTGACTTCTTCCAACTCTTTGGTGAAATCAATTCTGGGGCTCATTCGTTCCAGTTTTTGTTTTAAGCTATTCAAAAACTTCTGATGTGAATTGCTAGCTGGGCTTAGAGGCCGATGGGCAAGGTCCAATTTTAACTGCTTGATTTCATTTAGTAATTGGATCGTCTCTTGAGAAAAATGGGTCTGTATCCATTTTCCCCAAATGTATTCTTCCGCTTGTTGGGTAGGGTGGATCATGTCGGGCTTATAAAAACGATAATCGCGGAGTTCGTCGACCATAATCTCATAAGCTGGGAAATAGCCTACATTTTCAAATTCTCTGGAAAGTTCATCACAGAGAACACGAAGAAGGCTTTTGCTTAATTGATTTTCAGAAATTCCATCCTTGATATGTCTCACAGGGCTTACCGTCAAAACCACATGAATCTGTGGGTTCTCTTTTTTTAATAGCTGAAGCGTATTGACCAAAGATTTCTTCATTTCCTCAAGAGGAGTGAGGCGTTTTTGAAAAAGGTTTCCTTGTTTTTTATGGCAATTGGCCACCAAATCAGAAGTTGATTTTAATTCATAAACCCATGCAGTGCCTAGGGTAAGAATTAGCACATTACTTTTTATAAGATATTCTCTGCATAAAGCAAGTTCCCCAAGAAGCTTTCCTCTCACCTCTACTTTTGATTTCCCCATGATTTTGGAATGCGCCCAATAATGAAAGTGCATGTCATCCCGCTCCAAGTAAAGATCTTCGGGAACATTGGTTTTTTCCAGGCTGGCTTGAAGCAATTGGCTAATCGCCAAGGGGTGGAAGATAGTTCCGAAAGGATTTATGAGGATGTCAAATTTAGAATCCTTCATCCTCTGCCCCATGCTTTCGGCAAAACAGGAGCCAATGCTGAAAAATTTATCCTCGATCTTAAAAGGGCTTTCCTGTTTTGGGATGTCGAACTTTGTGAACCATTGCATTCCCGAAAATACACATTTGGTATCTTAGAAGAGAAAAATAAGGGAGAAGAAAGGTTCAATTCGAACTTATTAAAACCAGGTAAAATCGTGGAATTGAAAAAAAAATACCTGAACATGTGATTTTTTCTTTGATTTAGAGACTAATAGGTAAACTCAATAAAATGAACAAGGAGGAGGAATTTGTAAATCTTATCCAAGAAAATCAGGGGCTGATTTATAAAGTCACCATGGTTTATTCTAAAGATAAGGAGGAGCAAAATGATTTATACCAAGAAATAGTTTACCAAACCTGGAAATCCTTTGATGGATTTAAAAAAGCATCAAAACCCAGTACCTGGTTGTATAGACTTAGTATGAATACGGCTATCACTCATATCAATAAATCTAAACGAAAGCCGCTGATGGTCAGATTAGATCAAAGTCTAATCAATTATTCGGAACCAATTGATGCGGTGAAAGAGGAACAGATTCAATGGCTTTATTCTCAAATCAGAAAACTCAACTTGTTGGACCGAGGGATCATGTTTCTCTTTTTGGAGGATAAAAGTTATGAGGAGATCGCTCAGATTACAGGGATATCCACGAGTAATGTGGGTACCAGAATGTCCAGAATTAAACAAAAGTTAAAGGCAGCAGCAAGTCCAAAACCAATTACAACATGGAACTAGAAGAAATGAAATCACTATGGGGAGACTTAAGTGAAAAGGTAGAAAAGCAAGATAAAATCCAAAAGGAGTTACTTATGGAGATTACAGGGCAAAAATTTAGAAATAAGATGCAGGGGATTAGAATACCTGAGATAATAGGATCTGTGATTTGTTATGCCTATGCAGGGTATTTCATGATTAGTTTTTCAAAGTTTGAACTTTGGTATAACCAGGTTTTTGCAATAATATCCATCATAATCTTGATTTTACTACCTACAGCTAGCTTATGGACTATTAAGGGGATGAGAGCCATCGATATTGCTTCAGATGTCCCAGCAGAGTTGCTGGAAAAATTCAGAACCAATAAAAAAAGGTTCTGGATGGTTCAAAAGTTTGGGATGGTTTTGGGAGTGTTTTTGTTCATGATTATTCTTTCTCCTATTACAGAATTACAAGGAAGGGGAGAAATAATCAACAAGCCAATCTACTGGTTTATTTACGTTCCTGTAGGCTTGATTTTCATGTTCTTCTTTACACGGTTTGTTTATAAGAAGTACAGGGCTGTTATCAATAAGTCTGAGGCACTGTTGTCGGATTTGTAAATGAAAAAAGAGCTGTTAAACAGCTCTTTTTTTTATGTCATCCAGAAGATGTTTTACCTGCATGTCTCCGTAGCCGTATATAGGAACTCTATTTTTAAACTCTCGGAAAACTTTAAGAAAATCATCAGAACCTAATTCTTGAATGATTTGAAGCAGTGTAGCTTTCGGCTTACCTGGGTAATCTCCATGAGGAATGGAATCTTTCCAAGCCTGAACAGCGGCTGGTAAAAATGGAAGTTCATGAGATGCTTGATGTGCAAGTGTTAAGGCTTCATCAATGTGATTTTTCTGGAACATAGTCCAAAGGTTACTCAAGATTGCTCTTTCATTTTTAGTCAAAAGCTTTGCATTTCTGTAGTGCTCCTCAAGTTCCCGTTCATTAAGCTCTGCAAAACCTAATCTTAGGTCAGCTTTTTCCGGTAGTATCAAATAAATGTCACCCTGATGCTTTTCAATCAAGTGCATCACGAACCAAAGGTTTACCTGACAAAATAAATCCAATTCGAACCAACAATAGATTTTTGTGCCGGTAGCAGCAGTCATCATGCTTTCAAATTCAGGGACCGATTTTTCAAAGTAGGAACCTTTTGCTACTTCTGGATAGTGGGAAGAGAAAAATTGATCTCGGATTACCCATAATTCTTCAGTGGATTGGGCTGCTACGGGTCCTTCCACCAAAGCCTCTCTACAGATTGCCTTTTTTCCATGAATGTCGTTGGGGAATTTTTCGGCTAGAGAGTCACCATTTAAGATGTGTAACATGTTTGCTTGTTTTAAGGTATTAATTCATGCTCCGCAGAAAAGAGAATTGAATCCATTCCCGAAGCATGAAATCATTAAATGTTTATAGAGTAAAAACAGACTTTGCTGGGATTAGGTTTCCATCGAAATGTTAATAAACCTTCAAAATCAGAAAGCCCTTTATTAAGTTAAGAAAAAAGGGCAGTTTTTAAGAAAAAGTAAATCAACTCAAATCTATTTTATCTACAATTTTTCTTTTAAGTCTCTTAAAATTGGCTGTGAATTTCAAGTAATTCCTCATCTTTTATTATCGAATATTCATTAATTCGAGTACAATTTGCCCACATTTATCTTCACTCTTCATAAAACTCTATCGGTAAATCATCGGGATCAGCAATAAATGTGAACCTTTTGCCGGTTTCCTTATCCAGCCTAATAGGTTCGGATTCAATTTTTTTGCTGGCTAAATAGTCGATGCATTCCTCAAGATTTTCTACAGAAAAAGCCAAATGTCTTAAACCAACAGCTTCTGGTCTTGATGGTCTTTTAGGAGGGTTGGGAAAGGAGAATAATTCCAAAACATAGACTCCATTTAATGCCAAGTCCAACTTGTAGGATTTTCTTTCCTCTCTGTAAATTTCCTTGATAACTTCCAATCCAAGTTCCTCAGTATAGAACTGTTTGGACTTCTCATAATCCGAGCAAATAATGGCGATGTGGTGAATTCCTTTAAGCTGCATTTAATCCATTAAGTGTTTTTTGAGAAAATCAGCAGTGGCTTGATCTACTTTGACCATATTTGACCATTTCATCCAATGGTGCGTGTCTCCAGGGATAATTATAGATTTATAGGGTTTATCTAACTCTTCAAATCTTCTGATTAAGTCAACTGTTTGAGAAACATTTACATTTCTATCATCATCTGCATGAATGAAAAGTACGGGCGATGTCCAGGTGGAAAGGTCCGAAATAGGGGAGGATTCCCAAGCTACTTGACGAGCTTTATCAATGTCAGAAGGCTGTTCATAATTCGCAGAAAGGCTATATCGGCCATCTAGGTCATGAACACCATGAATGTCGACTCCTACTTTAAATAAATCGGAATCTCTTGCCAGTGCTAATGCGGTCAAATAACCTCCGTAAGATCCTCCATAAATGCCTATTTTGTTTCCATTAACCTGAGGTAGAGATGCTAAAAATTCTCCTCCAGCTTTGACGTCCTGATATTCCACGGCCCCTCTATAGTAAGCTCCTGAAGGCTTGTGGAATTCGTATCCATAGCCAATTCCTAAACGGTAGTTGACGGACAATACCACAAATCCAAGGTTAGCTAAATACTGGTTGATGGCATAGGTGTTTGAGTAATAATCCATGTAACTCCAGCCTAAGAGCATTTGACGCTGTGGTCCGCCATGAACAAATATTACTCCTGGTTTTTCAGAATTTCCTCCTTCTTTTTCAAAAAGTTGCCCATAAACAGTGGTCCCGTCCGGTGCTGTGAATTTAACTTGCTTTGGGGTTACCAGCTGGTCTTGCGGGAAGTCAGAAGGTATTATTGATTCACCCAATAGCTTTGTGTCATTTCCTGATTTGATAGCTACTAAATGAGATCGCTGTGCATCGGCGCTGAAGAAGGCCATTTTCCCTGAGTTTCCTACCCAAACTGGATAGGCTTCAATACCCTCTCCTGAAGTTTCCCAGGTCAGTTTACCGCTTAGAATATCCACGGTACCAATATGTCTTCTGTCCAAATCCTCTTGCTCCGAACCTGTATTGGCGGAGAATATTAATTTTTCTCCGTTTGGGCTTTGCTTAATTTGCTCCACCATATAATCCCCCGGAGTCAAAAGCTTAGTTTCTTTGGAATTTATATCGATAGCGTAGAGGTGTTGCCATCCATCTTCGTATGATAAATAAGCGATATGATCATTTCCTGAGAAAGCAAAGAAAGGGTAGATGTAAGAAGCAGCCAATGTTTCCGGAGCTTCCCATAACTTTTCACTGTCGCCTGTATTCATATCCGCCACCCAAATCTCCCAAGGACTATGTCTTGGTTCCAATTCTGGGAAGGCAGCTCCTCTACCTCCTGGTCTTCTGATATATGCGATCTTTTGGCCGTCTTCCGACCAAGCAATATTGGAGTCGCGATGAAAGGAAGGGTTAACCCATTGGATAGGAAGTCTTTTGTTTCTAAAAATTCCGATCATGGAATGTGTGCCCCGATTTACCACAAAAGCCAAGTCTCCACTAGGAGAATAGGATAGTTCATTGACATTCCCTTTGATTTCAAAAAGTTGAACAGGCTTCTCTGAGCTGGCTAAATCTACAGTCCAAACTTGACCTGCTTTAACATATAACAGTTGATGGTCTTTTCCGATGGAAGGATTATCAGCTTCCACAATCGTTTCAACTTTCCCGCTTTCTAAGTTGATTTTCCAAATCTCTACGTTGGGTAGGATAGGTAAATTTTGGGCATTGACGGTAGAAGAAGCATTGCCTCCTCCGTGATCTCCACCTCTTACAAATACCAGCCAGTTTCCATCCGGGGAAAATTGGAGACTGCTAATTTCTTGCCCATCATCCTCATTGAAATCAGTGAGCTTTTTAGCAGTGAAAGCAGGACCTTCTGCCATATAAACATTCCTTTTACCTTGCTCATTCATCGCCCAGGCTATCTTTTCCCCCGTTGCCGAGCTAGTTAATTCGGAGGGAAAGGAAAACTTCCCCACTTCTTCCATGGTGAAAGTTTGGGAAAAAGCCCATTGAGTTAGGAATATCAGAATGAAGCTGAAATAAAAGGATCGTTTCATGGTTGCTGCTTAAGTTGATTTATTCTTCGGGGTATTTCCTTCTGAAATTAATATTTGTCATGGATCAGGTAGAGGGTTTTTTCTAATTCTCTTTTCAGTTCCGATCCAGATAGAGCGTAGTTGTTTAGGATACATGAAAAGTGGAGGATTTTTCCACTCTTGGTAATCAAAAATCCACTGAGTGCATTACTCATACTTAGAGTTCCAGTCTTGGCATAAATGTATGCGGGCTGGCCTTCGTCAGCTTTATACCAATTCCGGATGGTGCCGGATTCTCCTCCTGCGGGGAAATAGGCTTTAATTTTTTCCAAAGGTACTTCAGCTCGTATCTTCCCAAGCAAGGCAATAATGGACCTTGGAGTGAACATGTTTTTAGCTGAAAGTCCTGAGCCATCTACCCAGATAGGTTCGTCCGGCAAGTCTTTCAACAAGTTTTCTTTCGAGTAAGCAATGGCATCTGAAGTGCTTAATTGATTGCTCAGCTGATCTGAAACCAAGAGCATTAATTGCTCCGCCAAAAAGTTGTCTGAAATCTTCATCATTTGGGCATAGATGCTATCAGCAGGAGTAGTTTGAAGTTTGATAGGATCTTCTTGAAAGTAAGCTTCATTTTGTATAACTCTCACTTTTTTTCCTGATGCCTCAGTCAATAGTTGAGCTGCAAATTCAGCTGAGGTTACAAAGGGGATGTCAGTCTCAAAAGGATCAGAAGGAACCACATCTGTAAATTGGTAACTGAAAAGATTTTTATACCGATCTCTTCTAAACCTGTAGCCATTCCAGCTATCTGTCTTTTTAGCTTCCAGAAAAGGCTTAAATCTTTCAGGGCTAATCGTGAAATTATTTTGGCCTTCTTCAAATTTAAAACGTACGATATTGCCATAGACAGGCAAGGCAGATCTTTCCGTAGCATAGTAATAATTGTACCAATCCCAAGACCATCCTGGTCCAAATGCATCGACTTGTCCAAAATTATCCAAGAGGTATAAATCCTTATCACTCGCTCTCAAGAAATTGATGGCTACTTCATTATCCAAATCAGGATGTAAAAGTCCAGGGTCCCCTGTTCCCCAGAATATCAAGGAATCTCCTTTTTCCAGATAGTTGAGCCCATTGACCAATTCATCTCCTAGAATGGAGTAGGAGGTATAAAAAGTAAATAATTTGGTATTGGATGCAGGAATAAAATATTTATCCGAATTAATGTCCACCAATACTTTGTCCGATTCTGGATCAAGTAGCATAAAGCCCATGTGACCTTGACTTAAAACATCTGAGTTTTTAAGTGATTTGTTGATTTTTTGGACTGTACAGGAGCTGACAAGAATCAGTAATCCAACTAGGAGTTTTTTCATAAAAGGAGTATTCTGTGTATTAAGTTAAATAAAAAAAGTCTCCTACTGGGTAGTAGGAGACTTTAGATATTGAAATCAGTTTATTGATCCCACCAGATTCTATCAGTTAAAGTGACAGATGGTACGTTGGCACCATTTCTACTCACCTCACTATCAGGATAAGCCAGTCTTCTGATATATTCTCCTCCTAAATTTGGATTCAAGTTATCAGGTAACGTCATGTCCTTGTATTGATAATCAAATCTTCTTGCATCATTCCAGGTTTCTGGATGTAAGAATAAAGCAACGTATTTCTCTTTGAAAATATCATTAAGAGTCAAAGCATCAGCTCCCATGCTTACGCTAGGGTCAGCCAAATAAGCAGCTTTTTCATCTTCATCTACACTTAACATATCCATGTGTGCATTGATACCTTCTAGATACGCTTCATAAGCTCTCGCTTTATCTGTGTCAAATGCAGCTTCTGCTTCAATAAACTTTAACTCAGCGTAAGTTGCAATAAGCAATGGAGATTGTTGTGAAGTGTAAAACTGTCCTTCAATCAAGGTAGATCTTGCACCTTGTTCTGGAGCATTTCCTCTACCTGCACCATTCACAGTGCCTACAAATTCACCTTCGTCAGTGGTGCCTACCATTAACTTCAATCTAGGATCTACTGTTGGGTAAGAGGTACCATCTAAAGCTTCAATAAATTGTTCAGAAATCCAGCCAGTCAAAAGCAAATTCGCATTGTTGATAGCGTCATTCGCCCATGGATTGAAACGTTGTTCGAAATATGTAACTGATGCATCATCGGCATTTGAATCAAATCCATTGGCCACGGCTGCAAGCACTTCAGAAGCATTATATCCTTCTTTTCCTTTCATGTGGATCATGTATCTAGCCTTCAGGGTGTAAGCAAATTTCACCCAGGTATCGATGTCTCCACCGTAAATGAAATCATCGGGGCCAATAGAAGCCGAAGTTTCGCTACTTTGAAGGTTTGAAATCCCTTGATCAAGTAAGGTTAAAATATTGTTATATAAAGCTTGATCATCATCATAAGCTGGAGTTACCGTGGTAAAGTTGAAGCTTTCAGAAAATGGAACATCTCCAAATAAGTCAACAGTCATTCCAAGATTAAGAGCCATCAATACCTGTCCAGCACCTAAATAGTGCGAGGCACCTGATTCCTCAGCCTTTTTAGTTAGCTCGTTTAGGTCTGTCATTACATTGTAAAGACTGAACCACATGCTGCTAAAGTTGAGCGGTTCCATCGTGTCCGAACCACTCGCTGGGTTTGGTGAGGCAAAATATTGAACATAGTTGCCTACTGCATTTCCCTCTCTGTAAACATTCAAGCTCGTTTCATAGGTGATGTTAGTCATCAAGCCTGTGATAGGAGCGTCCTGAGGGTTGTTTGGGTTTTCATTGACATCCAGGTAAGATTCACAAGCGGAAGCTGTAAGAATCAGGGATGCGCCCAAAATTGCTTTTATTTTATTTTTATAATTCATCTTTCTAGTCAATTAGAGTCCCAAATTCAAGTTAAAGAATACACTTTGAACACCAGGGAAGCCTAGCCCTGTGAAACCGATCGCGTTTCCACCAGCACCTGCTGAGAAAGACTCAGGATCAAATCCATCCCATGGAGTGGAAAGGATGATGTTGTTTGCAGCAACAGAAAGTCTTGCCGTTCTAAAAGGAGTTCTTTCCAATAAAGAAGGCTGGAAGTTATAAGCCAAAGTGATGTTTCTTAGCTTGATGAAACTTGCATCATTTACAAAATTCTCAGAAGCTCCTCTGTAATAGTTTCTCCAGTATCCTGCACCATAATCAACCCCATCAGGGCCGATTCCTTGACCTAACCAAACTTCCTTGGTATTGGTAGATCCATCTTCAAGTACTCCTGGGAATACCACGGTGTCGTTTCTTCTTTCAGAATCTTCTTGCTTACCAAATGCAGAAAGGAAGTTTCCAAACTGATCATATTGCTCAAGACCAGCTCTGAAATCAATCAAGAATGAAAGCTCAAGTCCCTTGTAAGTAAAATGGTTACGAAGACCTCCAAAGAATTTTGGTACGGCGTTTCCAAGAACCAATTGACTTCCTGTTCTTACAGGGAATCCATTCGAACCAATAAGTTGAGTTAATCCTCTGTCAAGCATAGTGGCATCTGGATTTGCATCTGGTCTTACATAAGAAGAACCATAAATATCACCGTAAGGCTCACCCTCTTTCAAGATCATAGTAACAGTGGCCCCTGCGTATCCAAATTGGCTACCAACCACAATTTGATCTATACCCTCTCGGATATTCTTCACTTCATTTTTGTTGGTAGTAAGGTTAGCGGTCACATCCCATTTGAAATAATCTGTCTGAATAGGAGTACCCCCTAATACAATTTCAAATCCTCTGTTTTCAATTTCACCAGCATTGGTGATATAAGATGAAAATCCTGTTGCATCAGAAATCGGCACTGGAATAATCTGATCCGAAGCATTAGACTTATAATAAGTGATGTCTAAATTCGCTCGGTTGTTAAAGAATGCCATTTGAGTACCAAACTCAATTGAGGTTGTTTTCTCTGGCTTTAATGCAGGATCACCAAATGTTGAGTTTTTAGAAAAACCTACTTGTCCGTTCAATGGGAATACGGAAGGAGAAACGAATGTTGCTCCTAAAATATGAGGATTCGTATCCTTACCTACCTGAGCATAAGAAGCTCTCAACTTACCAAATGTGATCCAGCTTGGCATGTCAAAGTTTTCACTAAATACATATCCCAAGTTGATGGAAGGGTAGAAGAAAGAGTTATTGTCTTTTGGTAGGGTAGAGGAGATGTCATTTCTTCCTGTCACATTTAAGAACAAGAAGTTTTTATAATCAACCATCAAGTCACCATAGAAACCTACTAGTCTTCTAATGCTTTTTCCTTGACTTGCAAAGATCTGACTCGTGTTACTTAAGTTGTAAAATCCAGGGATAACAAAATTGGAACCTGAAGCAGAAACTCGGTCATATTTTCTTTCAAAAATATCATTACCTACTCTTAGTTGTGTATTCCAGTCTTCTCCCCACTGTTTCTTAAGCGTAACATAGAAGTTTGAGTTTAAGTCACGACTAGTGATTCTTGTTTCCTCCATGAATCCAGTTGAACTCAAAGCTTGCTCTCCATCGATACCCATTGGGCCAGGAGTAATCTCTGTTCTGCTATCACTGTAGAAATCAGTACCTAGTCTGTAAGATAAGGTGATCCAATCTGCTGGAGAGTAATTCATGTTAATGTTACCAATTAAGCGGTTTACATTATCCTCATAGGTAGCAAATCTGGCATCATAAATTGGGTTCGTGTTGCCATACGTTTTCATGGTTCCATCTTCGTTGATGTAATCACGAACATCCGTTGTTTCAGACCAATACATCATTCTTTCAAGGAAACGATCATGCGGAACACGATTACCTCCAGAATTGGAGAAGTTCATAGATCCTGAGAAATTGAATTTCTCACTTGCTGTAACAGTACCTGATAGTTTTGCTGTAGTTCTGTCCCAAGTTGAGAATGGGATGATTCCTTCTTGATCTAATCTACCAAAGGAACCATAGAAGGTCGCTTTTTCACCACCACCTGAAACGCTTAAGTTATTCTCATAGCGAGTTCCAGTATTGAATGCTCTATCCCAGTTGTTTTGATAAACATAATTAGGGTCGTTTTCCTCGGCAATATTTGCTCCCCAAGACGGCCAGAAGCTAGAGTCATCACGCTCACCGCTAAATCCTTGACCATACTGATCCTGAAGCTTTGGTTTTTTCACAAGATTATCAAATCCAACAGAGCTATTAAAGTCTATTCTTATTTGTCCTGATTTTCCTTTTTTGGTAGTTACGATCACTGCACCATTGGCAGCTCTAACACCATAAAGAGCAGTTGCAGCAGCACCCTTTAGTACCGACATAGTCTCGATGTCATTTGGGTTGATATCTGCAATTCTGTTTGACATACCTCTTGGAGTTCCACCGGACTCAACAGTGGAGTTGTCTACAGGAACACCATCCACAACAAATAGTGGTTGGTTGTCTGCATTAGGATCCAAAGAGTTGATGCCTCGAATAATAATTCGTGCAGATTGACCTGGAGCACCTCCGGAATTGGTCACTTGAACACCCGCTACCTGTCCTTGCAAGGCATTGACAATGTTTGGCTGTTTTGCAGTAGTGATCTCTTCAGCATCTATACTTTGGGCAGAGTATCCCAAAGATTTTTTCTCTTGAGAAATACCAAAAGCTGTTACAATCACCTCATCCAATTCTGAAGAGGAATAGGCTAGCGTAACATTGATTTCAGAATTGTTTCCAACTCGTCTGGTTTGCGATTCGAAACCGATGAATGAGAATACTAATACGGATTCTGAATTAGGTACTGAGATTGAATAATTTCCGTCGATATCTGTGACGGCACCTGTGGTTGTTCCCTGAATCAAAATACTGACTCCGGGAAGCGGTTCCCCATCTTCCTGTGAGGTTACTTTTCCTTTGATTGATTGTTGGGCATACAATGGTACGCTCAGCATCAGTCCAAAAAGGAAAAGCATAGTTAACAAGTAACTTTTCTTCATGCGAGTTTTGGTTTAGAATTATAGTATAGGATTAGTTTCATCTGTTTTATTAAAAATTAATGCTGTTTTTTTCTGTTTTCGAACAGTTGTTTAGGTGGATTAATTAACGAATGGAAATGTTTTTTATTTAAACACCTGATAATCAAATAATATGGAAGAAGGGGCTTTCTGAGCTTATGACCCTTCTATTTTTTATTAATTGGACTTTATTATTCCATTTTGGATAAATTAAATAACCTTTATTCTATAAATTAAGAATATTTGATGTCATTTATCAAAAAAAAGCACTGAATTTTTATCAAAAAGTTAATTAATTCTTAATAATCGAATAATATTCGTTCCTGCCATATTTTGCAGTATTATATTTTGAATAGTTGCAGTAATATGCGAGGTCTTGAAAATCAAGGCAATAAAAAAGCCGCTTCCATCGAAGCGGCTTAAATCTATTTTTTGAGTTTTTGACTAATGAATCACTTTTTTGATTTCAGTTGTGATCTTCTTTCCATTTTCATATTTGATCTCTTTTTTGATCTCTACTTTCTCAGCCATAGCCTGACCATGAGTCCCCTCACTGATATGAGGAGCTATGACTAAAGCGACAATAGACATTAATTTGATCAATATATTCATGGAAGGTCCTGAAGTGTCTTTGAATGGGTCACCTACAGTATCACCAGTGACAGATGCCTTATGTGGCTCTGATTTCTTGTAATACATTTCCCCATCGATTTCTACACCTTTTTCAAAGGACTTTTTAGCATTATCCCAAGCACCTCCGGCATTGGATTGAAACATTCCCATTAATACTCCTGAAACGGTCACACCTGCAAGCAATCCACCTAGAACTTCAGGGCCAAAAGTAAAGCCAACAAGAATCGGCGTGATCAACGCGATAGCACCAGGTGCAATCATTTCCCGAATGGAAGCTTTGGTGGAAATCTCCACACATTTATCATATTCAGGCTTCGCTTTGTATTCCATGATACCAGGAATCTCTTTAAACTGTCTTCTGACTTCATTGACCATGTCCATGGCTGCTCTTCCTACGGCTGCTATGGCCAGGGAGGAGAATATAAAAGGGATCATACCACCAACAAACAACCCGGCTAATACATCGGCTTTATAAATGTCAATGGCATCAATTCCGGCAATCCCAACAAATGCAGCAAACAAGGCCAAGGATGTCAAAGCAGCTGATGCAATAGCAAAACCTTTTCCTGTAGCTGCTGTCGTGTTTCCAACAGCATCTAAAATATCTGTTCTTCCTCTTACTTCTTCTGGTAACTGGCTCATTTCAGCAATCCCCCCGGCATTATCTGCGATCGGTCCAAAAGCATCGATTGCCAATTGCATGGCCGTTGTAGCCATCATACCCGCAGCTGCAATTGCAACTCCATACAAGCCAGCAAATTCATAGGCTCCATAAATACCTCCTGCCAAAACTAGAATCGGTAAAACGGTAGACTCCATCCCAACAGATAGGCCTCCGATGATATTTGTTGCATGACCCGTAGCGGATTGCTTGATGATGGACATGACAGGTCTTTTGCCCATTGCTGTATAATATTCAGTAATGATACTCATTAAGGTACCTACCACTAGACCCAATGTGATTGCGTAAAACACATCCATGTTGGTAAATGAATACCCACGAATGGAAAGAGTTTCAGGAAGCATATATTGAACTATAAAGAAAGAGGCAACACCCGTAAAAATAATGGAGGACCAGTTTCCCATGTTTAGAGCTTTCTGTACATCTCCCTTTTCATCTTTTATTGTGACGAATGCCATTCCGATGATCGAAAAGACAATACCTAAACCTGCTAAAATCATGGGTAATAAAATAGGAGCAATACCTCCGAAAGCATCTTCGGATACGATCTCTCTACCCAATACCATGGTGGCTAGAATGGTTGCTACATAGGAACCGAAAAGATCGGCACCCATACCGGCAACATCACCCACGTTATCCCCTACATTATCAGCAATGGTGGCAGGGTTTCTCACATCATCTTCTGGAATTCCAGCTTCCACTTTACCTACTAAATCTGCACCAACATCAGCGGCTTTGGTGTAAATACCACCACCAACTCTCGCAAATAGCGCAATTGATTCTGCGCCTAAAGAAAATCCTGCAAGGACTTCCAAAGCTTTTTCCATCTCAACCCCGTTAACTCCAGCTCCAACGCTTTGAACATACAGGTGGTAGAAGAGAATAAATAAAGAGCCTAAACCTAATACAGCCAAACCTGCAACGCCCAAGCCCATCACAGAACCTCCTGTAAATGAGACTTTCAATGCTTGCTTCAAGCTTTTTCTAGCCGCTTGGGTAGTTCTCACATTTGCCTTTGTGGCAATTCGCATTCCGATATAGCCTGCAAATGCGGAGAAAAACGCACCAATAAGAAAAGATATGGCAATAACAGGACTTGAGGTTTCCACCATCATGCCTGACCAGCCAAGTAAAATCATGGCTATTATTGCAAAATAACTCAGGACTTTCCATTCAGCTCTTAAAAATGCCATGGCCCCATCAGCAATATAGCCGGCGAGTTCCATCATGGTTTCATCTCCTGTTTCTTGTTTCGTTACCCAGGCGGACTTGACGGCCATTACGATCAGACCTAAAATCCCAAGTGCCGGGACCAAATAAATAAGCACGTTTTCCATATATATTCTTAACTATTAGGTTGGATTTATTAATTATTAACTGAGCAAATATAGAATTTCTCTTGAACCCTCCAACTCAGTATAAATAGTGGTTTTGCTCGGGAATAAGCCAATTTTATTAAGGATATGATAATATATTCAGTTCTTAGCTTTGATTTGGGTAGGCATGCTTACTTTTTACTGAAAAATCAGAAATTCAGGCAGTTGAGGTGAATATTTTAATTCGGTAGTTTTTTAGAATACAAGGCACAAAATCACAGGTTATGAGCTTGAGAGGTGGTTTTTAATAATTATAACAAAGTGATTGTTCTAACTATCTAATATCCAATAGGTAAGCTTTGGTTTGGCTGTTTCTTGAGCTACCTGTATTCAATCTGCCTGTAGCTATAGTGAATTTGGATGGAAAAAGAGGGACGTAAACCGTATTTAAATTGTAAGTGAGTAAACCCTGGTTGACTTGAAGCTATTTAAAGGAATGTTCAATCAGTTGAAGCTGTGGAAATTTTGTAAATTATAAAGGGCTTTGTGCCCACAGCTTTAAGGCTTTAGGATTGATTTCCTTCCATTGTGATAGTTTCGTGATGATTAAAATCTAATTTCAAGCTCAATTTATTGAAAATGAAAAAAGTATTAGTAGTCGAAGATGATCCTAATATCAGTCACCTGATTCAAATTCATTTAAATGATTTAGGTTATCAGATTCAAGTCTGTAACCATGGCAGGGAAGGATTTGAAATCGCTAATTCCAATCCTTTTGACCTGATAATTTTAGATATCATGTTGCCAGAAATGGATGGCATAGCGATTTGCCAAAAGTTGAGAGCCTTGGATAATTTCACTCCTATATTAATGATCACTGCCAAGTCTGAAGAGATTGATAAGGTGATCGGACTGGAGTCTGGGGCTGATGATTACATTACCAAACCTTTCAAGATTAGAGAGTTTATCGCCCGGGTAAAAGCTATCATGAGAAGGCAGGATCAATTTAACATGGTAGCTTCCAAGGAAGCTGATCAGCTCCAATTTAATTCCCTAGAGATAGATGAAAAGAAGAGAAAGGTTCTTCTTGATGAAAAAAGGATGGATTTGACCCCAAAAGAATTTGACCTTCTGGTTTTGATGGCTAAAAACCCCGGAAGAAGTTACAGCAGGGGAGAATTGCTGGAATTGATTTGGGGCTATGACTTTTCGGGATATGAACATACGGTCAATGCACATATCAATAGATTACGAGCTAAGATTGAAAAAGACCCAAATAACCCCAATTTCATTTTGACTACCTGGGGAGTAGGATATCGTTTTAATGATGAATTATAAACAAGGACTATGAAAAGTTTATTCTGGAGGATATCTGTAAGTTTTGCCTTGGTGCTATTGATTGTGGGTTGCTCTTATGTGTTTATTACTGCCACTACTGCCCAAAGGTATTTTCAGGAAACTACACAAAGGCTTAATGCTACTGTGGCAGATTACCTGATCAAAGAAGTGAATCCTTTCTTAAATGGAAAGGTGAATGAAGAGGCACTTGGAACCATCATGCATTCCATGATGGCTGTCAACCCAGGGATAGAAGTTTATTTGCTGGATCCTGAGGGGGAAATCCTGTCTTTTGTCGTGTTGGATAAACTCGTCAAATTAAAAAGAGTTGATTTAGACCCTGTGGAGGATTTTTTATCAACCGGAGGTGAAGAATTTGTTTTGGGAGAAGATCCTAGGAACCCTGGTGAAAAGTCAGTTTTCTCCGCAACGGCAGTTTATGAAGAAGACCAGTTACTAGGCTATGTCTATATCATTTTGGCTAGTGAAAAATTTGAAACCATAGCCTCCGGGTTATTGGGGAGTTATTGGATGAAACTCACCTTTGAGTCCATATTGATTACCATGGTAGTCGCTTTGCTGATAGGATTGGTGCTTTTTGGTTTGCTGACTCGGCATTTGCGAAAGATTGTTCAAGCTGTGGAGCAGTTTAGGGATGGGGACCTCCATGCGAGAGTTCCTGAGGCAAAATCAGAATCTGAACTCGCCGTTTTAGGTAACACCTTTAACCATATGGCAGATACGATTCTGGGTAATATAGAAGAGTTGAAAAAAGTCGATAGTCTTAGAAGGGAATTGATAGCAAATGTTTCGCATGATCTTAGAAATCCCCTTGCCATTATTAACGGCTATGTAGAAACTCTTCAGATAAAAGGAGATTCCGTAAGCGAGGAAGATCGGGAGAAATACCTGAAGATTATTGGAGCTTCTACTGATAAGCTTTCTCAACTTGTTTCTGATCTATTTGATCTTTCAAAACTGGAGTCAGGACAGATGAGCTTAAAAATGGAGCGAATGAAAATTCAGGAGCTTTTATATGATTCTTCTTTAAAATATGAATTGTTGGCTCAGTCTAAGGATATTAAGATAACAACTCAAATCTGTCAAAACCTCCCTTTAGTGAAAGCCGATTTGTACTTAATGGATAGAGTCATACAAAATCTGTTGGACAATGCTGTGAAGTACACTCCCAAAAATGGAGAGATTTTAATTGACGCTTGTGAGTCTAATGGGGGAGTGAGTATCAAAATCAGAAATTCGGGTTCGGGAATTCCTCAGAAGGATTTGGAATCTATTTTCGATCGGTATTATATGATTGATAAGGAAAGAAAAGGAATAGAAGGTTCTGGGCTTGGTTTGGCCATTGTGAAAAGAATTTTGGAGGTCCATGGATCTCAGATTGAAATCGAATCGGATTCCGTATCCTATACTGAATTTGGATTTGACCTTCCTGCAGAAGTTTAAATAATGTGATTATCCGGAATCTTGCCAGTGCCCAAAATTTCTTTGCTCACCTTGCCAGAAGATAGAAGCAAGCAAAATTTTTATGATCTCTTTATCATATGATGCTTTTGAATACTTATTGGTAAAAAATGGTGATACATATAATTAATTAAGAAATTTCAGACCCCATTGGGGTCAAAGCTTTATTACCCAGGGTTTCAACCCTGGGTAATAATGGATTAGATTTCTCCAAGCGCTGGCCCGGGGTTTTATTACTGAGACAGATCGTTTTGCCAGCAAGATGGAACCAAATCTTATAATGCTTATGGATAATTACTGGAATAAAAGCGGATATACATTTTAAATAAAATTAGCAACCCAAGTTTATTCAAAAATAAAACTTGATGTTGCCAATTAAATTTGTTCGTTTCATTCGAAGGAACCGTATCCAAAAGGTATACCTGCTGCGCCACACCATATGATGCCATCGCTGAATTTTGATTCAGGTAATTTTGAAAGATTGAAAAAATGCTCTCCAGCATCGTTGACGACTCCGACCAATTGAAACGATTCTGAAGCGCTGAGATTCAATTGATTGGAAGTGGAAAGATAGACAGTGACCGTACCGGTGTGAAAATCAGATAAAAAATCATTTCCCAATCGAAGAAAGTAATTTTCTTCCTCGTCAGAAACAATTTCTATCATTCCTTTGGTATTGGTGCCGCTTTGAGGCATTAGCATCCCCTCTTTAATGACAGCAAGCGTGCCAACTGGATTTATTTCTGTTTCAGGGGCAGGAAGGGAAGGGTTCATGTCTGCTGTGGAAGAAGAACAGGAAAATAAAAACAGGATAAATGAGAGGGCAGTAGTTAGATGCATTAATTTTTTCATGATATCAGGGGTTTAAATTGAGCTATATTCCTAAAAAGGAACCTGTTTCTACTGTAGTTGATTAAGCCACTTTTCTTTAAAGAGGATAAGATTTTTGAGACCACAGGTCTACTGGTATCGGCTAAGAAGGCTATTTCTTCATGTGTTAAATTGATTTTGAGCAGGGTTTCGTCACCAAATTTCCTACCCTTTTTGATAGCGAGATCGTATAAAAGAGATGTAATTCTTTCTTCTGCTTCCAAGGCCAAAAAGCGATTATGCCGAACAGCCATTTGATTGTTCTGCTCTTGTAATTGTAAATGGAATTGATGCTTGATCTCTAGCGTGTTTATTTTAGGAGAATCAAGTTTTTGCACTAAAGTGTCTTCTTCTATGACCAGTGCAGAATTAAGGTTGCTTTGATTTTGATTGGAGAATCCATCTCCAAAAATTTCTCCTTCAAAGACAATTCTCATGATTGTTTGGGATCCTTTGGGAAGCTTTTTATGAAGCTTGACTGTTCCTTTTTTCAAAAGATAATATCCTTCCGATATTTCTCCTTGACTATAAATGCGGTCTCCTTTTCTGAAGATCTTAAAATCAGGAAAAGAGGAACTTCCCTGTAAATGGGGTAAGTCAGTTGTTTGGATTAAGTTCATTTTTTGTCTGGTATAAGTTGGTAATACACACCAAAGCCAATCACTCCTGAGGAGTAGATGTTTTTTCTTTCAAAAATCCAGTCTGTAAAATTCCTGTAGGATAGGCTTAAGTGAAATTCTTTGTAAATGGGGACGCTAGCTCCAAAGCTATAGCTGGTGAATTCTGTACCATCCCCTCTGACAAAATCAGTTACCGTAACCACTTCTTGCGTGGACTTTAATGCATTCAGTTTGGCGTTTACCCATACCTTTCCTGCGATTTGATAACCCAGCTCTGCTCCAAAGCCATATTGATCAGAAAACTGGATGTCATTGTATTGAGTTCTATAATTATAAGTGCCAAAGATGCTTCCATATAAAGGTGCGTTTGGGAGAGCGAATGAACTTGCCAAAGTGCCCCATACATTAAATTCACCATCTCCTGAAGGAAGGTTTATTTGTTCAAAATCGTTGACTTTACTTTGTGCAAAATGATTTGCCCTACCTATGGGGATTTCGGGGGTAATGGAAATGCTTAAGGGGAGATATTTCTTTAGAATGGCATGTTTGAGTTCTATTTTTAAATCCCCAAGTCCACTGACTGTTTCAGTGGTTTCAAATCCATTCCAGGTTTGTAATGGCCAGTTGGCAATAATGGTAAACTTGTCAGTGATTCCATACTCTGTATATAAGACCAGTGAATGTTGAGAGAATTTATTTGTTTCCAAAAGCTCTCCATCCAGAGTGAAATAATCCTCTGATACAAGGGATTGAAAGCTCATCTGGAAAAAACCTTCTCCTTTTGCTTTAGTCCATCCGCTTTGAGCCTGCGAAGGAAGGTTAGGCAATAGGAAAATCAACCCAAAGCAAAATGCTTTGAGCTGATTTACTCTACCTAACCAATAATTAGTCTTCATTTTTCAAGGATTAATTAAGCGGTGCATAGCCAAATGGAATTCCGACTGAACCGCACCATAGAATGACATGAGTGTATTTTTCAGACATAGAGCCAGAAGGAAGCATGAAATAATTGGTTCCAGAATCTCTTACTACTCCTAGGGCAAGTAGATCAGGGTTACCGTTTCCAGGATCTGCATTAAAAGTGTCGGAGGTAGAAAGGAATACGGTCACTGTGCCTGTTCCAAGAGCGGTGTTAAAACTATCTCCAAACTCTAAGAATTCAGTTCCTTCAGAGTCCACTCCTATGGAAGCTGTGCCAGTGGAACCAGCTCCATTTTGATCCATAAAGCTACCCATCCTAAGCACGGAAAAGTTGCCTTGAGGAAGAGTAGGGTCTATGGTTACTGGGTCTGGATCATCTGAGCAAGCAACGAGTCCTAAAAATGTGAGGTAAAATAAGAGAATGATCTTTTTCATGATTTTGTAGGTTTTGTGATATCCAAAATTGACTTTAGGGTATCACAAAAAAATCACGGAAGGATAAAGCTTTTGTCGCAAAAATGACTTTGCTTTAAGGTTTAGCATTAAAAAGATAGGATGGAAAAGAAAGAAATAGATAGGTTTTTGGCATTGAATGAACCCTTATCATCCTTCTCTCCAGAACTGAAAGCTCTGTATTTTGATGGGAAAGGAGATTGGGATACCTCTCATGATCAAGTAGATCAATTAGCTGGTGAAACAGCAGCTAGAGTTCATGCATATTTACATAGGAAAGAAGGAGATCAATGGAATGCGGATTATTGGTATAGGAGGGCAAGTGAAAAACGACCTAACCTCAGTTTAGATGAGGAGTGGGAAATGCTTTTAGAAAGATTTTGGGAGGATTTCTAAAGAGGGAATCAGCTTTAAATTGTTTGTCAAAGAATTATTAATGTGTATGAAAAATTCTATGTTTAGACATAATTAGCTCAAAAAATACCCAATATTGGGTATTTTTTGGCAGCTAAAGGTCTTGTAGATTTGGGGGATAGTAAATTTTTGAATATGAAATTCTTTTATATATCCTCCATTCCAAATGATAATGGGAAATTTGAAATTCACGAAAGAGAATGTGAGATGATCCCAGATCTTCATGACAGAGAGTATTTAGGACCTTATAATAATGGTAAGGAAGCGATGCGGAAAGCATTGGATTTGAACAGTAATGCCAGTTTATGTAGAAAATGTGGCTCCTCCAGTTTCCAGGCGATATTCTCCGGCTCAGAGGATTGATTTAAGCTTTGGTTTTTTTTATTTGCCCAAAATGCTTTGGAATAAAAGACAAAACATTAATTTCGTGCCTTATTCGGGGTGTGGCGCAGTCCGGTTAGCGTACACGTCTGGGGGGCGTGGGGTCGTGGGTTCAAATCCCGCCACCCCGACTAAACATATTAGCAGTTCTTCGGAACTGCTTTTTTTATAGAAATAGCAGAAGAATTGTGGACAGTTAACAAATCATAAGCTGTCCGGTTAGCATATCCTGACTGAGGTCAGGAGGGTCGTGGGTTCAAATCCCGCCACCCCGACTAAACATATTAGCAGTTCTTCGGAACTGCTTTTTTTTAGTTTTTTTAGAAGAAATCAGATAAGCTTTTAAATCGCAAGTGATCTGGTTCGCTTCAATTTAAAGCAATTATTTTTTATGGAGTTCACCGTGTACATTCTCTTTTCTGATAAACTAGGTAAGTATTATGTTGGGCAAACCAAAGACTTAAAAAGTCGGCTTTCAAGGCATAACCAAGGTCGAGAAAGGTTTACAAGAACTGGCTGCCCTTGGAAGCTTATTCATTCGATTTATTGTAGTAGCAGGAGTGAAGCGATGATTTTGGAAAAAAAGATCAAGAACCTCGGTGCAAAGAGATATTTGGCAAGTCTAGAGTAGTCCGGTTAGCGTATCCTGACTGAGGTCAGGAGGGTCGTGGGTTCAAATCCCGCCACCCCGACTAAACATATTAGCAGTTCTTCGGAACTGCTTTTTTTATAGAAATAGCAGAAGAATTGTGGACAGTTAACAAATCATAAGCTGTCCGGTTAGCATATCCTGACTGAGGTCAGGAGGGTCGTGGGTTCAAATCCCGCCACCCCGACTAAACATATTAGCAGTTCTTCGGAACTGCTTTTTTTTAGTTTTTTTAGAAGAAATCAGATAAGCTTTTAAATCGCAAGTGATCTGGTTCGCTTCAATTTAAAGCAATTATTTTTTATGGAGTTCACCGTGTACATTCTCTTTTCTGATAAACTAGGTAAGTATTATGTTGGGCAAACCAAAGACTTAAAAAGTCGGCTTTCAAGGCATAACCAAGGTCGAGAAAGGTTTACAAGAACTGGCTGCCCTTGGAAGCTTATTCATTCGATTTATTGTAGTAGCAGGAGTGAAGCGATGATTTTGGAAAAAAAGATCAAGAACCTCGGTGCAAAGAGATATTTGGCAAGTCTAGAGTAGTCCGGTTAGCGTATCCTGACTGAGGTCAGGAGGGTCGTGGGTTCAAATCCCGCCACCCCGACTAAACATATTAGCAGTTCTTCGGAACTGCTTTTTTTATAGAATTAGCAGAAGAATTGTGGACAGTTAACAAATCATAAGCTGTCCGGTTAGCGTATCCTGACTGAGGTCAGGAGGGTCGTGGGTTCAAATCCCGCCACCCCGACTAAACATATTAGCAGTTCTTCGGAACTGCTTTTTTTATAGAATTAGCAGAAGAATTGTGGACAGTTAACAAATCATAAGCTGTCCGGTTAGCGTATCCTGACTGAGGTCAGGAGGGTCGTGGGTTCAAATCCCGCCACCCCGACTAAACATATTAGCAGTTCTTCGGAACTGCTTTTTTTATAGAAATAGCAGAAGAATTGTGGACAGTTAACAAATCATAAGCTGTCCGGTTAGCATATCCTGACTGAGGTCAGGAGGGTCGTGGGTTCAAATCCCGCCACCCCGACTAAACATATTAGCAGTTCTTCGGAACTGCTTTTTTAGTATTTTTTAGAAGAAATCAGATAAGCTTTTAAATCGGTAGTGATCTGGTTCGCTTCAATTTAAAGCAATTATTTTTTATGGAGTTCACCGTGTACATTCTCTTTTCTGATAAACTAGGTAAGTATTATGTTGGGCAAACCAGAGACTTAAATAGTCGGCTTTCAAGGCATAACCAAGGTCGAGAAAGGTTTACAAGAACTGGTTGCCCTTGGAAGCTTATTCATTCGATTTATTGTAATAGCAGGAGTGAAGCGATGATTTTGGAAAAAAAGATCAAGAACCTCGGTGCAAAGAGATATTTGGTAAGTCTAGAGTAGTCCGGTTTGCGTATCCTGACTGAGGTCAGGAGGGTCGTGGGTTCAAATCCCGCCACCCCGACTAAACATATTAGCAGTTCTTCGGAACTGCTTTTTTTATAGAAATAGCAGAAGAATTGTGGACAGTAAACTAATTATAAGCTGTCCCAGCAATGCAGGATTTTCAAACCTGACCCTAGATCATGGGACTTCTTATCCGTATAACTTTAAGATTTTAATCCATATTAAAAAAAATGGATTCGCTTGAAATCAAACGAATCCATCAAGGTAAAGTAGTTTTAATTTTTATTCATCTTCTTCCTCTACTACGATATCCATTGCCGCCTCAGCCCACTCTATAATTAACTGCCTTTGACTATCGTCTAATTTGGCTTCTGAATGCATGGTCAAATAAATTGGTAAAGGCATATGTTCCTCCTTTACTTCTTCTATAATATCATCTAGTATCGCCAATTTATCCATCATATCTACCTCTGTCCATTGAGAAAAATTGACTTCTTCTCTACCTTCTCGGGTGTCTTTTGCTACTAGCCAGGAAGCAGGGGCAACATAAGAATACCAAGGGTATTTGGTGGTATTGCTATGACAATCATAACAAGCTGTTTTTAGTAGATTGGAAACCTCGCCATCTACTAGTCCCGATCCCATGAGATCTTGGGGATTTTCATTTGATACCTCAGGTAGTTGATTTGGAACAAATTGGATGGCAAGGAGTATGATTCCTAATCCCAAGATAAGGTATTGCCAAATCTTCATTTACTCTCCGTTTTTCTTCTTGCGAGTACTCCAATCCAATAGGATGGTCTTCTCCTCATCAGTCAAAGCCCCTTCTGGCTTAAATTCCAAAAACTTTTTAGGTGGCATTTCACCTTCCTCTAACACTTCACTGATTTTAGACATGGTAGCAAACTGCTTGGATTTTTTGGAGTCTTCAAATTTGTCCCAATCCAGTTTTTCTTTCCCTTTATCATTTTTTGCCTCCTCATTATGGCAACCATAGCATTTTTGCTCTACGACAGCCTTTACCTCAGTGGGTAATTTGGGGCCTAAACCTAGTAGTTCAGGGTGGCTTTCTGCTTCAGGCTTTTGAGTGGCCTGGAAAAATAGCAGCCCGGTTATAGCTGCTCCGAATAGTAAAGAAGTTTTTTTCATAGTTGTGGGTTGAAATGATTGTTTTGGAATTAATACGTTAAATAGATACAATAAGGTTTTATTGACAATAAATATGTATAAAAATTTGATAAATGGTTCAATAATAAAATTATATATGGTTTAAGCACGCTCTGTGTCGCGGTGAATTTTATAGTTTGAAATGACTTTTTGTTAGTATGAAAGTAAAAAAAAGATTTTTAAACTATGTATTAATACTCTTTTATTCAATGTTTTATCCGGGGAAAAATGGAAAATTGTAATTTTTTTTATTTGTTTGTTCACTTTAAAGTGAAAATGCTTTTCGGCTAAACCAACCAAAATGGTTTTAAAATTTCACTTAACTTGGCAGAAATTTCATTAACTCAAAATAGAATTGACCTTTTTAAACACTTCTCAATCGGTAGCGCTTGAAGCCCAAGATCATTGGGCAAATTTGCGACGCGGAGAGAAATCTTCGTTGGAGGCGATCTACAGAAGTCATGTACATGATTTGTTCAATTTTGGGATGAGGATTCACTCAGATGAAACACTCGTAAAAGATTCCATCCAAGATGTTTTTATTGATCTATGGAATTATCGCTCCAAGCTTTGTTCGGATGTAGTGGTTAAACAATACCTTTTCAAGGCCCTTTCTAATAGAATTCAAAAGGAGCTTGGGAAAAGTGCGAAACGATCTGCCATTCATTGGATGTCCGAGCAAGAGACCTTGATTAGCTCACCGGAACAGGATTTAATAAATGATCAACAAAGCTCAGAGCTAAGCTCCAAAATGAGAGAAGCCCTGGAAGATTTGCCTATAAGACAAAAAGAAGTGATTCAATACCTGTATTTTGAGAAATTGAGTTACGAGGATACCTCTCGTTTACTTGATATTACAATACGCTCTACTTACACACTTGCCTGGAAGGCTATCAATGCGCTGAAAAAATCAATTTTAGTATTTATTACCTATTGTTTCATTTTGTGATAATAAGTAAAATCCGAAAGTAATCAGTGTTTTTTTTAAAGATTTCACAATCGATTGCGAAAATTATTGATAGAAGTGGAAATGTTAAAAAATATAAATTTTTTAAAGGATAACTTTTAGATGATCTGTCCTTAATGTAGTGAATAGCCACATTATGGATAAATCAAATTTCACAGTAGAAGATTTTGTCTTGGACTCTGATTTTAGAGAATGGATCCTTTTTCCAAACAAAAGGAGAAATCTAAAATGGGAGGATTATATAAATAAAAACCCTCAGAGCTTAGAGAATATTCGTGTTGCTCGGCAGATTGTTTTAAATATGCCAGCTTCGAATTATAAGATGGATGAGCATCAGGTAGATGGGCTTTGGGATGCCATAGAAGGTAAGCTTGAAACTAATGAGAAGATTCCTGAAGAGTCAGAAAGTTTGCCTTTAAATTCTCAAGCTACAATTTCCCGATTCGAAAAGCAGCAATCAAATACTAGATCTAAATTCAACTTCTTAAAAGTTGCCGCGATTTTAGTGTTCGGTTTAATATTAGGCTTATTGTATTATTCTCAAGCACCAGAAGAGGAAACGCCAGAAGTACATTGGCTTACTTTTTCGACTAAGCCTGGAGTAAAGTCCTCTCTCAAATTGAGTGATGGTACAGTGGTAAAGCTTAATTCAGGGAGTACCATTAAATATGTAAAGGATTTTGTAGGAGATACCCGTGAGATATTTTTGGAAGGAGAGGCATTTTTTGAGGTTGCCCATGATACCTTAAAACCATTTATTGTTCATACCCAAGATATTTCTACCAAGGCTTTGGGGACTTCTTTTAATATCAAGGCAGGTCAGGGAGGAAAGATTGCGATCTCATTAATTACAGGAAAGGTAGAGGTGAAATCAGAAGATGTACCTGACTTTTTGGATTACCTGATTCCGGGTGAGCAGATACAGGCATTGGCTCATAGTAAGTCTTGGGAAAAAAGTGCTTTTGACTCTGAAAGAGTCATGGCTTGGCTAGACCAAACCATCATTTTTGATAAAACTCCATTGCCAGAAGCAGTTAAGATGCTGGAAAATTGGTTTGGGGTAGAAATCTCAATACTCAATTTCGAAGACGAAAACCTGACGATCTCAGGTAAATATAAAGGAGAGACTTTGAATAATATTCTTGATGGCTTGAGTTATACCGCAAGGTTTAACTATGAAATAAAAGGCAAAGAGATTCAAATTAATTTTCAACAATAACCCCCTATTTATTTTATGCAGAAAAACCAACTTAAAGTAAAAGCAAGAAGACTGAAGATGCGCGAACATCTCCAGTCTGAGGTTTCAGAATGTTTGTTAAAACACTCTGGATTTTAGAATAAACCACTCAAAATAGTTTAAACCAAAATTAAAGTTATGAAAAATGACATACGGTTACGCATTTTAACGATGTCTAAGAGATTTTTACTTTTAATCTTAGTGAAATGCCTTACTCTAGATGTTCTTTTGGCAAATCCAGCCAAGGTTCAGGACAAAAGAATGGATGAGGTGTACATGAGCATGCATTTTCAGAATGCAACTATTGAGGAAGCATTTAAGCAAATAGAAGCTGCTTCCGGATTTAACTTTGTTTATACCAATAAGGAAATCAAGGGAGTTCCTAAGGTAGCACTACAAGTGAATACCAATGTTTTTGATGCTTTGGTGACATTATCCCGTCAAACTAAGCTGGAATTTAGACAGATCAATGAGAATATTGTTGTTCGAAAGAAAGATGTCTATGTTCCTGAAACTGCGGTTGTGATTGAAGAAGCAGCTGCGATTTCTGTTTCTGGTGTAGTAGTAGATGAATCTAACATGCCACTTCCAGGGGTGACCATCATCGAAAAAGGCACAACCAACGGTACAGTAACTGATATCGATGGTAATTTTTCTTTGGAAGTAAATTCTAGCGAATCCATTTTGACCTTCTCATTTATTGGGATGGAGTCCATTGAAATGGCAGTAGGTGAAAGAAGAACTTTCAATATTACCATGCTTGATGATATTCAGTCGCTTAATGAAGTGGTTGTGATCGGATATGGTACCCAAACTAAAAAGGAGATTACTTCTGCTGTTGCAAACGTTTCAAGCGAGGATTTTGTGCAGACAGGTGTCCGCTCTCCAATGGAGTTGATTCAAGGTAAAGTAGCAGGTCTGAATATCATCAGAACTCAGGGTAGTAACCCAAATGCAGGTACAGATATTCAACTTAGAGGTCTTACTTCAGTGGAAGGAACTACTCAGCCATTGATCGTCATCGATGGTATTCCAGGTGGTAATCTTGACCTATTGCAGCAAGATGATATCGCTACGTTTGACGTATTGAAAGATGGATCTGCAGCAGCTATTTACGGTACTCGAGGTAATGCAGGTGTAATCTTGATTACAACTAAAAAAGGAAAATCAGGTCAAGCTAGATTTGATTACTCTACTTATTTCCAAAGAGAATTTGTGGATAGAAGACCTGATAACTTAACTGCTGACGAATACCGTGATCTAATTGATCAGGGGTTAGTGGATGAGCAGAATGATTTTGGAACATCTACTGATTTATATGACGAGCTAATAAACAAGGAGAACTTAAGTCAGTATCACAATTTTGCAGCTTCTGGTGGAAGTGAAAATAGTAACTACAGAGTTTCCTTCTTCTTCAACGATGCTGAAGGTATCGCTAAAGAAAATAGCAGAAAGCAGTATGGTGGTAGAATGAGCTTCAGCCAGACAGGTCTTCAGGATCGATTGACCTTGGCAACCAATATGGCTGTTAACCTTTTCGATGCAAATAGACTTGGTGGAGGAGGCGGTGACTTCGAGCAAGCCATCCAAAGAAACCCAACCGCTCCAATTTATAATGAGGACGGTTCTTTTGTAGAAACTGAGGCTTACAATAACTACAACCCACTTTCGAGGTTTGCCAATAGAATAAGTGAGCGTAAGCAATTGAACTTATCTGGTGATGTGAGATTGACACTTGAAATCATGGAAGGTTTGACAGCTTCTGTATTTGGAGCACATCAGAGACGTACTTACAATGATCGTTATTACCAGTCAATGAATGACTTTGCGAACAGACCTGCTTCCCAATATCAAGGAACCGGTTATGCTTCCAAATACAATTATATAAACTGGAATAATACCTTAGAGGCGACAGTAAACTATAAGAGAATTTTCAATTTGGATCACAGTTTAGATGTGATTGGTGGGTATAGCTACCAGTATTTTACTACTGAAACATTCAATGTAAACAACAGTGGTTTTACTACTGATGGATTCTTGGATTGGAACTTGTCTGCTGGTTCTGCTATCAACAATACGTTACTTCCAAGACCAGGGATGGATTCCTTTAAGGATGACAATACCTTGATCGCATTCTTTGGTAGAGCAAGCTATTCTTATAAGGATAAGTATTTTGCTCAGGCTACTTTGAGAAGAGAAGGTTCATCTAAATTCGGAGAAAACCACAAATGGGGTAATTTCCCTGCGGTATCTGTAGGTTGGGCTTTATCTGAAGAAAGCTTTTTGAGCAGTAGTTCTACTGTGAACAACTTGAAAATGAGATTAGGATATGGTGTTACTGGTAACCAGGGTATCGGAAACTATCTTTCTCTTGTGACTTTGGGTACTGGTGGAGTTTACCCACAAGAAGGTGTTTACTACCAAACTTATGGAGCAGCTAGAAATCCAAACCCTGACTTAAGATGGGAGAAAAAGAAAGAGTGGAACCTTGGTTTTGACTTCTTACTATTCAACAGAAAGCTGACGGGTTCATTGGACTTCTACACAAGAAATACGGAAGATCTTCTTTATAACTACACAGCGCAGCAACCTGCTTTTGTAAAAGGTTCATTGTTTACCAATGTGGGTACTATCAATAACAGAGGTATTGAGCTTTACTTAAGTTCTCAGATCATGGAGAGAGGGGATTTCACTTGGCAAATGGACTTGACTGCAAATACGCAGATCAATGAAATTACATCTCTTTCAAACGATGTGTTCACTGTTTCTTGGATTGAAACAGGAGGACTTCCTAGCCCAGGTAATTTGGGTAATGCTATCCGAGTAGAAGAAGGTGGAGCTGTAGGTAACTTCTATGGTAAAAAATTCGCAGGATTCAACGAAGATGGAAAATGGTTATTCTACAAAGCTGATGGATCTACTGGTACTGCTGGTGAGATGAGTCAGGAAGATTTGACTATCATCGGTAACGGTGTACCTAAGTATATGGCATCATTAAACAATGTCTTCAGATACAAAGGTTTTGATTTCACTGTATTCTTCAGAGGTAAATTTGACTTTGATATCTTGAATACCAAGGAGATGTACTTTGGAAATAAGAGATGGTTGCCAAATAACTTGCTTTCAAGTGCTGTTAACAAGCACGTGGAGTTAGATGATGACCCTCAATACTCTGATTACTATTTAGAGAATGGATCATTTGTGAAGCTTGACAATATTACATTGGGCTATACATTTAAAGTAGATGGTAAGTATGTGAAAAACCTTCGCGTATATGCTGCAGGGCGTAATATCGCCACCTTCACAGGATATTCAGGTCTTGATCCTGAACTTCAGGATGCTGGATTTACTACAGGTATAGATGGCAGAGGTTTCTACCCTCGTACTAAAAGTTTTACAGTAGGTCTAAATATTGGATTTTAATTAAGGAGAAATCATGAGAAAATATTTCAATAAACTATCCGCTGCTTTAACTCCAGTTGCCCTTTTGGCTACGGTATCTTGTACCGATTTGGATGAGACGATATACAGCGAATTATCAAAAAATAATTTCTACAACAGTAAAGTAGAAATTATGCAAGGTGTACTTAGACCATTTACCCATATGCAGGCTTGGCTTGCTCCTACGGGACAAAGTGGCTATTACTATCACACAGAATCTGCTGCAGATCAAATTGCTTGGCCTCAAAAAGGTCGTCATGGATATGATGGTGGTGATCACGTTCGTTTACACCGCCATGAGTGGACTCCACAGGAAAACCGATTGAGAGGTTCCTGGAGTCTAATGTGGGAGGGATTAGGCTATGTCAATGCCCTTTTAGCAGACTTCGAAGATGTGGATTATGCTGCAGCAGGTCTGACAGAAGCAGAGATGGAGTCAATTCTTGCTGAAGTAAGAGTAATGCGTGCATTCCATTACATGAAAATCATGGATATGTGGGGTAATGTGCCTATCGTGACCACGGTGGGTGAACCTCTTAACCCAGAGACAAGTTCAAGTGCAGAAGTATTCCAGTTTGTGGAGCAAGAGCTCTTGGACAATGTTGAAAAACTACAGCCACTTTCTCAGGCATTGGTAGGAAGAGTTTCTAAAGCCGCTGGTTATGCAATGCTTTCTGAACTTTATCTAAATGCTGAGGTTTGGGCTGGTACTCCGAGATATGATGATTGTATCAAATATTCTGATAAAGTAATCAATGGTGAAGGTGGAAGCTTGACTGGAAATATGAGTTTAGATCCGTCTATTCTAGGTCCTTTCAGCAATCAAAATCAATACTCACCAGAAAACATCTTCCAATTTGCTTTTAGCCGTGATGGTGGATTTACTTTCAACTGGGCTGGTTTCTTCTTTGGATATGGAAATATGTCACGTGCTTTGAATGTTACTTATAGTGGCTGGAATGCATTTGTGGTAACTCCAAATGCATTCGATGCATATGAAGAAAATGATATGAGAAAGCAGGAGTGGTTCCTATTTGGACCGCAATATGATTACGAAACTGGTGAGCCAATCCTAGGAACTGAGGAGTGGGCAGATCAGCCTTTGGTATACGTGAATAATATCCGTAGAAATTCTGAAGGAGCAACTGGTGAAGGATCTATGACAGAAGGTGAAGAAAACTCCGGTGCAAGATTTAATAAATATAGATCCGGAACTTCTGATGAAGAAGGTACTTACTGGGAGAATGATTATGTGATTTATCGTTTGACTGAAATTTACTTCAACAAAGCAGAAGCATTGATGAGAAAAAATGGTGGAGCAGCTACATCTGAGGCTGTTGCATTAATCAACGAATCAAGAAAAAGAGCTTTTGATGATGCTGATTGGTCAAGTGAAGCATATACAACTTCTACATTAACATTAGACGAACTGCTTGCAGAACGAGGTAGAGAGTTTATCTTTGAGGGCAAAAGAAGAGCTGATTTAATCAGATTCGGTGAATTTACTTCTGGAACTTGGTGGGATAAGGATGCTTCCGAACCAACGAGAGCATTGTTCCCAATTCCTCATATTCACCTTGCTTTGAATCCTAATCTAGTTCAAAACCCAGGTTATTAATCTAAAGTATAGATAGCCAGGGTTAAATAAGAAGTTTTGTGGGAAGGTTTTTGCTTTCCTACAAGACTTCTTCTTATATAAAGCCATAATAACCACTTGTTATTAATTAATTATCTAATCAAATGATTTTGAACAAACATGTTTGCTTGTTTACGGCTGCCCTGGCACTTCAGATCGGCGCCCTACAAGCACAGCAAAATCCTGTCAAACTTGACCTAAACTCCTTTGAAGGGAACAAAGGCAGTTGGTCAGAAGTAGGAAAAGTTTGGGCTGACCCAACTGTTCCTAATGAACTTCAAGCCGCAGATGGTTCTGGAGTTTTCGCAAATTTACCCACTAAAAAGAAGCCAGGAGCTGACCTGATCTCCATTGAGAAATTTGGTGATGTGGATCTATCTCTTGAGTTTATGGTAGCCCCTAATTCAAACTCGGGTGTTTACCTTCAAGGAAATTATGAAATTCAAATCCTGGATAGCTGGACATCTACAGCTTCTAAGCCAGGTGACAACGGAGGGATTTACCAACGTTGGGACGAAAGTAAACCAGATGGCCAAAAAGGTTATCAGGGATATGCTCCTCGACAGAATGCAAGTAAAGCACCTGGAGTTTGGCAAAAGCTGGACGTTTCCTTCCAAGCAGCCAAGTTCAATTCCAATGGTGAGAAAATCGAAAATGCTAGATTCCTTTATGTAGCATTAAATGGAGTAACTATCCATGAAAATTTAGAGGTTTTTGGACCTACTCGTGGATCTCTTACAGGAGAGGATGTAGCCGAGGGACCCCTTAGAATTCAAGGTGATCATGGAGCGGTCGCATTTAGAAATGTCGTAATCACACCCTACGATGCGGCAAGTCCAAAAATTTCAAACGTTTCATACGAGACTTTTCAAGGTTCTTTCAATAATCTGGAAGACTTAAGCGGTAAAACTGCAAAAGCAAAAGGAACTGTAGCTTCACTGAATGAAATTCCTGCATCTGTATCAGGTGTAAATTTGACAAAGATCGATGCGAACTTAAACGTTGCCGAAACTGGTGAATACTTTATCACTCTTCAAGTACCAGGAGGATTGTCAGGTCTTGCAGTTGGGAATGAAACAGTCTCAGACCTTAGCAATAGAGGTGTAAGAATTAAAAAGCAATTAAATGCTGGAGACAATCCAATTCATATTATTGCTTCAAAAAATAGAAACTGGTCTGTGGATGGGTTTAACTTATATATTTCTGGACCAGGCCTAAGAAATACCGAATTATTGGTGTCACAAGCTGGCGCAAATCAAGCAACTGACCCGATTTTAGTAGATGCTTCTGAAACTCCTGTTTTGAGAAGTTTCAGAGATTTTCCTGACTTTAAAAGATTGAGTCATGTCGTTTCTGTAGCCAGTGAAGAAAAGGTGAACTATGCCTATGACATGGAAACAGGAACCTTAATTCAAGTTTGGAGAGGAGAGTTTCTAGATGCGACACCTATGTGGAATAGCCGAGGAAACGGAGTATCAGTGCCACAAGGTGCTTTAATTAATTTGAGCACCCCAGCGATCAATGCCGTTAATGCCGATTACCAAACTTCAGAAGAATTCAGAACAAAAGGATATCAATTGAAAAATGGTTCTGAAGACATGGTGTTCAATTACCTGCTTTCTGGCAACGCCGTTACTGACGAGATCAAAGTTTTGGAGTCTGGTAAGGGAATTAGTAGAACTGTTTCAGGAATTGGAAATGGTTTCTACAAAGTAGCTGATGGAGTAGAAATTCAAAAAGTTGCTAAAGGATATTATTTATTACCTGAAACTGGAGTATATCTCCAATACGATGAAGGTACATATGGAGCTCCGGTGACAAACTCATCAAATGATGAATCTGGAATTTTCTTGCCTGCAAAGGGAAACATCGTTTATAATCTTCTCTTTTAATCCAAGGACAGCGCAAAGATGAAAACATTATTAAAAAATAAATTCACAAAAATTGCCTTTGGACTAGCTGCGATTATTCAGCTGATGCCAGGGCATGTTGAAGCACAGGAATCTCCTAAAGAGGAGGATTTCTTTAAAATCATGCGAGTGACGGCTCCAGAAGGAACACTTTTAGAAGTGGGAGGTCTGACGGTATTGCCAAATGGCGATCTGGGTGTTGCAACTCGAAGAGGTGACGTATTTATTGTAGAAAACCCAACCAGCCCAAGACCATTCTTCAGAAAGTTCGCTTCTGGACTTCATGAGATTTTGGGATTGGTATACGAAGATGGAGCATTTTACCTAGCACAAAGAGGTGAGTTGACCAAATTGGTAGATACTGACCAAGACGGTAAGGCTGATTTGTATGAGACGGTATATGCTTGGCCACTTTCTGCACACTACCATGAATACAGCTTTGGTCCTAAGGTGGGTCCTGATGGATCTTTCTATGTATCTGCGAATGTTGCCTTCGGTAATCAAGAATGGTGGAGAGGTGAAAGCCGTGTTCCAATGAGAGGATGGATCATGAAAATCAATCGTGATGGAAGCATGGAACCTTATGCTACAGGGATGAGATCTCCTGCAGGTTTGGGCATGCTTGGTGATCAATTGGTCTACACTGAAAATCAAGGTGATTATATGGGGTCTGGTGGACTTTGGTTCATCGACAAAGGTGATTTTACAGGACACCCAGCAGGACTTGCTTGGACAGGAAGAGAAGATTCTCCATTAAAGTTGACTGTTGAGGAATTTAATCAAGTGGTAGATCCACAAAAAGTACCGAACGGTAACGGAGGCTATTTAAAGCCAGAAAATGTGGTGGATGCTCCCTACATTACAAACGCTCAGGCGAAGGAAAAACTTCCTGACCTGAAGTTGCCGGCAATTTGGTTGCCACATGGAATTCAAGGTATTTCCAATTCTGAGCCAATCCTGATTCCTGAAGGAACCTTTGGACCTTTTGAAGGACAGGTTTTGATAGGCGATCAAGGGCAAAGTAAAATCATGCGAGTGATTCTTGAAGAAGTAAATGGCGTAATGCAAGGTGCTTCTATTGATTTTAGATCTGGTTTCCAGTCTGGAATTTTGAGAATGGCTTGGGCACCTGATAATTCATTGTTTATTGGAGAGACCAACCGTGGTTGGGGTTCTGCAGGTGAAGCAAATGAAGGCTTACAAAGATTAGTTTGGAATCATAATATTCCATTTGAGATGAGAACTGTAAAGGCTCAGCCTGATGGATTCTTAGTAGAGTTTACCAAGCCAGTTGACAAAGCTTCTGCAGAGGATCTAACATCATATGCTGTTGAAAGCTTTACCTATAAATATCATCCGGTATATGGTAGCCCACCAGTGGATATCAAAGAACTTGAGATTTTAGGAGTAGAAGTTGCAGAAGATGGAATGTCAGCAAGAATTGCTGTAGATGGATTGAGACCTTATTTTGTTCACAAAATTAGCCTAAATGGCGTGAGAGCTGTAGACGGTAGCTTCTCTTTGGTTCACCCAGATGCTTATTATACCTTGAATCAGATTCCAAGTGGAAGCAAAATGGTTATCAAGCCAAAGCCTGAGCCAGTAAAGGAATCTAAGCCTGCGCCTAAAGTAGTAGCAAAAGCGACTGAAAAGGTAGAAGTAGCAGCAAAAACTGCGATTCCTTCTGATGCAGAGATTAAAACTTTGCTTGCGAAGAATACCTGTACTGCTTGCCACACTACAGACAAAAAAGTAGTGGGACCTCCATTCAAGCAAATTGCAGAAAGAGGATATACTCCTGAGAAAATTGTAGAATTAATATATAACCCTCAACCTGAAAACTGGCCTGATTATGCCACTCCTATGGCACCAATGCCACAGGTTAAGAAGGAAGATGCACTTAAAATTGCAAGATGGATTAATTCTCTAAACGGGAATTAAGAATTCCTATTTGAAGGAAACCGCAGTCACGATTGGCTGCGGTTTTTTTGTTTTTAATTGGCTTGGGTAATAGGTGGCTAACTCATATTATATGAGAGATATTATCTTTTTCATAAATTGGAAGTAGACAAATGATCGATTAATAATTGACTATTCTTAGAACCCAACCAATAACCCATGCCTAAATATTTTTTCCTAGCCCTGATCCTGGTATTTTTTTCATGTTCTACAACAGAAGAGAAAGCTGGTGTAGAAGAATATCAAGCAGATGTCATTATCTACGGAGGTACATCAGCCGCAATTACATCAGCTGTTCAAATAAAGAAAATGGGGAAATCTGTGATTGTGGTTTCTCCGGATAAACATTTGGGAGGATTATCTTCAAGTGGCTTAGGTTTTACTGACACAGGTAATAAAGCTGTAATTGGTGGTTTAGCAAGAGAATTTTACAGCCGGATATATGACCATTACCAGCAAGATTCTTCTTGGAAGTGGCAAGCCAAAGAAGAATATGGGAATAAAGGACAAGGAACTCCTGCAATAGATGGAGATTCAAGAACCATGTGGATTTTTGAGCCCCATGCTGCAGAACAAGTTTTTGAGGATTTTGTAGTGGAAAATGAATTGGAGGTGTTGAGAGATGAATGGTTGGACCGTGCCAATGGAGTTAAAAAAGAAGGGGGAAGAATAACCTCTATTCAAACTTTGTCAGGAAAAGTCTTTCAAGGAAAAATTTTTATTGATGCGACTTATGAAGGTGATTTGATGGCAGCAGCTGGAGTAAGCTACCTTGTAGGCAGGGAGAGCAATGAACTATATGGCGAAACTTGGAATGGAGTACAAGTTGGAGTTTATCAACATAGACACTATTTCCAAGATTCGATCAGTGCTTATCAAACCCCGGGAGACCCTACCAGCGGCTTGGTGGCAGAGGTAGTTGCAATTCCTCCAGGAAAAAATGGAACGGCAGATAAACGATTGCAAGCCTATAATTATAGAATGTGTCTCAGTAGACACCCGGACAACCGAGTTCCCTTTGAAAAACCCGAAGGATATGATCCAGCCAGGTATGAATTACTGGCAAGAGTTTATGAAGCAGGTTGGGATGAAACTTTTGATAAGTTTGACCCCATCCCAAACCTTAAAACAGATACGAATAATCATGGCCCTTTTAGCACCGATTACATAGGGAAAAATTATGCCTATCCTGAGGCGAGCTATGAAGAGAGAGAAGAGATATTATTGGATCATATCAATTATCAAAAGGGTCTGATGTACTTTTTAGCGAATGACCCCAGTGTCCCTGAAAAAATTAGAGAGGAAATGGCTCAATGGGGGCTTGCCAAAGACGAATTTCAAGACAATGGTCATTGGCCCCACCAAATCTATGTGAGAGAGGCTAGGCGAATGGTTGGGGATTATGTGATGACGGAGCATGAAGTTCTCGGGAATCGAGCAGTACCTCAGCCCATAGGAATGGGTTCCTATTCATTGGACTCTCATAATGTTCAGCGTTTTGTAACAGCCGAGGGGCATGTGCAAAATGAAGGAGATATTGGTGTCCACCCAAAAATGCCATATAGCATTTCTTATGGTACTTTGTTGCCTAAGAAATCAGAGTGCAGTAATCTTTTAGTTCCTGTCTGTGTTTCCAGTTCACATACTGCCTTTGGTTCCATCCGGATGGAACCTGTATTTATGATCCTTGGTCAATCCGCAGCAGTAGCCGCCTCGCTTGCCATAGATAATCAACAAGCTGTCCAAGATGTTGACTTCCAGGAGTTAAAGAAAATGCTCCACCAGGAAAACCAAGTATTGGAATTGAATGATCAACTGTAGGATAATAAAATTCTCGATTTAATTTCTCGGAGGTGTAATCATGATATGTGCTCTGTGGGTTCCTGGATCCATAATCCAAGGCATTCCTGGAGCACTGGGTTTTAGCGGTAACCCTGTGGTTTCTGGAGTGGACCAAGGGATATAAACAACATAGCGCAAGTAGGTGTTAGAAACATCTCCGGTAGTAGCGTTGAAGTCCTCTTTTTCAGCGGTTAGAACATATAAAGTTGCTCCTTCTTCAGGCATTTTTAAAGTACCACTTTTGGCTTCCGCTTCTCGGGTATCAAATATTTCCTGAAATGATTTTCCCTCTTTTTTTAATTCTCTGCCACGTGCCATAAAGGCTTCAAGGTCTTTAGGATAGGCTGCAACACTAAACCCCTCTGTTTCTGGGTTATCAGCGATGCAAATCATTTCATTACTGCCATTTTTTAAAACAGTAAATTCTCCATTTGAATCGTATCCGTATACCATTGCACCCTCTCTTTTCTCCTCAGGAGCAGCCAGGATTGCAGTTTTGATCTGAACCTCCTTGGATGGGATTACCTGGGAATATCCAAATGGGCTGATGAAAAGTGTTAGGAAAAATGCGATTAGAGTTCTCATAGTAAAATGGTTTTGGGTTATTCAATTTACATTTTATTTCCGAAACTCTTTTCAATACTGAACTCTATCTCAATACTCGGAAATGTTGGTTTCGAAGAATTGTCGAGATGCTTCTCCATCCCTAAGTTTATATTGGACTTGTCTAGTTTTTCCCGTCTGAACCCAGTCTTCTCCTTTTTGTTCATAAATAGGAAATCTCTGAACCAATGAATTTTCTACAATTTCAAATTGATCCTGACCCCGAAAACCTTGGGAAGCCTCTTCACTAAGTTCAGGCATACTGATTTGGCTCATCGATTTTCCATTATTCACAGAAAATCCAACAACCATACCCTTCATTTCCATACCATAGGAATTAAAAAAGATTAATATTTCGGGCCAGCCGTCACTGTTGAGATCTTCTATCTCAGATTTTAGGTATCCGCCATCTACTTTCTGCACTACCGCTTCATTTGAAATTTCAAGACCCTCCGGCTGTACTAGGAGAGTAGTGTATGGGTTTTGCTCCGTGGCTTTAATATCGAATTTTATTTTTTGCAGACTCAATTCCTCTTCGAAAGTGTAATTCATATACTGGCTGGAATCCAAATCCTCCTCTAGCTTAGTATAAGTCCCTGCTAAACTTGCCCCACCATTACAAAAGAAATGAAGTGCATTTTCTCCTTCTTCGGTTTCTGTTTGAATCTCCAAGCTGTCTCCATTGATAAGAAAAAACACTTTTTGATTCATCAACATGGCCTCCAAATTGGAAGAGTCATTCAGTTGAAGTTCGAAGGCTGCCGAGCAACTCGGTCTTTTAAGGTCAGATCTTGAGCTTACTTCCCCAATAAGTTTATTCTGGTCTCCAGGGAGAATCCTCACTACAGTCCAATCATATCCATCTTCTCGCTGAAAGTAACCTGAGGTAACATAATCCCCAATGAAATTTTCAAGTGAAGTTTCCTCAGCTTCTTCAATTACAACCTCTTTTTCTGTTTCCTTATTTTCAGAGTCTGGTGAACATGAGATCATGCAAAAAAGTAATGGAATCAACCAAATTGAATGTAAAGGTTTCATAAGCTTAACATATAAATTGCACATGAATGGTGGTTTTGGCCATTCCAAAATAGTTCTAGCAATAGAATGCCTGAGGAATAGTAATTTAATTTAAGTTATTTTTTTAATTAAAGAGCATGATAGACTAGTAGTTTAATGACCAAATGCCGGCCTTCTCAGCTTTTCGGCTTTCCAATGTCATTCCATTAAATAAAAATGTGGGTTGTCCATCACTCCCAAATTCCCAAAAATCACCTTTAAAAAATACGTTGACACCAATTCTGGAATTAGTGCTTTTTATTTTTTCCTCAATAGAATATTTACTCCAGGCATCTCTCTCCGTGATTTTGTTTACATCGGATGTTAAAACGAAGCTGGGTAAGGAATTGAGGTTTTTTCCCTCCCAAGGAGAATCCATCCTATTGTTACCTATACAAAATGAAGGGACTAAGATTAAGTCTGGCTGATGTATTAAGATTTGCTGGTAGGACTCAGGAAACCAACTATCCTCGCTGATCAAAATAGAAGTTCTGGCAAATGGCAATTGGAAGTTTTGAACTGTCTGAATGGTAGGCTCGGAAAGAAAATTAGCCTCAGTAGAAGTCAAATGGGATTTAATAATGGGATCTCCGAGAATCTCTCCTTCAGGAGAAAAAACAAAAGACACATTGTAAAGGTCCTTGTTAGGTTCTATGAAAATCTCACCATTTTTCACATAAGGGCCAGGCAATACAATGGAACCTGCTATGATATAGCAATTCGTCTCTATTGCCAAGTCACTAAAACTATTTTGGTAGACAGATGCCATCACTTTGGCTTTCATTCTAAAAATAGCTGAAATTGGTCTGTCTTCTTTTTTTCCAGTCTTGATGTAGCCAAGAAAAAAATCAAATAAATTACTCCAGATAAAGGTTGATTTTACTTCTCTCCAACTCTCTTTTTCTGCGAGAGAATGTTTTTCTCCCAAAAGAACTAATGGACTTGCAAAGTGCTCAGGGAAAAGGATGGTCGTTTTGTTTCGAAGGAAGCCGCTTTGTTTTGCAGCCGAGGTATACTGCCTGATTTTCTCGTTGAATTTACTTTCATTAAAGTAATCTTCGGGCAACATAAAAGGTTGAATTGCCACGATGTTTCTATCGAGGCTATCACTTGGATTTATTTCCTCAATAACTGAGAGGTAGGGGTTTGGTGGGGAAACAGGTAAGTTTCTACCTGAATAGGACCAGATTAACCAAATAAAAATTACCAGAGTAAGAAAGCTAAGGCTTCTCTTTATCATGAGAAAATAAATCGCTGTTGAATTCTGAATTCAAACTTAACAGATTATCCTAAACTGAGGACCTATAAATCGAAATTAAACCTATTTCCAAAGATCAATCCATCTCAAAGCCAAATTTCTCCCCCTTCTTAAGCATTAGGTTCATCTCAGATCCATTGTAAAACAAGGTGATGTTTTGGTCTTCGCCCGGAACAAGTGAAAGCGCTGTGATTTCACCATCTTCCCACTTCATTTCCACGGTAATATCTCCTCTTGCTTTAATTCCTTTGACTTCCCCATCTTTCCAGGCCTTTGGCAAAGCTGGTAATAAGCGGACGATGTCTTTTTCATGAGATTGGATGAGCATTTCTGCAACACCTGCAGTATAACCAAAGTTACCATCAATCTGGAATGGAGGATGACCATCAAATAGGTTTGGGTACAATGATTTTTTTATCAGCTCGAGAATATTATCATGCGCCATTTCTCCATCTAACAATCTCGCAGAAAAATTAATAAGCCAAGCTCTAGACCAGCCTGTTCCTGCACCACCATGTTCGAGTCTATATTCCAAAGTTTTCCTAACTGCGGCAAAGGCTTCAGGTGTTTCACTTTCGGTGATGGCATCTCCAGGGTGAAATGCATATAGATGGGACATATGACGATGTCCTTTTTCAGTTTCTTCATAGGGTTGATCCCATTCTAGTATTCTTCCATCCTCTGCAATTTGGACTCCTGGTCTCAAACGAGCGAGTTGTTCTTTTACTCGATCTCTAAGTCGGGATTCCGAGTTCAATATTTCGGAGGCAGCTAAGAAGGAAGAAAAGACATCTGCGATGATTTGCTGATCCATGGCAGCCCCCATCGTAGTGGCAACTGGCCTACCAGCCTCGTTAAAAAATCGATTTTCCGGTGAAGTGGAAGGAGCGGAAACTAGTGTGTTTTCGCCTGGGTATTCTACCAACCAATCAGAATAAAACGCGGTAACTTGAGAAATGGCTGGAAAAGCTCTCTCTCTAAGAAAACGTTCATCTTTTGTAAATAGATAGTGATCCCAATAATGTCTAGCCATCCATCCTCCAGCGCCTACCCAGCCACCCCAATAGGCAGTAGCTGCACGCATAAATGGAACTTGCCATAAATCTGTAGCATGTGGAAGAAAAGTGCCCGCCATACCAAAATTGGTTTGGGCTACTTCCTGACCTCTGTGAATAACGCCATCTACAAAATCAAAAAGAGGTTGATTTAGTTTACTTAGATTGGTAACATCAGCCGGCCAGTAGTTCATCTGCAGGTTAATATTCAGATGATAATCAGCGTTCCATGGTGCATTGATATCCTTATTCCAGATTCCTTGAAGGTTTGCGGGATTATTGCCTGGTCTACTAGAGGAAATCAACAGGTACCTTCCATAGTCAAAAAGTAACTTTTCCAAGTGAAGATCAACTCCACCAGCCTGAACATTTTCTATTCTTACATCTGTTGGGACTTCGCTCATCGCTGCCTTCCCTAACTTCAATTCCATTCTCTCGAACCATTGAGAGTAATCCTGAATATGGGGCTCTAAGATCCCTTCCCAGTTTTTTGTCTTTACATTTTCTAGTTCTAATTCTGCTGCATGATCAAAATCTTGGTTGTAAAAGCTTGTTTCGGTTACCAGCTTAATTAGCACTTCCTTGCTGCCAGATAACTCCAAATAATCAACCCCATTATTTAGGTTGCCATCTTCTGTCTCTACATAAACCAAGGTTTTGAATTTGACTCCAGTTAATAAAGGATAAGGATTCGAATCAAGTTGCCCTTTTCTCTGGGTTATCATCCCAGCCATTGAGAGTGTGTTTTCGCTTAGACTTTTTGTCTCAGCAGTGGCAAAGCCTTCGTCCTCTGGGCGTGATAGTCTTATTTTTCCCACAAAACCATCTGGGTGGTTTGTTTTTAATCGAATGACAATCGCATCATCGGGGGCAGAGGATAAAACCTCCTGAGTTACAGTATAACCTTGACTTTTAAATGTACTGCTCGCGACCGCTGTGGTCAGGTCTAAACTTCTTTTGTAGTCGCTTATCTCTTGAAAATCAAAATCCAGCCATAGGTCACCCAAAGTTTGATGCGAACGTGTAATTGCTTTTCTAGAAAATGCAGCTACTAAAAGGGAATCAGATTTTTCATTTTCACCAGCTCTTAAGTAAGCTCTGATCTGGTCTAAATCGCTTCTTCTACCTTTTGCTATTCCCCAATCTCCCTGTTCTCCCGGCCATAATGAATCCTCATTCAATTGGATTCTTTCCATGCTTGGTTTACCAAAAACCATCGCGCCTAATCTTCCATTTCCAACAGGTAAGGCTTCTTCCCAAATTTCAGCAGGAGAAGTGTACCATAAAATAGATTTCTGTGAATAGACTTGGGTAATAATTGTAAAAAATAGGGCACTTAGGGCAAGCAGGTTTTTCATATATTTTGGGTTTGGGTTAAAGATTAGAAAAAACCCTTTCGGCAACAAATAAAACCCGTGAAAAAGCCATTTTTCGCAGGCAAACCCTATTGAGAGACTAAAAATTCCTCAAATTCTTTTGTGTTGAAGTTACTCATGCCTTGTTGGTAGAAAACAATCTTACCTTCTGGACTCACCACAAGAGTAGTGGGGATTGCCTCACTTTGTAAGCTTTGATTTAGGCCATAGCTGGCATGTGCTGTAGGAAAACCCCAGGGTTTTCCTTCTATAAAACCTCGACTTTTTTCAATGTCATTGTCGAGTCCAATCATTAGAAATTCAACATTTGGATCATTTTTAACTTTCTTATAAAGTTCAGAAATATGTGGCATTTCTGCCCTGCATGGTCCACACCAAGATGCCCATAAATTAATGAAAAGGGTTTTTCCTTTATAGTCCTCTAAATCGATCACGTTTCCTTCAAAATCCATGAATTGTCCTCGGTAATCAAAGGATTGGTCGACTAAGTTGGGGACTTCAATTTTAGGTTTAATTAAACCTGTAGAAAGTAAGACCGATTGCACTCCACCCATGATCACAGGCAACAAACCAGTAAAGTATAAAAATGCTACTATGCTGAGCATGATACCCCAGCTTTTAATTTCTTTTTTCCAATCCATAGTTAAGTACGAAGTACGAGTTTTGATTTTCGAAGTTCATGGAAATCAACATCGTCTATCAAATATTAATGTTTATGCTTGTCAGTTTGATCGGCGTAGAAGCCAAGTTCTCGACTCCGCTCGAACTGACAACGTCTGATTTTCTGATTAAAGAACCTGCCAGTTTTACCACCTTTCTACTTATAACATTATCCAAAATTACTTCCACATTCACAGGAGTTTAGTGACAAGACACACATTTCTTTCTTTTTGTCTCAAAAAGGAGGCTTAACTTGCGGGTCGAATTAAGAGTAGAATTTCAATTTCCTATGAATTACGAAGTACAGATAGCCAGTGAACTTAATGTCAAATCGAATCAGGTCAAAGCGACAATTGGATTATTGGATGAGGGAGGTACGGTTCCATTTATTTCCCGATATAGAAAAGAAGCAACAGGTTCCTTAGATGAGGTGGAGGTAGCCGCAATCAGGGATCGAGTGCTTCAGTTAAGAGACTTGGATAAAAGAAAAGAAGCTGTTCTTAAATCCATTGAGGAGCAAGGGAAGCTTAATCCTGACCTGAAAAAGAAGGTGGAAGAGGCGGAAACCATGGCTAAGCTTGAAGATATTTATTTGCCATATAAACCCAAAAGGAGAACAAAAGCTACGATTGCAAAAGAAAAAGGCTTGGAGCCACTTGCTGAGTTGATTTTTGAGCAAAAATCGCTGAATCTTGAAGAAGAAGCAGAAAAGTTTTTGGATGCTGAGAAAGAGGTGAATTCAGTAGAGGAGGCACTTCAGGGAGCACGGGATATCATGTCCGAATGGATTAATGAAAATGCCGATTTGAGGGAAAAGATGAGAAAACTATTCTTAAATGAAGGTGTGTTCTCATCAAAAGTTCTACCCGGAAAAGAGCAGGAAGCGATCAAATACAAAGACTATTTTGATTGGTCTGAACCTATCAAATCTGCACCCTCACATCGTGTACTTGCTATGCGTAGAGGGGAAAAGGAGCTTTTCTTAATGCTAGATTCCCTTCCTGAAGAAGCATCTGCAATCTTTCAAATGGAGAAAGTGATATTGTCGGATGCGGCAAACTCCTCGGTAGATCAAGTGAAATTGGCGATCAAAGATTGTTATAAACGATTGTTGAAGCCTAGTATGGAAACAGAGATTCGCTTGTTAACCAAGAAAAAAGCGGATGAGGAGGCGATCAAAGTTTTTACGGAAAACTTACGCCAACTATTATTGGGAGCTCCTTTGGGACAAAAGTCGGTGATGGCCATTGACCCAGGGTTCCGAACAGGCTGTAAGTTAGTTTGCTTGGGACCACAAGGACAGTTTTTACACTATGAAGCGATTTTCCCTCATGAGCCACAAAGAAGAGCTGCTGAAGCTGGAATGAATATTAAAGGGCTTGTAGAAAAGTATGAAGTGCAGGCAATAGCCATTGGCAATGGAACAGCAGGAAGAGAGACTGAAGCTTTTGTGAAAAGTCTAGGGCTTCCAAAATCTGTGGTCATAACTATGGTGAATGAATCAGGAGCATCTATTTACTCAGCTTCGGATGTTGCAAGAGAAGAATTTCCTGATCTGGACTTGACAGTAAGAGGAGCGGTTTCTATTGGTCGTCGATTGATGGATCCTTTGGCTGAGCTAGTTAAGATAGATCCTAAATCTATTGGTGTAGGGCAATACCAGCATGATGTGGATCAAAACGCATTGAAAAATGCCTTGGATGATACGGTGATGTCTGCAGTAAATGGTGTAGGAGTAGAGGTTAACACAGCTTCAAAACAGTTACTAACCTATGTTTCAGGATTAGGGCCCACGTTGGCACAGAATATTGTGGATTTCAGAAATGAAAATGGTCCTTTTAAAAGCCGTTCACAATTGAAAAAAGTACCAAGATTAGGAGATAAGGCTTTTGAGCAAGCGGCGGGATTCTTGAGAATAAGTCAAGCAAAACACCCGTTGGATTCCTCTGCGGTCCACCCAGAGCGATATGCTTTAGTGGAGCAAATGGCGAAAGATCTCTATTCAACCGTATCCGATTTGATGAGCTCTGATGATTTGAGGAAAAAGATATTGTTGAAGAATTATGTGTCTGAAACGGTGGGTATACCTACCCTTCAGGATATTTTAGAGGAACTGGCAAAGCCTGGCCGTGATCCGCGTGAGAGCTTTGAGGTTTTTGCATTTGAAGAATCAGTAAATAGTATTGGTGATCTAAAAACAGGGATGAAACTCCCAGGTGTCGTGACCAATATTACTGCCTTTGGAGCATTTGTGGATGTGGGAGTTCATCAAGATGGCTTAGTTCATTTGAGTCATTTGGCAGATCGTTTTGTGAAAGATCCAAATGAGATTGTGACTGTGAATCAAAAAGTTCAGGTTACCGTGATGGAGGTAGATATTCCTCGAAATAGAATTGGGCTAAGCATGAAGTCAGACCCATTTGCTGAGCGAGGAAAGAAGATGGAAAAGCGCGCCTCTTCTAAACCAAAGCGCCAAGAGTCTGAAGGTTCGATGGCCGAGAAATTAGCTGCGCTGAAAGGGAAGTTTGGAGGTTAAGGCTTTAAATACTTGCTTTCCTGAGTGTCTCCACTCAGGATTATTTCAATTATTGATTTTGTCCTGCTTCTCCAGAAGCAGGACATCTTTTTTTATTTATCAATGAGGGTAGGTGTGGATTAATTCATTTGGTGAGCGAAAAGGAGATGTGCTGGGTTTTAATTGTGAATAGAAACATACATGGAAGGAAAGTGATGGTTAATTTGCTGTACAGGATGGCCACATTCCCTTATTGGGAGAAGAAAAGAGAAGTTGGCTGCGTTGAAAAGGAAGTTTGGCAGTTAAGGCTTATAATACTTGCTTTCCTGAGTGTCTTCACTCAGGACTATTTCAATTTTAATTTCTCCCTAATACCTCTGCCGTAATCTCCAGCGATCTCAATCGCTTTTCTGGCTCATAAATATTCGTAGACACCATCAATTCATCGACTTCCACTTGCTGGAAGAAACTTTCAAATTGAGGTTTGAGAGATTCTTTGGTTCCGATAAAAGTGCATGCCATCATATTTTGAATAGCAGCCGCTTCTTGCTCCGTCCAAATTCCTTCCATACTTTTCACCGGTTTTTTCATTGGATAGGATTTACCTCGAATGATGCCTAAAGCTGTCTGGTAAAATGAAGTAGCCAAATAATGCGCTTCCTCATCGGTATCAGCTGCGATTACATTGACGCAAGAAATGAAATGGGGTGATTGTTGATTTTCGGAGGGCTGGAAGTTTTCTCTGTAGTATCTAGATGCCTGAATTAAATAGGCTGGAGCAAAATGGCTGGCGAAAGCATAGGGTAAACCCTTTTGCGAAGCTAAAACCGCACTGCTCATACTCGAACCCAATAAATATATTGGAATATTTAAGCCCTCTGCGGGAAATGCTCTGACTTTGCTATCCTGATTTTCTTCAGAAAAGTAAGCTTTCAGCTCATCCAAATCATTTGGGAATTCTTCAACAGATTCCATGCGACCCCTTCTCAGCGCTCTGGCTGTTGTCTGATCTGTTCCTGGAGCTCTTCCCAACCCTAAGTCAATTCTATTGGGGTACAGGGTTGCTAAGGTCCCAAACTGCTCAGCAATGATTAAAGGACTATGGTTAGGAAGCATAATCCCACCGGAACCCAGTCTAATTTTGGATGTGCCATTGGCAAGGTATCCAATTAGTATTTGGGGCGAGGAACTACCAACGTTGGCCATGTTATGATGCTCGGCAAGCCACATCCTGGTGTAACCAAGTTCTTCAGCATGCTTCGCAATTTGTAAACTTCTTTTATATGCGTCTTTGGCGTCAAAGTCCTCTCGAACAATCGCTAGATCGAGAAGAGAATAGGGGGTAGACATAATCTTAATTCTATAGTAAACTTTCTATTAAAGCTTATTGAAGAATAGAAAGTTTCATGAGACAAAGGTTTTTCTCATTTGAAGGTTATGTCAACAAAGTGAGTATTTGAAACCACATTATTTCTCTTTTGAATGGTTGATTTATCTTGTTTAAATAGCTGTAAATGAGATGTAAAGGGTTTTTGTTGAGTAATGTGAGTTGGAATTGTTTTTGAGAAAATTTACCCGTGGAAATGAATATTTAATTCATTGATTAAGAACCCAAAATCAAATTACCATGACTATGAATGAACTAACCCAGCTAAAAAGCAATATAATTGAAGCCTGCTTTCAGTGTATTCAAGACTGTGAAAAATGCGCGGATATGTGCCAGAAAATGTTAGGCATGGAAACCTGCGTCAGGCAATGTGGTCGATGTATAGATGCATGTACCGATTGTATTTCGGCCTTTGAAAGTAGTTCCGATAATAGAGGTGCTTTATTACAAGCTTGTATTGATGCTTGTAAAAAATGTGCAGATGAATGCGGCAAACATCAGCATGATCATTGTCAGAAATGTGCCGATTCCTGCAGAGCTTGTTTGGAAGAATGTGAATCTATGATGTTATAAAAAAAGCCCGATCAATCGGGCTTTAATTTTTAAATTGTTCCTGGTCTTCCTCGTCTATCACCTCCACCATCATTGACCATTTCGTTATAGTCTTGCATGTCCATTCCTTTACTGAATCGACGAATGTTGAATGTGAAGGTTAGCATGAAATATCGCTGAAGTACATTGTTTTGTACATCTTCAATGTAAACATCTGTCACATTTCTTCTCACGCTTGTATTCTGTCCTAGTAAATCATAGACATTAAGTGAAATTTCACCTCGTTGGTTAGCAAAGACTTTCTTACCAATACTCATATTCATGAGCAAGAAATTATTGTCAAATCCTTCAGAAAGACCTGAATTGATTTGATGGTTCAAGTCCATTCTATAAACGAAACCTTCCCAAATAATCCAGCTGAAATTCAATCGAGTTCTCTGGTTAAAATATTTATTATCTAAGCTCGGGTTTAAGGTGTTCTTTACATTATTGAAAGACGCTCGGGTAGATATATTAAAATCAACCTGATCACTGATGTTACTACTAATTGAAATACCTGTACTAATTCTACTGGAGTTATTAAAACTCAACTCATTATTCACTTGTCCAGGTCTTTTGCTGAAGCTTAACCCACCATTGATATTGAGGTTTGACTTCATAAAATCCAAAGGCATCCCATAACTCAGCCAAGACCTGAAATCTTGGTAACCATCTAAGTTTACAGGTCTGAAAAGTTGCGAACCTTTTTCCAATACGATTCCTCCTGGTAGAGTTGTAGTAGAGTCAGCAATAAAAGAACTATTGGCAATAGAATTCTCCACGATGCTGGCTTGTGCGAATACAAACCATGATTTATCTGTGTCAGGGTTTCTGCTTCTCAATCTCAATCTAATTCTGTTAGAGTAGGATTGATCAAGATCTGGATTACCTGTTCTTAATTGAAGCGGATTGGAGTTATCGATTACACCTTGTAGCTGTTGCACGGAAGGAGCATCTGTATCCGTGTCGTAGTCGATCTCCATATTGGTGTTGTCAGAAAACTTATAATCAAAACGCACCGTCGGCATGAAGCTTTCGAAGGTTCTTTGCAAGTCAAAAGGAGCAGGGAAGCCTTGGTCATTTTGCAGTTTTGCATGTTGATATTCACCTTCTACCTGAAACTGAACTTTGTCTTTTTTCCATTGGTATCCCAACTCAGTTTCCTGACGAATGTATTTGCTCTCGAAGGTATTACTCAAGGCTGTGTCAAGTTCCAAACCTAGATTAGGTAAATCCTCATCTAATATGTCAAAAGTCAGCTGATCGGAGTCGTCAGATCGATTTCCAATTTCATATTCCAATTCCATCTGACCGTATTTCCCTATTGGTTCGGTATAGGAAACTCCAGTATTCCAATTGGTTCCTGTTCTGTCTCTCTGGATTCGTTGTTGTATGATTTCAGTTTTTTCTGTTGGTTGGAAGAAACTGTTAGTAGCTTTTCTGAATGCCAAATCCTTATTCCAATGATAGCCATAGCTAGCTCTTACGGTCAAAGATCTACCGGCTTTATTGAATTTATGTCCATAGTACAGCCTATTGTCTATGTCAAAATCGTCATTGTCGGCTGTTCTGGTATTTTCGGTCTGGTTCAATAATCCCAAATCATTCATAGATTCTCCTAAAAATCCAGAATTCTCTTTGTCATTGGAAGCTGAGAACCTTGGTCTAAATACGATTCGGTTGTTATCATCAATGTTATACTCCAATCGCATGTCAAACCTGTGATCTCTATTAACTCGTGTGTTTCGGCTTTCTTCAGTATACGTTTGACCATCATTGGCATCCGTTACATATTCGCGGAATAAGGAAGAAATCCCATTGTTTTCACGCTTTCTGAAAAGATAGCTTCCACTGATTTTCAGTTTTTCACCAATCAGATCAGAGTAATTTAAGCCAAGAATGTTGGTCTTGATAATTCCGTTTTGTGGTCTGTCATTTCCTCTGGCGTTGGGATCCGCCGTATAGCTGTCCACATTAATATTGTTGCTAAGACCTGTAAAAGTTATTCTTTGGTCCTCATTAAAAGCATTGACACTGGCTCCTGCTAGATACCTGTCATCTGTTCCGTAACCTACGGATGCTTTTCCAAATTGTCCTTTTCTTCTGTTGGGTTTAGTGATGATGTTAATGGTTTTCATACGCTCACCATCATCAAATCCACTCAGTTGTGCCTTTTCACTTTTTTGATCAAAAATTTCAATCCCTTGAATAACTTCAGCAGGTAAGTTTTGAAGTGCAGTCTGCACATCCCCTCCAAAAAATGGTTTTCCATCCACCAAAATTTGAGCAATAGATTCTCCTTGTGCCTGCAATGATCCGTCCATAGAGGTGACCCCTGGAAGTTTCTCCACCAAAGTTTGAGCGGAAGCATCTTTCATTGTTTTGAATGCATCTGCATTATATAAAGTGGTGTCACTTTTTTGAGTTCCTGTGGACCGTCTGGCATTTACCGTCACCTCCCCAAGCTCTGTGGCTGTCTCTTTCAGATTTAAATTACCTAAATCAAGATCTTCTTTAACCTCAATGGTTTTAAACAAATTTTGGTAACCCAAATACTGGACCTTTAAAAGGTATTCACCCTCATCGACGTTTTGGATATCAAAATACCCATCAATGTCTGATATCATACCATCTACCTGGACAGAGTCAGAGTAGGTTAATAATAAGATGGTAGCATTGGGGATACTCTGGTCAGACCCAAATTCTAAAATTCTTCCCTTTATAAAATAGCTTTGGGCAGAGCCCAAATGGACTAGGCCGAAAAAAAATAAAAGTGGTAATAAATATTTCATAAGTTGGTTTTGATTACCATGAATTACTCCGTTGAGTAAATTCAAAAGTTGGTTTAATAGGTTTTACTTGTTATCTAGTTTATTAACAAAGGAAATTAAATAGATGTTTGTTTGATAGGGAATATTGTCTAAGCGGTCAAATGTTAAATTTAATTGGGGATCATCTTGTTCGTTGTGATGAGTGGTAAGATTTTCATGGTTTTATTAGTGCTTGATAATGAATAGATTAATTGTGTCTCATGGATTTTTGACACTTATTGACATACTTACATGTTAATTTTTTAATCATATGTATGTTTATAAAAACAACATTTGTAAATTAGCTGATGTTAAAAATGACAAAGATGGAAAATCAGGAAAAAATCAGCATTACGACAAAGACCTTGGCCTCAGGAAATTGCCAGGTGAAATTTTTTATTGAAGACGAAGCAAAACCACAGTATGGTTACCTTTTAGTGACCGAGCCGAAGCCTGTAGGTGAGATCATAGAGGAGATCAAACAAAGGATGGAGAAAAGGAGAGACAGGACTTTGAATCTCAATTCATTGATTCCTATGTCTAAGGCTTCTGAAGATCATAACTTTTACTTGTTTTCAGCATGAGTTTTTTATCCTCAAACCTACGTTTTCTGAGAAAGCAAAAAGGCATCACTCAAATGGAGATGGCCGATCAGCTTGCTGTGCAAAGGACCATGATTTCAGCATATGAAGATGGAAGATCTGAACCCAAATTATTGACTTTGAAAAAGCTGAGCGATATGTTGGAAGTAGGGGTGGAGGAATTATTGGAGCATGATATTGAAAAGCTTGGAAGAAGAGCTATTCAAAAGAGAAAGCTGAATATTTTAACTATTGCAACTGATGCCAATGATAATGAAAACATTACCATGGTTCCTCAGAAAGCTTCTGCAGGGTATTTAAACGGATTTGCAGACCCGGAGTACATTGAAGAGCTTCCCCAGTTTCACTTGCCTAATTTGCCTAAAAACGCCACCTATAGGGCATTTGAATTAGCAGGAGATAGTATGCTTCCACTGATTCCTGGTACAATAGTGATCGGAGAATATGTAGATCAGCTGACCAATATCAAAAGTGGTAAAACCTATGTGTTGGTCACACAGACAGAAGGGGTGGTTTACAAACGAGTTTTTAACTATTTATCCGAAAACGGGAAGTTATTTTTAGTCTCCGACAATGAACATTATAAGCCTTTTGAGGTGAAAGGGGAAGACGTTCTTGAAGTCTGGGAATCCAAAGCTTTTATCAGCACTGACTTTCCAAACCCTGGAGATAAAAAGAAATCCTTGACTTTAGAGGATTTAGGTGAAATGATAAAAGATATTCAAGCTGATTTACGAAGGATCAAGGGTTGATTCTTTGCAACATGATCTTGGTTTGAGTTCTGGGATTGTCAATGTCGATAGTTCCTGACCAGGTTCTCCCATAATTATTGGTGGATAAATTGAGTTTTCCTCCTATCTGAAAAAACGTATTGTAGTAGTCAGCAGTCAATTTATTATCAGTGATTGTTCCAGAGCCTTCTCCGATTTCTGCGTCAAGAAAATTATATTCAATAAATTCAAAATACCCATCTTCATACTGATTGAATACCAAAGTACTTGTATTCCCCTGCCCATCAGATTGAAGCCAAAAACCAGAAATTTCATCAATCTCCGGACTTGTAGGCTGTGAATTATTTTGACTTGGGGTATTCTGAATTTCCGGTTCCATTGTACTCTCCTCCTGAAGTTCCTGAAAATCCTCTGTACTAGCAGTACCGGGATCATTAGAAAAATCTTCTAATGCTACCTGAGTCTCTTCACTGTAGTCGTTTGGGTATTCATCTCCAGAATTCTCTAGCATTAAGGAAAAGATGATTAAACCCACAATAGCAGCCAAAAGCCAGATATAGTTTTTGGCAAACCAACTTTTCTCTTTTTTTTGAATTGGAGGGATTGGATTAAAAGGCTTGTTTTTTGGTAAAGGTTTGATGATTTTACTCAGAACCTCAATCAATTGATCGCAATCATATTTCCACCTCGAACTACTTAATTCATGGGCATGTCGCCTTGTTAAAGCTTGTAGTTCTTCGGGAAGCTCTTCTGATTTAGGCATGACAGCTCCATTGACTAAGACAGGGATGACTCGGATATCCCTTTTTAAAGCCGCAGAAATTTCAAGCCTTATAAAATCACCTTCATGAAACAAACGGGGATTACCTTCTGAGTCTTTAATGTTTAACCAGTGTGGACCAATTAAAGCAATAAGCACTTTGCAAGAATTTAGTGCTTTATCTATCGCCTGAACGAAGTCTAATCCTGCTTCTATTGTTTCTACATCCAAAAAAACAGTATCATCTCCAAAAACCTCCTGTAGGTGGTCTACTAATCGGCCAGCTTCACCAGATGCATCTTGTCGACGGTAGCTTACGAATATTTTATTGTCAGCCATAAAAAAAAGTCCCTGATATTCAGGGACTAAAATAAGGAAAAATGTCTTTTATGCACTAAAAACTCCCGATCTTATTACCCGAGGAGATCCCTAAATCTTTCTTTAATTTTACTGACTACGTCATTGGCCGGGTCGATATTTACCACCCCTTTTCCTAATTCGTGCCAGTAGCCATCACCACATTCTATATAAGATCCTCTCTTCTTACCGGGCTCTTCTTTGGCAAATTCGTAATTATAGTCAGGAGTGAAAATTAACTTCATCAACTGTACTGTGTATTCCCAATTAATAGATCGATTTTCATCTTCATGCTTGAAAATAACCGATCGATCCGAGAAGTGAACAGTGATTTCACAATCTTCAATTTTGTCTGTGCTGACTTCTCTATAGTGTACAGTTAAAGGAGCTTCTTTTTGAGAAGTTTCGTAAATAGCTTGGATTAAATCCTGTCCAAAAAGCTGCCAGCCCTCTTGATCAGCAGGTATCTTCACTTTTCCTTCCTGTCCATTTTCAGATAATTTGACAATGATCCCACCGTCATCCATAGACTTTCCAGACCATTTAACGCTTTCTGTTTTTTGTTGAACCGCTTTAATCCAGACTGGATTTAATTCCCCGTCAAAGGAATAATCATCAGATAAAGTAAAACCTTCTTCCAGAATCTCAGCTTCGCTCAATTCCTCTCGGTCTGTGTAGTGAAGATCCAATTTGGCGTGGAGATTACCTTTACTCCAATCGAGTGAGATTCTATAAACGTGGCTATAAGGAGGGGGGATTATTCCCGAATCAAATTCAAGTTCAATTCCTGTTAAGGAGTCTTTTTGAGGCATAGTAAAATTTGCTTTGCGCAAAAGTAATTTATTTCAAGGAATTAGCAGTTATTTGCAAGGTTAAACACGTTCTATGGAATCAGTATATGAAAGGATTGCCTCAGAGATTTATGATAAATCTTATGCAATCGTTGATGATTTTATTAGTGAGGATCTAAGGGCCTCGCTTCTTCAGGAACAAACCGAGCTTTTGGAAGCAGGAAAGTTCAGATTGGCAGCAGTTGGTAAGGGGGAGAAAAAACAAATAAGGACAGAAATCAGAAATGATCAAGTCCTTTGGCTTAACCCGGATGAGTTAAGTAGGTATGAAAGTATCTATTGGGGGGAAGTTGAAAAGGTTAGACTTGCCATCAACCAAAGATGTTATATGGGACTGAAATCCTTTGAAGGCCATTTTGCCAGATATCCAAAGGGATCATTTTATGTCAGGCATATGGATCAATTTCAGCAGGTAATTTATCGGCAAGTTACCGTGATTATTTACCTCAACGACTCCTGGTCAGAGGAAGATGCTGGTATGTTAAGGATGTATTTGCCACAAGCAAACGGTTCGGAAGAAATCTTGGATATTTCTCCAATAGGAGGGCGACTTGTAGTGTTTTTAAGTGGTGAAATTCCTCATGAAGTTCTTCCTACCAATAAGGAACGTATAAGCATTACTGGTTGGCTGAAAGATATAGATTAGCGAAGTTTTATTTTGACTTTAACTTCTTGATCTGTGACTTCAAATGAGGCTTTTGAGAAACTGGGTGCACCAAAAAGTAAGCTTGGGTTGTTAGAAAACCCAAATTTATCCAATGGATAACCGATGGCATTCGTCTTTATTTCTCCGTCCATGTCCTCATCATGAAACACCGATACAGCATAGCTGCCTGGTTCAACATCTGGAATAATGATTTCAGCCTTCTTGTTTTCCACAGGAAGGCTTAATCTTTTCCATGCCTTGTCTATTTCTGAAGGAAAGCCTTCTTCTTGATTAAAAATCAGTACTTGCACATGCCCATGATCCACTACCGTTTCCTGGATGATTAAATGGATTTTGCCCGCTGGAGCTGATGTCATCAACCCTAAGCAACTAAAGAAGAAAGCAAAAATCAGTTGAATCATATGTTATCAGCTGTAAGTTTTCTGTTTATTTTTCCAGTTTCTGTTCGGATAAATTTATCTACGAAATAAATTTCCTTGGGGATTTCATATTTATCGAGGACCTCGAGAAATTTATCTTTCAATTCCCGAGAGACTTTGTCAGCCACAGAAAGATCAGATTCTATGATTAAGACAAGTTTCTGGCCAAACTTTGAGTCAGGAATACCAAAAAGAAAATATGAATGATCTGGAATTAGATGTTCAAGCTTTTTTTCAATTCGTTCAGGATGGAGTTTATACCCACCTGAGTTAATGACAAAATCTGTTCTTCCCAACCACTTGAAATGATAGGGATCAATTAGCTCGACCATATCATTGGTCTGGATTTTTTGATGATTGCTCATAGGGCAGTTTACCCAAAGTGCTCCTCTATTATCTGTTCCCACTTCGACTGATGGTAATACTTGATAAACCATTTCTTCACTGGAATAAGAAGCAATGGCAATATGTGAAACAGTTTCTGTCATTCCATAGCTTTGAAAAGCGTTAAGCTTTAATTCCAATATGGCTTCCTGCAAGTTTTTAGAGGCCGGAGCACCACCAATCAGAAGATAGTTTATAGCTTTTAGCTTATTTAAAGAGCTTTTAATACTTTCTTCCACCTGTAAAGGAACCATGGCTACAAATTCTGGATCGAATGAATCTGGTAGATTTTTCAATGGCGTTGAACTTGGTTCAATGAGTAGAATGCTTCCTCCCCATACCATAGCTCTAACCAACATCATCTTCCCTGCAATAAATTGAGTATTCATGCAGCAAAGTAATTGGGGCTTAGCGGGAATTTCGAAAAACTGCTTCGTCGCCAATGCACTGGATTCCATTTGGGATCTTTGGATCAAGATTGGCTTTGGGGTTCCAGTAGATCCTGAGGTGTGTAGTAAAAAGGAGTTTTTGCCTTCTAGCCAATCCTTGCAAAAGGAAAAAGCGTCTTTAGCAAAGTGCGGGATTTCTACTGAAGGGCTTTGAAAGTCTTGAAGGGTACGAAATGAATGTGAACCTATTTGCAGCTGAAACATATAAAATCAAGCATATATCTTGGAAACTCCATGGGCAAACTAACAACAAATTTCCACGAAGCCTGTTATCTTGCACCAAAAATAGAGCAATAAAAAGGAAATATAATGGAGTGGATAACTGCAAAAGAATACGAAGATATCACCTATAAAAAATGCAATGGCGTAGCTAGGATTGCTTTTAATCGTCCAGAAGTAAGGAATGCTTTTCGGCCAAAAACCACTTCTGAATTGTACGATGCCTTTTATGATGCACAAGAGGATACTTCTATAGGAGTTGTTTTATTGAGTGGGGAAGGACCTTCTAAGAAAGATGGAGGTTGGGCTTTTTGTTCTGGTGGAGATCAAAAGGCAAGAGGCGATCAGGGATATGTAGGAGAAGATGGATACCATCGTTTAAACATCTTGGAAGTACAGCGTTTGATCCGATTCATGCCAAAAGTGGTGATTGCTGTGGTGCCAGGTTGGGCAGTAGGGGGAGGGCATAGCCTTCACGTGGTTTGTGATATGACACTAGCGAGTAAAGAGCATGCTATTTTTAAACAAACCGATGCTGACGTGACTAGCTTTGATGGAGGATATGGTTCTGCCTATTTGGCTAAAATGGTAGGCCAGAAAAAAGCCCGTGAAATTTTCTTCTTAGGTAGAAATTACTCCGCACAGGAAGCCTTTGAGATGGGAATGGTCAATGCCGTAATCCCTCATGATGAGTTGGAATCGACAGCTTATGAGTGGGCTCAAGAGATCTTAGCGAAATCGCCAACCTCAATCAAAATGTTGAAATTTGCCATGAACCTAACCGATGATGGTATGGTGGGTCAGCAAGTTTTTGCAGGAGAAGCTACTCGTTTAGCTTATGGAACTGAAGAAGCTAAAGAAGGTCGAAATGCCTTTTTAGAAAAGAGGAAACCTAATTTTGGAGACAATAAGTGGATCCCTTAAGATTCAGAAAGCTAAATCATGAAATCTAAAAAGGTTCGGGTTTTAATACTCGAACCTTTTTTTGTCAATTCTATTCAATTGCCTGATAGACAAATTGCCTCATTTTTTCTCCCCAGAAATTATTGTAGGGGGCCATTTGAGTCATAAAGATAGCAATCAGGTCTTCTTTAGGGTCCACAAAGAAAAAGGTACAATAAGCTCCACTCCAAAAGTATTGCCCTTCTGATCCCAAAGCTTTGGCATCTGCCAAGTCTTCTAACACAGCAAAACCGAATCCGAATCCATGGCCGGGGGATTGGTATAGTCCATTGGCCTGATCTATAGTCATTATTTCAATGGTTTTGGGGCTTAAAAACCGGGTTCCATTGCTTTCACCACCATTGAGCAACATCCGTGTGAATTTTAAGTAATCCTCAGCAGTAGAAAAAAGGCCATGGGTTCCTCCATATACTTTGTTTCCCTCAGTAGGGGTTTGATCTTCAAGTTTTATCAATTCTCCATTTCCATCGATGGCGTGGAGTTGAACCATCCTTGTTTTTTGTTCTTCGTTTAGGTTGTACCCAGTATCTTCCATTTCAAGCGGATCAAAAAGTTTGGTCTGAAGAAATTGAGCGGTACTCATTCCGGAAAACTTTTCAATCAATAAGGCTAAGACATCGGGCGATGCAGAGTAAAACCATTGATTGCCTGGTTCGCCGATCATGGGTTGATTAATCAAAGTTTTAACTCTGCTTTCTATGTTTTCCTGTGGAGACCCATACAATGCTGTCCTGATTTCCTCCTCTAGTTTTCCTTCAGCAATACCATGAGAAAAACCCGCTGTGTGGCTTAAGAGCTGAGCTATCGTGATTTTATTTTTTGCCGCAATAGTCCCTCCAGAAATTCCTTTACTTGGATCAATAGCGATCACATAATCTTTAAACCAAGGAAGGTACTTTTCTACCGGGTCGTTTAATTGAAAATGACCTTCTTCATATAGCATCATAAAGGCCGTAGTAACAATTGGTTTGGTCATGGATTGTATAAAAAAAATCTGATCCTTGACCATTTCCTTTTGGCTGACAATATCGCTGGAACCATAGGCTTCATGATGCATAACATCTCCATTTTTTGAAACCATCAATACAGCACCAGGTAGAGAGCCCTTACTGATTTCTTTCTCTATAAAATCATCATATCTGGTTAACCTTTCAACTGAAAGGGTACTAGCCTCATGAAGGGTAGTTTGTGATACCGCTTGATTGGAAATGAGCAATATCGTAACGAAAAGCTTAATATAGATTGACTTGTACATGGTGGTTTTGGGTGCCTATTGTTAAAAACTGTTTCTTTTGATCAATTTAAGGAATTCCATCATTTAAAATAAAAAAGCCTTTCCAGAGTAATCTGAAAAGGCTTATGCATTGAATTTGGATTGGTTTTAAATCTCTATTTTGACACCCAAGATTTTTAAGAATTCTCGAATCCATGCTGCGTGTCCAGGCCAAGCTGGAGAGGTGACTAGGTTACCATCCACATAGGCATCAGTAACTGGAATATCCTGGTAATCGCCTCCGGCAATAGTAACTTCAGGCCCTACTGCAGGGTAAGCGGTGAGTTTTCTTCCTTTCACAACTCCTGCTGCAGCTAAAATTTGAATTCCATGACAAACTGCTGCCACAGGTTTATTGGTCTCGAAAAAGTGTTGAACGATTTCTAAAACCTTTGAATTTAACCTGAGATATTCAGGTGCCCGACCTCCGGCTATGGCGATACCAGCATAGTCTTCAACATTCACATCGTCAAATGAGTAATTGATAGCAAAGTTATGTCCTGGTTTCTCCGTATAGGTTTGATCTCCGAGGAAATCATGAATGGCTGTTTTGATGGTGTCACCTTTTTTCTTGCCGGGACAAACCGCATGAACTTCAAAACCAACCATTTCAAGCATTTGGAAGGGTACCATGGTCTCATAATCTTCTGCAAAATCTCCAGTCAAAAACAATATCTTTTTCATTTGTCTATAGGTTTTATTTAAAAATTGATTTTCTGCAATTGTCTTTATAACGGGAAAGAAGTGAAAATCATTCTCGAATTCGTAGGAAACTTTGCATCTTAATGGAAAGTTAACACGATCCGAAATGAATCATTTAGAAACAAGCTATACCACCCATGACGGAATTAAGCTATACCTCCAAGCATGGATGCCTGATGAATCTAAAGCGGCAGTTTTGCTAGTTCATGGTCTTGGAGAGCATAGTTCCCGATATGTTCATTTGGCAGAGAGGCTGGTTAAAATTGGTATATCCGTTTTTACCTTTGATGGGAGAGGGCATGGCAAATCAGTGAAAGGAAAACCTAATGCTTATTTTAAATCCTATGAAGATTATTTGAGGGATATTGATTCCTTATTTAGGAAAGTAAAAAGTTATGTGCCTGAAGTACCAACTTTCTTTTATGGGCATAGTATGGGCGGAGGGTTGGTTGCGGCTTATGTTTTAAAATATCAACCTGAAACTGCAGGTGTGATTTTGAGTTCTCCAGCCATTAAAGAAGCGGAAGGAACATCTCAAATCCTGATTGCGCTTTCTGGCATTATCAGTAAGTATTTCCCAAAATTGAAGGCTCTTAAATTGGACGCCAGCAAAATCTCAAGAAATCCGAAAGAGGTAGAAAAATATCTGAATGACCCGCTAGTATATTCTGATGCAATTCCTGCACGGACAGGTCACCAATTATTACAGATGATGCGGTTCATCCAAAATTTGGGAAGTCATTTTGAATCTCCTTTGCTTTTGGTTCATGGATCAGCAGATGAGCTTACGAATCCTAGAGGATCTGAAATGTTATTCAAAATGGCAAAATCGTCCGATAAAACCCTTAAGATTTTTCCCGCAGGATTCCATGAGTTAATAAATGATTTAGACAAGGAAGAGGTTTTGGAACTAATAGAGAATTGGTTGAAAGAAAGGGTTTAATTTTTTGGGATTCCGAGAAGAAACAAAAGCGAGGCTGGACCTGACTTGACTTTTCCAACCTCCCAGTCAAACTCATCCTTATTTTTTACCTGGGTAACAAGCTGGTTCATTTCAGCAATGGAATAGGTTCTTAAGCAAGAGACCATTCCATCCCACCACACAAACAGCGAAACTATCGGAATTAAGTAAGTGAAAAGGATTCTTCTCCAACTAAATGGCCTGATAAATGGAGTTACAAATAAAACCGTGATCGGGGAGAAGAACATGGCTAAAAAACTGGGGATCGATCGTTCTTGCCCTTCTGCGATAAAAATGGGTTCCTTTGCTTCAACAGCATTCCCCAATATTTTGATGGCATCTTTGGGTTGAAAATGATGAAGGGATAAAAACTGAGTCCTTAAGCCCTCAAAGTATTTTGGGACATTTCGAGCATCAACAGATTCCTGTGCAAAGCTAATGTTGGAAGCTTGTGAGCTACAGTAATCAAAAGCACTGAGGTTGGGAAAATAGTCGGTTAATAAAATCTTAATGTTTGGGTTCTTCTCAAGGAGTTCTTGGTTCAAAGAAAGTATCCCACCTCCTCCTCCAGATGCTAAATCAATAATTGTTTGGGTCTTGGAAGCAGATAACCCTTTTTCAATCCAAGGAATCAGTGGAACGAACATTCTTGTCTTATTGGCAAGAAACTGAAGGAAATCAGTTCCATAATTTCTTAGAAAGGCTGGGAACCACTTTTGATCCTCAAATTCAAAAAGATGGATTCTACTCATTCTTTTCGGTGTTTATGTAGAATCAATTTATAGATTTTTTCTTTTAAATCTCAGCTAACAAGCCCTGGATATCGAGTTGGCGAGTGTACATCTGTAGACTTCCATCAGGATTTTTTGGCCATTCCTCACGTGGTCTGTCCCAGTAAAGCTCCACACCGTTTTCATCTGGGTCATCCAAATACAATGCTTCCGAAACACCATGATCTGCTGCGCCGGTTAGAGGGTAATTCGCATCAATTAGGCGTTGCAAAAGAATTGCTAAATCTCGTCTTGTTGGGAGTAATATCGCTGTATGAAACAAGCCTGCAGTGTCTTTAGGTGCAGGTTTCCCTCCTTTACTTTGCCAAGTATTCAAGCCGATGTGATGGTGATATCCGCCCGCCGAAATAAAAGCAGCATCTTGGCCATAGGTAGTGATCAATTCGAACCCTAATAAGCCCTGATAAAACTCTAATGACCTTTGCAGGTCAGAGACTTTTAAATGAATATGGCCAATTCTTGTTGCGGAAGGAATGGTGTAATTATTCATGATAATGGAGTATTTTGCTGTTTTGAATTTCGTTCAGTTTCCACTTTTCGACATTCAATTCTGATACTAAAGAATCCGAATATCGAATGATGAATAATGAAGGATTTTTACTTCTCAAAAGTTCACAATAACACCTAAATACCCGGTGCATTCGGAAACATAAGGCTTTTATAATACTCCAAGTTTCCTTCAGGCTGTTCTATATCCGAAGGAAATGGTCGATTGGAAAAAGTCTGAAAGTAAAGTAAACAGGCATTTCTCCACCATTCTGCCTCTTCCTCCTGTATAGCTAATAATTGTTTGACATGATCAAATTCTTCTGGATCAATTTGGGACTCCAATGAATCCCATGTTTTCTGCATTTGTCTTACCTCTTTCACCCCTTGATCATAATGGTAAGCAATTTCCTCCCAAAGCGTATTTCCATTGCTCAACTCAAAATCCCATGGTACATGGTGGAACCATAGCAGATATTTTTCTGGGATCTGATGTGGATCCTCCCAGTTTTTAACTACCTCGGGTGCGTACTGATTTAAGGCTCCACTACCATCAATCGTCCTGTCAAAGCCGATTCCAAGGCTATCTGCCTGATGATAATAAGGGGCCGTCCAGTCTGCTCTTCCTCCCACTACCCAAGGTCCAGGGCCATAATGATGGCTTCTTCCCATGATATGATGCAGGCCTAAGGGAGTCATATAATTTACAGCAGTCTCATAGGATACTAATAATATTTCTCCCACTTTAGAAACTACCTCTTGGTTTTGACTGAAGGTCAATTTAGTCCATTCTTCTGCGATCTCAGCAGAAGTAGCTTCTGGGTTCCAAGCTAGTTTACCGAATGCAAACCAGTTTGACTGCGCAAAGAGATGTCCTGTCCAGTTGCGATCGGTACCGATGTTAGATACTCCTGCAATTAAAGTTGTTTTTTGACCCGTTTCTTTTCCTTCCAAAACGCTTCCTACTGTAGATGCCGGGCTGGGCTTATAAGTTTTACTTTTGAGGACTTCCTCCCACATAGGAGCGAGGTAGACTAAATTTGTTGCCTGCCCCAGATACTCCTGAGTAATCTGAAATTCCATTCCCACATTCGTTTTATTAATTGACCCGAATAGTGGGTGAAATGGCTCCCTTGGCTGAAAGTCTATCGCACCGTTTTTGATTTGAATGATCACATTGTCCTTGAACTTTCCGTCGAGTGGTTCAAATTCATTATTGGCTTGCATATGCCGATCAACCTCGTCTTCATGGGAGTAAACAAAAGCCCTCCAAATAAGCAAGCCTCCATGGGGTGACAATGCATCCGCAAGCATGTTTGCTCCCTCCGCATGATTCCGTCCGTACTCATGTGGACCGGGCTGTCCCTCGGAATTTGCTTTCACTAGAAATCCTCCAAAATCAGGAATGAAAGAATAGATTTCATCCGTCTTCTTCTTCCAGAAATCTATCACTTCCGAGTTTAGCGGATCTGCTGTTTCCAGTCCTCCAATTTGCATAGGAGCAGAAAAGCGTGCTGTCAGAAAAACCTTGATTCCATAAGGTCTAAATACATCTGCCAAGGCCTTCGCTTTCTTCATGAAATCAGTGGTCAAAATTAAGGCATTCGCATTGACGTTTGTCAGGGAAACTGCATTGATTCCGATGGATGCATTTGCTCTGGCATAATCAATATACCTTGGATCTATATAGCCAGGAAGTCTGTGCCAGTCCCAAATTGAGAAACCGGCATAGCCTCTTTCAACAGTCCTATCGAGGTTATCCCAATGGTTTAACATTCTCAGTTTAATCTTCGGACTATCAGAAAATTCTGTGTCTTTACTGAAAGTATTGGTTTGGATGGTTTTTATCCATTTATAAGTGCCATAGAGTACGCCAACAGGTTTGTTGCCAATGATAGAAAAATAAGTTTTCCCTTCTATTTCAACTGGTCCCATCCAATATCCATCTTCTCCTAAAGCTTTTATTTCAGCTTGCTGGGTTAATGATAATACCTGCGAAAACTCTTCTCTCGTGCCTAGGTAAAACTTCGCCGAAGTTAACCTCTCCTGACTAAATTTAGGACTCCTTCCAATCCAGGAATCGGAAGCAAGTTTAAGCTCGTTTTTGATCGCTTCGTAAGTGGGATTCTTACCGAAAAAATATATGTTGGATAGTAAGTCCGAGACTTCAGTTTTAAGCTCCAAGTTTTCAATCTTTTGGTAATCCATCCACAGTTTATAGCCATCATTGGCGAAAGAACTTAGGGTAATAAAAAGAGAGAGTGCTAGTGACAGGAAATAGGCTTTGAACATAGGTTTAGGGTTTGAGTTAATTTGGAGTTTGTACTAGTAATTCTGCTGCGGTTCAATAGTACTGTAAAATCAGAGGCTTTAATCACTTTTTGTTCTCACCTAAGCGGGACTAAGACTTGATCTCCAGAGTGAAGATTTTCTTGTGGTTTGAAAGCTCGCCGCGAATCCTAATACATAATCCAACTCAAAAGATCGAAAAATCAAGGCTAATTACAAGGGATTTGTCAGGATTAGCAATTGCTTTCATCTTAGAATATCCTGACAATTTTTGTCAAAGCCAATAATTGATGAAGCTTTAACTAAAGGCCTTCCTTATCTTAGAATTCTTATTTTTCAACTATGGAACAAAAACCTTTCATCATTTACAAATCCTCCGCAGGTTCAGGGAAAACTTATACTCTGACTCTGGAATACCTCAAACTTGCCTTGCAAAGTCCCCATGCTTTTAAGCAGATTTTGGCAGTGACTTTCACCAATAAGGCTACTCAGGAAATGAAGGAAAGGATTGTGGAGGAGTTAAAAAGACTCAGGTTTAATGTCAAACCAGATGAGAAGATGGATAGGGAATTGATGAATTCCTTAGAAGTAGATGAGTCTGGGTTGAAGGTCTTAGCTCAGCAGACATTGACAGCGATTTTGCATGATTATGGTCGGTTTTCTGTAAGTACGATAGATAGCTTTTTTCAAAAGGTGGTTCGAGCTTTTGCCAGAGAAATTGATCTAAACGCCAAATTTGATGTGGAATTAGATCAGGATGCGGTTTTGGAGCGAGTGGTGGACCGGGTGGTAATGCTTGTGATGGAAGATGAGTTTCTCCATAAATGGTTGGTTGATTATGCTTATGAACAAATCCAGAATGGAAAATCCTGGGATATTCGGAGGAATATTCGCGGGTTAGGCAAGCAGATTTTTCAAGAGGATTTTAAGAAATACGCTCCTGAGGTCAAGGAATTTTTAAAGGATAAGGAAAACATTACTCTATTACAGTCTTTTGCCAAGGAGCGAAAGAATGAAATAATTGCCATTTCAAAAGAATTAGGCAAACAGGCCGAATTGATCAGAGTCTCAAATGGCTTGGAATGGAAGGATTTCTTCAGAGGCTTTGCAAAAGTGTTTGAGAAATTCGGGGATCGAAACCAGCCTTTGCCAGAACTAACAGCAGCAACTTTAGCTAAAATCGATAATCCTGAGGCTTGGTTTTCTAAATCTAGTAAGAAGAAAGATTCCATTCTAGCGGCCTATGAACAAGGTTTGAATCAGATGTTGCATCAAATTCAAGCTTTAACTTCCAAATGGAATACACTTCAGGCGATTGCTAAAAACACTTATGTGTACGGAGTTTTTAGAAATTTATTAGATGAGCTTTCGCTGATCAAGGATGAGGAAAACATCCTCTTGATTTCGGATTCTAATGAGTTTCTGAAAGAAATAACCAAAGGAAATGACACGCCATTCATTTATGAAAAGGTAGGAAATCAATACAAAAATTACCTGATAGATGAATTTCAGGATACCTCGGGTTTTCAGTGGGATAGTTTCAAGCCATTGTTAGAAAATGCCTTGGGGCAAAATCAGACCAACCTTCTTGTAGGTGACGTGAAGCAATCTATATACCGCTGGAGAGGAGGAGAAATGAAATTGTTGCTTTCTCAAGTGGAAGATGAAATAGGAAAAGAGAGGATAAAGCTTGAAAATTTAGATACAAATTTTCGAAGTCTCCCTACTATCATCCAATTCAATAATGCGATTTTTAAGGCATTACCAAGTGCCTTCGAAGAAGTATTAACTGAGAGCTACGGAGTCCAAAACTCTCAAATCCTTTCTGATGCTTATGCTGATTCTTTTCAAAAAGTTTCTCCTAAAAAAAGTAAATCTGAATTTCAAGGAAAAGTCAAATTAGAGTTCATTGACTCTAAGGAAGAGGAAGTTGAGGGTAATTTTGATGATATCGTTCTTTCTAAATTACCCGAATTAGTCATGGAGCTCCAAGACCATGGGTATGAATTGGAAGACATTGCTTTTTTGGTAAGAAGAAAATCTGAAGGGGAAGCAATAGCGGATACCTTGATGAATTATGGTGCTGCCAACCCTGATTCCGGCTATAGTTTTGATGTGCTTTCTGATGAATCTATGTATTTAAACAAATCAGCTTCTGTTAAAGCCTTGGTTTCAGGATTTAATTATTTGCATAACCCAAGTGACAAGGTACAGTACAAGACCATGTGGTACTATCTCGCTGTGTTGATGGAATTACCAGTAAATCATGAGCTTTTTGCCCTTGAAAAGATTCCAACCGAATTGCAAAGCAAACTAGAAGCATTCCAAGAAAAAGAAAATTTAATGCTTCAGCTTCCTTTAATGGAGGCATTAGAAGAGTTGATTAAGGTACTTGGATTGATGGAGATAGGTTTGGAGTTAGCTTATATTTCAGGATTCAAGGAGGCGGTTTATGATTTTACTGCAAACAACAGAGCGGATTTAAGTGGCTTTTTGGAGTGGTGGGAAACCAATCAGACGAAGCGCACAGTAAAAATTCCTGAGGGGCATAATGCCATGCGTATCCTGACTATACATAAATCAAAAGGCTTACAGTTTAAAGTGGTCCTAATGCCATTTTTGAAGTGGACTATTTTCGATACCGTCAAGGGAAATGTGGTTTGGTCTCCATTTGAAGATCGGGAAAAGGGCCTTTCTGCCATAATTCCATTGACATTAGAAGGTAGCTTGGCAGATTCTGATTTTAGTGATACCTACGCTGAAGAAGCAATCATGGCTTATCTAGATAGCTTGAACATGCTTTATGTGGCTCTCACCCGAGCGGAGGATGTCTTTTATGGTTACGTTCCTTTCAAGGAAAAAATAGGCTCTAAGAATTCTATAGAGATTCAGCTCCAACAATTGATGGACAGTCAGGTAAATATTGATGGAGAAATTAGCTTCTCTTCTCAATTTGACCAAGAGTCAAAAGTTTTTGAGTTTGGGGATTGGCCTGTTAATCAAGTAAAAAAGCTAAAACCAAAAAGACCTCCGGAACTTCGCTGGGCCTATAAGAATTGGTCTGAGGTGCTCACCTTGAAGAAATATGCAGTAGACTTTTCATTGGAAGGTATGGAGCAACGAAAGAAGCAGAAGTTTGGGTTGATCGTACATGAGATTCTGGAGTTATCCGCTAATAAGTCCTCTGCGCTGCAGAATTTGCAGACATTTTATTTTGATGGCAGACTCAATGATGAGGAAAAACAACTCGTCGAAAAGCAATTAGAAACCCTATTCAACAATTCCCTCTTTGCCTCCTGGTTTGATACTGGAGGGATCTTGTTAGCTGAGCAAGGTATTCTTCTTCCTGGAGGTAAGCAGAAAAGGCCAGATAGGATCATTATGAATGATACGGATGCAGTCATTGTGGATTTTAAGACAGGAGAGGCTCATAGTCGATACGCCAATCAAGTCAGAGAATATATGGAGTTGGTTAATAATCTATCTCAAAAGCCAGTAAAAGGCTATATATGCTATTTAGAAACCGGAATTATCGAAGAAATCCATGCATAGTTTTTTAAGAAATACAGCGAAAGAAATTCTTGATTCCGGAGTGGATTTGCAAAAACTTACCGTGGTTTTGCCCAACAGACGAGCAGGATTGTTTTTTACCCAACATCTCGGAAGTTTAATTACTGAGCCCACTTGGATGCCGGAGGTGAAGACCATTGAAGAAATTTTCTATGATTTGGCTGGAAATAGACCTGCTGATGATTTGACTCTGATTTTTGAATTGTTCCGAGTTTATCAAGAACTGAATCCTGATGCGGAAACCTTTGATCGTTTTTATTTCTGGGGTGAAATGATCTTGAAAGATTTTAATGATGTGGATCAGTTTATGGCTAATGCCAGCAAATTGTACCACCACTTGTCCGAAATCAAAGAATTAGAGTCTGATTTAAGCTTTTTGAATGATAGTCAAGTTGAGTTGATTAAGCAATTTTGGTCCTCATTTGAACGGCAGGATAGAGATCATCAGGAGAAGTTTTTAAAATTTTGGCAATTGCTTAATCCACTTTATACTAGCTTTCAGGCTTCGCTTGCCGTGTCTGGATTAGCCTATTCTGGAATGCTTTACAGAAAGGTCGTAGAATCTCTTGATACGATAACACGTCCAGAAAAGACTCATTATTTTATTGGATTTAATGCCTTCACAGGTACTGAAGAAGTCTTAATTAAGCATTACCTAACCGATTTTGATGCCAAGATATTTTGGGATATAGATACATATTATTTAGAAGATAGAGTTCAGGAAGCGGGTTTATTCTTTCGAGACTATCAAAAAGACAAGGTGTTTGGACCTACTTTTCCTAAGGAAACTCCAAGCCATATTGAGGATAGGAAAGCAAGTATTAAAACCTATGCTACTCCTTTGAAAACCAATCAAGCAAATTTGGTCGGTTCAATTTTAGATAAAATTCCTGCTGGAGAAAGGTGGGAAGAAACAGTTGTGATTTTGCCTGATGAGCAAATGCTTTTCCCAGTCTTGCACACCCTCCCAGAGCAAGTTGATAAGGTGAACGTGACCATGGGGTATCCAGTCAAGAATGCTCCTGTTTATTCCTTCTTGGAGGCAGTTTTAGAAATGCAGCGATTTATCAAAGAAGAGGATGGTAAGTTATTATTTTACCATACAGCAGTAAAAAATCTCTTGAGTTCGATTTATTTAAAAAACGAGCAACCGGGTTTTGCAGAGGAGTTGATGGATGAAATGCAGCTTTTAAACCAGATCCATGTTTCAGCAGATAAGCTGCATAAGGGAGGAAAGCTCTACCATATGATCTTTCAAAAATTAGATAACCAATCTTTATTTCCCTACTTGGCCGAATTAATGGAGGCTTTGGCCGAGAGATTGGAAGAGGAACCCCTGCAGCGATCCTATCTCTATCAGTGCTTTAAACAATTGACCAGATTGCGTGAGATATTTGCTGGACAGGATACGCTAAGTATCAATAGAGAGTTTTTTATTAGGCTATTTCGCCAGATTTTTAGAGAGGTGAAATTACCTTTTGAAGGAGAGCCTCTTCAAGGATTACAAATCATGGGGGTACTTGAATCACGTAATTTGGACTTCAAGCGAGTGATTATTTGTAACATGAATGAGGATAGTTTTCCTCCGGCCGCAGGTTTGAACTCCATGATTCCTTTCAATATCCGAAAGGCGTTTGGCTTGCCGGTGCAGGAGCAAAATGATTCAATCTATGCCTATACTTTTTATAGGCTTTTGCATAGTGCTGAGGAGGTACATATGATTTATACCACTGCATCCGATCAAGGAAAAGCGGGTGAAAAGAGCCGATACATTCAGCAAATGGGGGTAGAATTAGGAAGAGAAATAGCCGAAGAAGTGATCTATATTCCCATAGATCAGAAATCTCCAGAAGAGATTACTATCCAAAAGAATAATGAAGTTTTGGGTTTATTGGATAAGTATCTGATTGATGAGCATGGAAGGTCACAAACCTCATTTTCTCCTTCTGCCTTGAGCGTGTTTCTGGACTGTAGATTGAAGTTTTATCTTCAATATTTAGCCAATATTCAAGAGAAGCAGGAAGTGAATGAGGAGATCGACGCTGCTGTTTTTGGGAATCTGGCTCACCTGAGCATGGAAATCCTTTACCAGGACTTTGCCAAAAGAAAGGGTAGGACGCTTTTGGAAAAATCCGATTTTGATGATTTAAGCAAAACTTGGGTATTCCCTGCGATTGAAAAAGCGATTCGTCAATTCTATCATTTGGAGGATGAGACTGATACCAAGCTGAATGGACAAATGGCGATAGCCCGAGATGTTCTCCAGAAATACCTACATCAGATATTAAAAGTAGATAAAGATTCTGCCCCTTTCCGCTTGATTTCTTTGGAGAAAGAAAAGAAGTATACGGCAGGAATAGAGATTGAAACTTCAAAAGGGAAGCAGATAGTTTCCCTGAAGGGTATAATCGATCGCGTGGATGAACATCAGGGCTCTGTACGGCTGATAGACTATAAATCGGGTCAGGACAATAAAAACTTTCCTGATGTGCCCTCACTTTTTGATCGGGATCATAAATCAAGAAACAAAGCTGCGATGCAGACAATGTTTTATGGGCTTATCTACCAGGCTACAAACCCTAGCAATAAGCTTCCTCTCAAACCTGCGATTTTTAATCTAAGGGAGATGTTTAGTGATGATTTCAATCCTTATCTACAAGAGAAAATCCCGTATAAAACTGGAATTGAAGTAGATGATTATAGGAATTACGAGGAAGAATATAGTACTGGGTTGAAGACACTTTTAGGGGATATATATAATCCAGATATACCTTTTGATCAAACCGAAGATTTGAAAAAGTGTGCCTATTGCCCCTACAAGGAAATCTGTGGTAGGTAACTGCTTTGATTTAGCCTTGTAAAGTGATCGATCGGCCTGTTTAATTTAAAACATTAGGCCGGCACGAAACACAAAACTTCTAAATAGGAATTGGTCTTCTGTCAAGGAAGAGTATTCAGGGGGTAGCTGGTCATTTGGAATAGTTGTCGTTCCGAAGGTTGACAGTATTCCATGAAAGCGAGAAAATACCTGCCTTTTATATGCAATACTGAAGGAAAAGGCTGTTTTACCACCCTTGGTAGGTAGGCCTATTCCGAGTGAAGGACTGACCAAAAAACCTCCTTCATACCAAGTTTTGCTCCACTCATTCCTTTCATTTTTCTCCAACCAGGTTAAGCCAGATCCTATATCTAATCCTCCGGTATATTTTATTTTCCCTTCTTTACCTAAAATACTTCTCCATCCCAAAGCCAAGGGGATAATAGATATGTCATCATATTGGTCGAGCCCGGTAGTAAGACCAATCGAATGATTTTCGGTAAATTGAATCCCATTGAAAGTCATGAGGGTGAAATTTATTCGATTTTCATGATTTCCATCCCATAGCTCATCGCTTCGACCATACAAGAAACCTATTTCCGTTTGTCCGAAATATTTTAAGTTCTGAGCCAGGCTTTCCACGCAAAGCATCAAGAAACAGAAAGAAAGAAATTTAGCTTTTAAGGTCATTTGATTCAATACACACCTACAGGGTTGCTTACTTGAATGCAACTCAGTTTTTGCAATTTTGAAGGATTACTATAGTCGAATTGACATACTCCATCGGGTCCTATAACTATCAAAGAATTTGGCCCTGGAATTAAATCCACTGATTTTTCTTTGGTTAAAAACTCCAGTTGGTTGTCATCAATTTCCATTACGTTGCTGACATTAAAGCTTTTCAAGCCATGCGTTCCTTCAGCCACAAAAAGGTAATCACCCGCTAAACCCAATCCGTGTGGATTAAGCATGGTATAAGCTTTCTTAAGCTTAGGGTTATAAAGATCTTTAATATCGATTACCTGCAATTCATTTACACCATTACGGCAATTGTTTCCATTTCTTAGTGTAACAAAAGCAAACTCCTCATTGACTACTACAGGATCACAAGCCTGAACGTGCTCATAAACTGCCATACGAGTAGGGGAGTTTGGTGTGCTAGCATCATAAATATGCATTCCGTTATTTGATCCTATAAATAGCTTGTCTTCAAAAGGAAAAATGGTTTCGATTCCCCAACCTAAATCTATGGGTTTTACGAATTTGGGATCTGCAGCATTTTCCACATCAAACACATGCAAGGTGGATTCATCTACAGCGTATAAATGTTCGTTTGATAAGGTGAATCTAGCCATGGAGCCTCCCGTTCCATAACTCTGTGCAGCAGCTGAAAAATTTGCCGCAAAACTTACATTAATATCCATAAGCCATCCTCTCTCGACTTGCCAAGTAGGATTTTCAGTAGTGATAACCGTATCTTTAAAAGTAGTGATCTGCCCTGTTGCGTGGTTATACATATGCGAAAACACATCTTCCACCCTTTTAATCAATTGGATATTACCAATTTTGCTTATGTCAAAAGCCAATAAATCAACGTAATTATCTGCGTATAATATATCTCCATTAACTGCCATATCCACGTTTCCTTCGATAGGAATAAAACTTAAGTTGACAGGATTGGATGGATTGGAATTGTCTAGGATATGAATTCCTTCAGTAGGTTCATTGATAAATAGGTAATCTCCATAAATGTAGATTTTACCGGTATTATCCAATGGTCTAGCGGGTTCAGAAGTTATCACTCTTGCCCTCACATCACTCATTTCTAAATATACAGGTTGCAAAGTCCTGTAGGTGTAGGTAGATGTGTGTTCGTCATGACAAGATGAAAGGAACAAAACAGAAAGCATGAAAAGTAGGCTTTTCGCGGCGTGGAGAGGTTTCATGATGCGGTGCTTTGGTGAAATAATAAAATATAATCTGAAGACGAATCCCAATAATAATTCGCAACAGGTCTACTAAAAAGTATTTTATAAAGGTGGGAGAATTATCCGATTTCTTTATAATTCATTCAAATAATGCTATCTGGTATTGATTTCTATATTTTTTTCAATTAATAGAAATTCTTCCCTATCTGACTTTGAGACAATAAGGTTTTCTATATGATCTCCTTAGCAACTTTCATGTGAAGCTCGTTCATTTGCATGAGGGCGGCGGAACCATACCACTCTTTCAAATCCATTTTTAAAACTCCCGCTTGGATAGAAGGGTCAGTCTCTGTCAGGGATTTTGCTTCTTCGATCGATTGCACATCGAAGATATACAAGCCTCTTAAGTCCTCATTTCCAAAAAATGGTCCAGCCATGACCAACTTCCCATCTTCTGCCATCCTATTGATATTGGCCATATGGCCTTGCTGAAGTTTACTTCTCTCTTCATCTGAATAATCAGCTACTTTATCTCCCCGGTAAAGAAAGGCAATGACGTACTTCTTCATTCCGTATTGATCAGCTCCGAGTTCCTTAGCTAGTTTTTCATCGTATTCTGATTGAGCCATAGTAGCTACAGATAAGCCTGAGAGGAAGAATAGGGTTACAAGTAATCGTTTCATAACGGGAGGGGTTATCAGTTTAAGATTAAAGCAACAGTATCAGATTTGGTTCTAAGCTTGAGCCATTGAGTGAATTTTTCAGTTTCCTCTTTGCTTGGTTTTGTTGTAAACTCCGCGAATGCCACTAAAAGCGTATCTGTAGATTCACTTTCCAGATCTGTAATCAATGAATTATTTAAAGTGAATTTACGAAGTTTTGGGTGATTGACTTTTGCTTCTTGAGCAATATCATTCCCTAAATATCGAACTTCACCATAATTAGCTACTTCACTTTCCAGCAGGGCAATTCTCATGTCCTTGTCCTGTATGATCTGTTCGTTTCTTTCATAAAGATCTTTTAGAATATCCGATCGAAGTAAATTCATGTCGGTTATTCCAGCGTTATTTTGATTGATTTTGATTTCTGTATTATCCAGACCAAAACTCACTGCCTTTTCCCTGATAGTTGAAATGGTTTCCGGACCTACTTGATCACCTATCAAGTTTACTTGTATTATTTTTTCTTCAGTAGAGTAGGTATAGTTGGTGTTCAGAACCTGAGTTTTTGGGAAAATCATTTCCTGAGACACGAAGGTTTTTGCTTGCTCTTCCCAAATAGATCTTAGGACAATTCCATAGGCCAGGTAAACACTAGGTACTATGGTAATGATAGTAAAAATGGTGATATAGGTTTGAACACGTTTCTCTTTTTTCTGATCCAAAAATTCTCTTTTTGGGAATTTCATAAAGCGAACAATCAGATAAGTGGATAGACTGATGAATACTGAATTGATAAAAAATAAATAAAAAGCACCGATAAAATAGTAAAGATTTAAGGTGGCTAATCCATATCCGGCAGTGCATAGGGGAGGCATCAAAGCAGTTGCAATTGCCACCCCAGGTATGGCATTACTTTTCTCTTTTCGGGAACCTGCAATGATTCCTGCAAGCCCTCCAAATAAGGCAATCAGTACATCCCATATCGTAGGTTCTGTTCTGGCCAAAAGTTCGGATTGAGCATCGTCCAGAGGTGTGAAATTAAAGTAAATTGTTGAGGTTAAAATGGCGATAAAAACCGCCACTCCTAAGTTGCGAAGAGAGCGTTTCAAAAGCTCAAAATCATTGATGCCTGCGGCCATTCCAATCCCCATGATTGGACCCATCAAAGGGGAGATCAGCATGGCTCCAATTACTACTGCTGTGGAGTTAACATTGAGTCCGATGGAGGCCACAAAAATCGCGAAAATTAGAATCCAAAGATTGGCTCCTTTGAACTCCACGTTTTTCTTAATGTAATCGATAGTCGCAAGTTCGTCTTCCTTTCCTTCGTGTAAATCGAACCTATCTTTAAGGTAGAGTAGGCTACGGATAAACTGGTTTCGACTACTTCGTTTTGTTGTTTTTTCCTCCATTTTGGAATTGAATTTTGCACCGGCAAATTAGTGAATTTTATTATTGATAATTTCAATTTCAAAGGATTATGGATGGGATAGGCGTATTATTATATGTTGTTTTTTGGAACAGTATGTGTAGTACAATTCAACAAATCAGGGTAGAAATCATATTAATTCAATAAATTAATTAAAGTATTTCAAATAGCTGATTTATAATTGAATAAGAGTCATTTAGTCTTGTCGTAATTAGTTTAGCCTAATAAATTTAGGTGAATCTAAATAATGCGTATACCTTCCCAATGCCAATTTATTGCTCTCTGGGCGTTATTCGAATTTCAAATTCTTAGAATCAATACGTTAAAAAAAGAAAAGATGGATTTGGTTAAAGATTTGTAGATATTTGTCTTTCGAATTTTTAATAAAATTATATTTTTAATTATGGCAGTTGGCTCGAATTTGAAAGTTGTATCGATTGATGATGACAGGATTCAGCACATTCTTGTAAAGAAGAGAATGCAGATGGTGGATCCTACCATTGAAACCATTTCCTTCGACGAACCTCAAAATGCGCTGGAATGGCTTGCTGAAAATAAGGCTCATTTAATTTTAATGGATTTAAATTTTCCTGAATTATCGGGTTGGGAATTGCTCTTAGAAATTCAAAAAATTACCGAAACTCCTTTGGTGATTTTGACGGGAAATATCAGCCCATTTGAACTTCAAAAAAAAGAAGAATATCCACAGGTAATCCGACTTCTTGAGAAGCCTATTTCGGCTAGCCATATTGAAGAAATAATAAGTCAAATCGTAACCTGAAATACTCGTCAAAGAGAAGTGATTCCTTCTTCAATTAATTTGTTTTTTTGAGCTTGGATTCATCTTTGCTACTATCTTATTCTCGGCATCTCCTTGGAGTCAATTCATATTCGTATTTTACAATCGATATATTTAAAAAGGAACCTTTTTAAGAAAGTAAAGTTTTACTTAGGTTCAGTGGAAATTGATTGTCAATTTTGGGGATCATCTGAGGAAACAAAAGAAATTGCCATTTCAATACATTAATATTCCCTTTCCCAGAATATCTGGGAAGCCTTTGGAGATTTTTATTTAATTTCAAGCGATTAAATTGACTTATGGCTGGAGAAGACAGAAAGCCCTTTATTACTAAAAAAACAGATAAATTTTTTTCAGGACTAGCCAGTGCCTGGAATTTTGTGCGACGATTCTTTAAAGAAGTATTTATCCCCCCGTATGAATTAAAAGAAGTGTTTCACCAATGTTATCGCATCGGTGTAGAATCTCTTCCTTTAATTTCCCTTACTGGATTCATTGTTGGGATTGTATTTACGAATCAATCTCGCCCATCTTTATCTGAGTTTGGAGCTACCTCTTGGTTGCCTTCCTTGATTTCTATTGCCGTTGTTAGAGCAATGGGCCCATTGGTTACGGCATTGATAGCCGCTGGTAAGATGGGATCAAGCATTGGTGCAGAGATTGGTTCTATGAAAGTGACCGAGCAAATAGATGCCATGGAGGTTTCGGCAACCAATCCATTTAAGTTTTTGGTAGTAACCCGAGTATTAGCAACGACCTTTATGATACCCATATTGGTGATGTACACTGATTTTGTAGCCTTAATGGGCTCCTTCCTGAGTGTCAATGCCAATGAGATGGTGAGTATGACGACCTTTTTTGTTCAGGTTTTTGAATCAATTAGCTTCTTAGACATTACTTCCTCAGTTCTCAAATCCCTGTTATTCGGATTTACGATAGGGATTGTAGGTTGCTACAAGGGATATAATTCCTCCAAAGGAACAGAAGGTGTGGGTAGAGCTGCTAATTCAGCTGTAGTTATGGCCATGTTCCTGATATTTATTGAAGAGTTATTGGTGCTTCAAATTGTCAACGCAATAAGAATGATGTAAACCATGGAAGAAAAAGTTGTTGAAATACGCGGTTTAATGAAGTCTTTTGGGGATTTGGATGTACTTAAAGGAGTGGATCTTGATCTTTTTAAGGGAGAAAACCTGGTGGTTTTGGGAAAATCTGGCTCAGGAAAGTCTGTTTTAATCAAAATCATGGTTGGACTCCTGAAGCAAGATGAAGGGACTATGCGAGTTTTAGGAAAGGAAGTTTCTGAATTAAAAACCAAAGCATTAAACGATCTTCGTCTAAAAATTGGTTTTTCATTTCAAAACTCTGCGCTCTACGATAGTATGACTGTCAGAGAAAATATGGAGTTTCCATTGGTAAGGAATGTCAAAAACCTTACTCGTGGTGAAATCACGAAGAAAATAGAGGAGTTGCTTGACAGTGTGGGATTACCTCAGTCAATCAACCAGATGCCATCCGAACTTTCGGGTGGTCAGAAAAAAAGAATTGGAGTGGCGCGTACTTTGATCTTAAATCCAGAGATCATGCTATACGATGAACCTACTGCAGGTTTGGACCCAATCACTTGTATGGATATCAACAACCTGATCAATCAGGTACGAGAACAATATAACACCTCATCTATAGTCATTACCCATGACTTGACATGTGCCAAAGTAACCGGGGATCGGCAGGCAGTATTGCTTGACGGTCAATTTAAATCCGTCGGAAGTTTCGATGAGGTTTTTGCACATGCAGACGATAGAAGAGTTAAATCATTTTACGATTATAATTTCATTGATTCATGAAAGCTGAAAATAAACGCAATGTAATAGTTGGCATTTTTGTATTTGTAGGAATCGCCATCTTGGTAGCCGGAGTGTTGACTTTGGGAGGCCAGCAAAAGAAGTTTGTGAAGGCCATCCATTTAAAAGCTGTCTTTGATGACATTGGAGGATTGCAGGCCGGAAATAATGTATGGTTTTCAGGTGTGAAAATTGGTACAGTTAGAAAAATCAACTTTTATGGAGATTCTCAAGTAGAGATAGAAATGAATGTTGAGGAAGAGGTAGTGGAGTTTATCCGCAAGGATTCTAAAGCTACCATCAGTTCTGATGGTCTTATCGGTAATAAAATCATTGTGATTTATGGAGGTACCACCATGGCACCCCCTGTAGAAGATGGAGACAGATTAGAATCCGTGATGCCATTGGATACAGATCAAATGATGGAAACACTTCAAGTGAATAATGAGAATTTGGTGGAAATCACCAATGATCTAAAGGATTTGATTGGCAAGCTTGCAAATGGTGAAGGCATAGTAGGAGCAGTGCTAACAGATTCTACCTTGTCAGATAATTTCAAAATTATCGTGGCCAACTTGAAGCAGACTTCAGAAAATAGCAACAGAATGCTCGCTGAGATGAATACCTTCACTCAGAAGCTAAATAAAGAAGGCAATCTCTTCAACGATTTAGTGACAGATACTACCATGGCTGTAGAGATCAGAGATGCCATGGGAAGTTTGAAAGCTGCTGCTGAAAACTCAGAACAGATGACAGAAGAGCTTAAAGTTATTACTGATAAATTCAACTCTCAGGATAATTCTATTGGTGTTTTGCTCAATGATGAGGAGTTTGCGAATAACTTAAAGCAAACGATGATCAATACTGATTCTGCTACCTATAACTTAAATCGCGGATTGGAAGCTTTGGAATACACCTGGCCTTTCAAAAAAGGATTTAAGAGAAAAGCGAAAGCTGAGGAAGCAGCGAAAGAAAATAACTAAAATTAAAACCCATGAAAATGGGTTTTTTTTATGCCTTTTAAATTCCCAACAATCCGTTCTTGATTTTCTCGTTTGCTTCTTTCTTATCCTCTCCATCCACATCGAGGGATTCAGTTGTATTCTGAGAAGTGATAACCGCTTTCATACTGATAGGGAAGTGATCTGAATTGATGGAGGGCATTACTTTTAATTCGGTCAAACCAAATTGCTTGCTAAGGAATACATGATCCAAAGGCCATCTAAACAAAGGGATTTTAGCGTTATAAGTACTGAAAAGACCTCTACCTCTTCTTGGGTCAGACATTTCAGAGACTTTTAAAAACAATTCCGTCGTATAACTCCATGCCACATCATTGAGGTCTCCTATTACCAAAGAAGGGTTTTTATTTGCTTTTGCTTTCTTGCCTACAATCAAAATTTCGGCATCCCGTTCTGTACTTTTTGGGTTTTCATTTGGAACAGGTGGGGTTGGGTGAATGGCATAAACCGTGATGATTTTGCCACTTTTTAATTTGAGTTCTAATTCAATCGAAGGGATTTCATCGTCAATCAGGTATTCAATTTTTTGAGAAACAATTTCCAATCGAGTGTATAAAAGCATTCCATATGTATTATCAAGAGGGATGAGGATTTTGTTTTCATATTCTTCTTCAATTTTACTGATTCCATCTTTCCATTTTTGATCAGTTTCTACCAAAAAAACTAAGTCTGGACTCGTTTTAAGCACTAAATCCACCAGCTTGTCATAGCTTTTATTAAACTGATACACGTTACTGACCATCAGATGAATCCCATTTTCTTGATCAAATGGGACAGTTTCGATCATTTTCTTTCCGATAGGACTAAAAGTCTTTACTTGTTGAAAAAGGTGAACTGCTGCTAAAAGGAGTAGAAATAACCATGTCCATTTTTCAGAATTCTGGATTTCCAAAGGCAAGGCAAGCCATGCGGTGATACAAATAACTATAAGAACTAATTTCTGTAGTTGCGGGTAATCAAAAATTCTTATCCACCAATAATCCCATTTGATGAAAGGAATGAGTGTAGCGATGATTAGAAAGGCACTTGCGAACCTCAAAATTAAAACAGGCATGGGCTTTGGCTTTATTAGCTCAGTATAAAGAAGTAGGAAGTTAAGAAACCAAATTAAACAATGCGCAAATAGAAGCTATTTAAGGAATTCTATCTTTTGTATTTTGGTTATTACTTCGAAAGCTTCTCATTTTAACGAAATAACTTTTATCATGAACCAAGACCCATACCAAATCAAATCAAGTTTAAAAACCGAATCAGGTAATTATGATTTTTGGAGTCTAGAAAAGCTTCAAAATGCCGGACACGATATTAAAAAGTTGCCTTTTTCTATTCGGATTTTATTAGAAAACGCCCTCAGGAATTATGATAATTTTTCCATTACTGAGGAACACTTGAAGACTATTTTAAATTGGAAACCTGAGCCATCAGACGCAGATATTCCCTATAAACCTGCCAGGGTTTTGATGCAGGATTTTACAGGAGTCCCTGCGGTAGTGGACATTGCTTCTTTACGTTCGGAAGCTCAAAGAAAAGGAAAAAATCCAGAGCAAATCAATCCTTTGATTCCGGTGGATTTAGTGATTGACCACTCTGTTCAGGTGGATTATTTTGGTACCAATTACAGTTACCAAAGAAACGTGGAAGTGGAATATGAGCGGAATTCAGAACGATATCAATTTTTAAAATGGGCGCAAAAATCCTTTGATAATTTTTCTGTCGTTCCTCCGGGAATGGGGATTTGTCATCAGGTAAACCTCGAATACTTGGCGCAGGGCGTGATTTTACGAGACGGTAAGGTCTTTCCTGATACATTGGTAGGAACAGATTCTCACACCCCAATGGTCAATGGAATTGGCGTAGTGGGCTGGGGAGTAGGAGGGATCGAAGCAGAAGCAGCGCTTTTGGGACAGCCAATATTTTTCATAATGCCAGAAGTAGTAGGCCTTAAATTGACTGGAAAATTACCAGCTGGTACCACAGCAACGGATATGGTTTTAACTATTACTGAATTGCTGAGAAATCATGGGGTAGTAGGGAAGTTTGTAGAAGTTTTCGGTCCTGGACTGGATCATTTGACCGTGCCGGATCGAGCGACAATTTCTAATATGTCACCTGAGTTTGGTTGTACGGTTTCCTATTTCCCAATTGATGATCGCACCTTGGATTACATGGGTAAAACCAATCGAAGTAAGGAGCAAATTCAATTGGTAGAAGATTATTGTAAAGCCAATATGTTGTGGAGGCAAGAAGAGGAATTGATCCAATATTCCTCCTTGGTTGAGCTGGATCTAGGAACTGTTGAAGCCACTGTTTCTGGACCAAAAAGGCCACAAGACAAAATCTTGGTAAGGAACTTCAAACCAAAATTTGAAGAGTTGCTGAAGTCTGTACATGGTAGAGATTACATTCCAATGGACCGCCGTGAGGTAGGGAGAATGTTGGCAGAAGGTGGAGGACAATCCGCAAATGATGCAAAAGATTCCCCACAAGATGTGGCTTATAAAACTGAGGTGAAAAATGGTTTGAAATCTGTAACGGTTGATTTAAACTATGAAAAATTCAAGCTTCATGATGGTTCTATAGTCATAGCTGCAATTACCTCCTGTACTAATACCTCTAACCCAGCAGTGATGCTTGGAGCAGGTTTGGTTGCTAGAAAGGCGATTGAAAAGGGTTTGGATGTAAAACCTTGGGTAAAGACCTCTCTGGCTCCCGGATCCAAAGTAGTGACCGATTATCTGGAGAAAGCAGGTTTGTTGGATGAATTAGAAGCACTGAAGTTTCATACTGTTGGCTATGGCTGTACTTCCTGCATAGGTAACTCAGGGCCTCTTCCACCTCATATTGCCAAGGCAGTAGAGGAAAATGATTTGGTCGTTGCATCCGTGCTATCTGGAAATAGAAACTTCGAAGCGAGAGTTCACCCACAGGTGAAAATGAATTACTTAATGTCCCCCATGCTAGTGGTCGTCTATGCTTTGGCAGGAAGGGTTGACGTCGATTTATACAACGAACCCTTGGGTTATGATCCTAATCAGGAACCCGTTTACTTAAAAGATATCTGGCCAAGTACTGCGGAGATTGATGAGATCTCTAGACAGGTATTGACTCCGGATGATTATAAGAAAAATTACGGCGAAATCTTTGAAGGAAATGAAATCTGGCAGAATTTGGAATCAGGAAAAGGAGCTATTTACCCTTGGGATGATGCCAGTACCTATATTAAAGAAGCTCCGTTTTTTAAGGGGATTTCAATGGACATCGAAGAGCCAAAAGATATCAGGCAAGCTAGAGTTCTCTTGAAATTAGGTGATTCTATTACCACAGATCATATCTCACCAGCGGGCTCATTCAAAACCGACACACCTGCTGGAAAATATTTAGTAGGACGAGGTGTACAGCGTCCGGATTTCAATTCTTATGGCTCCAGAAGAGGAAATGATGAGGTGATGGTTCGAGGTACTTTTGCCAATGTCAGAATCAAAAATCAACTGGCAATTCAGGAAGGTGGTTTTACCAAATATATTCCTGAGGATGAGGAAATGTCTGTCTTCGAGGCTTCTGAGAAATATCAAGCGGCCAATACCCCATTGATAGTCTTGGCGGGTAAAGAATATGGTTCAGGTTCTTCCAGAGATTGGGCAGCCAAAGGAACTAATTTACTTGGAATAAAAGCTGTGATTGCTGAAAGTTATGAGCGAATCCACAGAAGTAATTTGGTGGGAATGGGAGTTTTACCATTGCAGTTTGTTGCCGGAGAAAGCGCAGATAGTTTAGGTTTGACTGGATTGGAAAGCTTTACGATTTTGGGAATTGAAAATGGGTTAAAGCCAGGTCAGCTATTCGATGCAAAAGCAGTGGATAAGGATGGAAAAGAGATTGATTTCAAGGTGAAGTCAAGATTGGACTCCGATGTAGAAATCGCCTATTACAAGCATGGAGGTATTTTGAACTATGTATTGAGGAATTTCTTAAAGGATTGATTTACCATTTACTCTTAAAAACCAATAAAACCCGTCAGAAATGGCGGGTTTTGTTGGTTTAGCTAAGTTTGAATCGAATTAGGACTCTTACCAAGGAAGTTGTTTTATTTCCATAGATGTCAATAGGCGCAATGAAACTTGGATTAAAAGCTTTCATAACTCTTATAGCTTCATTTATTAATGGTTTGTAAAGTTCGTCCTTATTAAGACAAGATATCTCTGAAACTTCCCCTTCTTCATTGATGTCTAGCTTAAGCAATACAGTGCCCATTTCTTTCCGATATCTTGCTTGCTGAGGATACCTTAAGTTTTGAGCTAGAAATGAATTATAGTCTCTCATTTCATAATTTGTTTGGAGTACCATCGGGTTTTTCTCACTTTGAAGTATAGGTGACTCTTCGTCACCCAAGTAAAAGGAATACGAACCTCCTGCCATATATTCCAAACGAGAAACAACAACTTCTCCTTCCAAAAAAAACCTTACAAAACTTCCATTATCCACATTTTTAATTTCACTTGAAATCAAGTTCTGCAGCGTGTCATACTTGGAAATGATCGCTTCATTATATCCCAACTCCTCGTTGTATTTCTCTTTGGTCTGGCTAAATAGACGGTTATTAAGATCGTAAATCTTAGAAATGGATGAGCTGTCTTTTCCGGTCGTTATTATCTGATTGTATTTGTGTGTACCAAAGCTCTCATTAAGAATTGGCTTCATTCCTCCGTCTAATTTGATGATTACCCTTTCTTGGGCATTAAGAGAAATACTATAAAGGCAAATAAAAAGTAAGGTGATAAATGAAATTCTTACGGGCATTTTCTTCTTTCAACTAAATTTATTTGAAATTAATAAATGCTCTAAAAAATAATAGTTGATTCTTAATAAAAATAGAATCCCACAGGTAAATAGAGCCAGGATTCGATGGTTTCACCATTGAAATTAATGGCTGGTGAATAGTTGCCCTTAAATAGATTGCCAATTCTGAGGGCTTCCTCTCTCAAAATATCGGGGGTTTGATAAGGGTTCGCCACTTCAACTTTAGTCCTCTGGCCATTTTCATCAATTAAAAACGCCAGGACCACTGTTCCTTCCAATCCTTTTTTTTGAGCTTCAGAAAGGAATTTTCTTTCACCCATTACAAATTTTTTCCATTCCCGATCATTGGGAAATAGGGCAGGTTTGAAGTCATTTCTCTTGGATTTATACTGATTGGAACTGGACTTTCTCCAAATCTCAAAATGATCATTTCCCTTATCGATCACATGCGCGACTTGGATGCCATTTTCATAATAATAGGTGAGCCTTTTGCCACTGCCTTCCATTTCCTCGCTTCTTCTGATAAGATTCCCTTTTTCATCAAAAACATCTATCACTTCCTCAAATCTACCGCTTTGCGGGTGGGTTATGGTCTGAATAGTTTTAATGACGTGATTTTTGGGGTCTGTGATCTGCGAAAATGTGCTACCATCCTCATTGATACTTTTGATTTCATTGTACTGGATGGATTGGGGAAATTTTGGGTCGGCTTCAAAAAAATGCTTGTTTAATGGAGTTGCCTCAAAGCCTTGGGCTTTTAACAAGATGTTGGGGATAACAAATAGAAAAAAGATTTTAATAAATCTCAGGAAATTCATTGATTACAGCTGCTGTATTTCATTAAAGTATTGAATTTTAGATACACTTTCAAAAGATAGTTTCCCAAAAAGAGTTTTTTGATGCCCAAAAACCTATAAAAAAGATGAGGTAATTATTGTCTCATCAAGGATGAAAACTTCCTTTGGACAAAATCTCTTTTATCCCTCAAGATAAGTCTTAATTTTGTTGCTCATACCTATATTTTAACCTAACATGAATTCGATAAATCCTACCACAACACCAGCATGGGGAAGACTTCAAGATCTTGCCAAAGAATATAAAAATCTTCAGATTTCATCCCTTTTTGAAGAAAGAGAACGATTTGAGAGGTATAGCATACAGCTGGATGACATTTTAGTGGATTACTCCAAAAATAGAGTAAACGATGCCATTTTAAAGGCTCTTTGTGATTTAGCTAGAGAGACTGAATTGCATATCGCCATTGAGGATATGTTTAAGGGCGAGGCAATTAACCAGACCGAAGGAAGAGCTGTTTTGCATACGGCTTTAAGAAATAAGTCCGATCACACAGTTACTGTGGATGGGAAAAATGTGATTGAGGATGTCAATAGGGTATTAGGTCAAATGAAGACTTTTGCCGATAAAATCCAAAATGGAGAATGGTTAGGTTTTACGGGTAAACCTATTAAATCATTGGTGAATATCGGGATTGGTGGTTCGGATCTCGGTCCAGTGATGGTCACTGAGGCTTTGAAACCCTACAAGCATCCTGAGATTGAATGTTATTTTGTCTCCAATGTGGATGGGACTCATATCGCAGAGACATTAAAGAAAGTAGATCCAGAAACTACGCTTTTCTTTATCGCTTCTAAGACCTTCACGACTCAGGAAACCATGACCAATGCACATACTGCTAGAGATTGGTTTTTAGAGCATGCCCATCAAGATACGGATGTTGCCAAGCATTTTGTGGCACTTTCTACCAATGCTAAGGCAGTAGGGGAGTTTGGGATTGATACGGCCAATATGTTTGAGTTCTGGGACTGGGTAGGAGGAAGATATTCTTTATGGTCCGCTATTGGTTTGCCTATAGCTTGTACCATAGGTTTCGATAATTTTGATCAGTTGTTGAAAGGTGCTCATGCCATGGATAATCACTTCCGCCATTCTCAATTTAATAGGAATATTCCAGTACTATTGGCATTGATCGGCTTATGGAATACCAACTTCCTTGGAGCAAGCTCGGAGGCAATACTTCCTTATGATCAGTATATGCATCGATTTGCTGCTTATTTCCAACAGGGGAATATGGAAAGTAATGGTAAGTACGTCAGTCGCTCTGGTGAAAAAGTAAATTACACCACAGGCCCAATTATTTGGGGAGAGCCAGGTACCAATGGGCAGCATGCTTTCTATCAGTTGATCCACCAAGGCACCCATTTGATTCCTTGTGATTTTATTGCTCCGGCTATCTCGCATAATCCGATTGGAGATCACCATACTAAATTGTTATCCAATTTCTTTGCTCAAACAGAAGCTTTGATGAAAGGAAAATCTTTGGATGAAGTGAAAACTGAGATGAAAGCTGCGGGGATGTCTGATGAACAAATTGAGAAGATTGCACCTCATAGAGTTTTTGAAGGAAATAGACCTACAAATTCCATCTTGGTAAAAGAGATTACACCCTACACCTTAGGTTCCTTGATTGCCATGTACGAGCATAAAATATTTGTTCAGGGTGTGATTTGGGATATATTCAGTTTTGACCAGTGGGGAGTGGAGCTTGGAAAAGTACTTGCCAAGGGAATCTTACCAGAGCTGCATGGCCCAGAAGAAATCACAAAACATGATGGATCTACCAATGGATTGATCAATGCTTATAAGAAAATGAGATAAGCTTATTTATCGCTTGAATTTCTATAAAAAATGAAAACCGTTGAAATTAAATTTCAACGGTTTTTTTATTTCCAACTTACGCAACATTCAAAGTTGAGTACAAATCTGCTTACTTAAGGATTTTCAAACCTACGGCCTCAATTCCTGTTAATTCATTTTCTCTCATGTACTGAAGTAACGTGACCTTTTTCGTTTTAGGATTTAACTGGAATGGGAGTGAGTCGTAATAGGTGTAGCTACTACCAAAACCATCGCCCATGGGTTCTCCTGTTTTGGAATCAAACAAAGGAACATTGACTAATTGATTGTCTAGAATTACACCCAATGAATCTCTACTAATTAACCGCACGTAGCAATTCGAATAGGCATATTCTTCATTAAATCTAAAAGCAATTAGGCTTTGATTGGTAAGCTCCTCTACCTCAGTCAAGTTGAAGTTTAAGCTGTCGGCTATTCCCCAACTCTTATTTGAAATAGGCTTAAATTCTTCAAATACCCGATCCTCAGTACAGGATGCAAAAACCATCATTGCTAAAAGGATCAACCAAGAAAAACGTTTAATCATTTTTTGGTGGATTTTGATTGGGGCCTTGATTCTTTCTTGGTGGGAATTTTCTCTTACCTCCCGGTTTTCCACCTTCCTTCGGTTTTGGATTTGATTTGCCCTCTACAGGTGGCTTACCTTGCTTACCCTCGTTTTTCTTTGGGTTGGGGTTTTGCCTTGGACCTCTTTGTTTTTTTGGAGGGTTAGTTCCTTGTGCCTGAGGCTGTTCTCCCTGTGGGTTTCTAGGCTTTTTCCTATTTCTATTTTTTCTTCTTTTCGGGTCTCCAGATGGGTTTTGCTCTCTTTGAGGGGAATTTGGTCCTTTTTGGTTGCTTGTTTTAGCTTGAGGATTGTCGGAATTATTCCCCTGAGGTTGATCTCCTTGTTTATTTCTTGGTTTCTTTCTGGACTTTCTTCTCTTCTTATTCGGTGTAGCAAATTTCTGATCCAAAAGTTCTAGTTCTCTGGTAGATTTTGCAGCTAAATCTTCAATATCTGAAGCCTCATTGACCTGAAGATTAAAGACTTTTTTACCCTTGTTGTTCCACTCCAATATCTCATTGACACGCTCACAAGTGATGTTATGCCAATCATTTTCGTTATTGTAGCTAAACCACATCATTTTTCTGAAGATGTCGGTTTTTTGAAGTTTTGCGGGGCCAGCTTCTGTCTGCAATGGACGGTCGATTTGAGGGATATCCTTGATGGCATCCATGTACGTGTCCAGTTCATAGTTTAGGCAGCACTTCAATCTCCCACATTGGCCAGAAAGTTTTCCTGGATTTAATGATAGATTTTGGTATCTGGCAGCAGAGGTGCTGACATTTTTAAAATCCACTAGCCAAGTAGAGCAACAAAGTTCTCGTCCACAGATTCCCAAACCACCGATTCTTCCTGCTTCCTGTCTTAGGCTTATCTGACGCATTTCAACGCGGATTCTGAACTCAGAAGCCAGAACTTTGATAAGTTCACGGAAATCTACACGTTCATCAGCAGAATAGTAAAAAGTTGCTTTGGAATTATCTGCCTGAAATTCTATGTCAGACATTTTCATTTTTAATCCCAGCTCCTCTACAATTTGCTTGCAGCGGTAAAGGCTGGGGATTTCGCGGTTTTTGGCGTCCGCCCATTTCTCAAGGTCTTTTTCGGTCGCAATTCTATAAATGCGGAGGATCTCATCGTCATCTTTGATTTTCCGCTTTTGCATTTGCAATCGAACGAGTTCTCCCTGAAGAGATACGTAGCCAATATGATGTCCATTAGGAACATCTACGACCACAGGATCACCTGTCGTCAATGGAAGATAGTCTACATTTCTGTAGTATTCTTTTCGACCTCCTTTAAACTTAATCTCTACTATATCAAAGGTATCTACCTCCGGAATTCCCATATGACTTAACCAGTCGAAGGAATTCATTTTATTGCAATCGCTCGTACCACAGCTGCCGTTATTTTGACATCCGCCACCACCAGAAGTAGTTGAGCAAGTCGTACATCCACTCATAAGTATATATTTACAGGGCTAAATGCCCTGGGAAGTTTGGGTTTACTAAATCAGTTTTAAGATATCCTGTCCGATATCTTTTCTGTAATATGCTTTATCCCAATGAATGTTTTCCACTGTATCAAAAGCATTTTTTAAGGCCTCCTCTAGACTTTCTCCCATGCCGGTAATTGCCAAAACACGTCCCCCTTGGTTGACTATTTCGCCTTTATCATTTCTTGCTGTTCCTGCATGAAAAACGACAGTTCCTTTGGTGCTTTCCGGAATAGAGATTGGGAAGCCTTTTTCATAAGATCCTGGATAGCCGCCGCTGACCATAACTACCGTAGTGGCATATTGTGATGAAATCTCAATTTCATAAGTATCCAAGGTGCCCGTTCCAATACCATTTAATAAGTCTACGAAATCACTGGTAATCCTCGGTAATACGGCTTCTGTTTCTGGGTCACCCATTCGTACATTGTACTCAATCACGTAAGGTTCACCATTGTTATTCATCAAGCCTATGAAAAGAAATCCTTTATAGGGAATGTTTTCTTTAGCGAGGCCATCGACTGTTGGTTTTACTACAAGATCCTCAACTTTTTTCATGAAAGCTTCATCTGCAAAAACCACCGGTGTTACCGCTCCCATGCCTCCTGTGTTTAATCCAGTATCACCTTCACCTATGCGTTTGTAATCCTTTGCCTCTGGAAGGATTTTATAACTTTTTCCATCGGTAGCAACAAAAACAGATAGCTCAATTCCATAAAGAAACTCTTCCACAACTACTTTGGAAGAAGCGTCTCCAAATTTTTGTTCCAAAAGCATTTCCTTAAAAGAGGCTTTTGCTTCTTCTAAAGTCTGGCAAATCAATACGCCTTTACCCGCTGCCAAACCATCTGCTTTAAGAACGATGGGAAGGTTTTGGGTCTCCAAATAGGCAAGACCTGCGTCAATTTGATCAGCTGTAAAAGTTTCATAGGCTGCAGTAGGGACGTTATTTCTCTGCATAAAGCGCTTCGAGAAATCCTTACTTCCTTCCAGAGTTGCTCCTAATTGCGAAGGACCGACTACAGGAATTTTGGCAGTCTCATTTTGTGCAGCCAGGTAATCTACTAATCCTTTGACCAAAGGCTCTTCTGGTCCTACGACCACAAGATCAACTGCATTTTCTAGAATGAATGATTTAATTCCATCAAAATCAGTGATGGAAAGAGAGATGTTTTTAGCTATTTCTGCTGTACCTGCATTTCCAGGCGCAACGAATAGTTGTGAGCATTTAGGACTTTGTACAATTTTCCAGGCAAAGGCATGCTCTCTGCCTCCACTGCCTAATAAGAGTATGTTCATTGATTCAAATCTTGTTAGTTGGCATGTTCGGAAATGAATTTAATCCGATAGACCCGCAATTCATCTTCTGCAAAATCCTCGTCTTCTAATTCCTCCAGTGCCTCTTTAATACGATCGGTTTCTGCACTCATGAAATAATCATGGAGCAGGTCTTCCCTGTCTTCATCCATGATATTTTCGATGTAGTAATCGATATTTAATTTAGTGCCGCTATAGATGATCTGCTCGATTTCCTGCAGTAATTCACCCATACTGACATTCAGGTTGTCGGCGATTTCATCCAGATCAATTTTTCTATCAATTTGTTGAATGATCGTGATTTTGAGCTTGGATCTTGATCCGGCAGTCTTTACCACCACATCTGATGCAGTCTCAATTTCATTTTCTTCTACATAGTTAGAAATGATCTTTAAGAACGACGATCCAAATTTAGCGACTTTTCCCATACCAACACCGTTGATTTGTGCCAGTTCTTCTCTAGAAGTAGGATAAACAGTTGCCATTTCCTCCAATGAGGGATCTTGAAAGATAACATAAGGGGGTAAACCTTTAGATCGAGCCACTTTTTTGCGTTCTGCTTTAAGCAGTTCAAAAAGGTTTTCATCGTAGGCTACACCCGTTCTTTCTACTACTTCCGGCCCGTCAGTGTCAGTTTCGTTTTCGTAGTCATGGTCTTTATATAAATTGATGGAGTGGGGCGCATCCATAAAGGCTTTACCTCTAGGTGTGATTTTTAAAACTCCATAATTTTCTATGTCTTTTTCCAGTAGGTCAGCAATCATAGCTTGTCTTATGATAGCTGTCCAATATTTTTCAGGAACATGGTTCCCTTTACCAAAAGCCTCAATTTTATCGTGCTTATAGCTGGAAACGTAGTCGTTGGTCTCTCCAATGATGACTTTGACTAAATGCTCAATCCCAAATCGTTCATTGGTCTGTTGAACTGCTTCCATTGCGGTGAGGACGTATTCCATCCCTTCAAAAATCTCTCGATCCTTTTTACAATTGTCGCAATAGCCACAGTCTTTTTCAAAAGTTTCTCCAAAGTAGTTGAGGATAAACTTCCTTCTACAAACGCCAGTTTCTGCATAAGCTGCCATTTCATGAAGCAATACTCTGGCATTTTCTCTTTCAGTGACGGGCTTGTCTTTATTGAATTTCTCCAGTTTGACTATGTCCTCATATCTATAGAACATCAGGCAGTGGCCTTCTAATCCATCTCTTCCAGCACGACCAGTTTCCTGATAATAGCCTTCCAAAGATTTAGGTACATCGTAGTGAATAACATACCGCACATCCGGCTTGTCGATTCCCATTCCAAAGGCAATGGTGGCCACAATGACATCCAGTTCCTCATTAAGAAAATCGTCTTGATTTTTGATACGTATGGCAGAATCTAATCCTGCATGATATGGAGCAGCATTAATTTGATTGACTTGGAGTAGTTGAGCGATTTCTTCCACTTTTTTTCTACTCAGGCAATAAATAATACCAGACTTCCCTTTATGGTTTTTTATAAACTTGATGAGCTGCTTTTTGGATTCATTTTTCATCTTAGGCCGAACCTCATAAAAGAGATTGGTTCGGTTAAATGATGATTTAAACAAATCAGCTTCCTCCATTTGAAGATTGCGTTGAATGTCTTGTTGCACTTTTGGAGTGGCAGTGGCAGTCAATGCGATGATAGGAAGGTTAGGAGCTATCTGAGCAACAATCGTTTTGATTTTTCGATATTCCGGCCGAAAATCATGTCCCCATTCGGAAATACAATGCGCCTCATCAATAGCTACAAAACTGAGTTCGGCTGATTTTAGGAAAGCAATGTTCTCCTCTTTCGTTAAAGATTCCGGTGCAACATATAAAAGCTTGGTCTTTTTGCTCAATACTTCATTCTTGACTTTCGTGGACTCCGATTTGTTAAGGGTCGAGTTCAAGAAATGGGCATTGATTCCAATTGCTTTTAATTGATCTACTTGGTTTTTCATCAACGCTATCAAAGGGGAGATAACGATGGCTGTGCCATTAGACACGACTGCGGGTAATTGATAGCAGAGCGACTTTCCCGCTCCTGTAGGCATAATCACAAAAGTGTTTCTATGCCCTAGCAAATTGTCCACGATCGGCTCTTGGTTCCCTCGGAACTGGCTGAATCCAAATATTTTTTTTAGGTCTTCTTTTACTTTTTCTTCCACTTGAACAGGTACTTTAAATGGGTGCTCGAAGCCTGTAAACAGGAATGATTAATTACTTTTATACCTTTGTAACAAAACTACTGATAAACATAGGTAAAATTGAATTTAGCTAAAAATATTAGAAATACAGCGACTCGCGTACTTCAAAATGAGGCAAATGCGATATTAAAATTGATCGACTATTTAGACGGTGATTTTGTGGCCTGTGTGGAGCATGTTTTAAATTCCAAGGGGAGAGTGGTCATCACTGGAGTAGGGAAAAGTGCCATAATAGCACAAAAAATTGTCGCTACTCTTAATTCTACTGGTACTCCAGCGATCTTTATGCATGCAGCAGATGCCATTCATGGAGACCTAGGGATGATCCAGGAAGACGATGTGGTTTTATGCATTTCAAAAAGTGGGAATACTCCAGAGATAAAAGTTTTAGTTCCTCTACTCAAAAATTCGGGCTCCTTGCTAGTTGCTTTGGTGAGTAATACCGACAGTTATCTGGCAGAACATGCCACTTATGTGCTAAATGCAACAATTTCAGAAGAAGCATGTCCACATAATTTGGCTCCGACGACCAGTACTACAGCGCATCTTGCAATAGGGGATGCTTTGGCGGTATGTCTTTTGGAGGCCCGTGGATTTACTTCAGATGATTTTGCTAAATATCACCCAGGTGGATCTTTAGGAAAACAACTATATTTGAAGGTGAGTGATTTATTAACCAAAGATCAGTTGCCAAAAGTCAATGAAGAATCAGGACTGGCTGAGGTGATTTTGGAAATTTCTGGGAAAAGACTCGGCGCAACTTCCGTAATCGATGGTTCAGGTGATTTGGTAGGCATTATCACAGATGGAGATTTGAGGAGAATGCTTCAAAAAAGTCTTGATATCCAAAAGCTAAAAGCCAAGGATATTATGACTGCAAAGCCTAAAACTATTTCGAAGGATGAGTTTGCTATTCGTGCTTTAAACCAAATGAAAAAGTATAATATCACACAATTGGTTGCCATGGATGGAAATAAAATCGCTGGATTTGTCCATATTCATGACCTGATGAAAGAAGGAATCGTATAAACCCAAAGATGCAGAAGAAACCCTATATAGTAATTATGGCAGGGGGGATTGGCTCCAGATTTTGGCCATATAGCCGAAATGCCTGCCCAAAACAATTTTTAGATATTTTAGGTACAGGCAGGACTTTACTGCAAATGACTTTTGATAGGTATCTGGACGTATCAACTATTGATAAGTTTTTTGTTGTCACCAACCAGAGCTATTTCGATCAAGTACGGGAGCAATTACCCGAACTGGATGAGAGTCAGATTCTCACCGAGCCTCAAAGAAGAAATACTGCTACTTGTATCGCTTATGCGACTTATAAGATTCAGGCTTTAGACCCTGAGGCAAGTATGATTGTGGCTCCAGCAGATCATTTAATAACCCAAGAAAAAAAGTTTCATTCAGCAATCTCGAAATCTTTATTAGCAGCAGAAGTAGAGGGAAGACTGATCACCATGGGGATTAAGCCGAATCGGCCGGAAACAGGCTATGGCTATATCCAATACTTGGAACATGGAGAAGAAGGGGTGCACAAAGTGAAAACTTTTACAGAAAAACCGAATGCAAAACTCGCCAAGACATTTGTTGAAAGCGGTGATTTTGTATGGAATTCGGGAATGTTTATTTGGAAAGCCAAAAGTCTGGTTGCTGCCTATGAAAAGTATATGCCGGATGTTGCGGAGGTTTTTTCTGAAGGGAGAAATCAATTGGGAACCGAAAGAGAACCAGAATTTATTCTCAAAGCTTATTCCTTGCTTAAAAATATCTCCATTGATAATGGGATAATGGAGCAATCAGAAGACGTCTATGTGATTCCTACAGAGTTTGGATGGTCAGATTTGGGTTCCTGGAATAGTCTCTATGAGCTAAAGGAGAAGGATAAGAACAAAAATGTGGTAGAGTCCAATGCGGTGCTCTATGACACGCATAACTCCTACATTAAAGTGGATGGTAATAAGCTTGTCGTAGTGCAGGGACTTGATAATTACTTGATCAATGAGACGGATAATGTCCTCTTGATTTGCAAGCTAGATGCTGAGAATAAGTTTCGGGAATTTGTGGCGAATGCCAAAAAGAAAGGGGAAGACTATGTTTGACTCCCCCTTTTGAATTTTATTATTTTCTGCGCTGCCTCATGGCTTCGTAAATTGCCACGCCTGCAGATACAGAAACATTTAAACTTTCGATTTTACCAAGCATAGGGATATTCACTTTTTCATCAGCAATTCCCATCAACTCATTAGAGATTCCATCTTCTTCAGAACCCATGATCATGGCTACTGGAGAAGCGAAATCTGCTTCATACATATCCTTATCAGACTTTTCAGTGATAGCCACCAAGGTTAAGCCCATCTTTTGTAAGTCTCTGCAGGTATAGAAAAGGTTTTTGACACGAACGACCGGAAGGAAGTTCAATGCTCCAGCAGAAGTTTTAACTGCATCAGAATTGATCTGTGCACTTCCTTTGGATGGAATGACGATCGCATCTATACCTGCGCATTCTGCAGATCGAGCGATGGCGCCAAAGTTTCTTACATCTGTGATTCTATCCAGAATCAACACCAAAGGAGATTTTCCAACCGAAAAGCAACTTTCGATCACATGATCTAAGGAAGCATATTCGATGGAGGAAATATAAGCTACGACCCCTTGGTGATTTTTCCGTGTTACTCGATTTAATTTTGCATCTGGTACACGTACCACAGGCACTGCATTCGCTTTACAAACCTGCAGCAATTCTTTTATTAAATCATTATTCAGCTCTTTTTGAACAAGAACCTTGTCCATTTCTTTTCCGGCATGAATAGCCTCCATGACTGCTCTTGTACCAAAAATAAAATCTTTTTCTGTAGCTCCTTTTTCTATTAGAAAGCCATCCTTCCGCTTCTCCATATGGAAATGTTTTTGAACCAAACAGGCTGATAAGCTCTGGAGCGGTTCAGCGAGTAATAGTGTGGGGTGAGAATATTCTTTACGCGTACAAAAGTAAAGCGAATTTTTGAACTCCCGCTAATTCCTCCGTAAGACCATACCTCTCTATCCAAATAAAAATTTACTTCTGAGGGTGGACCCATTACAATGTAAACCATGCCACGATCCGTTTTCCAACCTTCTTTAAATTCTGTGAAAAGGATATTAGCAAACTCCACCTGTCTGAAATACTCTTTAATCAGCTCCTTAGCAGTGTCTGGATTTCGTGTTAAATTATACCAATATTGATCTAGCGCTTTCTTTTTGTCTTCTGCACTAAGTAAAGTCTCATGTTCTTTTCTGGTGGAAATATAAGTCACCATTTGTACCATTTCATCCCAATCCCTCACTTTAGGAAAAGCCTCATGGGTCGTTTTGATCATAAACCCTGAAGCATCTGAAGTATCCTGCTGCACAAAATAATACCCTTGATTCTCTAAACTTTCCGGAACATTGGTTAAGAAGTCTCCCTGATCAACCACCTCAAGTTCCTTGGGAACAGGGGGAGACTTGGTTTCCATCGGTGGATAAGGGATTTCAAATGACACCGGATAAAAGAATTTATGCAGGCTTGGACCTTTTGGGGAGTTAAAGAGTAAGGATTGTCCTGAGTTAAGGAAGTTCTGGTCAAAAGGGACATCATTTGCGTAATAGGCTCCGAAAGTAGGCTGGTCGTATACAAAGGAACTTTTCAGATCTATATGGTAATAATATTCGTCTCCTTGACGGGTATCAAGAACTGTCAACAAGGCAATAGCAACCTCCTGGCCTTCTGGGATAGTAACGGTTTTTTCAAAATACCAATGCCTATCCGTATCGGCAGTTAAATCGTTCTCGGTTAATAAATTTACTTGATCATCTAATATCTCCTCTTCATAGCTATCCAAGACAGAATAGGAAAAGCTGAACGCGTTAAATGATGGGTTTTCTTCTATTTTTTCCACCACCATCTGCAATTTAAATTCGTTCGAACCTAGTTTAATGGGGATGATTTTAAGGCCTAATCTGGAGTACCTGGAATATCGTAGCGCCTGATTGAGGTTAGAAAGTTTCTTTTGTGGAAAAGCTGAAAAAACGGTCCCTATACTTAATATGGAAAAAAGCAGGAGGAATTTTAGTTTAAGCTTCATGGAATGATCTTATCGGGTTTTGAAAATTAAGCTTACTTTTGCCAAAATAGTAAAATTTTGTATGGCTACCTATACAACGGAAATCGCATCTGATAAGTTAATCAGTGACAATCCTATTCATCAACGATTACTCAAAGCGTACATTGCAGCTCAACCCTGGATTTCAGGTAAATTACTTGAAGTGGGATGTGGAGAAGGCAGGGGAGTAGAAATACTTTTGCCCCATGCTACCGGTTATTTGGGGATCGATAAAATTCAGGAAGTGATCGACATGCTTCATGAAAAACACCCGGGTGTTGATTTCAAACAAGCAGTTATCCCGCCGTTTAAAGGTATAGGAGATAATTTATTTGATACCGTGGTGAGTTTTCAGGTGATCGAGCACATTGAAAACGATCGATTATTTTTAGAGGAAATTTACCGAGTGTTAAAGCCAGGTGGAAAAGCTATCATTTCCACACCAAACATCAATCATACCTTATCTAGGAATCCCTGGCATGTAAGAGAATATACTCCTCAGCAACTCATTGATTTATCAGCAAGTATTTTTGATGAGGTGGAGGCAAAAGGTGTTGGAGGAAACGAAAAAGTTTGGGCTTATCATGAGGCCAATAGAAAGTCTGTTCAGAAAATTATGCGTTTTGATATATTTGACCTTCAACACAAGCTTCCTGCAGCGATTTTAAGAATGCCCTACGAGATCCTTAATCGAATGAATCGAAATAAACTTCATAAGCAGACGAGTAATGCAGTGGAGATTACTCATGATGATTATCCAATTGTAGAAGACCCAAAAAATGGTTTGGATCTATTTTACATTTTAAAGAAGAAATAAAAACCATTTCTAATAAAAAAAGGGGCTGGAATTAATTTCCAGCCCCTTTTTTTGATTTAGGTAACTTTATCTTCTGTCAATCTGCGTAGGAAGGGCTTCTTGACCTAGATATGCGGAAAGCCGGGCTTTCAATTCGTCTGCTTTTTCTTGATAGCCACGCTCCTCGAGAAGAGGGATGAAATATCGAATCATTTCAATAGATATCATCATTTCGCGATCATAGTCCCTATTTTCAAGGGTATAAAACTCGATCATATCCAATGATTTTTTGGAAACTTTATCGATGATGTCCAGGGCTTTATCTTCCTCTCCCACCTCAAAGAATAGAGGGACAGATTGCCCACTGGATAGGTCATATGGAATAGATTCGTTTGGCATCACTTCCAAGCCATAGTTAAGCAGCTCTGCGGCTTTGTCCATTTTGTTTTCATCAAGAAGTGCTATGGCAATGTTGTTCAAAGCACTTCTATGATTAGAAGCAAACCTTCTATATTCTTCATCCTTATATGCATCGGGATCATCCATGCCTCTGAATGCAAATTTCTCCATGTAATTTTTGAAGGCCAAATCTGCATTCACCAATTCTTCACGAATATATTCGGGTTTCTGAATAGGGAGTAGTCTGTAAGTCAATCCTTCTTGAACCACATGGCTTTCTAGGTTGATTCCAATCGTAGATAAGGAAGTGTTGTTGAAGTAGATGGGTCGATCCCAATTATTTGTAGTGATTAAATCAATTAACATCAAGGTGCCTTTGGTCATGTATTGACCATTGACTCTTAAATTGATTTGTGGAGTAAATAAGGACGAGAATTCCTCTGGAATAATATCCTTGTTAGCAACGGAAGCACTATCCACATCTAAAATCAAATTTCTAGACGGAACCATGTTGACAACACTTTTTCCGCCAGAGTTGACATTTAATCTTGGGTCTCCCTCATTTAATAAGGATAGATAAGCTTTCACTGAAATTGCAGAGTTTGGCTTCTCATCACCCGTAACATAAAGGACATCATTAGTGCCTTTTTGATATCGCTTAGGGTCTAGACTAAATGGTAATGCTTCAGATTCATTGACGTCTCGGGTCATCTGTTTTACATACCAGTCCGTATCAAAATAACTCAATACAATCACACGAACGTCTGTACGGAAACCTTCTACTTCCTGTACATACCAAAGCGGGAACGTATCATTATCTCCTCCGGTAAACAAAATGGCATTTGGCGCACAGGAGGCCAGGAAGTTTCTTGCAGAATCTACAGAGAAATATCTCCCTTGTCTATTGTGATCATCCCAGGTTTGACTTGCTACCAAGCCTACTACAGGGAGGGTTAGGAGTGTAGCAATCACACCAGCCGTAGCCAGGTTCTTGTTCATTTTCCCTATTCCATGGGCAATTCCCATAACTCCCATACCAATCCATATGGCAAAAGCATAAAAACTACCTACATAGATATAATCACGCTCCCTAGGTTCGATGGGAGGGGAATTCAGGTAGAGTACCAGAACTACACCCATCATTAGGAATAGCATTAAATTGACATAGAATGATTTCGGGTCATATTTTGCTTGGAAAAACATACCAACAACCCCCAATAATAAAGGGAGCATCAAGAAGTTGTTATGACCTTTATTTTCTTTGATATAGTCGGGGAATTTATCAGAGAAGGCATCGGTAATTCCAATCCAAGGAGCATCGGAGAAGTCACTTTCCCTTCCCGAGAAGTTCCACATAAAGTACCTCCAGTACATTTTGCCCAGCTGATGCTTGAACATAAAGTAAAGATTATCTCCAAAAGTGGGGTCTTGTCCTTCTCTAAGTCCTAAAACCTGTCGGTAGATTCTTTTGTGATTCTCTTGAGTGGAATAGACTCTAGGTAGGATCGTGGTTTTGTTTGGATCATAAATGTTTTTTAATCCATAATCCACAATCTCATATTTGTCTTCTCCTTTCATGTATACCGGGTCACCCTCTTCTTGATCTACAAGTTTGGCGGTGAAGTACTGACCATGCATTAAAGGTCTATAGCCATACTGCTCTCTTTTCAGGTAAGAAACATAGCTAATGATGTCTTTGGGAGCATTTTCGTTTATGACAGGATCTTGATTGGCTCTGATGACAATCAAGGCATAACTACTATAGCCAATAAGAATAAATACCAAGGAAAGTAAAGCAGTGTTTAATGTGGCGTTCTCCTTACTTCTGGAATATTTATAGGCGTAAAATAGAGCGCCAAAGAATAGGATTGCGAAAAAGACAATTCCAGAACCGAAGGGTAATCCCAAGGAGTTAACAAAGAAAATCTCCATGGAACCTGCCAGACTAGGAAGGCCAGGAATAATCAAGTTGTTGATAATTATCAGGGCAAATCCACCGATAAACATCGCAATCATGCCTCCTTTGAAGTTCGGCTTATCATACTTTTTAAAGTAGTAAATCAAAGCCAAAGCTGGTAGTGTCACCAAGTTGAGCAAGTGAACACCAATAGAAAGTCCCACTAAATAGGCAATGAAGATCATCCATTTATTCTCATCTCTAGGGTCTTTGATCACATCCCATTTCAAAAATGCCCAAATCACGATTGCAGTAAAGAAGGAGGACATTGCGTAAACTTCCGCTTCTACTGCAGAAAACCAGAAACTATCTGTGAATGTATAAAGCAAGGAGCCTACGATACCTGCTCCCATTAAAGAGATCACTTCTCCTTTACTTTCTTTGCCTTCTTCCATTTTATATAGTCTTCTACCAAAAAGGGTTATAGACCAAAACAGGAATAGGATGGTAAAGGCAGAAAAGAGTGCACTTCCGACGTTCATCCAATAGGCTACTTCCAGCACATCACCTAAAGCTAGAAAGCTGAACATCCTATAGACAAGCAGAAAGAAAGGTGCTCCAGGAGGGTGTGGTACCTGAAGTTTATAAGAAACCGCGATAAATTCTCCTGGATCCCAGAAGCTAGCGGTCTGTTCTGCTGTCAAAATATATACGATCGCGGCTACGGCAAAAACTAGCCAGCCGGTTAAATTATTGATTTGCTTATACTTGAGCATTAATTCTGGATATTAGACTGGCGAAAATAAAAAATTAATCGCCAACTAGGGATTTTTTAGCACTTTTTAAAACTTATAGGTCCAGAATGGAAAACGTCCTAATGTGATAAAAATTACTGTTTCGAACCGATTGAGGGTTTACCTTTGTTGTGTTAATTAAATAATAAGACCATGAGCGCAAAACCAAAAACATTCCAGGAGCTAATAGAAGGAGATAAGCCAGTATTGGTAGATTTTACTGCTACTTGGTGTGGACCTTGCAAAATGATGCATCCTATTTTGGAAGATACCGCTAAACAGCTGGGCGAAAAGGTGAAAATTCTAAAAGTAGATGTAGATAAAAACCCTCTAGCTGCAAGCAAATTTCAAGTTAGAGGAGTGCCAACATTAATATTATTCCAAAAAGGAAAAATTCTTTGGAGGGAATCTGGCGTTGTTCCTACGCATCAATTGGTCAAGACCATTGAAACCAATATCATGAGCAATGCTTAGGCTTCATGTGACAAAAGTCATTTAGTCTGGGGAAATCCCTTGATATATTTGTAATAGAAATTGAAAGAATAAAAAAATAAGTGATATGAAAATCGAGCAAATTTATACAGGTTGTCTAGCTCAAGGAGCATACTACATCGAGTCTGATGGTGAAGCAGCAGTGATCGATCCATTAAGAGAAGTGCAGCCTTACATTGAGAAGGCTGAAAGAAGAAATGCTAAAATCAAATATGTTTTTGAAACGCATTTTCATGCTGATTTTGTTTCTGGACATCAGGATTTGTCAGCTAAAACCGGAGCTCCGATTGTTTATGGTCCAACGACTATGAAAATGGGCTTTGACGCTACAGTGGCTGAAGATGGCCAGGAGTTTCAAATAGGTAAGGCGAAAATAAAAGTGATCCATACCCCAGGTCATACGATGGAAAGTACCTGCTACTTGCTTTATAATGAGGAAGGGAAAGAGGAAGCTATTTTCACTGGAGATACCTTATTCATAGGAGATGTGGGAAGACCTGATTTAGCACAAAAGGTGGTAGAAGACCTGACCCAAGAAAAATTGGCAGGACATCTATATGATTCCTTAAGAAATAAGATCATGCCTTTACCTGATGATTTGATCGTGTATCCGGCACATGGAGCAGGATCAGCTTGTGGTAAAAACATGAGTAAGGAGACTTCAGATACCTTAGGAAATCAAAAGAAGACCAACTATGCTCTTCAGGATATGACCAAGGAGCAGTTTATCAAAGAAGTGATCACTGGATTAACACCTCCACCTGCATATTTCCCACAGAATGTGATGATGAATATCGAAGGATATGATAGCATTGATGAAGTGTTGGAAAGAGGAGTAAAACCATTATCTCCTGCACAATTTGAGGCAGCAGCCAATGAAACTGGCGCATTGATCTTGGATACCAGATCTCCTCAGGTTTTTGCCAAAGGCTTTGTGCCTAATTCTGTGAATATTGGAATTGACGGAAGTTTTGCGGTTTGGGTAGGAGCGATGATTCCTGACTTGAAACAAGAAATTCTTGTAGTGGCAGAAGAAGGAAGAGAAGAGGAAGTGATTACCCGATTGGCTAGAGTAGGCTATGACTTTGCGCTTGGATATCTCGAAGGAGGAATCGATTCTTGGAAAAAGGCAGGGCAGGAGCTAGATCAAATCGAATCTATCGGAGTGGAAGAATTAGTGAAAAGAAAGAAAGAAAATCCTGATCTGAATATCTTAGATGTAAGGAAAAACAGCGAATTCCTTTCAGAACATGTAGTGGATGCAGAAAATGCACCATTGGATTACATCAATGAAAGCATGCTCAAAGTAGACAAGGATAAAACTTATTACGTACACTGTGCAGGAGGATATCGTTCTATGGTCTTTAACTCTATTTTGAGAGCTAGAGGTTATGATAATCTGATTGATGTGGATGGTGGATTTAAAGCCATTAAAGAGTCTGGTGAGTTTGAAGTGAGTGATTACGTTTGTCCTACCACATTGCTATAATGTGAGAAAAGTTGCGAACACCCATAAATGGCAGGTCGCAAGATCTGCCATTTTTAGTTTCAACCTAAATTCTGTGATAAAAGTCACGATAATCAAGAAAGCATATTCTGAACTTTGTAATTTAGTAACTATAGGGAATCGTCTTTTCCCAGACCTTAGAAAAATTGAATAAAATTCAAAAAAATATAAAAAATGGATCAATTGATAGACTGGATCACCCAGCCATGGCCTTGGTATGTGGCAGGACCCTTGATAGGGCTAACTGTCCCGATACTTTTGCTGATTGGAAATAAAACATTTGGTATTTCATCTTCCCTGCGTCATGTCTGCGCTATGTGCGTTCCTGCAGGTATTCCTTTCTTCACTTATAACTGGAAGAAAGAAATGTGGAATATTCTGTTTGTAATAGGCGTCTTAATTGGTGGCTTTATTGCAACAAATTTCTTGGCCAATCCAAACGATTTTGTTTTAGCAGATCAAACCCGAGCTGATTTAACGGCTCTTGGAATCACAGATTTCTCAGGCCTCATGCCATCAGATATTTTCCAATGGGATAATCTGTTTACGGCAAAAGGACTTCTTTTCTTCGTGTTTGGAGGATTCTTAGTGGGGTTTGGAACTCGATATGCCGGAGGATGTACATCAGGACATGCGATCATGGGAATTAGCTCTCTGCAGTGGCCATCGCTTTTAGCCACAACATTCTTTATGATCGGAGGCTTTGTGATGACTCATCTATTGATGGAGCCTTTAATGAAACTAGTTGGATATTAATCGAGGAAAGCAATGATAGTAGAAGAGAAGAAAAATAAAGTTGAAGTTTGTGATGCACCTAACTCTCAGCAAAATGTAGAAAAAGGCTTATCCCTAGTGAAGTATATGATAATTGGGATCCTCTTTGGGATTGTCTTTGTCAAAGCCGAAATCATATCCTGGTTTAGGATTCAAGAAATGTTTCGTCTCCAGTCATTCCATATGTATGGGGTCATTGGTTCTGCGATTATTACTGGAATTATTTCCATTCAGATTATCAAGAGATTTAACTTGAAGTCGATTGCTGGTGAAACCATCAACATACCTAAAAAGGAGTTCCGTAAAGGTCAGATTATTGGAGGGTTTATCTTTGGTTTGGGATGGGCAATAACCGGTGCCTGCCCAGGGCCTTTGTTTGCTCAAATAGGGTCGGGCTTTTTAGTAGTTTTTGTGACCTTGATTTCCGCTATTGCTGGAACATGGGTCTACGGAAAATTTTCTGACAAGCTTCCAAATTAAATTTAAAAGCTTGAATTGCTAAAGCCGCTTTCTGTGAAGGAAGTGGCTTTTTTATTGAAAGACCTTGCGGATAATAAATCGAATCAAAAAAATAATACAGATGATGATGCTTCCTACAATGACAAATTCCATGAGATATTTTTTTCTACTAACAGAAATATAGGGGAATAGTTTCTATTCCTTTTTTTGTTTTAGGGTTCGTTCGGGATAATCTTTCTAAATTTCGGAGCCTTAAGACCTATCCAATTGTATGAATTCCCTTTCCAAGCGCAGAGTGGCCCTGGGGGCCTTTTTCTTTTTTGTAGGGCTATGTTTTGCCTCCTGGGCTGCAAGAATCCCCGATATTCAAGCCAAATTTGATCTTTCAGAAGGGCAGTTAGGAACATTATTACTGTTTCTACCTTTGGGGTCTGTGATCGGACTCCCTATCGCCGGCTGGGCAGTACATCAATTTGGAAGTAGAATTGTCATTATGGTGGGTGCCATTGCCTATGCTTTGACATTGCCACTTATTGGCTTAGCACCTTCAACTTGGTTGCTGGTACCGGTATTGGTTTTTTATGGGATGCTCGGAAACACCATGAATATTTCCTTGAATACTCAGGCCTTAAATCTAGAAGATGAGATGGGAAAAAGTATATTGGCCTCTTTCCATGGACTCTGGAGCATGGCGGGATTTACAGGAGCTGGCATAGGGGCGCTAATGATCTATTTGGGTTTATCTCCAGCAATTCATTATACCGTGGTTGCAGGAATTTCATTTATTATTATTCTTTCAGCTCAAGGCTATATTATCAAGGAAAAAGCAGCAGCCTCTGAAGGAGGAATGGTCTTGAAAAAACCTGATGCATTATTGCTCCGAATTAGTCTGATTGCATTTTTAGGGATGATGTGTGAAGGATGTATGTTTGACTGGTCAGGAGTTTACTTCAAAAAAGTGGTGATGGCCGATCCTTCATTGATTGCATTAGGATATGTGGCTTTTATGGGGACAATGGCTGCTGGTAGGTTTATAACAGATAAAGTGGCTGCTAGATATACCAAAGTGGAAGTCATCCAAGTGAGTGGAGTTTTGATCTTTGTTGGATTGACTTTGGCAGTAGTTTTTCCCACCGTAGGCATAGCTACGTTTGGCTTTTTATTAGTAGGCTTAGGAGTAGCATCGATTATTCCTCTTTCTTATAGCATCGCGGGAAGATCCAAATTATATGCGCCAAGCGTCGCCTTGGCTTTGGTTTCTACGATTTCATTCTTCGGGTTTTTGTTAGGGCCTCCATTGATTGGCTTTATTGCAGATTTATTTAACTTAAAAACCTCCTTTGCGATGGTGGCTGTGAGTGCTTTGGGAATTACCTTGCTTTCTAGCTTCCGTAAAGCGGTATTCTTGATTCCCCAAAAAAGTAAAACCTAATCTGAATAGATGAGTCATCCTTCTACCTTTCAATATGAAAAGGACTTCGAAATTGGTTCTTTTCAAGTACATCCAGACGGTAAAACCAGATTAAGTTCTGTAGCGGATTTATTTCAGGAGATTTCCTGGCGCCATGCGGATTCTGCTGATTTTGGGAGGAATCTCTTTGAAGAAAATAAAATGTGGGTGCTTTCGAGAATGGATTTTCATTGCTTTGAATTTCCCTCTTGGGGTGATCGAGTTAAGGTTTACACAGCTGGCCGTGGAGTAGAAAAGCTTTTTGCTTTCAGGGAGTTTTTGATGACAGATTTAGAAGGAAAAGTATTAGTACAATGCATGACTTCTTACCTTTTGCTGAATATTGATTCCAAGCGACCAGTTCGCCCGGAGACTGCTTTACCAGGTCATCTTTTTGATCCTTTGGAAAAGCCAGAATGGCAATCTGAAAAAGTAGAAGTAGGTGGGGAATTACTATTCACTGAGTCCAGGAAAGTCCGTTATTCAGACCTGGATCTTTATGACCATGTAAATAATACAAGCTATATCCAATGGGTTGAGAATTTATTGAAAGAACAAAACCTTAGCTACTCCAATTTACTGATCAACTTTCAAGCAGAATGCAAACAGGGAGATTTGGTTACTCTTCAAGTTTTGGAAAAAGAGGATAGTTTCGTCTTTGAAGGAAAGGTAGAAGGCAAAATCGTGTTTTTGGCAGAGGCTTACTAAGCGAAAACTTTTTCGTGGGATGTGATCCTTGTCACTTTTTTTGACTAAGTAAAGAGACATTTTTGTAGCTTAAGAAAGCAAAATGAAAAAGACAGATAAATCTTTATTTCAAATCATAACTCTTGCACTGAGTCTGTTGGTACTTGCTAGTTTTCTGGTGGGAGTGATTGGCTTTACCCTTTATTTATCTAATAGCGGAGTTTCTTTCCCAGCTCTTTCAGAGCAAGCTGAAATAGTAAAACCATTACCTCCAACTCCAGTTTCCAAGACGTTGATGGATTCTGAGGGAATGTGGCAGGCGCCAGATTGGAAATTAGTAGCCGAGGAGCCAAATGCTTCCCAGATTGAATATGGACGAGAACTTATCGCAAATACATCGGAGTATTTAGGACCTAACGGAAAAGTAAAAAAGATATCGAATGGCCTGAATTGCCAAAACTGCCATTTGCAAGCCGGAACCGTTCCTTTGGGGAATAATTATTCCGCAGTGGCTGGGACCTATCCCAAGGTTCGAGGGAGATCAGGCACGGAAGAGGATGTGGTCGATAGAATCAATGGTTGTTTTCAGCGTAGTCTGAATGGCGAAACACTTCCTAGAGATAGCAAAGAGATGGAGGCAATGGTGGCTTACATGAATTGGCTGGGGCAAGGTGTTCCCAAAGGAGAACGACCCAAAGGAGTAGGAATTTATGAAGTTCCTTTGTTAGATAGAGCTGCAGATCCTGTAAAAGGGAAAACTATTTATGAAAATCAATGCGTTGTATGTCACATGCAAGATGGACAGGGGTTAATGAAGCCCGACAGCACTGGATATACTTACCCACCTCTATGGGGTGATCATAGTTATAATCAAAAAGCTGGCTTATTTAGAATGTCCAAATTTGCCGGATATGTGCGTGCCAATATGCCCTTTGGAGCGACTTATGAAAATCCCATTTTGACAGATGAAGAGGCCTGGGACCTGGCAGCCTATGTGAATAGTCTGGAAAGACCCACAAGGGCTTTTCCGAATGATTGGCCTGATATTTCAAAAAAGCCAATGGATCATCCTTTTGGGCCTTACGCTGATGATTTTTCAGAAGAACAGCATAAGTACGGTCCATTCAAACCAATCAAAGAAGCTATAGCAAAATTAAAATGAGAAAGATATTACTAGGGATTATCCTGGTGCTGTCTTTCCATGCAAAAGCTCAAGATACTGAGCGAAAGCTAGAAATAGTACCGGATATCCATTTTCGTATGTTTTGGATGAGTACCTCTTATCCGAGTGATTTTAAGGATGATTATGCCTTAGGAACCAGCTTACAACTTGGTGGAAAATTTACCTATGCGAAGCATTGGGATTTACAAGTAGGGTATCGTTTTTATGGAGATTTATGGAGTTCTGATATTTGGTCACCAGATCCAGTTTCAGGAAATTCCAATCGGTATGAAACAGGTTTATTTGATCTGCAAAATCCCGGAGATCGTTTTTTTGGAAGGCTGGAAAGCTTATCCATTAGCTACTCAACTAACCTTTGGGGAGTTCGCTTAGGCAGGATGGGAATCAATACAGATTGGATCAATGCCCAAGATGGAAGGCTTTCACCCACAGTTGTTGAAGGAGTTCATGGCTGGTATTCTCCAGCAGAAAAATGGAAGATTGGTGCCTGGGGGATTACGAGAATGGGGGTAAGAGGTACTTCTAAATGGCTGGGAATAGGAGAGTCTATAGGAGTTTATCCCTTAGGACGCGATGTTTTTGGGCAGCCATCTCAGTATAAAGGGAATACGCAAAGTGATTGGATTGGAGTTTTGGAAGTCTCTTATGATATGGAGAAGTTAGGGAAGCTTAACTTTTCTGAAACCTTGGTTCAGAATATCTCCAACACCATTTATGGAAGTTTAGAGAAAGAATGGGGTAAGGAGGCAAAATCAGAGAAATGGATATCTGCACTTCAACTTGGTTTTCAAAATGGAATTGGAGCAGGTGGAAATGAGGATGTAACCATGAGATATAAAGATCCAAATGATAAAAACTGGGTAATCTCAGGAAGAGTAGGCTATGAGAGAAACCAATGGAAAACGAACCTCAGCTACACGCATGTGGGAGGCAAAGGGAGATGGCTTAGCCCAAGAGAATGGGGGAAAGACGCTTGGTACACCTTTATTCCAAGGGAAAGAAACGAAGGCTATGAAACTGTCGACGCTTTGGTTTTCAATACCTCGTATCAATTTTCTTCTATAGGCCTGACCCCCTACCTTTTCTTTGGGCTTCACTGGTTGCCAGAGATTCAAGATGTAGCTGCAAATAAGTATGCCTTTCCTTCTTATCGTCAAATAAATTTTGGTCTCAGGTATCGTCCAAAAGGAATCAGAAATTTAGATGCGCATTTGATCCTTATGAACAAGGAAGCCTTAGGAAATTCCACGCTTTCTCCAGGACAGCGCTATAATAAAGTAGGGATGATCCATACCAATGTCATGATCAATTGGCGTCCATTTCAATAGCTAGGAGCCACATAACCGCTTTTAAGCCAAATAATTATTGATCTTTTTAAACAAATTAGGAATTACCAATTAATAGACAGACCTTTGTCCAAGTCAGATAGCCTATTAACGAATAGGGCCTGACACTTGAAGTAAAGTTAGTGTTGATTATCAACTCGCTTAAGTAGCAAATTCAAGAGTTTACCCTTACGATTACCTAGGTTTTAATTCTCTCCCTTTTCTACTTTTTTAATTCATTTATGGCTTACGGCTATTTTTCGAATTAAAACCTGCAGTCACAATCCTCCCAACAGTACCTGAATTACAAATTAAGTAAATCAAAATAATACTATATTAAAACTATAAGATTCTCAGAATCAAATCTCTCAGATTTTTCTGTCACCCTCAAATCACGGGTTTATGGACATTTTAAGTCCAACAACAAATCCAAATACGCAAATAAGGAAATGGTCTTAAAGACCGTCTTACTGATTTCGCTATTCTTCGTTCCACAGATTTTCGTAATTTCTGGTTTAGTCACCGAGACTTGGCAATTGTTTTCTTGCTATATCTTATCGGCTTTTGGAATGTCTGGTATCGGGATGGGTGTGATGCACGATGCCTGTCATGGCTCGTATTCAAAAAATCCACTGGTTAACAAATATGTGAGCTACACGCTTAACATGGTTGGTGCTAGTTCTGAGGTTTGGAGAATCCAGCACAATGTGCTGCACCATAGTTATACCAATATTCATGAGCATGATGACGATATCAATGCTCCATTCTTTTTAAGGTTTTCCCCAGAAGCAGAGCAGAATAAGCTCCATAAGTTTCAACATCTATATGCTTGGTTTTTCTACTCTTTATCAACGCTTTCTTGGGTTACGGCTAAGGATTTTATCCGCTTAAAAAGATACCATAAAAAGGGCTTGGTAAAAGGAAAGAACGGGTATCAAAAAACACTTTGGACCATCATTGGCTGGAAAGTTGCCTATTTCTTGGTAGTTCTTGGCTTGCCAATAATGTTTGCACCATTTTCCTTTTGGATGATTTTATTGGCTTACGTGGCCATGCATTTCGTGACGGGATTTATCATCACCATGGTGTTTCAAATTGCACATATTGTGGAGGATGTTAATTTTCCAGTGGCAGATGAAAATGGAAATGTAGAGGGAGAAAGAATGCTACACCAGTTGGCGACAACCTGTAACTTCTCTCCAAACTCAAAGATTATTACCTGGTTTGCAGGTGGCTTAAATTATCAAGTAGAACATCATTTGTTCCCGGATATTTGCCACGTACACTATAAAGATATTGCCCCTATCGTCAAAGCGACTGCGGCTGAATTTAATGTTCCGTATTATTCCAAACCTAAGTTTTTCAGCGCTGTTTTGGATCATTTTAAAATGCTCTATGTTCTCGGGAATACTCCGAAGCTAGAGACTCAAAAAGTCATGAAATAATGGAAAGGAATACGAATAGAAATAGAACCGCAAAACCTCAGGGTGCGCGAAGACCTCAAAGAGGTCCGAGACAAACCCAAAAGAAAAAGGAGTCAACTTTAGATCCAAATTTATTGGTGAAGAAGGCGAAGCCTAGCGGACAAGAAGGGTTTCAATCAAAAACTTCCTTTGCTAGCCTGAGTCTTGACTCAGTGATGATGCGTAATCTTTCGGAGAAGGGCTACGAGAATATGACGAATATTCAGGAGCAATCCATCGAAGCTTTACTGGAGGGAAGAGACCTTTTGGGAATTTCCAATACAGGCTCTGGAAAGACAGGTGCTTTTTTGATTCCGATCATTGAGCATGCCTTGAAAAATCCGGGTCAGTTTACTGCTTTGATAGTTACTCCTACAAGAGAACTTGCCTTGCAGATCGATCAGGAGTTTAAAAGTTTGAGTAAAGGAATGAGGTTACACTCCGCAACTTTCATCGGAGGTACCAATATCAATACTGATATGAAAGTTCTTTCAAGGAAGTTACACGTGATCGTGGGTACTCCAGGAAGACTTTTAGACTTAACGAATAGAAAGTTACTTAAGCTGAACCAAGTAAAAACCTTGGTATTGGATGAGTTTGACAGAATGCTGGATATGGGTTTTGTCAATGACGTTAAAAAATTAGTGGGAGGGATGACCCAAAGAGAGCAGACGATGTTGTTTTCTGCGACCTTAGAACCCAACCAAAAGAATTTGATTCAAAGTTTACTTAAGAATCCTGTAGAGGTGAAAATCAACACTGGAGTAAGTACCAATGAAAATATAGAACAAGGCATTATCCGAGTACCAGAAGGGAAGGATAAGTTTGGTATGCTGGCTGATTTATTTCAGAACAGAGCTATGGATAAGGTGATCGTTTTCACCGAAACCAAGAGACTGGCTGACCGACTAAGCAAGAAACTAAATCAAGCTGGTGTGAAATCTGGATTGATCCACGGCAATAAATCTCAAAATTTTAGAAATAAAACGATTGAGCAATTTAAGTCAGGAGAAACCAGGGTTCTGGTAGCGACTGATGTTGCTGCGAGAGGAATAGATGTGGCTGACGTTTCTCATGTGATCAACTATCAGTTGCCCATGACTATGGATAGCTATATACACAGAATCGGAAGGACAGGCAGAGCCGGTAAGACTGGCCATGCCATTACATTTGTCAACTAAAATAACTGTATGTCAAAAAATCAAAATAGCTTCATTAAGAAGCAAAAAGCAGAATTAAAGAAGAGAAAAAAGAAAGAAAAATTTGAAAAAAAGTTAGAAAGAAAAACACAGCCAAAAAGCGGTGACCTAGATGATATGATCGTTTATGTAGATCGCTTCGGTAATTTTACCGACACTCCTCCGGAGGAGGAGTCAGAAAAGAAAAAAACTCCAAATCAAAGTAATAAAAACACAAGAACAACAAATTTTAAATCAAAAAATCATGAATGAAGGAACAGTAAAATTCTTTAACACAACAAAAGGCTTCGGATTTATCACACCTGACGACTCTGACGAGGACGTGTTTGTACACCAGTCTGGTCTTGTACACGATATCCGTGAAAACGATAAAGTGTCTTACGAGCTTGTACAAGGTAAAAAAGGCGTTAATGCAGTTAACGTAAAAGTGATCAAATAAAGAAACAAGGGATGGGTTCGCCCGAACCTGTTTACTTTTTGATACAAAAACACCTGCTCTCTTCGAGGGCAGGTGTTTGCTTTATTAGGGTTAGGTATACTTAATCTTTAAGATTCAATTTTCACCTCATGGGTTAATTTTTTTCCTGCTTCCATTTCATCCAAGTTGAAAAGTGTGGTTGCTGCGATTTGGTTTAAAGCTTCTTTTGTTAAGAAAGCCTGGTGCCCTGTAATCAAGACATTTGGGAAGCTCATCAAGCGAGTGATTTGTTCATCCATCAGAATTTCTTCTGAAAGATCCCTGAAAAATAGATCTTCTTCCTGTTCGTAAACATCAATGCCCAGATATCCGATTTTCTTGGTTTTTAAAGCTCTAATAACCGACTTGGTTTCAATCAAAGCTCCTCGGCTGGTATTGATAATCATGACACCTTTAGGCATCAGCTCCAAAGTTTTTTTATTTATCAGATGCTTTGTTCCAGGTGTAAGAGGACAGTGTAAAGAAATAACCTGGCTTTGCATGAGCAAATCATCTAGCCCCAAATATTCGACTCCCATCGTTTTGAGCTCTTTGCTTTCGATTAAATCATAGGCTAATACCTTACAGCCAAACCCTAGAGCAATGCTACAAAAGGCTTTTCCAATGGCTCCTGTACCTATGACGCCTATGGTTTTTCCATGGAGATTAAAGCCCGCTAAACCCTCCAGAGAGAAATTATTATCTCTCACGCGGTTAAAGGCTTTATGGGTTTTGCGGCTTAGGCTTAAGATTAAAGCAAAGGCATGTTCGGCTACAGCTTCAGGGCTATAGGCCGGAACACGACAGATCTGTATTCCATATTCTGCCGCCTTTTCTAAGTCCACCTGATTGTACCCTGCACATCTCAAAACGATTTTCTTTACGTTCAGAGCGGCAAGTTTCTTTAACACAGGTGCATCTAAATGGTCATTGACAAAGGCACAGATCGCATCATAACCTTCAGCTAAAGAAACGGTATGCTTATCTAATTTTGGCTCTAGGTAAGTAAACTGATGCGCATGTTTTGGGATTAGTTGATCAAAGCTCTCTCGATCATATGACTTGGTACTAAAACATGCGACGTTCATAGCTAATTTGTTTGTAGTTGGTAAATGCTAAAGCGGGTGAACTCCTCTTCTGTTTCTGTGTTTTCGGGTTCTTGAACTAGTAGTTTTTTGTCAGGAAGGGTTGTAACCAATGCCCCAGAAATTCCAGGTAATTCCATGGGCAACTGCTTTCCATCTTTAAAAATAAGAATTCTTTTTTCAGATGCATCTTGAGTTCCAAAATATGGTGCATCTTCTGACGTTCGTGATTCATATTCTGCATCTGAAATCCCTGTAAAGTACTGTAAAAGATATAATCCATCACCAAAATTTAAAAGATTTTGATTTCTGGCTGACAATCTGCTGAGGTTTGTTACTTGAGGATTGTCAAATCCTGTACCTATTGGAACAGGGTTTTGAACTTTAAATTCAGAATACTCTACAGGAATACTTTCCTTAAAGTTTAAATCTGGAAGACTATAAATCAATATCTGAGGGTCTAAATCTTGGATTAAAGCAAGTTCATGTGACTTATGATCTATAAAGAAAGATTTTCCCATCAGCCCTGCGTACAAGTTATTTGATTGGGAATAGATCGAATTTTCATCATAAGGAATTACCATTTCCGCAGCTCCGGTTTGAAGGTGGAGTTTATAGAAGTTCTGAAGGGTATCTTTACCTTCTTGGTCTCGGATCAGGTGTGAGGCTGTAAGGTAATTACTCGGCCCCACTAAAAGGAACGTACTGTCCTCGGATTGATAATAAGGTGTCTTACCAAGTGGCAAGTTCGTACGAATTGGGAGTGGAGACATGATGTTTTGGCTATGAACAGGATTGAAGTCTGAGTCATAGGCTACCACCTGAAATGGCAGTTCCACAATTCTTTGACCATTTGGACCAAAGGCCAAAGCCATAGGATTCCAATTCCCATATTTCCCTGGTCCATCACCTTTTTTGTTGACTCTTTTGAGGATTTTTCCGGTAGCTGATATCTCTAAAATATCATCCTCAACGCTGGCATATCCTAGGTAGATGTTCTCTTCAGGGCTATAATCCCGAATGGCAATCCGGGTAAAATTATCAACTTGAAAGGAATCCACTTTGACAAGAGAATAATTTTCTTCTGTTTTTACGCTCTCTTTACTGGAGCAGCTTACTCCCAAAATGATGGAAAGTATAATTAGGCTGGGTAATAGTTTTTGGCTCATGTTCATATTTATTAAATATTCATAGGTCTACGAAAATCTCGTTAAATATAGAGTTTACCTTATCCAATCCCTATTTTATTTGATTAAATCCTGATACTATCTGCTCAGTAAGTGGAATAATTTAGTGATTCTGTCTAGATTGGGGCAAAAAACCATTAAACTATGAAAAGACTATATCAAAAGCTTTTTATCCTAGGTGCCGTCTTATGTATGAGTGCCTGTGAAGCAAAAAATGATGAAGAAAAAATTGTTGAAGAAATAAAAGAAATCGAAATGGAAGAAGTAGTACAGCCTGACTCCTTATTAAGGCATGTGGTGATGTTTAAATTTAAAGACAGCACATCCCCAGAAAAGATTCAGGAAGTGGTTGATGCATTTGCAGCATTGCCAAGTAAGATCGAACAGATTAAAGGTTTTGAATGGGGTACAAACAATAGCCCAGAAGGGTTGAATGACGGTTTGACGCATGTATTCACTTTAACATTCCACTCTGAAGAAGGTCGCGCTATTTATTTACCACATCCTGATCACAAAGCTTTTGGGGCTGTATTAGGTGACAGCATTGATAAAGTAGTCGTGGTAGACTACTGGACTCATTAATTTTTGATTCTAGAAAGTTACTGATCAAAGGGCAAAGCAGAACCATCTGTTTTGCCCGCTTCATTTACTGTCAAAACTTCAGTAACAACAAAATTACTAGTACCTCTCCAAGGAAGCATGCCATTGAATTCCTCGTATCGAAGTTCAACGAACTTCCCAGAGGCTCTTTCTAATTTTTTTGCAACTTCTTCATTCACTACACTGAATCTAAATTCATTACTTTGTAAGCCTCCAGCGGTAGGGCTTTGAAAACCTTCTTGTACCACGCGGCCTTCATAGGTTTTAAAGACTACCCCTTTCTTAACAAAATAATTGAGGCTACCTGCTTTGACCCCTTCACCAAATACGAAGTAAAACTTCCACCAAAAAAAGATCATAAAAAGTACTAAAAAGCTGATTCCGGCGATCCAAGCAAATTTCTTCATGGCTAAATAATTATTGATTTATAAATATAGAAAGTCAACAAAATATAATCGTTTTTTGAATAATTATTTTGAAATGGATCCTTTCAATTTTTGGAGATTGCTAAGGTTGTTTGGCTATTCAAACTCCTCTGTTGATTTTAATTTTATTGGGTTTAAGAAATCAGAAAAAGCTTAGGAGCTTGAGAAGTAAGGATAGTTGAAAATGGGCATAAAAAAAGCCCGAAATTTATTTCGGGCTTCATGAATTTTACTTCTTTTATTCTACTAACCAAATATATTCTCCATAGCCAGCAGCTTCCATCTCATCCTTTGGGATAAATTTCATCGCAGCTGAATTCATGCAATAACGAAGGTTCGTTGGATTGGGGCCGTCATAAAACACATGGCCTAAATGGCTGTCTCCCAACTTACTCCTTACTTCTACTCTAAGCATCCCTGCAGATTTGTCAACAGGCTTATCGATCAGTCTTGCGTCTATCGGCTTGGTGAAACTAGGCCATCCTGATCCGGATTCATATTTATCCTTGGAACTGAATAATGGGGCGCCAGTGACAATGTCTACATAAATTCCCGCTTCTTTGTTTCCATTATATTCGTTTTGGAAAGCCATCTCAGTGGCTTCTTCCATGGTTACTTGGTACTGAAGATCTGTTAATTGTTTCTTCAATTCAGCCTTGGAAGGGGCAGGGTATTTTTCTTCAGATAATTCTGGCCAATGTGCTTTAATAAAGGCATCTCTACCACTTCCATTTCTGTAAGCATAGTAATCCTTTGGGTTCTTTTTATAATAATCCTGGTGGTAATCTTCTGCAGGATAAAAGTTGGTATACTTGATAATTGGCGTCGCAACAGGCTTATCGAACTTACCTGATTTGTCAAGCGCTTTCTTGGATTCCTCGGCTACTCGTTTTTGTTCTGAATCATGGTAGAAGATGGCAGATTCATATTGACTTCCCCGGTCATAAAAAGACCCACCAACGTCTGTTGGGTCGAAAGTTTGCCAAAATATATATACAAGTTCAGAGTAACTGATTACCTCCGGATCAAAGGCAATTTGTACTGACTCTCTGTGGGAAGTTTTTCCGCTGCTTACTTCACCGTAAGTAGGGTTTTTCTCTTTTCCACCGGCATAACCTGAGGTTACTGCAATCACTCCATCGATTCCTTCAAATGGCGCTTCTACGCACCAAAAGCAACCGCCAGCAAATGTTGCCAATTCCGTTTTACCCTTGTATTCAGCTATTTTATCTTCATCAGAACTGTTGTTCTCCTTACTTTCAGCAGGAGTATTTCCGCAGGAAACCAGTACTAAAGAAAACAATGCGACAATCAGATAGGATGATAAATTACTAATAAGTTTCATTGAGTTTTTCATTTGTTCAATTGTGCTCCTTTTTGGTAATGATTAAACAAGGATTTCATCCTTACTGTTCAAACAACCTTAAATTTACACTTAATATCTTTGCATAACATACGTCATAGACAGCAGGTGGGATTTCCTGAAGGTTTGGTATTGTAATCCATATGACACTTTTTTTGCCAATAACCTTCAGTCGTATTTTAAAAACTTTTTCAAGAAGTTCATTAATTGCTTGTATTCTTCAGGACTGAATGTCTTTTTTTCTTTTGCTTTTCTGATGGTTTCAAAGAATTCATCAAATGGGGTTTTGGTTTTCAGATGGCTGTTTTCCAAAAGCCAATTGTGCAAAAGATTGAGTTCATACTTGTTTATATCTCCATCGACAATTATTCCATAAACCAAACCTTGCAAATAGTGAAGGTCCGATTTGACATGGTCTTTTTCCTCAAAATCATTTTTAAACTTTTGAATAGTTGATTTGAGTTCGAAAATTTCTTCTGAACCCAGAATACCTGATTTGATTATATCTCTGATTTCGGAATAAAAAGAATGAAATGGGTCTTCTTTGCAGATACTTTCATGGGTTTGGCACCAAGACTTCAAAGCATCAAATTCACTTTTGGATATATGGCCATCAATTGCGATTCCGTGAATCAAGCCATTCAGGTTATGGAAAGCTATTTGGGTTTGGGGGGCGATACTATCTTTCATATCCTATTTTTTTTATATAAGATACAAAGTATTGATCTACAAATAAATATCAGTAAATAGGTTTTTTTAAACAATGAATAACCCCGTTTCACAACTAAATCCAAAGCCTATAGCCCTAGGCTATAATCACTCTATCTGAAATTCAGTGTAAACACGGTTTTTTCTCCAGGTATAGAAGTTACCTGAAGGCTTCCTCTGTGTAGGTTCATGATTTGTCTGGAGATTGCCAACCCAATTCCCGAACCGGTTTTTTTGGTAGTATAGAACGGAACAAAAATCCTTTCCAGCGCCTCTGGAATTATGCCCGGTCCATGATCCTCTACCCTCAACATGGTTCCCAAATCTCCCTGAGAAATTGCCGAAAGCCAAATCGTCCGCTCTTTATGATTTTGGATAGATTCACTGGCATTTTTCATCAGGTTGATCAAGATCATTGTAATCTGATCATGGTCACATAATATTGATAAATCATCAGGCTGAATGTCTGTTTTAATTTTGATATCGGAGCCTTTTAGGTCTTCCTTCATCAATATCAGCACATTCTCGAAGAGCGATTTTACAGATACCAGTTCCTTTTTAGGCAATGGAATATTGGTGTAATCCCGATAAGCATTCACAAAATTCACCAAGCCCTTACTTCTGTTGGCAATCGTGTCCAAGCCTTCCTGAATATCTTGATACCCATCTTTCTTGATCAAAAAACCTTCTTTTTGCACATAACTGTCCTCTTCCAATATGGTACTTAAGGAGTCCACTAAACTGGAAATTGGGGTGATTGAGTTCATGATTTCATGTCTCAGAACCTTGGTGAGGTTTTGCCAGGCCTCCAATTCATTGGATTGAAGTTCTGCATTAATGTTTTGCAAAGAGAGCAAGGTCCAACTTAACCCACCCATTTTTAAGGAGGTGGACTGTATGATCAAATGAAGGTTGGGGTTCACTCGATAAGAAACACGCTGGCCGGGTTTCATCTCCATGACCTGTTCCAATAAACCTTTAGAAAGCTTCCCTAAATCAGAGATGTCCCGAAATTGGGGGATTTGTAACAGATGTTTCGCGGCATTATTAATTACCCCGATTTTCCCTTCTGCATTGAAAGAGATAATACCAGAGTTAATGTGCTGAATAATTACTTGAAGGAACAGCATTTGTTCCTCCTTTTCCGCTCTCGTTTGCTTGAACACATTCATGACTTCGTTGAAAGCCATGTTTACCTCCCGAAAAGACTGGCCCATTTGACTATCCGAGGTAAAAGAGCTGGAGAAATCTGTATATCGAATAGAGTCCAAGAAACGGGCAAGCTTATGGTTGACTGAATTTACATAGTAAATCAGTTCACCAATTTGAACCATGGCAATAAACCCTAAAATGGCGGGAGCAAGCCAGAGATCTTGACTGTAATAAAGCCAAAGCCCCAAGTAGAGGCAGAAGATGATCATCAGAATCCGTATCCCGACACCAACCGAAAACCTCTTATAAACCATATTTTTCTAATCTGCGGTAAAGGGATGAGCGAGTAAGACCTAATTCCTCTGCCGCTCGAGTAATATGGCCATTGTGTTTTTGAAGTGCTTTACGAATTAAGATTCGTTCCACATCTTCAATATTTAAATGATCCAGACTGACGGATTCTTCCTGCTTTTCAGGTTGTCCCATTTTTTGAAGGAATAAATCCTCTGGTTGCAGAACATTATGATTACTCATGATGACAGCACGCTCAATACTATGCTGTAGTTCACGGATGTTTCCAGGCCAGTGATACTTCATCATTCGTTTTAATAGAGGTTCTGATGCTTTCCGGATATCCTTATTGTATTTCTTGGAATAAAAGGTAATGAAGTGATTTGCCAGCAAGATGATATCATCGGCCCTTTCTCTTAATGGAGGGAGATTAATTTCAATGGTATTAATTCGATAGAGTAAATCTTGTCTAAAAGTATTGTCATATACCATATTATGTATAGGCATATTCGTCGCCGAAATTAAGCGAATATTTACTTCAACAGCTCTATTGGCACCCACTCGGGTAACTTGTCTGTTTTGTAATACAGCTAAGAGTTTGGCTTGAAGCGGTAAGGGAAGATTTCCAATTTCATCTAAAAACAAGGTGCCTTTATGCGCTTGTTCAAATCGGCCGGCACGATCATCTTTGGCATCTGTAAAAGATCCTTTTTTATGTCCAAAAAGCTCTGACTCAAATAGAGTCTGCGTGATAGATCCTAAGTCAACTCCCACAAAAGCTTCTTTGCTTCTTCTGGAATGACGGTGAATCGCTCTTGCTATCAACTCTTTTCCGGTACCATTTTCACCTAATATCAAAACATTGGCATCAGTGGCAGCCACTCTTTCGATAGTTTCATACACTTTTTGCATGGCAGGACTTTGACCGATAATCTCGGTGAATTTCCTGTCCATATCTTGTTCAAGCGTTTGCTTCTGGTCTTTTAGTAAGTCTACTTCGAGTTTCTTTTGCCTTAATTTCAAAGCTGAGTTTAATGTGGCAAGAAGCCTCTCATTTTCCCATGGCTTTAATACAAAATCGGTAGCTCCTTCTTTAATAGCGCGAACAGCCAAGTTAACATCGCCATAAGCTGTGATCAAAACAACTACTGCTGATGGATCTAATTCCAGGATACGATCTAGCCAGTAAAAACCCTCTTGTCCCGAACTCACATCTTTCGTAAAGTTCATGTCCAGCATAATGACATCATAATTTTCATTATGGGTTAAAATCGGAAGTAAATCAGGGTTTGTCTCGGTATCAACCTGTGCAAAATGCCTTTTGAGAAAAATTTTGGCTGCCTTTAATAGGTCTTCATTATCATCAATAATGAGAATTTTGCCGCTTTTATACTCGCTCATTTATACTGTATTTAATTTAAAGAGTTGGTTCAGGTATTTAAGGAACCTTATGAATAACAATCTTAAGTATTCCAAAAGCATACCGATTTACACTTTTAGACAAAATTCAAATTAAATCTTGTTCTATCTCAGAATAGAAGCCCTTTTAATGAATTTTATTTTTATTCACTTCTTTCTAAAAATACGAAAGATTGAGCGGGTTTTGTTCGCTCACGAACAAAAATGTTCGGGAGCTTCAGTAGTAAAATTCCTTAAACCTTTATAATAAGCCTGAAAACGCCCTTTTTTTGATGGCATACCATTTGGCATAAGGGTATCAGCCGAAAAAGGCAGATACACACAATGGATAGAAAAATAAAAAAGAAAACCTGGACTCCCAGGAAAATTGCTTGGATTGCTGGCGGTGTCATATTGGTCGCTGGAATTATTTATCAAATCGGATTTGCGGATCATCGATCTACAATGAATGTGGAACAGGATAGACTTAGTGTTGCCACTGTGAAGACAGGGGAATTTACTGACTACATTCTCGTTTCCGGCCAAATCGAACCTGCGCAGACATTTTACCTGGATGCGGTAGAAGGGGGGATGGTCGCTGAGATAGTTCGTGAGTCTGGAGCGCTAGTAGATGTCGGAGATACCATCTTGATGATGGCCAATTCTAATTTGCAGCTAGATGTAATGCAGAGGGAAACTATGCTTTACGAGCAAATTAATAACCTCCGTCAGACTAGACTTTTTCTGGATCAGAATGATTTGAGTCAGCAAGGGCAATTGGCAGAGATCGATTATCAGATTAGCTTACTTGAGCCTCAGTATAAAAGATTCAAAGAGCTACATGAGAAAAAGCTGGTTTCGGATCGAGAATTTGAAGAAGTAAAAGAGCAGTACGAATATAATCTGAAAAGAAAAGAATTGACTTATGCTTCTTACAGAAGTGACTCTATAGCAAGGTCTTATCAGCTTCAGCAGTTGAGACAATCTGAAAATAGAATGAACGCTTCCTTAGATGGTGTAGGTAATATTTTGAATAACCTGGTGATTAAAGCCCCGATTTCCGGTCAACTGGCAATGGAACAAATTGAGGTGGGTCAGGCGATTAATTCAGGCGAGCGATACGGTCAGATAGATGTGTTGGATGAATTTAAAGTTCGTGTGCCAATCGATGAATTATACCTTCCGAGAATTGGACAAGGTTTGAAAGGAAAGTTCACATTGAGTGGAGTAGACCATGAGCTTGAAATCATGAAAATCTATCCAACTATCACCAATGGTCGATTTGAAGTAGATATGAAGTTTACAGGGGAGAGTCCACAAGGAATTAGAAGAGGACAAAGTGTGAGAATTAGGTTGGAGCTTGGTGATTCTGAGCAGAGTTTATTATTGCCAACAGGTGGTTTCTTTAAGGATACTGGAGGAAACTGGGTATTTGTCTTGAATTCTTCTGGAAATGCAGAAAAGAGAAATATCCGACTGGGAAGGAAAAACCCAGAGTATTATGAAGTCTTAGAAGGATTAGTAGAAGGAGAAAAAGTAATTGTCTCTGGATATGAAAACTTTGGTGACAACGAGATTTTGAACTTGAATTAGTGAAAAAGAGGGGCATAGGATGTCTGATGTAGGATACATTCCCTCTCAATCTCTAAAGACCATAATTATTGAAACTCAAAAAATAAATTAAAACCTTAAATACACATGCAAAACGTAATCAAAACCGTCAATCTTAGAAAGATGTATGCGACTGAAGAGGTGGAAACCACTGCTTTGGATAGCATTCAGATCGAAATCAAGAAAGGTGAATTTGTCGCTATTATGGGGCCTTCTGGATGTGGTAAATCCACATTATTGAACATCCTTGGATTATTGGATAATCCAGATGATGGAGAATACCATTTTCTAGATCAGGAAGTAGCTAGATTTTCAGAAAGACAGAGATCTTCTCTAAGAAAAGGGAACATCGGATTTGTATTCCAGAGCTTTAACCTGATCGATGAATTGACAGTATTCGAAAATGTGGAGCTTCCACTATTATACTTGAAAATCCCTGCTGATGAGCGCAAGACAAGAGTTGAAGAGGTATTGACTCGTATGAATATCATGCATAGAAGAAATCACTTCCCTCAGCAGCTTTCAGGTGGTCAGCAGCAGCGTGTGGCGATTGCAAGAGCTATCGTGGCAAAGCCTTCTGTGATCCTTGCCGATGAGCCTACAGGTAACTTGGATTCTACCAATGGTGAAGAAGTAATGAGACTTCTGGAAGAATTAAATAATGAAGGAACTACCATCGTAATGGTTACTCACTCACCGCATGATGCTAATTATGCTCACAGAGTCATCAATCTATTTGATGGTAAAGTGGTGACTGAAAATATCCGCGAGCAGTTTCATGTTTAAAATATAAAAATTGGAAAATTCTAAAATTTGAAAATTGGTCTATTCAATTCATTGATTTTCAGTGAATAGTAGAGTTTTTATTGTGAAAACTTACCAATTTTCATTTTTTGGATTTAGAATAAATAAGGTTCTAAAATTTTTCAATTTTTCAATGTTCCAATTATACAATTAACACTCCCATGCTGCGCCATCAGATTCTATTAGCTTTCAGAAGTTTTATGAAGTCCAAACATATTTTTGCTATTAATCTTTTTGGATTAACAGTTGGACTGACCACAGTAATACTGATTTTATTGTGGGTAAAAGATGAAGTTAGTGTCAATAGATACCATTCAAAAATCGATCAGATTTATCAGGTGATGACGAATCATGACAATTCCACTGGAATAGTCACTATTCCTTACACGCCTGCTGAGATGGCGGAGGCAATGAGTTCCGAGCTTACCCAAGTGGAAGCAGCAACTGCCATTTCACCCTTTATCGAAGGTGTTTCCCTTGAACAAGGGGAGACCAAAATGAATGGGAATGGCTTTTTCGTGGACCAGGAATACTTTCAGATTTTTGACCGTGATTTCTTAGCAGGAAATCCGGAAAAAGCTTTGACTGATATCAATGCAATTACCATTTCTGAAACTTTGGCCAACAAATTATTCGGAAGCCCTCAACTGGCTTTGGGAAAATCTATAAAGTGGCAGGTTTTTGATTTTGAAAATGAAGTGGAGGTGACTGGTGTTTACAAAGACTTTGGCAAGCTTGACTTGATAAAACCTGACTTCCTACTTGCATTTCCCTATTTCAAAAATATGTTAGGAGATGGAGCGCATTGGGATAATTTCAATGCTTCTGCTGCAGTTTTACTAAAAGAAGGAACTGACGAATCAGGTTTTAATGAGCAGATTGCTGACTTCATCAAAGATAAGGAAGCGGATTCCAATGTTTCTGTTTTTGTGCAACCCTATGGGGATACGTATCTCTATGGTACTTATGAAGATGGAAAAATAGCGGGTGGAAGAATTAGCTATGTGAAAATTTTCTCCGCGATTGCGATCTTTATCCTAATCATTGCCTGCATCAATTTCATGAATTTGACCACTGCCAGGTCCATGAGCAGATTGAAAGAAATCGGTGTCAAAAAATCGATGGGTGCAAGTCGAGGAGGTCTATTTACACAATTTATCACCGAGTCATTGGTTTTGACCTTTTTTGCTTTGATTTTGGCAGTTTTAACCGCTTTTATTCTCCAGCCCTTATTTAATCAAATTACTTCCAAGACACTGACACTTTCTTTCCAGCCGGATATAGTATTAATTCTTCTTGCTGTTTGGTTGATAACAGGACTTTTGGCAGGCATTTATCCTGCGATTTATTTGTCCAAATTCAAACCGGTGGAGGTAATGAAATCCAATCTTAAGGGGAGTTTTGGAGAGCTACTTGCCAGAAAAGGACTAGTAGTATTCCAGTTTTCAATTTCTTTGTTGCTCATAATTGGCATCTCTGTTTTGAGTAAGCAAATGAACTACATCCAAAATCAAAATTTGGGCTACAACCAAGCCCATTTATTGGAGTTGAATGCTTCAGGAATCGCCCCCAATCAATTGAGTACCTACCTAGAAGAAACCAAGAAAGTCCCTGGAGTTAGCAATGCCTCCAGTTTGTCCCATCCATTGGTTGGTTTGGCAAGTTCCACAATCGGTCTGACCTGGGAAGGAAAAAATGAGGAGGAGCAGGTGAAGTTTGAAAATATCACAGTGAACATGGGTTTGATCGAAACCATGGGATTTGAAATGGCAGATGGAAGGGCTTTTTCACCCGATTTTGGTGAGGAAGAAAATAAAATTATTCTCAATGAAGCTGCAGTTAAAACCATCGGTTTTCAGGATCCGGTAGGTCAAATTGTAAACCTATGGGGAGATGATAAAGAGGTGATCGGGGTCGTTAAAGATTTTCATTTTGAGTCTTTGAAAGAAAAAGTAAAGCCCGCATTTCTTAAATATGACCCAGGATTTGCTCAGAAAGTTATGGTGAGAATTGAATCCGATGATCAGCAAGCAAGTATTGCAGGAGTTTCTGAAGTTTATGAAAAATTCACGGGTCAACCTTTGAGCTATTCTTTTATGGATGAGGACTATCAGTCACTTTATGCATCCGAACAAAGAGCTTCTGATTTGGCTAAATATTTTGGTACAACAGCCATTTTCCTTTCCTGTTTGGGACTATTTGGATTGGCGGCATTTACTGCAGAGAAGCGAAAGAAGGAAATCGGGGTAAGAAAGGTTATGGGAGCTTCTTTGGTTAGTATCCTGAGCTTAGTTTCCAAAGATTTTATCGCATTGATTTTAGTGGCAATTCTTATTGCAGTGCCCTTGGCCTGGTATTTTGCTAATAATTGGCTACAGACCTATGCTTTCCAAACTGATTTGAGTTGGTGGATATTTGCAGGATCCGGGATTTTATTGATTCTGATTTCCCTCTTAACTGTAGGGTATCAAGCTTTCAAAGCAGCTTCTGCAAATCCGGTTAATTCTCTTCGTTCAGAGTAGATTCGATTTCGGATTTCGTACTTATAACCCAGCCTCAGTCTGTGTCTCACAGACCGAAACGATTAGCTATAAGTGGTTTGAGGAGACCTGCCTACCGGCAAGGCAGGCACAAACCTCAGTAGCAGAGACGAGAGTGCCGAAGTCGAAGGGTCCTTGATAATGCCTCGAGATTAAATGTCACCCTGAGCGGAGTCGAAGGGTCCTCGACTCCGCTCGGACTGACACCAAGGCAAAAGAACTAGAAGTGAAATATCTTCGACCTCGCTTAGATTGACAATAATACCAGAATACTAAAACTGAACCTCCATGATGTCTTTAGCCAATACATAATTGATTCACAATGAAAGATTTCAATGGGCTATTACAAGATTTTATGGATTTTGAATATTACAGCTAACTACAAAAAAAATGCAACCTTTTAGCGATGAAATGCATCTAATTATTGTTAGAAGTCCTTTTGTCGACTGAGGTCCTTTACCCACTATTAAACCAGCCTTATTATGCTTAAGAATTATTTTAAAATCGCTCTTAGAAATTTAAAAAAGCATAAGTTTTATACTTTTATTAATGTTCTAGGCCTATCAGTAGGAGTGGCAGTTTGTATGATCATTTCGATTTTTGTGATCAACGAATTAAGCTATGACAAGCATTTCAAAGATGCAGATAGAATTTACAGAATTCACTCCGATATCATTTTTGGAGGGAACCATTGGAATATGGTTCAAGCACCCGCTCCAATGGTGGATGCTCTTCCTCAGGAATTCCCTGAAGTTGAGTATGCAGTGAATTTTAGACAGAGGGGTTCCTACCTAGTGAAAAAAACAGATGAGAATATTAAAGAAGATAATGTCATCTGGGCTAGCAAAGATTTTTTCAACGTATTTGGAACAAGGCTTTTAGAAGGAAGTCCAGATGGAGTTTTAGCGGAGCCAAATACCATGGCTATCAGTAAGAGTGCAGCTGAAAAATATTTCCCAGGAGAAAGTGCCTTGGGAAAATCCTTGATTTTGGATAATGACATGGATTTTAGGATCAGCGGAGTGTATGAGGATATCCCTCAAAACACGCATTTCCATTTTGACTTTTTGCTGTCAATGGAAGGTCTAGAAGAAGCTCAAACTACTTCATGGTTGAGCAATAACTTTGCGACCTATCTCAAAATCAGAGATGATGCAGATCCCGAAAACTTAAATCAAAAACTTAAATCTCTGGTCAAAAAGAATGTTGAGCCAGAGCTAAGTAAAGTTTTTGGAGAAGGAGCAACTTTGGATGAAATGCTTGCAGATGGTGGTAAAATGGAATATGATCTTCAGCCGCTATTGGATATCCACTTAAAAAGTGATTTGATGGGAGAGTTTGAACCCAATTTTAATATTACTTATATATACCTTTTTGTCGCGATCGCTTTGTTTATTCTAGTGATTGCTTGTATCAATTTCATGAACCTATCTACTGCAAGGTCTTCGAATCGTGCCAAGGAAGTAGGTATCAGAAAAGTGATGGGTTCCTTTAGATCCCATTTGATCAGACAGTTTTTGATGGAGTCCATTCTATTAAGCGTGATTTCATTTTTGATCGCGATCCCACTGGTAGCCATCTTACTTCCCATATTCAATGATTTGGCGGGCAGATCTCTTGTGTTACCATTTGCTCAACCCCTGTTTTATGGAGTCATAGTGCTTGGAGCTATAGGAACGGGTATTTTGGCAGGGATTTATCCTTCCTTCTTCCTTTCTGGTTTTAAGCCAATCAGCATCCTAAAAGGGCAAGTTTCTATGGGAATGAAAAGTGGAATGATCCGAAGTTCATTAGTGGTGTTTCAATTTTCAATTTCCATCATCTTAATCATAGCGACAGTCGCGGTGTTTAACCAGCTGAATTATATTCAGAACAAGAAAATAGGCTTTACAAAGGAGCAGGTTATTACGGTGGATGATGTTTATGCACTGGGAGATCAGGCAGAGTCTTTTAAGCGGGAAGTGCTTTCCAGCAGTATGATGGAATCAGGCACCATTACCGGATATTTACCTGTAGCAGGGACTTGGAGAAGTGATACTCCTTGGTGGGCAGAGGGGAAAGACCCTAAGCAAACAGAGAATTTGGTCAGTTTACAAAACTGGCAAGTGGATTATGATTACATCCATACCATGGGGATGGAAATCGCTGATGGAAGAGATTTCTCCTTGGATTTTCCATCTGATTCCAGTGCTGTTATTTTAAATGAGACAGCTGCATCACAGTTCAATTTTGAGGGTGATCCGATCGGTCAAAAAATCTATACCATGGCTGGAAATAACGAAACGATGAACTTGGACAATCTGCGAGAAAAGACAGTTGTAGGGATTGTGAAGAATTTCCATTTTGAATCGCTGAAGGAGAATATTGGTTCGGTAATGATTTTTCTAAGTGAACGTCCACGTGGTATTGCTTCCTTCCGATTTAACTCCTCCAATACCGATGAGGTGATAAATTTTATTGAGGCTAAATGGAATGAAATGGCCCCTGGTCAGCCTTTTACTTATTCCTTCTTGGATGATCGATTTGGTAAAATGTACGCATCAGAAAGCCGTTTGGGTAAAGTGTTCGGTATTTTCGCAGGCTTTGCGATTGTCATTGCTTGTTTAGGTTTGTTTGCTTTAACTGCCTTTACAGCAGAGCAGAGAACAAAAGAAATTGGAATCCGAAAAGTTTTAGGTTCCAGTATAGGAAGTATTATTGTGCTACTTTCCAAAGAATTTACAAAGCTCGTTGTAATCGCGTTTCTAATCGCTTCTCCAATTGCTTGGTGGGTGATGAATAAATGGTTGGAGGATTATGAGTTTAAGCAAGAACTCGGTTTATCAGTCTTCTTAGGTGCTGGCTTTTTTGCCATATTAATTGCTTTGATTACTACCAGCTATCAATCAATCAAAGCTGCCACTGCTAACCCGGTTAATTCACTGAAAAGCGAATAAAGATTGGTATAGGGTATCTGGAATGTGGTATTTAGTATCAAGTAGCTAGTATTAAGATTTTAGAACCAAGATTCAAGAGACAAGAATCTAGAGTTAAGTCTTGAAATTCAAATAAAGCCTTTTGTGTCCTTAATACGCCAAAGGCTTTATTCTTCTATTCAATTGCTTTGACAGTCAAATCTAAGGTTCCTTTTACAAACGGTCCAGGTTCTACTCTTCCTTTGGAATCGATGGCAGGTAAATAGATGTTCTTGGCAACTACCTCTCGCATTTTAAGGACTTGATCGAGCGTGAAACTATTTCTGACACCGACGTAATCCATTTGATTGGTAGAGAAAAAAGGAATGCCATTGCAAAAGATTGGGAGGTGGTAAGTAAATAGGTCTTTATTCCTCAAGTAGGACTCGGTATCAGGAAATCCATCTCCATCTTCACATGGATAGTTTTCATCAAGATTGAAAATATGACGGAGTCCTAAAAAATGACCGAGTTCATGGGTTAATGTGAGTGATTTGTTAGATGAAGTTGGATCTACAGCAGCCATATAATTGAAGTTCAGAGGAGGGACTTGATCGGCTGGATATTCTCTGGGATAATTGGCAAAACCTCCAGCTTTAGTCAGGTCCATGATGAAGACATTGACATATTTTTCTGGATCCCAAAGATGCTCAAAGACGAATTTATTGGTTAGATCTGAATTAAATGGGAATACAATTACATCAGTTTCTATCCTATGGATGCCAGGCTCTTCTAATAAATTGCCTAGTGTATCTGTGAGTGCCAAGGTAAATTGGATGCCAGATTCGACTGCATTATGACTTTTTCTAAAAGGCCTTTGTTCATTTCTGAAATGTGCATTTGTCTTTTCTAATATCCCTGGAATTTCTTCTGATTTAAACTGATAACTATTTGGTCTACCTACCAAATGAAAAATGACAGGCAGACTATAGACCCTTGACAAATCAGGCTTTTCTCTGGAAATAATATATTTCACCTCAGATTTATTTTCTCCTGAAATAGCGTAAAAAGGGATTGTCCCTGACCGTTCAATCGGGATGTCCCTTGGGTTTTGGTATTCCACTCCATCAAACCAAATAGAGAATTTCGGGTAATTCGTCGGGGTAAATTCCCTTCCTTGATAATCATAAATTCTGGCATTTAAATCTACTTTTGAAACGCCATTTATTGCATAGGGAGCAAAAGTAGAATCTCCCATATTTACTTCTATTCTAGAAATATACTTAGTGGGACTCACATCCATCACTTTGATTTTTAGGGTATTGCTTTTTAGGTTTCCAATTTTTAGATAAACTGCATATTCCGTCTCTTCACTCGAGTCGATGATAAAATCTCGACTGACCTCATCGTTGATATAAAGCAGCTGTTTAGGAGTTTCCTCTAAAAACACTTCCTGGCCAAAACCATTTAGAAATTCAGGGAAAATTTTTAAAGTTTGAGTTTTGGATATTGTTGAAAAAACCGTGTCGTATGCAGTGATCTTGATCTCTGCAACTTGATTTCTAAACTCAGTTAATTTTTCATCTTCTAAATTGCTACAAGCGAAGATAGCTAAGCATGAAAAAATAAATAAAAATACTGGAATGGTTCTTTTTTGGGTTTTCATGAGGGCTTATTAAAAAAGAAAAAATCTACTTCAATCAGTACGTAAAACCGTTCTTATTAGCAACAAATGAATAGCATAAGATATAAAAGCATTTGTTAAATGGGGAAATAACGATCAGCTTTTATGGAGATTGTTAATGAAAGGACATGGACTATACTATGAAGGGGAGATTTATCTGGAAGTGAGAGTTTCGTCTAATTTCCTGGACAGGAATAGCGAATAAAAAGGGAAGAAGTAAAACTATGGTTAGAATGGGAGGCTATGACAAGGCTAAGATGATATTAATATCGTCTTAGCCTTGTGCCGGCCTTTAGGGTAGGTAATCTCCCCCATATTATTTTGATTACACTTCGACTGCTCTTGAATAAAGTTGTGAATTAGGGTACTCACATCGGTAGTCAACTATGTAATAGGCTTAATTTGTGAAAAGATAAACCCTAAACTCCCCCGTGAGGTAAAACACTTCCTCAGAAGGATCTTGGAATTTATAAAACTGTCCTTTGACTGTTCCTTCCACAATATTTTTCACCTCATCATATTTTGTAATCACCACATCAGTCCTGAATTCGGCTGGTAGGTCATTTACTTTTGGTCCATTATATTTTTGTACAAATTGCTGTCCATTAACTGAAATTCCGAAAGTGAATAAAGATGGATAAGATCCTTCATTAATTGTATCAGGAACTTGAATCATAAAATCTAAACAATCTCTTCCGGGAGTTGTCCCACAGGTATTACTAAAATTCATCCAAATGGCACTTGAAAAGCGTGCGTACATCAGGAAATTCATGCCATTAGTACCCTCGACTATTTTCTCATTTCCCGATTGAGGAATAAGATCACTTTCTATAATCTCTGACTTATACTTATTCCCTCCAAGTGTAAACTCAAAATATAAAGAGTCTTTGATCTCTTTGGGGATTGGTTCCTCTTGATCGGAACAGCCAAATGTCAGCGCGGCAATCAAAGCGAAACCAAGGCACTGAAAACCCCATGAAGAGAAGTGTTTTTTCATATAGAAAGGAAAATTTAGTTGGACGAAAATTCACCAAATGTAATCGGAAAAAAATCATGTTGTGTATCCCTTTCAAAGTATTTTTTTAAATTTTTTTTATGGAAGAAAATAGGTGGTAAATCATTTTAAACCAATCTTTTCCCCTCCCTAAAAGTAGATTGTAATTAGTCTAAAAAATCTAATTTGAACGATTTATGGACTAGGTGTAGTTTGCGATAATTGTCATGACATACTACACCCAGTGCATTGACTTTCTGACTACATCTAGAGGGCCCCACGTTTCCTTCAAAAAGTCCTGACTCAATCCCCATAAGAACCTCACCGGTTCCCCCGATATGCTTCGCTATCGGGACAGGCAGTGCAACATCGTTCCGATAGCTATCGGAATCATCGTTCCCGCCACCGCGGACAAGCAGTGCTACGCACGCGACGGAAACCCAGTTGTTGTACCACGTTATTTTTTTATTCTACCATACTTTTTTAGTATTTCAATAACTTTTTTCTCTGGTAATTCATATACGGTCGTATTATTTTTACCAACCATCGTTTCAGCAGCTACTAGAGCATTTAAAATCGATTCTTCTGTTGCTTGTGCTGTTGCTTCAAAGAGTCTAGACATTTTGTCATTAGGTATCATTTCAACCATCTGTTTTTTTTCTCTATCGGCAGCTTCATTATTAGCCGTTGAAAACGCAATAAAAATATCCCCAGAACTATTTCCACCATATCCACCTAGTCGACTAATTCCTATAGGAACTCTGCGAGCAAGCCTTTTTAATTGGTGAGGAAGTAGTGGTGCATCTGTTGCAACAATCACTATAATTGAGCCTCTATCTTCTTCAGTCCTGATTGGGTCCCAAAGTGGCATATGGTTAGTTATTTCTTTTCCTACTGGAACACCTGCAATGGTTAATGATTCTCGACTACCATAATTAGCCTGAACAAGAACGCCTATTGTGTAAGTGGCAGAATCAATAATTACTTCTCGCGAAGATGTTCCAATTCCGCCTTTAAAAGATGACAAATCATTCCAGTGCCTCCACCAACGTTTCCTTCATCTACTGCGCCTGATTTAGCATTGTTAAGTGCTGAAAAAGCATGTTCTTTTTTTACATGAAAACCATTAATATCATTTAAGTCTCCATCATAGGTTTCTGCTACAACAGGCAATGCCCAAAAAATATCCGGTTCATTTGGAAGGGGGTCAAAATGTTTGTTTTTAAATTGCCATTCAACTACTGCATCCCTTACGACGCCTACACTATGGGTATTTGTTATCATTATTGGACCTTCAAGAAAGCCAGACTCCTCTACCCAAGTAGTGCCCGTCATTTCTCCATTTCCATTTAAACTATACCATCCAGCAAAAACAGGGTCGTACTCTTTACCTCGCGGTAATACTGCCGTCACTCCAGTTCTAATTGGACCACTTCCGACGGCTAACTTACCTTCACCAGATATTAATGTTGTATGACCGACTTCAATTCCCTTAATGTCTGTAATTGCATTGAGTTTTCCTGTTTTTCCGTCCAAAGGTATTCCCAAATCTCTAGCTCTTGGCTTTTGTCCGTAGGATTGTGAGCAAAGTAGGATTACTATAAAAATTGAAATTATTATTCTCATATTAGTTGGTTTTAATGTGGCGCAACGGTTCGCGGGTATGGCGTCGTGCCGCTCTGTCCGCAGGTCTGTTGTTTATAGTTCTGTCGTTCAAATTCTCACTTCCGCATCCAGCCGAGTCAGACCGCGGCATGCGCTATGACCCGCTGTTATGGGCCATTTGTTTATCTTTTTAATCGTTTTATTAAAAAATCAAAATATTTAAACTCCTCTATTCCGAGGTTTTTAAGCTGAGTTTTTAATTTGTTTTTTATTTCACCAAAATTCTTAGTGTAGTTAGAAGAGATGCCATGGATTGGTCTTCCGTTTTTGATTAAAATTATTTCATAAGTTGGGCCACCTTTAGCATATTGTAAGGACATTTTAAATCCATCAAGCTCCCTAGTTAAAAACTGTTTCTTTCGTCCCGTTAAAAGGCTTGTTAAAGTGATCTTTGTTTCATCAATTTCAACTCTCTTTAGTTTTGGTAATTCAATTTTTAAAATTAATGGGGTGATAAAAAATGAAATACCTGTTAAAACAACTTTTTGAATGAAACCTAAATCATCGCTATTATTTACCCATTCAAAAGCCATCCTGATTAGAAGTCCAATTGAAATTAAAGTTGTCAATAGGAGCAATGTTACTCCTATTAAATCAAATTTGGTTTTTGTTACCATATCTCGTTCTTTAATGCTGGCACCCCTAAATGGCCCATAACTTATTTATATACACACTTTTAGTGCTTCTATTCCCCCAAATAGGTCAAGTATATGCACCTTTTGACTTTTTATTTCTCAAAAAAATCGCTGATTCTCCCCTCAAATAAGCTCTTGAAAGTACTTCTATAATTTTAGGTTTGCAAAAGGAATAGGAGAGGAAGAAAAGTTTTAGAAGGATTTGGTCTCAATAGCTAAATCAGAAGGATAAATTCATTTTTCTCAAAAGATATTGTTTCTTCCGATTCTCGGGATTGTAGTGACCTCTACCACCTTACTCCCTTCTATTCCAATAAATCTTCAGGTTGTTGGTGGATCGGCCGGATGCGACCAAATCGAGTTTTCCATTCCCGTTGAGATCAGCAGCAGTTAGGCTCTCTGTTGCCATGCCGTTTTGATCGATCCAATGAGCTTTGAATTCGGTATAGTTCTCGTTTATAGGTTCGTAAAGTTTGATTCCTATATCTCCTGCTTCATTTGGCGTACGCCATCCCGCAACTACTTGAACACTACCATTCCCCAGAAAATCCCCTGTCACAATTCCATGTCCTTCCTTCAGACTTTTATCCAGGACGATTCGCTGTGGCTGGGTAGATTCTTGGATAGCGGTGTATGTTGTCACTTGATTGCCATGCATGGGTTCCACTCCAGCCAGCAGCATTCCTTCGCCTGGAATAACTGCAAGAGCCAATTCACCATAAGATTCATGTCCAGGAGATGACTCCTGTGTTGGTCCGGCAAACCACCCGTTATTCCCATAAGAAAAGCTTTTTACACCTTCTTTTCCTCCTATGAAAATCGTCTCACCTTCACCCACACCCAGGTCTTTGGAAATCATATTATGGGTCAGGTGCATGGATTCATCGATCAGGTTGGTTTTCCAGAGATCCTTTGGGTCAGCAGGTTTTTCATAGGCAATTACCTTCACCCCCGCACCTTCACCTGCTTTATTGCCTCGTCCGTGAAGAGGAAGCACGACTAGTTGATATGTGCCGCTTCCAGTTTTCACCCAGTACATGCGATGTACCGTTGGCTCGTGGGAAAGTTGCACTGCTGTCCAAAGCTGGGTAGGATCGGCTGGTCGAATCAGGTAATGAACAGATCCTGATTCATCTTCATTGCTAGTTTCTCCCGGGTTCCATTGCGCACCTACGGCTATCTCCACCTTGCCATCCCCATCGATATCCCGCGCTGCTATGCAGACATTATCCCGCTCGGTCAGGTTTTCTGCCAATACAAAGCGCTTCCAATCCCCGTTTCGATACCACACGAATTGTTTTTTGTCTGCCAAAATCAAATCCGGCTTTCCGTCTCCATCCACATCACCTATGACTATGCCATATCCTATGGAGACATTGTCGTCAATGACTTGGGGTTCAAAGTTTGGGCTGGCTTGGGAAAATAAAAATGCAAGCCATGGAAGAATAAAGAAGGTCATCGTTCAAAAATTTTGGTGTATTCTAATTTAGAAAAATTGATCGGAAGTTTTTTTTCCATCAACACGACTGTCGTAGCCATCTCCTTGACCTTGGTCTGTGGGACACAGACCGAAATAAAATAGACTTAAATTTGTACTTGAGACATAGACCATGGTGCGGAAGGTAACAACCTCGAATCCTCAAGTGCAGCAGTTCGATGTCCTGCATTTTTTTGATATTCATCACTTTGAGAAAATTCAATGAATTTAGAAGCAGATGCGTGTTCGACTAATAGTATTGCATCCCATTTTTCAGCTTCTGGACCAATTAAAAAGTCTTTGCATTTACCAAAATAAATAATTCTACTTCCAGCTTTTTCTAATTCTGGTAAGTTGCTTTCTAAATAAAATTGATAGGCTTCCTCTCCTGTCATTTCATTGTCAGGCTGGATTGATTTTAAGTGAGTATAATCCGCCATCTTTCTAAACTTCAATAAATTTAGCATCACTACTTTTCCTTTGTCGTGAAAATTTTGATAAAACCTCTTCCCAGCCCCAGGATTTGAATCAATGTATTTGCCCATTTTTTTTCTGGTTGACCTAATTTAAAGCTAATTTTTTTGATCCTAATTTCATAGGGTCAATACTACAGTTTATTCAAGATACTTTCCATTTCTTTTGTTCGTTTCCGACCAAAACCATTAAAAGTCGAACAAATCATTTTTTCATCAAATGGCTTTAGGAGTGTCTAAATGGCTTTTTTTATGAATTGGCACTGCCTGTGCAACTATTCGGGGTCAGTGTGCATCTTTTTAATTGAGCGAACTACTTACTACAAAGTACCATGTACCATGTACCAAGTACTAAGTATTTCTCAACATATAACACATACCATATACCACATACCACATACCATATACCACATACCCAATACTACCTACCACATACCACACACCAAATTCCACTTTCCAGCTACCTGCCATGATCAAAAATTATTTTAAAATCGCCTTAAGAGGTTTTGCCAAGCATAAACTCACCTTTTTTATCAACTTGTTCGGGCTTTCTTTGGGACTTTGGGCAGCCATTTTAATTGGCCTTTGGGTCAATTCAGAACTTTCTACCAACAAGGACATTCCGCAGGTGGAACGTATTTACCAAATGATAGAGCATCAAACCTATGGGAGCGATATTTTCACTTTCCCTTCCACTCCAGGGGTTTTGGCGGAAAGTATGAAAGAAACCTTGGCTGAGGTCGAACTTGCTGCTACTTATACTTGGATAGAAAAATTGCTTTTTGTGCAAAAGGACAAGCGCATCAAATTGGAAGGGATCTTTGCGATGCCGGATTTACTGAAAATCTATGACTATGGCGTCATTCAAGGGGATCTGAATCATATGTTGACGGAAAATAATCATGTGGTTTTGACCGAAAGCGGGGCGATTTCACTTTTTGGTAGAACAGACGTGGTGGGAGAGGATGTGGAAATCAAAGGTGGAACGGAAACAGAAAACTTTATTGTTCAGGGTGTGGTGAAGGATTTTCCTAGCAATTCCACGATGAAGTTTGATTTTGTCCTGCCCTATGCCTTGTATTTTGCTGAAAATGAATGGTTGGCTGAATGGGGGAATAATGGTCCGAGAACGGTCATCCGACTTCGGGAAGGAGTGGATGGAGCAGCTTTTTCAGCCGGCATGGAGAATTATATCAAAGAGCGGAATGAGGAATCCAACGTTCGGCTTTTTGCTTATCCTTTGGCGGATTTGTATCTACATGGGCAGTGGAAAGATGGTCAGCCTGTAGAGGGGAGAATCAAAAATGTGAAGCTTTTTGCGATGATCGGATTGTTCGTTTTGATTATTGCCTGCATCAATTTTATGAATCTCAGCACGGCTAAATCCCAAAAGAGAGCCAAAGAAGTGGGAGTAAGGAAAGTGGCTGGAGCAAACAAGCAGTCCTTAGTATATCAATTTCTGAGTGAATCCTTATTAATTACCTTTTTTGCAGCAGTCATAGCTATACTTTTGGTAGAAGCCACGTTACCTATTTTCAATGATTTAACGGGTAAAGAGATGAGTGTTTCCTATGGTTCTCTTCTGTTTTGGGGGCAACTCTTTGGGATCATTATTTTTACAGGGTTTATCGCAGGAAGTTACCCAGCTTTTTACCTTTCGGCCACCAAAGTGGTTTCTGTTTTCCGTTCGGTTACCAAAGCTGGAAAAGGAGTGGTAATGGCCAGAAAGGGTTTGGTGTTATTCCAGTTTATTCTCGCAACCATTTTGATCGTTTCCACTTTGGTAGTATATCAGCAGATCAGTTTTGCGATGAACCAGGATTTGGGCTATTCCAAAGATCAATTGATTCAGATTCCTTTGGAAGGGAAACTGATGGAAAGCTTTGATGTGTTCAAATCCGAATTGGAGAAAAACGAAAATATTGAGTCTGTGAGTAGATCTTCCTTTGGCTTTATGGGCAGAAGTTCCAATACAGGAGGGGTTTCCTGGGAAGGTAAAGACCCAGAGAATGCGGCACTTTTTGAGATCATCCGGGTGGATTATGATTTCTTGAAAACGGCAGGTTTGGAATTGGCACAGGGAAGGGAATTTGATCGGTTAAGTGGTTCGGACTCCACAGCTGGAGCAATTTTGAATCAGACTGCTTACGACTTGATGCAAAAAGATCATGAAGGTTTGGAATTTTTCAGGATATGGGATGGTGAGAGGGCGATTACAGGAGTAGTGAAGGATTTCCACTTCGAAAGCTTCCGTCAAAATGTAGCTCCTGCTATTATCATGCTTGATCCCGAAAATACTTGGCAGGGATATGTTAAAGTGAATACCGATAACATTCAGGAAACGATTGCCTATTTGGAAAAGACCGCAACGAATCTGAATCCGGAGTTTCCTTTTGAGTATAGCTTTATGGATGAAAACTATGCTCGCTTATATAGAGAAGATGTGAGGCTGCGGGACCTGGCGCAGTATTTCAGTATTCTTACCATTTTAATTTCTTGTCTTGGCTTATTGGGATTGTCTGCTCACATCGCTGAACAAAAGACCAAAGAAATAGGGATTCGAAAAGTATTGGGAGCTTCCACATTTTCTATTCTTCAGGTCATCAATAAGGAGTTTATCTTTATCGTTTCCATTTCCATTTTTATCGGTTCTGGAGTTGCTTTTTGGCTGATGCAAGATTGGCTGGATGGCTACCAGTACAAGATCAAATTTGAATGGTGGTTTATTCCTCTTGCGGCACTTACGATCATGGGCGTGGCGCTCATTACGGTAACTTTCCAGTCTTTGAAAGCTGCTCATTCTAATCCGGTGAAAGCGATTAAGAGCGAGTAGGGGATTTATGATTTAAGATATTAGATATATGATTTCGGGGTTAGAGTTAGTATTTGGGAGCCAAGAATCAAGAGTCAAGAATCAAGAGTCAAGAATCAAGATACAAAATCCAAAATTCTTAAACTGATCAATAGGAATGGCGCTTTAGCCCATTCCTTTAAGTAGCATAGATTTACCCCTCACCTCGGTCTGCTGCGTCTTGTTCTTTTCCATTGATGAAAAGAACCAAAAATCTAGGCCATGGAGAATTCTTCAAATTGAGCTGTTTTCGATTTATATAAATTTCCGTTTAGCTCAATTTGATTTTGTTCCCCTTGATTTTTCCTAAAAATGAGTGGATTTCGCTCGTAAACTTCACGAGCTAACTAATTTTCTTTACGCCAAATCAACTGTCCCAAAACCGAATGCTCCAAAGGCCATTTAAGGGTTTTTGAGTCAAAATTTCGTTACGTCGGACTGTGTCACTCAGACAGAAAACTTTTGCCAGCAAGATGGAATCGAATCTAAGATTGAAAAAGTTCTGTGGAACTCAGACTCAGACTCGCAACGATATCCCTATAATGTGTCTCACAGACCAGGGGCGGGGAGAAACAAACCAAGGCATATATTCGCTCTCCCATCAAATCCAAATTGCCTAGTTCCTTACAAAGACGTATTTTTCAAAATCGTAAAAATAACCCTAGCATTTCATGAAATCCATTTCACTTTTAGCTCTTTCTATCCTGCTTTGTTTTTGTAATACCAAACTTCCTGCAAACCAAGCCGAGGAAACTACAAATGAAATAAAAACGGGTGCGGAGCAAATGGATTTATACCTGCCTTTATTAAAAGGAAAACGAGTTGCTGTTTTAGCCAATCAAACCTCGATTATTGGTGAAACACATTTAGTGGATAGCCTACAAAATTTAGGAGTCAATATTGTAAAAGTCTTTGGCCCGGAACATGGCTTTCGCGGCAATGCCAGTGCTGGAGCGAAAGTGGCTGATGATGTAGATGAACAAACCGGGATTCCGATCATTTCGCTTTACGGCAGGAAGAATAAACCAAGCAAGGAGGATTTGGAAGATGTTGATATTTTGATCTATGATCTTCAGGATGTAGGAGTGAGATTTTATACCAATATCAATGCTTTGGCTCGTTTGATGGAAGCATGTGAGGAAAATGGAAAGACCTTAATCATTTTGGATAGGCCAAATCCTAATGGGTATTTGATTGATGGGCCTGTGTTGGACATGAAATATAAATCAGGTATCGGAATGTTTCCTCTCCCTATGGCGCATGGACTGACTGTGGGTGAGTTTGCCATGATGGCAAATGGAGAGGGTTGGTTGACCAATCAAGTAAAAGCTGATATCCAAGTCATTCCCGTGGCGAATTATGCACATGACATGCCTTATGTTTTACCGGTTGCGCCCTCGCCAAATCTAAATACTCCTCAGTCAGTCTTGCTCTATCCAAGTTTATGCATGTTCGAGGGTACATATATCAATTTGGGGCGAGGGACCTATTTTCCATTTACTGTGTTGGGTAGCCCTGCCTATAAGGGGATTTACGAATTCAGCTTTACCCCAACAGGCATCAAGGGAATGGCCGAAACGCCACTTTTTATGGATGAAATCTGTTATGGAATTGACTTACGAGAGTTTGATACCGACAAATTAAGAGAAAGCGGTCAAATCAATTTTGAGTGGATCCGTGAACTCTATAAAGCCAGTCCAGAAAAAGAGAAATTTTTTGACTCCAAGCTCAGCAATCAGATGAATAATATAGAAATACAGATTGGGCGAGGGGATTTTAGGCAGCAAATTATAGATGATGTGCCTATAGAAACCATCCGAGCGGGTTGGGAACCTGAGCTTTCAGCATATAAGGAAATGAGACTGAAGTATTTACTTTATCCTTAATTATTCTTTTTATTTCTCCTTGGTCTGTGTCTCACAGACCTAAACGATAACCTATAAATGGTTTGTGGAGACTTGGGAGCCAAGAATCAAGAGCCTAGCATCAAGAATCAAGAGACAAAATTCTTAAACTGATCAATAGGAATGGCGCTTTAGCCCATTCCTATAAGTAGCATAGATTCTCCTTCACCTCGGTCTGCGTCTTGTTCTTTTCCATTGATGAAAAGAACCAAAAATCTAGGCCATGGAGAATTCTTCAAATTGAGTTGTTTTCGGTTTACATAAATTTCCGTTTAGCTCAATTTGATTTTGTTCCCGTTGATTTTTGCTAAAAATGAGTGGATCTCACTCGTAAACTTCACGAGCTAACTCATTTTCTTCACGCCAAATCAACTGTCCCAAAACCGAATGCTCCAAAGGCCATTTAAGGGTTTTTGAGTTAAAATTTCGTCACCTCGGTCTGTGTCACTCAGACAGAAAACTTTTGCCAGCAAGATGGAACCTAATCTAAGATCGAAATCGAAAGGTCCTCAACTAAGTAATTCCAGACCCCAGTGGGGTCAAAGCTTTATAGCTCAGGGTTTCAACCCTGGGTAAAAATGGATTAGATTTCTCCAGCGCTGGCCCATGATTTTCTTTTAGAGACGGAATCGCTTAGCCAGCAAGATGGAACCTAATCTAAGATTGAAAAAGTTCTGTGGAACTCAGACTCAGACACGTAATGACATCCGTATGATGTGTCCCACAGACCTCGGTCGGGCAAGGCATACACAGGTATGGTTTCAAAAAGCTAATTGTTTCCTTGTTCTTTTCCATTGATGAAAAGAACCAAAAATCTAGGCCATGGAGAATTCTTCAAATTGAGCTGTTTTATATTTAAATAAATTTCCGTTTAGCTCAATTTGATTTTGTTCCCGTTGATTTTTGCTAAAAATGAGTGGATCTCGCTCGTAAACTTCACGAGCTAACTCATTTTCTTTACACCAAATCAACTGTCCCAAAACCGAATGCTCCAAAGGCCATTTAAGGGTTTTGAGTTAATGATTCTACAAACGGAATGTGTCTTACAGACCGAAGTTAATTAGTAAGGAAATGGTCTTTGGGGGAATTACCACGTCGGCCTTTGGCCTCCCTGCCTATCGGCAGACAGGCTTGCAATTACGCCCGAATTCTGCGATTCAATGAAAACCGAATAGGAATATAAACCAAGGTTAAAAAGTATTTACTTTATCCCTAAGAATGTCTTCGACCGATTGCGGACAATATTGTCCGTTTGTTTCAAGAGTTTTTTCAGAGAATTTGCTTAAGGTGCTGATTTTAGGGTTTTTGGATGGCATGAAAGTGGGTTTGAAGAGGTAAGTATTTTCGATTTTTTAAGCTTCATCCGGATAAACAAGTTTAACATGTGGAAAAACTACCTCAAAATTGCATTTCGAAGCCTTCGAAAAAGGAGACTCTTCAGTTTTGTCAATGTCATTGGATTGGTTTTAGGACTAGTCACTTTTCTGGCATTGTTTGCATTTGTTGCTACTGAATGGACTTTCAATGATTTTCATACAAACAAGGACCGACTCTATCGTGTAGTAGTGGTGGAAGGAAATGGCGAGGCGGAAATTTATTTGCCTCCTGGATACGCTACAATTCTTCAAGATCAATTTGCGGACTTGGAGTCAGTGGATCGGATAGCAGGATTTATTGGGGGAGGATTAGTTGCGATTCCGGGAACTGATTTAGCTTTCAAGGAAAATGAGGTGAACTATGTGGAGGGTCGCTTTTTTGAGGATTTTTCATTTCCTGTATTACGGGGAACGACAGATTTGAAGAACTCCCAAACGGCTGTCATCACAGAAGATATGGCCTCTAAGTTTTTTGGAGAGGAAGATGCATTGGGAAAATCATTTTCACTCAGCAATCAATTTGGTAAGCTAGATTATACCGTGACTGGAGTATTATCGGAAATCCCCAATAGATCTGACCTTGGTGCCAATATTTTCTTGTCTATTCATACATTAGAAAACCCTGAAAATCGACGGGGGAATGATTGGGTAGACCCTAATGGTCTTGAGTCCGGGTTTGTAAATCTTTTTGCTTTGACAAAAGAAGGAGTAGAAGCAGAGAACCTATCACAGCAGATCACCGATTTTATCCGAAAAAACCCTGGGTCAGAAGATTTGTCTATCATTCTTCAACCTTTGTCTGAAATTCATTTAGGTGCCAGTATTTCAGATCCCTTGCCTTCTTACGGAAGTCTTTCCACGATTTTGGTTTTTGCAGCCATGGCATTTCTGATTTTGGGAATCGCTTATGTGAATTACCTTAATCTATCTTCGGCGAGTATTTTGACTAGAATCAAAGAGATAAAAATGCGAAAAGTCCTTGGTGCCAAAAGCTGGCAACTGGCAGAGCAATTCATGGTAGAAACCATACTCTTGATGGGAGTTTCGACAGGATTAGGCCTTACCCTACTTTATCTCGGTCAAAATTTGGCTGGATCGATCATCGGGAAAGAACTGTGGCTGGGAGCTTTCCAAACTCCAGTTTTTTGGTTATTGATTTTTGGATTGATAGGGATTTGTGCTTTGGTTTCCGGTTTGTATGTGGTGGCTTTGTCGGGGAAGTTTGATCATAAGTCTCAATTGAAGTTTAAAGCTCCTGAAAGTGAGCTTCTTAAAAAGGGATTGGTGGTTTTTCAATTCGTGATTTCTATAGGAATTATAGTCTGTACTTTGGTCATACATGATCAGTTAAATTTTATGCAGAATCAGGATCTGGGGATGAATCTAGATCAAAAAATCATTGTAGAAGGTCCCAATGATGTAGGAGAAAACAAGATGAATAAAATGGCAAACTTTAAGCAGAGTTTGCTTTCGCAGTCCTTTGTAAAAGGCTTAGGTGCATCAAATGCCTTGCCTGGAGTGAGTTATAATTTCTCTGCCGGCGGCATAACACCGATGGTTCCAAGACCGGAAGACAAAGATAAAAGCTATGCGATGATGATTATGGATGATCAGTTTATTCCAACCTATGAAATTGAACTAGTAGCTGGAAGAAACTTTTCCAAAATTGATGCAGAGCAAGGCTGGGGAGCTTCCAAAAAGTTGATTCTCAATGAGAGCTCTGTGCGGGAACTTGGTTTCCAGAGTCCAGAGGATGCAATTGGAAAAAACATACTTTGGGGAGATCCATACGAAGTGATTGGGGTGGTGAAAGATTATCATCACTTGTCTTTGCGAGAGGAAATTTCTCCCATGATTTTCCTTCCTTCTCAGGCGGATGGTTATTTCTCTTTGGTGGTAGATCCAGACCAGATGGCGTCTCATCTTGCTTCCATCCAAGGTATTTATGAAGAGATATTTCCTGGAAATCCCTTCACATACTTTTTCATGGATGAGAAATTTGCCTCACAGTATCAGTCCGAAAAGCAATTGAGCAAAGCTTTTACCGTGGCTGGAGTCCTAGCGATTTTGATTTCATGCCTTGGGTTGTTTGGCTTGGCGGCTTATAGCGTTCAGCAGCGATCAAAAGAAATCGGTATTAGAAAAGTCCTTGGAGCAAGTAGCGCTAGTTTATTGAGTTTGGTCAGCAAGGATTTTATAATCATTGTAGGTATTGCCATGGTTTTCGCATTTCCGATTGCCTGGTATGTGATGCAAAGTTGGCAGGAAGAGTTTCCGTATCAGGCTGGATTGTCAATTCTCACTTTTTTGGCAGCAGGTGGATTGACTATGTTCATTGCAGTTTTGACAGTGGGTTCGCAAGCTCTTAAAGCTGCTTGGTCCAATCCGGTGGACTCAATCAAAGACGAATGATAATGGATATATGATTTATGATATTTTGAATTGAATATAATGAGATACTATCTTAAAAATTCCTGATAATAAAAGCCCTAAAAAAACCAGTCCCATGTTTAAAAACTACCTTAAAATAGCTTTAAGAAACCTTCAAAAGAATAAAGTTTATACCGCTATCAATGTGTTGGGCTTGACCTTGGGTTTTATGTGTTGTATGCTCATTATGATTCATGTGAAAGATGAACTATCCTATGATAAATTCATTCCGGAGCATGAAAACATTTACCGGGTTGCTTTGGAAAGGATTTACCCGGAACATGTTAATTTCTATTCCATCATCCCGCATAGCTTTGCAGAGGTAATGCAGGAGGAAATCAAAGGGGTGGAAGAAGCCACGAGAATTGTTTACTTCGGTACAGGGAATATCATCACCTTTGAGGATACACCTTATGAGGAGGATTATATTGCAGCGGTAGATTCCAATTTTTTCAACGTTTTTGACTTTGTACTACTTCAGGGAAATCAGGAAACTTCATTGGAAGAACCCAATACCGTAGTGATTTCAGCATCTGCAGCCCAGAAATTATTTAAAGGTGAAGCTGCCATGGGTAAAACCATTAAGCAGGGACAGCAGGAATATGAGATCACAGGAGTCATGGCAGATATGCCAGAAAACTCTCATATGAAGTTTGACTACTTGGTGTCCATTTCTTCCTTTCCTTTTATTGACACCGAAAACTATACCTCTTTTTCTGCCCATACTTATTTAAAAATTGATCCCAACGTTTCTCCTGATCAGGTGGAAAGTGAAATTCCTGCTTTGGTCATCAAATATGCTTCCGGTCAAATTGAAAGGAATCTTGGGATTAGTTATGCAGACTATACGGCAGCTGGAAATGGCTATCATTATTTTCTTCAACCATTGGCTGATATTCATTTGCATTCCAACCTGGAAGGGGAGCTGAAAGCGAATGGCAATTATTTATATGTCTATATTTTCATTTCCATTGCGGTATTCATCCTGGTGTTGGCCTGTATCAATTTCATTAATCTCGCAACAGCCAGATCTGCCGATAGAGCAAAAGAAGTGGGGGTAAGGAAAGCCATGGGATCAGGAAGAAGGCAGATTATCACACAATTCCTATTGGAGGCTGTTCTATTGACTTTTGTGAGTTTGATGCTTGGAATCATATTAGTAAGTCTTGCCGTTCCATTTTTTAATAATCTTGCTCAAAAATCCTTAGTATTTGATTTTGCAGCGATGTTGGCTTCAGTTCCTATGCTATTGCTATTTGGTGTCATCGTAGGTCTACTAGCAGGTTATTATCCTGCATTTCATATCTCCAAGTTTAATACGATTAGCATTTTAAAAGGGAAGCTTCAGACAAGCAAAGGAAACTGGCTTCGAAATGGATTGGTTGTTTTTCAGTTTGGAATCGCTATTGTTTTGATATCGGGGACTTTGATTATCAATGATCAAATTCAATACATTCAGTCTACTAGCTTAGGATTTGAAAAGGAAAATGTGTTGGTCTTAAGAAGATTTGGAAACCAGGAAAATCATGAGGCATTAAAGCAAGAAATTGAAAATATGCCAGGGGTTATTTCCGCAGGAAAAACTAGTACCATGCCTGGTCAGGGTACCTTTGGTGTTCAGTTTACCAAACCTGGTGGAGGAGATGTTTTGACTACCAAAGGTTTTGCAGCAGAGGCAGATTTATTTCAAACGATTGGCTTAGAACCAAAGCTGGGGAGGGTTTTTGATGAGAATTTTAATGATTCGCTTTCTCTAATATTAAATGAAGCTGCAGTTAAGGTATTTTTTGGAGAGGAAAATCCATTAGGGCAGCATTTGACCACTACCAATAATATAGGAGGTGAAAATGTGACTTCAGAGCTTACTGTAATAGGGGTAGTAGAGGATTTTAATTTTGAGTCTTTGCATACGCAGGTTACTCCTTTAGCGATTTTTGACACCAAGAACCCAACGGGCTTTACCAACTTCCTGGCCGTAAGATATGAGGCTAACCGACAAGGGGAAGTAGTAGATCTTATTGAAAACAAATGGGCGGAACAAGCGGATGGTGTTCCTTTATCCTATTATTTCCTTGATAATAGCTTAGCGGAGCTGTATAAGAACGAGCAGACTTCAAGTAAGATACTAGGTGTGTTTTCTATTTTGGCTATTCTGATTGCTTGTATAGGCTTATTTGGTCTAGCTGCCTATACCGCTTTTTTAAGAACCAAGGAGATTGGGGTTAGGAAGGTGTTAGGAGCTTCGGTAGGAAGTATTGTAGTATTGCTTTCGTTGAATTTTGCGAAGCTGGTAGGTTTAGCTTTTATAATAGCTGTTCCAATCGCCTGGTTTGCCATGGACGGATGGCTGGACTCATTTGCCTTCAAGATTGACCTGGGGATTGGTGTATTTTTTATTGCAGGATTACTCACGCTGTTTATCGCTTTGTTGACGGTAAGCTACCAAGCCATTAGTGCTGCAGTAGTAAACCCTGTAAAGAGTCTGAAAAGCGAATAAAAAAGCTTGAAAAAGCGCGCCGGATTTTGAATTGAAATCCCTCAATGTTGTTTTTAGAAAAACCACAAATTTTTCAGAGAGAGGCTTGTGCAAACTTGCACAAGCCTCTCTTATTATTGCACAATGAAGTGAACTTCTGAATTAGTTTGATTACCTGTTTTTACCTGTTTTTTGTCGAAAAAGCTTCTCATTTTCCATAAAACCTTCAAAATAGGGGTGTTTATGTCAAGAAACAGTATTTTTTCGATTTAATACAGTTTGTTTTAAGTATTAAAAACTATGAAATTATACCATTGTTAGTTAAAGAAATATTATTCCTAAATCTAATCATACAAAAATAACGGAATCGATTGCAAGAAGAGGAAGTTTGATGTTATGATTAGCTTTTAGGGATTTGATAAAAGAGTGTGATTAACAACCTTTTTTATTGTTTGATTAGCAATATGAATTATTTATAAAAAACCCAGTAATAACATGAATAAAAAAAGTCTCTTCTATTGCATTCCAGTCCCCGTATTTTCATAAAAAAATCGTTTTAAAGATTTAATCCGGGACAGTCTGTTTATTTAAATAATTGATAAACAGGTAAATGTGATCACTTCTAATTTATAGTTAGTGCTTGGATACAATTTGTTTAAAAAATTGTGTCAGTGGATAACTATTGCGTTTTGGTACTTACATATTTTATGTAGGGTGGAATACTATTGTGTAATAATTAAAACTATTTTCAATCAAACCCATAAATAATATGAAATGTAATTCTTTACAAAAGAATACCTTTTTCATCTGTATGGTGTTGTTCTTGAATACTTCTTATATATCAAATTCTATGGCTCTTAATATAAATAAGAGTATGATAGAATCAGATTATAAAGATGTTGAAGTGAGCGGTACCGTAGTTGATGCTCAAGGATTGCCATTGCCAGGGGTTTCCGTAATTGTTCAAGGAACAACTACTGGTGTGGCTACTGATTTAGACGGGAAATATTCTCTTACGGTCCCAGGACCAGAGAGTGTTCTTGTATTCTCATTTATCGGCTTCAATTCTCAAGAAGTTACGGTAGGGAATCAAACTTCAATTAACATTACTCTTACAGAAAACCTCGCCAATCTTGATGAAGTTTTGGTTGTAGGTTATGGTGTTCAAAAGAGGGGAACCATTACAGGTGCTATTGGTGAAGTAAAAGCTGATGATTTGATAAGAACGCCAGCAGTTACTACTTCGGGTGCATTAGTTGGTAAAATTCAAGGTGTAACAGCAAGACAAACAGATGCTCGTCCGGGAGCAAGTACTACCATTCAAATTAGAAACATGGGTACCCCATTGTTTGTAATTGATGGTATCCCATCTGACGCAGCACAGTTCAACAACCTAGGCCAATCTGATATCGAGAGTATCTCAATACTCAAAGATGCTTCTGCTGCTATTTATGGTATGAGAGCAGCAAACGGGGTGGTTTTGGTTACAACCAAAAAAGGTAGTCAAAATCAGAAAGCAGAGATCAGCCTTTCGGGATATTATGGTCTGCAAAATTTCACTAGGTATCCTCAACCTGCCAATGCATTTCAGCACGTGCGTGCCAATGCGGAATCAGAAGTGAATCTTGGTGGATCGCCTACGATTTCTCCTGAAGATTTGGCCAGATGGGAGCAAGGAACAGAAAAAGGTTTCCAAAGCTTCGATTACTATGATTTCATTATGAAGCCAAATGTGCCTCAATCTTCTATTAATGCAAGTGCTACAGGGGGATCTGAAAACACCAAGTATTTTTTCTCCCTTTCTCATTTAGATCAGGATGCAATGATCGATGATTATTTGTTCCAACGAACAAATTTTCAATCTAATATCGATATGACGCTAGCTGATGGATTTACTGTAGGTACTCAGTTGAGCGGAAGATTGGAAAACAGAGAACAAGTAGGTGTTCCTGGATTGGATGATTACTTCAATCCTTTCCTAAGTATCTTCACCATGTGGCCAACAGAAAGGCCTTATGCAAATGATAATCCTAATTATGTCAATGGGGATGTTCACAATATCAATGTGAACCCAGCCACCTATACCAAAGATATTACAGGGTATATTGATGAAGTTAATAGAGCTATCAAAGCCAACTTTTATGCTCAATATGAATTTGATTTTGGCTTATCCTTAAAAGGAACATACTCTTATAGTTTCAACAACTTTGATTTTGATGGATTTGAGTATACCTACGATGGATACATCTATAATGAAGATACTGATGTATATGAAACTCGTCCAGAGTGGGGAAACCAAAACCCTTGGAGAGAGAGAAGAAAAAGAAACACAATTGATCAAGTGGCTCAGTTCCAAATAAACTACGGTAAGAACTGGGGAGATCACTACGTTTCAGCTATTGCAGCTTATGAAAGATGGAGTAATAACTCGCACAATATGGTAGTTCATACTGTGCCACCAAATAATTATATTCCACTCATGTCTTTTGCTGATCAAGATCTTTTGATAGATCAAATTTATCAAGAGGCTAGAGAGGGTTATTTGGCGAAAATCAATTATAACTACAAAGAGAAGTACCTTTTAGAGCTTTTCGGACGTCTTGATGGATCTTTCCTTTTTGATGAAGAAAACAGGTATGGATTTTTCCCAGGCGTAACTGCAGGGTGGCAAATCTCTGATGAAGGATTTATGGACGGCGTCAAAGGAAACTTCCTAAGTGGATTAAAGCTTCGTGCTTCTTGGGGCCAGACAGGTAGTGATAGATTCATTGGAAGCAATAATTTCATTGTAGATCCATTCAGTTACTATTCAGGTTACAACTTCATTCCTACAGCAGGTGGAAGTGCCATTCTAAATGGGTCTTTCGTTCCAGGTGTAGATCCAAGAGGTATTCCAGTTACTAACCTTTCTTGGATTACTAATACCAATATCAACTTTGGTATTGACTCCTACTTTTTCAAAAATAAATTGTTTGTCCAAGCTGATATTTTTGAAAGAAGAAGAACAGGACTCCCTGCTGGTAGATACGATGTGTTATTACCTACAGAAGTAGGATATACACTGCCTTCTGAAAACTTAGAATCAGATGCTCACCGTGGTATTGAAGGTATTATTACTTATGCTGCTACGGTAGGTGATGTGAATTTCTCTTTAAGTGCCAATGGTACCATTTCCAGACTGAAGATTGTGGAAAGATATAAGCCACGTTTTGGAAACTCGTGGAACGAATATCGTACCGATCAAGAAGGAAGATGGGCAAACATCAACTGGGGTTATCAAGTAGAAGGCAGATTTGAAAGCCAGGAAGAAATTGATAATTATCCTGTAAACATTGACGGACAAGGAAACAGAAACCTTCTTCCAGGTGACTTTATTTATAAAGATGTGAATGGTGATGGAGTGATCAATGGCATGGATGAGAGACCTATTGGATATGCAACAGGAGCAAATCCATACATGAGTTTCGGTTTAAACGGTTCAGTAAATTATAAAGGATTTGATCTTTATTTCAGCTTTGCTGGAGCATCTATGCAAACATTTACTAGAAACTGGGAATTGAGATATCCATTCCAAAACAATGGTACCTCGCCAGATTATATGTTTGAGGACAGATGGCACAGAGAGGATCTGTTCAACACAGATAGCGATTGGGTTCCAGGTACTTATCCTGCCATCAGAAGGTTTGGTGCAAATCACCTATACAATAACAACACCTTCTGGTTGACTAATGTGAAATATATCAGATTGAGAAACCTTGAAGTTGGTTATAGATTACCAGCTCCAGTTTTGGATAAAATTGGTATAAGTACACTAAGAGTATATGCTTCAGGTACAAACTTATTCTCATTGGATAATGTGAAGGACTTTGGAATTGATCCTGAAATCGGTGCGGCTAACGGATTGGTTTATCCTCAGCAACGTTTATTCACATTTGGTTTCAATATCACCCTATAAACGATACTAATATGAAATTATTCAAAAGATATATGTTGGGGTTGGCACTATTGACTGTGATTTCAACCTCATGCGATACGGACTTCCTCGAATTGGAACCGCCTAATATTCTACTTGATGATCAAGTATGGAATGACCCAAAATTGGTAACGGGTGTTTTATCTAACTATTATGATAGACTTCCAACGCATACGACACTAACTGGTGGATGGGCTGATTTTGCTGCCTATGACGAAGCGATGTGGTCTGGATACTCTGGGAATGATGGACTAAATAACATTTTCTCATATAGCTTCAATAGATGGCAGCTTTGGGATTATGGTTTGATTCGAGATATCAATTTGGCAATCGATAAGCTAAATACGATTTCTGAACTTCCAGAAGCTCAAAAGGCCCAGTTTGAAAGTGAACTGCGATTCATTAGAGCGTATGTTTATTTTGAGCATGTGAAAAGAATGGGGGGCGTTCCATTAATTACAGAGGAATTGATCTATGATTTCAATGGTGACCCTACTTATTTACAGAATCCTAGAAATACGGAAGCTGAAGTTTATGATTTCGTGATCAGTGAAATGCAAGACATTTTACCGACAATTGGAAATACCGGAAGTAATACCAGAGCAAATAGATTTACTGCATTGGCTGTAATTAGTAGAGCTGCTTTGTATGCAGGATCTTTAGCTAAATACAATGGAGCTATGGGTTCTCCAATCACTCTTCCAAATAATGAGGTTGGAATTGATCCATCAAGAGCTGATTCCTATTACTCTACTTCTCTACAAGCTTCTCAAACCATCATCAATGAAGGTGGCTACAACTTGTATAATTCTAATCCAGATTTGGGTGAGAATTTCTATGAGGCAATTATCACTAAAAATGGTAATCCAGAAGTGATCTGGGCTCAAGACTATTTATTGTCTGCGGATAAAAGACATGGATTTACTTACGATAATGTAGCTAGATCTGCGCGTGAAGATAACTTAGGTTCTTCGGCCATCACTCCAGGTCTTAATCTTGTGGAGGATTTTCAGTACCTGGACGGAAGTTCAGGTGAGTTGAAAACTCATGAAGCAGATGGATCAGATTATATCTACTATGATGAGGTAAATGAAATCTTCGAAGGTAAAGATGCTCGTCTATATGGTACGGTAATTTACCCTGGTTCTACTTTCAGAGGTCAGGAGATCTTTATGCAGGCTGGAGTCATGGTTTGGAATGGCAGTAGCTATGATCGAATTGAGTCTGACGGTATTGCTACGGAATATGAAGATGGAGGAGTTTTGGTTGCGGCCGGTGGACCTCACCGTTCTATTCAGGAAGTTTCTAACACTGGATTTTATCTAAGAAAGTATGTAGATAATGCTGTAGGAGCTAGTACTCGTGGTATCCGAAGCGAAGTATGGTGGGTAAGATTTAGACTTGGTGAGATTTACCTTAATGCTGCTGAAGCTGCATACGAACTTGGCCAGCCTGAAGCTGTTGATTATATCAATGTGCTAAGAGAAAGAGCTGGTTTTGGAGCAAATAGTTTAAGCAGTTTGACAATGGAAGATATCATGCAAGAGCGTAGAGTAGAGCTTGCATTCGAAGATCATGTAGTATGGGATTATAAAAGATGGAGAGTGGCTCATGAAAAATGGTCAGGAAATCCAGACAACCCTGAAAGTATGATCTATAGTCTTTATCCATACAGGGTAGTAAGACCAGGCGATCCTCGCGATGGTAAATATATCTTCGTGAAATCTGTTGCACCAAGGTTTAGAGCACCAAGATTCTTCCAAATGGGTAACTATTACTCTCAGATTTCTCAGGGTGTAATTGATGCCAATCCGAAAATTGTAAGAAATCCATTCCACTAAAAAGTCGAAGCTATGAAATTGAAATATATAAAAGCGTACATGATCCTGCTGATAGGCCTAATGGCCGCAGGTTGTGAGTTCGATAACTTCGAGGAACCCAAGTCAACACTTTCAGGTAGAATAGTGTACAATGGGGAAGCTCTTGGTCTTCGAAGTAATGGGGTTGAACTCGAACTTTGGCAGCCAGGGTTTGATCTTTACCAAAAGATCCCTGTTTATGTAGCCCAAGACGGCACATTCTCAGCGGTAATTTTTGATGGAGATTATAAGATGAATCTAATCCGAGGTAATGGACCTTGGATGGATAGAACTGACTCTATTGATGTTCAGGTCAGAGGATCACAAATTATTGATGTAGAGGTTCAGCCTTACTATGTTGTGAACAATGCAAGTGTTAGTCCAAGCGGGAATAGCCTATCTGTCACCTTTACGGTTGATGGAGTGAATACCAATAGAGACTTAGAGTTTGCAGGTGTTTACATGGGTAGAACATCCATTACAGATATTGTAAGGAATGAGGGATCTTTTAATGTTCCCGCAGACCAAATTGAAATTGGTATACCCATAACAGTGGAGGTGCCCATACCAGGTGGACTCGCAGGAAGGGGTGATATTTTTGTCCGTGTAGGAGCAAAGACCTCCGGTGTCGCTGAATTGGTTTATACTCAAGTAGAAAATATACCATTGTAATTCTATTGGTTTGGGAGCAATGGTTGGCCAGCTACCTTTTTGGTAGCTGGTTTTTTTTATCCCTACCTGAATTTGGGACTGATTTATACTAGGAAATTATTTGTTCGATTTCGGGCAAAATCTAGGTTGATCGGACAAATAAGTATTCAATAACACCATTTATTTGCTTGAAAGCGCGATTTGGGGCTTGGCACAATCTCTGGAATAGATAGGGAAATCAGCAAAACTTAAGGTAAAATGAATATTTCAAAAATTTACAGTTTGGTTCTTCTTCTATTTTTAATGGGAACCACTGTGCAGGCGCAAACAGAAATCAGAACTCCAGGTGATTTTAATAAAGTAGGATCTTCCGGTTCCTGGGATGTGGTGGTTAGCCTTGGTGACAAAGATGAAGTCAAATTGGTTTCTCACGGTTTTGACCTTTCTAAAGTGATCACAGAAGTTGAGGACGGAAAGCTTGAGATCAAATTGGAAAAAGGAAAATATAGACAAGTGGATTTCACTGCTTATGTAACCGTGAGAGAATTGTCAGCCTTGGGATTAAGCGGTTCAGGAACCATGACAGTGGAATCAGATATTAATTCAGGTAACTTTGCCATAGGAACTTCAGGCTCCGGAGATATCATAATGAAAGAGCTAGACGCAAGAAAACTAAGTGTGGGGATGAGCGGGTCAGGTAAAGTGGTGATCGAAGGTGGATCCTGTGAATCTGCCAACATTGGACAGTCAGGCTCAGGGTCATTTGATGCGCTGGAGTTAATGGCAGGAGATGTGAAAATTGGAAAATCAGGGTCAGGAGCTACTTCAATCGGAGTAAACGGAGATCTGAAAGTTGGGGCCTCTGGATTGGGAAATGTCTATATCAAAGGAAACCCTACCAGCCAATCGATTGGTAGTTCTGGATCAGCCAGGATAATCAGAAAATAAAACCTTCCATAGTTTGACTTGATGATAGCCTCCTCAGGTCAAACTTTATTCACTTTACCCCCAACCAGCCATGTTCAAAAATTACTTCAAAATCGTATTCAGGAACGCCAAGAAGAACCCGCTATATGTTTTTATTAACATTTTGGGTTTATCAATCGGAATGGCTGTCAGTATTTTGATTTTTCTATTTGTACAGCATGAATTGAGCTATGATACTTACCATGAAAATTCGGATCGAATTTATAGAGTATCCAGAAACTGGTATAATCCAGATGGAGAAGTAAGCTTGCATTTGGGGCATGTGGCAGCACCTTTTGGCCCACTGATTAAATCAGATTTTGGGGATCAGGTAGAAGAGGTAGTACGCCTTACCAACAACGGCTTATTGCTAAGGTCAGGCGAGAATTCCTTTATGGAAGAAAATGTGTTTTTTGCTGATCCTGAAGTGTTCGATGTATTTTCTTGGAAGATGATCGAAGGAGACCCTAAAGCAGGATTAAGTGCAGGAGATGGTATTTTGATTTCTGAAGAAATGGCCATCAAATATTTTGGAGATGAATCCGCTATGGGTAAAGAGCTTATTGGTGAAATAATGGGGCTAACCCTTCCTTTTCAGGTACGCGGTGTTTTTGAAACAATCCCGGATAATACCCATATGCATCCCGATTTTTTAGCGACTATGAATCCTGTTATCGAGTTTTATGGTGGACTGGAAGAGTTTATGAAGAATTTCGGTGGAAATAATTTTTCAACCTATGTCTTATTAAAAGAGGGCTATGATTATAAAGCGCTAGAAGCCCAGTTGCCAGGATTGATCGACCGAAACATGAGTGAATCACAGTCTGGGATTCCAAGATCAAAAACTACTGCACTTCACCTTTGGCCAATAGAGGATATTCACTTGTATTCCAACTTGGATTCTGAGATAGAAGCCAATGGAAATATGGACTATGTGTATGTTTATTTTGCGGTTGCCTTGTTCATTTTGCTGATTGCCTGTATCAACTTCATGAACTTATCTACTGCGAGATCTTCCTTGAGATCTATGGAAGTAGGATTGAGGAAAGTAATGGGTGCTGACAGAAGCAGATTAGTTAATCAGTTTATGGGCGAATCATTTGTCATGACCTTCATTTCCTTGGTCTTTGCAGTGATATTGGCCTTCATATTTTTACCTGCATTTTCAGATTTCACTCAAAAAGAGCTTAGCCTAAACTTCTTCAGAAACCCAGAGTATTTACTTGGTCTTGTAGGATTGGCGATAGGAGTAGGTCTTTTAGCGGGAAGTTATCCAGCTTTATTCCTTTCCGGTTTTTCTCCTTCCAAAGTTTTAAAAGGAACCTTCAAAGCTGGTAAAGGACACGAGAATTTCAGATCAATTTTGGTCGTAGGCCAGTTTGCGATTTCCGTAATGCTCATAGTGGCAGTAATCGTGGTTGTTCGTCAATTAGACTTTATGCAATCAAAGGATTTGGGATTTGAAAAAGACGATATTGTAGTCCTACCTAGCAATCCTAAAATTGAAGAAAACTATCAGATCATAAAAGATAGGTTGATGTCTCAACCAGGCATATCTGCAGTCTCTATTTCCAGTCGTGTTCCCTCTGGAAGATTATTGGATTCACAAGGAGGAAGTGCGGAAATCAATGGAGAAATGTCTCAGTTGGAAATAAGGATCGCAGATATCCATGTAGGGCATGAGTTTATCAAAACTTACGGAATTCCGATTGTGGCAGGTAGAGATTTTGATTTTCAGATGGCAAGTGATTCCTCAGAGGCCTTTGTCTTAAATGAATCAGCAATCAGAGAGATTGGATGGTCATCACCGGAAGAAGCAATTGGGAAGAAGTTTAATTATGGAGGCAGAAATGGTTTCGTAACTGGCGTAATGAAAGATTTCCATTTTGAATCTTTACATCAGCCCATTGTTCCCATCGTTTTTATGATAACTCAAGACAGGTCTAACCAACTAAGTATAAAAGTTGATGCCTCCAAAAGGGAAGAGGTTTTAGCTTATTTGGAAAGTGAGTGGGCAGACCTAAATGCAGGGTTCCCATTTGAGCCTATTTTTGTAGATGAAGGGTTCAATCAGCAGTATGAAGCTGAAGATCGCGTAAAAACTATTTTCACTTTCTTCTCAGCTTTGGCAGTACTTATTTCGGTATTGGGATTATTGGGACTGACGACTTTTGCTACAGAGCAAAGAACAAGAGAAATCGGGATCAGGAAAGTGATGGGTGCCGAAACCAGCAATATTTTGATTTTACTAGGGAAGGACTTTATGAAACTAGTGCTTATTGGATTCTTGATTGCCATTCCGATTTCCTGGTTTGGTATGAGTCAATGGCTTCAGGATTTTGCCTATAAAATTGGAATCAGCTGGACCGTGTTTTTATGGGCTGGTCTAATAGCAGGAATTATAGCTGCAGGCACTGTAATGCTTCAGTCCATGAAGGCGGCTTATGCTAATCCTGTAAAAAGTATCAAGAACGAGTGAGTTTTGGAAAGAAGTACCAAGTACAAAGCTTGCCTGCCAAAGGCAGGATTCTAGAATCAAGGGCCAAGAACCTAGGTTAAAAAGAAGGGTGAAGAATTCAGAATCATCAAAATGGATGAAGAAATGGGGATTTTAAACTAGTTCCATGCAACCTTTTTTCACCAAATATCATCTTAAAGTTAAGAGCTTTACTTTCTAAGGTTTAGAGAGTATCAACAGTGAATTTTATAATTTTCCAACATTTCAACTATAATACAATGAAAATTTATTCAAAACTATTTGCAATAGCATTTGTGGCTATGACCATGGTATCATGTGCTATGGCACAGGAGACGGAAACAAGAAACCTCGGGCATTTTTCTGAAGTTCATTCTGGTGGAAGCTGGGAAGTAATCCTAGAGGAAGGAAATACTGAGGAAGTAAGAATTGAAGCTAGAGGTGTGGAATTAAGTAAAGTGAAGACTGAAATTGATGGTGGTACCCTGAAGCTGGGATTGGAAAGAGGGAATTATAGAAATGTCAACCTGAAGTTTTACGTTACATATAAAACCTTAGAAGGTCTGAAATGCTCCGGTTCGGGAGAAATAATTGTTAAATCTGATGTCATATCCGAGGAGTTTAACCTTGGGCTTTCAGGCTCAGGTGATATTATTATGAGAAACTTGAGAGCGGATGAATTAGATGCTTCGATCTCTGGCTCTGCAAAAATCAAAATTGATGGAGGAGCTATCGGAGAAGCAAGTATTTCTCAATCAGGTTCTGGCGATTTTGATGCTGAGGACTTATCTATTGAGGAACTGGATGTGAGAAAGTCAGGCTCCGGAGATACCTACGTAGGGGATTTAGGAGAGATTTCTGTAAGATCGTCTGGTTCTGGTGATATTGTTTACTCAGGTTCGCCTAGAATGGGGGATATCAAAGTTTCAGGATCAAGCAGTATCCGTAAGAGGTAAACCCCTCAATTTCTAGATTCCTGATTTTGGAATCGGGATGACGATAGTAAGGACAACGCAGGTGGGGACAACGCATGCGTTGTCCATACCTTATTTCCTTCCCCATTTAATATCAAAATCCCATAAATAGGATTGGGTATTACCACAAATTCACCCAATTAGATATTTTTTGCATGATTTTTCATTTCATACCAAACAACTGAGGCAATTGTGCTATTTAATTATTAGCCTATTGAAAATCAGTTGACTACATTAAAAATCCGTTTTCAACTTGATAAGATTCTGGGATTTTTTCTTCTCCTAGCATCTCTAATAGGTCAATTTCTATCGCTCTAGATATGGAGGAAATAGGTACGTCGTTGTAACCTCCTTCAAATGGATTCTCTGAATAATCCCCGATTCTATCCACCACAAAGAATGTCCAAATAATGATGGACGAAAAAGGAATGGTAAGCCAATAATGTAAAGCGCTAGATTGTTCAAAAATATCGAGTAGACCAAATGGTATTAATGCACAAAATATATAGGTGATCCAAAGACCTGTGGACGCATATTGTCTTGGAAAAGGGAAGTTTTTGATCCGCTCACTCATTCCTTGATTCGTGTATAATTTGCCAATCAGTTCGTGAATCCATACCTGTTTAATGTCACTGACAAACCCTTCCTGATTTAATTTACCAATTTCAAGACTTTGATTTTTTAGTAACTGCGAAGGAATATTCGAATGTTTTTTTAATTCTGCTAACTCTTCTTCACTGACATACTTTTCGATTTCCGCGAAAATTCCATCATAGTATTCTTTGATAAACCCTGGGATAAAATTCAATTTATTGACTGGAAGGTTATGTTCCCATGTTTTTTCATTCCTCATGACATGTTTCAAGGCTAGAAGCCAGGCAAGGTGCCGATAAATCAACTTCTTCTTACTTTCAAATGGCATCTCTTGATTAGGTAGACTTAAAATTCCTGTGGCAAAGGTTCGGCTTTCATTTACAATTGCTCCCCAGATTTTTCTTGCCTCCCAAGTACGGTCATAGGAACTGTTGTTCTTAAAGCCTAAAAAGAATGCTACCGCAATACCAATCACTGAAATTGGTTCCCAGGGAAGCGAAAATGGAATATTGGTTATTTCGTATAAAAAAATGATGACAAGAGAATAAAGAACACCGTAGATCAGTGAATACTTAGACCACCGAATAGTCATCCAAAAACTATAATACCGTTTGACGTACATATAAAGTATTTTTCTTTTAAACTACTGAAAAATGTTAAAAATCCATTAGCTAAACTGCTGGTATTGTGATAAAAATACTCTTTTTATCTATTTTTTCTTTACTTTTTTTGACAAGAATACTTGGATTTGAAAATTGTTTTGAAGTGCAAGAATTTATGTGAATTCGATGAACTAAAGTTTAGGAATTAGCGTCAATAAGGGAGAAACTTAATGTGTAAGTGGTCCTTTTTTAAACAACCCTATTACCCTCTTTGGAATGGATGACCTGTTGGCAGCAAGATCGCAAATGGCCCTCTCTCTTGGCTTTCATATTATTTTTGCCTGTATAGGAATGGTGATGCCATTTTTCATGGCTACTTCACATTACAAATATTTAAAAACCGGTGAAATTGTATATAAAGATCTGACAAAGGCTTGGAGTAGAGGAGTTGCGATTTTTTTTGTTACCGGAGCAGTTTCAGGAACTATGCTTTCTTTTGAATTGGGATTGCTTTGGCCCAAATTCATGTTACATGCAGGTCCGATTTTCGGTATGCCATTTTCCCTTGAGGGAACCGCCTTTTTTATTGAAGCCATTGCCTTAGGTTTTTACCTCTATGGCTGGGGCAAGTTTAAACCTTGGTTTCATTGGGCCACAGGGGTAGTGGTGGGAATCAGTGGTTTGGCCTCCGGAATCTTGGTTGTTGCAGCAAATGGCTGGATGAATAGCCCTACTGGTTTTGATTTTGTTAACGGTGAATACCTAAACATTGACCCGGTCAAAGCCTTATTTAATGAGGCTTGGTTTTCGCAGGCTTTACATATGACTTTGGCGGCATTTGCAGCTACCGGTTTTGCCGTGGCAGGAATTCATGCTTATCTATTATTGAAAGGGAAAAACGATGTTTTTCATAGAAAAGCTTTTTTGATTGCTATCTCTTTTGGAGCAGTAGCAGCTATTTTGCAGCCTCTATCTGGAGATATTTCAGCAAAGGATATAGCGGTGAGGCAGCCAGCAAAATTGGCTGCAATGGAAGCTCACTTCGAAACCAGTAAAGTAGCTCCTTTGATCATAGGAGGAATACCGGATGAAGAAAATGAAACGGTCAATTATGCAATCAAAATTCCCGGGGCTTTGAGTTTTTTTGCCCATGGAGATTTTGAGGCAGAAGTAATTGGATTGGATCAGTTCCCAAAGGAAAATCATCCTCCGGTCATGGTTACTCATTTTGCCTTTCAAATCATGGTTGGTTTAGGAATGATAATGATGGGGTTAAGTCTCTTGTTTTTCTTTTCGATTTGGAAAAGGAAATCTTGGCAAGGTTCGAGGTGGTTTCTCTGGCTTTTTGCTTTAGCGACTCCCTTGGGATTTATTGCTGTAGAAGCTGGATGGACAGTGACCGAAGTAGGGAGGCAGCCTTGGATAATCTATGAGATACTCAAAACCAAAGACGCTTTGAGTCCTATTCCGGGTATTGCTTATACCTTTTATCTGTTCACAGCGATCTACCTTTCTCTATCTTTGGTAGTGGGGTTTTTGTTAGTTAGACAGATTAGATCTGTGCCAAAGGCTTCCGAGAATATTTCAGGAATTTCAGAATCTCAATCCACAAACTCTTAATGTTTTGTCCATGATTTATGTGGTGATTATTTTTCTTGGTTTATCGATTTTACTCTATGTGTTGCTCGGAGGAGCAGACTTTGGTGCTGGTATTGTAGAGATTACAACCCAGTCAAAGATGAGAGATAGGATTCGGGCTACCACCTATAAAACCATAGGTCCCGTCTGGGAAGCGAATCACATGTGGTTAATCATTACGATTGTGATTCTTTTTGTAGGGTTTCCAAAGGTCTATACAATGTTATCAATCCATTTGCATATACCTCTGGTTTTAATGTTAATTGGGATTATTGGTAGAGGTACAGCATTTGTTTTTAGGCATTATGATGCCGTGAAAGATGATATGCAAAGGGTTTACAACCTGATATTCACCTATTCAAGTTTTGTGACTCCATTTTTCCTTGGTTTGATATTTGGTGCAGCAGTAAGTGGGAGAGTTAATCCAACTGCTGTTGATTACTATCAATCGTTTATTTACCCATGGTTCAACTTTTTTAGTGTCTCCGTTGGGATTTTTACCGTCATGATATGTGGTTTTTTGGCTGCAGTATATTTGGTAGGGGAAACTGAAGAAAATGAGGTGAAATCACTTTTCCTCAAGAAAGCAAGGTTGTTTTTGGTCTTGATGGTATTGGCTGGTGGATTAGTATTTTTGGCTGCAGAAGTTGATGAATTAGGGCTAGCTCATTTACTCTTACTCGAGCCAATTACGATGGGGATATTGTTTTTGGCCACAATTGCCTTAGTAGTACTTTGGTTACAACTGGGGAAAGGAAAAAGAAAAGTAAGCAGGTTCTTGAGCGGCTTTGTAGTTACCGCAATTTTATTGGCCTTCGGTTATCATTATTTCCCAAATATCATTTTAACCGAATCGGGTGAAAACCTTTCTGTATTCAATTCAGCGGCTTTAGGAAAACCCATAGATTCACTTGCCTGGGCTTTGCTTATCGGCAGTTTATTGATTCTACCATCACTATTCTATTTGCTGTTTAGCTTCCAAAGACCGAAAGTGGTGGACTAGGTGGGAGGAAGTTGGAAGTTTGAGATTGCCACGCTCCGCTCGCAATGGTACGCAAAGAGGAACTTTAATCGGAAAATAAAATTCCTTTTCACACCGTCATTGCGAGGAGGAGAAACGACGACGTGGCAATCCCGTTTTATTCAACTGGATTGCTACGCTGCGCTCGCAATGACGTCCAGGTTTTACTACTCTTCAAAGGACTTTGCCCACCAGCGAACAAAATTGTCCGTTCAATTTTATTAAATAGATGAGCAATCGTTGTTTTTAAGCTATTTAAGCGTGTTTTTCATGGCATAAAACTGGAGTAGAAAGGGATGAATTTCATCAATACTAAACTTCGAACCAACAACCAACTTATGTTTACTAACTATATTAAAGTTGCTTGGAGAAACTTGCTCCGAAGCAAATGGGCTGGAGCAATTAATATATTCGGTCTTGCCATAGGCATTACAGCAGCACTTTTACTTTTTGTTGTGATCCAGTTTGAATACAGCTATGACAAGTTCCAAAGTCATTACCATGAAGTCTATAGAATTGTAACTCAAGACGAATATCCGGATGGGTTTGATTACAACCCAGGTGTACCTAACCCTGTCCCCGATGCTATAGCAGCAGATAATTTACCTTTCGAAAAAATTGTCCCGGTAAAATCAGCTTACAATACACAAATCAATCTTTACCCAGAGGACAACAAGGCCGCTATTCCAGATAAATTTGAAATAGATCACGTTTTCTATACTACTCCGGATTATGTAGAGCTTTTTGATACAGATTTTGTTTCTGGAAATGCAGCAGATCTAGCTGAACCCAATAAGGTTTTTTTAACCAAAGAGACTGCTGAAAAACTTTTTGGAGATTGGAAAGGCGTAGAGAATAAGAATATTGAGTTTTCTTCCGGTTTGAAATTGACAGTAGCTGGGGTGTTGGAAGATATGCCAATGAACAGCAATATGCGATGCGAAATTTTGGTTTCGTATCAAACGGTACGATCTAACCCTGAAATCTTTGATTTTGATTTTGACTCCTGGGGAAGCCTAGGAAGCGATAACCAGTTATATGTCAAAATCGCAGAGAACACAAGGGAAGAGACAGCTCAAAATGCCTTGGATGCATTCACTGCCAAAAATTTTAAAAATAGAGGTACATCAGAAAAACAACTTTTACTTCAGGCTTTTAAAGATATTCATTTTGATTCCATCTATGGACCTTTGAGCGGGGGAATGATCCGGGTGTCAACCATCAATACTTTGATAGTTATCGGGCTTTTTATCCTGATTATGGCTTCCATCAATTTTGTCAATTTATCCACTTCCAAAGCCATTGGTAAAGGCAAAGAAATTGGCGTTAGAAAGGTGATGGGGAGCTCAAAAATGCAGATAATTTATCAATCTTTTGGGGAGACATTTCTTTCGGTTTTGATAGCAGCAACCGTGGGCGTGTTGGCAGCAACCATGTTGCTTCCATTTTTAAGTCTGATTGCCGATGTGCCAGAAAAAATGAATTTCTTCCAGCCGGTTATTCTTGGATTCTTGGGTTTGTTGATCTTAATACTTACACTTCTTTCTGGCTTTTATCCTGCTTTAGTCATTTCAAGGTTTAAACCAATTCATGCTTTAAAAAGTAGGTTTCAAAAAAATAGAATCGGTGGGGTATCAGTAAGGAAAGCATTGGTAGTGATCCAGTTTGCTATTGCTCAGATTTTGATGATCAGTACCGTGATTGCTATTCGCCAAATGAATATGGTGCAGGAAGCGGATCTGGGCTTTTCTCAGGAGTCAATTTACTTTGTAGAAGTACCTTTTGATAGCCCAACAGAACATAGAATTGATGCCTTTAAGCAAAAGTTACTAACCAATTCCAATGTGGTTTCCATTAGTTTGGGGTCTGATGTTCCTGCCTCAGATAACAATAGCCTATTCAACTTTTATTTCGACGGGGTTAACGAGGACGTTCCATTTCCGGCATTCGCAAAGTTTGGCGATGAAAATTACTTTGATACCTATGGTATAGAGTTTTTGGCGGGAGGGCCTTACCAGGCAAGTGACACGATAAAAGAGGTCGTTATTAACGAAACGATGGCAAAAAGGCTTTTGGTGGAAAACCCGGAAGATGCTATTGGAAAACAGTTTAGGCTGGGTATAATGGATGAATGGGCCACCGTAACAGGGGTAATCAAAGATTTTACAGTTAATTCACTTCGTGATGAAATCAGACAATTGGTAATCGCACCCAAAAAGGATTTTTACCATGTGGTGGGGATCAAACTAAATGAGGCAACTTCTTTAAAAACGATCGCCCAAATCGAGGAAGAGTATAATCAGATTTACCCGGAGCAGATTTACCATGGCAACTTTTTGGATGAGAGTATTCAACAGTTTTACGAGAGTGAGCAAAAGCTGGCCTTGGTATTCAAGATTTTTGCTTGTATTTCCATCTTGATTTCATGTATTGGACTTTATGGGTTGGTTTCATTTATGATAAGTCAAAAGGTGAAAGAAATTGGGATCAGAAAAGTTTTGGGAGCCTCTGTTGCTCAAATCACTATGATGCTTACAAAGGACTATTTCTTTATGGTCTTCTTATCTTTCTTCATAGCCGTTCCGATTGCTTATTTCATGATGGAAAAGTGGCTGGAATCCTTTGCTTTCAAAATACCGATTTCTGTCAGCCTATTCGTTTTGGTGATGATCTCCTCCTTAGTGATTACTGGAATGACTGTTGGATCGAAAGCCATACGTTCCGCTTTAGCTAATCCAGTGGATAGTTTGTCAGATGAGTAATTGTAGAAACCTTTTGACCACCAGCGGACAATAATGTTCGCTTGTTATTTACAAAACATACTTAAAAGCCTGAAACAGTAATGTTTTGGGCTTTTTTTGATGGCATAAAAGTGGAATAAGTAATACACTAAAGATTATAAAAAGAATCCGAACGAATGAATATCGAAAAATGATTGCTCTCCCAATATCAAAAACCTTTGAAAATTTAAACCTTAAACTTAATGCTTAAAAACTACTTTAAAATTGCTTGGAGAGTACTCAAGAAAAACAGACTATATACTGGGTTGAATATTATTGGTTTGACTTTAGGGATTAGTGGTTTTTTAATGATTTCTCTCTTCGTACAAGATGAATTAAGTTATGATCAACATTTCCCTGATTCAGAATCAATCTTTCGAATTAGTTCGCATTACGGAAACTTCAAAACGGGAGGATATGCGACTGCTCCACCAGCATTGGGACCCAGAATTCAGGAGGATGTTCCCGAAATTCAGGAAGTGACAAGAATTTTGAAATGGAATGATTTTACGATTCAGCCTGGATCAGGAGTAAACAAAGATCAAGTATTCAGAGAGGATCAAGTCTTCTACGCTGAACCCAATTTTTTTCAGGTTTTCGATTTAAACCTATTGGCTGGAAGTAAAGAGAAAGCCCTTTCTCAACCGAATTTTGTGGCTATCTCAGAAACGATGGGGAAGAAGTATTTTGGTGATATTTCTCCTCAAGAAATGGTTGGAAAGGCAGTATTAATAGGAAGTAATAACCCTACACCTAGAGAAATTGCTGCTGTAGTAGAAGATATACCTTCCCAAAGCCATTTTCATTTTGATATGCTGGTTTATGAACCAGGAATGTATCAAGAGATATTTTTAATGGATACCTGGTCTTGGTCCATATTAAATACTTATGTGAAGTTTCCTGCAAAGGACCGGGAGATTGTAGCTGGCAAACTAGATGATTTAGTGGCCAGGTATGCTATTCCATCCTTTAAAGACGAAGAGGGAGGTTCTGATTATAATTTGAGATTGATGCCAATTCAGGATATTCATTTGAACTCACATCTTTTGAGAGAGTTTGAGGCGAATAGCTATGAAAGCTACGTGTATATTTTTTCAATGGTTGCGATTATCGTATTGCTGCTCGCTTGTATCAATTTCATGAACTTGGCTACCGCCAAAGCTGGGCTAAGGTCGATGGAAGTAGGTGTCAGAAAAGTGCTGGGCTCCAACAAGTCCCAATTGGTTTACCAATTTCTGACTGAGGCATTTATCATTGTTTTGCTTTCTCTGCTGCTTTCCATAGTCTTTGTTCAATTATCAAATGGAGCATTCAATCAGATTTCTGGGAAGAATCTAGACTTTAATTTGATCAATAACCCTATGGTATTAATCGCAATACCACTGTTATTGATTACCCTTACCCTTTTATCAGGCTTTTATCCAGCATTTTACCTTAGCTCATTCAAGCCACTTCTTATTATTAAAAAGCAACTAGGTGGAGGGAAAAACTCCCATAGCTTTAGAAATGCACTGGTGGTTTTTCAATTCGCAACTTCTTTGACCTTAATCATTTGTACGCTTATGGTGCAGCGGCAAATGACATTTATTCAAAGCGCTAATCCGGGATTTGATAAAGACCAAATGGTAATCATCCATAATGATGGAGAAATCCAAAATCAGCAAAGGGAAGATTTCAAGGGTAGATTTGCTTCCAGTTCTCAAATTCAGGATTTGAGCTTTTCTACAGGTATTCCTATGGCTGGACAATTCCAGATGAGGTCTTTTAATCTACAGGAAGGTGGAGAGGAGCAAGGAATGAATTGGTATGAAGCGGATGCAGATTATTTAGATGTTTACAAGTTCAACTTGATTGAGGGTAGAAACTTCGCCCCTACCATGGGAGCAGATGCAGGTAAAGTGATTATCAATCAAGAAGCCGCGCGATTTTTTGGGATTCTTGACCAGCCGATTGGTCAGATGATCGTTAAAAACCAAGGAGCAGAGGATGAGGCTACATTAGAGGTGGTCGGAATGGTTGAGGATTTTAATTTCGAGTCATTTAGGAATGAAATTAAGCCTCTGGTAATCGAGTATATGCATGATTATTTCCTCCGTGATTACATCTCGGTTAGAATTCAGGGAAATGCCATGGAATCAGGGATAGAGTCTCTTTTAGATGCTTGGAAAGAGTATGAGCCTCGCGTCCCAATGAATTACTCCTTTTTAGATGAGGACTTTAATAGGGTTTATGAGTCTGAAATGAAAATGGCGGACCTTCTTGAAGTGTTGACATTTATTTCCATTCTAATTGCCTGCTTAGGCTTATTTGGATTGACTTCCTATACCACACATTTAAGGACCAAGGAAATTGGGATCAGGAAAGTTTTTGGTGCTTCGATGGCGGAAATATTTCTGATGCTTTCTGCTTCCTATATGAAATTAATTCTCATTTCAATCTTATTCGCAATACCCATAGGGATCTATTTTATGGACCAATGGTTAGAAGAATTTGCTTATAAAACTGGGATCAATGTATGGGTAATTATCATAGCCACAGTTTCTTGTTTAGGCTTGGCATTGATAACCATTTTCTTCCAAAGTTACAAGAGTATTCAGGCCAATCCTGTGAAGAGTCTGAAGGATGAATAAAGAAGTACGAAGCATTAAGTACCCAGTACAAAGTGTCAAGAATTAAAAACTGAGATTAATGAAGGATTAGAAGGACTTAATTTTTTAACCTTCCAATCTTTTAATTTTCCAATAGATAAACTATGCTAAAGAACTATTTTAAAATAGCTTGGAGAAATATTATTAGAAGTAAAGGATTTGCTTTTATAAATATCGGAGGCCTTGGAATCGGGATGGCTTCTGCAATTCTTATCTTACTCTGGGTGCAAAATGAAGTGAGTATGGACCGGGAGCATCCAAAGTCCGATCGTATTTACAAAACATTTAACCGGGATACATTTAGTGGGGAACTCTGGGTATGGGGTTCCTCTCCAAAAATTTTAGGGCCAACTCTTGAAAAGGATTATCCTGAAGTGGAACAGGCAGTTCGGCTTAATACCACAAGCTTCCTATTTACCGTAGGAGATAAAAAATCTAACGAGTCAGGTGCTTTCGTAGATCCTGAATTTTTGGAGGTATTTGACTTTCCAGCACTTCAGGGGAATACCACTACTGCTCTGGGTGACCCATATAACATGGTGGTCACTGAAGATTTTGCCAAGAAGCTTTTTGGAGAGGAAGATGCAATTGGTCAGTCAGTCAAAATCGATAGCACTGATATTTTTACTGTTACGGCTGTTTTAGAGAACATACCAAATAATACCCGATTTCAGTCTGACTATTTTCTGTCATGGGACTATATGAAGAAATTGGGATGGGATGATGAATGGTGGGGAAATAACTCTGTGGAGACTTTCGTATTGCTTAATGAAAATACCTCCCAGTTTTCATTTAATGACAAAATAGTCAATATCACCAAGGATCATACGAATGGGGAGTCTTCCACAGAAGTGTTCCTTTATCCGCTATCCCAAGTACATCTTTATGGGAAAAGTGAGAATGGTAAGCTTGTAGGAGGTAGAGTAGTTACCGTGCGGATGTTCGCGTTTATAGCCGTGTTTATTTTGGTTATTGCCTGTATCAATTTTATGAATCTGAGTACGGCACGAAGTGAAAAAAGAGCAAAAGAAGTAGGGCTGAGAAAAGTAGTGGGGGCTAGGAAGAACTCGCTTATATTACAGTTTATAGGTGAAAGCACCATGATTGCATTTATTGCTGGGATTTTAGCTATTCTGGTAGTAGAATTAGTATTGCCATCTTTCAATACTCTGGTAAATAAACAACTTTTCATCCAGTACAGTAGTTTAGTTTTCTGGTTACAACTGATTGGTTTTATCTTGCTTACAGGTCTTTTGGCAGGAAGTTATCCAGCATTTTTCCTTTCATCCTTTAGTCCGGTTAAAGTACTGAAGGGGACTTTTAAATCAGCCGCATCGGCAGTCAATCCACGTAAAGTTTTGGTAGTTCTGCAGTTCAGTTTTGCAATTGTGCTCATTGTTTCCACCATTATTATTCAGCGCCAAATCAGTCATGCGCAGAAGAGAGAACTAGGATATGATAAGGAAAACTTGATCTATGTGATGATGCAGGGAGATATTGAAAAGCAATATGATGCAATCAAGCAATCCTTACTGAACACGGGATCTGTGGAGGCGATGACCAAATCCATGAGCCCGATAACGCAGCGTTATAGTGATGGATGGGGCTATTCTTGGGAAGGCAGTACTCCTGAAGATGAGAAACTTGATTTCATCAGGTTCAGTTCAGATGCTGATTTTATGAAAGTGATGGGCACTGAATTGGTTGAAGGCAGGGATATCGATATTCACCAGTTCCCAAGCGATTCTACAGCTATTTTATTGAATGAAACTGCGGTGAGAAAAATGCGCCTAGAAAATCCCGTAGGGCAGATTGTCTCTGAAGAAGAAGAGAATTATACAGTTGTGGGGGTCATCAAAGATTTCATCTTTGAGTCACCTTATGACCCAGTGAATCCGTTGATGGTATTTGGACCTTCCTCTTGGTATAATGTCCTTCACATTCGTCTCAATGGAGATCAGCCAGTCGCAGATAATATTGCATCTATTCAGGAAGTATTTGAAGATTTCAATCCTAATTTCCCTTTCGAGTACCATTTCGTGGATGAGCAATACGCCAGAAAATTCAATGATACCAAGCGAACCGCAAGTCTCTCTGTTCTATTCACCATCCTGACAATAGTTATTTCCTGCTTAGGGCTGTTTGGACTTTCTACCTATATGGCAGCCAATAGAATCAAAGAAATTGGAGTGCGAAAAGTGATGGGAGCAAGTGTGGGGAGTATTTCGATGCTGCTATCTAAAGATTTTCTAAAGCTGGTAGGGATTGCATTTCTCTTATCAGTTCCCGTGGCTTGGTACGCCATGGATCAATGGCTTCAGAATTATGATTATAGTGTAGGAATAGAGTGGTGGGTGTTTGTCGCAACCGGTGCAGCCACCATGCTTATCGCAATACTTACCGTAGGTTTCCAATCGATCAAAGCGGCTTTGACTAATCCGGCTAGAACGTTGAAAAGTGAGTGATGTACAAAGCTTGCCTGCCGAAGGTAGGTGTCAAGTTTAAAGTACCAAGATAGAAGAGCCAAGAAACAAGAGCCAAGCCTGCATTCCGAAGGAAGGAATTAAGAGTCAAGCTTGCCTGCCGAAGGTAGGTATCAAGTACCAAGCTTGCTTGGAGAAGGTAGGTATATAGTATTTAGTATTTAGAACCAAGAGTCAAGAACCAAGAAAAAAGAAATTATAAATAAGAATCAAGAGTAATGATGGTTAGAATGAAGGATTTGGCGAACCTAATTTTTCAACCTTCCAATCTTTTAATTTTCCAATTGATAAAACCATGCTGAAAAACTATTTTAAAATCGCTTATAGAAATCTTCTGAAAAAGAAGGTTTATTCCTTTATCAATATTGTAGGGTTGGGAATTGGGATGGCCTGCTGTGTCTTGATTTTTATGTTTGTGCAGGACGAGCTTTCCTATGACCAATTCAATGAAAAAGGTGATCGGATATTCAGAGTAGTTCACGGATATTTTGGAGAGGATGAGCAGGTTGAAGTTAACTCCAGAGAAAATTATTGGGTTTGGGGCAATGCCCCCGTTGGACCTGCATTGGAATTGGATTTTCCTGAAGTGGAAAAAGTAGTCCGGTTTTCTGGAAGAGCTGATATCCTATTTACGATAGGTGACCAGACGCAACAGGAGGAAGGAATTGTTTTTATGGACTCCACCTTTTTTGATGTGTTTTCTTATGAGTTACTTGAAGGAGATCCTAAAAATGCTTTAGTAGCACCATTTAGCGTGGTTTTATCAGAAACCACAGCACGGAAATATTTTGGTGATCAGGAAGCATTAGGAAAAACCCTTAAAGGTAGTGATGTGGCTGGGAGAGCCGATGCCGGGGATTATACCGTGACGGGAGTAATGAAAGACTTACCTTCCAATTCCCATCTTCAATTCAATACCCTTCTCTCTTTAAGTACTTTTCATCAATCAAGACCAGGTGTTTTTGATGCCTGGGGTTATGTAGATACCTACACCTATTTCTTGGTAAATGAGCAATTTGACCAGCAGGCATTTGAAGCGAAAATTCCTGAATTTTTGGAAAGAAGAGCCAGCGAAGAAAATGGGCCAAATTATACGATTGGTATTGAGCCCTTGAAGGACGTTTACCTTAGATCGGAAGTGCAGCGTCAGCCAGGAGATACGTCTTCATTGTCCAATATTTATGTTTTTTCCGTGATTGGACTATTTATTTTGGGAATAGCTATTATCAATTTTATGAACCTTTCCACTGCAAGATCCATGGAAAGAGCTAAAGAAGTAGGGATTCGAAAGTCTATTGGAGCTGATAAAAACTCCTTGATTTTCCAATTTTTGGGCGAATCTCTGATCATAGTAATTCTTTCAGCACTAGTGGCAGTGGTTTTCGTTTCGGCTGCTCTACCCATGATGAATGACATTACCGGAAAAGAACTACTGGTAGGTAGTGTTCTCAATTGGCAAACAGTTCCGTTCTTTTTGGGGATTATCCTTATTGTGGGACTTTTAGCTGGTTCTTATCCCGCATTGGTATTATCCAGTTTTCGTCCAGTGATGATTTTAAAAGGGATAAACAAATCCGATGCTCGTGGAGTCAATCTCAGAAAAGGTCTCGTGGTTTTTCAGTTTAGTCTTTCAATTGCGCTGATCGCTGGGACATTGATTGTTTATTCTCAAATGAGTCATTTGTTGGATAAGGATATGGGTTTCGATAAAGAACAGATGGTTATTGTGGATTACAATTATGATGAACAGGTAAACAATGTTTCCTCAGCATTGGAAAGTGAACTGGAGAAGAACCCAAATATAGAATCTGTGGCATTTTCCAGATCTGTGCCGGGAAGTCACTTCCCAAATGCAGGTACTTTTATTGAAAACCCTGAGGGTGAAATGGTCATGATTGGTCAGGCTATTTTTCAGGTAGGATTGGATTTTATTGATCATTTTAATCTGGAATTAGTTGCTGGTAGATCTTACAGCAGAGATTATCCATCAGATTCCACTTCTGCTTTGGTGATCAATGAAGCAGCAGCCAGACAATATGGGTATGCTAATCCGGCCGATATAGTTGGTAAAAAATTCGATCAATGGGGAAGAGAAGGGGAGGTAATTGGAGTTGTAAAAGACTTTAATTATATCTCATTACATAATAAAGTAGAACCCTTGACTTTGCCTTTTGAGGCCTACGCAAGTCGCTTTATGAGCTTAAAAGTAAAGGGAGAAAATATACCTGCCACTCTTGCAGAAATAGATGCAGTATGGAGTGAGTTGGCACCGCACAGACCTTTTATTTATAGCTTTCTAGACGAGGACTTTAATACCCAATATGAATCAGATTTCAGGTTTAGACAGATCTTTACCACGTTCTCTGTTTTGGCAATTTTGATCGCTTGTTTGGGATTACTAGGCTTGGCTACTTACACAGCAGAGCAGCGAACTAAGGAAATCGGGATCCGGAAAGTGTTGGGTGCGAATATCGGCAGCATAGTAGGACTTCTTTCAAAGGACTTTATCCAGTTGGTTTTAATCGCGATTCTTGTCGCAACACCGGTGGCTTGGTATGCAATGAATCAATGGTTAGAAGGCTTTGCTTATCAGGTGCCAGTTCACTGGTGGGTATTCTTGGTCTCAGGGATGTTGGCAGTTGTAGTTGCCTTGGTGACAATTAGTTTCCAAGCAATCAAAGCTGCTATGTTGAATCCCGTGAAGAGTTTGAAAAGCGAATAAAGTAGCTAGTAACAAGACATAAGTATCAAGATTTTAGAGCCTAGAGTCAAGAATAAAGAATCTAGATTCAAGACTTCGATCCCGATAGCAAGGAACGCTCAAGGTGAAACCCTACAACTTTAAAACATTTCAACTTTACAACTTTACATCTTTACAACCTTTAAACCTTTCAATTTTGTAATCTTCCAATCTTAGAACAAATGCTGAAAAACTATCTAAAAATCGCCTTCAGAAATATCAGGAAGAACAAGCTTTTTTCTTTCTTGAATATTGCCGGATTGTCCATAGGAATGGCGGTATGTATTATGATTATGCTTTTTGTGAATTATGAGCAGGGTTTTGATAGCATTCACACCAAGAATATTTATCGTCTGGATGAAGTACAGAATTGGGAAGGGATGGTGGCGCCTCAGAAAGTTGCTTTGTCCATGTATCCCATGGGGCCGACTTTGCTTGAGGAGTTTCCTGAAATTTTGAATTTCACAAGGGTAAGGCCAGGTGGAGAATTGAGGTTTAAAGATCAAGAAAAAGAAGCCATGCTTACAGAAACCATGTGGGCAGATTCTTCCTTTTTCCAGATTTTTGATTTCAAACTTGTAGAAGGTAACCGAGCGACAGCTCTGACTGAACCTTACAGTATTGTTTTGACTGAGAAAAGTGCTGAGAAGATTTTTGGCGAAACATCTCCCTTGGGTAAATCCCTTACGCTTTCTGAGCAAGATACTATTTCATACACCATCACTGCTGTATTGGAAGATATCCCAGAAAATTCCCATTTGAGATTTGAGGCGCTAACATCTTTCAGCAGCTATGTAGGTCCTCAAGCCATGGACAACTGGGGCGGAAATTGGCTGACTACTTATCTAGAATTAGGAGATGAAGCGAATTTGGAGGCAATGGAATCAAAGTTTCCTGCCTTTCTAGTTTCCCATATGGGAGAGGAAGGAGCAGGAGGGTATGAGCTTTTCCTTCAGCCTTTAAGTGAAGTTCATGCAGGTTCTACGGACATCACCCATGATTACATCAATTATCAGAAATTTGACGGAGCATACACAAGAATATTCTTTTACATCGCATTGATTGTACTTTTTATCGCCGGGATCAATTTTGTGAATTTATCATCTGCCAAATCTATTAGCCGCGCCATGGAGATTGGCGTAAGAAAAGCTTCAGGTGCGTCCAAACCCCAATTGTATTTACAGTTTATCGGAGAATCTATTATGATAAGCCTGATGGCTATGGTGCTGGCAGCGGTTTTGGTATCTCTTGCATTGCCGTTTCTGAATGAGTTTAGCCAGCGTCAACTTGAGTTTCCATTATTCAGAAATCCTCTTTTCCTAGTTTCAATGCTTTTGGGAGCTGTTTTGGTCGGAACCCTTTCAGGTTTATACCCTGCGCTTTATCTATCCAATTTTAATCCGGTAAAGGTTTTGAAAGGCTCTCCAGTTACTGGAAAAAGGAAGGCTGATTTTAGAAATGTATTGGTGGTGGTGCAATTTAGCTGTGCTATTTTCCTGATTATTTCCACTTTGTTTGCTTCTCGGCAAGTAAGGTTTATGCAGGAAAAAGACTTGGGATTTAAACATGAACAAGTGATTACTATTCCATTTGGGCAGCGCTTAACAGATCGATACGAGACGCTAAAGCAGGCCTTACTTGCAAGTTCGCAGGTGGAAGAAGTGACAGCTTCCGGTCAGCGACTGGGCAATAACCTCCATCAAACAGGAATAACTTTTCATGGAGTTGGGCCAGCTGTAAATCTGGCGACCTCACAAGTAGTGGTGGATCCGGACTTTTTGGATGTGTACAAGATTGAATTGATTGCAGGCCGAAACTTTAATGATACCGAAGCGGATAACGGCAATACGTACCTGATCAATGAATCACTGGCCAAAGAGCTTATTCAAAAGGATGGAGAAAATAGGGATATAGAGTCATTGATAGGATCCCAATTCGGTTTCAGCGGGATGGATTCAGCGGGGAGACTTGTGGGCATTGTCAAGGATTTCAATTTCAATTCCTTACATCATAAAATTGAAACGCTGACCATATTCAATCAACGAAATTGGGGATTTGAAGAATTGTCCGTGAAAATAAGCGGTGAGAATGTACCTGAAGCACTTGCCCAAATTGAATCTATCTGGAATACGCAGATCCCGGAACGGGAATTTGAGTACCAGTTTTTAGATGATCACTTTAAAGAATTGTATAGAGCTGATCGAACGGTAAATGCCATCGTCGGCATGCTTACGGGACTTTCCATCTTGATTTCCTGTTTGGGGCTTTTTGGATTGGTTTCATTCACCTTGGAGCAGCGTGTAAAAGAAATAGGAATCAGAAAGGTTTTGGGAGCATCCGTGGCCACTGTGGTAGCCATACTTTCCAAGGATTTTATCAAACTGGTATTGGTTGCTATTGTTTTTGCAGTTCCGATTTCCTGGTATGTAGTGGATCAGTGGATTCAGGATTTTGCCTATAGAATCGATATAGAGTGGTGGGTTTTTGCAGTTTCTGGCTTGGTGGCAATCCTTATTGCATTGGCTACGGTGAGTTCGCAAGCATTCAAAGCGGCGTTGATGAATCCAGTCAAGAGTTTGAAAAGCGAGTAGAAAAATCGCAGTCTGATTTCGCAGTGATCAAAAGCAGTTCCCCGTCTTTAATGGAGGTTACAGCTAGAATTGAATCTAAAATCAAAAAGCAGAGGAATGACCGAACCTAAAAGGTAGATTTTTAAGAAAACTCTAACTAGGTGGTTTCAATTTAAATTGAATTTCTTTTCTTGTATTTTAGAAAGTTTTTGTTGGCCTAATTTTTATTTACCCAAAATAATTTATGATCGTTCATAATAAGTTTGACTGGCGACTTGTATTAAGATTCAGCCTGAAGAATATATTATTTAGTTTAAGTATTACTGCCATTGCTGTGATTTTGCATTTTGTTTTGGGATTTGGATCCTTGCAAATGCCCATTGCTATTATTGCCACATTGGGAACAGCCCTTGCCATTATGCTTGGTTTTAGAAATGGATCCGCATACGAACGTTGGTGGGAGGCTAGAAAGATCTGGGGAGGAATAGTCAATGACAGTCGCACCTTTACACGTCAAGTGCTGTCAATGGTAAATATTAATCAGGAAACTAGTTCTGATTCTACAAAATTAAAGACCGTACAAGAAGATCTTATTTTCACTCATATCAGCTTTGTATATGCTCTTAAATTTCAATTGAGAGAAAATACCAAGGAGGAAGACTGGGAAGACAAGGTGAACAAGGATTTAAACCCTGAGACTAGGGAACTCATTACTAGTAAGTCAAATAAAGCTACGCAATTGCTAATCCAGCAAGGGCTAAAACTAAAGAAATGTAGGGATGAAGGCTTTATCGATGAAATTCGTCAAATTAATATCGATAATACACTGACCAGACTTTCTGATTGTCAAGGTAAATCAGAAAGGATAAAGCACACTCCTTTTCCAAAGGCATATGAAATATTCAATAGAATATTGCTCAATTTATTTATTCTATTTCTTCCGTTTTCACTGTTGCCAATTTTTAGTGAAATCAAAGCTTGGTGGTTGGTTTTTCCTGTTTCTGTAATGGTTTCATGGGTATTTTACGGGATACATCAGATGGGTATTCTGATGGCAAAACCTTTTGAAAATTTTCGGTGGGATGTTCCATTAGATGCTATTTGCAATACAATTGAAATTGATTTACATCAGGCGATGGAGTCAAATAAAGCTCCAGAAAAACTTCAGCCAAATGAAGATGGAATATTGATGTAAAGTTTTTTGTTCCTTATTGCCATCCCTTACTCAATTCACTCGTACAAGATCTTCGCAGCGGCATCACCCATTAATTCTTGATCATGCCCCACATTTGGAACAGTTACTAACTTCCAATTAAACTCGTACCCCAGCTGCTCAGCCAACTTTTTAGATTTTTCATAGAAATACTGGCCTTTGGCCAGTCTTCCGTTTCCTTGCAGATCTGCTGTCGGTGATTTGAGCATGGTGCCTCCGGTTTCAGTTTCATTATCATTTTCTCCAAGTAAAAGAACCAAGTTTTGCTGGAAGGAGGCTTTTAAATCCTCCTTAGAAACTTCCAGACCTTTGATACCAAAAGGAAGGTTGAGCGTAGTGTCAGGCATGGTAAAAAAGCCTGAATTCCCTGCAATTATCTGATCTGCTTTGGAATAGGGTTTTAAAATGGTGTATCGATGCAAAATCTGGCCCCCAGCAGAATGTCCAAAAATGTCATAAGTACTTTGGGCTGATCCAGTTGCTTCCTTTGCCAATTCAAAGATTCTATCAAAGTCTTCAAATAACCATGTTTCCCTATCAGGATTTATGGTAAAATTGAATATTTCCTCATTCAACTTCACTTGGTTCGTATTGGGAACAGCTTCTGCAGCTTCTTCCAGATTTAAACCAGTCATTATGCCTCCTAAATGGTAATCCTCAAAAAGATATTCATCCTCTGCGTACATCGGGGAGAGAATAAGCACATTGAATTTTTCAGATTCTGGGATCCAGGCATCCCTGTAACTGTCCCCATTTCTTCCGGCACCGGGTATGACAAGTAGAATTTTGGAGTCCTCCGAAAAATTGATGGGTTTATGATAAAAAACCTTGATCGATTTACTTTCTTTCCCTTTTCCTCCTTCTATGAGAAAGGCACCAGAGCCTTCTTGAATATCGATTTGATTTACAACTAGGTTATTTAGCTTTTCAAGTTCACTAACTTTTACCAAGGGCATATTACAATGAGGGCAGGTCCCGGGTTCGTGGAAAGTTTCACTGTCACATGTAAGGTCGCATGGAGTGCAGACGTATTCACCTGGTTTGCTTTCGCAAGAAAAAATAAGAAAAGTTATAAATAAGAGGCTAGTTAGTTTATTGGTATTCATCAATCTACGTTATTAGGCTAGAAAAAAAGATAAGAAAAATTAAGGTAATCATTTCGTTTGAATATCACCTTCCTTCCTTTTTATGATGGCCAAAATCGTGTTCTCATCTGTCATCACTAAAGATATAAAATTACGATTTTGCCCATGTTCGGACGGAATTGTTCGGTGAAATACCCTCTTCATAGTGTTTAATACCCTCTATTTGTCTGTTTTGAGGCTTTCTGTATGGCATGAAAGTAGATGGGATATTGGTGTTAGCGAGCAATTATTTCATCTGGGAATAATTTCCTCAGGATATTATATCCAATGATTTTGGAATCCTAAAAACACTACATGCATCAATAATTTTACACAATAACCTTTCATGATATGAGCCATATTGCCATCCCTATTCCGACCTTTCCTGGTAAACAGGATATTGAAATTCAAGTGATCATTAACAATGAAGTGAAATCTCTTCATTATAAAGTAGAGTTGTTTTATTGGGATGAGTGTGAAAATCCTCAAGGGCATAGAGCTGATTGTATTTCAGATATGCTTTCTCATCATGATCCAAATTGGACAGTCTATTTTATTGGAGCTCCAACAGACAAATTTGTTCCTATTACTTTTGTAAGTAAGGAAAGCAAAAAGTGGATGCAGGTCCATTAAGTCAAGCTCAATATTTATCGATTTATGAGGTAAGTTTTATTCTGAACATGCACCTTTGTATTCCTTTTGCAAAAAGGTTTTTCAAACAAAGGATAGCAAAATGCATACGATAGAACCTTACTATGGATGGAGAAACTTATATGTTGCCTCAGAAGACTCGAGGTCGCCATTTTTTGGTTATCAAAATAGCGAAGTAAGTTTTACTGATCAGATTTATAATTTTGTAATTCATCCCCAATGGGATAACATCGGTAGCGAGTCCCTGTTTTTAAAAGTATTGTATGTGGATTACGCAAATGGTTTTGCCTTTTTGGAGCTTTTTGGGGAATGGAATGATTTGATCAATAATGATATACAAACTCTGAAGAGAGATGTGGTGGAAGTGATGGTGGGAGAAGGGGTCAATAAATTTATCCTGATAGGAGAAAATCTATTGAACTTCCATACGGGTCAAGATTATGAGGATTATTACGATGAGTGGCAAGAAGATCTTGAAGAGGGTTGGATTGCAGTATTGAATATGAGAGAACATATTCTGGATGAAATGAGCAGATATGGCGTAGATCATTATTTGGTAATGGGAGGGAAGTTAAATGATCTCTCCTGGAGGACTCGTCATCCAAAACAAGTCTTTAAACAGATTGATGAACTGGTGACTAAAAGACTGGATTGGTAAAGAAAGAATTATTTTTTATGACCCAAAACCCAGAACATCTCAATTTTACCTTTGTTTTTTGCTGAGATAAGGCCTCTCTCTTCCAACTCAAAATGTTCTTTTACTACCTGATGGGTAAATGCAGAAATATTTACTCGACCTGGCGCGCTGTTTTCTTCTATTCTGGCAGCAGTGTTTACAGCATCTCCCCAGATATCGTAAACATATTTTTTATCTCCTACGACACCAGCTACCACTGTACCTGTATTGATCCCAATCCTAAAATCGAAAAATGGCAGACCTTCTGTTTCCCTGAGAACCTTATAGGCATCATTGGTTTTTTGTATTTCCAAAGCGGCAGCCACAACATCCCGAGCAGTTGCTTTGTTGCCTTTTGGGACTCCAGCTGCTGCTAAATAAGCATCCCCTATAGTCTTAATTTTCTCTAAGCCATGCTTTTGTATAATGGCATCAATCCGCTGAAAATAAGTGTCTAGTAATGCTACCAACTGATCGGGAAGCAAGCCTTCGGAAACGATGGTGAAGTTCTTAACATCGGCAAAAAGTACCGTTACATTATCATGAAGTCGAGCTTGAGTCCTACCCGTACTTTTTAACTCCTCCGCTATGTCGGCAGGAAAGATATTCAGAAGTAGATTTTCAGAACGCTCCTGTTCAAATTCTAATTCCTTTTGCTTCGCTACCAAGCTTTCTAATGCCTGTTGTTTGAGCTTCTCAAAAGTATTGGCGATTAAAAAGAAAATAGCTACAAGTCCAGCCATCGCAAAGGCTAGGAAGGGGTAATGGTATTTTTCTCTGTCGTAAGTAAATGGGAATTCATAGCCACTTACTATTAAAACAAAATAGACTATCACATAGAGGATACATAGAGCTAAAACTGCATAAGCAGTCTTTCTATTGGTAAGGAGTAAAACTATAGGGGCAGTAAGGGTAATCCAGGGAGAAACCGGAGAAGTAAATAGTCCGCCTGAATAGTAAACCAAAATGGCATTGAGCCAAATTGTATACAAACTCATCACAAAACCCAGGGTGTTGATGTGGATAAAACGAAGGAGTAATATGTTGCCAATGAAAAAGAAGACGCTGAGAATCATGGTCCAGATTCCTGTTTCGAAGCTGATGAAATAACTCATCACCCCATAAGCGGTGCCGAAGATTAAATTAAAAAGGCATGTATTAATAAAAAGTTTGTGTTTGCGCAGCAAGTCCACATCACCAGTAGGTAGTGTTGGTATCGCCCAATTGTGAATATTGCCTAAAATTTTGCTCATGCAGTTTGCAACTGTTTTCGCTTTCGATACATCAAAATAATAAATGCTATATCAAATGCCGCTACCACAAAGTAGATAACCCAAAGAAAATGGTTTTCAGGGTATTTCATGCTAAACATGACACTTATAATACCTGTACCCAAAAACTTACTCCAAGCCAGTAAAGTACTGTGCTCAGGAAAGTTTGGAACATAAAGCAAACTTAAAAAGGCAACACTCATCACAATATTGACAATATAGGCATCTAAAACACCCATTGGTAAATCATATTGGATCATGAAAAGTGAACTTAAAGGAATGCTGCCTGCCAAACCTACCAAGACTAACCATTTTATGTTTTTCTTGAAAAAAGGTGTGGTAAACTGTTTGTAACCGTATTTCAGAAGTTTGTAAACAATAAACGTGTCTAAAAGAAACCATCCCCAATAGGCGATTACCAAAGCTTTTCCCATGTCAGGTACCCAGAAAAAAGCACCCCCTATTTCATTTCCATAATTGCATACAACAGCTACGGCCGGGATGATGACTGTTTTGCTTTTAATTGCCACACGGATGATAACAATATAGGCCACAATCCATAGTAATGCTCCAGTTGTGAAAAGTACAATTTGAAGCGGAGTATAATTGCTTGTATCAAACCAGGGGTGAGGTTCCTGTATGTATTCCCAGATGGTCATTCTTAATTGTTTTTGTTGAAATTATGTATTGGAGGGCTTCGCCTTTGGTTTTTTGACAAATAGCTTGGTGATTTTACCAATGAGATTGAACAACCAATGGACGAGTTTGATAAACCAAGGAAAGTTTTCGTTCCAAGGCATACCTTTCTTAAATCGTCTTTTATCATACCATCGCAGGGGAGCAAGAAGCCAAGGTTCGTGTAGATTCCAGATTTCACATTTAGAAGCAGAAGATCCACTTCTTTCCAAAATTACATTAACGGCCCGTCTTGCCGCTTCATTGGCTCCTTCCATTGTGGCCAAATCTGTATGTGTACGAACATAATCACTGGCAAAAAAGAGGTTGTCAATGTTGCAATAAGCATCAGGACGAAGATCCCATGTTCTGGTATTATTAACCAATAATGGTTCTTTATCGACTGTTTTGAATTGGTCTTTTGAATTGCCGGGAATCAAAGTTGCCATGTATTTCCCTTTCCAGTTTTTGATCACATCTAATGAGCAATCTTTCAACTGGCTGATATCCAGTTTCTCATCTTTTTCAGTGGCAGGACTGTAATTGATGTCTCTATCCAGGTTACAGAAAACAACCATATCCGAAGTTAAAAGCGCCTTCCCATTCTCGCGAAGTCCCAAGTTGAGCTGACACCAAACTTCCTGCATAATTTCCTGTTTAGTGCATTCCTTGGCAGCTTTTCCATTATATCCAATCTGGTTCCAATCACTGATGTCAACAGAAATAATTCCTTTTACATCGCCATTTCCATATTTTGATAAGTCGACGTTTTTCCAGAATTGAGGTTGGCTGATGGCAGTCACAGCCCAAGGAGAGTCTATTACCATCATATGACCACGAGTGATTTTGACATCTTCCTTCAAATAGAACTGCATTCCCGTCATCCATTGTACATCATTGGCAAGCTCTTGAATCCCTAGTAGTTGATTGTCAGCCTTTAAGATATTTTCATTCAACAGTGGGGCCATGGCCTCCACCGGAATCGCCATGATATAATAATCACCTTTGATACTTTTGACTTCTCCACTTTCATTTTGAACAGAAATTCCGGTTATCACCGATTCTTTATCTTCATTTCCCGGTTCACAATGCACCTCTTTCAAAACCTCCCCATGATGATAATGTACACCTTCTCCAATAAGGTAATCTCGCCATGGATTGAGCCAAGCCTCATTTGTGGGGGCATTAAGTACCCTGTCTGTATGGGTGAAAGGGTTTGCCATTTGAAAAATAAGCTGCAATAAAATGTCCCCGCCAGTTCTGGTGCTAACCAATCGAGGTTTTGCAGCGACTAAGGTCCTGGTAATTCCTCCGACGAAAAATTCACGGTAAGCTTCACTTTGATCATCGGCCCCGGTAAATTCCCACCAGGCCAGCCTCTCATATTCCTGTAATCGACGCTCATAGCAACTAGTCATCAGTTGCCATATTTTGTCCATAAACATGTAAATGTCTTTTTGGGAAAGCCCTGTGTCTCCTACATTCATCTCTTCGGCGATAAGCTTCAGATCATGAAGGCTTTTTGGGAAATTGACAAGTCCAATAATGCCATTTTTCCCTTCTCTTCCCATCATTACTCTATTGGTGGATATCAGATTGTCATAAACACCCTTTTTGTTTCCCTTAAAAGGGATCCGCTTCATAGTGTCTGTCACATGTTTATAAAAACCTGGAAAAAATCGAAATCCATGTTCGCCTGGCAAGCCCAAGCGATCACCTTTTGCGGTATGTGGAATATTTGTACTCCGGGCTTTGCCTCCTACATACTCAGGTTGTCTTTCGTAAACATGCACCTCAAAACCTCTTTCTATCAGTTCATGGGCTGCGCTCATTCCGGCAACACCACCACCAGCAATAATTATTTTTTTCATAAAATGGGCTTCTAAAAAAATCTGAATTTTAGATCTTCTGGATTAAAATTCGGGGGGATTCTTTTGCTATTTATCTCAAGATAAAAGATTTCCTGTAATTCTAAGCAAGAGAGCTCTAAGTATGAAAAACGTAGTTATAGTTTTGAAAATCAGATTGGTGCATTTGAAATAGAGATCGGTCGGGCTAATAATTAGACTTGAGATCCAATTCAAGTCATATTCCAGATCTTACCTAAAAGTAGTAGGCAATCGCCATTTGAGGTTTTGCCCGAATACGAACGAAATTGTCCGAGTAAATTATGGTTCATTTCATAAAAACCTCTCTTCAACGAAACTGAGGTGCGTTTTCTATGGCATAATTGTAGAAAAAGATGTTGTGTATTTTATCCAACCATCTCATGAAAGATTCAACAATTAATTTCATCGCTTTTTCCTTCCTCCTGTTTTTTGCGTCTGTGCAGCAGGTTTCTGCTAAGGTCTTTGCTGATCCATATTTAACCAAAGAATTCACGCTTAATGGAAAAGGAAACTTGGATGTAGAAACTTCAGGAGCTAGTATAGCTGTAACAGGAGTGAGTGGAAATCAAGTGCTAGTGGAAATGTATGTCAAAAGAAATGGTAAGACAATAGAATCTTCGGACCCAGAAGTAGAAGAATTTCTTGAAGCATACGATTTGGACATTTCTAAAAGTGGTAATACCATATCCGTGAAAGTAAAAAAGAAAAGTAGTAGTATTTGGAGAAGAGGGAATAACCTAAATCTTTCTTTTAAAGTGCAGGTTCCCACTGATATCTCCTCTGATTTCCAATCTAGCGGTGGCTCTATCTCCATGAGTGGGTTAGCAGGAGATCAAAGAATTGCTACCAGTGGAGGTAGTATTAGAATAGAGAATGCATCAGGAACAGTAGTGTCAAAAAGTTCTGGAGGCTCTTTTTCTCTGAATGATTTTGATGGAGAAGTGGATATTCAAACGAGTGGTGGTTCTGTGAAAATTGATGGATTGGAAGGGGAATTGAAAATTAATACCTCCGGAGGAAGCGTGACCTTAGAAGATATTTCTGGGAGCATCGATGCCAATACCAGTGGTGGTTCTATCAGAGCAAAACTTTTGGGAGTTGATGATGATCTTTCATTCAGAAGCTCTGGTGGAAGTATTTCTGCCATTGTTCCTTCAGGCCTTGGTTTGGATTTGGATTTAAGAGGTGGTCGGGTCAATTCAAAATTTGTGAATTTCGACGGAGAAGTGAAAAAAGATATGATTGTTGGAAAAATGAACGGTGGTGGCTATTTGCTATCTATGCAGAGTTCAGGAGGAAGCATCAATCTGGAATTTATGGATTGACAATATTCCAAATTAAACCTTCAATCAATATTGAATCTCGAAAAACCATGTCTGTGATGGGTGATTTGAGAATTACCAAATCCTGAATCTCCAATTTTAAAAGATTAACTCGTTCATGTGGCGTAACAACCTTAAAATATCATTTAGAAATCTGAAAAGGCATAAGTCACTTACTGTGATCAATGTTTTCGGAATGGCTGTTGGGCTTGCAGCGTGTTTGTTGATCGGATTGTTTGTGTTTGATGAGTTGGCCTACGATCAAGGGGTCAAGGATTCGGAGCGAATTTACAGAATTGCTTTAGAGACCAGTGAAAGTAAGTGGGCAGGAACTCCTGGACCACTCGCTGAAGCGATAAAAAATGATTTTGAGGAAGTAGAAAATTCCACTCGTATCATGAAGTTTCCCGAGCTGGACCAGATGCTATTGAAAAGTGAAAGAAATGGGGAAATAACTCAGTTTTACGAATCAAAGGGTTACTACGTGGACTCCACATTTTTTAATGTGGTTGATTATCCTTTGCTAAGCGGCAGCAAAGAAAATGCACTCAATTCACCAAATTCGATTGTGCTTTCGGCTACTTTGGCAAGTAAGATATTTGGAAGTTCCGACCCCATCAATCAACCTATTTCCGTTGGTTTGCCATTTGGGGATTTTGATTATACCGTGACGGGGGTTTTTGAAGATAATGGAAGAAGATCCCATATCGATCCGAATTTCTTCCTTTCGATGGAAAATAATGACATTGGAAATGCTGTAAAAAGAATGACAAGTTGGGCTGCCAATAACATTTTTTACACTTATGTAAAGTTACAACCTTCGGCAGATCCAGATTCTTTTGAAGCCAAACTTCCTGCTTTTTTTGATAAACATGGAGCAGCAGATCTGAAGGCGATGGGAGTGGAGAAAAGCTTGTTTTTGCAGCCTTTGGAAGATATTTACCTTCACTCAAGAATAGAATACGAATTGGGTACGACTGGCAATATCACGACCTTATATGTTTTTAGTTCGGTTGCTTTCTTTATTCTTCTGATCGCATGCATCAATTTTATGAATCTTGCTACTGCGAGATCAGAAAAGCGATCCAAAGAAGTAGGAATAAGGAAATTGCTGGGAGCACAAAAGGGTGCTTTGGTTCAGCAGTTTTTGGGTGAGTCCATCATGGTGTCCTTTCTGGGATTAATTATGGCTTTTCTGATTGCCTCACTTTGCATGCCTTTTTTCAATCAATTGACAGGAAAAGAATTAGACCTATTCCAACGCACATTTCCTTTGGTTTCTATTTTCGGTTTGGCATTAGTCGCCGGGTTATTAGCTGGAACCTATCCGGCATTTTTCCTATCTGGATTTACACCTAGTTCTGTATTGAAAGGAAAATTCAAAGGGAAAGTATCTGGGGTTTCGTTGCGGCAAATATTGGTTGTGTTTCAATTTGCAATTTCTTCCTGTCTGATTTTGATGGTATTGGTGATGAAAAACCAGATGGATTTTGTTCAAAATCAAGACTTGGGATTTTCTAAAGATCAGCAATTGATTTTACCTCTTCAAAGCGAAGAAGCTGCAGGGAAATATGAGGTTTTAAAAGCAAGCTTGCTTCAGGATTCCAAGGTAAAGTCTGTAACCATTGCCACTACTTATCCCGGGGTAGAAAGCATCGAGAGCATGATGTATTATGCAGAAGGACAACCAAAGGATAATTTGGTGAACATTACCAATGCCTTCGTAGGAGATGATTTTGTAGAGACTTTGGGATTTACCCTTTTGGAAGGTAGAAGCTTTACGGAGGAATATACAGCAGACTTAAGCCAGATCATTTTGAACGAATCAGCAGTGAAAGCATTAGGTTATGAAACCTCAAATGCGGTGGGTAAAAAAGTGTTTTTTGACTGGGGAGGGGAGCAGGTGAGTTATGAAATCGCTGGTGTGGTCAAAGATTTTCATTTTCAAAGTTTGCATAAGCAAATTCAGCCTTATGCCTTTATCAACCAAAATAACGGAGGCTATCTCATTGCAAATTTTGCAGGAAATAATACTGGTGAAGTTTTGTCAAACGCCGAGTCAATCTGGAAGAAATCAGGTATCAATGAGCCTTTTGTTTATTCATTTTTAGACCAGGATTTTCAACAGAATTATGAGAAAGAAGAGCGATTCGGAAAAATGATTATTGGATTTGCCTTATTGGCAATTTTCATAGCCTGTCTGGGATTATATGGTTTGACTGCTTTTATGACGGAGCAGCGCACCAAAGAAATAGGCATCAGAAAGACCATGGGCGCAACCGATTGGAGTATCATGTCATTGCTTTCAAAGGATTTTGCCAAGACAGTGGTTCTTGCCATTTTGATTTCTATCCCTTTAAGTGTCTATCTCGCAGATTCTTGGCTTGAGAATTTTGCATTTAAGATTGAATTGAAGTGGTGGTATTTTGGGTTGACGGGATTAGCAGCATTAATGATTGCAATGATCACGGTGAGTTTTCAGTCAGTTAAAACTGCGTTGATGAATCCGGTGGATAGTTTGAAAAGCGAATAAAAGTATCAAGTAAAAATCTTGCCTGCCGAAGGTAGGCATCTAGTATTAAGAAACAAGAGTCAAAAATCAAGATCCAAGAAACAAGATCCAAGAAACAAGAGTCAAGAATCAAGATCCAAGATACAAGAGTCAAGAAACAAGAGTCAAGAAACAAGAACCAAGAGTAAAGAGTCAAGAACCAAGAAAAGAACCTTACAACCTTAGAACTATGATAAAAAACTACCTAAAAATCGCTTGGAGAAATATCAGTAGAAGCAAAGGATATTCTTTCATCAATATTGGTGGATTGGGAATCGGAATGGCTGCATCCATCTTAATCCTGATTTGGGTACAGTTTGAAGTCTCAGTCGATCGGTTCCATGAAAATTCTGACCGGATCTTTGCAGTCTGGAGGACTACCACCATTGATGGTGAACCCATGAGTTGGGATTACACACCAGCTCCTTATGCTCCTACGCTGAAAGAAGAATTTCCGGAAGTAGAGGAAATCGCCAGAATCACAGAATGGGATCCCATGATTTTGTCTGTTGGGGATAATAAGTTTTCTGAACTACCCACATTTACAGATCCCGGATTTTTTAAAATTTTCAGTTTTGAGGTTTTAGAAGGAGATCCAGTGGAAGCCATGTCTGCTCCAGATAATATTGTGTTGACCGAATCTGTAGCCAAGAAGCTTTTCGGAGAAACCTCTGCTCTTGGGAAATCAGTTACAGTCGAAGATCAGTTGGATTTTGAAGTCAAAGCGGTGATCAAAGATTTGCCTGAAAACACTTCATTCTCATTTACGGCATTTATTCCTTTCAAAAAATTGGAAGCTATGGGTTGGGTAGATGATTTTTGGGGGAATAACTCCATGAGAACCTTTGCCATGCTTACCGAGGGTGCTGACCTAGAGCTGTTTAATGAAAAGTACAGCGACTTTTCCATGAAATATGGAGGCTTAGAAGATGAGATTTCTGACTTCCTTTTTCCTGTCAAAGACTTACACCTTTATTCCAAATTTGAAAATGGTCAATCGGTAGGAGGAAAGATAGAATTGATACGGATGTTCGGAATAGTGTCTGTTCTTGTCTTGCTGATTGCAGGGATCAATTTTGTGAACTTGAGCACCGCACAAAGTGAGAAACGCGCCAAAGAAGTTGGGATTCGTAAAATTTCCGGAGCCGGCAAGAACATGCTCATTGGACAGTTTTTGGCTGAGTCTATTCTCATTGCGCTTTGCGCTTATCTAGTTTCATTAGTCATTGTTTCCATATCATTTCCATGGTTTTCCGATTTGATTGGACAGCAATTAGCTAATCCTTTTTTCCAACCGTATTTTTGGATTTTATCTTTTGCATACATCCTTTTTGTCGGGGTTTTGGCTGGAAGTTACCCTGCATTCTTGATGAGTTCCTTTAACCCAACCGTTATTTTTAAGCCAAAGATGAGTGCTAGAAGAAGCTTTGGCATCAAACCTAGAGAGGTATTGGTGGTGTTTCAATTTGCTGTGGTAGTAGCATTGATTTCCAGTGTATGGATCATTCGTGATCAGGTGGAATATGTTCAAAATAGGGATATGGGAATGAATGAAGAGAATTTGATTTTTCATCAAGTGACTGAATCGATCCGAAAAAATAAAATTCCGATGAGGAATGAGTTGCTAGCTCTCCCCGAAGTGGAAAGTGTGACTTATACTTTCTCACCATTGACAATGATTTATAGCGATACCAATATGATGGATTGGCAAGGAAAAGATCCAGATTATCGACCTACGATGTATAGGATGGGAGAGGATGCCAACTTGGTCAAAACTGCAGGAATGGAATTGATAGCTGGTCGGGACATCGACATATTTACTTATGCCAGTGATAGTATGGCAGCCATTATCAACGAAAAAACTGCTGAGATCATGGGGTTTGAAGATCCAATCGGTCAAGTGATCAATGACGATGACTTGGAATTTACAGTAGTGGGAGTGGTAAAGGATTTTATTATGGAATCTCCATTTGAAGAAATAAGACCTATCGTGGTGATGGGGCCCAAAAGAAATCTGAATTTTATTCACATTCGCTTGAAGGAAACCCAAAATATGGCAAGTTCCCTAGCAAATGTGGAACAGGTATTTGCAAAGTTTAACCCAGATTCACCTTTTGAATACAAGTTTGTAGATCAGGAGAACGAGCAAAAGTTTCAATCTCAAAAAAGGACTGCTTCTCTAACATCTTTATTTTCAGGATTAGCAGTCGTGATCTCTTGTATGGGTTTGTTTGGATTGGCAACATTCATTGCTGAGAGTAGGAAAAAAGAGATTTCAGTCCGAAAGGTGTTGGGAGCTTCAGTTACCAATTTGGTGGGATTACTTTCCTCCGAATTCAGCAAACTGGTTTTGATTTCTGTACTTATCGGGATTCCGCTTTCATGGTACTTTATGAAAAACTGGTTGGATACATTTGAATACCGAACTACCATTGATTGGAAAATCTTTTTGTTGACTGGTATTGTTACTCTCTTGATTGCGCTACTTACTGTGAGTTCTCAAGCGATCAAAGCGGCTTTGGTCAATCCTGCGAATACTTTGAAAAGCGAGTGATTTGATGTAGGATATATGATATAAGATTTGTGATTTAGTCAAGGCGCTCTAAAACCAATAAGCGAATTTCGATAAATTCGGATCCTTTTATTTCTGGGGCTTTCATCACTAGTGGGTGACGGCCTTTTTCCAGATAGATCGTGCCTATTTCCATAGGTTTATAGTCTTTTTCATAAGATTCTGATCTTGGTGATCGGTCAAATTCAGCAGCCACGAAATCTGAATCATTTGCTTGGTCGACGGAGGTGCGAACTTCATTTTCTCCCTGTCTTAATAAAAGAGTGGAGCCAACAGAAGCTTCTTTGCCAGCATAGTAAACAGTGGCTTTATACTCTCCTGAAGTCAATATCTCAGTATCCCAAGTGACACTATCTTGTGTGGAAGTCCAATTGGAGAAAAAGGATGAATTGGGATGAATGCTGGAGCGCTTGATGCTGCCATGAGGAATTCCATCTCTAGCAGGCAAAAGCGTGTACTTACTATCTTTATATCCTACCGGAAAAATCTCCTCCCTGTTCCGATCCAGTTCAGACAAAACTGTTTGTGTCCAATTGGTTTTGAGTTGGATCATTTCATCAAGTAAAGAATCTTTGGAAGCGGTAATCGGATAGTTTTGTTCGGGATCTGATTCCAAATCATACAATTCATTGTTTTGGTCTAGCATGTATCGTTGGTTTCGCAAACTGACTTTTCCATTCCAATGACTGTAAACCACTCTATTTGTTTCAGGTATTTCTTCTCCAAAAAGCAAAGGCTTTAAGCTAATCCCATCCAGTGGTTTTTCAGTTTTATAATCGATTTTTGCTAAGTCCATCAAAGAAGGCAATATATCAATGGTACTTGCCAATTGATCCACCACCAAAGGTTTAAAATGATCTTTCCAAAAGAGAATCAGGGGAGAGCGCACCCCGCCTTCATCCGTACTGCCTTTAATTCCCTTCAAACCTTCATTCCATCTCCAACCATTTGGTCCATTGTCAGATAGGTAGATGATGATGGTGTTTTCCTGAAGTTGAAGACTGTCGAGTGTATTTAGAATTCTACCGACATTCCAATCAATATTTTCACACAAGGCATATGCCGCCCTGGTTTTATCAATAAGCTCTTTTTCATGGTATCTGTGTATGGTATCGATGGGTGCATTTTCGTACTTCTCCCACCAATTGTCTAGCACTTGCATTGGGCTATGAGGTGTGTTGTACGCTAGGTAAACAAAAAATGGATTTTCCTGATTTTCTGTGATAAAGTCCATCGCGTGATCGGTTAAATCGTCGATGATAAAACCATTCCCTTGGACCACTTCTCCATTATGCTCCAGCATAGGGCTGAAATAATTCCCCCAATGTCCTGAAGCAAAACCGTAATACTCCTCAAATCCTCGATTGTTTGGGTGGAAAGGAGGTTGAGATCCATTGTGCCATTTTCCAAAAGCTGAAGTTTTATAACCGTTGGATTGGAATATTTCTGCAAACGTTGTTTCATCCAAATCAAGCCTCTCTCCTCCTTCTGAAGTGGAATAAACTCCTCCGCGCGCGTGAAATCTACCCGTCAATAATTCGGCTCGGGTTGGTGAACAAACAGGGTTCACATAAAACCTGCTAAACTGAATTCCATTGGCGGCGAGTTGGTCTATGTTGGGTGTGTTTACATAAGGATTTCCATTCACTCCTAAATCTCCCCAGCCTTGATCATCCGATAGAATAAGGATAATATTTGGTGGGGTATCTTCCTTTTCCGCCTTTTGGCAAGATTGAAATGCATAAGCCAGAAAGCATAGGAAAAGTAATTTTCTAGAAAAAATAAGGGATGGATTCAGCATGGGTTTCAAAATCAGCAAAGTGAAAATTCGTGTTTTAAGGTAAAATAATTCCTTCGTACAAGAAATTGAAATTCAATAATCCTGCAAAAAGGTGAATGGAATTTGGAATGTTTATTATAAACTGGGTTTTAGAATATGTTGCCTGAGGTTCATTGAAAATAATTTTCCCAAAAGGGAACAATTTGATTCTCAGTATTTAAAGTCTAAATATAGAATTGAAGATACTTTATATTTATTCTGGTTTTTTGTAACCAATCCAATGGCATCTACATCTAATGTATATGCTGAAAAATTACATTAAAATCGCCTGGAGAAATCTGACTAGAAACAAGTCCTTTAGCTTGATCAATATTTTGGGCTTGGCGGTCAGTATGTCTGTTTGTTTATTGATTATTGTGATACTGATTGATCAATATAGTTATGATACGTATCATGAGAATAAGGACAGAATTTACCGGGTTCACACCACCCGATATCAGCAAAACAATGGCGAAACAGCAAGTTCTGCTTTGCCTTTGGCAGAGAAGTTAAGAAACGAATATCCTTTTGTGGAGGAGTCAGCGGCCCTTAACAGTGAGATAGGTGGAGATGTGATTTATGAGGATAAGTTCGCCACAGGAGGCGGCTATTTTGCTGATGGAAACCTATTTAAAATCCTTGATTTTTCATTTAAAGAAGGCGATCCTGCAACAGCATTAAACGAACCCTATTCCCTGGTCATTTCCTCCGATATGGCAGAAATATTATTTGGTGATGAATCGGCTCTAGGTAAAACAGTGGCTTTTCATGATAAAGACATCAAAGCCACAGACATAGAAGAAGGGAATTTTGAGACGGACTTTGGGTATTTTACCATTACGGGAGTTTTAAATCCAATTCCTTTACGTACTCACTTACCGCTAAAACTTCTGGCCTCGTTGAGTACAAAGAAAACGCTTCCTGAAGGCTCTGTTTTGTCCAATGAAGAAGATGATTGGGACAATGTTTGGACTAACTATACCTATGTCTTAATGCAGGATGGAAAGGGTAGAGATGATTTGCAATATGCTTTAGAAGAGGTTTCTGAAGAAATTTATGGGGCTAAATATGAAGGTAAACACTCTTTCAAAGCTGTTCCTTTAGATGATATCACTCCGATTGGCTTCATTGGAAATACTACCCATGTTTCTTTTCCAAAAGTCGTTTTATTAATCCTTTCGGTTCTTTGCATGATCGTGATGCTTTCGGCATGCCTGAATTATACCAATATGTCGGTGGCTAGGGCTTTGACCCGAGTAAAAGAAGTGGGGATAAGAAAAGTTTCAGGGGCAAACAAAAAGCAGATTTTCGCGCAGTTTATTACCGAAGCAGTGGTGATATCTCTTTGCTCCTTATTTTTTGCTTATCTGATTCTCCAGCTATTGGAGTGGGGAGTAAAGGGCTTGACATTCAGTCAATACCTTAAAATTTCCTTTGAAAATAGTCTCTTGGCTTTTGGGATATTTTTGGTTTTCAGTTTGGTTGTTGGCATCATCGCAGGCTTGCTTCCGGCGATGTATGTTGCTAGACTGAATCCGATCAATTTGTTCAGCAAGTTAAATAAGGTAAAGATTTTTAAGAAAATGGGTATTCGAAATGCGATGATGGTGGTTCAATTTTCGATTTCTTTAATATTCATTATTTCCGTGGTGCTAATGCAATCTCAAGCTAAGCATATTCTGAATTTCGATTACGGTTTTGATAAAGAAAATGTGGTGACTGTCAAGCTGTTTAATCCAGATAATTACGATCGGTTTGCACAAGCATTAGCATCCAATCCAGCAGTTTCTACGGTAGGGGGAACTTCCCTGATTCCCGGAGGAGGCTGGAATTTTGGAACTCAGGTAATTAATCCGGATCATCCTTTGGACAGTTTGCCAAGTAATTTTTTTGATATTAATTCTGGGACGATTGATGTGCTCGACCTAGAAATTGTTGCAGGAAAAAACTTACCCACTGAAGGAAGTGATCAATTGATTTTGATCAATGAAAAAGCTGTTTCTAACTTTAATTTTGGGTCTAATGATCAAGCCATAGGAAAGCTTTTGGTGGTTGAAAATGGGGAGGAATTTAAAAATGTAGAGGTTGCAGGAGTAGTAAAAGATTTTCAATTTTTATCTCCAGATAGGGAAATAGAAAGCTTGGTTTTAAGAAATCGAAGTTCTGCTTTGGGCTTTGCTTTGGTCAAAGTAGCTCCTGAAAATCAAGCCAAGACTTTGGCAGGTTTGGAATCTACGTGGAAGGAGGTAAACCCCAACTCTAAATTCTCTTATAAATACATGGATCAGGAACTGTTATTTATCCACCAGGTGTTGGGAGATGTTTTATCGGTGGTTGGCTTGATTTCATTTTTGGCAATCTTTGTTTCTTGTCTTGGACTTTTGGGTATGGCAACCTATACGGCTCAAACTCGAATTAAAGAAATTGGAATCCGTAAAACGTTGGGTTCTAGTGTTTCACAAATCATTGTTTTGCTTTCTCGAGGATTTATGATTTTACTAGGGGTGGCGATTATTTTAGCTGTACCAGCTGCTTACTTTATTAATAATCTTTGGTTGGAGTTTTTTGCTTCCCGAGTAAGTATCGGCCTGATTCCTATTGCCATCGGCGTGGGCTTCATTTTGGTGATCAGTTTGGGTATAGTGATTTCGCAGGCATATCGAGCTGCGATAGTGAATCCGATTGATAGTCTGAAAAGTGAGTGAGAAGTAGGAGGTTGGAAGTCGTGGAGTTGGAGGTAGGAGGAATTGGATTGCTTCGGTCATTCCTCACTCGCAATGACGTTTGAAAAATTCATCTTGATACTATACACTGCCTTTTGCGACCAAGCTTAAGGTAGGCCAACTGCGACCATGCTACGGCAGGCTAGCTGCTTACTGCCAACTGTATTTGCCTTCGATTTCGAGACTCTCGTCTATCAAGTGCTCAGGCATACAAAAGGCAAACTGCGTACTGCGACCATGCCTACGTCAGGCTAGTTGCTTATTTCCAACTGAGTATTGCCCACTAGCGAACAAAATTGTCCGTTGGTTTTATGGATTAACGCTTCCTAATGGTCAAATGGAGAGTTTTTAAGGTATTTATTCTGGCATAGAAGTGGAATATTGGATGGTGGAGAAAACTCATTTTCTAGGATCGATTGATTTGGAAATGGGATTTTAGACGCTAAAAATCCATGTGGAAAAACTACTTAAAAATAGCTTGGAGAAATCTGCTTAGGCAGAAATCCTTTTCATTAATCAATGTGCTTGGCTTATCGGTAGGTTTAGCTTGCTGCTTGATTCTCTTGGCTTTTGTGAAGCATGAAAAATCATACGATTCTTTTCATCAAGACTCGGATCAGATTTATAGAGTTGTACAGGAGGTCCAACAAAAAAATAAATGGGCTTGGGCAGGAGGAGCAGTAGCTCCCATGCTTAGAAAGGAGTTTGAAGGAGAATTGGATGAAGTGGTGAGTTTGACCCAGATCAGCACTTACCTTTATGCACCTGATGGACTTGCTCCAGATGAGCGTTTCAGGGAAGATCGATTTATTTTTTCAGATGAGGGGTTCGACCAATTATTTGGCTTTGAATTAAGTAAAGGGAGTTGGAAAGGTGTTTTAGAAAACCCTTATCAAGTGGTGATTACCGAAGAGATGGCCCAAAAGTATTTTGGAGAAGGTGATCCTATCGGGAAAGTACTTATTTCTACTGGAGATTTTTCATTTGAAGTTCGAGGAGTCTTAAAAGAGCTCCCCACTAATTCCCATATGAAATTCGATTTCATTTCAGGAATGAATACTTTCAAATCCTTTAATGATTTTCCAATCACGGCTGATTTTGGGAGTTTTTGGTGGCCACAGACCTACACTTATGTGAAGGTCAATAAACAACAAAATGCGATAGCTATCAGTGATAAAATTCCTGAGATAAACCCAAAATATAGAAATCCAGAAGAAGCAAAAGCCTACGTACATTTTCTACAGCCTATCACGGATGTTCATACGAATTCTACTTTCCAAGGGGAATGGACTCCACCTATGTCGGAGCAAACACTATGGATTTTTCTTTCTATAGCAGTTTTTGTTTTAGTGCTAGCCTGCATCAATTTTATCAATCTGGCAACTGCTCGAGCCATCAAAAGAATGAAGGAAATTGGTATTAGAAAAGTCAATGGAGCTCATAAAGGCCAATTGATATCCCAATTTTTAGCTGAGTCATTTTTGATCAATGCCATAGCCATGGTGCTGGGAATTCTTGTAGTTTACCTAGCAGTACCACTTGTTGAAAGTGCCATTGCTATTCGAGTTCCTATAGATTTAATGAGAGATACTCAGATGCAATTGTTGCTTTTAGGCATTTGGTTTACTTCCTCGATTTTAGCTGGAGTTTTTCCTGCTTTCTATTTATCTGGTTTAAAACCGGAAATGATTTTAAAGCAATCTCCTTTGAATAAGGGTAAATCCATATTGAGGAAATCCTTGGTAGTATTTCAGTTTGTGCTATCTACACTTTTGGTTTTTTGTGCATCTGTTGCCTTTTACCAACATCAGTTTATGACAAATTCTTCCATGGGTTTTGATTCTGATGGTTTGATATCAGTGAAAATGGGGAACCTGGCGAAAGAAAAAGGAGATGTACTCAAACAAGAATTGAGCAATCTCCCTGGGGTAAGTTCAGTGAAGTTTACTAGTGATCGTCCTGGAATAGACTCAGGTTGGAATCCAACAGCAGATTACCCAGGGATCAAAGAAGGCGAAACTAAAAACATTAATGTTCAATATATCGATGCAGGGTATTTTGAAAGCTTGGGGATTCCTATGGTTTCTGGTAGAGAATTCCTTGAAAATACTGCAGACGGTGGGATTTCTAAATTAATGCGTGACCGTTTTCCTGACCTGAATAATGTAGCGATGGTTGTAAATGAGGTAGCATTGGAGTGGATGAATGAAGATCAAAACTCAGTTCTAGGTGCTGATTTGAGGGTTTTTACGGAAGAAAATGGAGAGCTTTTCTCTAATTATAATGGCAATGTCGTCGGAGTGGTAAAGGATTACCATACACGTGATTTGAGATATGCTATTGCTCCAACCATCTATTTGCCGGTTAAAAATGCAGCCTTTGATGGTAGTAATTATGTTTTGATCAAAGCCAATGAGGGAATAAACGCAGGTGTCCTAGAACAATTAAAAGCCACATGGCAAGAGGTGAACTCGGGTTTGCCTTTCGATTTTAAGTTTTTAGATGAAGACATAGCGATGCAGTACGAGCAGCAAGCTAAGACCAGTTCGCTTTTAGGCTCTTTTGCTTTCTTGACATTGTTAATCTCCTGTTTGGGACTTCTCGGCTTATCGATTTTCACTGCTGAATCCAGAAGAAAGGAAATTGGCATTCGACGGGTACTTGGAGCCTCAGCTGCTACTATTGTCAATAAACTAACATCCGAATTCCTGATTTTGGTTGGCTTTTCTTTATTGATTGCCTTGCCATTAGGGTATTACTTGATGCAGGAATGGCTTGATCAATTTGCCTTTAAAGTCCCTGTCTCCATATGGTTTTTCATAGTCTCAGCTGCTATATCCATTCTTCTGGCATATTCTACAGTTTCCATACAGTCTTTAAAAACAGCTTTTGCCAACCCAGTGGATTCTATTAAAAATGAGTGAAATCATTCGCTAAAGTCAACGAATAACCAAGCCGAAATTTGAATTAACTATTCCTGATATGTTAAAAAATTATTTTAAAATCGCCCTACGAAATTTATCAAAAAACAAACTCCATACTGGGATCAATTTGATTGGTCTATCTCTAGGTTTGGGTGTCAGTATTTTGATTTTCTTTTTCGTCCAATTCGAATTGAACTTTGATAAATTCCATTCCAATTCAGAGAATACTTTTAGGATAAAAAGGTTTGAGGTGTTTGAAGGGGAGTTAAGGAGCTCATTTTCTACACCTATTGTTTCCGCTCCAGTTTTTAAGGAGGAGTTTCCTCAAATACAAAAAATAACGCGATTTATAGGAGGGGTGGCTCAAGCTTATCTGGATGAAGAAAACACTCAAAGCCAGGAGTTTTTGACGGTTAGTCCTGACTTTTTGGAAATCTTTGATTTCAAATTATTGCAGGGAGACAAATCAAGTGTTCTCAACGATAAATATGGGATAGTAATCACGGAGGAAACGTCAAAAAGGTACTTTGGAGATTCGAATCCCATTGGTAAAAGCATACGACTGCGTGTAGCTGAAACCTATGAAGAATATCAAGTTCAGGGAGTATTAGAAGATATCCCTACCAATTCCAGTATTCAGTTTGAAATGTTATTGAATGATGAAAACTTGGACTTTTTGGTTGAAGAAAGAAGTAGAAATTCCTGGTACAATGTGTTTGGAGAAACCTATGTAACCTTAGCTAATGCCAGCCAAGAGCAGGATGTGGAGTCAGGAATGGAGGCTTTGATGAAGAAGGTTTTAGGAGAGGATTATGAGGAAGGAGAATATTATTTCACATTGGAACCTATAGCAGGAATGCACCTTTCGGATGATCCTATCACAGGGATGGTAGAAACTACTCGTCCTAAATTACTTTGGATTTTATCTACAATAGCCATATTAATTCTGCTGATTGCCAGTATAAACTTTACTACGATGGCCATAGGTAGGGCTATGACTCGAGCAAAAGAAGTTGGGGTTAGAAAGACCATGGGAGCTGATTTTGGTCAGTTGGTTTTTCAATTTCTAACGGAAGCTTTTCTGACAACAATGGCCTCACTTGTGGTGGGCGTAATTTTGGCAGAAGTTTTATTACCTACATTCAATGAGCTTTTTGAGAAAAACCTGAATTTGGTTTATGGAATCAATCAGATTTTAATATTAATCGGATTAGTAATTTTTATTACACTTTTGGCGGGTGCTTACCCGGCATTTTTCCTTTCAGGTTTGAAACCTATCAAAGTATTGAAAGGAACCCTTTCAATTCATTTTGGTAAGCAAGGGCTTAGAAAAGGACTGGTAGCTTTTCAATTTTTCATTTCTTTCCTTTTGGTGGCCTCTACATTAATTATGGTTCATCAGATGAATACGATTCGAAATTATGATTTGGGCTTTGATCAAAATATGGTGGTCATAGTAGATGTACCGGAAATTCCTTCCACCAGTTTTGTAAAGACTATTAATGATAGTTTCAAACAAGCGGAGTTATATAGACAATCGTTGAGTGCTAGATCGGAAGTGCAATCTGCAGGGATCACCATTGCTACCTATGGCGATGATGCATTTTGGGATGCTGGTTTTCCATTAGAGGAAGGAAAGCAATTTCAATTCAAAGTGAATTTCGTAGGAGGAGATTACGTCAAAACCTTAGGCTTTGACTTGGTGGAAGGACGTGATTTTAACCCAGACCAAGGAGCTGACAGCAGTGCTTTTGTCATCAACGAAAAGTTTGCAGAAGCTATGGGCTGGGATGATCCTACCGCGGAAATGATGCCTAGTACTCGTTTCAATAGTCATGAAATTGTGGGGGTAGTAAAGGATTTTAATCACGCTTCCTTATACAGAGATATTGAACCGGTATTATTTGCCAAAAGTCCAGAGGCCGTATTCAGTGGGATTAATTCATTGAGTATAAATTCGGCAACAAATCCTAAGGTGGTTGTAAAAGGTTCCGGGATGGATTTTGACTCATTTAGAGCTTTGTTGGAAAGCGAGTGGGAAAAGGTATTCCCTTCAGAGGCTTTCAGCTTCAGTTTCTTGGATGAGACGGTTGAGGCTCAATATAGAGCGGATGAAAGACTAGGTAAAATGGTCTTTTTTGCTGCAGGGATCGCGATTCTAATTGCTGCAATGGGATTATTTGCTTTGGCGGCACTAAGTATTTCGGGTAGAACCAAAGAGATAGGAATACGAAAAGTCTTGGGGGCGTCTTCTTGGAGCATTTCCTGGATGTTTAATAAAGAATTCTTGGTAATCACAGTAATAGGAATTCTAATAGCATTGCCATTAAGCTTCTATGTCATGCAAAGTTGGATTGAGCAATTTGCTGTTAAAGAATGGCCTTCTTGGTTGAACTTCACTCTTTTGGCTATCTCAGGAATTGGTTTTACGCTGCTGATCGTCTCAGCTCAGTCCTATTATGCTTCCCAGATGAATCCTGTTAAAACGTTGAAAGATGAATAATTAAAAAAAACCTGTAGTAGGTTCATGTCAAGCTGGAATGCGGAGGTAATAGAAGGGGATAAGCACTAGAAAATCATGAGTAAATAATTTAATTTTTAAATCATAGAAAGATGCTAATAAACTATTTAAAGATTCTTTGGAGGCAGTTGTATGCTGATAAGACCAATTCTATTATCCACATAGGAGGATTGGCAATAGGAATTAGCACCGTGCTTGTGATTTTAATTTATGTTCGTTTTGAACAGAGTTTTGATGCTGATTTAAAAAACGCCGACCAATTATACCGAATCAACTTAACTTCTTATGCAGAAGATGAATTGGTGGAAAAGGGAGCTCGAACATCCCCGGCGATGGGAGAAACATTTGCTAAGGAGGTAGCTTCAGTAGAAGATTTTAGCAGGGTAGTTATTTTAGGTGAGGTGATTGCTGGGCACGAAGAGCAATTTGTCAGAGAAGAAAAAATCTTAATTACCGATCAGCAGTATTTTGATTTTTTCGATACAGAGATTTTGGAAGGCGATCTTAATAAGATGGGGGAACCTCTTAAAGTGATGTTATCCCAAACTATACATGATAAGATTTTTGGGGAACAAAATGGAATCGGAAAAACCCTGGAGATCAATAGTACCAATTTTGACGGTACCGTTGATTTTGAGGTGGTAGGGGTATTTGATTCCCCAGCTGCCAACCGGCATTTAAGACCAGAAATATTGATTTCTTATGCCACTTTGCATCATTTTATAGGAAAGGGAATAGATCAATCTTATGATTGGCTTAATCTCTATTCTTATTTGAAATTGGCGCCGGAGGCCTCTGTATCCGATACGGAAGATGCCATCAATGAAAGCTTTTTGAAACATTATGGAGAAAATCTAGAGTCCAGTAATTCAAAATGGGCTCTTGCACTTCAACCTATAAAAAGCATTCATACAACCCTAGATTATACAGGTGAATTTGAAAAGGGAGTTGATGGGAAAAACTTGAATTACTTTCTGTGGATAGGTGTGTTTGTTTTGTTGATGGTTTATCTGAATTCAATCAATATCTCAAATGCAAAAGCCATGAGCAGAGCAAGGGAAATCGGAGTCAGAAAAGTATCCGGAGGAAATAAGTTTCAGCTCTTTTCTCAGTTTATGTTTGAAAGCCTGATAGTCAATTTATTTGCAACCATAATTGCTTCGGCTTTGATTTTTTCAGGAGGAAAATTGCTAAACAATCTATTGGATTTGGGTTTGCCTGAAGATGTTTTTGAGGCTAACATGATTTTAAATTATTTGATAGGTTTTTGGCTTTTAGGCACCTTTATTTCTGGGGTTTATCCAGCATTGATTCTTACCAGTTTCTCTCCTTCTGGTGCATTGAAAGGTACTTTGAAATTTAAATTGAAGTCTGCACTCGCAAGACCCTTATTAGTGAGCCAATTAGTCTTTTGTTTGGTGATCATTGCAGGAGTTTTGACTGTATACAAGCAGTTGGATTTTATGCGCGAACAGAAATTGGGATTAAACCTCGAAGATAAACTAGTCTTTCGTTCACCCATGTTGTTTATCGATGGCAGCGGCAACTATCAAGAGCAAATTCAAAATTCGATCGGTAATTTAAATTCGGTTAATTCCATTGCGGCAACAAACGAAATTCCAGGTAACGAAGTGTATTGGAGGTCTGATGAGTTTCATGCAGAAGGAAAGGAGAAAAATGGAGCCATGTTTAATATGCTAAATGTTGGGGCTGGATATTTTGATGTTTTTGAAATTGAAATTCTAGCGGGAAAGAAATTTAATTTATCTCTCGAAACAGGTTCTGAAGCAATTATTAACAAAAAAGCTCTTTCAACTCTCGGCTTTTCAAGCCCCGAAGATGCGATAGGAAAAGCACTCGTAAATAGAAATTCTTCTGTTCCCATTACTGCCGTTGTCGATGATTATCGTCAGCAAGGTGTCAAAGTGGATGTGGAGCCTTTGGTCTTAAATTATTCATCAGGAGATTTAAAATACTATGTCGTGGATATCAACGGGTCAAATCCCACCCAGGCTCTAAGTGAAATTAAGAGTGTATTTAATGAGAACTATAAAAGTTCTCCATTTGAATATTATTTCTTGGATGAGCATTTCGATAAGCAGTATAAAAGCGAGCAGCAGTTTGTTCAATTATTCGGTATGGCCTCTTTGGTTGCAATTATCATTGCAGTGATGGGAATCCTTGGGGTGACAAATCAATTGGTTTTACAGAAAAACAAAGAGCTGAGTATTCGGAAGATATTAGGTGCCACACCAGCACAACTATTAAATCTTATTTCAGGAGAATATTTCATTTGGCTTGGAGTCTGTTTTGCGGCAGGAATACCTCTCTCATACTATATTTTATCAGGCTGGTTAGAAAACTTTCAGCTCCAGATCTCACTTGGCTTTTGGTTTTTTGTGCTACCGGCATTGACCATTTTCATGCTGTTTTTGATGACGACTTGTTATCAAACTCTGAAACTGGTTTTTGTAAATCCTTCTGAAATTCTAAAAGATGAATAAGTCGATGTTAGAAATTTGACTTGCTATGTAAACAATAAATAATCCTTCAAGCTCCAACCTGCCAATGCTTAAAAACTACTTTAAAATAGCCTTTAGAAACATCCTTCGGAATAAACTCCGTTCAGTGATTCATGTATTGGGTTTATCTATTGGAATCTCAATCTGCTTCTTGATATTCAATGTTGTTTGGTTTGCAAATAGCTTTGATAATTTTCATACAGATGGGGATAGGATTTTTAGGGTTACTACTACATCAATTTATAGAGGAAATGTTTATCCAAACCCCGGAGTGCCTTTTCCTTTAGGGGAGCAGATTGAGAATGAAGTGAATGGTATAGAAAACCGAACGCATATCTATACTCTAGGGGAAACATTGGTTGGAATTCCTTCAGCTAATAAAAACCTAGGTAGGCAAAGAGGTATTCTTTTGGCCTCTGAGGACTTTTTTAAACTGTTTCCGAGAGAATGGATTGCAGGCTCTGAAGATTTGGCTCTTTCTAAGCCTAATTCGGTGGTTCTTTCAGAAAAATCGGCAAACAGCTATTTCCCAGATCAAGCCCCAGATCAGATTTTAGGTCAGGAGGTTATTTATTTCAATCAAGATTCAATTCCAGCAGTGGTCACTGGAATTGTAAAAGCCTATGAAGAAAATTCAGATCTAGAATTTAGCAGCTTTGTTTCTTTGAGTTCTATTCAGACTATGAAGAACAAATCACGGTTCAATATAGATCGCTGGGATGCAATAACTTCAAGTTCTCAATTGTTTGTAAAGATTTCTGAAAATGTTGATCCTGAAGCCATTGAGAGTGAATTTCCAGAGATGATCGAGAAATACATTGAATTGGATAATGGAGATTTACGATCGCATGCTTTACAACCTTTATCTGAAGTTCATTTTACAAGTGCGCTTGCCAATGAGACCGCAGATAGATTATTGTTAAAAGGATTGATGATTTTAGGAGGTATAATTTTGATTTTGGCATGTCTGAATTTTGTCAATTTGGAAACAGCTCATGCGATTAATCGAGCAAAAGAAGTGGGGATCAGAAAGACTTTGGGAGGCAACCGGGCACAACTGACCAAGCAATTCTTATCAGAGACTTTCATCATAGTACTTATTGCCTGTATCATCGCATTTGCATTTGTTGAAATTCTGAAAACTTTAGCTTTAGGATATTTACCGGAAAATTTCTCAATTCAGTATTTTACTTGGGTAAACTTTGGCTTCTTATCTCTGTTTGCAATTCTTCTTACTTTTATTGCCGGCATTTATCCTGCCTTGGTTTTGGGTAAATATGACCCTCAAAGAGCATTGAAAGGTGAGCGAGTAAGAATGGGAAGTTTTTCTTTTGGGGTCTTTTTACGGAAAAATCTTACGGTAATCCAGTTTACTTTTTCTATTGCCTTTGTAATTATGGTGTTTGTGCTAAATAGCCAATTGCGCTACTTGAGCCAACAGGAAATGGGTTTTGATAAGGAGGCTGTTTTATACATTTCTACTCCCTTTCGAGATGAACTCAAGCGAACAGATATTTTCAAGGAGCAAATCAAACAACAATCCTTTGTAAGTAATATTTCCATTAGTGATGATTTGGTTTCATCTAATAGCTATTCTACTTCAGAAGTGAAGTTGTTTGTTGATTCCACAGAGATGAATATGGAAGTTCAAAATAAATTAATTGATTCCTCTTTTGTTGCAGTAAACGGGTTAGAAATTATCGCAGGAAAAAATATTTCCAACCGGATCAATGAGGTTTTGGTCAATGAAGCTTTTGTGAAAAAGTATGGTTTTTCAAATCCCGAAGAAGTGATTGGAATGAATTTCTATTATGGAGACACCAGTAGGGTTATTCAAGGTGTGACGAATGATTTTCATGCGGTGAATCTAAGATCTGAAATCAAGCCATTACTAATGGTTTATGATCCTGAGTATTCTTCGCTGGTTAATGTGAAACTTGAAAAAGGAGCAGATATCCGATTAGCAAAAGCAAAGATGGATCAAATTTTCAAAGAGTTATATCCATTAGAATCTTCAGAATTCCAGTTTTTGGATGAGGTAATTGCCCAATTTTATGAAGACGATCAAAAACTTAGAAATGTGATGGGGTTTGCCTCATTTTTGGCAATTCTAATTTCATGTTTAGGGCTTTTTGGTTTATCGTCATTTACGATAGCGCAGCGAACAAAAGAGATCGGTATTAGGAAAGTACTGGGAGCTACAGTTTCTCAGGTGTTACTTTTAATAAGTAAAGAGTATGTGATACTTATTGGTTTTTCGTTTGCCTTTGCTTCAGCCATTGCATGGTACTTTGCCAGCAAGTTTCTAAATGAATATGCTTTCAAAATAGAGATGCCATATGGACTTTTTGTCCTTTCAGGTATACTCATTCTTTCCATTTGTTTATTGATTGTGGGATTACATGCTCTCAATGCATCACAGACAAATCCAGCAAAAGTCCTAAAAGATGAATAGAATAAAGTATCAAGTAACATGCACAAGGTATCAAGTATCGGGTGTCGAATACCAGAATCACAGATTTCAGTAATTGAAATGATTTGAGTCAATTTTCAAATTTTTCAATTTTTCAATATTCAAATAAGAAAAACATGCTTAAAAATTATTTTAAAATCGCTTGGAGAAATCTTCTGAGAAACAAACTTAGGACAGGAATCCACATTCTAGGTTTGTCTATTGGAATAGCAATTTGCTTTTTGATTTTCAATGTGGTCACCCATTCTTATAGCTTTGATAAATTTCACCCTGATGGTGATAGGATTTACCGTGTCAATACGCTAACAGATTGGGGAGATGGAGATAGTTATCCTAACTCAGGGACTCCAGGTCCCTTAAATGAGGTGATAAAAGATGAAATCTCAGGGATTGAAGAAAAGGGTAAACTTTATACCTTATACAATACATTGGTAGCCTTTCCAAACACCGATAAAGTTTTTGGAAGGTCAGATGATGTGACATTTTCAGATCCTGGATTCTTTAAGATTTTCCCTCGAGAATGGCTTGCGGGGAACCCTGAAACAGCCTTGCTTCAACCTGAATCACTGGTGATTTCGGAGTCAAGCTTGCATAAATATTTCCCGGGTTCGGAAGCTTCTGACGTTTTGGGACAGGAAATAATGTTTGTGGACTCGGATTCTATCTATACAAAAATCACTGGGGTCGTAGCTGACTATGAGGAGAATACAGATTTTATCTTCAATAACTTTATTTCCTTAAGTACTATCAGAACAGAAGAGCAAATAAGTTGGTATGGTCTGCATGAATGGAGTTCAGTAAACTCCAGTAGCCAGCTTTTCATCAAACTTGATAAGGGGGTATCTCCAGAATCTGTGGATGAGGCATTTGAGCCATTGATTGCAAAAAATATGGAGGCTCAAGAAAATGGAGAATACAGTACCAGTTTTTTTACTGAGCCTCTATCAGCTATGCATTTTGGTCAAACCTATGGAAGCAATAGTGTTTCCAAAACTTTCTTAAAAGGATTGGTTTTTATTGGCTTGATAATCTTGGTGCTTGCTACTTTAAATTTTGTCAATCTTGAAACTGCCCAAGCGATAAGCCGATCTAAAGAAGTGGGTATTAGGAAGACAATTGGAGGAACTCGATTTCAATTGATATTTCAGTTTTTGGCAGAGACATTTTTAATAATCTTGGTGAGTTCATTACTAGCATTAGGCCTGGTGGAGGCATTGAAAATATTGTTTAAGACCTATTTGCCACAGAATTTCACAATCGATTATTTTTCGTCTTTAAATCTTCTTTTTTACCTGGCTTTTCCGGTCCTATTGACACTGATTACTGGGATTTATCCAGCGTTGATCCTATCGAATTATGATCCTCAGCGGGCTTTAAAAGGAGAAAAGGTAAGAAATGGGAAGTTTTCTTTAGGGGTGTTTCTGCGAAAGAACCTTACCGTAGTCCAATTATCATCTTCCATCGCCTTTATTATACTTGTTTTGGTATTAAACTACCAACTTAAATATGTGACCAGTCAGCCTTTGGGCTTTGAGAAAGAAGCAGTGATGTATGCAAGTTTGCCATTTATGTCTGATCCGGATAAGATGGTACAGCTTCAGGACCGGTTTAATCAAGAGGGAATGGTAAAAGGAGCAAGTTTGAGTGGAACTCTGGTTTCCTCCACAAGTCTATGGACCTCAATAGTACGGGTGCCAGTAGATACGACATTTGAGGAGCTTTCGATTCAAGTCATGAATGTGGATTCGGCATTTGTTGGAGTGAATGGTATTCCATTGTTAGCAGGAAATGCTAAAATTGACCAAAAAGATGAAATTCTGGTGAATGCCAAATTTGTAAAAGAGGCTGGCTTTTCAAGCCCAGAGGAGGCCTTGGGAGCTGAAATCGGATATAGTCAAGAGCAAGTGAAAATCATAGGCGTGGTCGCAGATTTTCATTCCAGAACACTACGTGAGGAAATTCGACCTTTGCTATTTACTTATAATCCAGAATATTTCCGCTCTGTAAATGTTAAGTTAAATTCGGATCAAAATTTGGCTGCTGCAAAGGAGCGCTTGGAAGAAATCTATCTCTCAATTTACCCTTACGAAACTGCGGAATTCAATTTTTTGGATTCACAAATTGATCGGTTTTATCAGGAAGATGTGAAAATTAAGAATGTATTGGGCTTTGCTTGTGCCTTGGCAATATTGATCTCTTGCTTGGGTTTATTTGGCCTTTCCAGTTTCACAATCGCCCAACGCACCAAAGAGATAAGTATCAGAAAAGTCTTAGGAGCAACCTTACAGCAGATTCTGTTTCTGATCTCCAAAGAATATATGATCTTAGTTGGGGTGTCATTTTTAATAGCTGTGTTCCCGGCATACTATTTCTTGAATGATTGGTTGAGTGGTTTCAATACAAGAGTAAGTATGCCTTATTTGATGTTTGTCTTAGCGGGATTGGGTGTGATGGCAATTTGTTTACTGATAGTAGGGATTCATTCTTATGTGGCTTCTCAGACAAATCCGGCGAAAGTCCTCAAGAATGAATAATGGATTGCTGTTAGATTTAAAATAAGCCAAATTGTATAAATATTTTCGATCCAAGGGAGCCTAAAATTATTTTGGCTCCCTTGGATCTTTTTAAGTCCTTAAGAAAGCCGTGGAATGATCTTAATCGAAAAATTCAATGAATCCATCGGGAGGTAAATAAAATTTTTAAATAAGTTTTACATGGATATTTATATTTGTTCCCTTAAATTGTCTTTTCAATAAAAACCGGAATAATATTAAACCTTAACTGCTATATGCAAAAGTCTACTTTTTTATCAGCATGGATTGTATCTGTTTTGTTCTTATCAATTAATTTTTCTCAGGCACAGTCTGTTTCTAAGGAAGATGGTTTTAAGCGACTATTCAATGGAGAGAATCTTGATGGATGGGTAGGAAATAAAGAGTCCTACCGAGCTGAAAATGGCATGATTGTTATCGATCCTCAAGGTGGTGGAGGTGGGAATTTATATACTGAAAAAGAATATGGGAATTTCATTCTCCATTTCGAATTTCAACTTACACCTGGCGCAAATAATGGGCTTGGGATTCATGCACCTCTTGAAGGTGATGCAGCATATGTTGGAAAAGAGCTGCAAATTTTGGATAATCGAGCGAAGAAATATGCTGAATTGGAGGTTTATCAATATCATGGTTCGGTTTATGGAGTAATACCCGCAAGAAGGGGATTCCTTAATCCAGTTGGAGAGTGGAACAAACAAACCGTTATTGTAAACCATCCTAAAATCCAAGTGATTTTAAATGGTGAAACTATTCTTCAGGGAGATTATCTGGAGGCAAGTAAGGAAGGTACGCTAGACCATAAAGAACATCCTGGATTAGAAAGAAGCTCTGGCCATATTGGCTTTTTAGGACATGGAGATGTGGTCCATTTTAGAAATATTAGAATCAAGGAATTAAAATAACATAGTATAATCTTATAAAGCATGAGTAAAAAATAAAAAGTTTAGACCGCAGGGATTTTGTCAAGAAGAGTGGTCTTGGGATTTTAGGTGCTGCTTTGGCTCCTTCTTTTCTAAATCATTTAAATGCGGAAGGTAGATTAAGAACTGCCCATATTGGACTTGGAGGAATGGGAATGGCTGATTTAGATGCTATTTCATCCCATGACTTGGTTGATGTGGTTGCACTTTGTGATGTGGATAGTGAAGCTGTAGCAAAAGCAAAAGCTTTGCATCCAAATGCCAAAGTCTATTCTGATTATAGAATTTTGTTAAAAGAGATGGAAGATGAAATCGATGCTGTTGTGGTTTCTACTCCGGATCATACCCATGCACCGGCTTCTTTGATGGCTATGGATATGGATAAGCCTGTATACTGTCAAAAGCCATTGACACACCATGTTTCAGAGGCTAGAGAAATGAAAAAAATAGCTGAAAAGAAGAACTTGGTTACCCAAATGGGAATCCAGGTCCACTCTTTTTATGACTATAAATTAGCGACTTTGTTAATTCAGTCTGGAATTATTGGTAAGGTTCATACGGTTCGTGCTTGGTCACCAAAAAACTGGGGCTTCGATGGTCCAGAACCCATGGGGTCTGACCCTGTTCCTTCTACTTTGGATTGGAACTTATGGCAAGGAACAGCCGAAGAGAGACCGTATAAAGAAGGCTATTATCACCCAGGCAACTGGAGAAAAATCGTTGATTATGGCTGTGGTACACTAGGGGATATGGGAGTCCATATTTTTGATACCCCTTACAATGCCTTGGAATTAGATGTTCCAGAAACGATCATCAATGAGTGTCGTCAACCTACTGGTTTTGGGTTTCCTGAGCACAATACAGTAACCTATGAATTCCCTGGTACAGCCCAAACTGCAGAAAAATTGAAATGGGTATGGTATGATGGAACTGGAGCTCCTGCAGACCATGAAGATTTAGTTTTACCAAATGGAGATGAACTTCCAGATCAAGGAGCCATGTTTATCGGGGAAAATGGAAGATTGTTGTTGCCACACTTCCAGCAGCTTCCTAGAAAAATTGTGGATGGGAAATATGTAGAAATGGACATTGAATCATTCAACTTAGGGAAACCTGTAAAAGATTATGATTCAGAGAGTAAGAAGCATTACCATCAGTTTGTTGATGCCTGTTTGGGTAAGGATGAATGTAGTGCTCCCTTCTCTTATGCAGCTAAATTAACTGAGACTATTTTGCTAGGTACCATTGCTGGTAGATTCCCAAATCAGACACTTCACTGGGATAGTAAAAAGGCGAGGTTTACTGAGAAAGAAGCCAACAAATATTTAAAAGGAAAATACAGAAAATTCTAAAATGACGTTAACCTTCTAGATTATCTTCCGAATGATTCGTCCGCAGGCGAACAAAAATGTTCGAGAAGATGATAGGGTTGAACGTGAAAAAATGCCTCTAGAGCTATTCTAGGGGCTTTTTTTTGTGGCACAAAACTGGAAAACAAAAGCCTGTTGGAAAGCCACCAAAAAGAACAATTATGTGGAAGAACTATTTGAAAGTATCCTTTAGGAATCTTCAGAAAAGGAAGCTGTATACTGGAATCAATTTATTAGGATTGACCATTGCTATATTTAGTTTTTTAGCAATCTGTCTATACATCAATCATGAGTGGAGTTATGATAAAATGTATACCGACTACAATCGGATTTATAGATTGAATCAGGAGTTTCGCTCTCAAGGTGATGGACAATTGGTATCTTCTACTCCCTCTAGTCTTGTTCCAACATTGATAGAGGAAGTACCTGAGGTGGAAAATGGTACTTTAGTATTTGATGTAGGTATTTTTTCGACTGTAATGATTGATGCGGGTGATGGAAATCAAGAAGAAAATTCTTTTGCTTATGCAGATGAAAATTTTTACAAAATCTTTGATTTTGAATTACTTTCCGGCGATGTGGATAGGGTTTTGGCTGAACCTAATCAAATTGTATTAACCAAAAGCACTGCTGAAAAATATTTTGGAACTGCCTCTGCAGCACAAGGGAGTCCTTTAAAAGTAAATAACACTGATTTTGTAGTTTCTGGGGTTATGGAAGATTTTCCTTCCAACAGCCATTTGGAATTTGATTTTATTGGCTCATTTAAAACTCATAGGCATGGGATCAATCCTGAGTGGTCTCCAAGTAATTATTATTCCTATATAAAACTTAAGCCTGAAACAGATACGCAGGTTTTTGAAGGGAAACTTTCTCAATTAGTTGATAAGTACCTAGGGGAAGAATTGGCTGAATATGGTTATGAAACAGCTTTTTTTGTTCAGCCTGTAAGTCAAATTCACTTGGGAGATCAAGCACTTGGTTCTATAAAACCTGGAACAGATATCCGATATCTGTACATTTTTGGGATAGTAGCTTTATTATTGATTGCTATTGGTGTGATCAATTACGTCAACCTCGCTACCGCTGAGGCAACAGAAAGAAATAAGGAAGTTGGCTTGAGGAAAGTCATGGGGGCAGGAAGAGCACAATTATTCGGTCAGTTTGTTTCAGAGTCTTTTATATTGACTTTAGGGGCGGCCGTTTTAAGTGTTTTAGCTCTTTATCTTTTTGCACCAAAATTCTCCTCTCTCAGTGGAGTCCCTTTGGATTTAAACTTAGTGATTTCTCCAGTAGGATTGCTTCTTTTGGCTGGCTTCGTAGCAGTCATTGGTGTCTTGGCAGGCTTGTATCCATCTATGATTCTTTCTGGGATGGAACCCATTAAAGCTTTGGCAAATAAGGCCAAAATTGGTGGAGGAGCCTGGGTTAGGAAATCACTGGTGGTTTTCCAATTTTTCGTTTCCATTGGTTTGCTGATTTCCACTTTTGTGGTCAAAAGTCAGTTGAATTACATGCAGGAAGTCAATCTTGGCTATGAAAAAGAACACTTGGTTTCTCTAAGCTATCACTATAATATGAGAGATGGTATAGAGACTATCAAAAATGAGATGCTTCGCTCAGGAGCAGCAGTTTCTATTTCCAGAGCTGCAGATATGCCAGTACATATCAAAGCAGGATATAAAGTCTTTCCTGGGGGAGATAACCCCAAAGAGTTTATGATCACAGGATATTCTGTAGACAGAGATATTATTAATACGATAGACTTGGAATTAATAGCAGGAGATAATTTTACTGAAAGTGATCCAAGTAGAAGTGATCTTGAGGAAGGAACAGAAAGGTTTCCTGTGATCCTTAACGAATCCGCTATCAAGGAAATGGGATGGACTCCAGAAGAAGCCATTGGTAAAACCATTAACTTTGGTTTTAATGGAAATTCCATCATTAAGGGAGTGGTAAGGGACTTCTATTTTAATTCATTGCATCATCAAGTAGGTCCTTTAGTGATTTTTAAAGATCCTGATCAATCCAATGTTCTTCTAGTGAAGTTAGCCTCTGGAAATCCATCAGCACATTTGGCAACGTTAGAAGGAGTTTGGAAGGATTTGGTAGCTGAAAGACCATTCAATCCTGTCTTTGTAGATCAAGCTTATGACCAAATGTATAGCTCTGAGCAGAAGGCAGGGATGATCTTTGGATTGTTTTCTGGGATTGCCATATTTATTGCTTGCATGGGCTTATTTGGCCTAGTGAGTTATGTGGCACTTCGAAGAACAAGAGAGATCAGTATCAGAAAAGTTTTGGGGGCAACCCAGCAAAATGTGGTTATAGTATTAGCATCAGATTTCCTTAAACTATTGGGGATTTCAGCCATTTTGGCGATTGGATTTGGGTTTTGGTTCTCGAAGCAATGGCTTCAGGATTTTGCCAATAAAACAGACCCTACATTCTGGCCTTATGTAATTGCAATTGGGATTGTCTTTACCTTAGCCATGCTGACAATAGCCTATAGAAGCTGGAAAGTTTATTCATTGAACCCAGCAAAAACATTAAAAAGCGAATAACAACACACAAATATTATTTAAAACAATCAAATGATTCAACTGAAGGAAATTGATAAATTTATTGAGTCACGGTTTCATCGTGTATTTATTTTAAAAGGAATAAATCTGACCATCAATGAAGGTGAGTTTGTCACTTTGATGGGCCCCAGTGGAGCCGGAAAATCGACCCTACTCAATATTTTAGGATTATTAGATGAGGATTACGAAGGCGAATATTGGTTTGGTGAGCGCAATGTCACTAAAATGAGAGATCGTGACCGATCCAATCTTCATAAGTCTGAGTTTGGGTATATTTTTCAGGCCTACCATCTGATCGATGAGTTGACTGTTTATGAAAACATCGAGACTCCCTTACTTTATAGAAAAGTGCCTTCAGGAGAGAGGAAAAGTATCATCGCTAATTTATTGGACCGCTTTAATATGGTGGCCAAAAAAGATTTGTTTCCTGCACAGCTATCAGGAGGACAGCAACAGCTTGTAGGGATTGCCAGAGCAATTGCAGGTCGCCCCAAGATCTTGTTGGCAGATGAGCCTACTGGGAACCTTCATTCTGCTCAGGCCCAAGAGATCATGGAAGTTTTTCAAGAACTTCATAAAGAAGGAACCACAATTATACAAGCAACCCATGCCCGAGAAAATGCCGATTTCGGTACCAGATTGATCCAAATGCTGGATGGAAAAATTGATCAAGATGAAGTTATTACCCATGTATAAATTAGTTCTATTAGCAGGGATTGTTCTTATTTCTGCAAGTCAGGTTGTCGCACAGGATACGCTGAAATTAACCTTTAGTGAGGCAGTGGATATTGCTTTGTCCAAAAATTTGGATTTTCAGACGCAGTCCAATCAGATGGAGGTCTTGAAAAGGCAAAAACAGGCGGCTTTTGCCTCCCACTTTCCAAGCGCCAATATAGGTACGACTTTCCAACAGCAAAGCGGTCAGCAGTATCAGCAAGTGGAAGGTGAAATCGTGGTAACCAACGTTACCAATGAGATAGTATCGGCAGGACTTAATATGAACTTGCCATTATTTAATTCGGGGAGACGAATATTGGATACTCAATCCGCGAGGCTTGCTTATATGGCAGGAGAAAAAGGCTTGGAAAGAGCCGCTCAGCAAGTGATTTTTGATGTTTCTCGAAGGTATTTGCAAGTATTATTGGATAGTGAGCTTTTGAGAATTTCACTTGAAAATCTTGAAAATCAAAAGAAACAGCTAGAGCAAATCACAGGTTTTGTTGATGCGGGTCTACGTACTGTTTCCGATCAATACAATCAGGAATCTGAAGTGGCAAGATTAGAGTCTGTAGCCATTACGGCTGAAGTTCAACTGGAAAATGACCTTTGGGACCTTTCTGAATATCTTCAGTTAGAACCTACCGTAATTCCTGAATTGGAAGCGGTGGACCCAACTGCCACGGTAGTGTCTTTCGAAGGGTTAAGTGTTCTTGAATTGTATGAATTGGCAAAAGAGAATAGGTCTGATTTGGAACAACAATCCATGTTGGTGGAATCGACCAAAAAGAGTGTCAAGGCGATGAAAGCCATGTACTATCCTAGATTGAATGCCTTTTATAACTATAATACTTTCTTCACCTCATTGGATGATAGGAACCTTAGAGAGCAATTGCTGAAAGTATATCCTCAAAACACTATTGGGATCAACCTTTCGATTCCTATTTTCAATAATTTCCAGACAAGACTGGATGTAGGTAGAAGGAATTTAGCCTACAAAAACCAAATAATACAAAAGCAATCTATTGATAGGAGAGTCTTTCAAGAGGTGAAGCTGGCTTACCAGAATTATAGAGCTGCTGTTTCAAAAGAAGAAAATACTCAAGTTCAGGTTCTGGCAGCTGAGGAAGCTTTAAATGCGGTAAGAGAACGTTTTAGATTGGGGCTATCTAATTTTGTGGACCTATCTACAGCGAACCAACAATTGGTAGCTGCACAAGCTGATCAGGCTCAAGCATTATTTACTCTTTATTTCCAGGAAGTTCAAATGAAACATGCATTAGGAACCCTAGATGTAGGGTTTTAAAAATTCTCTTTTTGGAAAAAGGTTTTATGAAATCAAAAAAAAGAAGGCTGATCCATATGGACCAGCCTTCTTTGGTTGGTAGTGGTTTTATTGTGTATTAAAGCATTGCAAAGAACATGTCTAGATCTGGGATCAATACGATTCTTGTTCTTCTATTGATAGCCATATTCTCTGGGGTATCATTTTCTACTAAAGGCATGTAGCTAGATCTACCTGCAGCGATCATTTTTTCTGGAGCTACAGAATAGTTTTCTTGAAGTTTTCTCACAATACTGGTAGCTCTTTTTACAGAAAGATCCCAGTTATCTTGAAGTACTCCAGTAGAAATAGATCTTGGATCTGTGTGTCCTTCAATCATTACTTGAAGAGAAGGCTCAGCATTGATAACCTCTGCTAGTTTTTGTAATAAAGGATCTGCCTTTTTATTGATTCTATAACTTCCGGTATTGAACAATAATTTATCAGAAACAGAAATCATCACTACGGTTTGATCGATGTCGATTTGAACGTCATCTTCTTCTCCATCAACAGTAGTTTCAGTGATGTTTTGTTTTAGATTGTATTCAACAGCCAAGTTGACTGAATCTTCCAGCGTTTGTGCCTCAGCTAATTTTGCTTGGTCTACTTTCGCCAAAGTTTCATTCATTTTTTCTTTGGAGTTCTTAGACATAATTGTTGAGCCCTGGATGTCATACAGACTAGCATTTTCTCCGCTTAGCTCATCATTTACTGCTCTCAAAGAATTAATTCTATTATTGTACTCTGCTACTCTGGCTTCAATGATTGCCATTTTTTCTTCTAATTCAGCTTTTTCCTGATTAGTGTTAGCTAGTTCCGTTTGGGTTTTAAAAAGATTGCTCTCAAGTTCAGTGTATTTCTTTTTAGAAACACAAGAGACCATCATAGACGCTCCCAAAATTCCAGTGATAATAAATGATTTTTTCATTGTTTAGTGTTCTTGGTTTTCTCTATTAATTCCAAACCAACTGCCACAACCTGAATCAAGAACTTTTAAAAAAGCATTTCACGGTAAAAACCTTTAAATAATGGGTGTTTGAGCACTTTTTGTACAAAAACTCCCTGCTTTTACACAAAAAAAATATCCTGCTAGATGACAGGATATTTGAATTATTTGTGGAGGGCCTCCACACTTTGGCTAAGAAAATTCCCTCTTAAAAGGGTAAGTATTATTGCATAAACCTATTGACGACCTTGAATTCATTCATCACTCGGTAGGCAGCTCTCGTTATATCAGAACGGAAATTGGGGGATTCTAAATCAAAGTTAGCCGCTGTATAGCCCTGCCATATTGTATTGCCTCTCTTACTATCAATCACATAAATAACGAGCATCCCCTGATTTTCTTGATATTTTACCTGATTGTAAGTTTCATCTTTTTCCTGCTCTTTTTCTTCCTCTCCTTCCTCATTTTTTGTCGTTACGCCTCTTCTATTTAACCAGTAATTAAACTCGGGTTGTACATATCCTCTGTAACGGATGGAATCAACGAAAATTTTATAACTCACCAACATGTCAGGTTTTGGTTCGTATTCTCTAAAGCCCTGAGATCCCAATCTTGCACCAATTGTTGCATTTAATATTGGTGATATAGTGGTGGAGTCAATCTCTTCAGGGACTACAAAAGCAAAAGTTTTATATTTCTTAAAAGAACCCTGATAATTATAATCGTATTCTGTGACGTAATCTTTTTGAGAAAAGCAGCTAACGCAGATAATTAATAGAAGGGTCAAGATGAGGTAGGAGTTTTTCATAAGGTCAAATTCTATATTGTATGTGATTTACTAGAATTACGAACAATTCTTATACTTTGGATTAACTTCTCTACAGTCAGTATTGTTTTCAAATACTTGTAAATGAGAAGACTACCTATTTAAGGTATTGAAAAAATATTAATAATGCATCCTGCATCCTGCTTATTTAGGAGAATGTTTGTTGGAAGACATATATAATTTGGTTTTTTTGATGAAAAAATAACAAATGGATAAACTTTATTTGCTTAGTTCACAAGCAAGGGCTTGTTTAATCTGTGCAGGTAAAATTCCTTTTGAACCAAAGCCAGTTTTTAGGATTCATCCCAAAAGCAAGATATTGGTTGTAGGGCAAGCTCCAGGAACAAAAGTTCAAAATACTGGAATTCCTTGGAATGATCCTTCAGGGGAGGAATTGAGAAGGTGGTTAGATGTAGGAAGAGAGGAGTTTTACAATGAAGAGATTTTCGGGATTTTACCCATGGGATTCTGCTACCCAGGCAAAGGTAATAGTGGCGATTTGCCCCCAAGACCTGAATGCGCACCTACTTGGCACCCGCAGTTTTTAAAAGAATTGCCTGATTTAAAATTAATACTACTAATAGGTCAATATGCTCAGCGTTATTATTTAAATGGGGAAAGGAAATCAAACCTCACTGAGACCGTGAAAGCATTTAAAGATTACTTGCCTCAATATTTCCCTTTGGTTCATCCATCCCCTAGAAACAGGCTATGGCAGAGAAAAAATCCCTGGTTTGAAAAGCAAGTCATCCCTGAATTGAGGCAACATGTTTTTGAAGTAATGAATGCTTAATGTTGATGAGGTTCTGTTAATTCACAAAGTTCTTCCTCGAGCTCGACTTCTACCGTGTAATGGCTAAAAGGATAAGCTTTTAAAACCTCTTTGATTGCAGTTTTTGCATCAAGAACCTCTTTTAAATTATCAACTTTTTTGATTCTGACATGGGTAGTAAAGACATGATGCGCACCCTCCAAAGACCATAAATGAGTGTGATGAACTGATTCGACCTGATCAATATCACAAATTTTCTTTTTTATCTCTTCTAGAGAAAGTTCTGCAGGAACTGCCTGTAAAAATATATAAAGCGTCTCCTTAAGATTTTTGAATACATTCCAAAGGATAAATATGGAAATAGCTAAGGATAGTCCTGGGTCTAGCCAAGGGATGTAAACGAAATATAGAATAGTACCTGCAATCAAAACGGCTACCCAACCCAAAACATCTTCTATCAAATGCCAGCTTACCACTTTCTCATTTTGAGTTGATCCATGGCTAACTTTCCAAGCGGCATATCCATTCACGGCTACCCCGATCAGTGCAAAAATGATCATTCCCTGAGCGTTTGAAACCTCTGGATTTAGAATTCTTGTTACAGCTTCGGTAATGACGAATATGGATCCTATGATCAAAATCAAGGCATTGATTAAAGCACCTAGTAAAGAAAAACGGGTATAGCCAAAGGAGAATTGATGGTTTGCAGATTTTTTGGACTTTTTATCCAAGTACCAAGCGAGTCCTAATGATACCGAATCACCTAAATCATGAACAGCATCGGAGATGATAGCCACAGAATTGATCCATATACCGCCAATAATCTCAAGAATCGTAAAGCTCAAATTCATGAAGAAAGCGAGCTTTAGATTTGAGTTAGGGGCATGATGGTGATGATGTCCTGGAGTATGATGATGCGCCATGTCAATGATTTAAAACTCTAAGTTAAGAAAAGGGCAGTGCAAGGGTATTGCAGAAAGGATTTCTATTAATTCACTTATTTTAATAGTTAATTTTTGTGGTTTTAACTATTCTTTTCTAAAATGATCTTTTCAATTAATTAAGCTAAAATCCATAAGATGAAATCAGGTTATCATTTTTGTCTTTTATCAGTTTTTGGAATGTTGATTTTTTCTTGTTCTCCGAATGACCAGGAAGAAGAAAAAGAAAAGACTTACTCACTAGAAATTATTGACTCGGTTCAAGTAGATTATTTAGGCGAGATGATGCTTTTGGATTACGATCAAAATTCCGAAAAGTATCTTTTGGCCACTAATTCATACTATGAATACCTAGAAGTCAATGATAATGGGGAAATCCTTTTACATAATAAATTCAGTGAAGAGGGGACTTCTCCGGTAAATCAAGCGCTTGGATTGGGTTATTTCAATGGAAACGTGACGGTATTTAATCCTCCCAAAGGATATTACTATTTCAAAGATTCTTCAAAAGTGGGTGAACTGAGTATTCCATATCCACATATGTCTTTAATGATGTACCCTAAGCTTGGGATGTTTGAATCAGGAAATAAAATCTACTATCCAAAGCCATGGCCAGAATCAATGAATGTCAATTTTGAAGAAGGTGAGTTTTATCAAGCTTTGCTCAAAATGCCGATTATTGAATCGCAGGATAAAACTACAGGGGATACCTTGGGCATTGTGAGACTTCCAGAGACCTCAGAATTATTGAGCGATGAGGTACATGGTTTTCCTATCCCGGTATATACCATGAATGGAGATAGACTTTTGTTGAGTATGTGGTTTGAACCGGAAATTTATATTTATAAAAAAGTGGGGGATGAATTTCAATATGAGAAAACTATAGAAGTTGATATTCCTGATTGGGTACCAACTACTTCAGTTCCATTAGATAATGCAGATCAGTTTTTCATAGAAAACCAGAAAAAAAGACCAGGGAATTTGACTAATATTCTGGTGGTAGGAGATTATTATTTGGCTATTTATAATAGAGGATTAACTGAAGACCAAATGAAAGGTCTTGATCCTCAGGTAGACGGTGGACTTTCGGTTCGAAGGAAGGACCCTAATTTTGCGGCGGTTTTCGATAAGGATTTTAATCAGGTAGCGACCAATGTGCCCTTTCCCATCGCTAGTAATTTCCCTATGGTGGTGAATAATAAAGGTGAAATTGTGGTGTCCAAAGTAGCCGGTTTATCCGAAACTGAAGATGATGGGATTGTCTTGTATAAATTGAAATTGATGAAGAATTAATCTGGAGTTTTATGCTCTATTATATGTTTTTAAGATTTGGACTTTTAATTAACCTTGATTTTTCTATGAAAAACTACTTTCAAAAACTTGTAATTTTTGCCCTCACACTAAGTGTTTATTCTTGTGGGGAAAAGACTCAGACAGATAATAAACCAAAGGTTTTTTCCATTGAATTAGCGGACTCTTTAGAGGTTGACTTTCTCAAAGAAATGAGGCTTTTGGATTATGATCCAAATTCTAAAAAGTTCTTGCTAGCTACTGAGGAGCCCAGAGAGTATTTAGAAGTGGATCAAAAAGGCGAAATTCTAACACATAATCAATTTAATAGAGATGGGATAGACGTGGTGGGGCATGCAGTCAGTCTTGGTTATTTCAACGGAGATGTAACAGTGTTCGACTTTCAAAATGGGTACATGATGTTTGATGATTCCACCAAAGTTGGAGAGATTACTTTGCCCTATTCTTATGATGTCTTTATTCCAAATCCAAAATTGGGGTTATTTGAGCATGAAAATAAGGTCTATTATCCCAAGCCTGCCCAGCATTCCTTAATGGCGAATCATGAAGATCAAAATATGTTTCAGGCAATGTATTCCCTGCCCATCATTGAATCACAGGATAAAGCCACAAAGGATATCTCCGATGCAATTGATTTGCCAGAGAGTTCACCAATTTTAAACGGTCAGGTACATGGGTTTACAGTCCCTATCTACACTTTTGATGAAGATCAGCTGGTTTTGAGTTTGGGGATTGAGCCCAGATTATATGTGTACCAAATGCAGGGAGGTCAGTTTATTTTTGAGAAAACAATTGATGTGAATATACCCGATTGGATAGGCTATAAGCCTGTTCCTATGGAAACGCCAGAAAAGTTTTTTGAGGAAATCAGAAAGATTAGGCCTGCCAACCTGAATAATATATTTGTCTTGGAAGACTATTACTTGGTGACATATCATAGGGGGATCTCGGAGGAAGGGATGCAGGAACTTGAATTTTCAGAGAGATATGGTTTGGGAGCTCTTCGCGAAGACCCATATTTTGTGGCAGTTTTTGATAAGGATTTCAATCAATTAGCGACCAATGTCCCTTTCCCAGTTCCAGTACATGCACCAATGGTGGTCAATGAAAATGGTGAAATAGTAGTTTCAAAGATAGCTGGGCTTTCCGAAACCGAAGACGATGGGATTGTTTTATACTTTCTTCAGCTAGCTGAGGATTAAGATTTGATACACTTTTTTAGTCCATTTCTAAATGGTGTAGGTTTCAATCCATAGTGTTTTTCAATTTTAGATGAATCGAAACAGTAATCTTGAGCATTTTGATATTTCAATTCATGAATTTCCTTCATGATGGACATGAATAAGCCTAGGAAATTCACTAACCAGGAGGGCATGATTTTTATTTTGAACTGAGTTCCTAGTTCTTGATTTGCCATGTCTACGATTTCCTGAATGCTGGGGTAGGAAGGGTCAGTAGGTAGGTGCCAAGATTGATTCCAGGAATCCTCCTGCAAAGCCAAAAATACGGTAGCTTTTCCAGCGTCAGGGATATAGGTAAAGGAATGCTTCTTTTCTTTGGAGTAAAGCCATTGAGGTGCTTTTCCAGATTTCATTCGCTTGATGATCATTTCATGCAAAACACTATTTGATGCCTCAGGTCCATAAAAATCCGCTGCTCTCGCTACCAAGGCGACCAGCTTTTTATCGTCTACAGCTTTCCATAAAATATCTAGTATTTCTTTTCTGACTTTTCCTTTCCGACTTTTTGGATGCATGCTACTTTCCTCAGTCAAATGACCTACCTCCTCTGGTGAATAAGAATACATGTTATCAAAGAAAACCAGTTTAGCCCCATGAGTAATGCATGCTTCCACGGTATTTCTCATGATGATAGGCCATTCTTCTTCCCAGATTTTACTGACGTATTTTATTCCTGCCAATAAGTATACTACCTCGGATCCTGATATGGCATTGGATACAGCTAAACTGTCCAATAGGTCGCCTGAAGCGAGATCATCTGTGTCATTTACTTTCCTCGGGTGTCTACTAAATTGCCTTACTTTGATGCCATTTTTGAAGAGTTCCTGTGAAACAATTTGAGCAATGTTTCCATTGGCTCCCAAGATGGTGTGAAGTCTCATGCGTCAGTTTTTAAAAGTTTTTCAAAAAGTAAGAATTCTTAACTTAAAAAGTTAGGATTGAGCCAATGAAATTTAAACACATCTTTTTTTGAATTGATTTGATAGTTGGGGTTTAAATGCGGAACTGAAAGCATGGAATTTTAAAATTCTCATTAATTCTCGTTTAAAAATCCTGCTTTTTGGGCTCATTTTTATTCAAATTCTTAAAAGTAGGGTGAATCATACCATTAAAATGGGGGGATAAACGGAGATTTTACCGCGGTTGTATAATTTAATTGGGTTACCATTCAGATAGTGTTATTTTTAGAAAGATTACCCTTATTAAACCAAACACTACACTAACACCTAACATTTAAACAAAAGGTACATTGAAAAGAAGAGATTTTATCCACCTTTCCGGAATGGGCTTGGGTGCCCTGATGACACCTGGAATGCTGGCGATGGGAAATCCTGTAACAGCAGATCGACTATTGGAACCTGGAATGGATCCAGCGGCAAAGAAAGTTTTGGCAGATATCGCGTTAAATGCAGCGAAAGCCAAAGGGGCCACCTATACGGATGTTCGAATTGGAAGATACCTAAACCAATTCGTGATCACCCGTGAAAAAAATGTTCAGAATATCACAAATGCCGAATCCTTTGGAGTAGGTATCCGCGTCATTGCTGAAGGAACATGGGGTTTTTCTGCTACATCGGATGTAACTCCTGATGGGATTAAAGCATGTGCTGAAACAGCCGTAGCAATAGCGAAAGCCAACTCAAAGCTTCAAAAGGAACCAGTCGAATTAGCCCCTGTTGTAGGAGCTGGCGAGGTAGTTTGGCAGACTCCTATAGAGAAAAATGCGTTTGAGGTTCCAGTAAAAGATAAAATAGACCTTTTGCTAAATGCTAATGATGCAGCTATTCAAAATGGAGCAGCATTTGTCAATTCAGCATTATTTATGGTGAACGAGCAAAAATATTTTGCCTCCACTGACGGTTCTTACATCGATCAGGACGTTCATAGAATTTGGCCAACATTTACCGTGACAGCGATCAACCAATCTGAGGGGAACTTTAGATCTCGCCAAGCTTTAAGTGCACCCATGGGAATGGGTTTTGAATACATGGATGGCCTTCAATCTGAAAAAATCGCCGGTCCAGCAGGATTAATAGGTTATAGAAATTCATATGATATCGTGGAAGATGCTACAGCTGCAGCTAAACAAGCCGTAGAAAAGCTTTCTGCAAAGTCAGTTGAGCCAGGTAAATATGATCTTGTACTTGATCCTGACCATTTAGGATTAACAATACATGAGTCTGTAGGTCACCCATTAGAACTTGATAGAGTTTTGGGATATGAAGCAAATTATGCAGGAACAAGCTTTGCAACATTAGACAAGTGGAAGTCTGGAGATTTTAAATATGGCTCTGATAAAGTGAATATTTTCGCTGATAAGATCCAGCCTCATTCTCTAGGGAATGTGGCCTATGATGATGAAGGAGTAAAAACCAAAGAATGGGACTTGATTAAAGATGGAGTGCTGGTAAACTATCAGGCGATTCGTGATCAAGCAGCCATCATCGGTGAAGAAGAGTCTCAAGGTTGCTGCTACGCAGACAGCTGGGAATCTGTTCAGTTTCAGAGAATGGCCAATATTTCATTGAGACCTGGAACTGAAAAGTTGAGTGCTATAGATATGATCAAGGATGTTGAAAAAGGAGTTTATATCGTAGGTAGAGGTTCCTATTCGATTGATCAGCAGAGATATAACTTCCAGTTTGGAGGTCAGCTGTTTTATGAGATTAAAAATGGAGAGATTGCCGGAATGCTTGAAGATGTGGCTTACCAGTCCAATACTCAGGAGTTCTGGAATTCTTGTTCACAAATTTGTGATAAAGACGATTATAAGCTTTTCGGGTCTTTCTTTGATGGAAAAGGTCAGCCTTCTCAGGTTTCGGCAGTTTCTCACGGAAGTTCAACCACCCGTTTTGACGGAGTCAATGTAATTAACACCGGAAGAAAGATTTAACTCTTAACATCAACGAAATGGCTATTTTAACTAAAGAAGAAGCAAAACAAATAATAGATAAAACCCTCTCCTTTGCAAAAGCAGATGAAACAGAGGTAAGTATTTCAGGTGGTAAAACTGGTAATATCAGATATGCTAGGAATACAGTCAATACCAGTGGGGAGACCAATAGCATTAGCTTAAACATCACTTCAGTGTTTGGGAAGCAATCAGGTTCCACAAGTATCAATGAGTTAGACGACGAGTCTCTAAAAAAGGCAGTTGCAAGGGCAGAGGAGATTGCCAAGTTGGCACCTGAAAACCCAGAATACATGCCTATGTTGGGACCTCAGGAATATAAAGAGACAAAAACATTCTTTGATTCTACGGATCAGATTGATCCTGACTATCGTGCCCAGTTGGCAATTGATAGTATCAAACCTTGTGTTGACAATAACCTGACAGCTGCTGGTTATTTAGAGGATTTCTCAGGCTTTACTGCGATGGGAAATAGCAAGGGAATGTTTGGGTACAATAAAGGAACATCTGTAGACTTCACGGTGACGGTGAGGACCAATGATGGAACAGGTTCAGGATATTCTGGTGCAGACTTTAATGATGTCAATCTGTTGAAGTCAGGTTCTGTAACCAATCTTGCTGTTCAGAAAGCGATGGCTTCACAAAATGCCCAAGCAATTGAGCCTGGTAAGTATACCGTGATTTTAGAGCCTAGAGCAGCTTCAGATTTATTGGGTAGACTCACTTTTGGATTAGATGCAAGGAGTGCGGATGAAGGAAGAAGCTTCATGAGTAAAAAAGGAGGGGGAACCAGAATTGGTGAAAAAATATTTGATGAAAGAGTAAATATTTATTCCGACCCGGCGAATACTGAGATTCCTGTAGCACCTTGGAGTGGTGATGGCTTGCCATTGGAAAAAACTCAGTGGGTAGAAAATGGAGTGGTGAAAAACCTGTTTTATTCTCGCTATTGGGCAGACAAACAAGGAGTGGAGCCAGTTCCTAGGCCTAGAGGAGTGATTTTCGAAGGGGGTGATGAAAGTCTTGCAGATATGGTGAGAAGTACTGAAAGAGGAGTCTTGGTGACAAGATTTTGGTATATCAGATCCGTAGATCCTCAAACCTTATTATTTACAGGTTTGACTAGGGATGGTACTTTTTACATTGAGGATGGACAGATCAAGTTCCCGGTAAAAAACTTCCGATTCAATGAAAGCCCAATTATCATGTTGAATAACATTGAATCGATGGGTAAACCACAACGAGTTGATGGAAGTCTGGTCCCTGCAATGAAAATCAGAGACTTTACCTTCTCGAGTTTATCTGACGCCGTATAAAAAGGATACAGAAAGCAGGCAGGGAAATTTTGTTCGATGAGAATGAATTTCACTGCCTGCATATTTCTGTCAATTTGAAATAAACCAACCATGCGCCCTTTCTTCTTCACCAGAATTAAGTACAATTCGGGAAACTGGGATACAGATCAAAGGATGCCTTCCAACTTGATTAATTCCCTGGTGGAATACACTACCATTCCGGTTGATGAAACCGAGAAAATTGTGGAGTTGAGCAGTCCGGAAATTTTCAAAAGTCCCTTTTGCTACATCAGTGGACATAAACTGGTGGATTTCTCTACTCAAGAGAGAAATAACTTTAAAACTTATGTTGAAAATGGAGGCTTTGTCTTTGCAGATGATTGCAACCATGATATTGATGGCTTATTTGCTAAGTCATTTGAAGCTGAAATGGCCGAGATATTCGGTTCGGATGCTTTACAGAAAATCCCAAATGACCACTACCTATACAATTGCTTCTTCAAGTTTGAAGATGGCCCACCGGCAACCTCTTTTGAGTTAAATGGTTGGGGAGATGATTTAGTCCATGATTACCTCAAGGCCATTATCATCAATGGAAGAATAGGAGTCTTGTATAGCAATAAAGATTATGGATGCGAATGGGACTATGACTTTAGAAATAAACGCTTTTTGAAAGTGGATAACACCAAATTTGGCGTCAACATAGTGGTCTACGCTTTAACCTAATATTCAATTGGAAAACAAAGAATTAGCAGAGTACAAGGAATTGGTAGCCAAAATTCCACTGCTGAAAAAAGAAATAGCAAAAATAATTGTCGGGCAGGAAGATGTGCTTGATGAAATCATTATTACCTTATTGGCAGGAGGACATTGTCTTTTGGAGGGAGTGCCCGGCTTGGCGAAAACATTGATGGTAAAGACGATTTCTGAGGTCATGGAGCTTCAGTTTAAAAGAATCCAATTTACTCCTGATTTAATGCCAGGTGATATTTTAGGAACCGAGATCTTGGAAGAAGATCATGAGACCGGAAAGAAGTTTTTTCAATTTAATAAAGGACCCATTTTTGCCAATATGGTTTTGGCTGATGAGATCAACAGAACTCCTCCCAAAACACAGGCAGCTCTTTTGGAAGCGATGCAAGAGAAAATGGTTACCTATGGAGGTCAAATTCACCCTTTGCCCAGTCCATTTCTAATCATTGCAACGCAAAACCCTATCGAGCAATCAGGAACTTATCCATTGCCCGAGGCTCAGTTAGATCGATTTTTATTGTACATCAAGCTCTCTTATCCTACTGAGCAAGAAGAATTAGAAGTACTGGAGAAAACGACCGGAGTTTATTCAGGGAAACCTGAAATGGTTTTATCAGGAGAAGAAGTTAAAAAGCTTCAAAATTTGACTAGACAGGTACATATTGATTCTAATTTATTACTTCATATCAATCGATTAATCAGAAGTACCAGACCGGCAGACTCTCAGGTGGAAGCAGTCCAACAGTTTGTTGAATGGGGTGCAGGAACCCGAGCTGGTCAAGCTTTGATTCTTTGTGCCAAAGCAAGAGCGTTGGTCAAGGGTCGATTTGCCGTAACTCCTGATGATATTCGAGTATTGGCATTTCCAGTATTGAGGCATCGCCTTTCGCTGCATTTTAGAGCTGAAGCCGAGAATGTAGAAGCAGATCATGTCATCACTCAGATTGTAGATTCACTTCCCGTCCATGCAAGCAAGTAATCTGGAAATTGTCAAACTCAATAATTTGAAGTTGTCCGCGAAAATTATCAGCGAGCAACTCAAGCAAGGAATTCATCTCGGTATGCGAGTGGGTGCTGGAAGTGAGTTTGAGCAATACCGGTATTATGAACCAGGAGATGATCCGAAGCGAATAGACTGGAAATATTTTTCCAGGTCGGGGAAATATATGATAAAGGAATCCCAAGCTGAAAGTCATTTACATATCACTCTGATGTTGGACTTAACGGGTTCAATGAATTATAAGGAGGGAGATATAAGCAGACTTGATTATGCAAAAAACTTATTGGCAACAATAGCCTATTTGGCGCATTTACAAGGAGATTCCCTTTCCTTTTTCACCTTTCAAAATGGAGAGTTGATAAAAAAAGTAGCTCCCTCTCCAAAAAGCTTTCAACGGATATTATATCATTTAGAGTCAGATAAAGCTTCGGGTACTTGGCCGGTTTCCAAGCAATTTTTTCCCTTATTGAAAAATAAGCAGCGAGAGTTGATTGTGTTGGTTTCCGACTTTTTACAAAAGGATAATGAGTGGGTTGAAATTGTGGAGGAAATGAAGCATCCCCAAAAGGAAATCGTCTTGTTTCAGCTCTTAGGGAAGCAAGAGGTGGAATTTGACCTGAAAGGAAGTTTTATTTTTAAGGATTTGGAAAGTGATCGAGAGATTACTCTAGATGGTGCAGCCGTCAAAAAAGGGTACAATGCTGCAATCGGTAATTATTTAAAAACCTTAAAAGAGGCACTTCATCAACCCAAAATACATCTGATTCAAGAAACGATCGATGAACCCATTGTCAGTGTAGTTTCAAAGTTTTTAGCAAATAGGTCCTTTATTTAATGGAATTTCTCCAACCGATATTGTTATGGGGTTTGTTGGGATTGTCCATCCCAGTAGCTATACACCTTTGGAATGGCAAGAAAGGGAGCCAGATTTCTTGGGCTGCAATGGCTTGGCTTGTAGAGAAGGAAAATCAATCCTCTAAATCCATTCGACTAGATCAGTTATTCTTGCTTTTTCTTCGTCTCCTGATGCTAGTTTTGCTTGTGTTGATGCTCGCAAAGTTAATTTGGAAGGACTGGCCTATGAAGCAGGATTATCAAACAATTCATTTGGTTGCCCCGGAAAAACAAATCTTTGAAGAATTTAGATTTGAACTGGAAGAAGCACAGAAATTTGGAGAAAACGTTTATTGGCTGCTTCCGGGAAAGCAAGAACTTACTGAGGATCCCATAGATTCAGATGTCTCCTTCCTTAATATTCAAAAAGCTCTGAATGAAATAGAAGGGCCAATTGAAGTACTTCATATTTATCTCCCCAATTCTCAGAATTATGTTTCCGATCAGAAGATTGTAAGTCCTGTTGAGCCTATCATTCATCTTGGTGCCTCTTCAAATAAGTCTTCAAAAGAATTTTTGGTAAGCTTGGATTCAGGCTATGTTTTAAAGAAAAGTGAGAATGGTAGACTCGCAGCATTTGCATCGGAAGAAATTAAAGATGAAAAAAGTATCAGTGCCAAATCAAGTCTTTTAACTCATTTTATTGACCTTAAAGAAAGTGATCAGCAGGCTATTAAAGCGGCATTGGCTTCTATCTCGGAAGTAATGAAAATTACTATAGTTGAGGTGGCAAATGCTGACTCTGCGAATTTGATTTTTTCCAATGCCTTGATTAAAGAAAATGATCCGGACAAGCTTGCTTTTGTTTTAAACCAACAAGAGTTTGAGCAGGTTAATCAAGTGAAAGTTATTCCTGAAAACTTGAATTTTGAAAATTCGGAACAAGTTAAAAAAGGGCAGTTGCCTGAATATTTTATGAGAGAAATCGCGATGTTTTTTGGTTTTGAACCGAATGATGCCAAAATTTCTCTTGCTCAATTGGAGCAGCATTTTATAGTGAACCCTAAAAAGGGTGATGGTGAAAAGTCCCAATTGGTAATATTATTAATGGGATTGTTTTTACTGACTTTCTCAGTTGAAAGGTATTGGTCTAATAAAAAAGGTCTATGAGCTTGTTAGAAAAATATATCGTTCAAACCCAGCAGCAAATTTGGATAAACATCTTTCTGAAATCCTTTTTGGTTGGAGCTGGAACAGGTTTGTTATTTTATACATTCCAATCTTCCTGGGTTCTTGGGTTATCTGTTTTTTTCATAGCCTTCTTGATTTCAGCATTCTTTCATGGTTTGTTTAAAAATCATAAAAAAGATGCCATCAAGATCTTACATCAGCAATTTCCAGGGCTTGAGTTTAGCTTAGAATTGATGGGTAAAAAAGAAAGAAACCTTGCAGAATCCCTTCAATGGGAGCGGGTTAATAGCCATATTCCTAATGAGAAACCACGGGTTTATCAAAGGGGGCTTAAGTTGTTTTTAATTTTTGGCTTGCTCTCAATCATTGCTTTTGGAATGAGCTTTATCCCCCTGGATTTTGGACAAGAGGAGCAAAAACTTTCTTCTGTTCCTGTAAATACAATTTCTCAAGAAGCAGAGATTCCTCCAGTAGAATTGGCTGGGCTTACTGTAAAAATAACTCCGCCTTCTTATACAGGTATGGCCAGTGAGGAGCAAAGTGATCTGGAAATTAAAACAATCAAAGGGGCGAGTATAACTTGGCAAATTGATTTTTCAGAAAAAGACCTGGATGTCAAAATGGTAAATTCTGAAAACCAGGAATTATCATTTGAAAACCAAGCTGGAAAACACCTATTTTCTGATTGGGCTGAAGGCTCTGGGATCTATGCGATTCGAGCCTATAGAGATGAGGAAAAGGTTTTTGAATCTGCCTATTTTCCTTTTGAAGTTTATGAAGATATTCCGCCGGTCATTGTTCCAGAGGAAAAAGAGGTCTACAAATTTCATTTTCAAAAAGATGCTCAAAAGGCGACTATAAAAGCTAAAATTTCGGATGATTTTAAAGTCAATGAAGTTTATCTCGTAGCCACTTTGGCTCGAGGTTCTGGAGAGAATGTCAAATTTAGAGAAAGCCGGATTGATATAATTAACAGGAGTTTTCAGTCTGAAAATGTAGCGACGGAACTAGATTTCGAAGCTTTGGCCTTTCAGCAGGGAGATGAATTGTATTACTATTGGGCAGCCATTGACAATAAATACCCTGAACCAAATTTTTCCAGGTCTGACACCTATTTCATCAAGTATGTGGACGCAAATGGATTAGGAGAAACGGAATTGGCGGGAATGGCAATTACTGTTTTGCCAGATTATTTTAGGAGCCAAAGGCAAATTATCATAGACACTGAAAAGCTGATTGCAGAGCGCAAGAGCATGCCCAAGCAAACTTTTAATGAGACGTCAAATACTATTGGTTACGATCAGAAATTACTTCGTCTGAGGTATGGCCAATATTTGGGTGAGGAATTTGAAAACTCTACAGGTGGAGGAGAAATTGCTGCCGAAGGTGGAGATATTTTGGCTTCCTATAGTCATGCCCATGATTCTGAAGGTGAGCATGAACCTGCAGATTTACCAGCAGTGGAATTGCCTGAAAGTTCGCATGAAAACCATAGCAATGAGGTGGAAGAAGATGAGTCTGGTTTAGGAGGATTGCTCAATGCTTTCATGCATTCACATGACTCTGCCGAAGAGAATACGTTTTTTGAAGAGTCGACTAAAGGAGCTTTAAAAATGGCTTTGGAGCAAATGTGGCAGTCTGAGCTTCATTTGAGATTATATGAGCCTGAGAAAGCACTGCCTTACGAAAAGAAAGCCTTAGAATATTTGAAATCTGTGCAGCAAAAATCAAGAGTATATGTAAAACGAACAGGCTTTGACCCACCTCCGATAAAAGAAGAAGAAAAGCGGCTTAGCGGAGATCTTGAAGATCTGGATAACCAGATATCAAAAGAACTTAAGAATATGAATGCTGGCTTAAAACCACTAGCAGCTCAAATTCTAGGGAAGTTGTCCAAAAATCAATTAACTGAGATGGATAAGGCAACGATTAATGAATTTGGAAGGATTTGGACGGCTAGAATGCAATATACTGGATTGGAAGATTGGTCGGTTTTATTGGAATTACAGCAGTTTTCTGCAGGAGATTTATCTTCTGAAAGCCGTGCCAATTTACAGAAGTTATTATATCCAATTGCAAGAACAGGACAGTCTCTAGAGGCTTCTTATTTACAAGAGGAAGAATTACAAAAAGCTTTTTGGAAAAACATTAAATGATAAAATTCGATCCCTCTTTTCCGATCCTTTGGCTAATAGTTTTTGTGATATTCCTCACTGCGATTTTGGGGGCTCAAATGGTTTTTACTTTTAAGTCAAAAATCACCAAACAGCAAAAAATAATACGTGGGGCTATTTATGGATTTATTTATTTATCGCTATTGGGTTTTATTTTTCAGCCCACATGGCAAACAGAACTGACTTCAGAACCTGTTTTAGTTTATTCCGACGATGTGACTTCAGAAGAACTTAAATACCTTAGGGATAGCTTAGACCTTAGGAAATCACTTTCAATCGAAAAGTATTCAGGGGAAGGGAATCCAGTGTACTTGGTAGGAAGTAGATTCTCAGACGTAGAGCTAAATCTACTTTCTGGAAAAGAGATTCAATTACTGTCAAATCGCTCTTCAGTTGGGTTAGAGTTCATTATTTGGAAAGGTTTTGTGAGGCAAGGTGAACTTCAGAAAATTATTGGGAAAACCGGTAGTGATAGCGCTGCAAGTGTAATATTAAAAGCAGGGGAGTTGATTATTGCAGAAGATTCTATTCATGCTGGGCAAAGAAATTTTGAACTTCAGTTTACATCGGAAATCATAGGTAGAAATGAATTTGAACTTGTATTAAATAATGAGAGCTTAGGGCAGGTTCGGTTTTTTTCATCTCCTTCCAGTCCAAAAAGTTATGACTTAAGGTTTTCCTATCCAGGACCAGAATCTCGTTTTTTAGGTCAGTTTTTAGCTGGAAAATCAGAATATGTGAAAGAGAATATTCAAATTTCCAGAAGTAGTGAAATCCGATCAGTTTCTAAAGACTTGGATTCCGTACGAATCATTATTGCTGACGTTGATCAACTTAAATCGAAGAAGACCTTAAACGATTTTGAAAATACTGCCATGGCGGCTTTTTTAATTGATTCTTATGAGCCCAAAAAGGAAGCAGCTGACTTAAATAAATTGTATCAGACTGATTTTGAAGTACAGAAAATTTCTGAAGAAGAATCCAGAGTTTTAGAGTCTGGCCTGGAAGCTTTACCATTTCAATTTGTTCCTAAAGCAGGACAGAAGTTATTAATGGAAAATGCTGTTGCAATTCAAAATGTCGGCGGCAAGAAGATAGGTATGAGCCTTATCAACCAATCTTTCCCCATGTACCTCAGTGGTGATACCTTAACTTATCAATTGATTTGGAGTGAAATTTTAGGGGAGCTCTATCCCGATGAAGATGAAAATTGGAAAATGGATGCCCCGGTTTTTGAAGGCCTATCAAGTATTTTGACTTTTAATTCCAGAAACAATACAGATGAATTTACTTTGATAGGAGGGGATACACTCTTTTTTCATCAAGATATAATCAACCCTTTTTCTCAATTCACACAAGTCACGCTATCAGATTCTGGTTGGATAAACCTCTCAGATACTTTAGAGATTCCAGTTTACGGTGAAAAAGAATTTGGAGATGTAAGTGCAAGAATGAGATTGGCCAATTTCTTAAAAAATCAATCCATGAAAGCTGAAACAGTGCTTCCAAATGCAGTTGAGGTTAGAGTTTCAGATTGGGTATGGTTAGTACTTTTCTTGATTGGCTTCGGGGTTTTATGGTTTGAGCCACGAATTCGATAGTGTTTTTTTAAATGTCTGTTGCATTTATTCATCCTATCCCGTTAGGGTATAAAAAACCAGCATGAAGACATTTCTCAGACTGACTTTACTATTGTTCTTTTTCGGCCTTACGCTGAATCAAGAATCTGTAGAAAGAAGGAAAGAAAAATGTCAGGTAATCGAAAATGGGTTGGCAATAAGTGAGAAATCTAAAATGTATCATTTATCAAAATTTCACTAGATAGATTAATCGGTTGTATAAAATAGCGGGCGAGGAATGAAAATTAATGAGAAATTGCGGCCAAATTAGTTGATTTAGAAATAGCGTATTGAATTGAACTATACGGATGAGGAACTGGTCTCCGGTTGCAAACGGGGATCCTCCAAACACGAGGAATTATTCTATAAAAAATATTATGGCTATGTCATGGGGATAAGTCTGTCCTATTCGAAGGACAGGGATTTGGCTCTGGAAATAGCGAATGATTCTTTTTTGAAATTTTTTAGCTCTATCAAAAAAGTAGAAAGTTTCCAGACGGTAAAAGCATTTCTCCGACGTATTACAGTCAATACCGCTATAGATTATTATAGAAAGAATAAAAAGTATCAAAGTCATTCAGACTTAGAAATAGAAATACCTAATCAAAACGAAGTGAATGCTTTGTCGAGTTTAGGGTTTGAAGATATTATCAAATTAATAAACCAATTGCAGGAGGATTTAAAACTCGTTTTTAACCTCTATGAAGTGGAAGGTTATAGCCATAAAGAAATAGCTGGAAGGTTGGGAATAACTGAAGGTTCATCTCGTGTTTATCTCACCCGAGCTAAAGCCAAACTTCGTCAACTGGTTCATTTACATTTACAAGAATATGAAGGAAGATAAGACCGATAAATGGATTGCTTCTTCATTGAAAAAACATCAAGAAGAAGGAAACTTGCCTTACGAGGCAGGGGCGTGGGAAAGCTTCCAGAAACATAGGAATGCAAAGAAAACACGAAAATTATACTATTGGAGTGGTGCAGTAGCGGCGACTTTATTGGCTGTGGTTGCGGTCTATCAGGTGCTAAATACAGAAGTGAGTCTTGATGATTCTACAAGCTCAGATACCAAAGAGATTCTAGCAGACCAATCAACCCAACAACAAAGCACAATTCCAGATATGCCTACAATGAGTGATTCGAATCAGTTCAATCAGGGAGGAGTAGAGCGAATTCAGGATAAATCAATTAATCCAGAAGAGAATCTGGGTTCTAAACCAACGCAAGTTCCAACTCTCAATATGGGTACTGAATTATTGGCAGAAGCCAAAACTACGGAAACATCTGATCCAGAGGTAGAGAACAATGCTGTAGAGAAGCCCAAGCAGGTAGAAAATAAGGTTTCATCTGAATCTAACAAAGTTGAAAACAAAGCTTTAGCTCAAACTAATAAAGAGGAAGAGTCTAATGAACTGAATTCAAAAGCAATGGAGAAAAAGCCATTGACTACTTCTAGTCAACTGGCAGAATTGACTCAAAGCAATGAGGAAGCAACTACTATTCTTAAGGAAGAAGTTGTTATTGCTCAAGGAAAGCAAAACAGGACAGAAGAAAAATCTCCAGAAAAGCTTGTTGCAGAATCTGCAGTTATCGACGAGAAAGATTTTCCTGAAATACCAAAGGAACAAACGAAAGTTCTATTGGCGATGGGTGTAACTCCTGGATTTGGCTCATCCCAACAAAATGACATGATGATGACGGCATCTAGCATTGGTTTGGGGATGCAAGTAGATATTGAGCTTCCAGGTAAGATGACTTTAGGCTCTGGAGTGGGAGTGAACTATCTCAACCAGAAAAATGAAACTCAGAGTGATTTGATCCTACAAGGATACAAAACTAGCCGGGTGGAAAAGCAAGATATTCAGCAGGTGCAGATAGAGATGCCCGTATATATCAAATACCCCATCACAAGGAATAATTCTGTCTCAGTACAGGCAGGTTTTTCTAACCTGTATGCGATTAATCAAAATGGTGAGCAACTAACGACAGTAAATGAGCAGTTTGCTGTGAATAATTCGGATAATATGCTGAGTTCTTCAAGTAGTGCCTTTGCTTTAGCCACTCGACCTGTTTCACAACAGCAGGATTTACCAAGTCCGGAAGGAAAGTTCTATCCTTTTGCGACGTTAAATTTAGGAGTGAACTTTAAGGTATTCGAATCAAAGAAAATAAACTACATGGTTATGCCATTTTATAACCATCAACTTAAATCTATTTCAGGTTTTGGATCAAACTACGGAATGTTTGGTGCAAGTTTAAAATTGAAGTTTGGTGGGGGAGAAAAGTAAAAAATGAAGAAAATTTAGGTTGATCTGGGAATTTTATCCCGTTTTTTTACAAATGAGTAATATTTTTTTTGCTATTTAGAAAGTTGTAATAAAACTGAATTGTTTTATCAATTAATCTATAAACCTATTTTACCATGTTTACTCATACCAAAGCCTTTGGCGGATTCTCCGTCGATGACCTTCAGGAAGCTCGAGAGTTTTATGATCAAGTCTTGGGGGTTGAAGTGAAAAAATTACCAATGGGATTACTTTCCCTTAAATTTCAAGAGGACAATCAAGTACTTGTTTATTCCAAAGGCAATCACGAACCTGCAAACTTTACCATACTTAATTTTTGCGTTGAAGATATTGAGGAGGCAGTCCAAAGTTTAAGTGAAAAAGGGGTTGTCTTTGAAGCTTATGATGGGAATATCCAGACTGACGCCAACGGGATTTGTAGGAAAGACGAGCATTTAATCGCATGGTTTAAAGACCCTGCGGGAAATATCCTTTCCTTAGTTCAGGAGGATAAATCCTAAGCCTTAAAGTTCAAACACTCGTCTTAATAGGCTCATTTTACTTTGAGAAAAATTCTCTTGTTAATTGATCTCTTTGTCAAGTGACAATACTACACCCTGTAAAAGCAAAAAAAAATCCCCGCGGATATTCTCCACGGGGATTTTTAAGTTTTTGACCTACCTATTAAAAGTTGGTGTAGTTTGTTACTAGTTGCAAATCTAGTTTTGTTTTTTCATCAGTTGCAGAAACCAAGCCTCTAAGAATTAGGGTGTAAATTCTATTTCCTCTCAACTCAATGTCTGTAGCAGAAACCAAAGTCTCACCGCTCGTAGTTGATTTTACGACGAAGTCATAAACTCCGCTTTCCATTTCCTGGAAATCACTAGATTCTAAAGAAGCTAGGTCTGTCACGATATCAGTGTTCTCCCCCGTGATTTCTAAAGAGACACTTCCTGCATCAGGAGAAATATTCACTAATCTAAATTGAGAAGTTTCATTCGTTGTTTCACCCCAATTGTCAGGAATCATGATTGCATCCACATTATCAAAATTGTTTACCAGAAATAAGGAGTAAACACTGTCTGCTTTGACCATGAAATCTTTCTGGAGGAAAGAGCTCAAAGAATTCACATTGGTAAATTTAAATGTACGCTCGCCAATATAAAATGGGCTATAACTTAACCCTTGCGTATAGCTGATTGGGAAATTATTGACTTTGTTTTGATCTGCATAAATGTCCGTATCTGGAGCATCTGGAGAACCATGATAAATCAATACATATCCTGCCGGAGGTAATGGGGTGTTGTTGTCATCATCAAGACAACTTGTTAAAGTAAAAGTAGCTCCAATTACTGCCAAGGAAAGTAGTACTTTAAAGCGATTTTTTGACCAGTTTTTTACTTTGTTAAACATATTAGATGGTTTAATTTTTTTACTCTACCGAGACGCAGGCAAAATTCAAAACGCTTCAAGAGATGAAGGTTTTTTTTAAAAAAAACACGGTTCCGGTTTTAATGAAAGTATAAACTGCTGGGACTCTATTTGATTTTGAAATTATCATAGGTGATTAAGCTTTTTCTTATGATAAAAGTTTTAAATCACCTCTAAAAACCAAATAAAGCCATTCAAAAACAAGAATACCTTCCTTTTTTGATCAATTGTTCACTGTTCCGGGCCTAATAAAACTCCAAAATTTACATTGAAATCGTTTTAGTCATCGCTATTAACTAGTGATTGGGTTTGATTTCAGTAGTTATTTTAACCAGTAAATCATAAAACAACGTATGAAAAATTTTACTAGAAAGTATTATTTGTTGTTGATCCTGTTCTTGTGTGTTGGACATGTATACGCACAGGATATTCAAGTTTCGGGAACGGTAATAGATGGTGCTTCAGGATTAAGTTTGCCTGGAGTAAACGTGATTGAAGCATCAAGTAAGGAAAGTGGTGCTATCAATGGAGTGGCAACCGACGCTAATGGGAAGTATAGTATTACAGTTCCCAGTGATGCGGTATTGGTGTTTAGTTTTTTGGGTTATGAATCCCAAGAAATCTCTGTAAATGGAAGGACTAGTATTGAGGTGACTTTGGGAGAGGATGAATCTCAACTTGACGAAGTCGTAGTAGTAGGGTACGGTACCCAAGAGAAATCTGAAGTTACCGGTGCAGTATCCGTTGTCAAGATGGACGAAAATGTACAGATTCCGGCAACTAATGTGAAGAACCTTTTGGCAGGGAATGCCTCTGGTTTATTAACCAATCAAAACCCAGGCTTGCCAGGTGCAGATAATTCAGATTTGAGTATCAGAGGATTTGGATCACCACTAGTAATAGTCGATGGTATAGAGTCTTATCTAGATCGATTGGATCCCAATGATATTGAGACAATCACAGTTTTAAAAGATGCATCTGCTGCTATTTATGGAGCCCGAGCTGGAAATGGGGTAATACTTGTGACTACTAAGCGAGGAAAAGCTGGGGTAACAGATGTGAATTACCATGGATATATTGGATTCCAACAGGCAACTGTATTTCCTGAGCAATCCAACGCTGCAGAATATTTGGAGATGTCCCGTGCAGGGGCTTTCAACAGGCAATATGATCCTACAGATCCCTCGAAAGAAATAAATTATGGAGAATTTACAGAGGAATTTCTTGAGGAATATAGAAACGGAACGCGCCAAAGTTATGATTGGGTGAAGGATCTGATCCGAACTGGTGGCTCTAAAATCGCCTCACATAATGTCAGTGCTAGAGGAGGATCTGAAAAAGTAAGATACTATGTATCTGCAGGGGTTTTAAATCAAGATGGGATTTTCAATGGTGATTACGATTACAAAAAATTTAATATCACCAATAACCTAGATGCAGATATTTCTAAAGACTTAGTCTTAAGTATTACTACTTCTTATATCAACGAAACCCGTGATTATGCTGCAGATGGAACAGGTGCCATCTGGACAGCGCTTAGAACTGCACAACCATTTTTTCAAACAGAATTACCAGACCCAGATAGAGTTCCTTACAGTGGATTTACAGAAAGATCTCCAAGAGCAGGAACCCAAAAGAAATTTTCAGGATATAACCTAACCAAATTAGAGACTATAGCAGCAGCTTTCGAATTGAAGTACAATGTCCCATTCGTACCTGGATTGACTTTGGGAGGTAAAGTTAATGCAAGATTTAGGAAGCTATACAACGAGCGATTGAATAAGCCTTACGATGTGTTTCAATATGTTCCTGAAACAGATGAATATATCTTCAGAGGAAATGTCAGTGACAATAATTTCAGAAAGGAATATTATGGAGATCCTCAAAGAAGGATTTTATCCAGAGTCTATTTAGATTACCAGAAAATTTTCAATGAAAAGCATAAAATAGGATTTTTAGCATTTGCCGAAAAAGAGCAAAATGAGGACAATACCCTTTTTGCACAACGTAGAAATTTACTTTCTCCAAATATTCCTCAAATCTCTGCAGGAGATGATGCATTGACTACTACTGGAGGAAATGGTGTCCCTGTAGAATATTCACGAATCAGTTTTGCTGGTAGGTTAAACTACGCTTTTGATGAGAAATATTTGCTTCAGGCTACTTTAAGAGCTGATGCTAGTTCCAAATTCTCTCCCGAAGTGAGATGGGGTTATTTCCCTTCTATTTCTGCAGGATGGAACATGCATCAGGAAAATTTCTTGATGAATAACAGTTTTATTGATCAGTTGAAATGGAGAGTGAGCTATTCTCAAACAGGGATTGATAGCAATGTCGGAAATACTGCATTTGAATATTTAAGTGGATTTTCGGAGTTGAATACCGTGTATTATTTCGCACAGGGAATTCCGACTACTCCTATTCAAACTGTTGGTCTACCTAATGAACTGATTACTTGGGAAGAAACAACATTATACAATACAGGCATTGATTTTGCCTTTTTGAGAGGACAGGTTTATGGTAGCTTCGAAGGGTTTTATAGAAAAAGAGAAGGATTGCTAAGGATTCCTTTGGAAGGTCTTCCTTCTACTTTTGGAGCCAATCTTCCTCAACAAAATCTTGATTCCAGATCAGATCGTGGATTTGAGTTCAATCTTGGATATAAAACTCAGGTTGGAAAGGTCAAATTTGATATTGCAGGTAATTTCACCTATGCCAGACAGAAGTATGAGAAGTACCAAGAGGATATCGATGTAACTGATCCCAATCAGGTAAGAATAGATCAGAATTCAGGCAATTTTGTCAATAGGACTTTTGGTTACGTTACTGACGGATTGATTAATTCCCAGCAGGAATTAGAAACTTATATTTCCTCCCATTCATTTGAAACACTCAATGGTAGCCCACAGGTAGGTGATATTCGTTATGTGGACGTCAGCGGACCAGATGGTAATCCTGATGGAGTTATCAACCGATTTGATATTCAGCAAATTGGATATGGGGCACTTCCGGAAATTAATTTCGGATTAAATCTTAGCGTTGCTTACGAAGGGTTTTCACTAAGGACCTTATGGCAAGGTGGTTCAAGATTCAACGTGAATGTTAATGGTTTCTATAGAAATCCATTCGATAACCAGGCGGTTTCATTAAAAATTCATAACCAATATAGCTGGGTTCAGGATCCATCCAACCCTGGGATAGGGTCAAACCCTAACGCTGAATTACCTGCGTTTAACGATAATGGTTCCAGACCTTGGAACAACTATCTATCGGATTTTTGGTATAAAGATGCTACCTATATCAGGTTGAAATCTGCTGTCTTGAACTACAGTTTCAACAAAGCGCTACTCAATAAAATCAAAGTTAAAAGCCTTGATTTATACGTGTCCGGAGATAACCTTTTGTCATTTAACAAATTGGGTATTTACAAGAAAATCATTGATCCTGAGCAATCTGATTCTTTGGGAAGTTTCACCTTGCCTGTATTACGAACATATACTTTCGGTGTACGGATAGGTATCTAACAGGAAGAAATGATTGGATTTGTTAAACAAATCACTCTAAAAGAAATGAAAATGAAAAAAATATCAATACTATCAGTTTTTGCAATTTTGACCTTCGCTACATCTTGCGTGGAAGAATTGACTAAACAGCCGGATTTTATTTCAGAAAATCAGGTCTTTGAAGATCCTAATCTGACTAATTCTTATGTGGCAAATTTATACCAGAGAATTGGGTTTCAGCGAGGGGTAAATGTATCAATGGCTACCAAAAATGCCGTAGGAGGGGAAAACATTGGTTTTGCACCTTGGCAGGAGCCAAATGGGACATCTACACGACAGTTTACAGAAGTGACAGGGCCGGGAGCCTTAGACGAATGGGACTATAACGTGGTCAGAGATATGAATTATCTCCTTGAAAATATCACCGAAAGCGAAACTTTGGACGAGCAATTTGTCGAAGAAAAAATCTCAGAAGTAAAGTTTTTAAGAGCATTTGAATACTTCGAAATGGTTAAAAGATTCGGGGGAGTTCCTTTAGTATTAGAGGTGCAGTCAGCCGATCAACCAGAAGAAGAACTGTATGTAAGCAGAAATTCAGAAGAGGAAGTTTATGATTTTATCTACTCTGAGACTCAGGAGATCTTAGCGAATTTTGACGATTCCAAAACTGGTGCAGGAGGAAAAGTGGATAAATATACGGTCTTGATGCTACAAAGCCGAGCGATGCTTTATGCTGCAAGTATTGCCAAGTATGGAGATGGAAGTTCAAATGGTGTTGTGGGGATTCCCTCTGGAAGAGCAGCAGAGTTTTTTCAAAAAAGCTACGATGCTTCCAAGCAAATTATCGACTCTGGAATGTTTAGATTGATCAATGACGGAGAGGATAAAGTAGCGAATTATGCTTCCATTTTCGTTAACGACGGGAATGATGAAACGATTTTTGCAGAGGTATTCGAGCCATTTTTGAAAGGTCATGATTGGGATCACTTGGCTATCCCAGCTGGATTTAATGCTACATGGAATTCCAATTTCCCTGTACTTTATGAAATGGTGGAGCTTTTTGACTTCACAGATGGAAGAAGTGGGATGATCGATAGAAGTTTATTTACTAATTCCACCGAATGGGATATAAATGACTTTTTTGGAAATCGAGACCCCAGATTCAGAGCGGCAGTATTTTATCAAGGAACTCCATTTCAAGGGAAAAAAGTGTATTTCCATTCGGCAACAATTTATGATGACAATGGAACCATGAAAGAGTCAACGTCTGAAGGCCAGACATTCACCACGATCGATGGGGAAAGTTTCCCTGGAGCCGCTCCCAGAAGAAATCGTGTTAACACAGGTTTATTGTTGAGAAAGAGAGTAGACGATAACGCATTGACTCCTCAGTACGGAAGTTCTGGGCAGGATTTTATTGTCTACCGATATGCGGAAACATTATTGAACTACGCTGAGGCCGCAATGGAATTGGCCAAAGCATCGGAGGCGATGGATGCGATCAATCAAATTAGAGACAGGGTTTCTATGCCATTATTCGAAAGTATCACTTTGGAGGATATTCGTCATGAACGCCAAGTGGAGTTATGTTTCGAAGAACATAGATATTTTGATTTGGTGAGATGGAGATTGGCAGAGGAGAAGTTAAGTCTCAGAACTCAAGGGATCATTTTGAAATACAATTTGGAGACAGATAAGTATGTGATCACTTTGAAAAATGCAGAAAATCAGATCCGTGTATTCGAACCTAATCGATACTATTTGCCCTTTGGGATCAACCGATTGGCAGATAATTCCAACCTGGTACAGAATCCTGGGTATTAAATAGAAAATTGTTTATAGGATAGATAATTTTGGGTTAAAATCCTGAGAGGCTCTCTCAGGATTTTTTTTATAACTTGGTGAGTTCCTCAAGGATTTTTTCAGGATCTCCCGATTTAGCTTCTCTTTTAAATTGTGCAGGGGTTTTGCCAAACTCTTCCTTAAAGCATTTTGAAAAATATTTAGAATCATTGTATCCCACCATATAGGCTGCTTCCGATATTCTATACCCATTTTTTATGATCAAGGAAGCCGCTCTTTTTAATTTGAGAATCCTATAAAACTCCAAAAGATTTTTACCTGTGATCTCCTGGCATTTTCTGAATATCACAGAATAACTCATGTGCATAGTTTGAGTTAAATCCTCTAATTTGAAATTTGTATTTTCAATCTGATCGTTGAGTTCCGACACCAACTTGTCAATAAAAATATCATTCTTTGATTTCATTTTATCCATTTCCGGTTCGGTTACTACGGAGGTTTTTACCCTAGCAAAAGTCTTCCTTTTATGCTCCAACAGATTGGCTACTCGAATTGATAATTCCAATGGGTTGAATGGTTTTTGGATATAATAAATCGCACCACTACTTAGTCCAAGCATTCTGGATTCAGTGTTGTTTTTGGCGGTCAAAAGTATGATGGGTATATGGGAGGTCAAATTGTTTTTGATCAATACTTTACTCATTTCAATCCCATTCATAATGGGCATCATTAAGTCACTAATAATTATTTCAGGCATAAAATCATTGACAATTTCTAAAGCAACTTTACCATTATCCGCCAAAGCAATCTGGTATTGGTCTTGAAAATACTCTTGTAAGAATATCTGCATTTCCACATTGTCTTCCACAATCAGGATTTTTGGTAGATCTTCTTTGGCTTTTTTAGTGTGTTTTTTTTCTGAAAACCCTGGGTCAGGTTCTTGTATTTCAAGATTGTCTGCAGGAACAATGTCTGCTTCAACCATCTTTTCGTCTTGAGAATAGGCGCTTTCATTTGTTGGGATTGTGACCACAAAAGTGGTCCCAACGTTTTCTTCAGACTCCAAAGAAATAGTACCATGATGCAATTCGACCAGTTCTTTGGTCAATGCCAAACCTATCCCCATTCCATTTTTACTTTTACCAGAGGCGGTTTGATAGTAGATTTCAAAAATCTGACTTTTATCATTTTCAGAAATGCCGACACCGGAATCGCTCACTGAGATTTTCAATAAATCTTCTTTGGGACTGAACTCAGCTAAAAATGAAATCTCCCCGCCTCTTTTTGTAAACTTAAAAGCATTGGATAAGAGATTGTAAAATATGTGCTCGATCTTCTTGTAATCGTACCAAACGATAACTTCCTGATCCGGAATCTCCAGATGAAATTGAATGTCCTTAAATTCTGCTTGATCAGTGAATGAGAAACCGATTTTTTTTAGCTCCTGAAAAATATCTTTCTTCTCTACCTGCAGTTTCAGTTTCTTCAATTCCTTATCCCGAACAGTCATCAAATCGTTGGAAATCCTCGAAAGCCTTTCCGCGTTATTTTGAATAATTTTTAAACGTTGTTCTAAAAGTTTATTTCCATTTTGGGTAGCTCTATTGACCATGTCCTTCAAAGGAGCCAGAATTAAAGTCAAAGGAGTTTGGATCTCATGTGACATTTTAGCAAAAAAGTTCATTTTGAGTGCATAGAGCTCTTTTTCCTGATTGTAAACTAATTCTTCACGGATAATTTTATTCTTGAAGTTTATCCAATAATAAAGTCCGATGATTGAAAGTATGAATAGCAAAAAGTAGAAAGCATAGGCCAGGTTTGATTTCCACCAGTACGGAGCAATTGACACTTCAACCTGTTTGACAGGGATATTCCAAACTCCAGCTTTGGAACCAGCCCTCACCTCAAAAGTGTAATTACCAGCTGGAATATTAGTGTAAATCGCTTGATGGGAACTTGTGGGAGTTATCCACTCATCGTTAAATCCAACTAATCTATATTCATATCTAAAGTCAGAATTCAATGTGTTTCCAATGGCACTGAATTCAAAACTAAAGGAGGACTGATTTGCTTTTAAATCCAGTTTATTAAAATTTTCCAATCCATCTTTCAGTTGCTCAGGAATGATAGACTGTGCTGGTTTATTCAGAACTTCAACTCGTTTGATAAATAGCTGTGCTTGATTTTCACTTTTTTGTAGCGAGCTAGGATAAAAAGCTGTAACACCTAAAGAACCCATGAAATAAAATTTACCCGATTCATCTACATAGATGCTTCTTCTAGGGTATCGCATTTGTCTAACCCCATCAGATTGGTCAAATGCAGTAAGATTTTCCTTGATAGGATCAAATGAATAAATCCCATCCAAGGTGCTCAGCCAAAGTAAGCCTGTTTCTTGATCTACTTTTACCTCAGAAATAATTAAGTTTTTTAGACTTTTGTGATTAGCATAAGATTGAAAAGTTAAATTCTTAGTGTCCAGTTTGATGATAAATCCGGATAGAGTTCGGATCCAGATGTTGTCACCCACTGTACTAAAGGAACTGATGGAATAATCGTAATTATCATCTTCCGTTTGGTCAAAATAAGGAATCAACTGGAAGGTTGACTGCGTTAAATCGTCTTTATTTTCATGGAATTTAAAAAGGCCACCATGGTAGGTTGCGACCCAAATTTCACCGTTTGGGGATTCAGCTATGTAATCTGAAATCGATCCAACTAATCCGGATGGGCCACTGAAAGCAAAAAATGCCATTTTTTCACCATTTGGGGAGAAGACATGGATGCCTAAATTGGAGGCAGCCCAAATCCTGTTTTGTTTGTCCCTGTACAGTTTTCGAACATCATAAGTGGCCAATCCTTGATTGTCAGATATTTCTTTTTTCGTGAATTGGTTGTTTTTAGGGTTATAGATAAACAAACCATTTTGATAGGTGCCAATCCAGATATTGGAATCCACATCTTCGATCATCGTTTGGGCATACCTTCCCTGAAAAAAGTAGGGTGGTTTTTTCTCGAAATCATATGAAATACTTTCTCCTTTTGGAGATACTTTGGTCATTCCATTTCCGTCATTTCCAAAATAGAGGGTTCCATCTTTGGCCTTGAGAACAGAAATGACTGCAGTAGGAGTTTCATCATCTGAACCGATATAATACTCTAGACTTTTTCTATAATTTGGGAGAATATCGATTAGGCCCCACTTCTGGACGGTCCAGATATTTCCATACATGTCTTCTTTAATCTCCAAAACGGTATTGGTGGCTAAAGAAAATTGATTATTGATCGAATGTGAGAAATTGGTAAATGTTTCATTTTCAGGGTTAAATAAATAAAGCCCATCTCCATCTGATCCTAACCAAATTTTCCCTGACATATCAGCATAAATAGACCTAAACATGGGGTACTGAAGCCCGTTGTTGACCTTATAGTCAAAATGCTTGAACTCTTGACTTGCTATATTGTACTTAAAAAAGCCTTGGTTTTCACTGGAAATCCACAAATTTCCTTTTTGATCATGGGTAAGTAACGGTAAATCCACCAAGGATTGATTTAGTGGAGTTTGTAATTCCAGAAGCTCATCGCTTGTAAAAGAGTAACCAAAGATTTTAGAACTTCTGGTACTTATCCAAAGTTGGTTTTCATCAGAAAAATCCAGTAAGTGAATTGATTTATAGGCCTCATTATATTGAGGTAGAACTGCTATTTGCTTTAGCTCATCAGTCTTATAATCATAGGCAAAAATATATCCCGAGTTAGTAGCGATCGCTACACGGTCACCTTTTGTGGCAATGGCAGTAATGTTGGGACTATTAAATGAAGTAAGGAAATCGGAAAATACTTTAACATCTCCTGAAGAAGAAACTTTTGCCAATTCACCTCCTAAAGTGCCAATCCAAAGAGAGCCTCTGGAATCGATGTTAAATTTGACTTTTGAGCGATTGATAAAGGATTCCCCAAAAAAATTGCTCAGCGGAATATTTTGAAAATCATAGCCGTCGTATTTGTTTAACCCATCGCTATCTGTGATCCAGATATAGCCATAGGGGTCCGTTTCTATAAGGGAATTTGAGCTGAATGATTTCTCTAAATGGATGAAGTTAGAAGCAGTTTGGCCGTACGAAAACTTCAAAGGAAGCAGCCAAAAGAGCGTCCCTATAAACAATGCAAAGGTGCAGCGAAGTCCTTTCTTTTCCACAAGTTGAAATTTAATGATGAAAATCGACAAATGCTTTGACGCTTGAAAGCGAAATCAAATTAGTAGGAGGAATAGGTGTAGATTAGCGAATGTCTTTTCCTCAAATTAAAGAAATATTAACCAAATGCGGATAAACTAATTTTTTTAAAAGGTAGAGAAATTGATCATTATTAGTAGAATGGCTTGTTTGATGCTTTTAAAAGGCATTTTTAATTCAGAATTTTAGCTAAATAAGCATTGGGATACCAATTGAGCATTTTGACATTTCACTCAAGTTTTTCTTGCAGTGAAAATTTAAAGGTGTTAGTTCATAGGGTATTTTATATTTTAAAAATTGATTGTATTCAAGGAATCTATTCATAAAGAATGAAAAAGCAACTACTTCAAACAGCCCTCTTAATTACAGTTTTTGCATGCAGCAAACCAGAGGTAGAGGAGCAGAAGTCGGCCCAGAGTAAACCCAATATTATTTACATTTTGGCAGACGATTTAGGATATGCTGATATTGGAGCTTATGGTTCGCAAAAAATAGAAACTCCTAATATTGATGCACTTGCCAAGGAAGGAATGATGTTTACACAACATTATACCGGTGCTCCTGTTTGTGCTCCTGCCAGGTATATGTTGATGACAGGAAGACATGCTGGTCACTCCTATATTCGTGGGAATGACCCTTGGAGGGAAAGAGGAGAAGGAGATGTTTGGGATTTTGAGCAAATGGAGAATGATTCCACTTTAGAAGGCCAAAGACCATTGCCAGAGGGAACAAAGTTGTTTCCATCACAATTACAGAAAGCAGGTTATAAAACGGGAATGATAGGCAAATGGGGGTTGGGTGCTCCCCAGACCAATTCTATCCCAACAAAAATGGGTTTTGACTTCTTTTATGGCTATAACTGTCAACGACAGGCCCATACCTATTACCCTGTTCACCTTTACCGAAATGAAAACCGGGAATATTTAGATAATGAGTTAGTTGTTCCTGGGACGAAAATTCCAAAAGGGGCGGATCCAAACGATCCGTCTAGCTATAAAGAATTCACTCAGCAAGATTATGCACCTGACTTGATGTATGAGGAAATGAGCAAATTCATTTCTGCGAATAAAGAAAATCCATTTTTCTTTTACTGGGCATCACCGATTCCGCATATGGCTCTCCAAGCACCTCAGAGGTGGGTGGATTATTATGTAGATAAGTTTGGAGAAGAAGAGCCCTATTTGGGTCAAGCTGGATATTTTCCACATAAGAATCCTAGAGCAGCATATGCTGCTATGGTATCCTATTTAGATGAAAACGTCGGAAAATTAGTCCAGCAACTGAAAGATGAGGGGATCTACGATAATACCTTGATCATTTTCACATCTGATAATGGTCCGACTTACAATGGAGGAACAGATACTAAATGGTTTGAAAGTGCAAATCCTTTTCCAAATGAAAGTGGAAGAATTAAGGGACATGTTTATGAAGGAGGAATTAGAATTCCCATGATAGCCAGTTGGCCTGGGAAAATAAAAGCTGGTTCTAAATCAGAATTGATTTCTTCCCATATTGATATGGCTCAGACCTTTGCTGATCTATTAGGGTATCAAGCAATAGAAAATGATGGGATCAGTATCTTGCCAACTTTATTGGGAGAGGGTGAGCAACAAGAACATGATTTCTTGTACTGGGAATTTCCGGAAAGCGGAGGTCAATTAGCAATAAGAATGGGAGATTGGAAAGTAGTTAGACAGCATTTGAAAGATAAGAAAGAACCGACATTGGAATTGTATAATCTAAAAAATGACATCAGAGAAGAAAACAATGTGGCGGAGTTAAATCCTGAAATAATAGCAAAAGCGGATTCCATTTTTAGAATAGCCCATCAAGAATCTGAACTTCCCATGTTTAGAATTCCTCTTTTAGAAAATGGATTTACAGCTGAAAAGTAATTAGGAAAATGGGCAAAGAATTACTCCTAAAAACTACTTATCAACCCCAAATCTATTTGGTCAATGTTGAGAGGTGTGGCGTGATTTTGAAAAGAAAGTAAAAGTTTATGAACCAGAAAAGAATAGCTTATTCGATTGTTGGATTCCTTTTGATATGCATGTTTGCATGCCAGAAGGAGGAAGTTGCTTATCCCCAAAAACCCAATATTTTATTCGCAATCATGGATGATGTGACCTATATGCATATGGGCGCCTATGGTTGCGAATGGGTTAACACTCCTAATTTTGATCGGATTGCCAAAGAAGGAATACTTTTTCAAAATGCTTATACACCTAATGCTAAGTGTGGGCCCTCGAGATCAAATATTCTAACAGGAAGGAACTCATGGCAACTGGAAGAAGGGGCGAATCATTGGTCTTATTTTCCCTCTAAATTTAAATCATTTGCAGAATCACTTTCTGAACATGGATATCATGTAGGGTATACTGGTAAAGGATGGGCTCCGGGCGTGGCTAAAAATGAAGACGGTAGCGCAAGAGATCTCCTAGTTAATAGGTACAGTGAAATTAAATTGACTGCACCCACTGCCAATATCAGTAATGTTGATTATGCAGCAAACTTTGATGTGTTCTTAAAGGATAGAAATGAAGACGAACCTTTTTTCTTTTGGTATGGTGGATTGGAGCCCCATCGTGGATATGAATATGGTTCTGGAATTGCCAAAGGAGGCAAAGAAGTCAGTCAGATTAAAGATGAGGACATTTATTCCTTTTGGCCAAAAGTAGATTCCGTTAGAACAGATTTATTGGACTATGCCTTTGAGATAGAGCATTTTGATAAGCAACTGGGGAAAATGCTCGATCAATTGGAAGCAGCAGGGGAGTTGGAAAACACACTTATCGTGGTGACCTCTGATAATGGAATGCCATTTCCGAGGGTTAAAGGACAGGAGTACGAATATTCAAACCATCTTCCATTGGCAGTGATGTGGCCAGCCGGAATTAAATCCATTGGAAGAACGGTGGAAGATTTTGTGAGTTTTATAGATTTTGCACCTACATTTTTGGAATTGGCAGGAGTTTCTGAGGAACAATCCGGAATGGAAATGATCACTGGCAAAAGCTTAACGGACTTATTTTTCGCAGAAAAGGGTGGTAAAATTACTGAGGATAGAAATCAGGTGTTTATTGGAAAGGAAAGACATGATGTAGGAAGGCCTGAAGATCAGGGGTATCCCATCAGAGGAATTGTAAAAGATGGAATGTTGTATTTAAAGAATTTCAAGCCTGATCGCTGGCCAGCAGGAAATCCTGAGACCGGGTATCTAAATACAGATGGGAGCCCTACCAAAACTGTTGTTTTAAACAGCATTTATCAACCCAATACATTTAAATTCTGGAAAGAGTCTTTTGGAAAAAGAGAAGAAGAAGAGTTTTATGATATTGCGAATGATCCGGAATGCTTGAATAATCTTGCTTCAGACGAAAAATACCAGGAAAAGCTAAAGGAAATGCGTCTGGAATTAATAGCTACTTTGACTGAGCAGGGAGATCCAAGAATGAAAGGAGATGGGAATTTGCTAGAATCTTATCTTTATTCGGATAAGAGTGGAGTTAATTTTTATGAGCGATATATGAGCGGTGAAAAAGTAAATTTTGGTTGGGTAAATGCCTCGGATTTTCAGGACCTATCCAAAATAGAAACCTATCAGCAAATGAAAGATGGAGGAAATGCCATCACAATAGAGAAAAAGTAATGAAACATTTAAGAATCAAGGAGATGATAAAAATCCAAAGCATAATTTTTATAGGGCTTATTTCAGTATTTTTTAGTTGCTCCTCCAAACAAGGAGAAGAAAAAATTGCGGAAAGCTCCAAGCCGAACATTGTGATCATTTACATGGATGATTTGGGTTATGGAGACATGGGAGCCTATGGAGCCACTGAGATAAAAACTCCAAACATGGACGCCTTGGCAACGGGAGGGATGAAGTTTACCAATGGCTATGCTTCTTCAGCTACATGTACACCTAGCAGATATGCGATTTTGACGGGGACCTATCCGTGGAGAAATAAAGATGCTAAGATCCTTCCAGGTACCGCTCCTTTGATAATTGATACGGCTCAAATGACTTTACCTAAATTACTGCAAGAGCAAGGGTACTATACAGGTATTGTTGGAAAGTGGCATTTAGGATTAGGAAGGGGAAATGTTGATTGGAACAAGCACATCTCTCCTGGTCCAAATGAGGTGGGATTTGACTACAGCTATATTTTAGCAGCCACACAAGACCGAGTACCCACAGTTTATATTCAGGATGGTAAGGTAGATGGTTTAGATCCGAACGACCCAATTTTGGTGGATTACTCAAAAAATTTTGAAGGAGAACCAACCGGCAAAGAAAACCCAGAATTATTGACAATGAAATGGCACCATGGCCATAATAATAGCATTGTAAATGGGATACCAAGAATTGGGTTTATGAAAGGTGGAGAGTCTGCAAAGTGGAGTGATGTAGATATGGCAGATCACTTTTTAGAGAAAGCTCAGGCCTATGTCAAAGAACATAAGGAAGACCCTTTCTTTTTATATTATGCCTTGCAGCAACCTCATGTGCCAAGAACTCCAAATCCAAGGTTTGTGGGTAGTTCTGGACTTGGCCCGAGAGGAGATGTGATAGTAGAGGCAGATTGGATGATAGGTGAGTTTATCAAAACTCTGGAAAATGAAGGCTTATTAGAGAATACATTGATTATTTTCTCTAGTGATAATGGTCCAGTTCTGAATGATGGTTATTATGATAATGCTGTTGAAATGAATGGGAATCATACACCTGCGGGCCCATTGAGAGGAGGGAAATACAGTCTTTTTGAAGCAGGCACAAGAGTTCCTTTTATTACTTATTGGAAGGGGAAAATTCAGCCAGGTGTTTCTGATGCCATGGTTTCTCAAATTGACCTGATGAATTCTATTGGTGCCATGTTAAATAGTGATCAAAAAGGAGAAGATAGTGAGAACCTATTGGAGACATTTTTGGGGAAATCAAATCAGGGCAGAGAAGAATTAGTTTTGGAAGCCACCGGAAGATTAGCCCTTCGTAAAGGAGATTATGTGATGATTCCTCCGCATAAGGGAGCGGCCAAAATAAGTACCGTAAACATCGAAATAGGTAATGATCCTGAAATTCAATTGTATGATTTAAAATCTGATATCGGGCAGCAAAACAATATTGCAAAGGATAATCCAGAAGTTCTTAATGAAATGATCCAAGACTATGAGAGGATAATAGGGACCCCAGTTTCCCTGACAGTCAAGTAAGTTGGTTAATTCACTCGAGTAGAAAGCATTTGATGAAGTGTAAATCACTTTGTTGAATGCTTTTTTAATTTACGAAGGGTAGGGAATTATTTTACTTTTAAATTGATTGTTGAAAGACTAATCAAAATGCAGTAGGTAGAATATGGAGAAAAGTAAAGGGTTGCTTGAGGGAAGTATACTGAGGTCGCTGACAACGCTTGCTTGGCCTATTATCATGGCTAATATTTTGCAAACTGCCTACCAGCTAATTGATACGTTTTGGCTTGGTAGGTTAGGTGCCAATGCTGTAGCAGCAGTAAGTATCAGCTTTCCTATTTTATTTTTAGTCTTATCCTTAGGGGCAGGATTGACCTTGGCCGGGACAGTAATCGTATCCCAATTCAAGGGTGCAGAAAATCAAAAGATGATTGATTTTACTGCCTCTCAGACTGTTATTCTGGTGCTCTTAGTCTCGATTTTATTGGCGATAACAGGCTATTTTTCTGCAAGGCCCTTAATGACATTAATTGGAGCTGGTCCTGAGATTATTGAGGATTCAGTTTCCTATTTCCAAGTTTCTTCTTGGGGTTTTGTTTTCCTCTTCATGTACTTTGTTTTTCAGTCATTAATGAGAGGTATAGGGAATGTTATGCTGCCCATGTACATTGTATTGGGTACGGTTTTTCTCAACTTAATTTTAGACCCACTATTTATTTTTGGCTTCGGTTCATTCCAAGGATATGGAGTAGCTGGTGCAGCTGTGGCAAGTGTCATCACACAAGGTCTTTCGGCATTTGTGGGATTAGGGATATTATTCAGAGGGAAGAGAGGTATCAGAATCAAGTTAAAAGAAATGTTACTTCAATGGGAATGGGTAAAGCGTCTTTTTTCACTGGGAATTCCTTCAAGCCTCGAACAATCATCCCGAGCTGCAGCCATGACCGTGATGGTTATGTTGGTCACAAGTTTTGGTAGTAGTGTGGTAGCTGCCTATGGGATAGGCGCAAGAATTTTAAGTCTGGTTATTGTTCCAGCCTTGGGTTTTGCTATTGCCACTACCACATTAGTGGGGCAAAATATTGGTGCTGCTAAAATCAAGAGAGCGGAGAAAATAGGAGATTTAAGTACTAAGATTGCTTTTTTTGGATTGACAGCGATCGGGATTTTGCTATTTATTTTTGCAGAACCTCTAACAAGGTTTTTTGTCCCAAATGATCCTCAGGTTATAAAGGATGGCTCCAAGTTTATCAAGATTATGGCTCCTAGCTTTGGACTTTTGGGAGTGCAACAGGTCTTAAACGGTGTGTTTAATGGAGCAAGATTTACTCAGGCTTCTATGTTGATTTCTGTTTTCAACATGTGGATCGTCAGATTTCCTTTAGGTTTCATTCTCTCTTATAAAACGACATTAGGCTTTGAGGGGATCTGGTGGGCTTTTCCAATTTCAAACCTGGTGGCAGCGATCATTGCATTTGTGTATTACAAAACCGGTCATTGGAAAAAAAGGACAATGAAAAACCGACATCTTTGGCTGCGGGAAGGTTTTGGGTAAAAAAGCCCTTGATATTTCACAAGGGCCTTTTAATCTTAATCTCTTTCCCAGAAAAAAGGTGGTTCAATACCTAAAGCTCGAAGATAGACATAGCCTTGCCCACGATGATGAACTTCATTTTCGATTGCGTAGGCCACTAGTTGATATCCAGAAGATTCATATTGACCAAAGGCTACCACCTGTTTTTGAAATACCTCTTCAGGGATATTAGCCCAGGATTTGTTGATTAATTCTGTAGCATCATCCCAGGCTTTAAGTAGTCCTTCTTTGGTCTTTAGCTCTTTTTTTTCTTCCTCCAAAGGTTCCCACTCTCCGGTTTCGAGACCTTTTGCTGAGGGTGCTGCGATGGCAAGCATCTCTTTTACCAGGTCCGCGTAGGTCCGCATTCCACCAATGTTAAATTCAAACAATTCTTTCTCAGGGAATTTTTCCAATGTCCTTCTAGACAAGGATCTATGACCTTGCCAATGACTTAAAAGTTGGTCTTTAGAAATGATGGGATTCATAATTTGAGTTTCCATAATGTAGTGTTTTTGTTGTTCGGGAGTAAAATTAATTGGCAGTAGTGTCAGCCTTATGTCAGTAGGATTTTCAAAAATTGATTTTTTTTTACCTCATTTGAAACATGAATTTTTGGAAAGACTAAAACAGGATGAACCGGATTGATAGATTGACCGCTATTTTGACTCATTTGCAGTCTAAAAGGACAATTAGAGCTATAGAATTAGCCAATAGATTTGGGGTAAGTCTAAGGACTATTTACCGGGATGTCCGAGCTTTGGAGGAGACGGGCGTGCCCATAATTGGTGAGGCTGGGCAAGGTTATTCTTTGGTGGAGGGGTATAGGTTACCTCCAGTAATGTTTACCAAACAAGAAGCTTTGGCCTTTATCGTTGCGGAAAAATTACTCGAGAAGTCCATGGATGAGGAGAGCAATAGGTTTTTTAAAGAGGCTTTATACAAAGTGAAAGCCATTTTGAAGTCTGAAGAGAAGGATTTGTTGGGCAGAGTGGATGATAAGATACAGGTATTCAAAAGAGAAAATCATCAGTCGCAGTTTAAACGAAGCAAGAATTTTCAATTGGTATTGGAGGCTATATCTGAAAGAAGAGTTTTGCAAGGTCACTATACCACCTTTGAACCTAAAAAGACAACAGAGAGGATTTTAGAACCAATCGGGATCTATTACTCTTATTCCAATTGGTACTTAATCGCCTATTGTCGGTTGAGAAAGGATTATAGAACTTTTCGGATTGATCGATTTGACAAAATCCATGTTTTAGATGGATCGTTTGTTTTGGGGAAACACCCTAAATTTCAAGAGTTTCTCGATAAAATTTCTTCCGAGCATCAACTACACCAAATTGTAATTCGAGTGGATAATTCTGGTTTGAAATACCTGCAAAATGCGAAATATGACTTGGGTTTTGTTTCTGAGCAAAAAGGTGAAGAAGCAACAGACATGACTTTTATGAACTCCTCTTTGGAGGGTTTTTTGAGAGGAATTTTATATATGACTGATATGGTGCAAATCGTCTCTCCAATAGAACTGAGAAAAAGATTAACTGTTCTTTTAGCAGATATTAAGGGAAAGCAATTGAGTGAAAAGTAAATTTTTATTTGGGATTAACCTTTACTAAAGTGAGAGCTACCTTTCAGATAATTTGGTGTTTATGGGTATTTCTGAGCAATAAATTTTAATTTGTATCGGGTTTTTGAATAGGTTTATCCTATTGGTCTTCTGAATCTTCAGTTTTTACAGACCCCGGTTTTTTTTCTGGCTTTTTGCCCGCTATTATTTCCCCCAATTCTTCGGGGCTTTTTACGAATAAATAACCTGATTTTTAATTATGGCAAATCTCAAAATTAAACTCAAAGGACAAGATCATTCTCAATTTCTAACTGGAGAGGATCAAGGTTTTGAATTATACAATTTAGATCAAGCTTTTTCTGTTTTGAACCCTACTCGAGGAGATGTTCCAGAGCACTCTATTGATATCGATGATGATAAGATCATTGAATTTGAGTTTGATGACGATACGGTTTGGATTGGGGATCAGGAGTCTCTGAGAGAAATTTTTCCTTCACAGTTTAAAAGATCTGGAGATGGTGAAGAGCTTTATTTGCCTGATGAAATAAGTTCCGATGAGTCTGACAGAGGCATAATCAAGAAAATAGGGATAAAGCTCTTGAAAGTTTTTGTAAAGAAGAAAGTCATCCGTCCAAAAATGCGGGATTTGGCCTTCAACTTGGAAAACAAGCAATTAGCTTTTTCCGGTCATGATTTTGAAAAGGTTAAATATGGGGTTCTTTGTCATTGTGATAAGGAATTTGAACTTACGGTAGCCAAGGGATTAGATCCAAAAAAGCGGCACTTACTTTTTTTACATGGAACGGGATCTTCTACCAAAAGCTCATTCGGAGATTTAAAAGACTCTGAAGGCTATAATAACTTGGTGACGGATTATGGGACCGAGCAAATTATAGCTTTTCAACACCGTACTTTGACTACAAGTCCTTTGGAAAATGTGCTGGAATTAGTAGGCCAACTTCCATCTGGAATAGAACTGGATTTATTAAGTCAGTCTCGAGGAGGTCTTGTAGCAGATGTTTTAGCCAGATTCTGTGCAGATGGAAATGGTTTTGGACCAGAAGAAAAAGGAGTTTTAATCGATAATGATCGAGAGCGCGATCTTGAAGTTATTGAGGAACTCAAGTCCTTAATGGCAAATAAAAATATTAAAATCAGAAAGATGGTTCGAGTTGCCAGTCCTGCAAACGGGACCACTCTTGCCTCTAAGAGATTGAATATCTTTTTAAATGTCACCTTTAACCTAGTTGGCTTGGCAACTGGACAGGCAGGCAATCCGGTTTTTATTGCTTTTAAAGAGATGATCCTTGAAGCCGTTTCCTGCAAAGATGATGTAGATGTATTGCCAGGATTGGAAGCGATGAACCCAAAATCACCATTTATCAAGGTGTTGAATTACCAAGGTTCAGAAATCGTTATTTCGGCACCATTGTTTGTGGTAGGAGGAAGTAGTGAGCTTAGCCTTCGATTTAAAAGTTTGGTAGTATTAGTAGGTAAGTTTTTCTTCCTGGACAAAAATGATTTGGTAGTGAATACCGAAAGCATGAAATGGGGTGCCATTAGGGAGCCGGGCAATGTTTCTATTTATATAGAGAAGAGTGGAGCCATAGACCATTTTAAATATTTCTGTACTGACAACACCCTTAAGGCAGTCATTGATGCATTGGATGTAGAGGTAGGGAAAGTGCCAGACCAATTCTTGATCCAAGAGAAATCAAGCAGTCTTGAGCGGGGAGCTCTTGGCCTGGAAGGGGGAGATTATAAGCGAGAAAAAATCACTGGAGATAAGCCAATTGTAATCATGCTACCAGGAATCATGGGGTCTAATCTTCGTGATGATAAAATGCTTTGGATAAATTATTTCAGATTTTTGAAAGGAGATCTTTCCAAACTACAATACCAAGGAGGAAAACCGGAGAAATTGAGTGCTGATTCTTTGATCTCAACATCCTATAAAGATTTAGGAGAAAATCTGGAGAAGACTTATGATGTATTGACTTTTCAATTTGATTGGAGATTGCCCCTTCAGCAAAGTGCCAGCATTCTAAATGAAAAGGTAAAGGACCTTCTCAAATTTGAACAGCCGATTAAGATTGTTGCTCATAGTATGGGGGGAGTTCTGGTTAGGGACTTTATTCTTTACTATCCAGAGACTTGGAAGGCATTAAATTCTTCTATTGGCTTTAAGGCAGTTTTTCTAGGATCCCCTCTTGGAGGTTCATACCGAATCCCGTACGTATTATTTGGCAAAGACAGCATCATTCGTCTTTTAGGCAAAATAGATATCAGGCATTCTACCAAAGATCTATTGAAAGTATTCTCAGATTTCCCTGGAATTTTGAATTTGTTGCCGATCGGTAAAAACAACAAGCATGATTTTTCAGACAGGAATTTCTGGGAGAAACTTCGGGCAGCATCTGGAGATGAGTCTTGGCCTATTCCTTCTAAAAAGGTATTAGATGAGTTTGCCAAACATCAAGAACTGGTGTTGAAAGAAGCTGAATCGATTGATTATAAAAATATATGCTACATCGCAGGACAAAGCAGTAAAAAGAATTTTACCGTTTGTGATTTGGATATTGTGGAGGGTGAGTTGACCTTTTATGCGACCAATGCAGGAGATGAAAGCGTGACCTGGGCTTCAGGAATTCCCGAAGGTATCAGAAAGTTGGGGCAGTACTATTATGCGAATGTCACCCATGGTGGGCTTTCCAAAGACAGTAAGCTGTTTGCAGCTATTGAGGATTTATTGATTTATGGTAGTACATCGAAAATTCAAAATAGCCTACCGAGCGTAAGGGGAGAAGAAAAGGATTTTGTGGCTGTAGAGACGGAACCATTCGACATCAGTGAAGAAAATGTGATCAATACCCTACTTGGAGTTGATTATGGAGAAGATAAATGGAAAGTAGAAACTCCGATTAGAGTAAGCGTCAGCCATGGTGATTTGAAATATGCTAAATACCCTGTGCTTGCCGGTCATTTTGAATACGATGCTATTCTTACCACAGAAAGATCCATCGACCGACAATTGAATGGCGAATTAAATAGATTGCTTCAAATGGGGCTTTACCCTGGGCCTATTGGAACCAATCAAATCGTACTTTCTGACCCTAATTCAAACTCAACTTTTAAAGGTGGAATCATTGTGGGATTGGGGGTGCCAGGAGAACTATCTGCTTATCAATTGATGACTTCTATTGAAAAAGGAGTCGCCAGGTATTTGACGATAAGGAATCAAAATAAGCACAAAAAAAATGTAGACCCTAATAAGGATACAGTTGGAATATCAGTGATTGCTATTGCCAATAGTTATGGTGGCTTATCTACAGATTCATCTATTCGAGCCGTCATTCAGGGAATTCAAAATGCCAATAGGAGTATTTTGAACTTCTACGAGGGGAAAATAAATGGTATAGAGGAAATTGAAATTATTGAGATTTTCAATGATAAGGCACTTTCTATATTGAAAACCGTGCAGCGTCTTCAGACCAGTGATGGCAGAGAGTTTAATATTGTGTTTCAAGGAAAAGGTCTCCAATCTAAAATCGGAAGAAGGTGGAGAATTCCTTATGATAATTCATCTGATTGGTGGACAAGAATTACCGTTTGTGAGGATGAAGATGACGGGGTAGAAAAATTTAAGATGTCTGTTGCTACGAGTGGGGCCAGTGAAAAAGTAGAGGAAGTCTATTCAAATAACAAGACCTTAAATATTCTGCTGAATGATATGACGATGAATAATCAATATTCTCCAGAGATCGCCAAAACGATGTTTGAGCTGTTGATTCCATTAAGTTTTAAAGAGGAGTTGAAGCGTCAGAATAATATTTCATGGGTTTTGGATGTAGCTTCTGCAGCTTACCCTTGGGAGATGATTCAAGAAAATGTAGACTCAGTTCCTATCTGTATTCATTCTGGGATGGTGAGACAATTGTCCACTGGGAATTTCAGAGAAAGAACTTCCAGAGTTAAAGAGAAGACTGCCTTGGTGGTGGGAGATCCTGTTTTGGATAAGTTTATGTCGCAGCTTCCAGGGGCAAAAAGAGAAGCGGAGTTAGTTTCTGGCTTATTAAAACAAGAAGGTTTTGTTACTCAAAGTTTGATTAACAGTTCTGCTTCGGCAATATTTTTAAAACTCTTCTCTAAAAATCATAAAGTAATCCATCTTGCTGGGCATGGTGTATTTGAATATGGACCTAAGAAATCCACAGGTATGGTAATTGGGAATGATTCATTTTTAACTCCAGGGCAAATTGCAGGGATGAGTGAAACAGCAGAAATGGTATTTGTTAACTGTTGCTATTTAGGCCAAATGGATCAGGAATCAGAGTTAAAAAGTCAACAGCGAAATAAATTTGCGGCGAACATAGGAACTCAATTGATCAATAACGGAGCTAGAGCGGTGATTGTAGCAGGTTGGGCTGTTGATGACACTGCAGCACTGGATTTTGCGAAGTTATTTTACCAAAATATGTTTGAAGGGATAGGTTTTGGGGAGTCTGTTAAAAGGGCAAGAAAGAAGATCTATGAAGATCATGGCAAACGAACAAACACTTGGGGAGCATTTCAATGTTATGGAGATCCTTTTTACAAATTAATCGATGGAAGAGGAGGTCAATCAGATGACTCGGGTATCGTTGTCTTAGAAGAGGTAGAAATAGAACTGAAAAACCTATTCCAACAAATGGAAGCCAATGATTACGATCATCAATATATTTTGAATAGAATGATCAAGTTGGAAGATTCAGTAGAAAAGATTGGGCTTAAAAGTGATAAAATTTTAGAATTAGGAGCAGGTATTTACAGTGGTCTAAATGAATATGAAAGAGCGGTCAACTGCTATCAAAAATTGCTTTCTTTCAATAATTCGAATTATACTGTTAAGTCTTTAGAGCAGTATGGGAATGTTAGGGCTAAGCTAGCAGTGAAAAATTTCTTTGAGGGTGAAGTAAAAGGTACTGAAACTATCAAGCTACTTGATGAAGTGGTTTCTGATTTGAACGTGTTAATACAAATTGGAGAATCTACAGAAAGGTTAAGTCTTTTGGGTAGTACTCTGAAAAGGAAGATGTTCGTGTTGAGTCAAATAGGTTCAAAAGATAGCCTTAAGACTTTAGAGGAATCCATGAAAGCCTATGAAAGGGCATCAGTTCTCAGTGGATTCAGAAACCCTTATCCACTAAATAATTGGCTTTCACTATTTAGGATTGCTTTGCTAAATGAGGGGCAAACGAGTATAAGCAAAATTCCTTTGAAGGCTAGAAAGGCATTGGATGAGATTTTGGCAAATTATTCAAAAGAGTCTAGGGATTTTTGGACCCTGAGCAATATTGCCACTATCAAACTGACACAATTGCTCATGGGAAGCCCAAAGGTAACCTTAGAGGAACTTCAAAAAGCTTATGAGGGAATTTGGTCTATGGCGGGAAATAAGGGGCAAAAGTCAGCTGAAATTGAGCACTTGTCTATTATCATTGCTTCTTTGGGATTACTTAAATCGGATAAAGTAGCGGGATTGAAGAAAGAAATTGAGGAGTTAAAAACTCAGTTAGAAAAAAAGTTATGAGGTGAATCATTAAAAACAAAAGCTGGCTCTTTTTGATCAAAGAAAAGCAAAACAAGAAATTTGGAATTAACCGGCTTCAAATCAGAATAGCCTATTGAATTTGGAGCTTCCTTTTCATGCAAGATTCCCTTATGACCAATTTTGCTTCCAGATTTTTAAATTCCAACTCAATTTCAGGGTTATTGATTTTGTTAAGTAAATACTGAGCACCAGTGACTCCCATTTCAAATGGTTGCTGATTGACAGTACTCAAAGTGGGACTTAGGTAAGTTGAAATAGGTTCATCAGCATATCCAATAACAGACAATTGATTTGGGATTGAAATATTTAAATCATTAGCCACTTTATAAATTTCAAAGGCTAAGTAGTCGCTATAAGTAAAAGCTCCGTCAATTTGGAAATCTTTTAGGCAGGATCTGATATTTTCTATCAGATTTGGGTCACTACTTTCTAAAATCAAATCTTCATTTAATTCGATTTTATGTTTTCGGAGTGCTTCCTTAAAGCCCATAAAACGATTGAAGGTGGTAGATAAGTTTTCTGGCCCCTTAATATGAAGGATATTCCTACATCCATTTTGGCACAAGAAATCCACCGCAGTAAAAGCCCCATTAAAGTCGTCAGAAATAACATAAGGCGTTTCAATTTCTTCTGAAAATCTATCTACTAAAACTAAGGGAGTTCCACTGTCCATTACTTCTTGAAGATGCTCAAATTTATCATTCATTTTAGAGATAGTGGCAATTATTCCATCTACCCTTGCATCCAAAAGTGCATGGGTGGATTTGATCTCCTGTTTTTGCTTTTCATTGGAGGTGCAAATCAGTAATTGGTAACCCGCTTTAGAAGTAACACTTTCTATTCCCGCAAGCATACGGCTATAGAAATGGTGAGTAAACTCGGGGATAATCAATCCAATAGTATGAGTTCTGTTTTCTAAAAGACTCTTTGCAATGGGATTGGGTCTATATCCCAAATTTTTAGCTAAAGCAAGAATCTCAAGGCGTTTTTTCTCACTGACTTTACCACCACCATTCAATGCTCTTGACACCGTGGACGGAGTAACATTAAGTGCATTGGCAATATCGGTGATGCTCGTTCTCTTCTTTTTCATTTTGGGATTTTTGTCAGGTCCAATTTATAAGAAAAGGATGAAAATGCGTGGTCTTTTGATGAAAGAAAGCAGGTCTGAGGTCAAACGTTTGACCATAAAATTATTGTTCAGTTTTATGATATTGGATAAATGTTTTGGAAATGCTAGCAAATCCAGAATGAAATGCTGTTTTAGAATATAATAGGAAAAGCACATCAATGGAGTTAGGTCAAACCGGATTAGAAATACCAACCATGGTCGTAGGAACCAGCTCTTTAGGTAATCTATATGAGGCAAAGTCATATCAAGAAAAGCTTGATTTGGTGAAGGCAGCATTAGGATGCTTTCAAAATCAAGTAATGTTTGATTCTGCTGGTAAATACGGAGCTGGTTTGGCATTGGAAACTTTGGGAGAAGCATTGAAAGAGTTGATGGTACCTCAGGAAAAAGTATTGATTAGCAATAAATTGGGATGGAAACGTACCCCTTTAATTGGAACGGAACCCTCCTTTGAAAAGGATGTTTGGAAGGATTTGGATCATGATGCTGTTCAGGATATTAGTTATCAGGGGATATTAAATTGCTTCGAGGAAGGAAATGACTTATTGAATGGGTTTGAAACACAGTTGGTTTCTATCCATGATCCGGATGAGTATTTGGATCAAGCTTCTTCACCAAAAGATTACGAAAAGCGCTTTCAGGATATTTTGGAAGGCTATGCAGCTCTGGATGAACTGAAGAAAACTGGAAAGGTGAAAGCCATAGGAGTAGGTTCTAAAAGTTGGGAAGTAATCCAGAAAATCCATTCTCATTTCAAGCTGGATTGGGTGATGATCGCCAATAGCATGACGATTTACGATCATCCTGCAGAGCTTTTTGAGTTTATGAATCAGTTAGAAAAGGAAGGAGTGGGGATTGTCAACTCCGCAGTGTTTCATTCTGGATTTTTGGTGGGAGGAGAGTATTTTGATTATCAAAAGATGAATAAAAATGAGGTTCGAGATCAGTTAAAATATCAATGGAGAATTGATTTCTTCTCACTTTGTGAAACGCATAAAATCGATCCAGCACATGCATGTATTCAATTTGCTCTCCAACTACCGGGTGTCAATTCTATAGCTCTAAACTCTTCCTCTTTACATAGGATTCAAGCAAATGCAGAATACTGCAATACTTTAATTTCCGATTCATTCTGGGATGCTTGTAAAGAGAAAGGTATAGTTGCTGACTATTTATCAGAATTTAATTTGAATAAAACTGCATGAAAGTATTATCCTGTAAATCACCGGGAGAATTTGAATATCTGGAAAGCAAAATGCCAAAGCTTTCTGAAGGAAGAGCCATTGTCAAAATCAAAAGAATAGGAATTTGTGGGACAGACCTCCATGCATTTGAAGGTACCCAACCCTTTTTCTCTTATCCTAGGACTCTTGGACATGAACTGTCAGGAGAAGTAATAGAGATTGGAGAAAGTGAAGAGATTTTTAAAGGTGATGATGTGACTGTAATCCCCTATTTCAATTGTGGTTCTTGCATTGCCTGTAAAAAAGGCAAGCCCAATTGTTGTCAGAATATCAGCGTATTTGGTGTTCATGAAGATGGAGGAATGCAGGAGTATGTTTCATTGCCCATACCTTCTTTGGTTAAAAAGGAAGGTTTAAGCCTTGAGCAGCTCGCCTTAGCGGAGCCATTTGCTATTGGAGCACATGGAGTTAGTAGGGCAGGAGTAAAGCCGGGGCATGTTGTTTTGGTGGTCGGCGCAGGTCCAATCGGACTGGGCGTATTGGAATTTGCGCGGATCGCCGGAGCAACAGTAATCGCGATGGATACCAATGAAAAAAGATTGGAGTTCTGTCAAAAGGAATGGAATGTTGAGCATGTGGTGAAAGCGGGAAATAATGCTTTTGAAGCCATTCGGGAAATTACAAAGGGGGATTTTTGTGATTCAGTAATTGATGCTACTGGTAGCTTGACGGCGATTAATCAAGGGTTTCAGTACATAGCTCATGGAGGTAACTATGTTTTGGTAGGCTTACAAAAAGGAGAAATTGCTTTTTCCCATCCTGAATTCCATAAACGTGAAGCAACATTGATGAGCAGTAGAAATGCAACTAGAGAAGATTTTGACCAGGTTTTAGACGCTATGGCTTCCGGGCAATTTTCAGTGGATAAGTACATCACTCATAGGGTTAGGTTTGATCAGGTGAAAAATGATTTCCAATCTTGGTTGAATCCTGAAACCGGTGTGATTAAGGCTTTGGTAGAATTATAACCAAAAATTAAAATGCATCAGGTTAATTTTACAAGGTTGTTTTTAGTATTCTTTGTGGGAGTATTTTTTTATTCACACTCGAAAAGCTGGGCTCAAATTGAAGAACGAGCCAGGCCTGCAGAGTGGAAAAACCTCGTTCCAGGAGGAAAGTTTATAGATTTATTTCAACCTATAGCACCAATTGGCCAGCTTACCTCAGAAACTTGGGGAACAGCCACAGTAAAGCCCAGGTATGTGGATAATGGCATAGAGGAACAGGAATGGTCTTATTGGGGAGGAAACATTTTGGAAGGAGAGGATGGACAATTTCACCTATTCGTTTGTCGATGGAGAGAAGATTCTCCAAAAGGGCATCATGAATGGCCGAATTCTATTGTGGTTCATGCTGTTTCGGATAATTCAATGGGACCTTTTAAAGTGTTGGATGAAGTAGGGAAAGGTCATAACCCGGAAGCATATAAGACTGCTGACGGTAAGTATGTAATCTATGTGATAGATGGATTTTATAAGTCAAATACGCTTAACGGCCCTTGGGAATATGGCAAATTTGAATTTGACCAGAGAGACAGGCCAATCATAGAAGGACTTTCAAATTTGACTTTTGCACGGAGAGAGGATGGTTCCTACTTAATGGTTTGTAGGGGAGGAGGCGTTTGGTTTAGCAAAGATGGTCTGGATACTTTTAACCAGGTTTCTAACGAAAGGGTATATCCACCCGTGGATGGCAGATTTGAAGATCCGGTGATATGGAAAGACAATGTGCAGTACCATTTGATTGTCAACGATTGGTTAGGAAGAATTGCATTTTATCAGAGATCCAAAGATGGGGTGCATTGGAAAACCGACCCAGGAGAAGCTTATATGCCGGGAATCACTGTTTATGAAGATGGAACCAAGGAAGATTGGTTTAAATATGAGCGAATTAAGATTTTGCAGGATGAGTTAGGAAGGGCGGTCCAAGCAAATTTTGCTGTAATAGATACGTTGAAAAATGAGGATAAACCTAATGATTCCCACAGCTCTAAAAATATTGGAATCCCATTAAAAGTCGGATTGCAACTGGATTTGCTAAATAAAAAGCAAATAACAGCGAGTACCAAGAAGGTCAAAGTAATGGTAAAGGCTGAGCCAGGTTTCGATCCTCAAAAGGACTTGGATCTTTCTACTTTACGATATGGAGCCCCAGAAGAAGTGAATTTTGGAAGAGGGTCAAAAGTGTTGAGTTCAAAAGCTAAAGGAGATGATTTGAAAATCACTTTTGAAGGTGACGGGAATGGTTTTAAGAAAGATAATTTTGCGGGAAAAATGCTTGGAAAAGACCGCAATGGAGGAATGATTTATGGTTATTCCAGACTTCCATGGGTGGATTATAATGAGGTGACTCTTTCTGCTAGAAAGCCAGAGATTTTAAAAGAGAAAGGTGTTGTCAGAGTCAACGTTGAGAACTTTGGTCAGGTAAATTCAAAAAAAGCAATAGTGTCGGTGGAGATTTTTGAAGATGGGGCCACTGCTTTTGTTTCCAATAAAAAAATTAAGGGAATCAAGCCTTTCGAAGGAGTGACAGTAGATTTTCCTTTTGACAAGTCTTTTCCAATAGGCACCAAACTTTCCTTCAAAGTTTCAATCCAATCTTCAAAGAATATATCTGAAATTTTTGATGGAAGTTTTTCAGAATCAAATCTTTAAATTAAAGTATTCAACTAATTTATTGTCAGTATTTTAACATTTAACAAACGTGTCTCTATTCGCCTTTACAGGAAAAGTGAGATGTTTACTGACCCAAAATATTATCCTATGAGAAATGTGATTTGTTATTTTTTAGTTCTTCTGTCTTTACAAAGTTATGCTCAAGAAAGGTCTCCTTTGACCCTTTGGTACGAGCAACCAGCTGGTGAAGTATGGACCAATGCACTACCTATCGGGAATGGAAAATTAGGAGCAATGGTCTATGGTAATGTGGAAAATGAGCTAATCCAGCTCAACGAGCATACCGTTTGGTCTGGAGGACCTAATAGAAATGATAATCCTGATGCCCTAGCTGCTTTGCCTGAAATCCGAAGATTAATTTTCGAAGGTAAGCAAAAGGAAGCTGAGGAATTGGCTTCTAAAACCATTCAAACCAAGAAGTCAAATGGTCAGAAATTCCAGCCTGTTGGGGATCTAAATATTGCATTTGAGGGGCATACTACATTTACAAACTATCGAAGAGAATTGGATATTGAGCGGGCGGTTTCAAAAGTTACCTATGAGGTTGATGGAGTAGTCTATACACGAGAAGCTATAGCCTCATTTGCAGAAAATGTAATCGCAGTTCACCTAACTGCCAGTAAGCCAGGCATGATTTCATTCATAGCATCCATGACTACGCCTCAGCCAAATGCTTCTATTGCTCTTAATTCTGATAATGAATTGGCAATTTCTGGGACCACAACAGATCATGAAGGAGTAAAAGGAAAAATTAAATTCAAAAGTCTTACTAAAATCAAAAATATAGGAGGGAAACTTACATCAACAGGTACCTCTATCGCGGTAAAAAATGCTGATGAAGCCACGATTTATATTGCCATAGCTACCAATTTCAATAATTATTTGGATTTGGAAGGGGATGAAAACTCAAGAGCAAAAGGTTTTCTAGTAAATGCTACTACCCAATCTTTTAATGATTTGCTAAAGACCAATTTGGTTGATTACCAAAACTATTTTAATCGTGTGAGTTTAAGTTTGGGAGAAACAGATGCTTCTAAACTTCCGACAGACGAGCGTTTACGAAACTTTAGGACAGGCAATGATCCTTCTTTAGTATCGCTTTATTATCAGTACGGAAGGTATCTGTTGATTTCCTCCTCTCAACCTGGTGGCCAGCCTGCAAATTTGCAGGGTATATGGAACAAAGAGATGTCACCCCCTTGGGACAGCAAATACACGATCAATATTAATGCGCAGATGAACTACTGGCCTGCAGAGAAAACCAATCTGGCTGAGCTTCATGAGCCTTTCCTGAAGATGGTTTCTGAGATGGCTGAAGCAGGAGAGGAAACAGCTAGGGTGATGTATGGAGCCAGAGGGTGGATGGCGCATCATAATACGGATATTTGGAGAATCACAGGTCCGGTAGATGCGATATTCTGGGGGATCTGGAGTGGAGGTGGAGCTTGGACCAGTCAGCATCTTTGGGATCATTTCCAGTATAGTGGTGATATGGAATACTTGAAGTCCATCTATCCAATCCTTAAAGGTGCGGCGATGTTTTATGTGGACTTTTTAGTAGAACATCCAGACAAGCCTTGGTTGGTAGTCAATCCAGGTACTTCTCCTGAAAATGCTCCAGCTGCTCATGATGGTTCTTCTTTGGATGCTGGAACCACGATGGATAATCAGTTGGTTTTTGATGCCTTTAGCACTGTGATCCAAGCTTCGGAATTACTTAAAATAGATCAAGCTTTTGCCGATACCCTTCAATTAATGAGAGACCAATTGCCTCCTATGCAGATAGGAAAACATGGGCAACTTCAGGAATGGTTAGATGATATTGACGACCCAAATGACCATCACCGTCATATATCTCATTTATATGGTTTATATCCTTCAAATCAAATTTCTCCACTGCGCACTCCAGAATTGTATTCAGCTTCCAAAAATACCTTGATCCAACGAGGAGATGTATCTACTGGTTGGAGCATGGGCTGGAAAGTCAATTGGTGGGCTAGAATGCTTGATGGAAATCATGCCTACAAACTAATACAAAATCAGCTTTCTCCTGTTGGTAGCAACCAAGGGGGTGGAGGTTCTTATAATAACCTTTTTGATGCGCATCCTCCTTTCCAGATAGATGGCAACTTCGGTTGTACTTCTGGAATTACTGAAATGTTGGTTCAAAGTGCCAATGGAGAAATTCATTTGCTTCCAGCATTGCCTGATGTTTGGCAAGATGGAAGTATTACAGGAATTAGAGCTAAAGGAGGTTTTGAAGTAGTGGAACTGGATTGGGAAGACGGGCAAATCGAAAAATTAGTAATAAAATCTAACATCGGAGGAAACTTAAGATTGAGAGTGCCAAATTCCTTGCTACTTGAAAATGGATTAAAAGAAGCCAGTGGTTCCAATCCTAACCCTTTCTATCAGGTGCCAGTTACAGCCGATCCAATAGTATCTCCACAAGCTAAAATTATTCCGCCCAATCTTGGTGAAACTTCTGTTTACGACCTAAATACAAATGCCGGAGAGATTTATGAGATTGTCTCCAAATAATCTGATTTTCTATGTAACTTTTAAATCCCCAAAAAACCTAATATGAAAAAGTGGTCTGCCTTTTTTATTATCCCATTGCTGCTATTTCTCACTGTATTTGAGAGTTTTGCTCAAGATCCTAATTTTTACGTTTTCCTTAGCTTCGGTCAGTCTAATATGGAAGGCCACTCAAAATATGAGCCTCAGGATACAGTGGCAAATGAGCGGTTTCAGGTACTTCAAGCAGTAGATTGTCCAGATTTAAACCGAGAGATGGGGAATTGGTATCCAGCTGTTCCCCCTCTAACTCGATGCAATACAGGTATTACTCCAGGTGATTATTTTGGGAAAACATTGGCCGCTAGCCTCCCTGACAGCATAAAAATTGGAATTATCAATGTGTCTGTAGGTGGCTGTAAAATCGAACTTTTCGAGAAAGATAATTACGAATCTTATGTTGAAACTGCTCCCGGATGGATGAAAGGCATGATCGCTCAATACGATGGGAATCCTTATGGCAGATTACTTGAATTGGCTAAAATTGCTCAAAAAGATGGGGTAATCAAGGGGATTTTACTTCATCAGGGAGAATCAAATACAGGGGATCAATCTTGGCCTAAGAAAGTGAAAGGTGTATATGATAATCTTTTATTTGACCTTGGCTTGGATCCGGATTCTGTACCGCTTTTGGCGGGCGAGCTGGTGAGTGCTGAACAAGGTGGCAAATGTGCCAGCATGAACCCAATCATCGCTACACTTCCTGAGGTGATTTCAAATTCCTACGTGATTTCATCAGCGGATTGCGAGGCGATAGCGGATGGATTACATTTTTCCGCTTCAGGTTATCGCTTATTAGGGTCACGCTACGGCGAACAAATGGCCCAGCTACTAATGAAATGACAAATTTATATCTTGTAGCCAATCACTATAATTAAACTCAATAAAAAACCTATAAACCTATGACTCGCTCATTTAACCTATTTCTATTTTTGTTCCTTTTTGTTGGATTGCTCCAAGCTCAGCAATTAGAAAAGGAGGCCCCAACTGGTTTTGATCAAGCTAGAGAGGGAATTTCTCATGGTAAAATTGAGACCATTACTTATAACTCTAAAACGGTGGGGAATGACAGAAAAGCCACAGTTTACACTCCTCCGGGCTTTTCTAAAAATGAAAAATACCCAGTGCTTTACCTGCTTCATGGCATAGGAGGAGATGAGAAAGAATGGCTGGAGGGAGGACATCCAGAGATCATTCTTGACAACCTTTATGCAGACGGAAAGCTGGAACCCATGATCGTGGTAATGCCGAATGGAAGAGCAATGAAAGATGATAGTAAAGGAGGAAATATTATGGCACCGGAGAAGGTTCAGGCCTTTGCGACATTTGAAAAGGATTTGCTAGATGACCTGATTCCTTATGTGGAAGAAAACTTCCCTGTGCTTACCGATCGAGAGAACCGTGCAATTGCCGGACTTTCCATGGGAGGAGGGCAGTCTCTTAATTTTGGCCTAGGCAATTTGGACAAGTTTGCTTGGGTAGGTGGATTTTCCTCTGCTCCCAATACCAAGGAACCACAAGTCTTGGTGCCAGATCCTGAGAAGGCGAAGGAAATGTTGAAAGTACTTTGGATCTCTTGTGGAGATGCCGATGGATTGCTCAGATTCTCTTCCCGTACCCATGAATATCTAGCAGAAAATAATGTGCCGCATATCTATTACCTAGAGACTGGTGGGCATGATTTCAAGGTTTGGAAAAATGGACTTTATATGTTTTCTCAGCTACTTTTCAAGCCAGTCGATGAATCTAAGTTTGATCAATATAGTCCGCTTGACATTTCTTAATCAATGTACTTGTAAGATTAATGAGGGATAAATTATTGCCCTTTTAATAAAAGATCATTTCCGGGTGAATTTTATTATACTTGATAATAAATCTCAAATTTCCATGAAAAAATTACTTCTGATTTTCATTTTCATCTGTGGGTTTTCGGCCCTTAGTTTTTCGCAAACAACAGGTGAAATCAAGGTAGATTCTGTTTATAGTTCCTATTTGGAAAACGATTTTGGTGAAGCTACCACTAGAAAAATCAGTGTTTATCTCCCTCCAGGTTACCATGAAAGTGACGCTAGGTATCCGGTGATTTATTTCTTGCATGGATTTACCGGTACGCACGAAATGCGTGGGATGAAGGAAATTTTGGATTATGCAATTGAAACGAAAAGAATTCGGCCATTTATTTTAGTTATTCCTAATCAGTTGACTTCTTATGGTGGAAGCTTTTACAGCAATTCGGAATATTTTGGAGGCTGGGAAGATTTTACTGCATTTGATCTAGTGTCCCATTTGGACAAAAATTATAAGACTATTGCTACCAAAGAAAGCAGGGGGATTACCGGGCACAGTATGGGAGGATACGGTGCTATAAAGTTGGCGATGCATCATCCGGATATATTTAATACAGTGTATGCAATTAGTCCAGGGGCATTGACAATTGTAAGAGAGTACGGTCCCAATAGCAATACATTCAAAGAGCTTTCTACCATCACTACGCTAGAGGAACTTGGTAAAACTTATTTTGGAAGTGTGATGATGGCGTTTGGGCGATCATGGTCTCCAAATCCTAATAACCCTCCATTTTATTGTGATTTCCCATTTGAATACCAAGGTGAAAAGCTGATCGTACATGAAGATGTTTTGCAAAAATGGTATGCAAATATGCCGGTACATATGATAGATGATAATTTAGAAAACCTTCAAAAACTAAAAGCGATCAAAATGGATTGGGGTAGAAATGCCGGAGACAGATTTACGATACAATGTAAAATGTTTAGTCAGCGGCTGGAGAATGTAGGAATCACCCATTTTGCCGAAGAATACATAGGCACGCATACTAGCGGGATTTACACTAAGGATGGACGCATACCTCAACAGGTATTGCCGTTCTTTGATGAATATTTAGAATTTTAATCCCTGAATTTTTCCAATTCCTCAGCCTATGTTGTCACTTTTAGGTTTCCTAACCATAGTCATTTTGCTTGTATTGGTGATGTCAAAAAAAGCATCTCCTGTAGTGGCTTTGATTATGGTGCCGATAGTGATGGGGTTGATCGGTGGTTTTGGTTTTGAATTGGTGGACTTCATGACTGATGGAATTAAAACCATTGCTCCAACTGGGGTTATGTTTATTTTCGCCATTTTGTTTTTTGGGGTTCTCACGGATGCAGGAACCTTCAAACCAATAATTGACAAGTTGTTGGGGTTTGCGGGGAACGATCCTGCAAGAATCTCAGTGGCAGCGGCTGTTTTGGCAATGGTTGTCCACTTGGACGGCTCAGGGGCGGTAACTTTTTTAGTGACTATTCCGGCTTTCCTTCCATTATATGATGCCCTGAATATGAAGCGGGCTAATCTCGCCTGTATTGTTGCTCTTTCAGCAGGAACCATGAATATTCTTCCTTGGGGAGGGCCAACCATTAGAGCCGCATCGGCTTTGGAAGTTGAGGTTACCGAATTATTTAATCCGTTGTTAATTCCTGTTTTAGTAGGTTTGATTGTGGTTCTTTTAATCGCTTTTTACTTGGGTAAAAGTGAAAGAAAAAGTGATATGGCTGAGGTTGAAATTGATAAAGAGAATACTTTCAGCGAACTGGAAAGACCTAAGCTTTTTTGGTTCAATATTATACTGATTTTACTGGCTGTTGGAGTTCTTGTCTCGGGGTTAGCTCCACCACACGTGATTTTTATGGTGGCTTTTTGCATTGCTATTTCAGTGAATTACCCGAAAGTGAAGGAGCAAAGCAAACGAATCGACGCACATGCCAAAGCAGCTATTTTGATGGCAAGTATTCTATTTGCCGCAGGGTGTTTTACTGGTATTTTGAAAGGTTCGGGAATGATATCCGCTATGGCAGATTCTGCCGTAGCCTATACGCCAAATTGGATAGGTAATCATTTGGCGGTGATCACTGGGGTATTAGCTATGCCTGCGAGTCTTCTTTTCGATCCTGATTCATTCTACTTTGGGATTTTACCCTTATTGTCCTCGACAGCCGTGGAGTTTGGAGGTTCTGGGATAGAAGTAGGAAGGGCGGCAATAATGGGACAGATGACTACTGGTTTTCCTGTAAGCCCATTAACTGGTGCAACTTTTTTGTTAATTGGATTGACAGGAGTTGACTTGGCAGATCATCAGCGTAAAACGATACCTTATGCTTTTCTGGTAAGTATGATAATATTGATTGTGGCTCTTTTAGTTGGAGCTATTTCCTTTTAAGAATATGAAGAAGATAAGAATTGGAAGCGGAGCAGGATACGGAGGGGATAGGTTGGAACCTGCCCTCGAATTGATGGAGAAAGGGAAACTGGATTACATTGGGTTTGAATGCTTGGCCGAACGAACAATTGCCATCGCACAAGAGCAAAAAAGAATAGACCCTGACAAAGGATACAATCATTTGCTTAACTATAGGATGGAAAAAGTCATTCCATTGGCCTATAAAAACAAGATCAAAGTCATCACCAATATGGGAGCAGCCAACCCCGAAAAAGCAGCGAAAATAATAGCTGAATTGGCTAAGCAAGCCGGTGCGAAAGGGATGAAAATTGCAGCAGTATTTGGGGATGATGTGTTGGAGCAAATAAAAGGTCAGGATGATTTATTAATTCTAGAAACTGGTCAACCTTTATCTTCAATTAAAGAAAATATTGTTTCTGCCAATGCATATTTGGGAGCATTGCCAATTGTAGAAGCTTTGCAAAACGGTGCAGATATTATAGTCACTGGACGAGTTGCTGACCCTTCCTTATTTTTGGCGCCATTGATTTACGAATTTGATTGGAGTTTGGAAGATTATGTCAAATTGGGAAAAGGGACATTGATAGGTCATTTATTGGAATGTGCAGCTCAGGTTTGTGGCGGATATTTCGCTGACCCTGGCGTAAAGGATGTTCCAGAGCTATGGAATGTTGGCTTTCCCTTCGTCGAGGTGAATGAATCTGGAGATGGTTTTGTGTCCAAAATACCAGGATCTGGAGGTGTGGTGAATACTGCTACATGTACAGAACAAATGCTTTATGAGATCCATGATCCAAAGAAATATTTTACCCCAGACTGTACCGCAGATTTTTCGAAAGTAGAATTTCAGGAGTTGGGAAAAGATAAAGTTGCTTTCATAGGAGGCACTGGAAATCAGGCCACAGAAACTTATAAAGTAAGTGTGGGTTACAGAAATGGTTTTTTGGGAGAAGGTGAAATTAGTTATGGAGGCGTAAACTGTTTGAAGCGTGCTGAGCTGGCAATCGAAATTCTTCAAAAGAGGTTGGTGAGTAAAGAACTTTCTGACTTAAGATTTGAAATGATTGGAGTTAATTCACTCAATACTATAACTCAATCTAGTGTAATAGCAGAGCCTTCTGAAATAAGGATACGTGTGGCAGGAAAGTCTATCAATGCTTCAGAAGCCAGAAAAATAGGATTAGAAGTGGAAGCGCTTTATACCAACGGACCTGCTGGCGGCGGTGGAGCAACTCAGAAATTGAGTGAGTTGATTTCTATTGCCTCCGTCCTTATGCCCAAAAAAGAAGTAAAAACCAAGATCATTTACCAAACCATTGATTGATATGAAACTTTGGGAAATAGCGCATTCCAGAACTGGAGATAAAGGAAACATCAGCAATATTTCATTGATTGTTTACGATAAATCCAATTTTGATTTGGTCCTCCAAAAGGTGACAGCAGATAAAGTAAAAGACTGGTTTGGTGAACGGGTAAAAGGGGATGTGATCCGATATGAATTACCTCAATTAGGCGCCTTGAACTTTGTTCTTTACGATGCTTTAGAAGGAGGCGTTACCAGTGCATCAACTTTGGATAAACATGGAAAATCTATGAGTTCTTATTTGCTGATGATGGAGCTATGATTTTTGAAGTAAGCTGAAAAAAAATATCATTTTGGGAAAATTATTAACGTTTTTAGAGAATAATATATTAAAGGGAAAAGGGATATGGATTAAAATAACAATTTTTCGACTTTATAATTAGATGCAATATTTTCACGATTCTTATAATATCGTTTTATTTTCCTCATGTTTAATTGGGGTTGGATATTGCTTTTATTTCATTCAAGGGAAATTTTCTGAACGTATAGGTAAACAGCCATATAACCAACTTAGAGATGCCAATTATTTTCTTAAACAATTTCTATTGACTTTAGGAATTGGATTGATAGGCTACTACATCGGGGCATTTTTTTTATTTATGCCTTTTAGTTTTCTAGTTGCCTTTTGGCTTTTGAACTATCTAACTGAACTGAGAACTGGAAAACCAATAATTTTTGGGACTAGATGGAATGCTCCTAAGAAAAAGAGGTGGATTTCAGGTCTGAATACATTTTTAGTTTTAATGTTGACTTTCACTTTGACCTTTGCACTGGCTTTACTATTTGGACAAGCTTAAATTTCAAATGGTTCCATACTAATGGAATAAAAGCTAGATAAAAGTAATTTGAAATGGTAGTGATTTTGGGGTTATTTTTATTCCACTTTCATAGTTATAAAGTTTATCCAAGATCTCTCGGATCAATCTCTCCTTGTCCAATTCCTTTTTTCTTTTTGACCGCAAACTCAGGATGTAAATGATCCATATACCCAGGCTACAGCAAAAAGAGGAAAGGGATTTTCCGCTCCCAAGGCTCCCATCAAAGCAATATAGCTGATGAATACAGTTCCAAAAAAATTTTATTACTGACTACATAATCGGAAGTGTTTTTGAATTACTAATACATCAGTTTACGGATAGGGTTCATATCCGTTGAGTTTAAAAGTGTAAATGAGTAAAGAAGGTTTTATATAAATAAATATTTAATGGTTTACTTACCTTCAATTATTATTCTGCGATAACTAGTGAGTCTTGGAGATCCTGAATCTGTTACCTCACAGATGATATGTAAAGTCTTTCCCGCAAAATCTTCTGGAACGGTTAAACTTGCTTTTCTGGAATCATTTCCTTCTATGATGACGTCTTCTTTGTAAGTTCCGGCTTCAGGAATTGTCCACCAACTGAATGTTAAAGCATCTCCTTCTGGGTCAGAGGACTTCGATGCATCCCAAGAAACTTTCTTTCCTGGTTTAACTTTTTGTATGATGATTTCAATTCCTTCATTTTTATTGATCACCACATTTGGATTCCGATTTCCAGTACCATCTTTTGCCCAATCCATTCGAGCAGCGAAATTATTGAAAGTGGCTGGATAGAAATGCTCCAAATACTTATTTGATATATCATATTCAGGTGCTTTGAAGTTTGTATATGCCATGGTTTCCCCATCTTCACTGAGCTGGAAAGTAGAATATCCACCCCAACTCACCTGACTAGGTTGCATAGGGTTGCTCAAACCATTTGGCAGCAAATACAAAAATGCTGGTGTGTCTCCTTCCACGCCATATTTGTATTTGGGATAAACGGCTCCCAAAGCTCCATGGCTCTGAATATGCTCAGCATAGGCTTCCCAATTTTTCCTGCCTTTTCCATTTTGAAATCTCCAGTCAGATTCATCCCATATAAATAAAAGCGCATCAGAAAATTCCTTTCTCATCCAGAAATGAGAACTAATATCATATGGCGTTTTTTGATCCCGATCCTGATCGGTAATCGCATAGGTTGGGGTTTTGTGAAGAAAGGCCTTCAGTTCAGCTTCAGAGCGAGTTTGTTTCACATCCCAAATTGCTTGGGCAAGTGTGTTTCCACCACCCCAAACCGTAATCCAAAGTGGTCTATCATCATTTTCGTCTGCCAGATGGATAATAAAATCGCTTCCTGCAGATTCATTGCCTTCTCCTATAAATTTTAATCCACGGTTTTCACTTCCAAACATGGTGACACTTCTCAAATAGTCTGGACTTGGCCAATAGCCTATTTTTTGATGAGATTCATCGGATAAAAAGCCTTGCTGATTGGAGCGCTTCATCAAATTTGGCAAGTCCTTCTCATAAGCATCGATGGCAACATGGATCAAGTCCATAAAATCAGCCCGTGTTTTATCTAAACTCCAACCAGTCGTGAAAATCAAGGCTTCAATTTCAAAGAGATCTGCATGTGCCATCAATCGAACGAGAGATTCACTATCGTCTGTTTCCCAAGTGGAAACATCTGTAAGCACTACAATTCTCGGCTTTGGAGGAGTGTTCTTTATGCCTTGCTGTGCAAAAAGATTATTAGAGAGGAGTAATATTAGAAATATGGAAAAATTTACTTTTTTCATGATTTGAAGAGCCTCAGGGGAGTTGAAGAGTCACAGGTTTAATTTAAATTTATTTTGGGTTTGATCAGGTGTTTTAGCTTTCCTGATCAGTTACTATTTGATTGAATTCAAATACTTTTCCAGCATAGTATATCCTTCTTGAAGCAGATTTCGGTCCTCCGGATCCTGGGGATTTAGATTATTTGCTTTTTCCCATGCATCGGGCATTCCATCGTGGTCGGAGTCTTTTGGTGCTGGCAAACTCATCAGTTCAGGCCAAGCGCCAACATCGTTTTGAGTATCTATAATTCCTGACTTTTTAGAAGGGTCGGCTAAATTTTGTTTTTGCCTATAGGTAGCACCTTCGTAAGTAGCAAATCCGCCTTTCGTCTCATTGACTATCCGAGTATCCACTTCATCTCTTTTAGGTAATATTGCACCAGCATTCTCAAGAACTAGGTTAAAGGCTACTTCTGCGGTTTGTTGATGAATAGGCATAGCATCCCATGATTTTTCAAGCTTGACGAATTTCAGGTTTTCTTCCCCTCCTTGAGGCTGAACTCCACCGTCCCAATTATTGGAAGTGACATTTGCATTTCCTTCCATCACATTATCAGCTATATACCATTTGCCAAAGTCACTTGTTGAATCGCGCATATTTGGGTTGGCTAATCTATATTGAAGTTCACCAGGTTCTGTTGCAGGTCCTGGTTTGTAGTAATTAGCAACCATGTTAATAGTTGAAAATGCAAATTCTGGATTATTAACTTGCTGGTTTTCTCCTCCGTATGTACTATTAAATCCCCAGTTGTAGACTACATTATTTCGAAAGTCTGTATAACCAGAACCTGAAGCCATTCTTGGATTTCGGCTACTATGATGTGCAATCAGGTTATGATGATAGCTACTATAATTTGACCCCCAAATTCCTCCGAAACCATGAGATCCTTTTATGTGATTGGAATTGTACATGCTTTCGGAAATAATACTCCACTGGACTGTAATACTGTCATTATGATAGATTGACATGGTTTCATCGACACTCCAACTGGCGGAAATATGGTCTAAAATTAGATGCTTGTTATATCTACTGGAGATTGCATCGGTATCATCACCGGATTCATTTCCAAGCCTTACTCTCAAATATCGGATGACTACATGATCAGTACCGATCAATATGGGGTTCTTTTTAATGCAAATCCCATCTCCAGGTGCCGTTTGGCCGGCTATGGTAATATAGGGGTTTTTGATACGTAGAGGGCTTTCCAGGTCTATCGTTCCGGAAACTCTAAAGACTACAGTTCGTGGTTCTTTAGCGTCGACCGCAGCTCTCAAACTCCCTTCTCCACTATCATTCAGATTGGTAACTTCATACACTGCTCCTCCGCGGCCACCTTTCGAATATTTTCCGTATCCTTCAGCAGTGGGAAAAGCAAGTTGCTGAGAAAATGCTGAAATGAAAGTAATCATGCTCAAAATGGATATTATAATGATTTTTTTCATGTGTTGGGTGTATTGTTAGTTCTCTGAATTTGAATAATTGAAACTTTGTAAATCCGCTTTTCGCCCAGTAATGAGATAAGGTCTAGTGGGATTTGGTTAACGCTAGCATTTTGACCGCATTGTGCTTCTGAACTTGTGAGCAAAGAATTTACTTTTCCAGCCATTTCCACCGTTTTGCCCAATCCATCAAGAACTCCTTTCTGTACTTTGAGATGGTTTTTGCCCCTTGCTGATCTTCAATATAAAGTGCTGGATTTTGCCTATCACTGTACCAGTTCGGTCCAAGTTGATAATCATCTGCCGTTGCTTTTCCCGGCCATGGAATTGTACTCATATACGCTCCTACCAACCCATCAATTTCGGGAATGGAACTGCTGGTTTTATAGGATCCATGTTCTGGTTTTTTAGAAGAATACTTCACTCCATAAGTCCCATTTCCTAGATAATATCCAGGCCAGGTCTGATTCTGGACCTCTATGTTGAAAACTACAGAGTCTTCGGGAACGCTGAGTTCTGGGCCTTCAAATCTCCACTCAATTGTGGAATATGCCGCCACTGTGTCTTGCACTGTACTTCCACCGATAAATACATTTCTGGAACTACGATCGATCTTTTCAAAACTTCCTCCCCAACTTTCTCCGGTAGGATCATTGGGGTCCCCATTCATTAGATAAACGAGTGAAGGCGTATCGCCCATTTTAATGTTCCCATCATAATACTTGATGAAATCCTTGCCCAACTCACCTCGATCCTGAATGTAATTTTCATAATAAGCATCTCCTTTCAGTTCATCCGGGGATTCATTATCCATAAACCAACCTCTATACGTTGCATTTGCCTCGATCATCCAGAGGTCAGGGTGATGCTCTGCGATATAAGAATATGCATTGATACTCCATTTCTTATTAGGACCTCCGATCCAATAAACCTTTATGTTTTCTTTGATCTCAGGAGCATCATGTAAGGCCTGAGCCAGATCCTCTATTCCTCCCCAAACCAACACCCAAAGTGGCTGTTCACTTTTCTTCTTTGCACAGGTAATAATCCATTCCGAACCTTCAGTAGGAGTTGTATAACCTTTGAACGGGGCCGCATCTTTTTGGCCTTGCTTGGTTATTGCCCTCAGAGAATTTGGAGTTGGGAGTTCCGGAGCATGGGAGAGGAGCTGATTATAATCTTTTTCATAGATATCAATCATATCTATAAAGTCCTCTTTTCTTCCATCACCAAAAGGCGATGAAACTAATCCTTCCAGCTCGATTCGGTCTGAATACATTAATAAATGTATCATCGATTGGAAATCATCAGGATCAGTTCCGCCTATGTCCGAACTTATTATTACTCTAGGTTTGGCGGATTCCACTGGTTGTTCGTTGCAGCCCGTAATAGCTGCAAAAATGAATATCCCCGCTAAACTTGATAGTATACTCTCATTGAATTTCATTTCACCTCAACTTCTTTATTAGATTTTATTAAAAACATTCAATCTATATTTACTGGGGTAAAATTATTCTCGCATTTAGTTAAAAACCACCTAAATTTATCTAATAATCTATCGAATTCCGAGATGATAAGACGTTTTGACGAGAAGAGAAGTGTTTTTAAACCTTATGGTTTTTCCTGTGAAATGTGGTTGCCTAATCTAATGCACAGACCTGATCGCCATAATGAAATAGAAATTAATTTTTTCCCTGAAGAAGGGATTACCTATCTATTTCAAGGAAAGAAAATTAAAATTCCAGCTAATAGATTCACTTTATTTTGGGCTCTGACACCTCATCAAATAGTAGCTTTCGAAGCCGGACTTCCATATTACGTTTGTACTGTCCCCTTTTCGGTTTTTTTGGAATGGAAATTACCGGCAAGCTTTGTTGAAAAAATTTTGAATGGAGAAATTATTTCTGAGGCCAATCCTATTTATTCTTCTGTAGATGAAACCAACTTTAAACGTTGGTTCGATGATTTTCAGGAAAAGAAAAATCCTAAAATTGCCTTGTTGGAAGTTCAAGGGCGTGTGAATAGAATGGCATATGAATATATTCCAAGCACTTCCAAAAGTATTTCTACTTCACATATCAAAGAAGCCAACCAAGTGGAAAAAATTGCTATGTTTATTGCTCAACATTATACAGAACCCATCAAAGTATCTGATATAGGAAAAGCCGTAGAACTGCATCCGGATCATGCCAATACTATCTTTAAAAAAACTTTTGGAACAACCTTAAGTGAGTACATTACCGAAGAGCGCATTTCACATGCACAGCGGTTATTACTTACTTCGGATCTTCCGATCACCCAGCTTGCTTTCAATTGTGGTTTTCAATCCATCAGTCGGTTTAACGCTGCTTTTTTAAAGATCACTGGTTACACTCCTCGGGATTTTAGGAAAAGCAATAGTTTTCTAAACTGAAGGTTGGTTCGTACCCCTCGTACTGTACGGATGGTACGAGACTTTGAAATATGAATGAATAGTTGTGGTTTATAAATGAACCTAATTTCTAAAAATTAGATGAATTCGCTTCTGATCTAAAAAATAAAACCCTAACTAGTTGATTTTAACTGAATTAGGGTTTTTAATGGCAGAGAGTGGGGGATTCGAACCCCCGGTACGGTTTGACCCGTACGACAGTTTAGCAAACTGCTGGTTTAAGCCACTCACCCAACTCTCTATTTTATGTTTAGCAAGTCGCTGTCCCGATAACTATCGTGGATAAGCCACTCACCCAACTCTCTATTTTATGTTTAGCAAGCCGCTGTCCCGATAACTATCGTGGATAAGCCACTCACCCAACTCTCTATTTTATGTTTAGCAAGCTGCTGTCCCGATAACTATCGTGGATTTGTGACTTGCTCAACTTACATTTAGATTTTGGTGGAGAAAATCGCAGAGACTTTCTTCCTATTCCCAAATGCGTTGCAAATATAAATCAATTGCTAAGATTATAACAAGTCTAAACGGCTTAGAAATTAAATTGTCGATACTTTTTTGTTAAAATACTGGTTATCAAAAGAAATAATTTTTAGCATTGCTATTGAATATTTAAAAAATACCCAGTACTGGGTATTTTTATTGCTGATTCGCTTCTCTACATTTGCTTATTCAACATATTTAAAGATGCTAATTCAAACGAAAAACTGTAATTTTTTAATCGAAGGTTCCGCGGAGCAAACGGGATGCGTGTTGATAAAAGCTAACTCTCAGGAGGAACTACAACGCTTTTTTGGGTCAAGCCTGATTAAATATACTGGTAATTCGGATTATCCTTTTGAGGTTTTTGCCTGCAAGCAGGAATTTGCCAATGCCCTGATTCTGATGGTGAAAGAGATTGAATATTCAGATTTTGACTTCGAAACGTTAGTTACAGCATAATATTTTAAAAAATATTTAAATTATTTTAAAATGCTTTTCAGGGATGAAAAGCATTTTTTATTGATGCACCGACTTTTTAATAGAGTAGAACGAATAATCGTCTGAAAATGAATGATTTTGAGTATTTAATTTCATAACTAGCCCCTTTTTTTAGTGGATAATTTTGTCAATATTTCGAGTCAAAATACTTGAAGTTGTCACCTACCATCTTCTAGAGCTTGTGATTTGTGTTGAGAATATAGAAAATCTTATTCCGGAGATTTTGATGGAATCAGAGCATTTTTATCTGGTTCATTTAGATGTTGAGGGAAATGTATTGAATTCAAATAAGCGCTTCATTGATACTGTTGAAGTGTCAAAGAAAAAATGCTTGTTGGAGGCTTTGAACAGGGAATCGCAAGCATCACTTGAAGTGGAGTTTGATAATATGCTTTCATCACCAAAGTCAAAGCACCAATTATTATTGAGTTTGGTAGGTAAAGAGAAGGTCTTGCCTGTTTGGTGGGAGTTTTCAGTCATAACAACCCCTGAGATGGATATTTTGGGAGTGTTTGGCTTAGGAGTAGATTTCAAGATGCTTCAATATGAAACACCTTGGCATAGCCTTAGTGATTTGTTGGATTTTGGAAGTGTAGTTTTAGACGAAAGGCTACAAACTTTGTCATTAGATGAAAAAGTTAGAGGATGGCTGGAAGTGGATGTAGATATGGTACAAAACTTAGCTTTTTTTAGTGAGGTTTTAGTGCCAGTAGATGTAGCTCAATTAGAAAAATTGAATCGGTACAAAAGAGATAAAACTCCTTGTGCCATACGCTTAAAAAATTGTCAAAACGGGGAAGTATTTTCCTCCTTATTAATTTATCAAAAATCAGGAAATCAGCTTTTTTTAATGCCGGAGATGAAAAAAACAGACAAAATTAAAATGGAGAAGCCTTTTAATGAAAGTCAATTAGCAGCTATTCCTGGCTCTGTTTGGTTAGTGAAAAAGGATTTGACGCTTGTTCAATTAAATGAAGAGGGTCAACTTCTAGGACAAGAATGGTTTGGTAAATCCTTGGAGGAAGGCGCAAAACTTTGTTTTGAAAATGAATCAATGGCTGTAGGTAAATTATTAGAAAAAGTTGCTGAAGTTTTTTGTGAGCAGCAACCTTCTGAGTTTGACCTAAGATTGAAAAATAATTCTAGCGATTTCGGCTTTTGGAAAGTAAATATTAGCCTTATACAATCAGAAATTGATGGAGATAGTTTTGCTATGATTCACTTATTGGATTTATCTGAGTGGGGCAAAAAGCTCATGTCATTACAAAAGGAAAATAATGCCCTTCGTGAGGTTGCAATGAAACCTTCTCATATCCTAAGGTCTCCACTTTCTTCTATGATGGGACTTTTAGATTTAATTGATCCTCAGCAACTAGACACAGAGAATCAGAAGTATTTCTCTTATTTGAAACCCCTTGCTAAGGAGCTGGATGAAGTGATAAGAAACAATGCAAAAAAAGTAGGGGCTTTTGATTAAAAAAGGCCTTCAACATTCATTTTTAGAAGTCTTGGCGGAATATACAAACCTCCAAAATTGATTTCTTCTCCAGAAATATAGATCTCCTCATTTGTAAAGAAAACAACTCCTTCAGTCTGGGAGAATTTAGCAGGACTACCTAAGAAGGTTCTTCTAATTTTACCTTGAAAGAACTTGGTGTCGGTAAATTCCGAAATCAACCAAATGAAAGATTTTGAATTGAGACCTTTATCCTCATATCCAAGAAGCACGATTTTAGTACCATCCTCACTTATGTCTGCGGAGGTAATCAGTCCTTGTACATCATAATTCTCTAGTAGGGTTGCTATTTGACTGCTTCCATTTAATGGGAGAGTATAATGCTTGGTTTTTCCATCTGCCGTATTTTTAGAGAAAAGGTGAAATTGGTTGTTGAAAATGAAAAATGATTCGCAATCAAAATTCCCATTAACATTAAAATCAGTTTGATCAGAGAAGTTGAAGTGAATCTTATCTGCTATTGTATTATCTGAAGCTAATAGATTTGAAATAGGTATTTTTAAAATGGTTAAATCCTGTCTCATCCCAAGATTATTTCCAAAGTCACCTATATACAGATGGTCTTGATATACTGTAAGTTCCTCCCAGTCAATATTGGAGGCATTTGTGACTTCAATTTCTCGGATTACCTCTCCATTTTCAGGATTTATTTCCTGAATTTTCGCTTCGTTTTCACTGTCATTAATCGAAAATAAACGCCCTTGAATCCATTCGATTCCTGAACTTTCTATTGCCTGGGAGCCTAATTCCCCGATAATGAGCGGACTTAAATTCAGCGGTTTGTTCTCATTGTCCAGGTTGATTCTTTCTTCCTCTTTTTCAAAGTCATCACTTAAATAATCTTCACTGGCTTCGCCATTTTTTAAAAGCTGTATTTGTTGGTGAGTGTAACTTTTAGAGGACTTTAAAACATGAAAAGAATGACTTGGGTTAGAAAGCGGGAGATTAATATCTAACGCTACTCCATTTTTAATGTAGATATAATAGTCTTCTGATCTATTGAAGAAATCACTGCTTGGGTGAGAGGAAATAGTAGGTTTTCCATCAAGGTTTTTATTGGAAATACTTATCAATCCATAATCAGAGCCAACAGGTAAGATCCAATCTTGTTGTTTATTTGCCAAGTCTAGTGTCGTCTCTGTTTTCAAGGGCAAAAGTTCTGATAATTCTGAACCACTTTGATCTGCTTTGACGATATAATTGCCTAAAGGAAGCTCTAGAGAATAGGTTTTTTCGAAGTTGTTTGGGTTGATAGAAAGTTGGAATGTTTCTCCATTTTGATGTTCAAAAGAAAGGTCAAATTTCTCTACATAGGAATGTTTCCAAATTTTATCAGCATTAATCCTTCCATTGTTTGCGCTTAAGTTTTTACTAAGCTCAACACCCAAAATAGTAAGTTTTCCAAAACCTTCACGAGGCTCCTCATTTTCATTGCAGGCAAAATTTATTGCCAAAATTAGAAGTAAATACTTGTGAAAAGGCTTCATGAAAAATCAAGAGATTTGGAAATAGCTTTCATCCTAAACTAATCAATCCAAAGTAAACTACTGTCCCCATAGCTCAAAAATCGATAGTTATTGTTTAGAGCTTCCTCATATACTTTCTTCCAATCATCTCCTAGGATAGTTGCGATCAGTAAAATTAAGGTTGAACCGGGCTGATGAAAATTAGTAATAAGTCCCTTGACTACTTTATATTGATAACCAGGAAAAATGAATATTTCCGTTGAACCTACCAAGGTGTCCAGATTGTGTTTTTCCATATGTTCTAGAATTGATTGAAATGCCTCAACAGAAGAGGGGAGGTTTTCAATGTTTTCATATGGATATAGCTTTGGGATAAAAAACTCTAGCGTTTCCTTTCTAATAAGCCTTACCCCAAACCAATACAAGCTTTCTAAAGTTCTGACAGATGTGGTACCAACGGCTATGATTTGCCCTGCATGTTTGATGAAGTTCTTTATCGCACCTATTGGAATATGAACTTGCTCGCTGTGCATAGGGTGCTCAGTGATTTTTTCTGCCTTAATAGGTTGAAAAGTTCCAGCGCTGACATGAAGTGTAACTTGTTCCGTTTGAACCCCTTTTTCTTTAAGTTTTGAAAGGATTTCATTTGTGAAATGCAATCCAGCTGTAGGAGCTGCTACCGCACCTTCTTTTTCTGAATAAACGGTTTGATACCTGTTTTTATCATCTTCTACAGGCTTTCTATTCAAATAAGGAGGGAGTGGTACTTCTCCACTTCCTTCAACTACATCCACAAAAGAAATTTCTGGATCGTCCCAGGAAAAGGTGACCCGTCTTTGATTCTTGTCTACCAGTTGGGCGGATAACTTGATGTTTTTATCACCTAGGGTTACCAAACCATGAAGCGTTTCTCCTTCTTTCCATTTTTTAGCATTCCCTATCATTGTTTCCCAAGTTACTGGGTGCTTGGCAAGCATGATTTCTGGAATAACCGTAGTTGGTGCTACTGGCTGAAGTAAAAAAATTTCTATTCGGGCACCGGTGACTCTTTGAAAGATTAATCTAGCAGGAATTACCTTGGTGTCATTGTACACCAAAAGGCTTTCTGAGGGGATTAATTCGGGGATATTGTAAAACTGTAAATGCTGGATTGATTTATTTTTGTAAAGCAAAAGCTTTGAAGAGTCTCGCTTTTCAAGCGGGAACTTGGCGATTCTATCTTCTGGTAATGTATATTCGTATGCTTTTAAATCAATTTCAGGGATTTTCATAGCCATTTTGCTGATTTGACTGCAAATATAGGTTTTGTCCAAGGATTTCCTGTTTTGTCATCCTGCTTCTATAATAATTCATGAAAATTCAATTTGACTATATCAAAAGAAATTTAATCTTCCGATTTGATGCTGGAACCTCTAGAGGAGTATTGAAATCAAAAGAGGTTTTCTGGATAAAAGCATTTCAAAAAGATAAGCCAGAATTTATTGGGTGGGGGGAAGCCGCTCCCTTGGTGAAACTGAGTCCTGACGATAGACCAGATTTTGAAGAAATTCTATGTGCCTATTTGGCTAAACTAAGCAAACTTGATTGGGGAAGAGATGAGTTGTCCATTTTAAAGGCTATTTCTGAAGAGGTTCCTTTTAACCTACCAAGTATCAGATTTGCTTTCGAAACAGCAGTTTTAGATTTATTAAACGGTGGGATTAAGCGAATATTGAAAAATGATTTTTTTGATCATTTAAAACCCTTGCCGATCAATGGACTTATCTGGATGGGGGATGAGGGATTTATGAAGGATCAAATAGATCAAAAGTTGGAGGAGGGTTTTGCTTGTATAAAAATGAAGATCGGAGCGATCGATTTTGGGCAAGAGCTGGAGCTTCTTCAATACATCAGATCTAATTATGGGCCGGAAGAGGTGACTTTGCGTGTGGACGCGAATGGAGCTTTTGCCCCAGATGAAGCTCTTGGGAAATTACAAAGACTCTCTTCATTATCACTTCATAGTATTGAGCAACCAATTGTAGCCGGACAAGTTGATGCTATGGCGGAATTATGCCTTCAGACTCCATTACCTATCGCATTAGACGAAGAGTTGATCGGCGTGAAAGAAAAGGGATTGCTTTTAGATCAGATAAAACCGCAATTCATCATTCTTAAGCCAAGCTTGCTAGGAGGCATTAAAGAGGCCCGGGAGTGGATTCAAGAGGCCGAGGAGAGAGAAATTGGCTGGTGGATGACTTCCGCTTTGGAAAGTAATGTAGGGCTGAATGCGATTACTCAATTGACTAGTCAATATAAGCCTGACTTGCCCCAGGGTCTTGGTACCGGAAAATTATTTGAAAATAATCTAGCATCTCCCCTTATGGTAAGCAGTGGGCAGATTAACTATAATCCGAAAATTTTCTGGGAGCAACCTTCTTAATCAGGTAATTGAAATAAGTATACTGGTTTATTGATTTCCACTTTCCAAGGGGTCTTTGAAAGCTTGCCATCCTCTGGATTTCTCTTGAATACGACCACATCATTGCTTGCTTGGTGTGCGGCTAATAGGTATTCACCATCTTTAGTGAAATTAAAATTTCTAGGCATAATTCCACCCGAGGGGATGTTTTGAATTCGCTCATATTCTCCACCGGCGTTCTTTAGAAAAACCGAAATGGTATTGGCGTCACCTCTATTGGAGGCATAAACATTTTGTCCGTCAGGAGTAACTCGCACTTCTGCCGCTCCTACATCTCCTGTAAATCCTTCATCCAATAAAGAAAGGCGTTGTTTTAAAGTGAATGTGTCTTCTTTAAAATCATAAATTTCTAGCATAGCTGTAAGCTCTTGTACAACAAAGACTGTGTTTCCATCATTGGAAAATGTCAAGTGTCTAGGGCCATCACCAGGGCTTTGATCATACTCAGCTACCAATGAAAGAAGTGTATCGCTTTCAGGGGAAACTTTATAATTATAGATTTTGTCTGTTCCCAAATCAGCTACCAATAGACGATCTCCTGAGGGGTTGAAAACTGTACTATGAACATGAGGAGAATTTTGTCTTGCCTCATTAATGCTACTTCCTTCATGTTGTATGGTTTGAAGTAACTTCAATGTTCCATCAGGTTCATTAGATAGAATGCTAAGGCTGCCTCCGGTGTAATTGGCTGCGGCTATAAACTTCTCATTTGGGGACATTCCGATATAGCATGGATGATCCCCTCCTGAAGAAGCTTTGGAAAGCATGTTCAGTTTCATCGTATTTTTATCAAAACTAAAGCTGACAATATCACCACCTCCTTCTCCAGCAGTTTCCTCTAGGGTAAAAACTCTATCTGCATCTCTAGTAGCAATGACAAAAGAGGGGTTTTGGATGTCTGGGCTTAAAACTTTAGCGGAAATAGAGTCTTCTTCTGGCGAAAATCTAAGTATATTAAGTCCTTGTTGAGGCCCATCAGTATAAGTTCCTACTAAAAATAAATAGTTCTTGGGGGCTTTGGTCATTTTGTTTTCAGAGGGTTTTGAACAAGCTGTAAAAAGCAATGTGATTGAAGCAAGAGCTATTAGTATTTTCATAATGGGAAGATAGGAAATTATCGGATGTTTAATTATTGCTTGATATTTTGAATTTTCTCAAATAAAATGGAAATAATTAAACGATTTGCCTTTTCTGTTATTGAATAGGCAAATAATTGGGTAAAACATAGAATTTTTTTTAATTTAGTATGCTTTAAAAAAAACAAACCCTAATGCATAAAACCTATGATACCGAAGTCGCTAAGCGATTTACAATTTACAACAGTCTATTTTTAGATCTTCCATTTGATGACATTTATAGGACAGGTACTTTGTTGCCAATCCTTGGCACAGCCTGTCAAAAAGGTTTTCAAAATGGTTTGACTCCAAAAGAAATCATTCATGGATTTTTTGAGGAGATGATGGCTGGAAACTCAAAAACCGAACAAAATAATCTTCTTTTTAAGATGATTCAATATGTCGAGCGACAAGTCGTTTTGTTTGACTCCATTGAAGACGCCGCTTATGAGAAGATAAACGATCTTTCAGGAAAAGGATCGATCAAGGCATTAATAGATCGTGCAGATAATGATCATAAAAGAGAAGCTTTGATTGAAAAATTGAAGTCGTTCTCTGTAAGATTAACTTTAACTGCTCACCCAACACAGTTTTATCCGGGTAGCGTTTTGGGGATTATTACAGATCTAGAAAATGCGATTAGATCAGATGATATCGGAAAAATAAACCTATTGTTAAAGCAGTTGGGTAAAACCGGATTTATCAATAGAGAGAAGCCGAGCCCTTATGAAGAGGCGGTCAGCTTGATCTGGTTTTTGGAAAATGTATTTTACCAAAGTATCTCGGACATCATGATCCGTTTACTCTCCAGTTTAGATATTCCGCTTCATACTTGGGACAACCCAGGATTATTGAAGATCGGATTTTGGCCAGGAGGAGATAGAGATGGAAATCCATTTGTGACTCATGAAACTACTGTTAAGGTAGCTGAAAGACTTCAGAAATGGATATTAAGGTGTTATTACAGAGATTTAAGGAAGATCAAAAGAAGATTGACTTTCAAACATGTGGAAGATAAAGTTCTGACAATAGAGCGCAATATCTATAATACTCTATTCGAAGATCAAGCTGTTTACACCTCAAAAGAGCAGTTATTGGATGACCTTATTGAAGTGAGGGATTCTTTAATTCAATACCATAATTCCATGTTTGTGGATGTTTTGGATCAGTTTATCCTAAAAGTGAAAATTTTCGGTTTACACTTTGCCTACATGGATGCTCGTCAGGACAGTAGAAAACATGATAGTCTTTGGGAGGAAATATTTTCTATTCAGGGGATCAATTGGAAAGAAACTGAGGACGATCAAATAGAGCAAATCATGGGGGTTGAAAGTCTCCCAGATTTAGAGAAGTTTCAAGATGATTTTCACATTGAAATGTTAAAGACATTTGGGGTGATCAGAACAGTGCAGAACTCGAATGGAGAAGATGCACTTCATCGATATATCATCTCAAACTGTCAGTCTAGAAAGCATTTATTAGAAGTTTATAAGCTGGCAAAGTTAACGGTCGGAAAAGAAGAGAAGCAGTTGCCATTGGATATTGTACCTCTTTTCGAAACAATTGATGATTTGGCTGAAGCGCCAGGAATTATGACTTCGCTGTATCAAATGCCAGAATATAGAGCCCACTTGGCTAGTAGGGGAAATAAGCAGACGATTATGCTTGGATTCTCTGATGGAACCAAGGATGGTGGATACCTTCAGGCTAACTGGTCAATTCTTAGAGCAAAAGAAGAGCTCACCAGAGTTTCAAGAGAGAATGACATAGAAGTGGTATTCTTCGATGGTAGAGGAGGACCTCCTGCAAGAGGTGGTGGAAACATGCATAATTTCTATGCTTCTCTAGGAGAAAAAGTTGAGAACTCCGAAATACAGGTGACTATCCAAGGTCAAACTATTTCTGCCAATTATGGTAAGCAGGCTTCATGTACTTATAATTTCGAACAACTGTTGAGTGCAGGTTTGGAAAACCACCTATACTCAGACAGTGAAAATAATTTGGATGAGAAGCAGAGAGCTTTAATAGAAGAACTCTCCTCTGTGGCCTATGAATCTTACAAGGACTTCAAAAGTCACCCAAAATTTGTCCCTTATTTAGAACATGTTACGCCCTTAAAATACTTCGGGATGACCAATATTGGCTCCAGACCATTGAAAAGAGGGAAAGGTGGAGGATTGAAGTTTGAGGACTTACGAGCTATCCCATTTGTAGGTAGCTGGGCTCAGATGAAGCAAAATATTCCTGGTTTCTATGGAGTAGGGACTGCTATCGATAAGTTGGAATCAGAAGGCCGCATCGATGAGGTAAGAAAGCTTTATAAAAATAGCCTTTTCTTTAGAGCGTTGCTGGGTAATTCCATGCAGTCATTGAATAAGTGTTTTTACCCTGCCACAGCTTACTTAAAGGATAATGAAGCTTATGGTCAATTCTGGGAAATTATGTACGCAGAATACCATAAATCGATTGATAAATTGAAGTTAGTGTCTGAGATGGACGAGTTGATGGGTGATAACCAAGTCAGCAAAAAGTCAATTGCTATCAGAGAAAAAATCGTATTACCTCTTATTACCATTCAGCAATATGCCATTCAAACCATGTTGGAAACTGGACAGAACTCCGAGCTCCTTCAGAAGTTGATTCTTCGTAGTATGTTTGGTATCATCAATGCAGCAAGGAATGCCGCATAATTGAGGAGAAAGTTTAAAAATAGAAAAGCCCTGATTCCATTTGGAATCAGGGCTTTTGTTTTTACTCTAAGAACTCTTATTGAGAAATCAAACCATCTTTGATCATCTGAGTAACTACCAATTCAGAAAATGATTTAGAGAATGTTTCTACAGAAGAGGGATTAGTAGATTCTGACTGAGCAGACCAAACCAATTTTTGTGTATCTACATCGTATAAGTTGATTTCCAAATAGTAATTTTTGTCAGTAGCATAATACCCTGGGTTATACATTACTGGGTTATAGTAAGAGTAATAACCATAAAAATTACCATAATAACCGCCAAATCCCATTGGGTAATAAGAAGTAGAGCCAGGAACATATCTGGTTTCACTTGTTTGATCCAACAAAGCAACGGTCATGATAGCATCGCTGCCACCATCTTTTATTGCCTTTACAGTTGCTGCTTTATTATCCTCTGTGGCTTTAAATCCTGGAGGAATTATATCAAAGCTACTTGATGCTGTTACTCCTCTTGCTTGCAACATGGCGTCTATGTCATTCTCAATAGTTTGTCTTGCCACTAAATTTTCAGTAATGGCAGTAACAAAGATGTTGTTATATGGCTCTGCAGGAGTATCTGGTCCAGTCCAGGAACCTAGGATTTTTGTAGATGGTGCACAGCCTGAAACCATGATCAAGACTAAAAGTGCGCCGAATAAACTGCTTTTTTTCATATTAATAGTTGTTAGTATTTTTTAATTATCAATCTCTTTGAATAATTCTGCCACAGCAAATTTGATCGCTTCAGCTTTCTTCTCATCTTTTTTTGGAACTACCCTTTCTATGGTACCCACCCAAACAGCTTGAGTTGATTTAGAATCCACTAAGTGCATGGTAAGACTTCCTTCTCTATAGGTTCCAACAGGTATTTCCTCTACGCTCCATGTATACCTTCTTTGTCCAGTATACATAAATGGATCTGTGGCTAGGTTGGTTTCTCGAGTTTGAACTTTGTCTTCTACCACTAAACCCAAATTGATTTTTAATTCAGGATTGGGTGATTCAGACAGTCCTCGACTTTCCATAGCCTGCGATATTTCTTGTTTCAATAACTCCACGGCTTTTGCGAAATTAGGGTTATCGGGCTCTGATTCACTCACCTCAAAAAAGCCGAAGCTTTCATAGGCCGATAAATCAAAATCCTTATAACTGTCATTCTCGATTGTCACTAAAGATGAAGTACAGCTTCCAAGTAAGAAAAGGATTGGAAATAAGAATTGTAAACGAAAAGCTTTCATAGTGAAACTGATTTAAAAGATAGAAAATGAAATTTCTTATCTAAAATAAATTATCATTTTAAATAATATTTCAAGTCCAATAGTTTAGCGTTTTTCTTTATTCAGAGTTGACCTGTTTTTTTGTTTAGTTTATAAAAACTATTCCAATATTGAAGTTTAAATTGGATTGACCAACTAAATCTGAGCTTTCAAATCCCATGAGATATTTTGCTCCAATTCGAAACGCCATGTTAGCATTAGGTTGTATTAAGGTCCCAACTTCAGGTTTAATAGCAAATTGCCAATGAGTTTGATCAGAGGAGAAAATCCCCATATCTACTTTTCTTTGGCTTGCCATAGTACCAATTCCTACTCCTGCATATGGTCTTAAAATACCTGTTCTCAAAGCATAATAATTTGCATTGATCAAGATTGGCCAGCTGTGCTGATAGCGGTATTGTGTTCCCGAAAGTGAGGCAGTACCTTCTGTATACACTTTATCTTCTTCTTTTTTGTATAGTGTCGTGTGGCCTGCTTCTATTCCTACAGTCCAGTGAGGATCAATAAATTTTTGGTATTCGAAAACAAAACCTCTTCCAGAGACATTATCGATGAATTCTGAAGTATTTCCCATTGGAACAGTCACTGCATAGTTGAATGAGAAGAGAGAATTTTGAGCTTGGGCAAAAGACGAGATTGCCAAAACTAATATGAATGTTGCTAATAAATTTTTCATGTCTTATTTGGCTAGGTAAGGTGATTGTTCAAATGCTTGATCGATACTTGCGTCAACCCGGTTTTTAATACTACCTGCACTTCCTTCTAGAAGTCCATTGACCAAACCAGTCCATATAACAGGAATCTTGTCAGCAACAATTTCCTGATTAGGGGCAGTCATTTGCATCATCAGTGTTCCAGTCCTTACTCGAGAAACTTGTGGAGGATAATAACCTGGATAATACCATCCCCATCCTGGTCCCCAACCCGGGTAGAACCAGTTCCAATACCACCAGTCATAGTAGAAGTATATTTGGTCTGTCTGTGCTACAGTGGGCAAAATAATTAGGTCTGGACTGTTTCCTGAAGGAATCTCTGTATATCCCTTTTCATTCATGTTAAGACGAATGGCACTTAAAATATAGCCTGCAGCCACAGGATCTAAGTAATCTGGTTCGTCACCTGGATTAAGGTCAATAAAATCATCTGTAATAAGCACAACTTTATTTGGTAAGGAATAGGTTGTTTGACTGTTGAAATCAAAAGAGGCATCGTAGTTCGTGTATACAATGTCTAGCTCGTCAACGTACTCTGCACCATCTGGCTTACAAGATAGTGATAGCGCACCTAGCAACAGGATCGCTGTTAATTGGTAAAGTTTTCGTTTCATTTGGTTTTAATTGGAATTTTTAATTTTCATCTATAAAAGGAAGCTCTTGCTGCATCGCATTCCTAATTGTATTGTGGATGTAACTGTCTATTTGAAGGAATTTTGCGGCATCGAAAGCGCTAGTAGCTTTTTTAAATTTCTTGTAAAAACTCGAATGTAATTTAGTGAGTTGTAAATCATTTTTTAAGGTCCTTTTTGCCAAATCATCGGCTTCTATTTCACCAATGGAATCATACTCTTCTAAATAATCATTAATGATTTTCATTCGCTCACGAGAAAGCATTTTTCTTTTAGCTTCATATTCTTGATAGATTGTCCAAAAAGAAGGAGCTACCGCATCAGGTAAATCCATATAAGCATCAACAAGCATCTTTTTGTCCTTACCAAAAGTTTCTTGAATTAAGGTAATTTCATCATCAGCCGTCATTTCCTGAGCGAAGCCACTCAACGAAAAAAGGCATAAGAGCAAAATGAATGGTGTTTTTTGTTTTAACATGATAAAAATGATTTAGTGAAAGAACTACTCAAAAATACTATATCTTAATTGGAAATATTAGCATAAAACTAAGAAATTGACCTGAATTCACTAGTTTATAGCCTAAAAACATAAATTTTTAGAAGGATTCGTTGATATTTAAATAAAAACCTGAATTTCCTTTTCTTCCAAAACCGTAGTCCGCAGAAATTGTTGTTCTGTTTTCTTTGTTGATCATTACTCTTAAGCCAATACCATAAGCAGCGTTGATTTTCTCCATTAATTTTTCCTGTGTCATTTTACTTCCAAAAGAAGAAGCGTTAAAGAATAAAGTGCCGCCAAAAGTATCTTTCTCCTTTTGAAGAGGAAAGCGGTATTCTACCTCAGAATAAATCATGGATTCTCCCCTAAATCTACCTTGGGCATATCCTCGTCCAGATCTGCCAAACATATCATATCCTATGGAAGGTAAACTCATGTAAGGTAGGTTGCCGGAAACTAGAAAATTTCCATAGCCCCAAAGCGCTAAAAGATGTCTCTTTCTTTGATTATTTAAATTAAAATAATGTCTGTAATCTAACAATAGGGTAGACGAGGATTGGTCTGAACCCAAAAATTCAGGGTTGATTTTGTAGGAGATTAAAGCAAAATTTTTCTCATATGGAGAAACAGCCACATCCCTGTTTTCCATCACCGCATTTAAAGTAATTCCAGATAGGGTGTATTTTTCCAAATCAAACCCTAATTGATCATTATAGAAATCATGTGAAAATGTGAAATCTGGATTGATCTCATCATTTAGGAAATTGGTGATCTTACTAAATTTATCGAGATGGTATCCAGCACCTATGTAAAATTTAGAATCACTTATTCTTTTGAGAACTGTTTCATAAAAGCGAAACCAAGTGTAATCCATTTGCTGTTCTCCCCAATAAACTCCCGATTGGTTAGGGTTCTCTTCGGGCACGTTTGGAGAAGAGGCTCCTAGACCGAAAGTAGGCTGGGAAGTGATAAAGTATCTCCAGTCTCCCACCAAAACCCATTTGTCTTCGGATAGGAAGACATTGGATCTTGAACTGAAAATCCATTGTTTTTTTGTCGTGTATAAAAAGTTTCCAACAAGATTCGAAAGGTGGGTTGTTTCTTTGGTACCCATTCTCCAAGTGGCGGAAGGAGCTAACCCGAATAGCCAGCCGTTGGCTGGGTTGGAACCAATGGCTGGAAGTGGAATTAATTTAAACTCTCGAATCTGATTGGGTTTATATGTAACACTGTCTTGGCTATAAGAATTACTCTCAAAAAGGAAGTAACAAAAGAAGAGTATTACAAATTGTTTTTTCATCAGAAGGAGACATCGTATTGAAGACGGAATCGTAATTCATCACTTTGTGGAAGGGAAGTGTCTTCAAAAGTGAATTTTGTGATTTCTGTTGTTAATTTATTTTTATGACCTACAAAGAACCAGTTAAAAGCCAAAGCAAGTTCTTTTTGTTTATTTAAAGATATAGAAAGGTCTGGTCTTATTTCAGCATATCTCATTGCAATTTCAAGCGGTCTCGGCCAGAAATCAAAAACTTGATAAGGGAAATATCCTGCAGTCAAGTAATAACCTCCTAAGGTCGTGCTGCCACTATCTTCAAAGTTATCGACGATATTTTTTCTATGAAATTCACTTGAGAAAGAAAACCCTTTATAAATAAATGCACTCTCTATGTTGTATTGCTTTACAGAATACTGCCCATCATTGGTGCCTTCATAGCCTTCTAAATTACCACCCCCTGAGCTAGAAAACCGTGTGTATGGACTCGTATTCATGATTCCTGCAATAGCAATGATAGCTGCAGGTTTCTCTGAGATTTCTATATCGCCACCAGAGAATGGAACTTCTCTCCCAAACATGTTCCATTGAAATCTTCCAAAACGCATCAACTTGGAATCATCATTGAATCGAGCTCCTCTTCCTGTTCCAGTAAATACACCAAGCCAATAATCAAAATTTGCGGAACCGCCTCCATCTAAGTTACCGTAAATTGAAACCCCTTGCTGTCGATCTACTGTGAAAAATCTATTCAAGAGAGATCGATCCACCAACTGTTGATTACCACTACTGATAAAACGTTCTCTAGTGTACTCTACTTTCCATTGACCCGCTTTGAATTTTAACCAAGGATATTTCTCAAGCATGATACGAAAGTCCAATAAAATACTTTGGCCCATTTCATATTCGAAATAATACTTCATCCATTTCTGGTAAGCATGACCACCAACTTTCAATCTAGCCCTGTTAATCTTAAATAATTTCACATCTTGGTTGTTGAAATCATTAAAGGTAATGGGGTCCTGATCATCTGGGACTGCAAATCTAAACTGAAGCCTACTAGCTAATTGGAGTTCAAACTTTTCGTCAGCAGTAGAAAATACAAAACCTTTGGAGGTATGATTAATAAATTTTCTATTATCCTTAGAAACTACAGTTGTCGTATCTTTTTCTTGAGAAAATGATGGATTTCCAACAAGTAGAACAAATAGAAATAAGAAGATTTGAAATAGAGGGTGAGGTGATAATGCCCGGAAGAAACTCATTTGCAAATGATTGTTTGAAACATTCAAGGGCAAATGTCGGAAAAGCATAGAGAATATATCGAATTTCTCTATGCTTTTTTCAAAAGTTTAAATTTTGTTACCTAGATGCTTGCGGTAATCTAAATACTAAACCACCTTCCAGTCCAAACTGGTAAAGTGTACTGTAGGAAGAAAGTCCACCTCCGACTCCTCCTGTTCCAAAGTACAAGCCTCCACCAATTGCCTGGGTTGCTGAAAACAAAGAAGCTTGAACTCTAAAAGCGATATTTTCAGCAAGCCAAAAATTGGATCCTCCTCTGACATTCCAAGAGAACTTAGTAGCTGAATTTTCATTACCGTTATCTGGATTGTAAACATTGAAAATTCCCATTCCTATACCAGCACCTGCAAAGGGTTCGACAATTTCATTGACTGGGAAATATCTTGTTCCATTCAACATGATCCAGTTTATAGCCACATCAAAGTTGGTGTTTTGAATTTGACCTCCTAAAAAACCTCCATCTTGGTAGATGGTAGGGGCATTGGTGTCTTGTCTCAAATACTGAATTTCAATAGCGCCTCTATTAGGGATATGGTATTCAATTCCTCCACCCCAACGAAGACCATCTTGAATTTGTCCTTCATAATAAGAAGAGCTGGAATAATAGGAGTCTACTTTATCTTTAAAGATATAACCAGCGTAGGTATTGAGACGTAATTCCTGAGCTGAAGCAAAAGCTGATATGGTCACGAACAATAAAAATAGGGTCAACTTTTTCATAAATAATAATTTAGGTGCTTTTCTGAAACGATGTGTTAATTTTAGTTTAAAATCTTGTAATTCTAAAATTTGTATTTGATTTTATTAATATTTTTTGATTTACTTGAGATATAACGATACCTAGATAAAATCTATATTAAAATTTCTTGGCGAAATTTTAGTTAGTTTAATATTCTAATTTCGACTTTCCGATCATTTTTAACAGAACCTTTGGTGCTTCCTCTAATGATGAGTCCTCCATTATTCTTTAATATCCTGTCTTCAGATATTTGAAATTTGGAGGTTAAAATTTCAGTAACAGATTCAACCCGTTTTTCTGTAATTTTTAAATTATAAGAGATTGAGCCTGTGTTATCAGCAAAACCAATCAGTTCTACTTTTACCTCAGGATTATTTGTTAAATATTCAATTACTGGATCCAGTTTTTGAATCTCTTCTTCACTCGGTTCTGTCATATTAATGTCAAAATAAAGTTCGACCTTACTAGAGCTGAGGAATTGAGGAGTTGGTTTTTCAATTTCTACCGTATCAATTACAGGCGGGATATTTCTAAGGCTGTCAATCAACATAGAATCCAACGCTATTTTAGCCAATAAAGCAGAGTCATAAGCCGCTTGAGCTGCTGCTTCTTTTTTGTCACCACTGTTATTGATGGCCGAAGTTGCAGCTGCTGTTCCCCCAATCAATAATGCATCTTTCAGAAGTTCGTTGTTTTTCTTCTCAAGCTTTTCCTGTTTCTTTCTATTCTTTTCAAGTTTCTTTGCCGTCTTATCATCTATCCCATCGGTATTTATTAATACCTCTTGAGGATCTTCTTCATTATCCCTGTTTCTAGCTCTAGAATTTTCCTCTTCTTCTGTCGGGATTTTGGAGGCAAATGCCATCAACATTGCTGAATCTCTTTTTGCTTGGGCTTGCAACATTTCTGACCTGAATTTTTCTAACTCTTCATCAAATTCCTCTTTGGTAAACGTTTCTTCAGAAGAATTTTGCTTTAAGGCTTGCTGATTTTGAGATGAATCCAACTGAAATACAGTTTCATTTCCTGCAGAATATAGAATTCTGCTTACTTGCCCTGGGTAAATAATTAACTCTCGCATCTGTGACGCAGAATCTAATGCCAATTGCTCGGGAGAGCTGGAATTTTGGAGATTCCTTAAAGAGTCAATTTTAAAGTCGTTTTCATTTAATTGACTGTTTAAAACTGACATTCTTTCCAGGGCAATAGATTTTTCACTTTCAAAATTTGAAATTCTTGCCTCTCTGATAGATTCATCTACTGAAGTGTCTCTCTCTGCAAGAGCTAATATCTCATCAAGACCATTTAAATCGTTTTGGGTCTCATTAATGGAAAGTTGAAGCGTATCACTAATGCCAAGCAAAGAATCTAATTCTGTTTGAATTTGAACCAACTGGGTTGAGTCTGCGACAAATCCCAAATTATTGCTTTTGGAATCCGATGGAAGTTGGATGACAGTAAAATAATTGTTGGTCACACCAGGTACCAGTGCCTCTCTTTCCATTTCTGCTTCTTTTTCAAATTTGTTTTGAGCCAGTTGGGTGGGAGTGTAAGTGTATCTCTGAGTAATAACAGGAGGGTTAAAAGCTTCTTTATTGGCACCAAAACTAAATTTTATCCCAACCCCATGATAAATATACCAATCACCTCGGCCATTAGGATCTCCTCTATAGGGATTTTCAACTGTAGGTACATTGGTTCCAGGGAGTGCGGCATATTCTTGAAAGCTGTTATCGTAGTTCGTTCGATAGACACCCGAAACATCATCCAAATAGTCTGTTGCTGCCCTCTTGAAATCTGATTGTGCAAAAAGTTCTAAAGACTTTGTAATTCTAAACCTAAATCCTAAACCCACATTTGCATACAAAGTTGCATTTCTATATCCATTCGGATTTTCGGTATATAAATCAGATAATTCAGTTTCAAAGGTTCCATCGGGTATGGTGTTGACATTTGAATAATCATATTGATTTCCATTTGCATCTAGCAAATCACCATAGACATTAAAAGTTTGAACACCCGCTCCAATAGTTAGGTAAGGAGCAAAGAATGACTTACCTGAAAGTAACCAATTGTTATCCGGTTTAATTACAAAGGAAAGTCCTGCATCAAAAAGATCGGTTTGGAAATTTAAAGCTCTGTCAAAATTGGGGCTTTCGGTAAAAAGTGTACCATCATTTTTGACGAATCTATCGCCCGAGCCAAACTGGTAACTTCCTACAGACATCATTAAACCCACGGATTTCCCAAGGGCGTACTCTAATGAGAATTGATAGGAAAATTGATCTGAGTACGTATTGTACTTCTTATAAAGCTTTGTAAAGTTTTGAAAGTTATTTACATCTAAAGGTTTGATGTCTCCCAAGTAGTTGGTTGATCCAAAGCTCATTCCAACCCTCCATTTGTTGCCATAAAGCTGTGCTTTAGCCGAAGAAGCAATGAAAAGCACAATTATTATTGTCAGTAACTTTTTCATTTGCTTACTTTTTATTTCTAAAACCTAACCACAATCTAAACTCGAGACTAGCACCAATAAAAGGTTGGAAGCTATTCACATTTGTACCACCAATTTTCTCAGTCGTAATAAATGTGCCTCCTGCATTGAGTCTGATAATTCTAAAAAAATTATACCCTAAACCAACATAAATGGGTCTTTCGATAATTGGCCCTGATATTTTCTCATTTAAGCTATTCTCCATTCTGCCGGAAACAAAAACACCGGTAGAAACAGATAGATTATTCATGAATTTGGCAAATGTCCTGTTTCCCAAAGGAAAGGAAACTCCCACATAGGGACTATGAACAAATTCTTGGTTTGGTAAACCTTTGCTGAGAGAAATACCTCCATATCCCAAATTGATTGGAATCGCATTATCTGTCTTTTCCGTAGGATAGTTTTCATAAGCTTCCTCATTTACCATGACAAGCATATTTGTACTTAGAAACTGACTTATCTCAGAGGAAATTATGTCGTTTAACTCTTGTAAGTATTGAGCTGCATACACTGCTCTAGCATTATCATTTTCTCCTACTCCTGTTGCATTGAATTTGGCCTTACCCATTTTCAATTTTCCTCTTTGTTCTAGCTTGCTCCTCGTGATATCACTAAAACCCTGAAATTGTTCTGCATTAGGTAATTCAAAGTAATAAGCACCCCGTTCTACAATCCTTTTCAAATTATTTAAAATCACGGGGTCAGATTCTGAAAAGTGAATTCCGCCTCTTTTAATACTAGTAATAGTACTTAAATAGGATTTTATATTCTGGCTGATTAGCCTTCTAACTTCTTCGATTTCCTCTTTACCAGCTACCTGATAAAAACTAACGTATAAATTATAGTTGGAATTTGATCTGAGTGGGTCGGCCAGCAATACTTCATAGGAACTTTCTTCAAAACCGAACGGAGCTGTCCAAAAGTAAGAAAAGGCTGATTTCTCAGATTTTTTGGTTTGGTAGATGGTGACTTTAACCATCTCTATTTTATCTGGAATCGCTCCTCTTATGTAGAATGGAACTTCTGAGGGTAAAGGATTACCTCCGTTGATTTTGTTATTGATCAAATCCAAATTGATCGTTTCAACCTGACCAAAAACCGAGGTTAACAAAAATAATCCTAGAGTAACTGAGAGTAAAAATCTTTTCATCGCAATCTAAGAGATTTAAATGTGCTAAAAGTATTACATCTAAAATTCAGAATCTTACAAAGGTGAGCTAAGTAAAAATTCTTTAAAGAATGTAAACATTTTTAGTGAAAAATAAACATTGAAATTCAACAAATGTTTATTTCAAAAGCGATTTTAGAATTTCTCTCTTGATAAATACGATTAAAAACCAGCTGATTAATCCGGCCAAAAAACCTATGACAGCACCAATAAAAATATCTGTAGGGTAGTGGACACCCAGATAGATTCTGGTATAGGAAATGATAGCAGCCCACAGGAAGAGCCATTTTAGGTGTTTAATTTTTTTCCCGATTTTTAGATTCAAAAAAGTGGCTATAGCAAAAGTATTAGCAGCATGGGAGGAAGCAAAGCCGTATAAACCACCACACCTTCCATAATTATGAATAATACCTTCCCAGCGTTCGTCATGACAAGGCCTCAATCTTTCGAAAAATGGCTTCATTAGTCCTGAGGTTGTTTGGTCAGCAATAAGGATTGCCAAGGCAACACCACCAAAAACCCACCAGCTGATTTTTGGATCTGAGCGATATATGAAAAATATCAAGAGACCATAAAATGGGATCCAGGTAATTGTTTCGGTAAGCTGAAACATAATGGGGTCAAGCCATTCCGCATGCAAGGAGTTTAGAAAAATAAACAGCTCCTCATCCCACTTTTTAAGGTTTTCTATCATGAGTTAAAAGTTAACCAATCAATTCCTTTACGGAGGTTATTTAAAGTGAAATTTTCTTGTGAACCAATCTCTGGTTGATGCATGTACTCCCACGAAGCATTAGGTGGCATACTCATCAATATACTTTCTGTTCTTCCATTGGTGTCTAATCCAAATTTTGTTCCTGCATCCCAAACTAAATTGAATTCTACATAGCGACCTCTTCTTAGGTTTTGCCAAGCTTTTTCCTGTAAACCATACGCTTTGTCTGCATTTTTACTCATGAAATGATTGTAAACTTTAGGAAAGAGTCGACCAATATTTAAACTAAAATCTAAAATTTTCTGGAATTCTGTATCTGAATTGGCTTTTAATTGATCGTAAAAAATCCCTCCAATACCTCGTGTTTCATTTCTATGCCTGATAAAGAAGTAATCATCCGCCCACTTTTTGTATTTATCATAGGCTTCAGAATAAAAGTTGTCGCAGACATTTTTGACCTCTTGATGAAAGAATTTTGCATCCTCAATGTCTATGTAATGTGGGGTTAGGTCTATTCCTCCACCAAACCAGTGAACTCCATTATCCATTTCAAAATAACGGATATTCATATGGATGATTGGGACCAAAGGACTTTTTGGATGTAGTACGATGGAAACTCCCGTTGCATAAAAGTTGGCTTTTTCCAATTTGAGTTTTGCCAATATTTTCTCTGGAGTGGGTCCATGAACGGCTGAAAATGCCACGCCTCCTTTTTCAATTATTTTTCCATTTTCAAAAATTCGGGTTCTACCTCCTCCACCTCCATCACGAGACCATTTATCTTCTTTAAACTTACCTTGTCCATCTCCAAGCTCCAATTGCTCACATATGTGATCTTGAATCCCTTGATAAATTTCAGCGATTTCTTCTTTACTTTTTCTAGGCATTTTCTTGATTAAAATGGATATCCAATCCCAAAGTTAAAAACTGTTTGACCTTTTTCACCTAAAGGTCTTTTAAAACTTATGTTGTCCAAAATCCAACGCTCCCCTTCGGGTCTTGCTGGATCGATGGCTTTGGTAGCCATATCCAATCGGATGATGAGAAAATCAAAGTCCATTCTCAGTCCAATACCGGTTCCCACGGCTATTTCTTTATAAAAACGATCATATCGGAAATCAGAGCCAGGTCTTGAAGGTTCCACTCCAATGTTCCAGGAGTTTCCAGCATCGATAAATAATGCCATATCAAAATAGCCTACGAGTTTTCTTCGATATTCAAGCATTGTTTCAAATAGCATTTCTGCAGGTTGCTCAAATCTATAATCGAAATAGCCGGATTCTGTCAGAGGTGGGGTGTAGCTACCTGGACCAAGTCGTCTTGCTTGCCATGCGCGAATACTGGTTCCACCCCCTGCAAAGAAATACTTCTCATAAGGTAGAATCCCATTACTTACTCCGTAGGGTTGGGCAATTCCGAAATTCAAACGGTAGGCGATCGTTTGCTTATTATCGATAGGAATATACTTTCGGAAATCAGCTTGGAATTTAAGCCACTGAAATCTTCCTAAATCAGTTTCATCATTATTGTCCTCAACATTCAGAAAATTGAGGGTAGTACCACCACTTTCTGCAAAGAGTTTTAATAAAGACGCACTGTTTGTTGCAAATTCTCCATACCTATTGAAGTTGATAATGGTCTGACCTGAAATACTACTGACAATGGATGGTAAAAATGACCAGATTAGGTTGTTTCCCTGTTCCACTAAATCGACAAGCACATCAAAGAATTCATCTGTAATCTTAGGCGTGCGGATATAATTAATATCTGCTAAATTTAAGGTAAACTGTTGTCGGTTACTTGTGGTCGCCCATGTATAGGAAATTAATCCGTTCAAACCAGAACGGGTGTATTCTGGCCTATTGGTGTAATTGTAACCTATTAGAGTCCGGGTGTTTGGGTTGTATTTACCGTATTTTTCTAAACTTTTAGGAAAGAAAGGAATAAGGAATCTTGGGAAAATGACAGAGGCCGAAGTTCCCAATTCTTTACTTTGATAAACCCCTTGGTCCGTAGCAGAGGCAACACCTTCTAAACCTGCTCGGAAGTTAAACTCCAGGATTTCTCCTGCTCTGAAGAAGTTTCTGTTTCTCAAAGATGCCGAGAAGAATGGCCCTGGTAATTGTTCCGTTATGCTAAGTCCCAGTTGGTTGGTTAATTGGTATTTCTGGTTGGGTTGTGTGATTATTTTGGCTGTCAATGAGGTGTTGAGTGTGTCAAAAGAAATGTTCACAAACCGAAATAGGTCCAGGTTGTTTAATTGCCTTTGGGACTGGAGGACTTTTGAGCGATTATATCTTTCTCCTTTGTTTAAAAATACCCGAGAGGAGAGGATTTTTTCAGAAAACCGATCTCGATAAAAGGAGAAATCAATGTCTCTATATTGCTTGGAGACCTTTTCATCCTCAAAAATGTTAGCACCGGGATTTACTCTGAAATAGATAGAATCAATGGTGTATACTTCATGAATATCTGTAAAAGTGGGTTTCCTGATTAATTCTTCTATGACCACGGTTTTCTTACTGGTGTCTTGGAAGACATTGTATTCAATAAAGGATTTTGAAAACATGAAAAACCCGTTGTTCTTCAAGAGATCTTCCAGGCGGTTTCTTTCGGCTACTATTTTATCTTGGTCGTAATTAGTGTTGACTTGGAGCTCACTATTTGAAGAATTAATCAATTTTAGAATTTCTTCATTTTCAGATCTAACATAAACTGAATCAATGGTGTAAGGCTGGTTCTCTATAACTTTATAGGTTACAAATGCTTTTTTCTTTTTTGTTCTTACCTCATATTCCACTTTTGCATCCATATATCCCTTATTGAAAAGGTAGTTGCTCATTTCAGTGGTAGATAAAACGGTTTTTGAACTATCTAAAATAGTGGCCGGGTTTCCGGTTCGCATTAAAAAGTTACCGAACTCTTGTTTTTTTTCCAGGTTTTCGACTTTAGTCTCCAGCTTTTCCTGTTTCTTAATCAATTTTCCATCATCAGGGTTCTCAGATCTTCTTTGGCTAATTAGCTGAAGTTCTTCTCTTTTTTCATCAAGTTTTGCATCTACTTTGGCGCTGTCATAAAAGGATTGGCCTAAGCGATAAATATTGACACCTAAAGAATAATCAAATACAGGGATAATGGTATTAGGTTCTTGAATGATCAAGGGGTTAAGGTCATCTTTATTAGTTTGTTCTACTCCCTCCAATTCATTTTCATAGAGTAGAAATTTTCCATCGGGTATTCGCTTGGTAACAGAACATGCTGCCAAGGCAATTAGGGCACAGATAAAAAGTATATATTTGGTGAATTTCAAATTAGGATATTAGATCGAAATGCTTAGCAAAAATACGGTTAAGTTTATAAAAACCTTACATCAAAAGAAATACCGAATTCAATCGCAAAAGTTCTTTGTCGAAGGTGAAAAATCTGTTTTAGAGGTTATTAATTCAGGATTTTTAATAGACATGATTTTAGTGACAGAACGGTTTTATGAGCGGCATGAGGGAAAGCTTAAGAACTTAAACGCAGAAATACTCCATGCGACCCAAAATCAGTTAGAAAATATTGGACAGTACCGTAGTAATGAGACGGCATTGGCAGTAGTAAATATGAAGCCAAACGATCGTTTTTCTTTCCCTGAAAATGAGTTGGTCATTGCATTAGACGATGTAAGAGATCCAGGTAACTTAGGAACAATAATCCGGATTGCAGATTGGTATGGCATAAAAAACTTACTTTTCTCATCTCAAACAGCTGATTTTTATAACCCAAAGGTAATTCAGTCTAGTATGGGCTCTTTTACCAGAGTTAACTTTTACTATGGTGATCTTAAAGAGGTTTTTGAAGAATGGGGAGTTCCTATATATGGAGCCTACCTTGGTGGATCGAATATTCATGAATTGAAGAGTCCTGCAGCAGGAGTTTTGCTGATGGGGAACGAGTCTAATGGTATTTCAAAGGAACTGGAGCCTTTTGTCTCAAAAAAGCTGACAATTCCTGGAAGTGGGGAAGCAGAATCCTTAAACGTTGCTATAGCCACTGCCATTCTTTGTGACAACTTTTGCAGATTAAATGGAATATGATTCAGAAACTTTTTAAAACACTCAACAAAGTTGGGATCAATGGCTTTTTACTAGGGATATTTTTAGCGATTTTTCTTGGTTATTTATTGCCAGAATTGGGTTCTAATGAATCCAGTATTCCTTGGAAACCCATCATTAATGTAGGGATAGGTTTGGTCTTTTTCTTTTATGGGGTAAAGTTGGATCCTGTAAAGCTTAAAGAAGGCTTGGTTAACTGGAAGCTTCACGTTTTAATTCAGAGCGCTACTTATATTATTTTTCCAGGATTAATTTTATTGCTTTTATCGGCACTCCCATTTATAAAGGAGGAGTTTAAGCTTGGGATTACTTACTTGTCTGTGCTTCCATCAACAGTAAGCGCTTCGGTGGTAATGGTTTCCATCGCAGGAGGAAATCTACCGGGTGCCATTTTCAATGCGAGCATTTCCAGTTTAATTGGAGTAGTCCTTACGCCTGCTTGGATGGGGCTACTAAATGATTCTGGAGAAATCTCTATGGAGTTCCTTCCCACGCTCGGTGAACTTTCGCTAAAGGTTCTCTTACCAGTATTCCTAGGTGTATTGGCACATCAATGGTTGTACCCCAAAATAGCCAGTCATATTGGGAAAATTAAATATCTAGATCAATCAGTAATCATGATTATTGTATTTACTTCCTTTGCTCAGTCTTTTTCGGAGGAGGTTTTTGCGCCATTTAAAATAGGCACTTTAGTGGAAATAGCTTTGATTATGCTAGGGGTGTTCTTTCTGATTTGGGGCATTATTTTTGTTCTTACTCGTTTATTAAAATTTTCAAGGGATGATCAAATAACTGCATTATTTTGCGGTTCAAAGAAGTCTCTTGTACAAGGTGTTGTGATCGGCAAAGTCATATTTCCTGATCCAGCAGTCCTTGCTTTAGCAATACTGCCGCTGATGTTATATCATATTCAGCAGTTAATCGCAGGTTCTATAATAGCTTCAAGCATGGGGAATAAATCCAAAAAAATATAAAATTGATTAAACTAATCCCCCTTGATAGTTTTGATGTAAAAGATGATAATTGTAATTTTATTGAGAATAAATATTTATGATATGAAAGAGTTAATGAAGATAATTCCTTTGTTATTGGCACTTGTTATTTCAGCTTCTATAAGCTTAGAGGCGGTAGCACAGGAAAAAGTAGATGTAGTCATTCTTAAAAATGGCGAGCAGAAAGAAGGTAAGGTTACGGGTATTACAGAAGATGTGATAAAATTCAGGTATACCGGTGAAGAATTTGATTATGAACTGCCAAAATCAGATGTATTGAAAGTACAATTTGCAAGTGGGAGAGAAGAGACCTTTGGAAATGCAGATACTGGTGCATTAGTCAGCACCACTCCGGCACCAACAGGGGCTGTGGATTTTCATAATAAAATAGCGGTTTTGCCATTTCAGTTTATTAGTAATGACCCAGGAATGGATAAACAGTCAATGAGTGGTTTGGCTCAAAATACGACGGCAAACTCAATAAGAGAGATGTACGGGAATTTGACATTACAAGATCCCATGACAACAAATGCTCTTTTGGCAAAACAAAACATAGATTATTCGAATATTGTCACCATGACACCTGCAGAAGTGGCTAACCTATTAGGAGTAGAGTATGTGGTATATGGCACAGTGAATCTAACCAACAAAGGGGCAATGACTATTGGTTCTTCCGGAACGAATTATAAAGAGAGAAACAAGACAGATTATCAACGTAGTAAGTCTGATCAAAGGACTAAAGGAAGCGAGTTCACTACTTCCTCTTCAACTACTCAAATAGAATATGATACTTCGGTAGATTTTAGACTGTTTAATAATAAGGGGACTAATTTATATTCTGACTCTCGACATGTTTTTGGAAGTAGCGTGGATTCTTATACCAGTGGTATAGATTATATGATTAAAAGAACGCCATTCGGATCTAAATACGGCAAAAAGTAAAAATATTAGAGATTAAAAAAACAGGCCTAAAGTGATAAACTTTAGGCCTGTTTTTTTTATAAATGTGATTTTGAAAGGAGCTCTACTAACTCGATGTATTCCTGCTTAGCTTCTTCTTTGGATTTGCCTTTAAAAGAAAGCCAACTGTTATATTTTGCCGCAGCTTTAAAGTCAAAACCTCCAGGCCTTTCTTCTTCATTATCTCCAATAGTAGCCTGCTTATAGAGGCCGTATAATTTTAATAAATTTTCATTAGAAGGCTTACTGGTGAATTTTTTAGTAAGAGCTATAGCTTGTTCAAGATTTTCAGTACTCATAAAATTTATAGTTGGGTGAATTTCATCCCAAAGATGACACCATTTTCTTTCTTTTTACAGTATAAAAACAAAAAAGCCAGTTAAAAACTGGCTTTTCATTTATCTCTTTAAGAAATGATTATCTCTTATTCATAGAAACATATTCACGCTCATTGGCTCCAACATACACTTGTCTTGGACGACCAATAGGTTCATTGTTTTCTCTCATTTCTTTCCACTGAGCAATCCATCCTGGAAGTCTTCCCAGCGCAAACATTACAGTAAACATGTCAGTTGGGATTCCCAATGCTCTGTAAATGATTCCTGAATAGAAATCTACGTTAGGATATAACTTTCTGTCAATGAAGTATTGATCATTAAGTGCCGCATGCTCCAGTTCTTTAGCAATATCCAATACTGGGTCATTTACACCTAATTTTTCTAACACATCATCAGCAGCTTTTTTGATAATCTTGGCTCTTGGATCAAAGTTTTTGTACACTCTATGACCAAATCCCATAAGGCGGAATGGATCATTTTTGTCCTTAGCTTTATCTAGGTATTTTTTAGCATCGCCACCATCTGCTTTGATCGCTTCAAGCATTTCAATAACTGATTGGTTAGCTCCACCATGAAGTGGGCCCCAAAGTGCATTGATGCCAGCAGAGATAGAAGCATAGACAGATGCATGAGAAGAACCTACAATTCTTACAGTAGATGTAGAACAGTTTTGCTCGTGGTCAGCATGTAAGATTAATAGTTTGTCCAATGCCGATGCTACCACAGGGTCAACATCATATTTCTCAGCTGGAAGTGCAAACATCATTTTAAGGAAGTTTGAACAATAGTCCAGTGAGTTGTCTGGATAATTAACCGGATGCCCAACCTCATTCTTATAAGCCCAAGCTGCAAATGTTGGCATCTTAGCTAATAATCTAATGATGCTCATATTTACTTCCTCATCGCTTCTGTTTTGCAACAAAGACTCAGGATAGAAAGCAGTTAGTGAACAAATAAGAGAGGATAGCACTCCCATTGGATGTGCATTTGAAGGGAAGCCTTCAAGAATTTTTTTAATATCCTCGTGAACTAAAGTATGATGTGTGATTTCCTTAGAAAAAGTTTCATACTCAGCCTGGGTGGGTAGCTCACCATAAATTAAAAGGTAAGCTACTTCAAGAAATGAAGACTTTTCTGCAAGATCTTCAATTCTATAGCCTCTATATCGAAGAATTCCTTCTTCACCATCTAAAAAGGTAATGGCGCTAGAGGTGGAACCAGTATTTTTAAATCCCGGGTCAAGGGTGATTAAACCGGAAGCTCCTCTGAGCTTTGCAATATCAATTGCGGATTCATTTTCTGTGCCGGTAATTACCGGAAATTCATACTCCTGTCCATTGAAGGACAACTTAGCGGATTCAGACATATAACAGGTTTGTTTGGATTGCTCTTAAGAAAAAACTTAGAAATCAGGCTCAAGTTAATAAAAGCACTGCGTTTTTTGGGTGATATTTGTATTAAGGGGGATATAATTCTTCGATTATTTAATAAACATACTTTAATGGAGAAATGTTGTAGTACATTTCCAATATTTTATATGTATTATCTAATCTCTTCGAATGATCCTAATGGTATTAAAATAAAAAAAGCCCCGTGGGGCTAATTTTATTTGGCACAAAAGTGCTCGAAAACTTCTACTAAATGATCGCCGATCATCTTGGCATTTCTACCTTCGATGTGATGACGCTCAATAAAATGTACCAACTCACCATCCTTGAATAAGGCCATCGCTGGAGAGGATGGAGGGTAGGGAAGTACAATTTCTCTAAACTTATCTACTGCATCTTTATCATTTCCTGCAAATACAGTTCCCAATACATCAGGCTTTACTTTTGCTTGCTCTAATGCATATTTTACTCCTGGTCTTGCAGCTCCAGCAGCACATCCACATACCGAATTTACAACCACAAAGGTGGTTCCTTTTTGATCTGGACCAAGCTTATCAGCTACAATATCTGCAGTTTTGAATTCTTCAAATCCTTCGTTAGAAAGCTCTGCTCTCATGGGAGCAATTAATTCTTCTGGATACATATGTTTACTATTTATTAATTACAATATTATAAAAACCCTAATTCTAATTGAGCCGCTTCCGACATCATATCTTGAGAATAAGGCGGGTCAAAGGTAAGTTCTACTTCAACATTATTGATTCCCTGAATTTGCTGGATTTTATCTTTCACTTCAGAAGGAATAAATTCAGCAGATGGACAATTGGGAGAAGTCAGCGTCATCAGTACATAGACGTTGTTTACAGGATAAACTGTAATTTCATAAATCAAGCCTAGTTCATAAACATCAACAGGGATTTCTGGATCATATACCTGCTTGATTGCAGTAACCACTTTCTCCTTCAAATCTGTTATTTGTGACACCTTGGTATTGTTTTCAGTTTCCATTTTCAAGCATTTTGTTTGGCTTGTACAGCAAGTGCATAAAGCTTCATTTGTTTGATCATAGCAGCAAGTCCATTGGATCTTTGACTACCTATGATACTACCCATTCCTATTTTAGGAATAAAATCTAATTCCGAATCGATGATCTCTTGAGGGCTTCTATCATTCAATACTCTGATAAGTAAAGAAATAAGTCCTTTCGTAATATCCGTATTGGAATCAGCCTGGTAATGAACTTTCCCCTCTTTTTCTTCTGCGATCAGCCAAACTTTTGATTGGCAACCTTTAATAATGTTTTCTTCAATTCGTTCATTTTCAGGAAATTCTTCCATGTTTCCACCCAACTCCATGATATAGAAAATAGTACTTTCTTTATCATCTCCTAGGATTTCGAATTCACTGATGATTTCCTCTTGAACGTCCTGAATGCTACTCATTTATTTTTTATTCTAGCCAGCTGACTGACTCCTTCGGCTAATTTTTCTATCTCTAATTTGGAATTGTAAACAGCAAAAGACGCTCTAACAGTTCCCTCTATTCCAAGTCTTTTCATTAAAGGCTGAGTACAATGATGACCTGTTCTGACAGCGATGCCTTTTGCATCTAGCATCACACCCACATCAAATGGGTGCATACCATTAATATTAAAAGATAAAACGCTGACTTTACTGGCGGCGGTTCCTACAGGAATGAATCCTTTAACGGGAAGTAATAATTCATTGGCATAGGCCAATAAATCATCCTCATGCGCTTTAATGGCTGTTTTCCCTAAACTATTTATGAATGCAATCGCTTGTTTAAACGCAATTACATCTCCAATGTTAGGTGTGCCCGCTTCAAATTTAAAAGGGATTTCGTTGAAAGTAGTTTTTTCAAAAGTTACTTCCTTGATCATTTCCCCTCCACCTTGAAATGGCGGCATTTCCTCTAAGATTTCTCTTTTTCCATATAGGACTCCTAATCCTGTTGGCCCGTATAATTTATGAGCTGATAAAGCGAAAAAATCGCAATCCAGATCTTGGACATCAATCTCCAAATGGCTGGAAGACTGAGCACCGTCCAAAAGAACTTTTGCTCCAACTTCATGGGAAGCCTGGATGATTTCCTTTACAGGATTGATGGTTCCAAGAGCATTTGAAGCATGGACTACACTTACTAGTTTCGTCTTAGGGCTTAGAAGCTTTTCAAATTCTTCAAAAAGAATTTCTCCTGCTTCATTGATTGGGATAATTTTTAATAAAGCTCCAGTCTCTTCGCAAAGCATTTGCCAAGGAACAATGTTGGAATGGTGCTCTAAGGTGGAAATGATAATCTCGTCTCCAGCCTGAATGAATTTTCTCCCAAAAGTGTAAGCTACAAGATTGATGCTTTCTGTAGTTCCTTTAGTGAAGATGATTTCTTCTGACTCTTTAGCATTAATGAAATGCTGAACAGCCTCTCTGGTTTCCTCAAAATACCGAGTGGCCCTGTCAGCTAAGGCATGAGCTCCTCGGTGAATATTTGAGTTGTCGTGAAGGTAGTAACCTTCGAGCGCATCAATAACAGAAGAAGGTTTCTGAGTGGTTGCTGCATTATCAAAATAGACCAAAGGTTTCCCATGAACTTCTTGATGAAGCACTGGGAATTGCTTTCTAATATCGTCTATTGAAAAGTTCATGGGTTGTATTTAGAATTTGCTACCCAATCTCTCCTGCACCAACTCAGTGACGTAAGTTTTAAAGCTATCATTTTGGATATGCTCCAATACTTCACCGGCAAATGCATATAACAACAATCCTTTTGCTTGAACTTTATCGATCCCTCTGGCTTGAAGGTAAAATAAAGCCTCCTCATCCAGTTGACCTGTAGTACAACCGTGAGAGCATTTCACATCATCCGCCCAAATTTCTAATTGAGGCTTGGTGTTGACAATAGCATCTTCAGAAAGTAGGATGTTATTGTTTTGCTGGAATGCATTGGTCTTTTGAGCATCCTGTCTAACGAAAATTTTCCCGTTGAAAACTCCTCTAGAATGATCTGCTAAAATCCCTTTATATAGTTCATTTGACTCGGCATGAGGAATTGTATGGTCCACATTGGTATGGTTATCAACGTGAGCTTTTCCATTCAATAGGTAAATACCATACATGTTGCCTTCAGAATTACTCCCTAGCAAGTTTAAATTCAGATTGTTTCTAACCATATCTCCCGACAAGGAAATAGTTACCGAACTGAATCTTGAATCTTGCAATAGGTTGGTTTCAGTGTTGCAAACTTCGATAGCATTACTGCCTTCATTTTGCAAACTGTAATATCGAATTTGAGAATTAAGGCCTCCTTTGATCTCAACTACTTTATTTACAAAATAGCTACTGTCACTTAAATTGACACTTTGAGAAATAAAGCTTACTTCAGCAAAGTCGCCTGCTTCTATCCAAACACGAGGTTGAATAACCTGACCTTCATTGGCTTTATAGAATGATAACAATAAAATTGCCTTCTCTACAATTTCTTTTTTGGGAATACTAATATGTATTCCTTGATCAAATGAAGCTTGATTAAGTGCCACAAAAGGGTCTTTCTCAACCTTAGCGATTGATCCAAGAGCAGTCTCGGATTTATCAGAAAGCTTAGAAAAATCTAAACCTTCCACATTAATGCACTGATCTTCTAATAAGTGCCCATTGGCAAATACTAGTACAGTTCCATCAAATCCTGAGGGGATTGCAGCTTTCACATCGTCTTCAGAAACTGCAAATGGTTTTGCTGCTTTTAATTCAGAAATTGATTGCTCCAATTTCTTGGTAATCGCAGTAAATTTATATTCTTCTGTTTTGAGGGTGGGGAGTCCTTGGCTTAGAAAGCTATTTTTGCCTTCCTCTCTAACTTGTGTAAAGTCGGCATAGGAATTCTCCAAAAATCCTTCAAATAGATTTTGCTTAGTGAGCGTACTCATGTTGTTGGGGTTGTTGAGAAATTCAGACTGTTGCTTCAGAATCAACGGCTTCTTTGATCCAATCGTAACCTTTTTCTTCCAGCTCAAGTGCTAGTTCTTTGGTGCCGGACTTTACAATTTTTCCTTTATAAAGTACGTGAACATAATCAGGAACGATATAATCTAATAGTCGCTGGTAGTGAGTCACAACAATGGTTGCATTGTCTTTTGACTTCAATTGATTGACACCATTGGAAACGATTCTCAAAGCGTCAATGTCCAAACCTGAATCAGTTTCATCAAGGATCGAAAGGGTAGGCTCTAACATGGCCATTTGGAAGATTTCATTTCTCTTCTTTTCTCCTCCTGAAAATCCTTCATTCAACGATCTGCTAAGAAGTTTTTGGTCGATTTCTACCAATTTGACCTTCTCTTTCATCATTGTCAAGAACTTGACAGCATCAAGTGGTGCCTGTCCTCTATATTCTCTTACTTGGTTTACAGCAGTTCTAAGGAAGTTGGTAGAACTTACCCCAGGTATTTCCACTGGATATTGAAAAGCAAGGAATACACCTTCTCTAGCACGATCTTCTGGAGCTAAATCCAACAAGTCTTTTCCCTTAAAAGTCACACTACCTTCTGTAACTTCATATTCTTCTCTTCCAGCCAATACTGAGGCCAATGTTGATTTACCTGAACCATTTGGTCCCATGATAGCATGGACCTCACCTGCTTTGATCTCCAAATTGATTCCTCTTAAAATCGGAGTTCCTTCAATAGATGCGTGTAGGTTTTTTATACTTAACATATCGTCTTAAACTTTCTATTTTTCTTTAATCATTTTTGGCTTAACCCACTGACCCTTCAAGTGTCAATGCCAATAGTTTTTGAGCTTCTACAGCAAATTCCATTGGTAATTGGTTCAGTACTTCTTTTGCATAACCATTAACGATTAATGCAACTGCGTCCTCAGTAGAAATCCCTCTCTGGTTACAGTAAAACAACTGATCTTCACCAATTTTGGATGTGGTCGCTTCATGCTCCACTTTCGCCGTGGAATTATGAATATCAATGTATGGGAAAGTATGTGCTCCGCATTGATCACCCATTAATAAGGAGTCACACTGTGAAAAGTTTCTGGAATTAGAAGCTCTTTTCATCACTTGGACTTGTCCTCTATATGAGTTTTGGGATTTTCCTGCTGATATTCCTTTAGATACGATTCTGGATTTGGTGTTTTTACCTATGTGAATCATTTTAGTACCTGTATCCGCTTGCTGGTAATTATTTGTTACCGCGACAGAATAAAATTCACCGATGGAGTTGTCACCTTTTAAGATACAAGAAGGATATTTCCATGTCACGGCTGATCCAGTTTCTACCTGAGTCCAAGAAATTTTTGAATTATCGCCAGCGCAAATACCTCTTTTTGTTACAAAGTTGTAGATACCGCCTTTGCCATCTTTATCACCTGGGAACCAATTTTGTACCGTAGAATACTTCACCTCTGCGTTCTTGGCAGCATAGATTTCTACTACAGCAGCGTGAAGTTGATTTTCATCTCTCTGTGGGGCAGTACAGCCTTCTAAGTAAGAAACGTAAGATTCATCTTCCGCAACGATCAAGGTTCTTTCAAACTGACCTGTATTGGCTGCATTGATACGGAAATAAGTGGAAAGCTCCATTGGGCATCTTACACCTTTTGGTATATAACAGAAAGACCCGTCGGAGAATACAGCAGAGTTTAATGCTGCGTAATAGTTATCTGTCATCGGAACGACAGAACCCAAATATTTTTTCACCAATTCAGGGTGTTCTTTTACTGCTTCACTGAAGGAGCAGAAAACGATCCCCAATTTTGAAAGTGTTTTCTTGAATGTGGTACCAACAGATACAGAGTCCAAAACTGCGTCTACAGCAATACCTTGGAGTTTTTTCTGCTCGTTTAGATTAATACCAAGTCTTTCGTATATCTGAAGTAATTCAGGGTCTACCTCATCAAGAGACTTTGGCTTTTTATCTTGTTTGGGAGCGGAGTAGTAGCGCAGGCTTTGTAAGTCAATTTTTGGATAAGTGACATTTGCCCAAGCTGGCTCCACCATGGATTCCCAGGTTTTGAAAGCTTTTAGTCTCCACTCGAGTAACCATTGTGGTTCTTCCTTTTTGGTAGATATCCATTTAATGATTTCCTCATTAAGCCCTACTGGCGCTTCATCTGCCTCATAATTAACAGACCAACCGTGTTCGTACTCCTTGGAGGTAAACTCTTCTAAAATCTGATTGTCTTTGCTCATATTAGCTAAGTTATTTAGACTAATTACATTTTAACTGCGAAGGTACAACATATAATGAAAAAAATATGTTCACAACCATTCGAAAAATCTATGATTGATACAAAATCTCAATTAAAACTGACTCAGAATTGCGATTATGAGCGTTTTAAACGAAAAAAAGTGCTGATTTCTCAGCACTTGAATTTTTCTCAAAAGATTAAAATCCTTTAAATTTTTTATTTAGATTTAATCCAAATAGAGTTATTTCTCTTTATCGAAGAACTGGATTGGTCTATTGATACTTTCTTCTAGGACGATTAGGGTTTCTGTTCTATCGATACCTTCTACTTTTTGAATATTATCTAATACTAACCTCAGATGATTAGTGTCCCGACAAATGATTTTTGCGAAAATCGAATAATTACCTGTGGTATAATAAGCGCTTACAACTTCAGAGATGGTTTTGAGTTTTTCTATGACATTATCATAAAGAGAACTCTTTTCCAGATAAATGCCCAAGAAGGCAGAGATATCATAACCAAGTTTTGAAAAGTCAATATTTAATGTGGCGCTTTTTACGATGCCCATATCCTCAAGTTTCTTCATTCTTACATGAACTGTACCTGAAGAAACAAAAACCTTTTTGGCTATCTCAGTGTAAGGTGTTTTTGCATCCTCATTTAGAAGAGAGATGATTTTTAGGTCTATGTTATCGATATCTAAATTTTTATCCATTTTGAGTTATTGGATTTAGCTGATTGTTAATGAACTTGCTTGTAAATTAGATATTCTTCAAAATATTGCAAAATTTTTTTTTCAATTTGTAATTAAATTCAAAATCTATTTACTTTGGAATCAAGATAGGTCACTAGTGAAAAATTTGGTGATTATCTCTATTCGCTCAAGATTAATGTGGTAATACTTAGTTTTACCAAATTTTGAGACGTTATTATTCGAAACTTTTAATCTCTAAAGTTATATTTGGGTTTATATTCTGAAAAGGGTCTTGCTATTGGCGAGACTTTTTTATTGCCTTTTTGAATATTTAAAATGCAAATTTTTGCATTTGAAAGTTTTATTAATGTATTTTTGTTGAATATTACGTCTGATATGAACACAAAAAATATTTTTAGAGCAATTACGTTTTTAGGAGTTTTTATAGCTGCTAGCATTCTGCCGATCAGTAAAACAACTGTCAATGCTCAAAATTATAGTGATGTAGCGGAGCTAGGGCCGAATACCATCAATTATAATAAAATGAGTTTAAGGAATCTGGAAGAGGTTTCAGAAGAAACCAATGGTTCCACTCCAAAAGAATTGAAAATTGAGCCATTGACAATAATTGAAGAAAATGTAGCTAGAAATTTAAACTCTCATTGGACTTGGCCAGAATACACTTTGGATATGATCGATAGTTATTCTCCGTTTTTATTTAGAACAAAAAAATCAGCTGAGGTCGATGAAGTAAAAGTACTGTTGGAAATCAATAAAAAAGGCAAACTGAGTGGGTTTGAAATCATTGGAGAAGTAGATAAAGGCTTAAAAGAAAGGCTAGATCATGTACTCCGAAAACTCCCAAAATGTAAACCTGTCCCTGGGTTTGAACAATACAACCCTGAAGTTTTTGAATTAACCATTAGAAAATAAATTTGAGCTGGCTGTTGCCGGCTTTTTTTTAAGCGGTTGGGAGGTATGGTCTCTGTCTGATTAATTTTAGAAAAAGAACCACACTCCTTATGAAAAAAACTTTAACTCTCATTTTAGCTGTATCTGCTAATCTGGCATTTGCACAGGAAAAAAGCTATGCACCAGAGAAAGTATTTCCAGAAGATAACCCCAAATCAAAATTCTACACCGTTTCAGGCGAGAGGCATGGACCTTCATTTTTTAAGAAATATAACTTCCCTGAAGTAGAATACTCAGCGGGGGATGTTTTGAATTTTGACCACTATCATACTGTGGAAGTAATGTACCACTGGTACCGTGTTTGGGCTGAAAAATATCCGGACATCGTTGATCTATATGAAGTAGGCAAATCCTTTGAAGGTAGACCTATTTTACAAATGACCATTACTAATAAGGAAACGGGAAAGGATACAAACAAACCTGCAGCTTATTTTGAAGGGGGAAGACATTCCGGGGAAATCACTTCCAGTGAATCGATTCTTTGGCTTACACAACATATTTTGGAGAATTATGGATCAGATCCAGAAATCACTGAATTGGTAGATACTAAAGCTATTTACCTAAGGCCACAAAATAATCCAGATGGGTCAAATTTATACCTGAGGACCGAACAAAGAAATCGAAGTACAGTGCGCCCACATGACAATGATCGGGATGGCTTGATCGATGAGGACCCAGAAGAGGATTTGGACGGGGATGGTATTATTTACCAGATGCGGAAGAAAGCTGTAACTCCTGAAGAAAAGGAAAAAGCGAATTATATCGTCGATCCAGATGACCCAAGTCAAAAACTGATGAAGCGAACTTTTCCTGGGAAAGGTGAATACCTGATCTACACCGAAGGATACGATAATGATGGAGACGGATCCTACAATGAAGATGGAATAGGTGGCTTGGATTTGCATAGAAATTACCCAGAAAACTGGAGGCCTGATACAGGTGAAGATTTAACTGGCAGAGGCTATACTCAAAATGGAGCAGGTGAATTTCCTATGAGTGAATTGGAATCTCGTGCTACGGTAATGTGGATGCTGACTCACCCGAATATTTCGGTAGTGAACTCAATGGATACTCGGGTTCCGATGCATTTAAGAGCTCCTTCTACATCCAAAGCAGAAGAAAGAATGTATCCAGAGGATTTGGCGATCTATAAAGAAATGGATCAACTTGGACTTTCTTATACTGCTTATCCTTGGGCAGGGGATGTTTATGAAACCTATGCAACTAGGTATAAAGTCAATCGAATGACGGGAGATCCTTTAAAGCCTTCACCATTATTTGGCCACGGTCCTGATTTCGGGTATTTCTATTATGGTAGTATTTGGTATGGTGACGAGCTTTGGAACAATGGGGCCATGAAAGACTACAATGAAGATGGGATATATGATGATTTCGACGCTTTAAGGTGGGATGAAGAAGCAAATGAGGGGAAAGGTTTCAAATCTTGGACAGCTTTCACGCATCCAGGTTTGGGAGAAGTGGAGATAGGCGGTTTTCACCCTAAATTTTTCGGACAAAACGGACCTACTTGGCAACTTGAAAACTGGGCAAAAAAACAAGCTCAGTTCAATTTGGCTATGGCAATGAAGCTACCCCAACTGACAATTTCTGATTTAAAAATAAACAAGCTTGGAAATGGTGAGTTTGAAGTTCAATTAGAATGGGAAAATACGGGTTCTCTTCCTGTGGCTTTAGAACAAGCCAAACTGGTGAAAATTGTTCGTGAAGACCGTGTTTCATTGAGCTTTGATAAAGAATTAACCGAAGGTTATGAGGAAGCAAAGGTGCAGATTTTGAGTCCAGAATTATATGATAAGACCATTTATGCTGGATACACGGGAGTAGGAGAGAAAAAAACTGCCACATTTAAGATAAAAGTAAATGTTGATGAAGAAGTCAGTGGTAAAATCAGACTTTCCTCCACAAGAGGTGGATATTTCGAAAAAGAGTTTACGTTAAAATAATTCATAGATAAAATGTTAAGAAAATTAGGACTGGCATATTTTGTCGCTTTCGCTTTGTTATTAACTCATGTCGAAGCTCAGCAAAAACGATCCTTAAATCATTCTGATTACGATGGATGGGAGAGTCTTCGATCTGAAAGAATAACCAAAAATGGTCAATGGGTACTTTATCAGATAGCACCTCAGGAAGGAGATGGAAGAGTTGAAATATTGCCTTATGATTCTCCCAATAATAAATTCATTGTCCCAAGAGCATCTAGCGTTCAATTTACACCAGATGATGCATTTGCAGTTGGGAAAATCCTGCCAGAGGAAGATACAGTACGTATGTTGAAATTGAAAAAGGCCAAAAAGGATGAAATGCCTTCAGATAGCCTTTTTATTTACGAGATGAGTAGTGGTGAACTTGAGAAGTTTCCAAAAGTAAAATCTTTTGACACCCCTTCTGAAAAAGGGAGCTGGATAGCCATCCATTTTGAAAAAGAAAAGCCAAAGAAGAAAGAAGAGGCAGATTCAACTGCTAAAGCAGAAAAGCCTAAGAAAACTGATGGAACCAAACTTTTGGTTCGTTCACTTGATGGTTCGAAATCGTATGAGTTTGAGAGAGTGAAATCCTTTGGTTTTGCTCCAAATGGCGACTTCTTGCAATTTGTTCTTGCGGAAGAAGATACTTTAGATAATGCTTCTATCCATATTTTGGATTTAGAAAGTGGCGAGGATAAGCTTATTCATGAAGGAATGACATCTTACAAGTCCAATCGATTTTCGCCACAGTCTAAATATTTGGCTTTTTTGACAAGTGATGATTCCGCAAAAGCAGAAAAACCATATTACCAATTACAATTGTATGATGTGCAGTCGGGAAGTCTCAAGCAACTGGCGGATGAAAGTACGGAAGGTATTTTGGCAGAAGGTCGAATCAGTGAAAATGGGAGTTTGAAATTTTCTGAAAATGAAAATCGTTTGTTTTTTGGAACTGCACCTGAGTATGTTGATTATCCTTATGAAAAGGATACCACAATACTTGATGATGAGAGACCAAGCTTAGATATTTGGGGTTGGCAAGATGATGATATTCAGCCCATGCAGCTAAAACAAAAGTCAAGGGAGGAAAGTAGATCTTACCTTGCTACAATTGATTTAGCCTCAGGTAAAGTTGCTCAATTAGAAACTCAGGATTTGGAGGATGTAAGGCTTGAAAACAAAGTCACCAAGGAATTTGGATTAGGGACAAGTAATGCTCCTTATAAAAGAAACTACAGCTGGGACATTCAAATAGGGAGAGATATTTACCTCGTCGATTTCAATGATGGGTCTAGGAAATTAATAGAGAAAGAAGCCTCTGGATACCCCAGTATTTCTCCTGCCGGAAAATACGTTTATTGGTATGCTAGCAGAGACAGTGCATGGGTTGCTTATGATATCAGTGCTGAGAAAAGAATTGAATTGACCAAGGACCTTGAAATAGATTTCTTTGATGAACTTCATGATTCTCCTTCACTTCCAGGTGGTTATGGAAATGGTGGTTGGTTAGATGAAGATGAAGCAATCTTGATTTACGATAGGTTTGACATTTGGAAAATTGATCCTAAAAATCCTTCGGGAGCAGTAAGCATAACAGGTGGAACAGGAAGATCTTCCAACACAGTCTTTAGAGTTGAGAATCTGGATAGAGATATTTTAAGTATTGATCCTGATTCCCCAGTTATCCTAAGTGCTTTTAATGAGATGAATAAAGAATCTGGTTTTTATTCCACCTTTGTTAAGTCTAGCTCTTCACCTGAGAAATTGATCATGACGCCAAACAGGTACTATAGCCTAAACAAAGCGAAAAATTCAGATCATGCGACGATAAGGAGAATGACTTATGTGGAAAACCCAGACCTATATTTGACAGGTTTAGAGTTTAAGAGTCTTGAAAAAGTATCAAATCTCAATCCACAGCAATCTTCTATCAATTGGGGTACAGCTGAATTGGTATCGTATAACACCACTGATGGAGATCCACTTCAAGGAATTCTTTTCAAACCGGAGAATTTTGATCCAAATAAGAAGTATCCGATGATGGTTTATTTCTATGAAAGAAGCAGTGATGGGCTTTATTCTTACAGAACGCCAGCTCCAAGTGCCTCAACCATCAATATTCCTTATTTTGTAAGTAATGAATACCTCGTTTTTGTTCCAGATATTAAATATGAATTAGGTCTTCCGGGGCCTAGTGCATTCAACTGCATTATTCCTGGAGTACAAGCGGTTGTATCAAAGGGCTTTGTTGATGAAGATAATATGGCGATTCAAGGCCAAAGTTGGGGTGGCTATCAAGTAGCTTATTTGATTACTCAAACGAATATGTTTAAAGCTGCGGGCGCAGGGGCTCCTGTTGTCAACATGACTTCTGCTTATGGTGGAATTCGCTGGGGAACGGGTATGAGCCGTATGTTTCAGTATGAACAAACTCAGTCAAGGATTGGCGGAACCTTATGGCAAAAGCCACTTTATTATATAGAAAACTCACCTTTGTTCTTCATGGATAGAGTGAATACTCCTGTGTTAATAATGCATAATGATGAAGATGGTGCTGTTCCTTGGTATCAGGGTATAGAAATGTTTATGGCATTGAAAAGGTTGGATAAACCAGCCTGGTTACTACAATACAATGGGGAAGACCATAATCTAAGACAAAGAAGAAACCGTAAAGATCTTTCTATGCGATTAAGTCAATTCTTTGATCATTATTTAAAAGGAGCACCTGCACCTTTGTGGATGACAGAAGGATTGCCAGCAGTTGAAAAGGGGAAGACTTTAAAATATGAATTGAGTAATTAACAAACACTATAAAAAAATTAAATCCGATTGCCTAAAGGAAGGTTATCGGATTTTTTTTGTCCTAATCTAATTTGCCTAATGCTTTATTGAAAATTAGGAATTGCAATAAAGAACTTGCTATGTTTTTTGAAGTGGAATCAAATTACACTGCTACCGCAGCCTTGATATGCGGGTGTGGATCATAATTGATCAATTCAAAATCCTCATATTTAAAATCAAAAATATCTTTGACTTCAGGATTGATTTTCATCGTTGGCAAATCTCTAATTTCTCTGCTTAGCTGTAGTTTAGCTTGTTCTAGGTGGTTGGAATACAAATGAGCATCTCCAAAAGTATGTACAAAATCACCTACTTCTAGATCACAAACCTGCGCGATCATCATGGTGAAAAGCGCATAAGAGGCTATATTAAAAGGTACTCCTAAGAATACATCTGCACTACGCTGGTATAACTGACAAGAAAGCTTGCCTTCCGCCACATAAAACTGGAAAATAGTATGACAAGGAGGTAATGCCATTTGGTCCACATCAGCAACATTCCATGCACTTACAATATGCCTTCTGCTATCCGGTTTGGTCTTAATTTGATGGATCAGGTTTTTGATTTGATCTATCTCACCGCCTTTTCCATCTGGCCAATGTCTCCATTGATATCCATAAACTGGACCTAAATCACCATTTTCATCAGCCCATTCATCCCAAATAGAGACTTTGTTTTCTTTCAGGTAGTTGATGTTTGAATCACCTTTTAAAAACCATAGTAATTCGATAATGATAGATCTTAAATGAAGTTTTTTGGTAGTTACTACAGGGAACCCTTTTGATAAATCAAATCGCATTTGGTGGCCAAAAATGCTTTTAGTACCTGTACCTGTTCTATCTCCTTTTGTAACCCCTTCATCTAGGATTTTTTGCATCAAATCGTGGTATTGCTTCATGGCTATTATGGTGTTCTACTTGGACGGCAAGTTACTCAGATAGTATAAGAAATGGAACCCCATATCTTACAAAATTATTCTCTTGGAAAATCAGAGATTTACGTTCGCAAATCTTAAAATAGTTCGAATTGTACTACTCAATGTTGAGCCCTTCCCAGGTAAAGGTTGCTGAAACTGGATAATGATCTGAGTAATCAACTTCCCTATGTGTTTTAAATTGGATAGGTTTAAGCTGAGGGCTAGCAAAAATATGGTCAATTCTTAAGAAAATTAATATTCGATTATAAGTAAACCCAAAACCTCTTCCCATGAGTTCAAAAGCATTTTCAAGGTTTTCGCTTAGCTTGAAATAAGTGTATGAGTAAGGGACTTCATTTAAATCTCCCATTAAAATGATGGGGTGGGGACTATTTTGAATGTGTTCTACTAGTAAACTTAATTGCTTACTTCTTTCTAAGCTTCCGCGATGTAGCTTCCCCAAAGTTTGGCGGTAATTCTCCTTTACTCCTTCAATATTCTCTAAACCTTCAGAATCAATCCGCATGGATTCCAAGTGAGCATTATATATTCTGATGGTATCTTGATTTACCAATATGTCAGCGAAAATGGCTCCATTTGTTCCGTTTTTGTCAAATACTTTTCCTTCTTGTATGATCGAGTATTTGCTAAAAATAGCTAGTCCTAAAGACCTCTTTTGAGGGTTTCCCTCAATCACTTGATAGGAACTTTCGAAGCCCATATCCTCGCCTAAAAGTTTGATAGAGTTTCTTGAAGTGGTAGTGAAATCTTGATAAAACTCCTGAAATACTTTAATGTCCGCTGGATGATCTTGAAGCCAGGTATACACATTGGGATCAAATTTTCCTTCATTGTTACTTTTATAAAAGAAATTATGTGCATTATAAGTGAGCACTTTTAACCCTTTCGCATTTTCATTTTTATCATGCCATTGGAAAGTGATTAATGCAAATTTATACCCAATGATCAATGCCAATAAAGGAAGGAATGCTATTCTTTTCCAAGAAAGCGTGAGTATGATTAATAGGAATAAATTGATCAACCATATAATAGGGATAAAGAACGGCAGTAACCCAACATATGGAAAGTATTCCGGGGAGACGAAAACACTAGAAAATAAAATGAGCGAGCAAAAAAATACTATTCCCGTGAGGTATTTCATTGGTAAGTCTTAATGGGCTTCAAAGTAAATGAGCACAAATTGTTTTACGAACTTTTTGGTGGATTTTTATTTAACCTTAACAAATTTCTAGCCTAATTCGTCTATACTATTAGGATTTAGGTATTGTATCAATTCCTGATATTTGTTAGTTGAAGGAATTCTTTATCAAAAGAAGGCCGGAATTTTGTTGTAAGGGAGTTAATTACTTATTTAAATGTGAAATTTCAATATCATGAAAACACAAAATATTGTTTGGTATTCGGTTTTTATCGCCACTTTCTTTTTTTCCTGTGACCCTAAGTCTTCAGAAAGCTTGGAATCATCATCTTCTGAAGAGCTAGCGATGGAAACTGGAGAAGTAGATAACAGGCCAAGTCCACTTGAAGTAAAAGATGGACAAATAGGCGGGAAATCTTTTAAGATACATTACAGCTCACCTGCGGTAAAGGATAGGGCAATATGGGGAGATTTAGTCCCTTATAATGTGGTTTGGAGAACTGGGGCTAATGAAGCAACTTATGTAGAGTTAGCAGAAGATTTTAGTGTAGAGGGAGAAATCCTCCCCGCAGGAAAATATTCACTATTCACAATTCCGAAAGAATCTACAGATTGGACCGTGATATTTAATTCAGAGTGGGATTTAGAACATGGACATTTTCAATACGATGAAGAAAATGATGTGTTGAGAGTCGATGTGAGTCCTGTTTGGGAAGAGAATTCTCAAGAAAGACTTGCTATTGATATTGAAAGCCCTGGGATTGTCATCCGTTGGGAGAAGTTAAAACTGCCCATATCGATAAATTGAGCTAATTAGTATAGCTGCCCTCAACCATTTGGATTGAGGGCTTTTTTTTGCCTTTTATCAAAACTTTATTCTGTGATAAAAATTTCTCTGATTAAACAATTAACTTCGCTTTATTGTCTAATTCGGCCATCATATTATTGGTTAGTAAGAAGTTCGAATCCCGCGGAATTCTATTGTAAAAGAACTGTCTCCTATGAAATATATTTCCTTTTTATTGGCTTTAGGAATCACGATTACACTCGCAATTTATGTTTCTAAGCCAATAGGTCCAGTACCTCCGATTGCCACATTAATTGACCCGAACCATGGTTTTTGGCAAAATATGATTAGTGAGGATGATCTGGCTGAAACAGAAGTTCTATTGGAAGGATTGAATTCTCCAGTGCAAATTGTTTACGATAAAAACCTCATACCTCATATTTTCGCACAAAATGAGGAAGACCTCTACAAAGCTCAAGGATATGTTACAGCTAAACATCGCCTTTGGCAAATGGAGTTTCAAACAAGAGCTGCAGCGGGAAGGTTGTCTGAAATTGTAGGGGATGTAGCTTTAGAGCTGGACCGTATGACTCGTCGAAAAGGGCTTGGATACGGAGCCGAGCTTGGAATGGATTTTTTAAAAGAAAGTGATCCTGAAACATTAAGGTATTTGGAAGCTTATGCTTCAGGTGTAAACCAATACATTAATTCTATTGGTCCAGGACAATTGCCAGTAGAGTATAAAATATTGAATTATAGACCTGAAGAATGGACTCCTTACAAGTCTCTACTTTTGCTGAAATACATGTCAGATATGTTAGTTGGAGATAGGGATTTGGAGTATTCAAATCTCCGTAAAATCCTTGGAGAACAAATGCTGAACAAACTTTACCCTGATTATCCTAAAGATGCTGATCCTGTAATTGAGTCTGATAAAGTTTGGGAGTTTGAACCTTTGGAAATCCAAAAGCCAGACAGTCTTGAGTACCCCGATGATCTATTATCCATGAAGCCCTTGGAGCAACCCTTGCCAGGCACTGGATCTAATAACTGGGCTGTAGCACCTTCCAAAACCAAAAATGGTCATCCCATTTTAGCAAATGACCCTCATTTAAGTCTGAATCTGCCATCTCTTTGGTATGCAATTCAATTAACAACTCCAGATTACTCTGTAAAAGGAGCCTCTCTTCCAGGGGCTTTAGGGGTGATATCTGGATTCAATGAAAATATTGCCTGGGGTGTTACCAATGCTACCAAAGATGCTAGAGATTGGTATAAAATCACTTTTCAAGATGAGCAAAGAAAAGCATACAAATATGGAGACCAGTGGAGGCCAACTAATTTCCGCATTGAAGAAATAAAGGTAAAGGACCAAGATGCATTTTTGGACACGGTCGTTTATACTCATTATGGTCCCGTTGTTTATGACAAAAGCTTTAGATCAGAGAGACAGGATGTGAATTTTGCGCTAAAATGGACGGTTCATATGGGGTCAAATGAACAAAAGACATTTTTGTTGCTGAATAAGGCCACAAATCATGAGGACTATAATGTTGCTCTTGACAATTTTACGGCTCCAGCTCAGAATTTTGTTTTTGCTTCAAAAAATGGGGATATAGCTATGAGGATTCAAGGAAAATTCGCCCTGAAATGGCCTGAACAAGGGAAATTTTTTATGGATGGTGCTGATCCAAGAATGGAGTGGCAAAAGTTTATTCCAAATGAGCAAAACCCAAGCACTTTAAATCCGAATAGAGGTTTTGTTGCCTCTGCTAATCAACACCCTGTTGCGTCCAGCTATCCTTATTACGTATTTGATAATAGCTATGAGCATTATAGAAATAGAAGGATTAACGGAAAACTGAGGGAGATGGAAGATATCACTGTGGAGGATATGAAAAAGCTTCAATTCGATGATTTTTATTTTCAAGCTTCCGAAGCCTTGCCAACCATGCTGAATTTGCTAGGGGGTGATTATTCTAAAGAAGGAAATACAGAAAAGTATATAAAGCAATTGAAAGAATGGGATTACTATGCCGACCCTAATCAAAAGGCACCTACGCTTTATTATGTTTGGTGGGGGAAACTCTATAATCAAATTTGGCAAGCATGGGATGATTTTGGCGTTTCGGTAGTAAAGCCAAATAGTTATCAAACCATCCAACTATTAAAAAATGAGCCAAATGACTCTATTTTCGATTTAGAAAAAACGCAAGAAATCGAAAATGCCAAATCGCATGTTCTTAAGTCCTTTGAAATGATGGTGAAAGAAATTAGCGACTGGGAACAAAATGAGGGAGATTACGCTTGGGCAAATTTCAAACAAACTTCCATCCAACATCTGGTTCCTCAGTTTAAGTCATTTTCTGAAACTAATGTATATACCGGGGGAGGAGCGGGCATTGTAAATGCCACAAGTGAGAGGCATGGTGCAAGTTGGCGAATGGTGGTAGAACTGGGAGATAAGCCAACTGCTTTTGGGATTTACCCTGGAGGTCAGTCAGGCAACCCGGGTAGTAAATATTACAAGAACTTTATTCCAGTTTGGGCTGAAGGAAACTATTTGGATTTCAACCTAAGATCTCAAAAGGATACAACGAATCTACTTTACCAAACTACTTTAAAATAAGCTTATGAAATTTATAGCATTGACTTTATTGAGCGTGTTGATAGTGGTTTTTCTAAATCCCATATTTCCCTACTGGATAGTCATGATCCTTATTGGGATAGGAGCATTTCTTATTTGGGGGAAGCCAATAGGTGCCTTCTTTGCTGGTGCTTTGGGAATGGGTTTGGCTTGGTTAGGTCAAACAGTTTTTCTAAGTATGACCACTAATAGCCCTTTACCGGATCAAATGGCTGAGATTATGGACTTAGGTTCAGGAGTTACACTTTCCGCAATCACCGGATTTATTGGGTTTTTATTAGGTGGATTTAGTGCGCTTTCTGGCTGTTTATTAAGGAATTTATTCAAAAGGAAACCAAATAATATTTACAAAGGTTAAATCACCCAAAAAGTTGGTTATAGAGCATAATTATTCACTCAAATTTCACAAATTGTTTTTTCAGTTAAGGCTAATGAGTACCTTTGTTACTCACTATTAAAAGTGGATTTTTTATGCTTGAATCCTTAATTACTTCAAAAACACGATTAAGACTTTTGGTTAAGTTTTTTGTCAACTCCAATACGCACAGTCATTTGAGAGGATTGGCAGATGAATTTGGTGAGTCAACCAATGCCATTCGAAAAGAATTAAATAACCTAACTCAAGCGGGAATACTGGAAAGGCATTCTGATAAGAATAAAATTGAATACCAAGCAAATATTAAGCACCCATTCTTTTCTAATATCCAAGAAATCATTCGTAAGTATTTGGGCTTGGACAAATTGCTGGAGCAGATATTGGATAGAATGGGAGAAGTGAATCAAGTGATCTTGGTAGGTGATATGGCAAAAGGTATTGACTCTGGGAAAATTGATGTGATCGTATCAGGTGATAGTTTGAATAGTGAATACATCAATCACCTGACGACAAGGGTAGAAGACTTGATTGAAAGAAAAGTGGTATTCACCTTGCTTGGAGAGAGAGTGACTTCTCCAGGTTTGGTGTTGTTTGATAAAGAAACGGGAATATAATTTCCTATAAATAATGTTCAATTCATAAGCGCAAAATTGTGACTGAAAGGGCGAAGCTGTGCACAGAGGTCTTGAATTAAAAAAAAATATTGCAAATTACTTTATGGTAAATACTGAAAACACGTATAATCCTGACTTGATTAAAGCAGTTTCTTATTGGGATGTTTTTCGAAAGACTGGGCTGGTTTTTTTGTTTTTTCTAATAAGCTTAATAGCGCAGGCTCAGAGTTTATCTGATATTCAAAATCTTAGAGTAGACGATTTATCAGATGCTCAGCTAGAGCAATTGCTAAAAAGAGCTGAAGCAAATGGTTTGACTGTTAATCAGTTAGAGGCATTGGCAAGAGAAAGGGGCATGCCGGCAGTCGAAGCTGCTAAGCTTAGGCAGCGAATCAATGAATTGCAAATGACTGTGACTCCACAAAATGGAGAAGTTCCAGTTGGGTCAGGAAGATCGGTAAATGGGCTGGATGGCAGAGACATGTTTGATTCTATTCGAAGATCAGATCCATACTATGATCTCACTCCTACTCAAAAGAAGATTTTCGGCTATAAATTATTTCATAATAGAGAATTGGATTTTAGTCCGAGTCTAAATTTACCTACTCCACAATCTTATGTAATCGGTGCAGACGACCAATTATTAATTGATGTTTACGGTGCTTCCCAGCAGTCATTTGATTTAAATGTGTCCCCTGAAGGTAGAGTGTTTTTGCCCAATATTGGGCCAATTCAGGTGGGAGGTTCAACAATTGAGGCAGCTACTGCAAGGATAAAAAGTTCTTTAGGAAGAATTTATTCGGGTTTAAATGGATCTAACCCAAACACATTTCTTCAAGTTCGTCTAGGAAATATCAGGTCAATTAAGGTGACGATGGTTGGAGAGTTAACAAAACCCGGAACCTATACGGTACCATCATTTGCGACAGTATTCAATGGCTTATATGCAGCTGGAGGTCCAAATGAAAATGGCGCATTCCGGAATATCCAAGTTTATAGAGATAATAGATTGGTAGCCACAGTAGATATTTATGAGTTCTTATCTAAAGGGGAGCAAGGATCAAATATCACATTGCAGGATAATGATGTAATCATCGTACCTCCTGTGCAAGCAAGAGTAGAAGTGATTGGTCCTGTAAGGAGAGAAGGCTTATTTGAAGTTAAGCCGGGTGAGCATTTAGATGATTTATATATCTATACTGGGGGGTTTGCCAGTCTTGCCTATACGGATCGTGTGACCATTAGAAGGATTGATGAAAATCAACGCAAAATACTTGATGTTTCTTCAGATCAGTTTGATAGCTTTTCCCTTGAAGATGGAGATGAAATATTAATTGGAGAAGCCTTAGATCGATTTAGCAACAGGGTTCAGATTACTGGTGCGGTAAATCGTCCTGGAGAGTATTCATTTGACGACGGTAAGCTCACGGTAAAAGGTCTATTGGAAAAAGCTCAAGGAGTCAAGCCTGAAGCTTTTACGAATAGAGCTACACTATATAGAACCAGTACAGATTTAACCTTGGGTGCAGAAACTTTAGATCTAAAAGGAATCTTAGAAGGTACAGCTGATGATATTGTTCTGAAAAATGAGGATTTATTATTCATTCCTAGCAGATATGATATTCAAGAAGAATACTATGTTAAAATCTCAGGTGAAATAAATTCTCCAGGATCTTACCCCTTTGCATCTCAAATGACTGTGGGAGATCTCATTTTGAGATCTGGAGGTTTGTTAGAATCTGCTACAAATTCTTCTATTGAAATAGCCAGAAGAGTTAGGAATGCAGCTCCAGGAAAAATGGCTGAAATCAAAACCATTTCCATTGACCCAAACCTTCAATTGACGGCAGAAGAGAAAAATTTACCTTTAGAACCTTTTGATCATGTTTTCATTAGAAGGAGCCCAGGATTTGAAAGAGAACAAATAGTATCCCTTCAGGGTGAAGTTGTTTATCCAGGTGAGTTTGCCATATCAACGGCAAATGAGAGAATTTCAGATGTGATAAAAAGAGCTGGGGGACTTACAAATTTTGCCTATCCTAAGGGAGCGACTTTGATCCGGAGAACAGTATATTTTAAGGGGCCTACAGAAAAGGAATTGAAAGAGGAAACTTTAAAAGAAGTTCAGGAAAATCTTAATCCTGAAAAAAATAGAAGCATCAATGAAGCAGAGGGTCTTTTATATGAAAGAGTTTCGACAAAGCTTTCAAAAGCGGAACAGGAAAGAATGTTAAAAGAACAGGAAAAAGAACGCAATTTACTTTTCGAATCTTCCAGTCCACGTGATACTTTATTTCAAGACTCGACTTTGAATGAAGTTAGGATTTCTGAACAGGATCTGGTGGGTATAGACTTAGAAAAAATAATGGCAAATCCTGGCTCTAAAGAAGATTTGTTTTTGATGGAAGGAGACATTATTCAGATTCCTAAAGAATTACAGACTGTAAGAATGGTTGGTGAGGTGCTTTTACCTACCACCAGTAGATACGATAAGAAAAACAGTCTAAAAAACTACATTTCAAAAGCGGGTGGCTTCTCTGAAGAGGCAAGAAAATCTAAAACCTATGTGGTTTATGCCAATGGTGATGCCAAGAGAACTCACAATTTCCTAGGTTTTCATTTCTATCCAGAGTTGGAGCCAGGAGCTGAAATTGTAGTACCCAAAAAACCCAGAAGAAATAGACTTAATGCAGCAGGCTGGATAGGGTTAGCCTCTAGTTTAGCCACACTTGGGATCCTTGTGGATCGATTATTACAATAATTACTAACAACAAAATTTTATGAAAATCGCAGTAGTAGGTACGGGTTATGTTGGCTTGGTATCTGGAGCATGTTTTGCTGATGTAGGGATCGAAGTGACATGTGTCGATATCGATCAGAAAAAAATCGAAAAGCTTAAAAATGGCATTATGCCGATATACGAACCAGGTTTGGAAGAAATTGTGGTTCGAAACTATAAGAGCGGAAGATTAAATTTTAGCACTGACTTAGGTGAGGCAATCCAAGGGGCCTCAGTAGCTTTTATTGCAGTAGGTACACCTCCTGGTGAAGACGGCTCTGCAGACCTTAAGTATGTACTGGCTGTAGCCGATGAAATTGGTCAAAAGATGACGGATTACATCGTAGTGGCGACAAAGAGTACTGTCCCGGTTACCACTGGTGAGAAAGTTAGAGGTGCAATTAAAAATGCCTTAGATAAAAGAGGTTCAGACCTTCCTTTTGCTGTAGCTTCTAATCCGGAATTCTTGAAAGAAGGAGCTGCGGTAGAGGATTTCTTAAAGCCTGATAGAATTGTAATCGGTGTTGATGATGAAAGAGCTGAAGAAATCATGAAGCGATTATATAAGCCATTTCAATTAAGTGGAGAGCGAATTATCTACATGGATATTCCTTCTGCTGAAATGACGAAATATGCCGCAAATTCTATGTTGGCAACTAAAATTTCTTTCATGAATGACATCGCAAACCTATGTGAAAAAGTAGGGGCAGACGCCAATATGGTTAGGAAGGGAATTGGATCAGATCCTAGAATTGGGAATAAGTTCATCTATCCTGGGGTAGGCTATGGAGGTTCTTGTTTTCCTAAAGATGTGAAAGCAATCATCAAAACTGCCAAGCAATATGGATATGACTTAAGAGTTCTTCAAGCTGTGGAAGATGTTAATGATGATCAAAAACATGTGTTGGCAAATAAGGTTAAAGCACATTTCGGTGAGGATTTATCGGGTATGACATTTGCAATGTGGGGACTTAGCTTCAAACCAAATACAGATGACATGAGAGAAGCACCTGCGGGTGTGATTATCGATGAATTAAGGGCTGCTGGTGCCACTGTAAAAGCTTATGATCCTGTAGCAATGGAAGAAGCAAAAGAGCATTATCTTTTTGATAAGGTAACGTATTGCAATGACGCATATGATGCTTTAGTTGATGCAGATGCCCTTCTTTTGGTGACAGAGTGGTCGGAGTTTAGGATTCCTAGCTGGGAAGTTGTCGGAAAGCTGTTGAAGAATAAATTAATCTTTGACGGAAGAAATATTTATGATAAAAAATATTTGAAAACCTTAGGTTTTGAGGTTTACAATATTGGAACTAAGTAATTTAATTATGCCCTTGAGTAATAGGCTCAAGGGCATAACTATGTTTTGACCAATTTTAAAAGATGGTTGTTTTAGGTGCTGGAGGACATGGGTTAGAGGTTAAGGCTTCTTTGATTCAGATGGGGATTCCCCAGTCTGAAATTTATTTTTTTGATGATAATTTAGAAAAAAAGAATAATCATCCTGATGGAGAGTCATTGATATTAGGTGAGAAAAAATTAAAAGAAGTTTTACAGAAAGACTCTCGATTTGTTTTAGGGGTAGGAAATCCATTGTTTCGGAAGGCGCTCTTTGAGAAATCCATTGCTTTAGGAGGTACTCATATTGGAGTAAAAGGTGAATTCATAATCAACCAGAGTTATTCCAAACATATTTTTGATCTTTTTCCTTATGTTTTTTTGGGCCCTGAAACAAGGGTAGGGAAAGGAGTTTTGATCAATACTAGGGCCCATGTACACCATGACTGTGAGGTTGGAGATTTTAGTGAAATAGGTCCCGGAGCAATGTTATTGGGAGGGTCTAAAATTGGGACACTCTGCAGAATTGGAGCAGGTGCAGTTATTCTTCCGGGTGTAACTATAGGTGATCGAGTAGTGGTTGGAGCAGGAGCCGTAGTTACTAAGGATCAAGGTGATGCTAGAACATTAGTTGGGATTCCTGCTAGAATAAAATCAATCGATAGTTTCAAGGACAAAAGCTCAACATAAGTTGAAAAGTCATAAGAAAAGTATTTTATCTGGTGTATTCTGGAATTCTGTTCAAGTTGTAGTGAACAAGTCTTTCAGTTTCATCATTAAGCTTGTTCTAGCGAGATTATTATTTCCAGATGAGTTTGGGTTGGTTGGAATGGCTTTGGTCTTTACTAGTTTCATTGAAGTATTCAATGATCTTGGCTTTGGTGCCGCACTAGTTCAAAAAAAGGATTCCAAACTTTCACCTGAGCATTTTGATACAGCTTTTTGGACAGGGGTTGGCTGGTCATTTATCATGTATTTATTTATGGTTTTTGTGGTAAGTCCTTTTGCTGCAGATTTTTATGAGGAACCTGTTCTAGAAAAAATTATACCTGTTCTCTCGCTTGGGATTTTATCAAGCCCAATTAACTTAGTTCATAAATCTATTTTATTAAAGTCTTTAAATTTTAAAAAAATAGCATTTATAGAAAATGCTTCATCTATCACCTCAGGTGTATTATCTCTGATATTGGCATTTAGCGGAGCTGGAGTTTGGTCTTTGGTTTTTAATTCACTAGCTACATTTATCATTGCAATCCCTCTATACTTCAAAGCAACGAATTGGTTTCCGAAAATCAGATGGTCTGAAAAAGCCTTTAAAGATATTTTCGGTTTCGGTATTTATACTACAGGTACAAACCTTTCAAATAACTTGATAAACAAAGCCGATTATTTATTGATTGGTAAGGTGCTTAGCGCAAGTTCTTTGGGAGCTTATACTTTAGCATTTGTATTGACAGATACTTTTAGGAGTCAGTTGATGTCAGTCATGAATAAAGTTATGTATCCGATCTATGGTAAGGCGCAAGATGATAAAGACTCAATAAAGCGATATTATTTAAATGTGGTGAAATATAATAGCTTGATAATAAACCCAATTATGGCTGTATTATTTGTCCTTGCTTCACCCATTATTATCAATTTATTTGGGGAAAAATGGATAGAAACTATAATCCCTTTAAAAATAATTTCCCTTTCCGTAATTTTTCACATGATGGTCAATAGCAATACTGTGCTAATCAGAGGAATGGGAAAAGTAAAGTTGGAATTTATGATTCAATTTTTAAAATCAGTTTTTATTTTTCTTCCAGCTATTGCTTTTGGTGTTTTCTATTATGGCTTGATTGGTGCTGCGTATGCAATTTTGTTCAACAAAATAATGAGCGTATTAATTGCCCAAATTTATCTCAAAAAATTAGTAGGGATTGATTACAAAGATTTGTTTGAATCGTTAAAAGTAACTTTGGCAGGTATCATTGTATCCATTGGCCTTGGGTTATTTTTATTCCAGGTATTGGGTCTAAGCTTTATTTTTTGTGGAATTTTTATGCTCGCCTCATATGCTGGAATAGTTTGGTTGTTCATTGGTAATGAACTTAAAAACCAATACAAAGAAATAAGATTAAGTAAATCAGTTTCGTATAAATGATAGGAAAAGTCATTAGGAGGATCAGGTCCGAAAAAGACAAATTGGTCAAGAAGAAAATGCCATTCTGGTTTTATAAATCCAGATTTTGGTCTGGGATTTATTATGCGATTTTCCACTCAGGATTCCAGAGAGAAGCAAAAGCAGTATTGGCAGGAAAGGTAAAACACTTGCGTGATTCCCAATATGATAAGGCAAACTATTTTATGCTTGTTCGAAATACTCATCGATTGGAAAAAGGACTTTTGATGAGGCCTAGAAGAGATGTTTTTGCTGTTGAATACCTTAGAGAAACTGTGGATTGCTATTTAGGTGTTATGGCTAAGTCAAAAGAAAAGAAACATGGAAATCAAGTTAAATGGTTTACAGATGTTATTTCCGAGTATTTTGAGGTAGTAAAATCTCATCCGATTGTGGATAAAGAGAAAGAGCGGTTTTTAACTTTTAGAAATACACTCAAAAAAAACGAGGTATGTGAAGAGGCTTCAATACCATATCATCGGGTTTTAGAGAATTATTCTACGATTTCTTACGATGAGTTCCATAAATTAAATAAACAAAGAAGATCAGTCCGTTGGTTTTTGGATAAGCCAGTTCCTAGGGAATTGATTGATAAAGCAATTTTATCTGCGATACAAGCACCAAGTGCCTGTAATAGGCAACCCTTTACCTTTAGGGTATTTGATCAAAAAGATTTGGTTGAGGAAGCAGTGAAGTTTCCAATGGGAACAAAAGGGTACGCACATTCTATTCAGACATTTATAGTGGTTGTAGGACATTTGGATGCATATTTTGATGAAAGAGATAGACATCTTATATACATCGACGCTTCTCTTGCTAATATGTCATTAATGTTGGCACTAGAGACTTTAGGTCTTTCTAGCTGTCCAATCAACTGGCCAGACATTGAAGAGAGAGAACAAAAGATTTCAAATTTTTTAAAGTTGAATGAATTTGATAGGCCAGTGATGTGTATTGGGGTTGGATATCCAGACCCTGATGGAAAAGTTGCTTTTTCAGAAAAAAGAGAATTGGATATGATAAGGAAATACAATTAAGATGTTTATTGAATTAAGAGGTGTTGAGTTCGTCAACAAAGGAGCTGAATTAATGCTTCATGCAATTATGCAGGAAGTAAAAAAAAGAATTCCAGAAGCACAATTTGTAATGGAAGCGGGTTCGCGTACTCCTAATGAAAAGTTAATCAGTCATGGGATTTTTAGAAAGGTTAAATTTTCAAAATTAGGATGGAATATTTCACCCTTGATTGACATCATGCCCAAATCTGCTAAAAGGTCAAAAAACCTTGTGTCAGAGAATGAAATTCATGCTGTCCTAGATGGTTCTGGGTTTGCTTTTGGAGACAAATGGGGAGCGAAGAAAGCTGGAGAAAGGTCTGCTGATCACATTCAAAAATGGAAAAAAGCAGGTAAAAAAGTAATTTTATTACCTCAGGCATTTGGTCCTTTTGAAAAATTGGATTTACAGTCCAAAATGAAAACAATTTTGGAAAATGCAGACCTTGTATTTGCCCGAGATGTGCAATCTTATCAATTTTTAAAAGAGATCGAAGATTTAGGAAATCTGAGGCAATCACCAGACTTTACTAATCTTGTTTTAGGCATTAAGCCTGATAACAAAGATGAGTTTGCGACCAAAATTGCAATAGTTCCTAATCAGAAAATGATGGAAACTCCGGATTCTGAGAAAAATGCGCAATACCCATCGTACCTTGCCGCTTTGATCCAAAAATTGCAAAATGCTGGAGAAAAACCATTCTTTTTGATCCATGAGAGCAGAAAAGACGGGGAGATAGCTCAAAAAGTAAATGATTTGCTTCAGGAAAAGCTAGAGGTAGTAAAAGAGGAAAATCCGCTGAAGGTGAAAGGAATAATAGGTTCATGTAAAGCTGTAGTTACATCTCGATTCCATGGTTTAGTAAGTGCCTTAGCCCAAGGAGTTCCGAGTCTATCAACTGGATGGAGTCATAAATATCAAGAACTGCTTAAGGATTATGATTATTTAGAAGGATTATGTGAGGTCTCGTTAGAGGAAGAGTTTTTGAAGTCTAAATCAGATCTAATTTTATTAGAAAGTAAAAGAGAGTCTACAAAGGAAAAATTAAGTTTAAATTCTTCAATCCAAAAGGCGAAATCGACTAAAATGTGGGATGAAGTCTGTGAAAAATTACAAGTTAGCTAAATGATGATTTCGGTAATCATACCGGTATACAAAAATTGGGATTTGTTAGCAATCTGTTTAAAGTCCTTAGCTGATCAGACTTTTCCTCAAAACCAGTTTGAAATTGTCCTTGTAAATAATGATCCGAAATCAGGAATTCCCGAAAATTTCAATTTACCTTCTAATACTAGAGTAATTAATCAAATGTTGCCAGGGTCTTATTCAGCCCGTAATAAGGGAATGATTGATGCAAAAGGTGAGGTATTTGTTTTTACAGATTCGGATTGCATCCCTGAATTAAATTGGCTTGAAAAAGGAATGGATTTGATTTCATCCGGATATGATTTGGTTGGAGGAGAAATGAATCTTTTTAAGCCAGAAGGAGGGGGGGATTTAGCATATATTTATGAATCTAGGTTTGGTTTTAATCAGAGGAGAAATGTGTTGGAAAAAGGCCAAAGTATAACAGCCAATTTGTTTTGCAAAAAAGAAGTAGTTAATACTGTTGGGCCTTTTCCCGAAGATTTAATGTCAGGAGGAGATTTTGTTTGGACTCAAAAAGCTACTTCCTCTGGATTTAGGATAGCTTTTGGGGAAGATGTCATAGTAAAACATCCTAGTAGAAAAAGTATAAGTGAGTTAGTAAAAAAGAAAAAGCGTACGATAGGAGGTATGTATACTAGGTTTTATAAATCCTACTCTCCTTTACAAAAGCTTCGTTTTTCAATATTTTTCATTCGACCTCACCTTTCAATATTTACTTATAAAGGGCTGAGTATCATGGAAAAAACAAAGCTTTTTTTTGCAACTTGGTATGTTGAATGTGTGGGGATGAAAGAAATGCTACTGTTAGACTTTAATAAAAAATCAGCAGAAAGATCTTAAATATTCATTTGTTTTGGACCTAAATTGAAACCATGGATAAGGTATTAGATAGAAAACTTGATTTAATTCAATGAAACAAAAAATTGAAAAAATATTACTTACCAATGACTTTACCTTAGTAAATCTGGTAAGGTTAGGTAAAGCCAAGATGAGGGTTCTGGTGGGGTCAGTAATACTATTTGTCCTGTTTGGATTTATTTATTATGCTACTACACCTGATTCCTATTCGACCCAAACAGTTTTATTGGTTGAATCTCAAAATGCTAATGCAGCTGGAGGTTTGGGGTCATTGGCTCAAGTGGCAGGCCTTTCTATGCAAGGTTCCCAAAGTGAGCTAGGAACCCTTGATCCGGCTCTTTACCCAATGATCATTCAGAGTAAACCATTCCTTCAGGATTTAATGAATTCAAAAGTTAAGTCTGACCTCTATCCAGATTCGGTTTCTTTGTATAAATATATTATTGAAAATAATCCTGATAACAAGATTTACAGAGCAGTAAAAAGGCCGTTTTCTATATTCAAAGACAATATAATTGTCGATGATAAGGAAAGAGAAGTAATGAATAATACATCTAGAACTCAATATGAGCCATTAGAATTGTATGCATTATATCAATTGGCAGACGGCATAATAGCAAGCTCTGAAGGCACTTTATTGTTAATTACGACAACCATGCCTGAAGCTAAGTTATCCTATCAGTTTTCAGTTCTTGTAAAAAAGTTATTAGTGGAATATGCCACCAGATACCTGCAAGAAAAACAAAAAAGTCATGTTGATTATTTGGAAGTCCAATATGAAAAAAGTGAAGAAGGGTTTAGAGAAGCACAGAATGCATTGACGTCTTTCAAAGAACGGAACCAAGGGTTGTATTTGGAAAGTTTGAAAGCGAGAGAGCAAAACTTAAATGCGGAATATAATTTGAAGTTTGAGCTATATAGAACTATTGCGAAAGAGCTTGAAAGTTCAAGGATTGAATTAAATAATCAAAAGCCAATATTTTCTGAGATAGAACCACCTTTCATTCCTAATAAACCTGTAGCTCCAAACTTGCTGATTATCATTTCATTTTGTATTGCATTGGGCTTTATTTTTGGGCTGGTATTCATTTTTATCTTGTATATAAGACAATACATGATACTTCATCAGAACCACGAGATTGATTAGATGATTTCTGTCATTGTCCCATTTTATAACAATGAAGATTTTTTGAAGGAAACACTAATCTCTGTTTCTCAGCAAACAATTGAAAATTGGGAGTGTGTTTTAGTGGACGATGGATCCACAGACAACTCTTTAAAGCTAGCCAAAGCTTTCGCCTCAGAGGATGCAAGGTTTAAATGCTTTACAAGACCTAGTGAGCTTCCAAAAGGGGCCAACTCTTGCAGAAATTTTGGTGTAGAAAAATGCAGAGGTAGCCATCTTCTTTTTTTGGATGCAGATGATTTGCTCTCTTCGAAATGTTTGGAATTACGTGAATGTAAAATAAGAAATGAGGATCTGGTGGTGTTTTCAACAGCTCATTTTACTGGAGACATTAAAGATGGTTTTCCTTTTTTTTCGAATCTAGATTTGGATTTAACGTCGATTGAATATCGAAATATGTTTTTGGATTATGTTATTCCATGGCATGGAAGCAGCGGTATATGGTCTAAAAGATTTTTTGTGGAAATCGGTGGATTTGATCCTGAGTTGTTGAGGTTTCAAGATGTTGACTTGCATGTGAGAGCTTTAAATGCAAAAGGGATTTCTCTTAAATTAGATTATTCGGATGGCTTCACTTCTTTTTATCGAAAATCACTTTATCATCAGAAAGTAACTTTGGAAAAGAGGAGGTTTATTTTGAACCAAGGAATGCTTTATGCTTCTAAAATGAAGAGAGAATTGGATTCCAAAGACTACAGATGGCTGGAAGGGCTATTTGTTTACTTACTATTTAGATTTGAGGAAGTATTTGATCAAAAAGATCTTCAAAAAATTCAGGAATGGTGTGATCTAACGGGAGGAGAAAAAGATGTGGCATTTTCCTCAGAATTCATTTTTATGATGAAAATGTATAAGAGTATTTTAACCAAACCGAATAGGTTAAGAAAATACGCTTCTTACTTTTTATATCGAAAATACGGTAAAAACAAGTACAACTAAATTTGAAAGCCTATTATCAAAATGTGGAGTTTTGGCATCTTTTGACGTTGCCTATCTATTTCATCATGGCCTATTTACTGGTGACTATGATAGCTAAGCGAATTTTACTGCCTGATTCCAAATATTTGAATGTTCATTTTTTAGCTGTTTTACTTTTCTATTTGGCTATTGGGTTGATAGATTTTAAGTTTAAGTTGATTCCATTTTTTCCTGATACAAATTTATTTACAAACATATTGGAGACAGGAATAACTCCAGATAACCAGTCGATTGGGGTGAAAATTGGGTATAAATTTTTGGCGATTCCTATCTATAATCTATCACTCAAATCCATTTTCAATTACTTCTTATTCAATGTCTTATTCTTCCAGTTGGGTTTGATTTTCCTTGCAGGAGCATTCAATAGGACTTATCATTTAACAGATGTTTGGGTTCAACGGATATTCCTGATTTTAGCCGTTTTCATACCTTCTGTAATCGTATATTCCTTTACTCCCCTAAGAGAAAGTTATTTCGTTTTAGCATTAGGACTATTCTTTTATGGAATGACCTCAAAAAACAAACTGAATATCTTTTTGATTTTGGGAGTTGTTTTAGCTGGGATTTTACGAATTCAATTACTACTCTATTTCTTTATCGTCATTGGGATACAAATGGTGGTAAATATGAAATTGAGTAAGAAGGCGATTTTAGGAATTGTCATTGTACTAATCCCATTCTTATTTATAGCACTTAATTACCTGGCAAAAAGTATTATAGGGATATCAATTTCCCCTGAAAGTCTGGCATTATTCAGAAATATTCAACGGATGAATTATTTCGAGTCTGGCGTTACCTATCCAGAAGTTGATTGGGCCAATTGGCTAGACTTATTTCTGGATTTTCCTGGTTTGTTTTTCCAGTTTTTATTGGCTCCATTTCCGGTAATTATTTTCATTCCATTCTGGACCAAGCTTGCCTATTTTGCGGATGGTTTGTATTTGCTATTGATCTTGAGTATTTCCTTATTTTATATCAAGCACTGGAATCAATTAGGACTATGGCTATTATATATTGGTCTGTATGTTGCTATGTCAGCCTTTTTTGAATTTCACCTTTTAGGAGCGGTTAGACATCGACTCCCGGCGACTTTATTGGTGACATTTCTTGCTGCTCAATGCCTTGCTTATTACCTCCCTAAGTTTCGATGGATATTCAAGTATTAATTTCGACTATGAATCCCAATCCGGATCCTTTCAAGGATTTAGGAATTCCAACATTAGTTATTTCCCAGAACTCTACCCAGACAGAAGTTCGTGAAGATAAATTCACTTTTTTATCATTTGACGAAAGAGGGCTTTCAAAAAGCAGAAATAAAGCAATAGAAAACTCAACTGCTGAAATTGGCCTGATAGCAGATGATGATATTGGGTATTGTGAAGGGTTTGAAGAAAAAATTTTAAATGCCTTTGATCAGTTCCCAGATGCTGATATTCTGACATTTAAGATTATTACTCCGGATGGGAGACCCTATAAAAATTACAATTCCGAAAATTTTAGGCATACTAGAAGTAGCATTTTTAGAGTTTCTTCCGTTGAAATAGTAATACGTTTGGATAGAGTTAAAGAAAAAGGGATTTCATTTGATGAAAATTTTGGACTTGGAGCTAATTTTAAAAGTGGAGAAGAGACTATTTTTTTAAATGACGCAATGAATGCTGGCTTAAAAATTTATTATGTTCCTGAATATCTGGTTATCCATCCTTTGGAAAGTTCCGGAAAGATTCTCGATTACCAATACTTTAGAAGTAAAGGTGCTTTGATTCATAGAATGTATAAAAATACTATTCATTTAGGCCTTGGAGTAGTTTTCTTATTAAAGCAGCTAGCCAAGCCTAATAAAACTATATCTTTGTCAGCCTGCTTGAAAGCGATTTTTCAAGGTTATTATTCTAGTAAATAAAATAATGCTTGTTTCGATTATTACCCCTGTGCATAACTCCATTGAACATGTCGAAGAGGCTATTCAATCGATATTAAAGCAGACTTATACAAACTGGGAACTTATCTTAATTGATGATAAATCTTCAGATAGTAGCCTTGAAGTACTTCATGCCTATGAGGAGAAAGACTCCAGAATTCATCTTCTTAAAAATGAAAAAAATAAAGGAGCTGCATTAACCAGAAACAGGGGGATTGAAGCTTCAAAAGGAAGGTTTATCGCTTTTTTAGATAGTGATGATTTATGGGAACCAACCAAGCTAGAAACTCAAATTGCTTTTATGCTTGAAAAAGGTCATGCTTTTACTTACACGAGTTATTTAACTTTTCGTAATGACAATGAGGAAGTTGGAGTTTTAGAAGTGCCGGAAAAAGTAAATCACAATGATTTATTAAAAACTTGCTCTATAGGTTGCCTTACTGCGATGTATGATACTGAAGTATTAGGGAAAGTTTATATGCCTATCATTTCAAAGAGACAGGATTATGCTCTTTGGTTGAAAATATTAAAGGAAATTCCATTTGCATACGGAATTAATACACCTCTTGCCAAATATAGGTTAAGGTCAGATTCCATTTCAGGAAACAAGCTCAAAGCAGCCGGATATCAATGGAAGGTTTACCGAGAGTTTGAAAATTTATCCATTTTTCAAGCAAGTTATTACTTTATACACTATTCAATTTTTGGGGTTATCAAGACCTATTTCAATAAAATGCAGAAGCAGAAAGATTAGTAAATGCTAATTTCTGTTATCATTCCCGTTTATAGAGATTTACCAAGGTTAAAGAATTGCCTTTATGCTTTGGCAAACCAAAAAGATTTCTCTTTTCAAGATGTAGAGGTGATCATAGTAAATAATGACGCTTCTGATTTATTCGAACTTGAAGATTCTTACCCCTTTTCCTTGAAGTTAATTGTTCAGGAAATTCCAGGGTCTTATGCAGCCCGAAATAAGGGGCTTGAGATAGCCTCGGGTGAATCATTCTTGTTTACTGATTCCGATTGCATCCCTTCTACAAACTGGCTTTCCACAGCGAAAAAATTGTTGGAAAATACGGAATCAGACCTGATTGCTGGATCAATTGATTTGTTTGCTAAGGAGGAAAATCGATACGTTCGATTTGACCAAACTTTTGCTTTTCCAAACGAATATTATGTGAAGGAAGAGAAATTTGGAGTGACAGCTAATTTGCTAGTAAGAAAGTCTGTGATTGAAGCGGTAGGGTCTTTTAATACTCAATTGCTTACAGGAGGTGATTCAGAATTTTGTAATCGTGCAATAAATGCGGGATTTAAAATTGCCTACCACAAAGAACTCAATATATCACATCCCGCACGAGCTTCTTGGGATGAATTGAAAGTAAAGGCTATTCGGTTTGGAGGTAGATTACCAAAAGGAAGCAATCAATTGATGGTGCTACTTAAACTTATTGGGAAGTTTAGAGTTAGGCTCAGTGATGTGAAATACATTTCAGGACTTCCGGAGGTGAATTTATCTCAGAAGTTTGATTTTTTTCAAATCAGACAAAAGCTGAGGTGGGTGGAAGCAGAAGAATCTTTAAGGGTTTTCTTCGGGAAGAAGCCTGGAAGAAAGTAAAAAAACAGATTTGTTAGCTAAGAATTTCGGAAGAAAATTAACCTTGACAGCGCTGCTGTTCCAGGTTTCCTTTGTTGTTTTTTCTCAAATTCTTAATTCAGACATTCCTGTATTAGAGCAATTTCTTCGTAGGGAACAATTGCTCGGATCATTTGATCCTAGCTATTCTTTTCAGTTAAGACCTTTCAGATTAGATGGTAGAGATTCTTCAATCACTTCACAAACGATATCTAATTACCTGATAGGTAAATCAATGCCTAAAAACCCTAAGGTAAGGTTTAACTTGTTGCCTATTATTTCCACCACTGAAATAAATACAAAAAGACCCTACGGTTGGGGAAATAAAGGACTTGTTCCAAATGTAGGGGTTCAAACCTATTTCAGCACAGGTTTCTATGCAAGGTTTCACTTTTTAGAAATTCAATTTCAACCTGAAATGACCTATTCCCAGAACAAAGCATTCGAGGGGTTTTCAAATGATTTTTCCGGAAAGGTTTTAAGTGCTCGTTTTTTTTATTGGAATAATGGTGATAATCCAGAACGTTTTGGGAAAGATCCAATTTCTCGTTTATGGTGGGGACAGTCAAGTATAAATATTTTGGCTGGACCTATTCAATTTGGTATTTCAACAGAAAACATTTGGTGGGGGCCAGGCCAGTTCAATTCACTCACTTTTAGTGATAATGCAGAAGGTTTTCCTCATTTATCCTTAAAATCCCGCAGACCACTTAAGACTTTTATGGGGAATTTTGAGTCAGAGGTGATTATAGGTAGGCTTGAGAATAGTGGCTTATTTCCTTCTCAAGATGCCTTCTTAAATCAGCGGTATTTCCGAAAATTTGATGGAGACTGGAGATACTTAAATGCTCTTCATATCACCTACAATCCTTCGTTTTTGCCTAATTTATTTTTAGGCTTTAATAGAACTTTCCAGCAGTACAATAAATATAGAGAGAAAACCTTCAATGATTATTTCCCGATTTTTGAAGTGTTTCAGAAAAAGACATTATTTGAAAATGGTAACTCTGTGGTCTATGATGGAAAAGGTCAAGATCAACAAGTCTCACTTTCTATTCGATATTTGGTTCCTAAAGCAAATGTTGAAGTTTATGCAGAATTGGGGAGAAGGGACCATGCTTATGACTGGCGAGACTTTATCTTAAACCCCGAGCATGCCAGAGCATATCTTTTTGGGTTACAGAAATTATTCCCACTTCCGGAGCAAGATACCTACATACAAGTGCGAGCGGAAATGACGCATCAGCAGGAGTCTATCAATAGATATAATAGATATCCAGGGTTGATAGGCAACCAAACCTGGCATACCCATGGGTTGGCAAGGGGCTTTGTAAATGAAGGAGAAGCTTTAGGCGTAGGAGTAGGGGTAGGATCCAATGTTCAAACTATCGAAATTTCCAAAGTTTCAAAAATGAATAAAAGGGGCATTCTTCTGGAAAGATTAGCCAATAATCAAGATTTTTTTTATCGGGCATTTGGTCAAAATCCTGAGAAAAAACCATGGGTGGATTTGAGCTTGGGGTTTTTGTGGGATGAGCAGTTTGGCAGGCTAATACTTAGTGGTAAAGCACAGTTTATCAAAGGTTTCAACTATCAATGGCAGTCTGATAATCTGAGTACTTCCGATTACCCAAATGGCAAAAATAATTTTTCCTTTTTTGGAAATTTTAGCCTGATCTATCAATTACAGAAATAGATAGTTTAGCGTACTATTTTTTCAGCAAAAGATTCTACTTTTGCAATCAAATTCAAATGAGTAACTTTGGTACTCATTTAGTATTAAGTGCCAACAAAATACTTTTTCAAGGCGGTATAAGCAGCTTTTTGAATCTGAAAAAAGACATCAAAATTGACTCCCTTTGAAAAAATACAGAGCTACTAGTTTTGTTTCGCTGGGTTTATGTGACCGAAAGGGCGAAGCTGTATTAACAAAAGGATTTGTTTTATAACTCTTAATAATATTATTGATTAAATCATCTTTCATTCTTTTACTTTTGAAATGTTAACTCCACTAAAAGATGTAAAAATTGCGGTCATTGGCCTAGGTTATGTAGGTCTACCACTAGCAGTAGAATTTGCCAAAAAATTTCCCACAGTTGGTTTTGATATAGACTCAAAAAGAGTTGGTGAACTGAAGGAAGGATTAGATCATACTTTAGAAGTTGAAAATGAGTTATTAAAATCTGTCTTAGGATTTAATCCATCAGAAGGAGTTGGATTGTTACCCACCTCGGATTCTTCAGATCTTTCGGACTGCCAAGTATATATTGTAACCGTTCCGACACCGACTGATAGGCATAATCGTCCTGTGCTGACTCCTATGCTAAAAGCCTCCGAAAATATTGCTCAATATCTAAAAAAAGGGGATGTTGTCATATACGAATCAACGGTTTACCCAGGAGTTACTGAGGATGAATGCGTACCGGTTTTAGAGCAGATTTCTGGATTGAAGTTTAATATAGATTTCTTTGCGGGTTATTCCCCTGAGCGAATAAACCCGGGTGACAAAGAACATACTGTAGCCAAGATTTTAAAAGTAACTTCTGGAAGTACTCCTGAGGTAGCGGAATATGTGGATCAACTCTATAAGCAAGTGATTACTGCTGGAACTCATAAAGCATCTTCAATAAAAGTTGCGGAGGCAGCGAAAGTGATAGAAAACTCTCAACGAGACATTAATATTGCCTTTGTCAATGAACTTTCTAAAATATTCAATCTATTGGGAATTGATACTCAGGAAGTATTAGAGGCAGCAGGCACCAAATGGAATTTTTTAAAATTCAAGCCGGGTTTGGTTGGAGGTCATTGCATTGGGGTAGATCCATTTTACCTAGCTCAAAAAGCTCAGGAGGTTGGTTATCACCCTGAAATCATTTTGGCTGGAAGGAGATTAAATGATTCTATGGGGAAGCATGTAGCGACCGAAGTGATCAAATTGATGATGAGAAAGGACTTGAAAGTGATTGATTCCAAAGTTCTTATTTTAGGCTTTACTTTTAAAGAGGATTGTCCAGACTTTAGGAATACCAGAGTGATTGATATTTATTCTGAATTAAAATCTTTCGATATGGAAGTGGATATTTACGATCCTTGGCCAAACTCGGAGGAAGTTAAAAAGGAATATGGTGTTGAAATCATTTCTGGAGGTCAAGCTCCTAATTTAAATGCTTATTCTGCCATTATCTTGGCAGTATCACACAAGGAGTTTTTAGGTCTATCAATTCAGAAATCAGAAAATCAAGTAGTCTATGACGTCAAAGGTTTTTTAGATAAATCACAAATAGACGCAAGGCTTTAAAAAATAATTTTACAAATTGAGTCCAAATTTGGACTTTAGCGCTTTAATGAAATATTTTAATATGAAAAACCAGTTTAGGCATCTGTTTCTTTTGTCGATGCTACTTTTGCTTTTTTCTTGTGTTTCAAACGAACGTATCGTTTACATGCAGGATTTAGGGGCTGATAGCAACCCCTTAATATCAACAGGGCAAACAATCCCTTATCAAGTAGATGAGTATTTACTGCAAGCATTTGATATTGTTGATATTAGTGTCAAAACAACTAATCCTGAGATTAATGAAATCTTTAATGTAATTACTGGAGACTCTAATGGCCAAAATATGAGTACTGGTCAAAATGGAGGAGATGTGTTTTTCATGAATGGATATACTCTCGATGAAAATGGAGTGATTGAAATGCCATTGATAGGTGAGTTAAATCTCCTTGGAATGGATACTAAAACTGCAAAAGCACTTATTGAACAGCAAGTCTCAAAATATGTCAATGAAGGAGAATATTTTGTGAGATTGAGACTGGGAGGTATTCGTTTCAGTGCCATTGGTGAATTTAACAACCCTGGAAAGCAAACAATATTGCAAAATAGAGCCAATATTTTTGAGGCTATTGCGACAGCAGGAGATATGACTATTTTAGCCAAGAGAAATGAAGTGACTTTGCTAAGGCAATACCCAGAAGGTTCAAAGCTCCATAAAATCAACCTAAATGATAAAAATCTATTAGGAACCGAATTCTTTTTTATAAGACCAAATGATGTGATTTACGCGGAACCTTTGAAAGTTAGAGAATTGGGTTCAGGTACAAACTTCATACAGTCTCTTGCTCTGGTAACTTCCATGGTTACTGCCATTGCCCTTATACTTTCTCTACGAAACTAGTAAAAATGAATTTTGATCAGGAAGAAATTGAATTCTTAAAAGAAGAGAGTTCGTTTGATATAAAATCGGTGATCCCTAAAATCCTTAGGATTTGGCCTATTATAGCTATATGTGCGGGGCTTTTTCTTGGGATAGGATATATCTACACCCGGATGTCTGTACCACTATTTAAGGTGTCTGGAATATTTTTTATCAAGGACACAGAAAATAAATTTGCACTTTTTGACGCTCCGAGTATTGAAGGTTCTCCCAACGTGGGGCTACTCAACCAAATTGTTATTTTGCAGTCCAAACCCATTGCTCAAGCTACACTTGAAGGCTTAGATTTCAATGTTGAGTATTATAAACAGGGGACATTTATTAATAATGAGCTGTATGGCAATACTCCAGTATTAGTTGAAGTGGACTGGAAATCTCCTCAGGTATTGTATGGATTGATCAGATTGACTTGGGAAGATGAAGAAAACTATACCTTGTCTTTTGATGCGGAAGCTTATACAAAGTATGTTCCGAATGGTTCAAATACCAATATGGAGCTCTTTCCTGAAACCAAAACTTATCCTTTTGGAGAGTGGGTAGAAAACAACAATTTTAAACTTAGGATTTCTAAAACAGGAGCTGATAAAAGCGGAGAACTCTTACTAAAAATTAGAGATGATAAATCCATCATAAATGAATATGCAAGTAAACTTGATGTAAGCTCGGTTCAAAAGGAAGGCTCTATTTTGGAATTGAGCATTTTGTCACCTCATGCCAAAAAAGGAGAAGTTTATATCAATAAATTGATGGAAACTTACATTGCCCTTGAATTGGCAGAGAAAAATGAAATTGCCAGTAATACTGTCAAGTTTATTGATAGCCAAGTTGCAGGTGTTGCGGATACCTTAAGGCTTTTTGAAGATGAGCTTCAGACTTTTAGAGCTGATAACAAGATTTATGATTTAGGTTCTGAGAGCGCTTCAGTATTTGACCAATTGACAGAATATGAAGCTCAATTGCGACAGGAACAATTCAAAAAGTCTTACTATAAAAACCTTAAGGAATATCTAGTAAGAGAAAATTACCAAGATGTGGTGGTTCCTTCTGGTATTGGTATCGAAGACCCAATCTTGAATAGTCTGATTACCAATTTACTAGAACTTCAAGTAGAACGCTCAAAGCAATTAGCTACCTTAACTGAAATCTCTCCTCAAGTTCAAGCCACTAACAATAAGATTTCAGACCTTAATAAGTCCATACAGGAGATTTTAAGAAACGTTGATCAAAACTCTGACTTAACCATCAATGATCTTAAAAGTAGGATCAATGAGTTGGAAGGTTCGTTTAGGACTTTACCTAAGACCCAGCAGAATATGATTAGAATTGAGAGACAACAAGCTCTTAATGAAAACATCTATACATATTTAATGCAAAAAAGGGCAGAAGCTGCTATTACCAAAGCTTCTAATACTGCCGAGAATAAAATCATTGAACCTGCTGAAGGTGGTGTGCTAGTAAGCCCAATACCAATGAGGAATTACTCCATCGGTGTTTTTGTAGGGTTATTGCTACCTATTTTATTTGTATTCGTCAGAGAGCTTATTCGTACAAGAATAGAAGATGTTAGCTATCTGGAAAGAAAACTCAAAATACCTTTGCTTTCGACTATTTTGTACAATAAGAGTAAGAACAATTTGGTTGTTTTTGAGCAAGGTAAATCAGGACTTGCTGAAGGTTTTAGGTCATTGAGAGCAAATATTAGATTTATTACTCCCAAAGAGGAGCAGCTAACATTGATGATCACTTCTACTATTTCTGGTGAGGGGAAGACATTCTGTGCTATGAACCTGGCTTCTGTTTATTCCTTAACAGGAAAGAAAACAATACTCGTGGGTTGTGACATGAGAAAGCCTAAAATTTTCCAGGATTTTGAAGTTGGAAATGATGTTGGGCTTTCCTCAATTTTGTCTGGTCAAATTAAAGATTGGAAACAAGGGGTGAAAAAGACAAAATTTGAAAACATGGATTTGCTAGTGTCAGGTCCAACTCCACCAAACCCTGCGGAACTTTTGTTTACCAAACGATTTGAGCAACTAATTGCTGAATTAAAGCAAGAATATGATGTTGTTATATTGGATACACCTCCAGTAGGACTTGTTAGTGAAACATTAGACTTACTGCCATATGTAGATATGACACTATTTGTTTTCAGACAGAATTATAGTCAAAGGAATTTCGTCAATGCCTTGAATGGATTAAAAGTTGGCAAAAATCTGAAAAACCTATATGCAGTGTTTAATGGTGTAGATGGTAGCAAAGTGACTTATGGCTATGGCTACACTTACGGATACGGCTATGGATATTACGAAGATGATCAAGTGAAGAAGGGATTTTTCTCCAAACTAAGAGGTTGATTTATTTGGCCCTAATTTCTAAATATGCTTGGTAAAATAAGAGCTTGGGTAGAAAGCCTACCCTTCGACAGACAAAGGCGAATTAAGAGAAGAGTAAACTATTTTCGCAGTATAGGAAAATCTTCGGACTTAGATTATCTCGCTCAGCTTTTTCAAACAGATAAATTTGGGAAGCACTTTTATACTCCTAATTATAAATTACACCTTCAACATTTAAGAGGTAAATCTTTCAACATGTTGGAAATTGGAGTAGGTGGCTATGATAATCCTCATCAAGGAGGTGGGTCGCTAAGAATGTGGAAAAGGTTTTTCTCAAAAGCCAAAATTCATGCAATTGACATTTTTGATAAGTCTGCCCTAAATGAATCAAGAATTAAAATATTCCAGGGAAGTCAAGTTGATCTTGAATTTTTAGATAAAGTATGCGATGAAATAGGGGAAATTGAAGTTATTGTTGATGATGGAAGCCATATCAATGAGCATGTAATTACCACATTCAAACACCTTTTTCCTAAGTTAAAATTAGGAGGTATTTATGTGGTGGAGGATACCCAAACCTCTTATTGGGAAGAATATGGAGGTAAAGTGACTGAGTTGAACGACCCGGAAACGATCAATGGTTTTTTCAAAAGGTTTGTTGACAACTTGAATTATAAAGAGTTTCCAATTGCTGATTACGAAGCAGATTACTACACCAAGCATATTGTTTCAATTCATTTTTACCACAACATGATTTTTATTTACAAAGGGTTGAATGATGAGCCATCAAATATCAGCTCTGTTTCTTAATGGGTGAAAGCAAAGCAAATAAAATTGTAATTCTTCTTTCAGCGACTATTAAGCCATTTATGGAGACTTTTATGGCTGCTAGATCCATTGAGGAGCGAGAAGAAGATTACTTCAAAGCTGCTGAATTCTATCTTGGAAAAGGTTTTCCCGTTGTTTTTGTTGAAAACAGCATGTATCATTCCGAAAGGATTTTTAATTTGAAAAACAGGTTTCCTGAATTTGAAATTCTTCAGTTTGAATCAACTTCGAGCCATTTAGGAAAAGGACATGGAGAAAAACAATTGATGGATTATGCACTAGCAAATTCTACATTATTGGCCCAGTCAGAATATTTATTGAAAATAACAGGTAGGTATATTGTTCAAAACATCCAAGAGTTTATTGGCGGGCTTGAAACTGATATGAAACCTGTTTATATCAATTTCCTAAGAGATCTTACTTGGGGAGATACCCGGATACTTCTTATGAGCAAAGCTTACTACAAAGAAATATTTGCCCCGTTTTGTGATCAATATTTAGATGAAAAGAACAATGTGATTCTAGAAAGGGTTTTTGCTAGGTCTGTACATCACCACATGTCAAAGGGCGGAACTTTTGGTTTTTGGCCAGTTTATCCTAGTTATCTTGGATTCGATGGTTCTTACGGGGATCCAATTAAATTTTCGTTCTTTAAAAAGATGAAATACCAGTATTATTTCAAACTAAAGCGATTCATTTTTAAGCACATAGCTTAACACATTTCCACAACAAGTTCATGTTCGAAAAAATATTTAACAAGTATTTCAGACACTTTGGGTTCTTCTATTCTTATATAGGTCCAAAGCTGATTCTATTAATACTGATGAGTTTATTTGTGGGCTTATTGGATGGATTTGGCTTAGCCTTATTTATGCCCATTTTCCAAATTGCGGCTGATGGCGATAGCTTGTCAACAGCAGATAATATGGGAGACTTAAAGTTCCTTCTTACTGGGATCGAATGGCTTGGATTTGACTTAACTTTAAACTCCGTTGTGGTTTTCATGGTCGTTCTATTTTTCTTAAAAGCGATCTTCAAATTTTTAGACGGCTACATTAAAATCAAACTTCAGAATCAGTTCGTAAAAAAGATCAGGTTTCAAATGGTTGATGGATTGAGTGATCTGGATTATAAACATTTCCTCAACCTGGACTCAGGAAAAGTTCAGAATACACTTTCCTCTGAGGCAGTCAAAATCACTTATGGTTTCCTCTCATATTTTAATAGTATTCAACATTTGGTGTTACTGCTTGTATACATTGGACTAGCATTTTTATCTAATTTCCAATTCGCAATCTTAGTTTCTATAGGTGGTTACTTGTCGAATTTTCTATTTAGATACTTTTTCTCACGTACTGAGAAAGAATCCATCAATTTATCTTCACTTGGCCATCAATTTCAGTCCTATTTGATTCAGGCTGTGCATAATTTCAAATATCTAAAAGCTACCGATTATTTCTCTAGCTACAATTTGAAATTGAAATCAGTTATTAATCAGATTGAACATGGGCAAAAAAAGATAGGAATCTATGGCTCTATTATGGCCAGCTTGAGAGAACCTATCATATTGGTCGTGGTCATGATCATTATTTTGATTCAGGTAAACTTTATGGAAGGAAGCCTCTCCACTATTATTTTGAGTTTGGTCTTTTTCTATCGTTCCCTTAATTATGTAGTCACCCTTCAAGGAAGTTGGCAGGGATTCATTTCCAATATTGGAGGAGTAATTTCATCTGTAAATCTTATAAATGATTTTAAAGATGGTAAAGAGACTTTCAATAAAACTGATGAGATAAAGAAAATTTCAGCTTTAGATATTCAATCAGCATCTTTTGTCTATCCCAACGGTTTCCAGGTCTTAAAGCAGGTTAATCTGGAGATTGAACCTCTAAAAACCTATGCTTTTGTAGGGGAGAGTGGAAGTGGGAAAACCACTTTGGTAAACATGCTCATAGGGCTTTTTCATCCGAGTGAAGGTAAAATTATCGTAAATAACCAGGATAGATCCGAGGTGGATTTGTCAAGCTATAGAAAGCGATTTGGATATATTACGCAAGAGCCGGTTATATTCAATGATAATATTTATAATAATGTGACCCTTTGGGCCGAAAAGTCAGAGGAGAATCTGAGTAAATTTCAAAAAGCGGTCTCCCTAGCCAATATTCATAACTTTATTGACTCTTTACCAGAGAAAGAATCTACTCGATTGGGAGATAATGGAGTCATGGTGAGTGGTGGACAAAAACAAAGAATCTCGATTGCTAGAGAACTCTATAAAGATGTGGATGTGCTTATTTTTGATGAAGCAACATCTGCTTTGGACTCAGAAACTGAGAAGCTTATTCAGGATAATATTGATATGCTGATGGGTAAATTTACGATGATCATTATTGCACATAGGTTGAGTACCATCAGAAAAGTAGATACGATTTCTTTAATGGATAAAGGACGGGTTATTGCCTCAGGGAAGTTTGAAGATTTAGTATCTGAAAATGGGCAGTTTAAGAGGATGGTAGAACTACAAGAATTTAATTGATTTAGTGAATACCCAGAGATTTCTTGTTTCCAATACAGCTCTTCCAGCTCAAAAAATTGGTAGCTGGACAAACAGGATAACTTTTTTGATTCAGCAAAACCCTGATTTCTTTGATTATATATTATCACCTACTGCTCAGGAAAATAACCAATTTAGATTTTGTCAGAAAAGATCCTTCCTGAAACTTCCCTCAAGATTAAAATCTTGGCAACTTAAAAACAGGATAGCCAAAGATTACATCAAGAACATAGAAGAACTAGCCAAACCGGATCACAAAATTCAAATACTTGTGATGGATGATACCTTGTTATTAGAGGCGATTTCGTCATTTAAAAAAGGCTCTCAATTATCAATTGAATTAGTTTTTTCATTTCATGGTCATGACCTTAGGTTGAATCCTGATCTAATCCAGAATACGGATAAGATTCTATTTTTAACCAACCTTGCCTATCAAAAAGCGCTGGAATTACATGAAATATTTACCCCCCAAGTATTTATTGTGGGGAACGGTGTCAGATCTGATGTCTTTTTCCCTCTGTCTCTAAAAGAGAAGAAAGAACAAAAAATAAAGTTGGGATATCAAGCAGATGATGAAATTCTGATTTTGATGTCTAATAATAGGCCTAAAAAGGGACTCCAACTATTTTTGAAAATCATACAAGAGATATTATCCCAGCATCCTCATTACAAAGTGATGGTGATTGGTGTAGAAAAAGAAGATTCTATTTCAGATCCTAATATTGAATTCTTAGGTAAAATTCCTAATAACGAATTGCCTCAATACCTTCAAATTGGTGATATATATTTCTTCACCTCATTATGGAAAGAAGGTTTTGGGTTATCTATGGTGGAAGCGGCAAAATCCGGAAACAAAGTTATCGCCTCAGAAAATGGAGGAATCCCTGAAGTTGTAGAGGATTTTGATCAGGCCTATCTGGTTAAAGACCCAAACAAAATTGAAAATTGGGTCAAAGCATTTCAATTTGCAACACAGAGTAAATCTTATATACCGGATCCAAAAAAGCTCAGTGATTTTCATGCACTTTCTGATTGGCTTACCAAGTACCAAAATGCCCTAATGTCCTAATTATGTGTGGAGTAGCAGGGATAATTAAATTAAAAGGTGAAATTCAGGATACTGAAATTAATCAACTAAGAGAAGGTTTAAAATTTCAGAAACACAGAGGTCCTGATGCCTTAGGGGTTTGGAGTGATCAAAAAGTTGCTTTAGGGCATAATAGACTATCTATTATTGATTTATCAACTCAGGCAAATCAGCCTTTTTCCAGAGAAGACCTTCAGTTGAAAATTATTTTTAATGGTGAAATATACAATTACAAAGAATTAAAAAAGACACTCCAAGAGAAGCAATATACTTTTCAAACTAGCTCAGATACAGAAGTCATTCTTGCGGCTTATAAAGAGTACGGAGAAAAGGTGTGTAATCACCTGGTAGGAATGTTTGTCTTTGTTATTTACGATCTCCAAAATCAAAGTATTTTCGTAGCTAGAGACAGATTTGGAGAAAAGCCATTCTTCTATTTAGAAAATTCGGGCACTATTTATTTTGCTTCAGAACTTAAAGCTTTACAAAAGACTTACAATCAAAAACTAACTATAAATCAGAATGCCGTTTTTGATCTTATGGAAAATATGTATATCAATGGATTACATACAATCTATGAGGAAGTGCATTTGTTACCTCCAGGGAATTTTTTGAAGATCAAAGATGGAGAAGTCACTATATCATCCTACTATTCATTTCCGACAAAAGTAAAAAGAAAGAATTCTTTTGAAGAATTGAAATCAGAGGTAAAAGGACTGCTTTACGATATTGTTGAACATGAATTGCATGCGGATGTTCCAGTAGCTACGTTTCTAAGTTCGGGTATTGACTCATCTTTGATTACAGCCATAGCAAAAGAACTCAAACCTGATATTCTTGCTGTGACAATGGCTACTGCTGAAAGTCATTCTGATGAATCACCAGCAGCTACAGAGTTTGCAAAAAAACTCGACATCAAACAGGAAATTATTCCAGTAGATCCAGGGTCACTTTCAGTTTTAGGGGATTTGTTAAGTCATGTTCAGCCTTTAGCAGACGCTTCATTAATTCCCTCTTATTTAGTAACCAAAGCTGTTTCAGGTCATACCAAAGTGATGTTGTCTGGAGATGGTGGGGATGAAGTATTTGGCTCCTATAACAAGCCCAATATATATAAAGAGTTTGGTGGAAGTGTAGGCTTTTGGGGGAAATTGGCTGTGAAAACAGCCTTGAATTCTGACTCAAATAATATAGACAAATACTTATCTGATAAAAACAGGATAAAATATGCTGGATGGGAAGGATTCTACCGAAAGCATAATTTATCCTATAAACTGGGAAGTCAAATATTCAATAGTTACAGGCCACAATTACAAGTTCTGAAAGAGTATAAAAAAATCCAGCGCTTATATGAATCCAACCCTGAAAAGTCATCTTTCGGGGTGGATATCAATACCAGGTTACCCTCGGATTTTTTGCACAAAGTCGATACAGCGGCAATGCTAAGCAGTGTGGAAGTAAGAGCTCCATTCTTGGATCACAGGCTTGTGGATCTAAGCTTGGAAACAGATATGTCCTCACTTTCACCAAACGGTATTGATAAGGAAGTAACAAAAAGCTTGTTGAAAGAATTTACAGGAGATCTTCCAAGTAAATCCAAAAAAGGCTTTTCTATTCCTTACCTGACTTTTTTGCAAGGCGCTTGGGGAGAAATATTGGAAGGTTATTTAAAAGATGGTAAGTCTATTGCCTATTTAGGGTTTAACCAAAAAGGAATTTTGGACCTTTTGAACGAGTTTAGAAACTCTCCTACGCAAAGAATAGCTAGGGTATTATTCAGTGTGCTAGTACTAGAAATATGGTTGAGGGTATTTCACCTTGAGCAAGAAGTAAATCTTGAACCTACCCATTAAAAAATTTAGTTTATGAGAATTTGTTTTTTAATACCCGATGGAGTTGGTATTAGGAACTACCTTTATTCTGATGTGATTTCCCATTTAAAAAGTGCAGGACATGAGGTTATTCTGTGGCATAGCCTGGACCCGGGGATGATTGAATTGACGGAAAAAAGATTTGGGGAAAAATTTGAGCAACACAGATTTGAGCATCAACCAGACAACACGCTAGTTCAGCTTTATAGGGAAAGTGCCAGGTTTGCAAGGTTAGTTTTAAATGCAAAGCAGAAGAACAATCCTACTATCATGACAAACTGGATAGGAGGTATAGGTTCTTTTAAGAATAAAGCCTTAATGAATATGGCTGAGCTGGTAGGGAAGCAGGCCAAAACTTATGAGGATACTGCAGCTCTCGAGAATAAGAAGTTTAAACTGATCCGAAAATCACGAAAGTTTAAAAATGCCATTCAAAAGATAAAAGAGCTTAATCCTGACCTCATTTTTTGTACTCACCAAAGAGTCTTTAGTGTTACCGCAACTATGGAAGCGGCCAGATATTTAAATATCCCCACTGCTACAGCAATATTTTCTTGGGATAACTTGCCGAAGGGGAGATTACCTTTTCGAGCAGATCGGTATTTTGTGTGGTCGGACTACATGAAAAATGAACTTTTAGAATACTATCCTGAAATCCCGAAACATCAAATCGATATCACTGGGACACCTCAATTTGATTTTTACAGCGACCAAAATCTGATTATGGACAAAGAAGTCTTTGCTAATAAATATGGCTTGGATGCTTCTAAAAATTGGGTTTGTTTTTCAGGCTGTGATAGTATTACCTCGCCTAATGACGCCCTTTATTTGAAGGATGTAGCCTCATCTTTGAATGAACAAGACGATATTCAGTTAATTTTCCGACCAGTACCCGTAGAGTCAGAAAAGCGTTTTCAAACAGTTCTGGAAAAGCACAAAGAGGTAGTTTTATTTAAACCTATCTGGGAAAAAGGAAAAGATTGGGCAAATTATTTTCCATTGTTTGAGGATATCCAAGTACTAGTAAATATAGCCTATCATTGCAAAGTGGTAGTAAATATTGGTTCTACCATGGCCTTGGATTTCACTTCTTTTGGAAACGTAGGACTGTACCTCAATTATGACCATGCTGAATCTAAAGCAAATTGGTCGGTAGATACAACCTATAAATTTGAGCATTTCAAATCAATGGATGGTCTAAAGGCAGTAGGTTGGATAAATAGCCCAGCAGAAATACTTCCCATGATCCAGAAGGCTTTGGAAAAGCCAGAAGAAATAAGCCCCGACAATAAAAAGTGGTTTGAAAGAATCGTTCAACCCAACTCAAAACTGGCGTCAGCTAGGGTGGCAGAAGCATTGGCACAAATGGTAAACAAGGACAAATAAATGCATATATGCTTTTTGTCTAATGAGTATCCCCAAGAAGGCCATCATCATGGGGGAATTGGAAGTTTCCTAAAAGTAATTTGTAGAGGGCTTGTAAACTCAGGGCATGAGGTGACAGTCATCAATGGTACTAATGCCAAAAGAAGAATATGTGATGATCAAGGGGTAAAAGTCATTTATACCCCTTTTCGTTATGTCTCAGGGATTTCTTGGTGGTTTAATTTTCAAGCTGTAAATAAAGAGCTTAAAAACCTTCATCGAATTCAACCAATCGATATTGTAGAAGGGTCTGAAATGTCTTTCTCTTTTTTGAAGAAAATCAAGGGAGTAAAGTATATCATAAGACTTCATGGAGGTCACCATTTTTTTGCAGAAGGAGAAAACAGGGGGATTCAGCCATGGAAAGGGTTCCAAGAAAAGAGATCATTTAAAAAAGCTGATGCATTTATCGGTGTATCAGAATATGTGGTTAGTCATACAGAAAAATATATTTCCTTTAGAAATAAGCCTAAGGAAGTGATTTTCAACCCCATCAATACCGCATTGTTTAAAGAAGCAGATCTAGATCTAATAAAACCATCACAATTGGTTTTTGTAGGAACTTTAATCGAGAAAAAGGGGATAAGACAACTTTGCGAAGCATTGCCCATAGTCGCAAAATTGTTTCCAAATATTCATTTACATGCATATGGAAGAGATTGGAAAGATAAGGAAGGCCATAGTTACTTGGAAAACCTTAAAAAGAATTTAGAAACAGAAACCTTAAGAAAAGTTACTTTTCATGGTCCTGTTTCTCACGAAGAATTGCCTGAGATTTATAAACAATGCAATATTTGTGTTTTCCCTTCTCACTCAGAAACACTAGGTTTGGTTGCCCCCGAGGCCATGGCAATGCAAAGGGCAGTAATATTTACCAAGTTAGGTCCTGGACCTGAAGTAATTCAGAATGGCGTGGATGGCTGGCTTGTTGACCCAAGATCTTCAAATGATATTGCTAAAACTATCATAGATATTTTGGCTCATCCAATAAAAATGGGAAATGTAGCCACGCAAGCTGCAGCAAGTGCCAAATTGAAATTTGCTCCAGAAAATATCATTGATAAGAACATCAACTTTTACCAGAAAATTCTAGCATGAGGTTTTTAATAATTACCCATGTAGTTCATAAAAAAGTTGGTGAAAAGTTCTTTGGGTATGGGCCATATGTAAAGGAAATGAACCTTTGGTTCAATCATGTTGATCAAGTAGCTGTTGTGGCTCCAATGACTACCGGACATGATCCAGACCCTATCGATTTGGCTTATCAACACGAAGATATACGATTTAATAAGGTTCCAGAGTTTAATACACTGACTAGAAAGGATCAGATAAAATCATTGTTTACTACCCCATTGATTTTTTTTAAAATCATGGTGGAAATGGCAAAAGCAGATCATATCCACTTAAGGTGCCCGGGTAATATGGGACTCTTAGGAGCGATTGCGCAGGTGTTTTTTCCTTGGAAAATGAAATCCGCCAAGTATGCTGGAAATTGGGACTGGAACAGCAGTCAACCTGCTACTTATCGTTTCCAGCAAAAGTTAATTACTAGCGAATTCTGGACTAAGAATATGCAGGTGCTTATTTACGGTACTTGGGAGCCCATGACCCGTAACTTGAAAAGCTTTTTTACTGCAACTTATTCAAAATCTGAAATTACTCCCTGTTCTCCAAGAGAACTTAATGGGCCTCTTAGGTTAGTTTTTATTGGAGGTTTATTGCCAGGCAAAAGACCATTGATTAGCTGTGAATCACTCAAGCTTTTGGTCGAAAATGGGATTGATGCAAGATTAGACTTGTATGGAGAGGGGCCGGAAAGAGAATCTTTAGAAAAATTTATTGCCAGCAATGGTTTAGAAAATCATATCATTTTAAAAGGGAATCAACCCAGTCACATCATAAAAGAGGCTTTTCAAAATTCACATTTTCTGATTTTCACTTCAGAATCTGAAGGATGGCCAAAAGTAGTGGCAGAATCCATGTTTTGGGGCTGTTTACCTATTACAACTGCTGTTTCTTGTGTGCCTGAAATGGTTGGACATGGAAGTAGAGGACTTCTGGTAAACCCAAACCCGATTGAGGTTTTTGAACAAATTAAAACTTTAATAGATGATCCTCAGAAATATCACCAATTGTCTCAAAATGCAATGAATTGGTCAAGAGTTTATACGCTTGAGAAATTTGATGAAGAGATAAAAAACGTTTTAGCAAGTTGAAGCAAAAAGTTATTGTCCAATTAGTGGATACCCTTGATTTGGGAGGGACTGAAAGGATGAGCGTTAATTTAGCAAATACGTTTCAAGAACAAGGTTGGGAAAGCCATCTGGTGGTTTCGCGCCAAAGTGGTGGACTTCAAAACTATCTTAATCCTGAGGTGCAAGTGCACTTTTTAGAAAAGAAGAGTTTTAAAGATCTTAAGGCTTTTTGGAGACTATCAAAATTGACCCGAAAAATTAAGCCTGATTATATTCATGCACATAGTACGTCTATTTATTGGGCAGTACTTTTAAAAATGCTCGTAGGTTCATTTAAACTGATTTGGCATGATCACTTTGGCCTCAGTGATCAACTTGAAGAGAACAAAAGAAGCGAAATGGTGATCCTGTCCAAATGGATTGATCGGTTCATAGTTGTTAATCACAAACTGCTTGATTATTGGCAAAAGCTCCTTCCATACAGAAAAAATAGTATTGTTTACCTTTCCAATTTTCCCTACCTGAAGTTGAATGAATCTATTCAGAAATTGCCTCAGTTTACATTTTTAAATCTAGCAAACTACCGGCCTCAGAAAGATCAATTAACTTTAATTGAATCGTGCAAAATACTTGATAATGAAGGGTTTGACTTTCGGGTGTTACTGGTTGGCCAGCAAGTGGATTCAAATTGGGAGACTCAAATAAAGCAGAAGATATCTGAATATTCACTTCAAGAAAAAGTAAGGGTAAACGGACCTTCTGAAGATGTGACAAGTCTTTTGGCCGAGGTTCATGTAGGAGTATTAAGTTCAGAGTCAGAGGGTTTACCTGTTTCGCTTTTGGAATATGGTCTGGCAAAATTGCCAGTGATTTGCACGGATGTAGGAAATTGTGCAGAGGTTTTAAAAAGTGGAGAATTGGGGCAACTTGTAAAAGTCAAGGATCCTAAATTGCTAGCAGAGGCGATGAAACATAGTATCAATAACTACGAAGAAGAGGTAGGAAAAGCTCAGCAACTAAATCAATATGTTTTGGAAGAGTATGGTGCTTTGAAGTTTTTCGAGTCGTATCAAAAATTAGTAGGGGCAGTTAAATGAATAAAAGGTTAATCCAGCTTTTTCAGCGAAACACCAGTAGCCCGAATTTTATACCTGAAATTGATGGCCTTCGTTTTTTCGCCATCATGACTGTGGTTGTTTTTCATTTCCATTTTCTATTTGCAAAAGAAATAGCTCCGTTGGTTCAAATTAATCTTCCGGAGGCCCATTTTTGGCAATTAGGATGGTGGTTTGTCAGGTTGGATTTAGGGGTAAAAGTGTTTTTTGGCATCAGTGGATTTATTCTCAGCATTCCATTTTTGAATCACTATTGGTTTGGAGGGAGAAAAATCCAACTAAAAAAATATTTTTGGAGAAGGCTTACCAGATTAGAACCACCTTTTATTATAGCTCTCACTGGGTTATTTATAGTGCATATTCTAGTTTTGAATGAATCTTTTGAAGAGCTTTTTCCCAATTTTGTGGCTAGTATCTTTTATGTGCACGAAATTATCTTCAATGAATACTCCTTGATAAATCCTGTCACCTGGAGTTTGGAAACAGAAGTTCAATTTTATATTCTGATTCCATTGATTGCATTGATCACTCTTGGGAATAAAAATAAAATTACAGGCATACTTACTCTTTTAGCATTGTTTGTAGCCTCCCTGTTCTTCAAAAATTTTGTATTGACTCATCATCCCTATGGTTTAGGAACCAATATTCTCGTATTTCTAAGTCATTTTCTCATCGGAACTTTCTTTGCTATCCTTTTCCTATCTAGAAAGGAATGGGTGATGAAAAAGTCAATGATTTTTGACCTAATTGGAATCATAAGTTTTTTTGGGCTTTTCCTGTATTACAAGCCCCAGGCTCAAATTCTTAATAATTTCATGTTTAATTTTTGCCTCTTTTGGGCTTTCGTCGGGGTTTTTAAAGGAATTTTCATCAATAAAATATTTAGGTTGCCAGTGATTTACCTTATTGGAGGAATGTGTTATACAATATATTTGCTCCACCTAGCCTATTTTTATTTATTTGTGAAGGTGGCTCATGCTCTAATAATCTCAGATAATTATTTGATTAATTTAGTATTTCAGTTCTCTTTGGCTTTCGTAAGTTTAATGGTGATTTGCGCCTTATTTTATTTAGCTATTGAGAAACCTTGCATGGATAAAGATTGGCCAAAAAAATTAGGTTTGAAATTGCGACTAATATCTAAATGAACTTGACCAAAAAGAATATCTTGCTCAAAAAACGCTTGTTGAATGATTAAGCAATTAATCACCTCTAGGTCACCTGTTTTCTGGATATTATTCCATCTGGTGTTGGGAATGCTTTGTGCATTTTCTCCTTACCCATTGATTGCATGGTTTTACCTAACACTGCTATCTTCTATTTATTTGGTATTACGGCCAAGTACTCCCATATCCATCTATTCCTCTGTCATTGTCTATTTGATATCGATGGAGATTCTCGCAAGGATGAGTGGGACATCACCATATATTCCCTACGAGATGGGCAAATATTTATTTTGCTTATTGTTAATTGTTGGGATTATAAAATACAAAATCACTTCATTACCAGCTGTTTGGATGTTGATTTTGATTGTTCCCGCCTTACTATTTGACGTGTCTTATTCTGTCACGTTTTTAGATGTAATGTTTAATTTTTTAGGAGCATTTAATGTAGCATTGGCAATTATCTTATTTAAGGATAAGAGGCTTTCATTTGGGATGCTTAAAACTAATTTAAAGTTGATCATCTTTCCCATGATCGCAGTTTTGGCACATGCTTTAATTAAGGCTCCAGAAATTAATGAAATCGAGTTTGGTCTTAGTGCCAATACCGATGCTGCTGGAGGATTTGGGTCAAACCAAGTTTCTACAGCTATGGGCCTTGGCGCATTTTTGTTATTTATCTTTTGGTTAAATAGATGGAAGTTTTCAGGCTATCGTTGGTTGGATTCCACTTTACTGGGATTGTTTCTTTTGCAAGGATTATTGACATTCTCAAGAGGAGGTATGATCAGTGGGTTCTTTGGCATCTTTATTATTTTGGTTTTCCTAAGGATGGCTAGTCCTAAACAGATCGTAAAGTTCAATCTTGTCAGAATTGGGAAGTATTTTATTCCCGCAATATTTTTACTTGCAGGTACATTTTTTATAGTTAATACTTTAACAGATGGAATGCTTTTATTAAGGTATCAAGGTGAGACTGCAGGAACGCTTGCTGGTTCCAAAAGCAAAACTTTAAATACTATTTCCTCTGGACGGTTGGATATATTTATGGGGGATCTTGAGTTATGGATGGATAACCCGATTTTTGGAGCTGGAGTGGGAGCTTCTCAATTTGCAAGAGAAAAAATGACCGGAATTGTAGCCCATGTGGAGTTCAGCAGACTGTTGGCAGAACACGGATTATTAGGTTTGATTTATTTTATCTTATTGGTGTATTACGGTAGCAGGTTACCTCGATCTCACCCCAATCCATTGGTTGCTGGGGTTTTGACAGCTCTCTTTTTAGTCGGATTATTAACTAGTTTTCATGCAGCAATGAGAACATTTGTTTCCCCATTGCTGATAGGGTTAAGTATGTTTAGGATTACTGGTGCATATGGGGTAAAAAAAGTAGTAAAGAAGCCAGAGCCAGTTCAGGGCAACCAAATGATAACGACCATTTAATGTCGTTTAATTGATTAAATGAGAATATTAGTTTTTTATCAATATTTCGGAACCCCTAATGGAGGCTGGAGCACTCGATATTATGAGTTTACCCGGAGGTGGGTCAAGAAAGGGCATCAGGTTACAGTAGTAACAGCCCCATACTACAAGTCTGATATCAAAGCTGATGGTCTTATATCTAGGCAATCGGTAGAAGGTGTAAATCTAATTGTGGTTAATGCACCTGATTCTAATAAGGATAGTTTTTTGAAGCGGGCATTCAATGCGCTAAAGTTTGCTTTTATATCAATTTACTTTGCCCTTAAAGAGCCACATGATCTGGTTTTGTCTAGTTCTGGACCAATAACCACAGCCATTCCTGGCTTGATTTCCAAAAAGTTCAGGTCGAAGAAATTTGTCTTTGAAGTACGGGATTTATGGCCGGCAGGGGGTATCCAATTGGGGAAAATCAATAATTTATTTGCCCAAAAAATAGCTCTAAGTTTTGAAAAGCTGATTTATAAGAATTCAGATTTAGTTGTAGCCTGTTCAGTGGGAATGGAGGATGGAGTTAAAAAGGTAAATCCAGATAAACCCACCCTAGTAATCCCTAACTCCTCTGACGTCGTTTTATTTTCATCTATAACTGATAGGCCCTCAGGGTTTAAATCTGAATGGGAGAATACCTGTAATTTCATATATGCCGGATCCTTAGGGTTAATGGATGAATGTGAACAAATCATCAAAGGTTTTATAGATTCCAGAATGGAGGGTATTCACATGTTCTTTTTGGGAGATGGGGCTGAAAGGAATCATTTAGAGACTCTGGCAAAACAAAATGGGCTTCAAGAGAACATACACTTTATGGGGCTTCTTCCTAAAAAAGAGCTGGTAAAGTGGTTTCAGGCTGCTCGTGCCAGCTTTGTGACTTTTAAAAATATTGAGGTCCTTCATACCAATTCACCAAATAAGCTTTTTGATTCTTTTGCTGCAGGAATTCCTGTTATTCAATCTACAAAAGGTTGGATAGCTACCTTGGTAAATGAATCCAATTGTGGAATAAACGTGGATCCTGAAGATCCCAAATCCATGGCAGAGGCAATCTTATATTTAAGAGATAATCCTACGATAGCTGAAGAAATGGGGGGAAATGCTAAAAAATTAGCCATAGAAAGATTTAACAGAGATCATTTGTCTGAGATATTTTTGAAAGGTCTAATAGATACTCTAGGATGAAGTATTTATTAACGGGTGCCTCTGGATTTTTAGGGAATTACATTTCTAAAAAACTTCCCGGAGAAGTCATCAGCTTAGGGAGATCTGGAAATAATGAACTCATTTGTGATTTAAGTAATAAAGTTCCCGATTTAGTTCCTGTGGAAATGGTAATCCATAGTGCAGGCCATGCTCATAGGATTCCAAAAAATGAAGAGGAAGAGCAGCAATTTTGGAAAGTCAATTTTGATGGGACAAAGAACTTAACCAAGGGTTTAGAAAAACTGGAAACACTGCCTGAGACTTTTGTTTTTATCAGTACAGTGGCTGTTTATGGTTTAGAACAGGGTGAGTTGATTAACGAATCAACTCAAGAGAATCCACAGAGTCCGTATGGAAAAAGTAAACTTGAAGCTGAATTGTTTTTAACCGACTGGGCAGAAAAAAATAAAGTAAACTTGGTGATTCTTCGACTACCGTTAATTGCTGGAGGAGAAAATACACCAGGGAATTTAGGAGCGATGATTAAAGCAATTAGGAAGAATTATTACTTCAGGGTAGGTGAGGGAAAAGCTCGAAAATCCATGGTGTTAGCAGAAGACATAGGGACATTAATTCCAAATCTTGTAGGTAAAAGTGGAGTTTTTAACCTGACCGACGGAAAGCATCCAAGTTTAGCAGAATTAGATACATATTTGTCTGGGATTTACAATAAAAGAGTGAAACAAATCAATTATAGTTTACTTCAATCCCTGGCGAAAATTGGAGATTTTTTACCTTTTTTTCCATTAAACTCTTACCGACTGGAGAAACTCAGCAATGCCTTAACTTTTGATGATAGTAAGGCAAAAACAATTTTGGGTTGGGATCCAAACCCTGTCATAGGTAATCTGGATTTAAAATCCATATGAGTCAACAATCAGGAAAATCATATCGAATCTTATTTCTAGGTGAAACTTATAGAGCAGATGCTCAAACCTGGATTAAGGGGATTGAAAAAGTCTCAGGTGTCAAGATTGAGACCATGGAAGTGGATTCTAAAGGAAGTAGAGCTCTGCGAATGCTAAAGTTCTTGAAGTTTTGGATTGAAATTCTTCAAATCAAGAAAAATGAGTTTGATATAGTATTGGCTGAGAGGGCAACGAGCTACGGATTCTTTTCACTTTTTGTGCCTGCAAAAGTACATGTTGTTGCTCAGCAAGGGATCACTGATGCTTATCCTGAAACTGGGTTTTCTGGAAAATATAAAAGATTCCTGCAAAAGAAAGTCTATAAAAAAGTGGATCTAATTCACGCTTGGGGTGAAGTGATGGTACCTGCAATGTTGCAGTCTAAAGCCGATCCCGCAAAAATCCTTGTTATGCCAAAAGGTATGGATTTAAATAAATATGATTTTGTAGATCCATTTAAAAGGGAAATCAATTATAAGGCTATCGTCACCAGATCTCTGACTCAGGTTTATCATCATGAAATGATTTTGGAATCTTTGGCAATTTTAAAGAAAAAAAAGTTGCCGATTTTTCTAACAATTGTAGGGGATGGCGTATTAATGGATGATTTAAAACGTAAATCAGAACAGCTAGGAATTCAAGGACTTGTAGACTTTAAAGGTAGAATTTCAAATGAATCATTGCCACCTCTTTTGCAAGATTCCTCTATTTATATTTCAGTTCCTGAGACAGAGGGTGTTTCTGCATCCTTATTTGAAGCGATGGCTTCAGGCTGCTTTCCTATCGTAACAGATTTACCTGGAACAAGAGCGTTTATTAGAGATGGTGAAAATGGAATGCTGGTTCCCGTAAATGATGCTAAGTCTTTGGCAAAAGCTATTGAAAGTTTCTTGAACAGCTCGGAGAAATACTTTCCATCTATCAATCAAAACAGAAGATACATTGAAACTAAGGCCAATTTGGATAAAAATATGGCTATAATTTTTGAGAGATATCTTTCAATATTGAACTCAAAATCAGACTCAGAAAACTAATATGAGTCAGTTCCATAAATACGTTTTTATAAGAGGAGCTAAAAAGAGGAATCCTTTAATTTTCAAGCATTTTAAAGATTTGAAAGAATCCGAAATTTGGAGCAAGGAAGAATTACTGAAGCTTAATGAACAAAGATTAAGGGATTTATGTGTTTTCTCTTTCAACAATAGTCCATTTTATAAGAAGAGGTTTTTGGAGGTAGGATTTGATCCAGAAAAAGATTGGTCTTTGGAAGGGTTTAAAAAAATCCCTTTTACAACCAAAGCAGATTTGATTTCAAGAAATGAAGAGATCCATACACCAAGCCATTTTTTTAGGAAAAGATTCTATGTGGAAACTTCTGGAACTTCTGGGCAAATATTAACCTTCCACAGGGATGAAAGTTGGGATTCATTTAACAGAGCTAGCATTTGGAGAGGATACTCTTGGTTTGGTGCCAATCCATGGGATAAGAAATTATATTTCTGGGGCTATAACACAGCCAAATTAAAAAGAGCCAAGTTAAGGCTGATGGATTTTTTGGTGAATAGGTTTCGTCTTTTTGATTTCGAACCTAAAAAACTTCAAAAGCTTATTCCCAAGCTATCCCAAGTGAAAATTATTGAGGGCTATAGTAGTATGATTTATGAGTTGGCCAATGTATTGGATGGGAAGGGAGTGAAATTCCCAAACCTATGCATGGTCAAAGGTACTTCGGAGAAAATTTTCCCTCACTATCAGGAGATAGCCCAAAAAATTTATGGAATGAGGATAGTAAGCGAATACGGTTCTACTGAGTCTGGAATCATTGCTTTTGAATGCCCTGACGGAAATATGCACATTAATTTGGAAGGAGTATTTGTTGAAAAAGATCCTGAGGATGGAGGAATCATAGTCACCAATTTACAGAGCTATTCTTTTCCTTCTATTCGATATAAACTTGGTGATCAAATTGAATTAGCAGATCCCGACTTTGAATGCTCCTGTGGTATGAAGCATCCGGTTTTGAAAGAAGTCACTGGAAGGATTGGGAAAAATATTCAAGGTTCCGACAGAAATTACCCTAGCCTGACTTTGTATTACATATTCAAGAATATTTACTTCAATCAAGATCGAAAAATCGATTTTCAAGCCCATCAATACGAAAAAGGGAAGCTCCAAATCTGGTTGAAAGAACCAGTGACTAAGGAGTTGAGAAATATGATTTTAAATGAATCGAATAACTATTTTTCAGATATTTCATTGGAATTACTGGAAAATCATGACTTCAGACAACAAGCGGGAAAGCTTCGGGATTTTGTTTCCCATATCGAATAAATCGCTCCAATAATCATTAATCTTATTAAATCTTTATGTGCGGAATCGCCGGATTAATTTATAAACAAGGTAAACAGGTGTCCCTTGAGACATTGGAAAGAATGGGAGATAGTATTGCTCACCGCGGACCAAATGCCTCAGGAACTTTTTTTGAAAATCATGTAGGCTTTGTTCACAGAAGGTTATCCATTTTGGATCTTTCTGAGGCAGGAAACCAACCTTATCAATCTGAATGTAAACGCTATGTACTGGTTTTCAATGGTGAGATTTTCAATTTCAAAGAGTTTTATCCTGAATTAAAAAACAAGGGATATGTTTTCCACTCCACTTCTGATACAGAGGTTCTACTGTATTTGTTAATGGAGTATGGGTTGCAAGTTTTAGAAAGACTCAATGGTTTTTTTGCATTCTCCTTTTGGGATAGAGAGAAGCAGGAATTGACTTTAGTACGGGATCGTTTTGGAGTAAAACCCTTATTCGTTTACAGTGATAGCGAGCTTTTTACTTTTGGGAGTGAACCCAAAGCCATATTTCAAGCTGGAGCAAAGAAAGAAATGAATGATCAGGCTCTACCTGAATTGTTTTATTACCGATATGTCTCTGGTGAAAGAACCATGTTTAAGGGAGTGAAAAGAATTCTGCCAGGGTACCAGATTAAAGTAAATGCTGAAGGAGAAGTTATAGAAGAAAAAAGATGGTTTTCTCTAAAAGACGAAGCTCAGAAGCATGCTGCTATTTCCAATCCATATGATTGGTATGAGGAGACTTTTGATAAATCCATTGCTTATAGAATGATTTCGGATGTTCCAGTCGGTACACTCCTAAGTGGAGGGCTTGATTCGAGTTCGGTATTGTATAGCCAGGTAAATCAAGGTTATAAAGGATTGAGCGCATGGAATATCTCTTTCCAAAACTATCAGCATGATGAATCTACAGTAGCATCTCAGTTTGCAAAGAGTCTGGATGTAGATTTTTATACCAAAGAGTTTAAGGGGGAAGAATTGATGGGGCTAGTTTTGGAGTCAATCAAAAATCATGATGAACCCCTAATGCATCTTCAAGATGGACATATCCTAGGTATTTCCAGATTTGCTAAGGAGAAAGTTTCTGTTTTACTAAGTGGGGAAGGAGCTGATGAAATTTTAGGTGGATATGTAAGGTACAAAGTGCATGACAAAGCTTGGAGATATCAACTGCTTCAGGCCTTGCAATATGTTCCAGATAGATTCTTAAACACAGATAGGCTCAAGAAAATGAAGCGATACTTGAAATCCGGTAACGAGGATTTCCAGATGATGAGTAATTCAAATGAGATATTCCTATCAGATTTTGATGGAATGGGAGTTCAGTTGGGGGATTTAAATGTAGAATTTCGCCAAAGAATTTTAGAGGAGGCTAAATCACTTTATCCTTCCAATAGATTTAGACAATTGCTATACTTGGAGCAACATACCCATTTATATACATTGAATGATAGAAATGACAGGACCACAATGGGGGCATCCATTGAATGTAGAGATCCGTTTTTAGATCCAAATCTAGTGATAGGTACAGCTAGCTTGGAGGATAAATATTTTGATTCGGAAGGAAAAGGGAAAAAATTGCTTTTTAACTCTATAGGAAAGCACTTACCCGATTACATTACTAAACATCCGAAAATAGGTCTTTCTGTGCCATGGAATGAGTACTTCCTCAAGCAAGAGGAGTTCAAGAGTCATTTCGACCAATTGGAGAAGAGCCCCATTTTTGAGGCGCCGATTTTTCAGAAAATGAACATTAAAAAAATAAAAGCTGATTTTGTCCAAGATAATACTCAAAACTATGGGCTAATCAGGCAGTTTTTCTTTCTCTCACTTTGGCATAAAGTTCATTTCGAATAAACCCTATCTCCTTACATGGTTAAACTATTTATTGGCGAAGGGGATTTTAAATCGAACCCTTTATTTGAGATTTTTCAATATGAGGAAAATGGAAGCATTGGGATTTCTCCTTTGGCAAAGCCATTTTTCCGAAAAGTAGAGGAGGCTCAAGATGCTGACTGGTTATTAATGCCGGTTTTTATTACCAGTCTAACCTCTCCAAAAGGGCAAGAGTTGATAAAGGAATTTGTTAACCTTGGGAAAAAGTGCCAAAAGCCGGTAGGAGTGTTTTCAAACTCAGATTACTTGACTGATCCTGGCTCCAAGGATGTCTGGATATTTTCGCCAGGTACTTACCGCTCAATCCAAAATCTCGTTGAGCTTCCTGCTGTCATCCCATTTGACCCGGTAGAGAAGTGGTTTAAAGGAGATTGGAGGCCACTTGATAAATCAAAAAGTAATTCCTTGGGTTTTTGTGGTCAGGCGACCTTACACCCATTAAAGGCTTTAAAGGACTATTTGAAACTGAGCCAAGTTAGGAAAGAGATAGATCGTGGAATTTCTCCATTTCTATATGTGCCATTCTTTTTACCGGTTTGGGAAAGAGGAAGGCTATTAAAAAACCTATCGAAGCATAAGTCTTTAAAAACAGATTTTGTGCTTAGGCAAAAATACCGAGGAGGTTATGGTTCGGAGGAGCATGCAATTAAAACAGAAAGAGAATTCTTTGAGAATATTGAAAAGAACCTTTTTACACTTTGCTTAAGAGGTTCGGGTAATTACTCTGTAAGATTTTATCAAACACTCGCAATGGGGAGAATTCCTGTATTGATAGATACAGATTCTAATTTGCCTTATGAAGATGTTATCCCATATCAGGATTTAATAGTGAAAGTCCCTTACTCTGAGAGGACTGAAGTGGGATCAGCCATTCAAAAGTTTTTGGAAGGAAAGTCAGATGAGGATCTGCAAAAAATTCAATCGAAATGTAGACAGGTATGGAAAGATGCTTTTCAACCGCCTGGTAGTTTAGAGTTTTTTGCAAAGAAATTAAATAGGATTGCCCTGAATAAATAATCAAGTTATTCTTAGCCAAAAATGTCCGTAATAACCGTTTTAAATATCCCAAATTATTATTGCTCATACTATTTAAAGGGAATGAGTGATAATTTTACACTGAAGTTTCATGCGGACCAAGGATTTGAAAAGTGGAATGGAAAACCCTTTTTGATTTTTGAGTTTCAAAATAAATTGGTTGCAATCGATAATGATGATCCCATTGGCGTTCATCAGGATTTATATGACCAAGTTGATTTTTATTTTGCAACAAACAAGTTGCTTGATAAAATAGACTACCAGCAAGAAAATGTATTGCCCCTGTTCCCACATTACCCAATTAATAATTGGACTGGCTATGCCAAATTATTTGGCTTTAATTGGTTTTCTCAGGTGGGAGGAAAAGCTTGTTTAAAAGATATTTATGCACAAAGAAGAAGGCCGGCATACCAAAATTATGAGCCTTCTTATGATTTTTCTCCTTATGTTTTTTTCGCAGGCTCTATCTGGAAAAAAGAACAATGGGCGAATGAGGTAAGAGCCTCATTTATTTCTGCTTGTATCAAGAATCCAAATCTCACTTTTGAAGGTGGATTATTGCCAAGAACAGATGGGGATAATTTGGGCTTTGACGAAGTGTTAAGTAAGAAAAGGTATTCTTCAGTTGAGTTTTCAAATAACTCAGCGAAATCACTTGTTGCTTTTAATAATCCAGCCGTTTTGGGTGCAATTAGTTGGAGGGTAGCCGAACTTTTCAATCGAGGCTCTTTTATTTTAAACTTACCTTGGATGATTGACTTACCGATTGCTCCCAAACATGGAGAAGAGATACATATCCTTCAAGATATCAATGAAGTTTCAGAGTTTTTAGATTTTATTCTTTCCAATCCGGAGTACCATAAAAAAGTTTGTTTGGGTGGTAAATCCTATTTTGAAAAACATTGTACCCCTCAATCACAAGTTCATTTTATTTTAGAAAAGGTGACTTCTCAACCTTAAAACCCTATGTTTAGATCTATCATTAAATTGATAAGAGTCAAGCACTGGATGAAAAACATGTTTGTTTTTCTTCCAATGTTTTTTGCTGGTGCCTTTTCTTTGATTTTTCAAAGTGAGGTAATTTTACTTTTTGTTTCTTTTTGTTTAGCTGCATCATCCATTTATATTTTAAATGACATTGTAGATGTAGAAAATGATCGGCTACATCCTAAAAAAAAGAAAAGACCGATTGCTAGCGGTGAAATTCCAATAAAAACGGCTTACGTCATTTTAGGGGTGTTTTTTCTTGGCTTTGTAAGCACATTATTATTTCTAGGGAGTTCGGCTTGGTTTGTTCTGGGGTATTTTGTCATGAATATTCTATACTCTTTTTACCTAAAGAATATCTCATTGGTGGATGTTTCCTGTATAAGTCTAGGTTTTGTTTTGAGGGTTATGGCAGGAGGTAGCGAAGCTGGAATATATGTTTCGCACTGGATGATTATTTTGATCTTCTTATTAACCATTGCCTTAGCCTTTGCTAAAAGAAGGGATGATCTGGTAATAGATGATAATAGAACTGTTTTTCGAAAGTCAAGCAAAGGATATTCTTTAGCTTTTCTAGATATTGCTAAGGCCATATCTTTTTCTATTACGCTTATTTCCTATATTCTATATTCCATTTCTCCAGAAACTGTAGCGAGTTTAGGCACAGATAAAATGTACATTACATCTCTTTTCGTATTTCTGGGAATCATGAGGTATTTGCAGATAACCATCATAGATAGAAATTCTGGCTCGCCTGTAGAGGTACTTTTAAATGATAGATTCCTTCAAATTAATATCTTGATTTGGTTCGGGATTATGGCATATTTCATCTATGGTTAAGATTTCTAATTGGGGATTATATCCTAAAATTGATGCCCAAGAAACTAGTCCGGCAAGTGTTTCTGAAATTCAAAAATACCTGAACGAACATCAAGATTTCATCCCAAGAGGAAATGGAAGATGTTATGGAGATAGTTCTTTAGCAAAAGAAATTTGTTCCACCCTAAAGTTGAATAAGTTCATCTCATTTGATAAAAAAGAGGGGATTATTCAATGCGAATCAGGAGTGATGCTCAGTGATATTCTAAAAGTAGCGGTACAAAAAAAATTCTTTTTACCAGTTACCCCAGGAACTAAATTTATCACTATTGGAGGCGCCATTGCATCCAATGTCCATGGTAAGAATCATCATAAAGAAGGAGCTTTTTCCCAGTTTGTACTGGCTTTTGAACTCCTTAAAGAAGATGGAGAAATCCTGCATTGCTCGAGAGAAGATAATCCTGACTTATTTAGAAAAACCATTGGCGGAATGGGCTTAACAGGAGTGATCTTAACTGCTACCATCCAATTAAAGCCAATTGAGACATCTTATATTCGTCAAAAAGCCATTAAGGCTTCTTCAATTGATGAATTGATGGATTTGTTTGATCAATACCAAGATTATACTTATTCAGTGGCATGGATAGACTGCCTAAAATCTGGTAAGAATATGGGGAGAGCTATCCTGATGCTCGGGGAACATGCATCTAAGGAAGAAATCAAAGGTCTAAACATCAAAGATCCATTGTCTCTTCACTCAGAGAAACAATTTAAAATACCTTTCTCATTTCCTTCTTTTACCCTGAATAGTTTAACAATATCAATTTTTAATTTTTTATACTATTCAAAGCAGCAGAAGAAGGAAGTTAATAATATCATCCATTACAACCCCTATTTTTATCCTTTGGATATCCTTTCCAACTGGAATCTCATTTACGGTAAAAAGGGGTTTGTACAATATCAGTTTGCGATTCCTTTTGAAAATGGACGAGAAGGGATGAAGAAAATTCTTAATAAAATTTCAGAATCAAGGACTGGTTCTTTTCTAGCGGTTTTAAAAACTTTTGGAGAAGCAGATGAAGTTTCTTCTTCTCTTTCATTTCCCATGAAAGGCTACACTCTTGCCTTGGATTTTAAAGTAAATGCAAAAGTTTTGAATTTACTGGAAGAGTTGGATCAAATCGTCTTGCAATATGGAGGGAAACTCTATTTGGCGAAAGACTCCAGGATGAGTAAAGAACTATTTAAAAAAACATACAGCCTAAATTTTTCACACCCAGTAAATTTTAACTCTTTACAATCTCGACGATTAGGAATATGAGTCTACAAAATTCTTTAAAGCCATATCTACTTTCTATGGTTTTAATTATCCTGGCTTCCATTATGGTCTATTTTACCAATGGGAGGTCATTATTGGGTATAGATGATGCCAACATATACATGGTTTATATGAGAAATTTCTCGGATGGCTATGGCTTTGTTTACAATATAGGAGGGGATAAAGTCCAAGGGTTCACCTCTTTACTTTGGACATTAATAGGTTCTTTAATGTTTACTATCTCTTCTCAGCCGGAGATTTTACTCCTGATATTGAACACCTTGATTGTGACATTTGCACTAGGTCAAATAATAATTTACATCCAGAAAAATCTAACCCGTATTCCAGAAAATAAATGGATCTATATCCTCTTGTTTTTTGGATTTCTATTAGTCATCCCTGGCTATTTTGAGTGGACTATTTTTTCACTTTTAGAAACCGGTTTATGGAGTGCCTTATTGACAGGATTTACCTTAAACATACTGAATGACTCTAAAAGAAAAGACCTGAAAGCTGTGGATCCTCTTTTTGCTGTGATGCTAGTAATTTCTTTAATAACCAGACCGGAGTCTATGCTTTGGGGTTTATTCTTTTTGACTGCCAAAGCCTTTCTATACATTAAATCAAAAAGCTTTACTCCTAAATCCTTTATAGCATTTGGAACCTATTTATTGATTTTTAGTATTGGACTGGCAATAGTGCTGACTTGGAGAACTATTTATTTTGGCTACCCTCTTCCCAATACTTTCTACGCTAAAGTTTCTGAGGATATTTTCAGTAATTTATTCTACGGTATTTTCTATTTGTATAGAATATTTTTGGATAATCCACTGATGATTTTGATTATCTTCATCTCCATCTATTTTTCTTACAAATCAATTATTAAAAATAAGATTAAGTTTGATTTTGATCTTATTTTTCTCACGCTGATTTTAGGTGTCACTCTATTTATTCCGATTTATACGGGTGGGGATCATTTCACCTATTCTAGATTTTTGCAGCCCACTTTGCCTTTGATCTATCTTTTGTTGATGTATTGTCTGGATACTTATGGCGAAAAGGTTTCCTTCAAAGCCGCAGGGACGGCAATAGCGTTTGTTAGCTTTATCCCTAATGCCAACTTATATGAGAATATATTGTATCAAACATCGCCTCTGGCTCATGAATGGGGTTTGGCAAAAGGTGGAAGATTAGAAGGAGAAAGATTAAATGAGTTTTTCAATGAGCTTGACACCTTGCCTTCACAAGGAGTACTGACAGCAGGGGGAGTGGCTTATTCTTATCGGGGTGAAACAAATGATTTGCTGGGATTGAATAATGAAGAGATGGCACATGCAGATGAAGATAGAGATCTAGAGGGACCTAAAAACCATAGTGGTTTTGATAAAGAAGTTTTTTATAATCAAGAACCTGATTTATTCTTCTTGTCTGGTGGTTTCTATGATGAGTCAGAAGCTGAGTACCTTACATCCCTTGAGGTGGGAGATTTCTCTGCAGAAGTTTTTAAAAATATTTATGAAGATGAGAAGTTCAAAGAAATGTATTCAGCGGTTTTGATAGACAATCCTAATTTGAATTATTCATTAGCTGTATTTGCATCACGAGATTTTCTGGACGAACTCAAAGAAACCGATTTTATTATCAAAGAGCTAAGCGTAACTGTAGATGAGTAATGTATTGATTTTAGGGGCTGGATCTGATGTTGGAAAAGCCTGTGCGTACCTTTTTGCCGAAAAGGGATATTCTGTTACACTTGCATCTAGAAAAGTGGAGGAGCAGCAGAGAATCTCTACTGATATTCAAATTAGGCATGAAGTAGATTGCGAAAGCATTTATTTTGATGCGCTTGATTATTCGAGTCATGCTGCTTTTTATAAAGGGCTAGCTACTCAACCTGATACCGTGATTTCAGTTTTCGGATTATTGGGTGACCAAGGAGTTGCCGAAAAAGATTTTGACCATGCTGATCAAATAATCCAGTCAAATTTCACCGGTAACGTCTCTATTTTAGGAGTAGTTGCCAATGAAATGAAAAAACGAAAAAGTGGGACCATCATTTGTGTTTCGTCTGTTGCAGGGGAAAGAGGGAGGAAGAGCAATTACTTCTACGGAGCCTCAAAGGCAGCATTGACGGCTTTTTTATCAGGCTTAAGAGCACGCATGTTAAGTAGTGGTGTCCATGTGGTGACGGTTATTCCGGGATTCATTAAAACTAAGATGATTGATGGCCTTGAAACCCCAGCTCCTCTCACAGCTCAACCTGAGGATGTGGCCAAAGCTATATTTAAAGGACAGGAAAAAAAGAAGAATGTGGTTTACGTCTTGTATTCATGGAGATGGATCATGATGATCATAAGAAATATCCCAGAATTTATTTTTAAGAAACTTAATTTGTGAGCAAGAAGGCTGTTGCATTTTTTGACTTTGATGGGACAATTTCCCACAAAGATTCCTTTCTCGAGTTTTTAATTTATGCAGGAGGATATTTTAAGTTTCTAACTTGCCTGTGCTACAATTCTATTTATATACTTCTTAAACTTGCAGGAGCGTATCCAAATGATCTACTCAAAGAACGATTCTTTTCATTTTTCTTTAAGGGGAAAGAGGAAAGTGAAATAAAGGGGCTGGGTAAGAAGTTTGCAAGCAAAGAACTTCCAAATCAAATTTACGATGCCGCTAAATTCTTATTGGACTGGCATTTAAAGGAAGATCATGAAGTCGTTATTTTAACGGCCTCTTCATCCATTTGGCTAGGGCCTTGGGCAAAAGCAAATGGTTTTAATTTTATAGGAACTACTTTTGAATCCATAAATGGGAAGTTGACTGGGAAAATAAAAGGGAAGAATTGCTACGGAGCTGAAAAACTAAATAGAATTAAGCATTTGCTTGAAGAGTACCCTTTTAACTTGAGGTATGCTTATGGAGATAGCAAGTCAGATCAATACTACTTGGACATTGCTAAGCATAGCTTTCTGTTTCCATTAACAGAGAAAAATGTTAGAAAAAAAATACCCTACTTTCCGAAAAAAATAACAATAACTAAAACATAGAAAATAGTTACGAATGAATCCATCTTTTAAAATTCAAGGCAGAAGCATTGGTTATGATTTTCCTCCACTGGTAATAGCCGAAATTGGGATTAATCATGAAGGTTCGCTGCAAGTAGCCAAGGAAATGGTTGATGCAGCACAAAGGGCTGGAGCCGAAATGGTAAAGCATCAAACGCATATTGTGGAGGATGAAATGTCAAGTTCAGCTAAAAAGACGATTCCCGGCAATGCGAAAGAAAGTATCTATGAGATCATGGAGCGTTGTGCCTTAAATGAAGAAGATGAGTTGGCTTTAAAAGAATATGTAGAGTCAAAAGGAATGATTTTTATTAGTACCCCATTCAGTAGGGCTGCTGCAGATCGATTGATCAAGTGGGGTGTTCCTGCTTTCAAAATCGGTTCCGGAGAATGTAATAATTACCCCTTATTGGAACATATTGCTTCTTTTGGAAAACCCATCATTATGAGCACAGGGATGAATACCATTGAGAGTATTCAAAAAGCGGTTGCGATTTTAGAAAAACATAAGGTTCCTTATGCTTTACTTCATACCACTAATTTATATCCCACTCCCAACCACTTGGTAAGACTAGGTGCTATGGTGGAGGTACAGAATGCTTTTCCAAATGCCGTAGTCGGGCTTAGTGATCATACCCTATCCAACCATGCATGTTTTGGAGCAGTAGCTCTAGGAGCCTCTATTTTGGAGCGGCATTTCACTGACCACATGGAAAGAAAAGGACCTGATATTGTGTGCTCAATGGATGAAAAAGCTTGCGAGGAACTGATCGAAGGCTCTAAAATCATTCAATTACAAAGAGGAGGGAAAAAAGGACCTGCCGATGAGGAAAAAGTGACTATTGATTTTGCTTTTGCCACCATTTGCACCATCAAGCCAGTTCAAAAAGGAGAAAAATTTACCAAAGACAATATTTGGGTAAAAAGACCTGGTAAAGGAGGGATTTTAGCGGAGTTTTATGATGAAGTTCTTGGGAAAACAGCTACAGAGGATATTGCAGTGGATACTCAAGTAGGTTGGGAAAATGTCGGAAAATAAAAAAATAGTCTTCCTTACCGGGACAAGAGCAGATTTTGGGAAACTAAAATCTCTGATTGAAATCACTAGGAATGAACCAGGCTTTGAGGTTCATATTTTCGTGACAGGGATGCATATGCTTCCCGAATACGGGTATACTTTGAAAGAAGTGGAGAAATGTGGTTACGCTAATATTTACCCTTTTGTGAATCATACCCATGAGCAAACCATGGATTTGAGTTTGGCAAGAACAGTGGAAGGATTTAGTAATTATGTCCGCAGTTTAAGCCCAGACTTGATTGTGATCCATGGAGATAGAATTGAAGCTATGGCAGGAGCCATTGTAGGGGCACTAAATAATATTTTGGTAGCTCACATAGAAGGGGGAGAGGTTTCAGGAACCATAGATGAGTTAATCAGGCACTCGGTCTCCAAGATGAGCCATATTCACTTTGTGTCAAATGAAAAAGCAAAGGATCGTTTGGTTCAGATGGGAGAACAAGAAACTTCCGTTATGGTCATAGGTTCTCCGGATGTAGATTTGATGCTGTCTGAAAATCTCCCAAGTATTGAAAAGGTAAAAGAATATTACAAGATCCCCTTTGATTCTTTTGGACTGGCGATGTTTCATCCTGTGACAACGGAGGTGACTACAATGGCTCAATATGCAAAGGACTTTGTGGATGCAATAATAGATTCTGGGGAGAACATGGTTGTGGTGTTTCCCAACAATGATTTGGGGTCCTCTTTTATCCTAAAGGAATATAAGCGATTGGAAGCCCATGATCGCTTTAGGGTTTTTCCATCCATCCGCTTTGAGTATTTCTTGACTTTGTTGAAAAATGCTCAATTCATGGTTGGAAATTCCAGCGCAGGAATACGAGAGGCACCTTACTATGGAATCCCTGTTGTAAATATTGGAACAAGACAACAAAATAGAGCCTTGCACCAGGATATTATTAATTGTGGCTATGCGAAAAAAGAGATATTGTCTGCCCTAGAGGCCACAAAGGATTGTGACTTCGAAAAAGAGGACCTATTTGGCGATGGGAGAAGTGATCAAATGTTTTTGGAATCACTGAAAAAACCAGCTTTTTGGACCTTATCAAAGCAAAAACGGTTCATCGATTGGATAGGGAAATAGTAATGCTTCCTTGATTTAGAAATTGAAGGCCCTTTTCGGGCCTTTTTTTGTGTCTACTTGGCTTATTAATTGACTAAATAAAAAGCTTTAATTAATTCGATTTTCTACAATTAGAAAAAGAAGTTTAGAATACTTAAAAAAGGGGACAAAATTCCCTTACTTTGGATGGTAAAAGATTAATTTTATACATCAAAGGCGTAAAACAGCTGATGAATGTGTGAAATAAGAGGAACGAAAGCCTTGGGTGGAATGATTGTTGCTTTTTGGCTGCATTAGACCAAAGTTCTTCAAATTATAGAGCAGATTTACGAATTGATTCATACTCGATCATATAAGATGTTTTTCCAAGAGGAAAACAAAGCGATGTTACTTTGTATCAAAGTATTCCTGCTTTGTGTATTCTTATTTTTATCTGTCAAACCATCTTTTTCCCAAACTATCCCAAGAGCAGGCTTTCCGTATTGTGAAGGGTTTTTGAATCCACAATCTGACGATCCAAATAATATTCGCTTTACTGTTGCAAAAGGAGATAAAGTGAATTATGGTGCAAATTCTACTGTGACATTTAATCCAAGAGATATAAAATTTACAGGGAATGGAATTCGACTAGTTGAATCAGAAGATAACCTAAGAGGATATCTTTTTGTTGATTTGCCCTTTTCTCCTACATATGGAATTAAAACTTCTTTTGAATATTTTATTCATACTCCTTCTGCTTATGGTTTAGGAGATGGGTTTAGCTTCTTTTTATTTGATGGAGATATTGATGCAAGTACTTTTGAAATTGGTGGTGTAGGAGGAAGTTTGAGTTATGCGCCTCACGGAGGAAATAATAGTGGTAACCCGTTTTCAGGAACTTATAATTATACATCGGGTGGATTAAAGGGAGGCTACTTAGGAATTGGTTTTGATGTTCTCGGTAATTTCGGGAATTTCCAGGAAAAGAAATTTGGGGGTTTTCATAACCCAGATCAATTCAATTTTAGTACTCCAAATGATGAAATTCGATTTTACCCAAATGCAATTACAATTAGGGGACCTGTTGATCCTGCAGATTTAACTCGTCAAAATGGCAACCCACCTCCAATCATAGATACTACCAATCCAACTTATGATAGCTATCAATTTGTGGATGGAGGAATAGTAAATTATGACCCTTCATATACTTACCCGATTCCATATATTGATGATAGGGCAAAGAATGGTTCAGGTGATTTGTACAATAACCCAACAACCAAATCAGAATATTTTTTGCCAGACAGTGAGATGTTTAATCTTGGGTCAAATTTAGTGCCTTCAAATTTTAATTGTACTACTCGACCGATTGGTTATAGAAAGGTTTTTATTGATTTGGAGCCAACAAATAACCCCGCTGTACCTTATAGGATTTCGGTTTATATTTTAAAAGATAACGATCCAGCTCCAATAAAAATTCTTGATTCTGTAAACTACCCTTATCCAATTGCGGCAGATGCTACTTTGAAATTGGGTTTTGCTGCATCAACGGGCGGTAGTTTTTATAGTGCGATTGATATTAGAAATGTGGCTGCTTTGGTTTCAAGTGTTGGCGATGATAAGAAACCCACGCCACCAGAGTTATTTAAAGAAATATGTGTTGAGGATCAAGATCAAGTTGAATTTCCTTTTTGCGTGACTCTAGCAGATCAAAATACCTTTATCCAGTGTATTCAATTAATGGATGATTTTGAAGCTGCAGATAATGACTTCTCTGATGACTTTTTTAATTGTGAGCAACCAGGTTTCTGTAACCAAAGATGTCTGGATGGCTTGAAATTATTAGAAGTATTCGATGAAAATAATGACTTGATAGGTACCTTTAAAGCTGATTTAAGTGATAATGTTAATGTAGGAGAGTTTAATGAGGCTAATATTATTTTTGAAAGAAATCCAGCATCAACTTTTTATGGAACTATCACTAAATACTATAAAGTGGTTGATAACTTCGGTCTGGAATCAGATGCGATTCCAATCACAATAACCATTAACCCAAAACCAAGAATTGTTTTTGAGGGAACACCAACAGATCCTACTTGCGGAGGACAACTTGACGGATCATTGATTGGGGTAGAAATTGATAGATTATCTGACGATTTTATTATTGAATTTTATGATGGTTCTGGTAACCCAGTCAATTTTACCCAAACTAATTTGGTTGAAGGTGCAGATAAGTATTTCACTGCTACTTATGATTTAACAGGATTAGATTTAGGTCAGATTTTCGTAAGAGCTACAAACCCAAGTTCAGCAACATTAGGGCCCGTTTGTGATGTGAATAATGTGCCAGATCCCAATCCCTGCTTGTTGGAAGATGAATTGGTTTATGAATTTACCCAAGTTAGAGGTACTCCCGTAGAGCTCAATCCTTACGATGATATTATTTGTGAAGGAAATGATGCTACGGTTAGTCCTTCTGTAGACCCTGTTTTTAATCCGAATGGTTTAGATGTGCCATTTAGGTGGTATACTGATGAAAATGGAAGTAATGAAATATTATCTGGGAATGCCACCATCGACGGAACACCTGTAACTGTTGATATTGCAAATGATGGTACACTCACTGTCACAGGACTAACAGCCGATGGACTGAATCCCAAAACTTATTCCTTCTATGTTGAAACTGATTTTCAGGATAATGGAGCAGGTATAGGGAATTTTTGTCCTTATGTGGGTACAGTAACATCTATAGCAACATTTACTGTTTACCCTGCCATAGACATTCAGATCGTGGAAACCCCAGATTGGTGTAGGGAAGGCGCTGGATCTATTCAAGTTACTGCACAAGGTGGGACAGGAAATAAGGAGTTTTTCCTTTATGAAACAGGAAATGCAAGCCCAATACAACAAAGTGGTAGTATTCCAGCAGATAACTATACTTTCTCAGGCTTATTGCCTGGAGATTATGAAGTGGAAGTTCTTACACAAAATCCAAATTGTACAAACCTTGTCTCACCAATAACTATTGAGGGGCCAGCAGAAAGTTTAAGTTTAACTCCTGGAAGTATTACAGAAGAATTTTGTGACTTACAAAATGGAGCATTGGAATTTACTCTTACGGGAGGAAATATGCCTTATAATTCGATAAGTGTAGGAGGAGTAGATATAAATACCTTAGATTTTACTCAATCTGGAGACACTTATTCAGTCACAGGCCTTACAGGACAGACTTATTCTATTGAGGTAGTCGATGCTCAAGGTTGCCCAGTTAGCATATCAATGGATGTTCCAAAAGAGGATCCGTCTGAATTTGGTACCATACCTGATGAGATATGTGAGGGCCAAACTGCCACCGTACAAGCAGATATTATTAACCAATCTAGTTCTACGCCTACCTTTAATTGGTTTGCTTCCGATGGGGCAGGAGGGTATCAGCAAATTACTACGGGTTCTAATTTTGATGGTGGATCATTTACATTTGACGCCGCGACAAACTCCATGTCAGTAGCTGGTTTGGCTGCTTCTAATACCCCGTACACTTATTATCTTCAAGTAACGGGACCAAAAGTTTGTGATCAAAGTTACCTGCCAGTAGAAATATTAGTGAATTTCGGTCCAGAAATGGATGACCCTTCCTTGACCATGGTGACCTGCTTTGGAGGAAGTGATGGAACAATCCAAGCCTCAATACCTTCAGGAATCATTGCTGATTTTGAGTTTAGTCTTCTGGGAGATAATGGTGTAGATAGACCCTTTGCAGCTAATAATGGCCTTTTTGAAGATCTTTTACCCGGCAACTACACATTGACTATACGAAATGCTGAAGGTTGTTTTTCCACCAAGGATAATTTAGTGATTTCTGAGCCTACCGAAATTCAAATTCAAACGGTAAATACCATCGATCCAACTTGTGGAGAGAATAATGGAGTTTGGAATTTTACGATTGCAGATGGTACCCCTGACGCTAATGGAGAATATGTAATCAGTATTGATGGAACTCCGCTCGCTTCTTTAAGTGCTGATTTGACGGTAAATGCTACCAATGATTTTACAATTTCAAATCTTTCTCCCGGTATACATACAGTAAGTGTAACTGATGATAATGGTTGTCCAATGGAGGCCACTGTAGATTTGGTTGCCCAACCTATACCTGTATTTGAAACAAATGATGTGACGATTTGTGAGAATGATTCATTCGCTACTCTTTCTCCTATTATCGTTGATCCAGCAGGCTCAAGTCCTGTGTTTACATGGGCTTACGAGGATACTGCAAACCCTGGGACTTACATTGATATCAATAATAATGATGTAATCAATGGAGCTACCCATACTTTAGTAGGGGATGATCTTCAAATTGAAGGTTTATCAAATGCTGATTCTCCTTATCAATATTTTCTAAAAGTTTCTGGGAATCTGGTTTGCCCTGAAGCTCCAATTCCTGCTCAGGTTTCAGTGTTAAAATTGCCTGAAGTAGTTTTTGAATCTGAACCTACTTCTTGCTTTGAAGGAAATGATGGTAAGATCAGTCTTATTTCCAGTGACCCTGATGTCAATATGACTTATACTTTGGTGGAAACTGGGGAGAGTAATCCTACTGGGAATTTTGTTGGACTTTCTGCTGGTACTTACACAGTTGTTGCCCAAGAAAATGGAGCCCCATGTGATAATCAATTTACTGTTGAGGTTACTCAGCCAGAGGAACTGCAGTTATTAAATGAATCTAAAATTGACCCAACTTGTGATGCAGATAATGGCTCCATTTCTTTTGATATTATTGGAGGTACTCCAGAATATGAGGTAGAAATCAATGGTAGTTCAATTGATACCTTTGATCATAGTGTCACTGGAGATACTTATGAAATTAAAAAACTAGCCCCTGGAACATACTCCATTTCTATTCTTGATGCCAATGGTTGTCCATTAGATAGACCGGATTTATTTACACTAGTAAATGATGCTGGAATTGATGTCACTATAGATCCTATTGCCGAAGAAATTTGTGAAGGCCAAGAAGTTACTTTAACGCCTGTTTTCCAAGCCACGCCACCAGTAACACCAACTTTGAATTGGTATAAAGATCAAGCTTTATCAGAATCAATTACATCCAATGCTACTGCTGATGCAGATGGTTTAATTTATCAAATATCAAATGGAGCACTGACTGTCTCAAACCTTCCAGCTGGAGATTACACGTATTATCTTGAAATTTCAGGTCCTGGAATTTGTACTTCCGTCGAAGAAGTATTAGTGACAGTATATCCAGAATTAAGGGCTGATATAGTGGTGACAAATGAAACATGTTTCCAAGCGTCAGATGGAACCATCACTGCAAACCCATTAGGTGGAAATGGGAATTATGAATTCAGTTTTAATGGCTCAACATTCTCAAATGTGAACTCATGGACTGATTTAGCCCCTGGTACTTACACAATATCCATAAGAAATGATATCGGTTGTACTTATACTGAGGATGTGGAAATAGTAGGTCCTTCGGCTCCAATACAAGTCAATACTCCTTCTTTTATCAGAAGTTCATGTAATTTGGACAATGGAAGTATTGAAGACTTGGTGATAACTGGAGGCACTCCTGATTATGCAATCGAATGGAGAAAAGGAAGTGCTACGGGCACTGTAGTGCCAGGTGACGAAACAGGAGCAAGCAATTTGGCTCCCGACACTTATTTCTTAATCGTATCAGATCTTGCGGGCTGTTCAGAGACTTTCACTTTTGAAGTAGAGGCTTCCTCTGACCCTGTCTATGATATTGTTCCACCGATTAACGAATGTTCAGGAAGCCCAGTGCTTATTCAGCCTGTTCATTTAGCTCCTGATCCTAGTTTGCCACCAGCAGCTGCTACAGAAGTCAAATGGTACAAATCTGCCGGCCAAGTGGATGAGATCAGTGATGGTGCAGATGCTGTAAATCCTGATGTTGTTTATACCATTGATGATTCTGATTGGATAAACCCAGAGTTGACCATCGAAGGATTACCCGCAGGCCAATACACCTATTACTTCTTTGTGGTTTGTACTGGTCAGGAAATACCTGTGGAAATTGAGGTGTTTGATACTCCTGAAGTGGTGTTTGAAACTAGCCCAGAAACGTGTTTTGGAGATAATAATGGTAAAATAAATTTAGTATCCGGTGATAACCCTGCCTATACCTATCAATTGGATTCTGATTCGCCAGGATCTTTGGCTGAGTTAGAGGCTAGAGATTTTGCCCCTGGCACCTATAGCATAACAATAGCCACACCTGCAGGCTGTGCTCAAGTATTAACGGTGGAGGTAGAAGGTCCTACTGCCGCTTTGGAGGTAGAAGATCTTGAATCCATAAATCCTGGCTGTGGTGCTGCAAATGGTAAAATTGAATCTGTAATTTCTGGCGGTTGGGCTCCTTATGAAGTAGAGTTATTTAAAGATGGGGCTTCCTTCTCTACTCAGTCAGTGGATGGCCCAGATATCAAAATAGATGGATTGACTATTGGGGAATATTACTTAACTGTAACAGATGCCCAAGGTTGTCTAGTTACTTCCACAGAGGTGACTTTGATTGACGGCCCAACCCAAGTACTGATTGATGATGTGGATATTTGCGTAGGAGAGACAGCTACCTTATTTCCAAGTATAGATCCTGATGCATCACCTGTTACTTACGAATGGTTCTATGACAAAGCTGCACTAAACCCTATCCAAGTAGACGGAACTCCAGATTCCAATGGATTTTCTTTTAATCAAACCAATTCTGGAGCATTGGAGATTTCTGGAATGGGATCGAGTTCAAGCCCTTTCACATTCTATGCAACTGTGGATGGAACGAGTATTTGTCCAGGATTTGTAGGTGAAGCAACTGTGACGGTTTATGAAGTTCCTACCGCCAGTGCATCCGTAGTAGAGGAGGCTTGTTTTGGAGAAAATGGGCAGATAACAATTTCGGCATCCGGAAACTCCGAAAATTATACGTATAGCTTAAATGGTGCTGATCCTGTTAGTGATCCTGTTTTCAGTGTTCCCCCGGGGATTTATGAAGTAGAGGTAATTACTCCAGCGTCCTGCAATGTTTTAGTAGAAAATATAGAAGTAAAAGGTCCAGCTGCTCCTATTGAAGCACTTAATGTTCAAGTGGAGAGCCCTACCTGTGATCTAGATATTGGCCTAATCAGTTTTGATGTTTCAGGTGGATATGAATCCTATACCGTTGAAACATTTAAAAATGGAAATTCAATTGATGTTCAGACACTTGCAGCCCCCGGTGTATTCTCAATTTCTAATTTGGGTATAGGAACATATAGTTTTGAAATATCAGATATTGGTGGTTGTGTGGTGACGGTGGACACTCCAATTGAATTGGAGGAAATGCCAACCATAATTACTGCAAATGATGAGAATATCTGTGAAGGCGAAACAGCAACATTGACGCCTTCTGTGCCATCCAATATTAGCAACCCTCAATTTACATGGTATTTTGATGAGAATGCCACTCAGGAAATTTCCTCTGGAACGCAAGCTGGCATTGATTATCAGATTGATTCTAATGGCGAGCTTTCGGTGACTGGATTGTTGACATCCAATAGCCCGACAACCTATTATGTGCTTGCTGAAGGAGTAGGAATCTGCGGGGTGTCACCAAAAGCTGTCAATGTTACTATCAGCACGATTCCTAACTTAAAAGTGTCTAACCCATCTATTGTTTGTGATCCGAGTGGGACAGTTGATCTGACAGACTTTATTGAAGGGTTTAACCCAAATGCTTATGATTACGATGTGACCTCTCCATCAGGAGTAGCGCTTAGACTTGATGAACTTGAAGAAGTGAGCCAATCAGGAGATTACCGTGTAAGCAGCAGCTTAAAAGGTACTTCTTGCTGGAATGCACCACAAAGGATTAAGGTGGTCATCGCGGATTCACTATTGGAGGCTGATTTCCAATATGAAGTTGATTTGGGAGGAGGTACCGTCTTGACAAATGGTGAAATTCAGATTCAGGAGCCCGTCCAATTTGAGGATTTAACTGTTGGGAATGCTGTTATATGGAATTGGGATTTCGGTGATGGAGGATCAAGTTCTGAGCAGAACCCATTACATAGCTACGAATCCAAAGGAACCTATACCGTGACTCTTACTACGATTGATTCCATTGGTTGTCAATCTGAGTTCCAAATGGTGGTGAATGTGTTTGATGATTATAACGTGATGATTCCGAATGCATTTACCCCAGACGGTCAAAAGAATCAATATTTCAAACCTTATTACCGAGGTATTGCCTCCATGGATTTCTATATTTTCAATACTTGGGGTGAATTGATTTATCACGCCACTTCTTTGGAAGATTTAGGCTGGGATGGCACCTTAAATGGATCTGCGGTTCCGAATGGAAACTATGTTTACAGAGGTACTTTTGTCACCAGGTCCGGAGAAAAACTAGATAGATCAGGTGTTTTTGTCTTGATTAGATAATGCCGATTAGTCACAAATTCAAAATAATTCTTTTCAAATGAAGATCGTTGCGGTAATTCCTGCCAGGGGAGGCTCTAAGGGTGTTCCTGGGAAAAATATTAAGTTACTGGGAGGTAAGCCATTATTAAATTATACTGCAGAGCTGGCTTTGAGCTCGAAGCTTATAGACCAGGTCATCTTAAGTACAGATTCCGAAGAAATAGCAAGCGTTGGTAGAAGTGCTGGAATTGAAGTTCCTTTTATTAGACCATCTCATTTAGCAGAAGATGCCACTCCAACTTTACCTGTTATTCAGCATGCTTTGGATTTCTTATTAAAAAGAGGGGGTCAGGTGGATGCGGTTTGCTTATTGGAAGTAACATCTCCATTTAGAACTATTGAATTTCTGGAGGCGGCTATTCAGAAATTTATTAATTCGGGTGCTGATTCATTGGTGTCTGTTCTACCGGTTCCTGCCACCTATAATCCCCATTGGGTATTTGAACCCAATGAAAATGACTATTTAAAAATAGCAACAGGGGAGGAAGAGATAATTCCACAAAGACAAGCCTTGCCAAAAGCCTATCATCGTGATGGAAGTATTTACTTGACCAAAGCAGCAATAGTCGCAGGAGGATCCTTGTATGGCAAATCTATGACCTATTTAGAGAATGATCCAAGGGCTACTGTAAACATAGATACTATGGAAGATTGGGAAGAAGCAGAAAACCTGCTATCCCAAAATGATGCTACAAGTTAAAATCTCTCCATAACCATAGCAGTCATTCATTATCAGAAAAGGTATTTCCGACGAATTATTTGCTTAATAATCGGATCAGGATCCATTTATATTTGATGAGAAGATTAGGTTCTAGTACTCAAAACTTGAATATATTAGTATTTAATACCTAATTTCGAGTTTGGATAATTTCAAGTTTTAATGATTCTCTCGCACCTCATAGTTTTTTTAATCTTATTATTATTAGCTCTGGTTTACCAGAGGTTAGCTATCAGGTTCAAAATCATAGACATACCTAACAACAGAAGTTCGCATACCATCCCCACGGTTAGGGGAGGAGGGATTCTTTTTCCAACTGCCGTCATCCTTTGGTGGATGGCTTTTGATTTCCAAAACACCTGGATGATTATTGGAATTCTCTGGGTAGCGGCGATTAGTTTATTGGACGATTTATATTCTTTGTCAAGAAGTATCAGGTTTGGAGTGCAGTTCCTAGCTGTTAGTTTGGCCTTTTATGATTTGGATTTATTTAATCAGGTATCCTGGATGGCACTGCCTATTTTTTATTTTCTGGCTTTGGGTACCATTAATGCCGTAAACTTCATGGATGGAATCAATGGCCTCACAGGCTTGTATTCCTTAGTGTTTATGGGGAGTATGCTTGCTGTGAATGTATACACTCCCATTTTTGATCGTGAGCTTATTCAATATGAAATTTTGGCAATCAGTGTTTTTCTGATTTTCAATTTTAGGAAAAAAGCAATGATGTTTGCCGGAGATATTGGAAGTATCACGATTGCTTACCTAATGATTTATTTCCTTACTAAATGGTATTTGGAAGTTCAATCATGGACAGTTCTATTGTTCTTGCTGGTATATGGGGCAGATTCCATGTTGACCATCATACAGAGATTGTTGAAGAAGGAAAATGTTTTAAAGCCCCATAGATTACATCTTTATCAGATTTTGGCAAATGAAGGGAAAAATGATCATGTTCTCATTGCAATATTTTACGCAGTGCTGCAGATCATGGTGAACTTTTTACTGTTTTTGCGCTACAAGACCCTACCACCGGATGATTTGTCGGTAACTGTGATTGTGGTTTTCGGTCTATTATACCTTTCTTTTAAGACCTACCTACGAAAAAAATACAAACTTCTCTAGGGAAGGAATTGCAAAAGCTGGATAGAAAAATAAAAAAACCGCAGGAAACCCACGGTTTTTTAATAAAGGCCTAGGCCTTTTAAAACTTAACGCTCTACAAAGTAAATGACTTAAATCCATTAAAAAAATACCCAAAATTGGGTATTTTTTGGCCTTTTTGGGTCAAAACCAGACAGCTTTCACACCTTTTTTTGCTTCTATTTAGGTTTTAGGATGGTTTGAATTCATTTTATCAATTCAATATTGCAGAGTTTTTAAAAAGTAGATTTTACAGGGATGGTTATTCAGATGGAATTCAAAATTCATTCAATGAATAAGTATTAAAAACTAAAATACCTGTTTAATGATTAGGTATTTATAAAAGCCGAACTAGGGATTAAAGATTGAAAAATTGAAGAGATTGGGCTTTTAGGGAAGTTTAATTTTGGCCTTATTATTTTACCCTTTTGCATTTTATCAAGGTGTTTTATCAATTCTGACTCATTTAATGCAAAATCTTTGTTGCCGTTCTCCAATAGATGTCACCGCCAACAGGCTGTTTCTAATTATTAACAAAAAGGATCAGGGAATTGGTATGAGTTTTGCCCTTTAATCATCTGTTTTTATTTACTTTGTAGCAAATTTGCCAGAAGGTAAAATCCCTGAAGCAAATCCTAAAAACACCTTAAAATTTAATCAAACCCCCAAAATGAAAGAAAAGTTATTCTCTTTTACCATCAACCGCTCTCTGGTTATTGCCTTGGTAGGTCTGTTGGCTCTGGGTGCATGTAAGAGTAAGAAAAAAGCCGCTGCGCCGGCTCCTGCTCCTGCACCAGTTGAAACTGTAGAGCAAGCTCCGCCACCGCCGCCGGTAGCTTCTGCTGAAGAAGTCGCCGCAGAAAAGCTGGAGAATTACTTCAACAGTGTAGCTGCTTCTGGCAATGCTTCCATGGCAAATCAATCCATTCAGGAAACTTTGTCTATGTTCTCCAATCAAGAAACTCCGGTTTTGATTGTGATCCATGAAGAAAATGGAATCAAGGATTATGATGAGCCTACGACCATCAAAAGATACCTTGAGTATTTAAAGGATACCAAGAAAAACCTGAATTACATCTCTGACATTCGTCTGGATGCTAATGGAAAAGTTTCTGAACTGGAACTTAGAAGAAAATAATCTCCCATTTGAAAATTTGATTTGACATGAAAAATAAAATGATTCTTATGCTGGGCCTGTTTTTAGCCACGGCAGTAAGTGTATTTGCTCAGGCAGATGATATTAGCCCTTCTAGGAAGCAGGCAATTGACTCCCTGGCATTAGAGAAAGTAAAAGATCTTAGTAAATATATCAGCATCATCGGAAGTAAAGAGACTCAGTTTTCTGAAGCTAACCGTGTGATGGACAGAGCGGAAGAACTTTTCGCACCAGGAGCTGAAATGGGAGTTTCCAGCATCAACTCAAACGAAATCGCTTACTACAAAGTGAGACGATATTTCGAAAGATTGATGGCTTTAAATTATGACAGAGTAAATATCACTTGGTATGATATCCAATATATTTCTGACCTAGAAAGGCAGCCTGATGGAAGATATGTAGGTGTGATCACCGTTTTTCAAAGATTTGAAGGTACTTCTATTGAGACAGGTATGAATTATAAGGATACCACCAAAAAGGATATTACTATTTACGTTGAGAAAAAACAGACTCAGATTGCTGGCCGTACCATCGAATTTTGGGATGTGATGCTTGGCGATGTAAGAGTTACTGAAACCTCCGCATGAGATTAATTCCCCTGATCTTTGCGTTGTTTATCGCAAACATTCTTATTGTCTCGGGGCAAGGTATTGGAAGCCCCGGGACAATCAAGGATGATGGTAAATTCGCAGCATCGACCAAACAACTCAATCAATTTTTTAGAAGATTCAACGGTGAAGAATCTCCCACTGACGGAAATGTCAGATATTATCCGGGTGATTCCCTTTATCGAAATACAAAACTTAGAGAAGGTTTTATCAAAGTCCTATTTGATAATCAAACTTCCTCAATCTCTACAGATTTAAAAGAGGAGTTTATTAAAAATGTCCTTTCGGATGTTTACCCTCAATACATAAATTTTCATAGGGAAGGCTGGATAGCTGAAGTCCAGGCAGATTTCCTTTTTAAAGGAAAAAGAGAAACGGCAACCATCATTTTAAAACTTCAACCGGAAGGTTTGGGGTATGAATGGGTATTTGATCGGGTAAGTTTTCCCCCTTTTAAGAACTTGTTCAATAAACCTGTGGGAGATTCAAAAGATTTTCTCCACCCTTTAAGCCATGAATTAGGCTTCATGAACCTCCGGAGAGCCTTTCAGGACTCCAAAGTTCCAGAGGCATTTACAAAATCAAGCTTCAAACCAGATTATTTGACACTATTTTTGTATGAGATGAAACAAAATAACATCCGTTTCCAAACTGTCACAGATGTCAAGTTTCATTTCTTCCAGATAGAAGGCTGGTATTTTGAAGTAAATCAATTTAATAGACCCGGTTTTAATACGGGCTGGTTGATCTCAAACCTGTTGAAATTAAGTCCAGGTGACAAGGAAACTATCCTGAAATACATTTATGATCAAGAATAAAGTATCCATATTCATTTTTCTTCTTCTTGGGCTGAATTTCAGTTCTTTTGGTCAAAACATCAAAGGATATACCCCAGAGGAAATAAAAGACTTTGAAGGGAAAGTTGAAGATCAGGTTCGTTTTTTAGAATACCTGCTCAATACTGTTGGTAATCAAGAAACCCCGGCAAGAGATAAAGATGTCGTCATCAGAGAAAGCTATCTAAAGATTTTCCGTGACGCTCAAGTCCAAGTGGAAGATGACCTTTTGATGGATAGGCAAGTGGTCACCAATAAAGATGTTACCGCCTACCTGAAGGATATTGAGTTCTTTTTTAATAATGTAAACTTTAAATTTAAAATCAGAGAGGTAAAACCTGCCCAAAAAGATAATGGGGATGTTTACTTTTTAGTTTCTCTGGATAGAACGATTACTGCCGCTGGCAAGACGGGAGAAGAAATCACCAATACCAAACCAAGGTTTGTAGAGGTGAACTTGGAAGATAAATCCCAAGAATTAAAGATTGCCAGCATTTACACCACCAAATTGAGTAGAGATGAAGAACTCATGGAATGGTGGGAGATTCTTGATACCAACTGGAAAGCATTTTTCAGAGATAAATTCCAATTGACAGAATATGATTCAATTGATGTGGATCAGTTGTACCGATTTGTAGGAATGGATTCCTTGGATATTTCGGGAACAGACTCCCTTTTAAGCCTCAAGCCATTGGAGGCTATGAGAGAATTGAAATATGTCAACTTAAGCAATACTCAGATTACCGAGTTGGGCCCTATTTCCAACGTAACTTTCCTTCAATACCTGGATGTATCTAATACCCCTACTTCAGATATTCAGTTTATTAAGTATTCGGATCGATTGAAACATTTGGATATCTCCAATACCAATATTCAGAACATTGATGAATTAGCCAATTTAAAGTCTTTAACTAGCCTTAGAGCTAATTATACACCCATCATGAGCTTTGCGGTTCTAAATGAATTTGATAGCCTCAAATCGCTTAGTATGGTGGAAAGCGGCTTTAATAACGCGGAGAATATCAAGGAACTGAATCATTTAACAGATTTGAATCTCAGTAGAAATTATTTGATCAATTTCACCGCCCTGGGAGATTTGAGTGCTTTGGAAGTGCTGAATTTATCTGAAACCAATATTCAGGATTTGAGCCCATTGGATAGTCTTGAAAATCTGGAAGTGGTAGACCTTACCTCAACTCAAGTGGCAGATATTTCTGTGTTGGACGACAAGCCTAATTTGGTGAAGGTATTGGTAGATCAGACAAAGCTTTCGGTCTTTGCAGCGGATAATTATATTAGAAAGAACCCAAAAGTACTTCTTATCCACCATATCAAGGATCTTGAGAGCTGGTGGTCTGGATTATCAGATGCCTGGAAAGAAACTCTAAAAGAGGCTAATCCTCAAATACGATCAAACAACCCTAATGTGGAAATTCTTACCCAGACCATTGGTTTGGAAGAATTGAATATGGCTGGAAAGGGAATTACAACTTTGAATCCGATTACGCGATTTGTCAAATTAAGAAAAGTGGATTTCTCTGATAATGAGGTGGCAGATTTGATTCCTTTATCCGAGGTAAAGACTTTGGTTGAGATTCTAGGTAAGAATACGCAGGTTTCTGATATTTCTCCTATCAAGAATAATGAACTCTTGGAAAGTATCAATCTGGAAGGCTCACCTGTAACAAGTATCATGGATGTTCTTGCCCTGCCTGAATTGACTTATCTAAATGTGAATGGTTCTCAGATTATGGAGGAAGAGGTTCCTGAAATATTAATTCAAAAACCTACTTTAAATATTGTTTATAGAACGGATGAGCTCTTTGCATGGTGGGAAGGACTGGATAATACCTGGAAGGTATTGTTACGTAGACAAAACTCTACACCAGAGAATCCAGATGCAGACCAGCTTCATGCCATGACAGGTAAGTCCTCCTTGGATTTTGAGAGAGTATCAGTCGGGAATATTGAGGCTTTAACAGTGTTTAGCAACCTTAGATCTTTGACAATTTTTGATGCTCCATTTATGAATGTAGAACCACTTTCTGAAATGAAACTCTTGAAGAGTCTGAGTATTTCTCAAGTGCCTGTTCAGGATTTTAGCCCAATCAGTAATTTGGTGTCATTGGAATCTCTAGATATTTCAAATACCGGTATTGAGGATTTAGATCCCCTGGAAAACCTGATTAATTTGAAAAAACTCAATATTTCAGGAACAAACTTGAGAACCTTGAAAGGATTGGAAGGACTGATATCTTTGGAAGAGTTGGATGTGGCTAGTACAAACCTACGTTCCTTGAGACCTATTCAAGGTCTTACTAACCTGAAAAAGCTTTCTTGCTTCAATACAAGAGTAAATAGCAGAGCCGTAGATAGTTTTAAAGAATCAGTTCCTGATTGCGAAGTCCGGTATTATTAAGAAGGGTGAAAATAAAAGGGATAAAAAAATGTTAGAAAAAATCCCTTAATGTTGGTTCCATAAAAAATTATGAGAAAAGTTGCTTAATCACCCTGACATAAAGGTATATAGTAGCAATGAAAAAAAAATACCCAGTACTGGGTATTTTTTTGTTTTAAGTAAGGGTATTTATCCACAAAATAATACTTTGGCGTTAAATCATTGTATTTTGTAGTGTTGGTGTTTTTAGCTGATAGTCAATTTTCAGAAGTGAAAAAAAACAAAAATCAAGGTGTTCGAGTGGTTTTGCTAGTATCAACTCTGCTTTGTCTATGCTTGATTTTAGTTGGAATCAATAGAGGATTTGATGTTACTGATGAAGGATTGTACCTGCTTTTGATAAACCCAGTTCAAGAGAATGAAGGTGCCTTTTTTAATTATGACCTTTTTTTTAAACTCATTTATCAGATAAGTTCAATTGATTTTGGAATAATAGGTTCTAGATTAATTCGTCTGATATCTTACTCATTAGGAGCATTTTTTTGTGCCTTGTTTTGGAAAAACATTCATGAACAGGAAGATTTCAACTGGGATGTCTTCATGGTGAGCCTTCTGGCCATCTTTGGAGGTTACTCTTTTTTACCTCCCAGTCTTTCCTATAACTCACTTTCTGTAGTGCTTGCCTGTATCTGGTTGTATTGCACTTCAATCAAGGGTGAAAAACTTCAGAAATACATATGTTTAGGAATAGTCCTAGCATTGATGGCATACGTCAAAATCACAGCATGTATTTCCTTAAGCTTTCTTACGATTTTAATTTTGCTTTGGAGGAAAGAGTTAAAACTGAAGGGGATTCTCTTTTTGGTTTTGCCAGTACCAATTTTAGAATTGGTCTTTTATTTTTTTCTGGGTGAATCCCTGCTTACTCGAATTAATACATCTTTGTCGATAATTCAAGGAAGGCCTGATTATGATTGGTATCTTCTTTTAAAGCATAATTTGGTAGGAATCTTTTGGTTTTCCATGGTCTTCCTACCCGGTTTTATCCTGTCAAAATGGATCAAAATTAACTTTAAGGCAAAGTTTTTTTTATTGGCTGTAATCGTCATTATCGTATTTTATTTCACTAAAATCACTGCAGAATGGACGCATTTAGTAATGCTAATTTCAGCAGCATTTCTTTCTTATGTGCTTGGTCAAATACAATGGACTAAGATTTCTAGCCTACATAAGCAATTGATATTGGTTTTGATTTGTATCCCATTTGCCTTACACCTAGGGTCTAATGTGTATTGGATGCGTTTGGCAATCCATTATTGGTTGTTTTGGGTATTAGCAATTCTGCTAGTATGGCCCCATTTTAAAGAAGTTACTTTAGGTTTTTCAAGCACATTAGCTACTGTAGCCTTTATACTTGTATTCGCAGGGAGATGGTTTCAACCTTTTGAAGGAATTCCTCTTTGGGAAAGCAATACTAAATGGGAGTATAGACAGGGTAAGAACATCTATTTATCAAAAGAAATGGTTGATGTGTTGAGGGATTTAAAAGAAAAAACAAACGTGATTCCTGAAGGTGAGTTGATTGCCGTTTACAGAAATGCGGGTTGGTTGGTTCTACTTAATAGAACTTCTCCCTTTAACCCGGGGATTTGGGATAAGGAACAATTGATTTTTCACTTTTCTAAATTTCCGAAAGGAGTGGAGGGAATTATTTACTTTCCATATCAGGAGCTTCCTAAGCTTAACTTAGCAGATTATTTAGTAAATAGGTATCAGCTAAAGCAAGGTGAAATGAATTTATTAGTTAAAAAACAGTGAAAGATTTTATTAAAAAGAATTTATTCATTTTTTGGGTTACGCTTTTCTCGATCTTCACCTTGATTATTTGGTTTCTTCCTTGGCGATTTCAGGTTAACGATGACCAAGTGATGATGTGGTTGGTGTCGGGAGCTTATACAGGAACTCCTGAGTCCTATGCTGTCTATATTCACCCCTTTCTAAGTTGGACATTTTCAAAACTTTATATTCTGTCTCCAACAACCCCTTGGTATCCATTGACCTGGTTTTTGGTGGTTTATTTTTCTTTTTTGAGTCTAATAAAAGTCCTTTCAATCAAGATTATCCCATTCTTTCAACAACAGTTTATGGCAATTTTGATTTGCCTGATATGTATTCACTTTCTTTTCTTTTTGCAATTTACCCAGGTAGCAGGAATAGCGTTTCTGGCGGGTTTAATTCTGTGTATTAACTCGGGTGCTAAGTCATTAAATTATTTATTGTCAATAACCCTAATGTCCCTAGCCTTTTTGATTCGGTATGAGGCAGTCTTGTTGGTGACAATTGGGGCAAGTTTTTATTTTTTAATTGTTTATAGGTATGCCGAACTCAAGAAATTAGCATTTATGTTTTTACCAATAGTTGGGATCGCTTTACTTCTTTTTTTCTCGAAGTTTTATTGGGAGAAAAATTCAGAATACTCAAAATTTCTTCAATTTAATAAAGCTCGATCGGGTGTTTTGGATCATCCCGCATTTCATAGAATATTAATTGAAAACGAGATTTCGGAGGACTCTAAATGGTTTTTCTTTTCTAGATGGTTTTTTGAGGAAGGAGAGCTAGCTACACAGGACTTAATTGAATATAAATCAGAGCTTGATCAAATGTTATTTTCCTTGGATCAGGTTGCTGAAACCTTTAGGCGAACAGCCAAGATTCAAATGGCTGAGGCTTTTAAAAGTTTTATTTCCTTATTGATTTTAGGTTTATTATTCTTTTATGGAAAGAAAAAAGTGGTCACTTTCACTATTGTTTGGCTACTTGTACTTCTTGTTTTGAGCCATTTTTTTATTTTTTATGGAAGAGTGACAATATTATTTTTTCTTGTTTTGCTTATTCCTTTGATTCTGGACTCTTCATTTTTCGGGAAAGAAAACTATTGGAAATGGGGTATTAGTCTTTTGGTTTTTGCATTAATTTTCCATTCAATTAATTTTTTGAAAGAAGGATATGGAAGGAAGATTATGAGAAGTGAAATAACAGAATTAACAATGAATACTTCAGCATCTGAACCAATATTCATAGAAGGGTATCAAGTACATATGTTTGGATTAAACTATAATCAATTTAATCCTTCTCCATTTATTATTCAAGGGTGGATTTCAAGGTCTCCGTTCCAAGAAAAAGCACTTAAAAGGTTTAATGTTTCTAAAATTAGTAAGCTTGGTACTTTTTCCCTTCTTGCTATCCAAATGGATGAACCACTTGTATTTCCGGATTATATGAAAAGTTTGAATCCCAACATTCATAGAGTTTCTTTTACAACTAGCCCGAACTTTCAATTCCTTCAGTTCAAATCAGATCCTTATTGAAATTATTAAATCAGATTGAAGATAATTTGGTATTACAATTCTACCGAGTAAATTTATTACTCAGTCAAAAGTAGTTTTTAATTTCCTTTGAATATTACTAGTTCAATACTTTAAGTCAATGTCCTAGTAGTAGATCTCCCCTCCGCGATAGCTATCGGGAAAGGGGGCTTGGGGATTGGGAGTGAAAGGGCGAAGCTGAAATAGTTGGGGATTATTAAGGGGTTAATTGTTGTTGGTTGTAAAGTTCAAATGTTGATAAACGTATGCTTATTGGGATTTACTTATTTAACATCTCCATTTTGATCTAACATACTCTTTAAAAGAATGAATTTTACCCCCTAACAAATTGTAATTATTAAGAAGATCTTCAGACTCCTGAGATAGGTAAGGGTAAAGTACTTTAATTTTCTCCAAATGGCTGATCGTTTCTAAGCAGCTTGCCTCAGAATAAACTAGAAATTTGATAAAATCATTTTTGTAGGACCTTCTGCCATATCCCTCTACAATATTGGTATTTACTGAATCTGAAGATCGCCTGAGTTGATTCCCTAATTCATAAAGTTCGTGCTTTGGAAGCTTTAAGGTAAATGGATGAGTTTTTAAAAATAGACTTAGGCTAATCTGATAGATATCAAGATCTTTATAGCTACTCATAAAGACAACTTTCAATTCAATTAAAAAATAAAAACTAAACACAAAGTAATTAAATTAATTAGTATTCACAACCCCCCAACTTACAACCAACAACCAACATCTAACAACTTTTTTGCTCGAATCCCTCGTCACATCTAAAACCCGCATAAAACTTCTTCTCAAGTTCTTTGCTCATGCTAATTCAGGATACCTGCGTTCTTTGGCCAAAGAATTTGATGAGTCTACTAATTCTGTTCGCGTCGAACTCAATCGCTTGACAGAAGCAGGTTTATTGGTTTCTGAGGAAGAGGGGAAAACCAAGCTTTACAAAGCCAATAAAAACCATCCCTTTTTCAATGAAATTACCAATATGGTCTCCAAATTCCTCGGACTGGATGATTTGATGGAGAGAATCGTCAAAAGAATGGGAGAGGTGGAGAAGGCTTATATTGTCGGAGACTATGCATTAGGGATAGACTCCGGAACAGTCAATATGATCTTAATAGGTAAAAACCTGGATAAGGAATACCTGGAATTCATCAAAGAAAAAACCTTTGAAAAGGTCAATAGAAAAGTGGACGTAAAAATTCTGGAGAATGACCCGGGAGACATTCAAGGAATCTTGGTTTTTGGGAAATGATAGGCTTCCTACCTACGGTAGGCAGGCTTTAAATTTTTCACTTCTAATAACTATTTCGCTCCCGCAGGGAGCCTATTTCTATAGTATTTCAACAGTATTTCCCAACTACCTCCGGCTGACAGGCTTTAAACTTTAAATCCTCCACTTTATACTTGGTGCTTGGTACTTCGTACCCCAAATACCATATACCAAATACCATTTACTCAACTCAACTTGGAACAAAAACAACATTATAAAGTAATTCAACCTACTTCAGGTTGGCAATTAATTGATTTTAAGGAGCTTTGGAGGTATAAGGACTTACTTTATTTCCTAACTCTTAGAGGTATAAAAGCTCGCTATGCCCAGTCAGTTTTAGGTGTGGCCTGGGCGATAATTCAACCATTATTTACAACGCTAGTCTTCACAGTTGTTTTTGGAAATCTGGCGAAAGTTGACTCAGATGGAATTCCATATACCCTGTTTTCCTACCTGGCACTTTGGCCCTGGAATTACTTTTCTGGAACACTTACCGAATCAGCAAATTCACTGATTCAAAATGCCAATATGATTACAAAGGTTTACTTTCCAAGAATGGTTTTGCCTTTGTCATCAATACTATCCAAACTACTTGATTTCTTGATTGCCTTTGTTGTGGTTATTGGGATGATGATTTATTATCAGGTGACGCCGGGATGGGGTTTATTGTTTTTACCATTGCTGATTGTTCAACTTTTGATGTGTAGCCTGGGAGTGGGAATGACTCTATCAGCGATGGCTGTAAAATACCGAGACGTGAAGCATGCTTTGACCTTTGTCGTCCAACTTTTACTTTATGCTGCTCCTGTGGTTTATAGTACAACCGCAGTTCCTGCAGAATATCAAAAATTCTATATTCTAAACCCCATGGTAGGTGTCATAGAAGGGTTCAGAGCTGCATTTCTTGGCCGCCCAATGCCATGGGAATGGATCTGGCCAGGCAGTATCGTAGCCATTATTCTCTTTGTTTTCGGCATGATGTACTTTCGCCGAATGGAACGAATTTTTGCTGACGTAGCATAATTACAATCCATGAGGCGATCCCGATCAAACTTTATTGTATTAATTAATCGGGATGGAGAATGGAACGAATTTTTGCTGACGTGGCATAATTACAATACATGAGGCGATCCCGATCAGATACAATTTGACAAGAAATCGGGACGCCGAATGGAACGCATATTCGCTGATGTTGCTTAACTACCCCCCAACCCCCTGAAGGGGGAGCAAGTCACGAAAAAGCTATTAGGTATTTGAAGTATAACTTATTCGCAATAAAAATTTCTCCGCCATTATAGCAATCAAATAAAGATAAGGCCAATTCACCCCTTTAGGGGTCAGGGGTAGAAAAAGGCTAACGAATTTCTAAAAAAGAATGCATCACAGAGCTTCTCCAGAAATATTTAGACGAGCTAAAGAACTCCGGATGAAATTAACTCCTTCTGAAAATATATTGTGGGAGAGAATAAGAGCAAATAGGCTTAATGACCTACACTTCAGAAGGCAACATCCTGTTTCTAAGTATATCCTAGATTTCTATTGTCATCAATATCGCTTAGGAATAGAACTAGATGGGGAAATCCATAATAAAATAGACCAAAAAGCAAGAGATGTAGCAAGGGAGGAAGACTTAAAAGCTTTGGGGATCCACATCCTTAGATTCAAAAATTCTTTTGTAATTCAAGAAACAGACGAAGTTCTCAAACTGATTTTAGTGGAAATTGAAAATCTTAACAAGTCACTTTAAAATTAAAAGAAAAAGTGATGAGAAATAGGGCCCTGTTACTCATTATTAGCTCTTCAGTAACTTAGAATTTTACCTATCTCCAATTTCTCCCCTTTAGGGGTAGGGGGTTGAACGCATATTCGCAGAGGTAGCATAAAAAGTAATCAGTTGGCAGTTGGCAGTCTCAGTTAACAGTGAGCACTGATAAGTAATTTCTTCATGACTCATACATTCCCTCTAAATGCCACATTCGAAATACTTTGTACAACTAACAACCAACAACAAATATGACCTTAGTTCCAGTCATTTCGAACGAGCGAATACTATTGAAAAAGGAAGAATAGCTAATACCGCGAGGAGAAATCTAAAAAGATTAAAATCAAACCACTTAATATTGCTTGGACTTTGGCAGAGAAATACAGAATCTTCGATTCTGAAATAGGTTTTTAAAAATAAATTTGTTCTCAATATTTCGCTCCCTCAGGGAGCCTATTTCTATAGTATTTCAAAACTATTTCCAACTTTAAACTCTAAACTCTCCACTATAAACTTTAAACTTTATAAATCTTTATAGCTCCAGGAGGGACCTTATTTCAACTAACACCTGTCCGCCGTGGCGGAACCAACAAACTATTATTCTATCAACTTTTTCTTCTCAAGAAGACTTGAATTCATCCACTAAAATCTTACCCATTAATGTACTCAGACAAGGATTATATTAAACCTACCTATAAAATAGTAGGGAGGTTTTTGAGTGAAACTTTAAAATACATACAACAAGGAAAACCTATATCTGAAGCGATAAAAGGATTTCCTGCATACTTTCATTATTGTAGGAAATATAAATATCCCTACGAAGCTGAAATGCCCTGGATCAACCATTTTGCATTTAAAAAGTTGGAATCTTTGATAAAACCTGAAATGAATGTCTTGGAATTTGGCTCAGGAGGTAGCACCATGTTTTTGAGGAATCAAGTGAATAGCATTTATTCTATTGAACATGATGCAGTTTGGTTTCAGGAAGTCGTGAAAAATTGTGGTAACCATCCAAACGTAAAACTCAATTTGCATATCCCTGAAAAGGAAAATAATGAAAACCTCCCAGATGAATATAAAAGTGTAAACGGGATGTATTGTGAAGGTTTAACATTCAAGGATTATGCACATGCTGCGGATCATTTGCCTGATGAATCTATAGATTTATTGATTATTGATGGCAGGGTAAGACCGGCCTGCCTTGTTCAAACGCTATCCAAATTAAAACCAGGAGGAATTTTATTATTTGATAATACAGAGCGTGAATCTTATCAGGCCACCATTAATAAGTATTTAAATGGTTGGAAAAGAGAAAAATATCAGGGAGTGACCGTCTGTTATGCTTTTTTTACCGAGACCAGTATTTTTTGGAAGCCTAATCAATAAACACTGAAAAATGAATTTGAAATTGTATTTTTAACCATTCATCACTCGCACAAAATTTTAAATGGTATCAGCTGTAGTTCCTGTTTTTAATGCGGAAAAGACATTAAAAAAATCTGTTGAATCTCTTTTGATTCAGCCAGAAATTAACGAGATATTTTTAGTTGATGATGGCTCAAAAGACAAATCTTATTCTATCTGCTTGGAATTAGCAGATAAATATGATCTCATTACTGTGTTACATCATCCAGGAAAAAGCAATAAAGGTGCTCCAGCTACAAGAAATCTAGGGCTTGCACATTGTAAGAATAAATGGATACAATTTCAGGATGCCGATGATGAACTCCTTCCTGGGAAAATTAAAAAGCAATTAGAATACCTTGATGAAGAAAGTTCTTTTTTAGTGGGCACTTTTTTATTTCAAAAAGATGGAAAAAGAGAGTTCCAAAACTACCTTACTGATCCATGGTCAGGTTTGTTGGGAATCAAATTTGGGATAACAATATCAAATCTGTGGAACGGTGATCTGATCAAGCAAATTGGGGGATGGAGAGAAAACCTACCAAACATGCAGGAATACTACCTGATGTTTGACCTACTAAGAATAAATTCTAAAGTTTCTTATTGCCCTGAAGCGCTTGCAGTAATGAAATTCAGAAATAATTCCATTACCAACGCCAAAAATAATAAAAAGGCTAAACAGGATAATTATTTTAAATACAGAAAGAAAGTAAGAGAATACCTGGAAAGTTGTAATGAGTTTTCATTGGTAAGAAGACACTATTATCATATCAGCACCGGAAATAATTTATCCTATCACAAACCTCCATTTGAGGTGAAAATCAACCGACTGTATTATAACCTCTACAAGAAGATGAAAGAGTTTAAATCAGTGATCACTTACCCATCCTGATTTTGGACCTGTGTTTTTGTATTTATTACATCGTACTCCCAAATACTACATACTACATCCCACATACCAAATACCCCCATACTTAGTACTTGGTACATTGTACTTAATACTTATAACATCTAAAATCAGAAATCATACATCCTAAACCCCCATTGCTCCTCTCCATTATCTCTCCAGTTTACCGTGCAGAAAATACACTTGAAGATTTGATTTCAAGAATCAAGCAAGTTTTGCCTGAGCATAAAATGGAAATAATTTTGGTAGACGACTTTAGCCCGGATAATTCCTGGCATAAAATCGAGCAACTCGCAGAAATTCATCCAGAAATAAGAGGCGTTAAATTATCCCGGAATTTTGGACAGCATTATGCGATTACTGCTGGATTGGATGCTTCAAAAGGTGATTGGGTGGTAGTAATGGATTGTGATCTGCAAGATAGACCGGAAGAAATCCCAAACTTATTAGCAAAAGCGCAGGAAGGTTTTGATGTGGTATTGGCGAGAAGAAAGAACAGGCAAGACAGCTTTTTTAAAAGGATATCTTCTAAGATTTTCTATAGAACACTCGCATGGCTAACGGGTTCGGATCAGGATGAAACCATCGCTAATTTCGGAATCTATCATCGCAAAGTCATCAATGAGGTGGTAGGAATGCGAGAAAGCATCAGATACTTTCCTACCATGGTCAAGTGGGTTGGCTTTAGGCAAAGCAGTATCGACGTAATCCATGCAGGTAGGGAGGAAGGAAACAGTAATTATGGTTATAAAAAGCTGTTCAATTTAGCTTTAGATATCATGTTAGCCTATTCGGATAAACCAATTAGGCTGACGGTAAAGTTGGGGTTGCTTGTAGCTCTAACTGGCTTTTTATTTGCCTTATATACGCTCCTAAAATACTTTCAAGGCGATATTATCGTGGCAGGCTATGCAAGTCTCATAATTTCGATATGGGTTCTCACAGGATTTCTATTAGTGACACTGGGAATGGTTGGCTTGTACATTGGAAAAACCTTTGAAGGAGTAAAAAAACGACCTATTTATATTATTGAAAAGGAGATTTAATTCCTACCTGCAGAGCATAGTTTGTTGTAGCACAGTGAGTCAGTTTTCCAATCAAAAACCCATCACTTACTTCATGAGGGTGATTTTAAACTGAACTTAGGATTATTACCTATACCGTCTTTCCTGAAAATTTCTCTTTGTCAAAACCATTGCAAAACAAAATTTCACAATTTTAAGAAGTTTATTCTCAGTGTTTTTTAATAATCTTCATAATGAAAAAGTATTCTTTGCGATCTTAATCAGTTCAGTTATTTTGAATTCTTCAAGAAATGAATTTTGCCATGATAAAGAGTGAATATTTTAAATCACCTTTGTCAAAGGTTTCCACTTTAAAGATTGAGAATGAATTTTATCGCAGTCAATGTTCGAAATATTTTTTATAAAATCACAAAACCCATTGCACATTTTTTTCATTTATCGATCACATATAGACTGCCAGAAAAAACAATTCAAGGATTAATAGACAAACTCCACCCGAGGAAATCAGGACATAAATTACGGAGGATTGGACCTAATGCAGATGGTGGTTACCTAGTTCCAGATGTATTAGAAGGAATTAAGTATTGCTTTTCCCCTGGGGTTGATATTGAATCTAGGTTTGAATTAGAACTTGCCGAAATAGGTATGCAGGTTTTTATGGCTGATTACTCCATCGAAAAGCCGAAAATTGATCATTCTAATTTTCACTTTTTGAAAAAATTTCTTGGATCCTGGGACCATGGGGAATTTATAAGTTTAGATACCTGGGTCAAAGAAAGCCTGCCAGAGGGAGATAATTCCGACTTAATATTGCAAATGGATATTGAAGGTTTTGAGTATGAATGTCTTTTTTCTATTTCCTCCCAACTACTAAAACGCTTTCGAATCATCATCATAGAGTTTCATGGTCTCGACCGATTATTTGATGGGGCTTTTTACAATCAAGCATTAAGAGCTTTTGATAAGTTGCTGGTAAATCATACAGTTGTTCATAATCACCCAAATAATATTTTCAAGCCACATAAGGTTAAAGGTATAGATTTACCGGTCTATTCGGAATTTACTTTTTTGAGGAATGATTATGTGAAAGACGAAGGGTTTGTGTCTACTTTCCCTCATCCACTGGATCGGGATTGCACGGATAAAGAGAGTTATATACTTCCTGAGATGTGGTATAGAAAGAGTTAAAACTGGAGTATTTTACTTTTCCTTTAAAATTTCTAATACCCTAGAATTGACCAGGCTAATTTATAAAAACGAAATTAAGCTTTGCAGAAATGCAGAACCCTCGATTCTGAGATATGATTGTAGTCCACAAACGCTTCTAATATCTCGCTCCCGCAGGGAGCCTATTTCAATAGTATTTCAACTGTATTTTTCCTTCAGAACTTTAAACTTGTAAAGGGAGTATATTTCTATTGTATTTCCATAGTATTTCGCCCGAAGGGCTTATTTCCACTTTCCAACTTCCCACCTACTACATACCACCTACCACATACTAAATACTACATACCACCTACTTTGTACAACCAACTTTAAACTTTCAACTTCCCACTTATAACTTCCCACTTTAAACTTATCAACTTTAACATTCAACCCCTTCCTTTCGATTCCTCCCTTTTCAACTACCCCGTAGGCAAAACGAAGGTAGATCAGGATTGGAATGAAAACTCCTTTTTGGATGCTGCATCAGAATTCCAACTCGTCTATATTTTTTCTGATTCTCCTCAGGAGTTTCAGAGTTCGGAGATTCAATTTATGGGAGAGAAGGTCACTTTTAAGAAGTTATTGAGTCAACCAAATCAGGTAGATGATATTCAGGTTTTCAACTCTACATTAAACCAACAAATTGCATCTTTGGCATTGGAGAGCGGTAAATATTCCCGGTTTAAAAAGGATGCCCGCTTAAACCTAAAGGAGTTTGAAAACTTATACCAGCACTGGATAGAAAAAGCCATTGACGAGGATATTGTCCTTACCAATAAAAGCTTGACTGCCATGGTGACAATTTCAGTGGAGGAAAAAGAAGCCAGCATAGGCTTATTGGCGGTGAATGAAAAGGAGAGAGAAAAAGGACTTGCCCGCCAACTCGTACAGTCAGCAGAAAATAGAGCTATTCATTTGGGAGCTGACAGGATGTTAATCAATACTCAGGAGCAGAATATCGCAGCATGTAATCTCTACAAATCCATGGGATACGAGGTTGCAGAAAGGGTATTTATTTATCATTATTATAATACAGCTTCCCTGAGATAAAGCTTCCTGCCTTCGGGAGGCAGGCGCTGAGATATTCCGCCTTTGGAAGAGAGATACAGCCTCGTCCCTCGGCTGAAATATAAGCTCCTTCGTCGCTTGAAATAGGCTTCGCTGAGATAGGCTTCTAAAATTATTCTGTTTCAATATCACGCTCCCGTAGGGAAACTATTTCTACAGTATTTCCATAGTATTTCGCTCCCACAGGGAGCCTATTTCCAACCTACAACTAACAACCTCCTAAATACCATATACCACATACTACATACTACCTACCACATACTACCTACCATATACCCATTCTTTGTACTTTGTACTTCGTACTTTGTACCTTAAATACCAGATACCACATCCCAAATACCACATACCCTAAACTTTGTACTTAATACATTGTACTTTGTACATCTCCTAAATCATACATCATAAATCCTACATCATACATCATACATCCCCCAACTCCTTTCAACAAACCCTACCAAACCGGTAAGGAACTGACATACATCCAAGACGCGATCAATCGTGGCAAAATCTCCGGAAATGGTCACTATACCCATCTCTGTCAGGATTTTTTTGAGAAACGGTATGGATTTCAAAAATGCCTTCTCACCACCTCCTGCACAGATGCCCTGGAGATGGCTGCTATTCTTTTGGATATCCAGCCAGGTGATGAGGTGATCATGCCGGCTTTTACCTATGTATCTACGGCGAATGCTTTTGTGCTCAGGGGAGCCAAAATAGTTTTTGTGGATAGTAAGTCTGATCATCCCAATATGGATGAAACTCGGATTGAAGAGCTAATTACTCCCAATACCAAAGCCATTGTTGTTGTCCATTATGCAGGAAAAGCCTGTGAAATGGATGCCATTATGGAGATTGCAGAGAGGCATGACCTATTTTTGGTGGAGGATGCAGCCCAGGCCATAGATAGCTTTGATGGAGAAAAACCTTTGGGAGGAATAGGACATCTGGGATGCTTCAGCTTCCATGAGACCAAAAATATCCAATGCGGAGAAGGAGGGATGCTAACGATCAATGATCCCCAATTCATCCAAAGGGCAGAGATAATCTGGGAAAAAGGAACGGATAGAGCAGCCTTCTTTCGTGGAGAAAAAAACAAATACGGTTGGGTAGATATAGGAAGTTCCTTTTTGCCATCCGAACTCAATGCTGCCTACCTCTGGGCTCAGCTGGAAAACCTAGATTCAATTCAGGAAAGAAGAAAGACGATTTGGGAGGATTACTATCACTTTTTTATCCATTCCGATAGAGAAGCTTCTATTCTACAGTCAACTTATCTAAATCAATTTCAGGAAGTTTTGGAACAAGAAAGTCTTTGGGATTCAATCCATGTTCCGGCAATTCAAAGCTCCTCCAATGCCCATGCATTTTATTTGGTGTTTGATAGCCAAGCATCTCGAACGCGATTTATAGAAGGTATGCTAGCAAAAGGAATTCTATGCATTTTCCATTACCAGAATCTGCAGAATTCAGAATATTATCAAAGCATCAGCTCAGATCAAAGGCCGTTGCCCAATGCAGATAAATACGCTGATTGCCTAGTACGATTGCCTTTGTTTTATGAGTTGGGAAAGTGAAGCAGATTTAGGATGTATGATATTAGATATAAGATGTAAGGACTTCCAACCTCCCACCTACCTCCGGTAGGCAGGCTTCCCACCTATCTACAATCGACAGGCTTTAAACTCTCAACTTTAAACTTCCCACCTCCAGCTTCCAACTTCCCATCTTCTAAATACCACATACGCCCTACTTTGTACTTGGTACCTCGTACTTCGTACACCCCACATACCAAATACCAAATACTATATACTTCATTCAACTGTCCTCCGTGTCGAATTCCACATCCAACTCCCTACTTCAACCTCTGCTTATATTTCAATAAACTATTTTTTAATGTAGCATACTCCAAGTCCTGAACAGCAATCCCTTCATCAATCGCCAAAGAAGCTGCAATTGCTGCAGATTGACCCAAAACCATAAAAACAGGTTCCATACGAATCGAGCCAAAAGCAATATGTGAAGCGCTGACACATACTGGGACGAATAGGTTTTCGGCCTCAGACTTTTTGGGAACAATAGATCTATAACTGATCGGGTAGGGGCCTCCTACATGCGCTTCAACATTTCCTTCATTTTGAACAAAGCCATTCGCGTCTACATAGCGCTGGATATTATGGGAATCCATTCCATAAGCAGCCAAGCCAATGGCATCTTCCACGACCTCAAGCCCTTCACAATGATGCTGAGTCATGACCAAGTCACTGATCATTCTTCTGGCTTCTCTGACGTACAACTGGTTCTGCCAACCATCTTCTCGTTCAAATTCATCTTTACTGGTTCCCCATCGGGAAACTTCATTTCGGATCTTTTCAGGAATTCTTGGGTGATATGCAAGCGTCCACATTAGCCCTTGCTGGTACTTTCTATGGGCTTCTACAATCTTCTCCCGCTCTTCATAACTAGCCTCTGGATAATCATAATTTTGACCAATGAAATCGGTGGAGAATCCCGCTCGGTTATTGGTATCTGTTTTTCTATTGGGCATAGATGAATTAATCCAAGGCACAGAGTTTTCTCCTGCCTCATAGTTTCTAAACAATAATTCATAATCTAACTCATCATAACCTTCAGGCTTCTCAAATGGAATTCTATTCTCTGGATGATCTGTCATACACATTCTAAAGCAATAAGCCTGAACTTTATTATCTCCCATACCATCAATTCCGGGACCTTTGAGAGAAATAAAGGGAAGCAATCCGCTATCGGGATTTCCTTTTTCTATATAAGGATCTACCCCTGGGACAAAATTATGATTGATGGCATTTCGGGAAACATGATTCTCTAAGGTAGGAGCATAATAATTTGCCTGAACTCCATTGAGTGATTCTTTGTACTTCTTGTTTCCTTCCCTTCCTACCGTGTAACTAACGCCAGCAGTAGCCATCAAATCCCCTTCATAGGTAGCATCCATAAACATTTTACCTTGGAATACTTTTCCACTTTCCATCTGAATGGAGGTAATTTTCCCATTGGATTTCTCCACTCCTTGATCTGTTCTTAGTAAGCGCTCACCATAGACAACTGTCACATCTTCCTGATCCAACATCTGTTGGTAAACTGTCAATGCTGCGGATGGCTCAAAGGTCCACATGGCATCCTCACCCTCAGCTGTGGTGGTTTGACCTCCATCTTTATATTCTTCTTTTTTCTGCCATTTCCAGTTTTCAGCTTGATTATAATAGGTTTTTATTCCCTGGTAAAACTCCCTGCTAACGCCACCAATGGCCTGTTTATTACCAATATCCGTTTGCCCTAGACCTCCAGTGGTCAGTCCACCCAATCGATTACTTGGTTCAATCAAAACTACTGATTTATCCATCCTTGAGGCTTGGATTGCTGCTGCCACCCCAGCAGAAGTTCCTCCATAGATTACCAGGTCATATTCCTGAGCTTTTACTCCGGTCAACTGGAATATCAACATTAAAAAACAAAGCAATATACGGATGGAATTCATAGGTTTTGGGGTTTTGTTAAGTAAGATTAATTCTGATTAAAAGTTTTAAGATAATGATTTTGAGAAATATTGCTTTGCTGATATTCACCTTCGTTTAAATATTGGCTCCTAGGTTTCCTGAGATACAGCTTCCTACCTTCGGTAGGCAGGTGCTGAGATATTCGGCCTTTGGTAGAGAGATACAGCCTCGTCCCTCGGCTGAAATATAAGCTCCTTCGTCGCTTGAAATAGGCTTCGCTGAGATAGGGTTCTAAAATTATTATGTTTCAATATCTCGCTCCCGCGGGGAGCCTATTTCAATAGTATTTCAACAGTATTTCCCACTTCCCACTTCCTAACCTCCAACCAACAACCAACAACCAACAACTTCAAACTTTAAACTTTTCACTTCTAACCTACCTTCGGTAGGCAGGCTTCCCACCTCCAACCTCGCAAATATCACCTACTTTGTACTTCGTACACCCCACCTACCCCATACTTTGTACTTAATACTTGGTACTTTGTACTTCCCAACCTCCAACCTCCAACTTCCAACCAACAACTCCCATCCCCCTCAGAGAGCCTATTTTCATTGTGCCTAAAAAGTTGAATAAATGACGAATTATTGTTTTTTCCCAAAGCCAATATTTGGAATCAATTTACTAATCCCTTCCATTACGATTCCTGCAGCACCTACTACTACTGTGGTTATAGCTTCGAGTTGTCCTAAAACACCTCGATTGAAATAACTGATAATCCCAATGACCAAAATGGCAAAACAGCTAAGCAACCAGCTGTAATTTGCTAGGGTGCCGTTTGATTTGGTATCTTTTTCAAACTCTTTGATCAACTCAACCGGACAATTATCAATTACAAAGTATCTAAAGACCACATCAAAAAATAAATACTTGAACTTATCCTCATCATAGACCAAGATGCCTTTTTGCGTCAGCCCGGATAAGACCGACAGATTTCTTGAATTTATAAATCCCTCTTTGGCCATGTAGTAACAGAATTTCTTTTCATAAAAGCTTAATTCCGCCCATAAATTCAGATAATATGCTTTTTTACACCGTAAACTTTTAATCAGTTTAAAGGTCTCCTCCTCATGTACTTTATCCTTGAGTAATGGTGATTCCTTTTCTTCCGCTTCTTGCTTCTCTGGAACCCCCTCTTTTGATTTCTTTGATTCCTCAAGAATAATTTTTGGCTTTATGGGTACATAATAAAATGAATAGTCACTCAGTAACTCCGTCATTTGAACGAGCTTAATATTAGTGGTTTGGGTAGCGATTCCATAGTGAAAAATGCTCAGTTCCCTGATAGAAAATCCTGAACCCAAAACCAATATCTCATCTTTGTGATCGGCCTCCCAACCAATCAGTTTTTCGGCGATTTTATCTTCTTTTCCCAGGCAGTGAATATTTTTTATCAAAACCACTTTTTTCTTATTTGGCTTCTTTAAAACCTCCTCTTTTACAGGTTCTTCACTCTTTTCAGTGGGGGTTTTTGGAAGTGATGCATTACAGTCAATGATTTCAATATCATCTTCCGCAATACCGGGTATCTTGTCAATAATCCAGGCTTTAAACAAATCGGAATCCAGACCTGTAAGAAATAATCTTCTTTCTTTTGTCTTAAGGATATCCAACTTCTTATTGGGGATGACATCACGCACAGTACTCGCAAAGCAAGTCTGTAATAGTTTTTGGGTGAGGGCATACATCCCGATCAACAATATTATTATCAGCAGGACGATCAAGAACAAACCATAGTTCCACTGCAGGTTGTATCCCAATTTCATGTTCTTGCTGACCCTGTTAAGCATTTTATAATCGGCAAATACCAATTCTTTCAATTGACCCTCAGAGAGGTCCACGATGGTGGAGGCAAAATTCCTTCTCGCCAATTCTAAATTCGGAGTAAAAATCCCCTGATTAAGAATTTCGAGCTCCTTTTTTTGCAATTGCAAAACCTCCTTTTTCTCGCCTTCCCAGATCTTGTTTTCTATGTTATTTACAGTGTCATAAACTCCAAATGCAGGTAAAAACCCTATGGAGAAAAAGAATAAAAATATAAACAGGGTGTAAAGACTTCGGGTAGCCAGTTTATCTTCCTTTTTTTCATCATCCTGCTGTGGCTCATCATCCTTTTCTGAGTCAGCCGATAATTGAGCCTTGATCCTATTTTTTTCTCTTTGAGGAATCCACCATACCACTAGTAATGAAAAAATCAGATTGAAAACGAGTACCCAAAATCGATTCTCCAGGCTGGTTCCAAATTGCCATAGGAAAAATATCTGTAGAACTATGATTGCAAGAAACATCATACATCCCCTCGAATAGGCATGCAGCATCTTTGGATGATACATCAAGGTTCTGAATGGAGTCTTTTTCCAATTGTGCTGGGATCTTTCAATAAACAGATAATAAATAAGACCAATCAAAAGCACCAGAAACAACAAGTAACCAAGTAAGAGACTAAGACTTTCCAGACCTACAACAGAAATAAACCGGTGGCCTAGGTTAAAATCTATAAAATATACCAACCAAAGCTTAGAATCGAGATTTTCAAATTCCAAAGGGACTAAAACAGCCCTGTATGCATTTCCATTCATCCTCAGGTCCATGAATTGTTTTTCCTCCGAACCCAACAAAAACCTCATTTCCTCCCATTTCTCTTTTTCGACCAAATCCTGAATAGTTTGAATAGGAGTTTTAATCTGAGAGGAATTGAAAATCAATTCTCCGCTTTGTTTCATGACCAGAAACCTTCTGGTATTGTCATAAGGCACTGATTCGGCTTGAATACCAAAAGTAAGAGCTTCAACCTGAGCATTTTGAAAGGAATTTTCCCTAGGTTTTGCCTGCGTGCTGAGTACTAGTTCAGGTTTCCCGGATCTACGGGAAAATACCCTGGTTAAAAAATATTCGTTGTCTTGGCTATCAAGAAAATATTTAAAATACTCCCGGTCTTTTACACTGATATAATTCGGGTTTCCCTCTGGTACCAGTTCTTTAAATTCTGCATCGGTAATACTATTATCGTCATATTCTTTAAAATTAATTATGGTACCTTCTTTGGAGACCAGGATTTTTTCATTCACTTCAATGATCTTCATCATATCCTCCTGTAGTTTTTCTCCAGTATGAAAGCCAGTTATTTCTTTTAGTTTACTGATTGTAGTTTCTATTTCAACTACTTTTTTCATCTCCTCATTTTCATAAGTAAACAGGTTGCCCAAGAGGAAGTAGGAGGCACTCCAACCTAATACCACAAAGAGGAAAAAAAGTGAAATGGTATTAGAAAAAATAGTTCTTTGTTTGATGACATCTCCTGATCTGATCCCTAGGAAAGAAAATACCGGAATGCCCACAACCAATAAAATAACAAGGATCAGAAGAAGTACCAGAAGGTTGTAATTGACCTTAAAGGAAGCCTGATCCAGATTGTCCTCTGAAATAGCACCAAGGATATAGAAATTTTCCCCCTCTATCTGCAATTCGGTCAAAACCGCCTGATAATTGGTGTTCAAAAGATCAAAATCCATACTACGGGTTCCTAACCTTTTAGGAGCACTGCTATCTGGGAGATTTAAAGTAATTCCTGCCCATTTTTTGGGATGTTGAATTACTCCTGCAGAATCCAGGAACATCAATTGATCAAAAAAAGAATTTAGGGCCCGGTCTTTTTTATAGAGATCTTCGATAGGAAATGAAGCATCAAACTGGATATTTTCATTTTGTAATATTAGAGAGTTAAAGGGGATGCCAAAGGTTTTCGAAAGTGCTCTTTGAACGCTCAGATTAAAAGGAGTTAACCATTCCGACAATCTATTTCCATTGATATTTTCAATGTGCAGTTTCCCCTGGGACACTCGAAGGGTAGACTGTTTTTCAGGCTTCTTCGAAATAGAAATCTGGTATTCAAATTGGGAATCTTTGGTAATAGTCTCGGCAAAAAGAGCCATTTTCATTAATCCCAATTCAGATTTATTGCTGATTAAAATCTGAATCTTCAATTGTTCCAATATTTCATCTTTGGAAGCGGAATAGGCATCTAAGATGTTTTTTTTAACCAAGAGCATGTTTTGCTCCACGGTGGATTCCAGTTCTTTTCTGTTTTCCTGGGATTGGTGAAATAAAAAAATCATCAAAATACCCAAGAAACACATCAGGCTCAGGCCTAATCCAAAAGTTTTGCTCTTTGTCATGCCTAAAAGCTTTTATTTAAAAATGATTACCAAAGAAGAATTTTATGCCCCAGAAATCGGATAATCCTTAAAAATCCAGTTATCTGTATTTAGTAAAAATTAATAAGAGAAATCTTATTGTACTTAAAATCAATGTATTATAAATATAAAGATTTTTTAAATCAGGCTAAAATTTGTACTTCAAAATCAAGCGAAGAGCAATGATAAATCAAATAATAGAGTCAAAGTTTGCGAATCCAACTCAACCGAGTAAATTTATTACTCAGTCAGCAATTTGTCATTTCGACTTCCTCGATAGCTATCGGGAGGAGAAATCTCAATCCTATAATTTGAGTGTAATGAAAGTCTCAAATGAGACAAAGAAATAATGGGACTGAAAAAGCGGACCTGCCTCCCGCAGCGTGAGCTATGTAATTCCTGATAATTGGGACTGAAAGGGCGAAGCCATATCCAGTAAGCAGTGATCAGTAAACAGTCTCAGTAGTCAGTCTCAGTAACCAGTTCGCTTCACGTACTAAATACCAAATACTAGATACTTGATACTAGGTACTTTGTACATCTCATAGTGATTAGTAGGCAGTCTCAGTAAGCAGTGATCAGTGTCGAGTTAACAGTTTACTAAATACTCCATCTTTCCTATTTCAGACTTCGTACTTGGTACTTTGTACTTTGTACTTTGTACCTTAAATACTACATACCAAATACCACATACCTTGTACTTAGAACCAAAACAGTAAACTTTCCCAATTAGCCTTCTGACTTAAAACCTTGCTGTTCAATTCTTTTTCTTTCCTGATATAAATTCTTTTGGCAATAAGATTTCTCTTTATTCGTAAAAGTAAGCCTTACCAATATTTAAAGGATAAATTCCTGTACGGTAGGGCTTATATCCAGTATAAATTAAATCCATATCCAGAAGAAGTAGGAGAGAATCCTATTTTTATTTTTAACCATATACCGAAATGTGGAGGGACTAGTTTGGTATTAATTTTAGGTAAATGGTTTTACTTGAGAAAGGATTATTCTCCACTTGATATTAAATATCCTAACAGGAATGATTTTTTGGACGCCTATGAAAACTTTAAAAATTCTCAACCTGAAATATTTTATTTAAAACCATGGGAAATCATAGTTGGACACTACTATATTTCTGAGATTAGATTGAGTGAAAGATTTCCAGGTATATATAACAACTTAAATGTAAATAAAATAACTTTTGTTAGAGACCCATTAAGTCATCATCTTTCCTTATTTAAATTTGGAAAAGAAAGAGGTCATAATTTTGTTAAAGGCATGGAACTTACAGATTATCTTCATGAGGACAGTAATTACATGGCAAAATCCCTTGAATGTACTCAGGAAAATTATAAATCAATTATTGATAGTTATTTTTTTGTTGGAATAGTTGAAAGATATGATGATTCTATTAAGGTACTTTCAAAATTGTTGGGAAAGGATCAGAGAATAGATATACCTAATAAAAACACAACTAATTCAAAAAGTCTCTATCAAAATCTTTCAAAAGAAGATATTGATTTATTTAAAATTAATAATTCCTTGGATTACAATATCTATAATTATTGTAATTCAATATTTAATAATAATTATTGTAATATTTTAGATTAATCAATGTAATGACCTTACTGAAAATTTTAAAAAAATGGGTATAGTTTCTTTTTCAATTCCGAAAAACTTGGTTGTTAAGTTAATTGAATTTAAAAAAATCGACTATTTCGTAGAAACAGGAACTTATAAAGGTGGTACATGTTTTTGGGCAGCTCAATATTTTGAAAAAGTACTTACTATTGAAATAGACGAGAATATTTCTATGCAAACTTCGTCAAAACATAATTGTCCAAATAATATTGAATTTTTTATTGGTAATAGTAAGGACGTTCTTCCTGATATAGTACATTCTAGAATTAAGAATAGCTCATCTTTTTTTTGGTTAGATGGACATTGGTGTAAAGGGGGAAGTGGTAAAGAAGAAGAATGCCCATTACTAGAAGAATTAGATGCTATTAAAAGCTTAAAAGATCCAGTAATATTTATTGATGATGCAAGATGCTTTCTAGGTCCTTTACCTTCTCCTCATGACTCTAATCAATGGCCTAGAGTTGATGACATATTTAATAAAGTAAGTAAAATATTCCCAAGCCATCGATTTACGATTCAGGATGATGTCATTATGGTTATTCCACAAGAATATATGTCTGTTTTTGATAGCGAATGGAAAAAGAGTTTTAATGACAGGTTTTCAAATAAGAAAAGTGTTAGCTTATTAGACAAGATTAAAAATAAGATTAAACTTTTGTGAAGCTACTAATAAATAGAATTTTAAATAAACTTGGATACTCGATTACAAAGGCTCCTTTGGTGATTAATGGTATAAAAGTTGAATACAATTTCCTTGAAAAGCATTCATGGATTGTCAAATATAATATTTCTACAATTTTAGATATAGGAGCAAATAAGGGGCAATTTGCGGCAAGATTTCGGATACTATTTCCGAAGGCAAAGATTTATTCTTTTGAGCCAATTCCAGAAATTTTCGAACATTTATGTGCTCGATTTAAATTAGATGAAAATTTTAAAGCTTTCAATTTAGGCTTGGGCAATAAATCCGGGAAAATTGATTTTTTTCAAAATGAATTTTCTGATTCGTCAAGTGCTTTTCCAATGAAAGGTCTTCATAAAAGTAATTTCCCAAAAACAATTCACGAAAAGCAAATTAGAATTGATGTTGAGCGATTGGATGATGTTATGAATGATATTTCATTTGCCCAACCTTTACTTATTAAAATTGATGTTCAAGGCTTTGAAGAGATGGTAATACTAGGAGGACTAAAAACTCTTTCTAAAGCTGAGATTGTAATAGTTGAAGTGTCATTTTTTGAACTTTATGAAAATCAAGTCTACTTCGAAACTATATATAATCACATGAAAAGCTTATTCTTCAGTTTTAAAGGAAACTTTGAACAATTAATATCACCAATTGATGGATGCGTCCTTCAAGCAGACGCTATTTTTGTTAGAGATAATGTCTGATAGAATTGATCTCTCTATTATTATTCCAAATTTTAACTCTGGTAAATTTCTAGAGAATACTTTAAGTAGTATTTTTCTTAAAAAGACTTGTTTTTCATTTGAAGTTTTGATTATTGATAATAATTCTTCTGATAATCCTTTTCAATATGTTAAAAAGTTTCCCTTAGAATCTATTCTGTTTTGTTCTGATAAGGATAATGGTGTTTATGAGGCAATGAATAAAGGAGTGAAATTAGCAAAAGGAAATTGGATTATTTTTTTGGGAGCAGGAGACGAATTAAAAGTTGAATCAGTAAATCAAATCGAATTCAACCCATTACAGAATTTGAAACTTATATATGGAAATACCTTACTTCTTAAAAACAAAAAAACGTATGATGGAGAATTTAGCCTTTTGAAATTAATGAAGCGAAATATATCGCATCAAGCTATTTTTTATCATCATTCTCTTTTTCTAGAAAATGGTAGTTTCGATACAGAATATAGAATAGCTGCAGATTATATGTATAATTTAAAAGTCTTTTTAAATACATCAATAAAAGTTCAATATGTACCCTTAGTAGTTTCTCATTTTTTAGGAGGTGGGCTTTCAGATATTAAAAGAGATGACTTATTTCAGGAAAATAAATTATTGTTAATAAATAAATTAGTTTTAAAAAGCTTAAGTTGGAATGGTTTTATTTCTCTCATTAGTTATAATCTTTATTATTTAAAGAAATTTATTCAATTTAGAATTGGTTAAGATTGATATTTCAGTTGTATTGCTAACTTATAATCAAGAAGCATATGTGAATAAATCAATAGATTCTATTCTTAACCAAAAGTTTTCTGGGTCTTTGGAAATAATAGTAGTAGACGATTGTTCTGATGATCATACTTTTGAAATAATTCAATCTAAAAAGCCTATTAATTCCGTCTTGATTCGAACCTATTCAAATAAGGTTAATCTTGGACTAGCTAAAAATTATGAAAAAGCCATCTTCAAAGCTAATGGAAAATATATTGCATACCTTGAAGGTGATGATTATTGGACCGATCCTTTTAAGCTTCAAAAACAATTTGAGTTTTTAGAGAAACACCCTGAATGTGTGCTCTCATTTCATGATTTTGTGACAATTGATAAAAATGATAAAATAATTTCTGATAAGAACCTTCTTAATAAATCTATTAAAAAAAATAGAAGTAAAAAGGAAATGGTAATGGGCTGCTTAATACATCAAAATACGATGGTTTTTAGAAATGTGGTTAGAAAATTTCCATTGGGTTTTTTTAAGGCAAGAAATCATGATACTTTTTTTATATCCTTTTTATCAAATTGGGGAACGGCAGGATATGTTGAATGCGACCCTCTTCATTATAGGATAATTGAAAATTCTTTATGGTCAAGTTTGTCAACAAGAAAGAAGCATATTAATGGATTAATCACTTATTTATGGATTTTTTCTATTGTAAAGCCAAGTTTTTATTTTGTACTACTAAATAAAATTTTACTTAAAATGAAATATATCTTATTAAGATTTTAAAATTAATTTTATGTTTCGATTTATTAATTATTTTGAGAAAAGAAGGTAATTTAAATTTAGTTCTTTAATACTTTAGCTTTTTTAAACTCCTATTAATTGTGAAAAGAGTAGTCTATAATCGATTTCGGAATCTAATATTTAGATTTATTAATGCATTGGGGAGTTTTTTTGATTTCTCAGTTACGTCAAGAGTTGAAAAAGAAAATGTTCTAAAATTAATAGAACTTCTTCATCCTAAAATATCTAATAAACCTTTAATAAGGCTTGGTCCTGCCAGAGATGGTGGGTATTTAATTCCTGACGATTTAGAAGGCATAAGTGCTTGTTTTTCTCCTGGTGTTGATTTGGAATCTGGATTTGAGTATAATTTAGCTGAACATGGAATTAATGTTTATATGTGTGACTATACAGTCGAAAAACCTAAATTATATCATCCCAATTTTCATTTTATCAAAAAACACTTGTCATCAAAAAACAATGATCAATTTATGACAATTGATACTTGGGTAAATGAAGTTCTTCCTAATGATAAGTCGTCTGACCTTATTCTTCAGATGGATATTGAAGGGTTTGAATTTGAATGTATATTTTCTTTATCTCAATCTTTACTTAATCGGTTTAGAATTATTGTGATTGAATTTCATGAAATACATCGTTTGTTTGACAAAAGTTATTTCAAATTTTTTAAAGCTGCAATTGAAAAGTTATTAGAAAATCACAGTGTTGTCCATATTCATCCTAATAACATCAAAACTCCAAAAAAAATAAATGGAATTGAATTATATCATTTTATGGAATTTACTTTTGTTAGAAATGATCATGTTAAATTAGAATCTTTTTCTAAAGAATTTCCTAACCATTTGGATAGAGATAATACATTCAATAAAGGTGTTATTTTATCTAATAATTGGTTTAGATAATTGGTACTTATTAAAATTAAATTTGTTGATCACTATAATGGATTTAATCCTGAATCGGATAGAATCTTTACTTTTCTAAAACGTCATTTTCCTGTTGTTCTTACAGAAAGTGATCCAGATTTTATTATTTATTCTTCTTGGGGTTCCGAACATTTACATTATGATTGTCCAAAGATCTTCTATACCGGTGAGAATCATCGGCCTAATTTTTTTCTTTGTGATTACGCTTTAGGTTTTGATTTCCTAAATAGAACAGATTATTTAAGAGTACCGCTATATTCGATATTATGGTATTATGATTTTTCTACATTACTATTTCCAAAGCAACAACAAATCCTAGATCAAAACCCCAAAACCAAATTTTGCTGCTTTGTCGCTTCCAATGCAGGGGCGATGGAACGAAATAATTTTTTTAAAAAGCTAAGCAACTACTTACCTGTAGATTCAGGAGGTAAGGTATTAAATAATGTCGGTGGGCCAGTTCCAGATAAAATCCAGTTTATGAAACCCTATAAATTTTGTATCGCATACGAAAACAGTTCATACCCCGGTTATGTGACTGAAAAAATCATGGATTGTTTTATAGCAGGTTGTATTCCGATTTATTGGGGGAGTACTTGCATAGAAAAGGATTTTAACCCTAAAAGGATTTTAAATAGGCTTGATTACAAATCAGATGAAGAATTGATTGCAGAAATAAAGTATTTGAATGAAAATCATTCAGCATATAATGAATTTATAGCTCAACCAATTTTCACAAACAATCAGTTTACTGAATATTTTGATGAAAGTAGATTAGTTAAATTTTTTGAAAAAATCTTTAATGGTCCAAGTGAGTCAAGATCTAAAGGCATTCGAAAATATATAGGTCTGTCACTTCGCTTTAATAAAATGATATATAGCCGAATAAAGAAAAAACTCGGATACACTGGACGTGTGTGGTACTAAGAAAAAAGTTATGAGCAATACTGTAATTCGAGTAGAAGATCTTTCGAAGAGGTATAGGTTAGGTTTGAAAGAAAAGCAAGCTGATACCTTAGCTGGCCAGGTGGCAAACCTTATTAAATCGCCTTGGCAGAATCTTAAGAGACTTCGGGCCTTGAATAAATTTGGAGTGGAAGATGAATCTGTTTTTTGGGCGCTCAAAGACATCAATTTTGAGGTAATGGAGGGAGAAGTTTTAGGGATTATCGGAAAAAATGGCGCAGGTAAATCCACCCTACTGAAAATCCTCTCCCAGATTACAGACCCTACTTCTGGGAAAATTGAAATCCGTGGAAGGGTTGCTTCCCTCTTAGAGGTGGGAACTGGATTTCATCCGGAACTTTCAGGACGAGAAAACATCTATATGAATGGAACTATTCTGGGAATGACCCGAAAAGAAATTGATAGTAAACTGGATGAAATTATTGATTTCTCAGGAGTGGAAAAGTTTATTGATACACCAGTTAAGTTTTATTCTTCAGGTATGAAAGTCCGTTTGGGGTTTTCAGTAGCTGCTCATTTGGAACCTGAAATACTTATAATTGATGAAGTACTAGCTGTGGGAGATTATGAGTTTCAAAAGAAATGCTTAGGTAAGATGGAGGATGTAGCAGGTCAAGGTAGAACAGTATTGTTTGTAAGTCATAATATGGGAGCAATTCAAAACTTAACCAAAAATTCAATATTGTTAGAAAGTGGAAAAATTAAACTGCGTGATAGTACAAGAAATGTTGTGGATGCCTACATAAGTTTAGGATTTAATTATTCAGTAAAAAATATTGAAGGTGAGAGCTTTTTTTCTAAAGTGATTCCTTTATATCTTGCCAATGACACTGCTTTTAGATTTAATTCTGAATTAAAATTTCTAATTTATTTTGATCAAATAAAACCATTACCAAGCAATTTTAGAATTGGATTTACAATTTCCTCAATTGATGATATTAATATAATTTCTGGTATTTCGAACTATTTGGAAAGAGACCAAAATGAAATGAAATATGAACTTACAATTAAAAATTCTGGATTGGTTGAAGGAAATTATAAACTTTCATTATCTGTTGGAATAGGGAGTTTATTCGAGGCAAGGAAGGAGCTCGAAGTATGTAGAGATGTATCAATTTTTTCAATAATTAATTCTCAAGTAGGAGGGTTGTCTTTATTTAATTGGCATAAATCATATGGAATGGCTGTTAAGAATGAAAACGATGTAACCTTAACTTATCGTGAAAATAATAAATAGAATAAAAACATATTACAATATTTTTAAAAATCGAAATAATGTAAATAGATTTCTTGAAATAGGGCCTGGAGAAAGTAGGTTGAAAGGATTTGAAACGATGAATATTGTAAATTCAAAAGTTACTGACTATATATTAGATGCTAGATCCAAATTACCTTTTCCAGATGAAACTTTTGATGTTATTTATGCAAGTCATATTTTGGAGCATATTCCATGGTATCAGACAAGTTATGTGTTAAATGAATGGCAACGAATATTAAAAAGAAATGGTAGATTAGAAATATGGGTTCCAAATGGATATAAAATTGCAAAAGCTTTTGTAGATGCCGAAAATGGATATAATTATATCGAAGAAGATGGGTGGTATAAATTTAATGAAATTAAAGACCCTTGTATATGGGCAAATGGAAGAATTTTTACTTATGGTGATGGAAAAGGAACTCTTGGTCACCCGAATTGGCATTTATCTTTATTTTCGTCTCGGTATTTAAAAAAATTATTAATTGAAGCGGGGTTTGATAAGGTAAGAATTATGAATTCTGATGAAGTTAGAGGGTATGACCACAAATGGATAAATTTAGGTGTATCGGGTTGCAAGTTATAAAAGATTAAATTATAGATCATTTGATGATCTACACCAAACTATAAGTCAGAATATTTCAAAAATTGATTTTGAAGTTGATTTAGTAGTTGGTGTACCTCGAAGTGGAATAATACCAGCAACTATAATATCACTTCTTCTACATAAACCATTTGTTACTCTCACGGAGTTTATAAATGAATTTGAACCCATTGGAGGAATGAGAACTTCTGGATTTCAATATCGAAAGAAGAATGTGTTATTAGTTGATGATTCGATAAACAGTGGAAATGCTATTAATCAAGTTAAAAAGTCTATTTCTCTATTTCATGATATTGATTTTAAATTTGCAGCAATTTATTCTACTCCAGATGCATCAAATAAGATTGATGTGTTTTTTGAAATAGTAAATTCACCTAGAATATTTCAATGGAATGTTTTAAATTCTTGGATTTACTCTAAATCATGTGTTGATATTGACGGAGTCCTCTGTGAAGATCCTACTGAATATGAAAATGACGATTCTTTAAATTATATTCATTTTTTATTAAATGCTAAACCTAAATATATCCCCCCTGTCCCTGTCGATATTTTAGTTACTAATAGGTTGGAAAAATATAGAAAAGAGACTGTTATTTGGTTAAATAAAAATGGTATTAAGTATAATGAATTACATATGTCTCCCCACAAGTCTAAAATTGAAAGACAGAGAGCCAAGGATTACAGTAGTTTTAAAGCTAATGTTTATTTAAAAAATAAAAGTAAATCATTATTGTTTATAGAAAGTTCATATAATCAAGCTGTTAGTATAAATTCTATCACGAAACTGCCTGTTTTTTGTATTGAATCAATGAGTTTAATAGATGAGTTTGTTAACCAAGATAAATTTCAATATTTGAAAACGAAATATTTTAATAAAATCTGGAAATTTTTTGGTGTAGATGTGTGAAAGTTTTTTAGTATCTGTACTTATTCCGAACTATAATAAAGTATTGTATCTGGAAGAGTGCTTGGACTCAGTTTTGGCTCAATCTTATTCCAATTGGGAATGTATCATTGTAGATGATCATAGTACTGATGATTCATGGAATATTATTGAATCGTTCTCAAAAAGAAATAAAAGGTTTCAAGCTTACCAAAGACCATCTTACCTACCAAAGGGAGGAAATGTTTGTAGGAAATTTGCTCTTTCTAGATCAAAAGGAACCCATATTTTATTTTTAGATTCTGATGATGTATTGATGCCCTTTTGTTTAGCTCAGCGGATTCAAAAGATTGAAGAAAATCAATACTTAGATTTTTGGGCGTTCTCTACTGCACTTTTTCAAGAAAAAGTGTCTGATGCCAAATTTCTTTGGAACATTGATCATGAAAAGGAGTCTGATCTTACTAGGTTTTTGAGAATGGATGCATTATGGCAAACTTCTGGAGCTATTTACGAGCGTACATTTCTCATTCATTTGAATGGGTTGAATTCTTCTCGAATGTTTTGGCAGGATTATGAATTGCATTTAAAAGCATTGATATCTACAGAGAACTATAGGAAATTTTTTGATTTACCGCCAGATGTTTTTATTCGAGATGGGGATAAGTCTTCCTTAAGTAGATCTACACCATTTACTGCTGATATTGATATTTTAAAAGAAAGGATTGAGTTTTTAGAGGAAATCATAAATTTTGCAACTGAAAACGGTAAGGATTTCTCTCCTAAAGAATTTCATTCCATATTTTCGTTTCAATATTTTTTAATTCTACAACTTTTTTTGAAGCACGGGGAGTTTTCACTTTTTAAAGAAAAATGGAAACTTTACGCTTATCAAAAAAAAATTTCATTTCATGCATATTTGAAGGGGTATTATATAGCTGCAAAATTGAAGCTTTCAAACAGGCTTAAAAGTGTGACTATTAGGCCTAATAGAAAACAAAAAATTGACTTTCCTGATTTCCTAATTTTGGATAAGATTGAAATAGGAAAGCATCCAATAAAGTTCCAAAGTTAAAATTAATCAATTGAACAATCCTTCGATTTACTTCACTCTTTGCTCCAATAATTACCTGCCATTTGCTTTAAGTTTGGCAAAATCTGTCAAAGGGTTTTTACCAAAATCCAGATTTATTATCGGTTTGGTTGATTATTTGGATCCTCAAATCGATTATAATTTTGATGTCGAAGTAGAAATTCTTCCCTGTTTTGAATTGGGGTATGAAGAGTTCAATTCTATGCTCCAAGGGTACAATGTGGTTGAATTTAATACAGCAGTAAAGCCTTTTTATTTTGAATATTTATTCAAGGAAAATGGTGATGTAGATAGAATCTATTATTTAGATCCAGATCTGTTTTTTTATCAATCCCCCTTAGAACTTGATGATGTTTGGAAGAAAGGAGACTCTATTCAACTAACTCCAAATTTGCTTTATCTGCCAGATCATTTAGTACGAGGAGAGTTAGCGTCTCTAAAACACGGGCATAATAATCTAGGATATTTAGGGATGCAAAGAGGGGTAGAAACTATGAAAATCATTTCTTGGTGGAAGGAAAGGTTGACGACTCATTGTCTTTTAGATAAATGCCGAGGCATATTTGTAGATCAAAAGTGGATGGATTTGGCCCCATTATTTTTTAAAGGGATCAATTCTGTCAAACATCCGGGTTGGAATATGGCTTGGTGGAATCTTACTGAAAGGAATTTAATGGAGGATGACGGTACTTATCACGTTAATTCTAAAGAATTTCCATTGGTATTCTTTCATTTTAGTGGTTATAAACCAGGCAGAGAGATTATGACTGAACGGATATTATCCAATGAATTTGATATGGAATCTGAAGGTTGTTTGAGGGATTTGTTTGAAGGATATGAACAAAGCCTTTTTGAAAATAAGTATGAACTATTAAGTCAGGTAAAGCCTTTAATCCAATTTAAGGAAGCGCCAAACAAGCTTCAACACAGGATTGGAAGAAAAATCAAATCCAAAATGACCAATGCTATTTATAGAATATTTGGCGTATAAGGATGATTGAGGGGGTAAGTATAATTGTATGTACCCATAATGGCAAAAATAGGCTTGAGCCCACTTTGTCTTCCTTCACTAAGCTTAAATCTCGATTTCCAATTGAATTAATACTTATTGATAATGGCTCTTCTGATGGTGTTGGGAACTGGGTGAAGGAATGGTGGGAAATCAATCTTGTAAAAGTTCCTATCAAGGTATTTCAGGAGCAAAATCCCGGGTTAATGAATGCGAGAATTAAAGGGATACAAGAATCAAGTTTTGATTTCCTCTTGTTTTGTGACGATGATAATGAGCTAAGTTTTGATTATTTAGAAATAGGGATTAATTTATTTCTAAATAATCCGAAAGTTGGAGTTATTGGGGGCTATGGAGAGATTCCAATCGGTTATTCTGTCCCTGATTGGTTTCATTCTTATCAAAAAAGTTTTGCATTAGGACCACAGGCTTTGGCATCTGGAGTACTAACCGAAAAGCTTTCCTATGTTTATGGGGCTGGGTCTTTCTTCCGTAGAGAACCTTTAATTCGATTAATCGAAAAAGGCTTTCAATTTCAGCTGACAGGCAGAACTCAAGGTCGTTTGATTTCAGGGGATGATTTAGAGCTTTGCTGGTTAATGCAGTTAATGGGATATCAAATTTATTATTGCGATTCCCTAAGGTTTGTTCATCATTTGGGCGAAAGTCGGATTTCTACGAATTATTTGATTCAGATGAAATCAGGTACCAGTTTTGGAAGTGCTTTGCTATTCGGTTATAAATCTTATTTCGAAAACCCAACAAAATCTTCTCTCTTATATTTCTTGCAATATTTGAAAAATTGGAGTTTAAGTGGTTTAATTTACACTAAAAATTGGATCAATTTTTTATTTCAAACTCCAGAGTGGGAAGGTAGAATGGCGGTTTTGATTTTAAAATCAAGATTTATTTCATTTTCAACTAAGTGGAAAAAATCACTATTAACCTTTAATCAACTTAAAAATTTTTCTGAAAATTGGAATCGATATTAATTAGAATATCTATCATTATTCCAACTCTGGAGCGTCCAAAAGAGCTTTTAAGGATTTTAAAAGAATTAGAAGTCTCGAAAAACGACCAAGTTGAAATTATAGTTGTTGACGATTCGGTAGTTTCACAAAATGAAGAATTAGCAATTACTTATTCGGATTTAATTTATATTCATAGAGGGGAGAAGTTAGGAGTAAGTTCAGCAAGAAATGTTGGGGCAGAGGTGGCAAAAGGGCAATATTTAATATTTTTTGATGATGACGATTCCTTCACTGATTTATGGCTTGGCAGATTTTTGAATTCCATCAAAGAAAAACCAGATTTGGTGTTTTGTAATTTTCTTTCAATTAATCCCTCAGGAAAAGAGACAATCGTTTTTGCAAAAAATGAAAAATGGAGGGCAGTCATTCCGGGAACATGGATGGTTCGGAAGGATATTTTTTTTAAAATAGGAGGCTTCGATTCCCGGTTGAAGTTTGCTGAAAATACTGAATTGTTTTTTAGACTTAATCAGTTAGACCTTAAAATATGCTATATAGATCAGGTTAATTTTATTTATAAACAATCTGTCGATGGAGGAAGTAAAAATATGCAAAACATGTTGGACTCAATAGCATTGATTCTCCAAAAGCATGAAAATTACTTGACCGACCATGTGAAGCATTTATATCACCAAAACATAGGGGTTATCCAAATGCGTTTTAAAAAGTTTAAGGAATCAAGAAGGAATTTAGCTTTGGCTATTAAATATAAACCATCTAAAATCGGGACATATTTTAGATTTGGTATAGCCTGTTTTCCAATACTTGCAAAGAAAATTTATACTCAAGAAATTAGCCCAAAATGAAATTTGGAGGCTTTATAATCACTTATAATCGTCCTGAGATCTTACTGATTACTCTGGAAAAAATTTTCCAGCAGACCATTTCACCAGAATTAATTTGGGTAATTGATAATTCAGAAGGGTTGGAAACGGATCATATTATTGCATCCCATTTAAATTCTAAAATTAAATACTATCGGATGGGCAATAACGCTGGGCCGGCAGGAGCTGCAGCAAAAGGTTTAGAACTATGCGAAGCATCGGGTATGGATTGGATTTATTGGGGAGATGATAATGATCCTCCTTTTTTTGAGAACACTTTTGAACGATTATTGGCTTTTAAAGACGTCAATCCATTTTGTGGTATATTAGGTTCTGTAGGTCATTTTTTTGATCGCAAAAAGGGCGTTATCAAAAGAATCCAATCTAAGTTATTGGAAAAGAAAGAATATGTTGAGGTAGATGTTGTAGCTGGGGGAATGTCTATGTTGGTAAATTCTAATGTGGTAAGAGATGGCATATTTCCAAATAAGGATTTGTTTTTTGGATTTGAAGAATTAGATTTTTGTTTAAAGGCTTCTAGGAGAGGCTTTTCAATTATTGTTCCATGTTCCATTTTTATAGATTTAAGAAAACTGCATAACAGAACAGATTTTGAACGACCAAAATATAAGAAAAAGGCTAGCCTAATTAGAGAGTATTATAGTTTGAGAAATTTATTCATGATATCAGATGAATTGACTCTCAGGTCAATGAGAAATCAATTGATGAAAAAATGGTCAATAAAAATGCTTTATGGATTTAGATATGGGCCTGCTTATGGTTTAGAAAATTTAAAAATGATTTCTTTAGCATTTTATCATTATTGGAAGGGAATCAAAGGTAAAACTTTTAATCTTGATTGAAATAAAACTGGAGAAAGTAGCCTTAGTTATGGTTACTTTTAATCGTGCGGAATTGCTTGATGAAATTTTAAATTCAATCAAAAAATTTCAATGGTCCTATACCAATTTTGTGATTATTGACAATGGTAGTGAACAGGAAACCCAAGAAGTCTTAGAAAGAAATAAAGGGGTTTTATCATTAGATGTTCTTACTTTGAATCATAATTTAGGTCACGGAGCAGGCCTTTTTTATGGTCTGAATTTTTTAAGACATAAGTTCCCTCATACTGAATATGTTGTGTTTCTTGAGGATGATAGTATTCCGCAAGAAGGATACTTTAATTTTTTACTTTCAAAAATTAGAAAATCACATTATTCATTAATTTCCTCTGCAGGTTCCAAGGTAAGTTTAGGAAAACGAAAAGAAATCATCCCAAATGCTAAAGAGATAAAAGAAGCAGATTTTGTTCTTTTTGATGGTGCAATAGCTAAATTTTATGAACTAGTTAAAGTTGGTTTTCCTGTTGAAAATTGGTTTATGATGTTTGATGATTATGAATACTGTTACAGATTAAGAAAGGCAAATAAAAAATTGGGTGTTGTCCAAAATCCATATGTAGATATTTTACATGAGGGTTTTGGAGGAGGAAGTTCACATTCTCATTTGTGGCGTTCTTATTACCAATCTCGTAATTTTATACTTTTTGTAAGAACTCATTTTACATGGTTTAATTTATTGGATGCAATAATTTTGAACTTTAAAAGAATTTTAGGTGGTCTATTTTCAAAAAATGGACTAAAAGTAACGAGACTAAGATTTTTAGGAATTAGAGCTGGGGTTCTAGGTAAAACTGGGAAATCATTGGATATAAATACCTTGAAGGAGGTATGAAACTCCTCTTTACACAAGATGCTTTAGTTAATTCAGGAGCAGAACGGAGTCATTTAGAAATCCTTTCCAGATTTTCCACGGAAATAGAAGTCGTTTTTGTGTACTTCTATCCGAAACATGATTTAAAAGAGGAATACGAAAAAGCCGGAATCCGGCTTATTTTTTTGCAGATTGCAGAGTCATATCACTTTCGCTTGGCGGTGACTCTATTGATAAAAGTGATTAGAGCCGAAAAGCCTGATCTCTTAATCTCTTCACTCTGGAGAGCTGATATCATCACTCGAATTGCGTCAGTGATCACTAGAGTTCCGCTTGTGGGAACACTTGTCAATGATAGCTATGCTCCCATAGCTTGGAAGGATAAGAAAGGTTTGAAATACAAGTTGGTTTATTGGCTAGATCGGTTAACAGCCAGAATTCCCAAATATTGGATTGCAAATGCTCAGGCTTTGGTAGAGTCGCATGAAAAGACGTTGGGCTTGAATGGTAAGAAAATATCTGTTGTTTATCGGGGAAGATCTGTTCCAGAAACATTTTGGACAAAAGATAAGCTTCGCGATATAGGCCTTCGGCGAGATATGCCTTCGGCGAAATATGATCAAGTTCAAAAGGGAAAAGATTGCTTCGTGCCCACAGTGTCGGGACAGGCTCTTCCTCATCGCAATGACGGATATTTTAACTTTATTTCTTACGGGAGACTGTTGGAAAGAAAGGGCTTTCAGGATGCCATCCAAGCTTTTTCAAAGGTTCTTCAAAAATACCCCAATTGTACATTGACCATTTATGGAGAGGGGCCTTTTAGAACAGAACTTGAAAAACTAGTTCAGGATTTAGATTTGCAAGAATCTGTTTTTCTTCCAGGAAAGATCTCCAACCCTATTGATTTATTAATATCTAACTATAATTCAACAGTAGTTAATCGAAACTTCCAATCACATCATAAATCATATATCCTACATCCTACATCCTACAACTGTTTTCTTTTTCCCAGTTGGTACGAAGGATTCTCCGGTGCTTTGGTAGAAGCCATGATGTCGGGGATTCCAATTATCGCATCCAATATTTCTATGAATTTGGAGGCAGTCAGCCCCAAAACTGCTTTGATTTTTGAGGTTCAAAATAGAGATCAATTAGCTAATCAAATGATTTTTGCCATCGATCACCCGGGTCTAATGGCTGGTTTGGGGAAAGCGGCCCGAGAAGAAGCGATTGCTAGATTTGATATAGAAAAGATTGCTAAAGACTATGAAGCTTTACTTTTTGAGATAAAAAATGGAATAAAGAATAATTGAGGTTTCTCAGTTGTTCCTCCTTCGAAATGACTTTCAAAAATTACAATTCCCCTCAATTGTATAGAATAGGAATTTTAACGGATTCTGATACGCTTCAGGCCTGGGAATGGGAATGCTTGAATGCATTGATCCAGCAGGTTAATGCTGAGCTAGTTTTGGAGATCAGGAATCTTTCCCCAAAACCATCTGGTAAAAAATCCCCTTTTCTATACCGGGTCTATCGGGCTTTGGATCGGAAGATTTTTAAATCTGAGTTTGATGCATTTAAAAGAACTCCAATAGACAGCTTATCTCAGAGTAATTTCACCCAGATTCAGGTGAAGCCAATTCAGACTACTTACCGAGATGATTTTTTGAAAGAAGATCTTGAAAAAATCAAAGCCTTTAAATTGGACCTGATTTTACGATTTGGATTCCGCATCCTTACAGGTGAAATACTTAAAATTCCCCGCTTGGGAGTTTGGTCTTTTCATCATGGAGATCCTTCCGTTTATCGAGGAGGTCCCCCAGCATTTTGGGAAGTAATGCTGGGATGGGAAACCACTGGGACTGTTTTACAAAAGTTAACCGAGCAATTAGATCAGGGAGAAATACTTTATCAATCGTATGCTCAGACCAACCCACTTTCAGTGGATCGGAATGCAAATGCAATATTTTGGAAGTCCTCGTGTTTTGTGGCCAGAATTCTTTCTAGAATTAATACCCTTGGAGAAGAGGCCTGGTTGGAGGAACTGAGTGAATCAAAGCGAGATCAAAAACCAAAGGTGGAATTAAAGAGGCCTCCAGAGACATTCGAGATGATTGCTTTGTTCTGGAAACTGCTCCGAAGAAATATAAATCGGAAGATTCAAGAAATTAAAAAGCCGGCTCATTGGGAAATAGCAGTAGTAAATCATTCCCAATCTGATGCAATTCAAAGTTCAGAAATTGAATTGCTAAGGCAAGAAGATATCTCATCAAACTATCTGGCGGATCCCTTTCCTGTCTTTTATCAGGGTAAATCTTATGTGTTTGCTGAAGAATTTGATCAGCAAACCAAAAAAGGAAGGATTGTTTGCTTGGTACCTGAAACCGAGAAGCAAACGATTTTAAAACCTGTGATTCAGGAAGCCTGGCACGTATCTTATCCCTTTATTTGGGAAGAAAATGGCAGTTACTACCTGATTCCAGAATCGGCGGAGGCTGGTAAGCTGTTTATTTATAAAGGGTTGGATTTTCCATTTCAATGGGGAATGAAGGAAGTTTTTTTTGATGGGGAAGGTTATGACCCAACACTTTATGTTGCAAATGGGAAGTATTGGCTGTTCCTTAATCAAAAACCCCACCCGGCATCTTCACCTTTTGATGAATTGAATTTATACTACTCTGACTCTTTGCATTCTTCAGAATGGAAAGCACATCCAATGAATCCCATCGTATCTGATGTGAGATGCTCTAGACCAGCGGGAAAATTATTTGAAAAAGAAGGAAAACTGTTTCGGCCAGCACAGGATTCTGGAAGGAGATATGGACATAGGATTGCTGTTCGGGAAATTCTGGAAATGACAGAGAACAGCTATGAAGAACAAACAGCCTATTTTATAGAACCGGAGCTTGTACCACCTGCTTTGGGAGTTCACACACTCAATTTTTGTGGAGATCAGATGTATTTGGATTTTTACTTTCGAAAATGAGGATTATTCAACTGGTTCAAAAACCACAGGCAAGAGGAGCAGAAATTTTCACTACCTGGCTATGTGAAGAGCTAAAGGATCTGGGCCATCAAGTATTGTTAGTTTCATTGTTTGAAGGAAATTTTGAGTTGCCATTTTCAGGAAAGCTGATCCGACTCAATCGAAAAAAAGAAAATAGATTTTGTGATTATACAGGTTGGAAAAAATTCAATGAAATCGTCCAAGACTTTAAACCGGACCTGGTCCAGGCAAATGGGGGAGATACTTTAAAATTTGCTGTATTCAGTAGAAAATTATTTCTAGGAAGTTACAGACTGGTATTCAATAATGGGGGACTTGTAAGTACCTATTTGACTTCCCTAGGTCATCGAGTATTCAATCGATTCCTTTTCAGAAATACGGATGCATTTGTTTCTGTTTCTAATTATACCAAACAAGATTTGGATCAGTTTTTAGAAGCTAATAAAAAGCATAAGATGATTCCTATTGGGATACAAATTCCCTTTTTTGATCATTTGGCAAGCATGAGTCCTTTTCCCGTGATCGTTCAGATTTCTGGCTTTACCCATGAAAAAAATCATCAAGGTACACTTAGGATTTTTAGATGTTTCCAAGAAAAACACCCAACATCCCAACTCTGGTTTATCGGAGATGGACCTGAAAAAGCAACAATTGAAGCAGAAGTAGAAAAGTTGGGATTTAATAGTCAGATAAAATTTCTTGGATCATTATCCCAGCCATTCAATTGGATCCCGGATAATGCCATTTTGATTTTGCCAAGCATTTCTGAAGGGCTGCCCGCAGTTCTTCTGGAAGCTTTTTTTGCTCGAATTCCAGTGGTTGCTTATGGTATTGGGGGGATTCCCGAAGTATTAGTGGACCGGAAAAATGGGTTTTTGGTCAACCCAAAAGATGAAGACCAATTTTATGAGTCATTGGAGCAGTGTTTACATATGGACGAAGTCACTAAAAAATCTCTACTTGACAGGGCTCAAAAGACAGTAGAAGAAAATTATACCATAGCTCAAGTAGCTAAAAAGTATTTGGATTTTTACTCGGAACTATGCGGATAATTCAATTAATCACCAGACCTCAAAGGAGAGGTGCTGAGATTTTTGCAGTTCAATTGGCCGAATGTTTAAAAATCAGGGGACATGAGCTTTGGGTGATCTCTTTATTGGAGGGACCGGGTGGGCTAAGTTTTTCGGAAGGTTTAATCAAAATGGATTTTAAAAACAGACCAAAACTGGATTATGAGGGGTATAAGGAACTAGCCGCAACCATCAAAAAAATTAAACCGGATATCATTCAGGCCAATGCGTCTGATACACTTCGATATGCTGTGGGAGCAAAATATTTATGTTCATCAAAGTTTAAGCTTGTGTATAGAAATGCAAATATGATTTCAAGTTTTATTCGAGGAAAATCCCAATTGTATTTTAATAAAATTCTTCATTCAAATGTGGATGCAGTTATTTCAGTTTCAGAAAATTCAAGGCTTGATTATCAAAAATTATTTAAGCCTAATATGATTACATCAATCCCCATCGGAATTGATCCCAAAGAGATTGATAAGAAACTATTGCAAGAGATGTTTCAAATTGATAAAGACTATTTACTTTTTGTGGGGTCTCTAGTACCGGAAAAAGATCCATTAGGTTTACTCAAAATCTATAGTGAAGTATTAAAGACATATCCGAAAATTAATTTGGTTTATCTTGGTTCTGGACCATTAAGAAAGCATTTGGAGAGTGAAATTGCAGTTTTAGGTTTAACTAAATCAGTCCAGATAATTCCCAATCAGAAAAATATTTTCCCAATTCTCTCAAAAGCAAAAGCTTTAGTAATGGCTTCTAAAATAGAAGGTTTACCCAGTGTGATTTTGGAGGCCATGTATTGTGAAATTCCAGTGATAGCATATCGTGTTGGAGGAATTCCTGAGGTGCTGAAAAATGGGGGAACAGGCTGGTCTGTTAATGTTGGAGATCAAACTTCTTTTGAAAACTCGATTTTAGATGTGATGAATCTTAACAAAGATGCTTTAGAAACTATTACTCAAAAAGCAAAAGATCAAGTTCTAGAAAATTATCAAAATATTGATCTCTTTAAAAAATTTGAAGTGTTTTATGAAAATTTGCTTCAATGATTAAATACTTGTTTTCTATTAACCCTGGACGCTCAGGTTCCCATTATTTATCGAATGTTCTCAGTCATGTAAAAGGAATAAGTTCTAATCATGAACCTTCTCCAAGAATGAATGGTAAAGAGATGATGGAATTTTTAAAAGGGAAAAATGAGGGTTTGGTAAAACTAATGCCTCAAAAGATAAAGTCAATTCACGAAAATCTTGGTGTAAATGAATGTTATGTTGAGACAAGTCATCTGTTTATCAAAGGGTTTGGCTGGATGATTCCAGAGTACATTCCCCAAGAGGAAATTGGGGTTATAGTTTTAAAAAGAGAGAAGCAAAAAGTCATTGAAAGTTTATATAGAATTCATACTACTCCATTGAGTTATCATGGAAGGATGTGGGTTATGTTTCCTTCTATGAAAAATGCTATCAATAAGATAAACAACTTAAATCTTATTAAATATCGATTTTTGTACTTATTAAATAGGCTCATCCGAACTGGGTATAATCCTTTTCGGAAATTAAGAATCGAGAAAAAGCTCTTCCCAAAGTATGAAAAAGAGCTAACAGAATGGTATATAAATGAAACTTATGCTCAAGGAGAATTATTTATTAAAAAGTTTCCAAAAATCAAAGTTTATAATACAAATGTGGAAAATTTAAATAAAGTGGAAGAATTCGAAAAAATGTTTGATTTTTTTAATTTAAACTTCAGACCGAAGCCCTCATTCTTTGAAGTAATTAATAAAAAAACTAATCTTAAAAGATAAGTTTTTTTAATTCTGGTGATTGCTAAAATAAATTCTCTTAAACCCGCTTTTTCTTAATTCAGTTTTAAAATTTCAAGTTTGCTAAAGATCAAAGTCTTACATCTTATTAAGTCCCTTGGAAGAGGAGGAGCGGAAAAACTGATACCAGAAACTGCCATGGTTCATCATCAGGATAAATTTGAGTTTCATTGCCTCTACTTTTACCATCAGGAAAAGAACATTGTAGATGAATTAAAGGCTGCGGGTATTCAGGTGCATTTAATTCCCTCTGGGAATTTGGGCTTGTTTTTTCAGGTGAATAAAGTAAGAGATTTTGCAAAAGAAAAAGGTATAGATATCATCCATGCACACCTTCCTTGGGCTGGGATTTTGGCAAGATTTGTTGGTAAAAAATTAAATATCCCCATTGTCTACACAGAGCATAATACATGGGAGCGATATAATAAGCTTTCCTATTGGGGTAATCGGATGACCTTTAAGCAACAGGACATTGCCATTGCAGTGTCCAATGAAGTGGCACTTTCCATGCAGCTTAACTCCATGGTAGATCCCTATCGCCGTGGAGGAAGAATGAAGATAAAAGTGATACAGAATGGGGTGAATACGGATGTTTTTAGAAGGCAGCTAATTGACCCCTCACTTATTGAAGAACCTTCACCAACTCCCCCTTTTCAAAGGGGGGCAGGGGGGATTAATTTGAAAAACCAACTGCAAATTCCACTATCATCCATAATCATAGGCATCGTTGCCGTCTTTCGAGACCAAAAGCGCCTTTGGATCTGGATTGAATTGGCCTTGAAAATTCTGGAAAAATGCCCGAATACTCATTTCCTGTTGGTTGGCGATGGGGAATGGAGGGAAAGATTGGAAAAGCAGATAAAAGATTCTGGAAAAGAAAACCATTTCCATTTGGTGGGAGTGCAGACTCAGGTGATTCCATACCTTTCTATCATGGAAATTTATCTCAGTACTTCCGAGTTCGAGGGTTTACCCATTGCCATGCTGGAAGCCATGTCCTGTGAAGTACCAGTAGTAGCTACAAGAGCTGGGGGAATAGGAGAGGTCGTGCAACATGGAGTGCAGGGTTATTTATCCGAGATCGAAGAATATGAAGAGTTGGTTGATTATTGCATCCAACTAATTCAAAAACCAGAACTTCATCAAATGATGTCTCTAGCCGCCAGAGAAAGGGTTGTCAAACAATTTAGCATGACCAGGATGGTTGAGGAGTTGGAAGGAGTCTATGAGTCGGTTATTGGTAAATCAGTGGAGCAGTAAATCAGTGGAGCAGTAAATTAGTATATTAGTTTACCAATTAACCATTTAACCGATTTACTAATTAACCAATTTTCCATTTTACTCTAAAACCAACCATGCCACCGATATCAGATTTTAGAACATTAGAATGTTGGATGAAGTGTAAAGAACTTAGGGAGGTTATTAAAACTGAAGTAATCAGTAAGCTTCCAAACGAAGAAAAATATAGATTAGCAGATCAATTGATCCGTGCTGCTAGGTCAACCACAAATAATATTGCAGAAGGCTGGGGGAAATTTCACTACAAAGATCAAATTAAATATTGTTATCAAGCAAGAGGTTCTTGTGCTGAGATAATTGATCACATGGTAATTGCGTTTGAAGAAAAATATTGCTCTAAAGAAACATTTGAATCTATAGAAAAGCTTGCTCAAGAGTCTATGAAACTGATAAATGGTTATATTAATTATTTGAACAAAAGTTCTAAAGAATAACTTTATCAACTGACTCACTAATCTACGATTCAACTGATTTACAAATTTACCAATAAACTGATTTACTGATCTACCATTCTACTGATCAACAATTCAACTTGTTTACCAATTTACCGATTTACTAATTAACCAATTTACCAATTTACCGATTTACCGACTTACTAATCAACCAACTTACTAATTAACCAATTTACCGACTTACTAATTAACCAATTAACCGATTTACCAATTAACTGACATACATTGTTAGGCGCCGTCATCCTCATACTCCTTCTCTTCGGCATAAGCCAACCCATTCTGGGTAATCTCCAGAGAGAGCATAAATGGGTAAAAGCAGGTTTGCTGAACCAGATGTTCTGGTACCATATGTTCTTTGGCTTGGTGTATTGGACCTATGCACAATTCAACCGATCAGATTCAGTGAATTATTTTAATAAAGCTAAGTATTCTTGGAGAAACTGGTCTGATTCCTTTGCGGAAGGGGCCGATTTCGTGGAGTGGATGGCTTTCCCATTTGTCCGATGGTTTGGTTTTAATTACGATATGATGATGTTCCTTACTACCTGGTTGGGGTTTTGGGGCTTTGTCTATTTTTATTTGTTTTTTAAAGAAAACCTTCGCTTCAATCCCAAATTTGAGGGCTGGGATGCTATTACGATTTTTATGTTTTTACCCAATATGCATTTTTGGACAGCTTCTCTAGGGAAAGGTGCAGTGATTTTTGCCGGCATTGGGTTTTTGGTATATGGTCTTTCCTGGCCGGCCAAAAGACCTTGGCATATCGCATTTGGTAGCTTCTTGACCTATATGGTTCGTCCCCATATTTTATTTGCAATTCTGATAGGGATGGGAGTGGGATTTGTCTTAGGTAGAGAAAAAGTACCCATTTATCAAAAGTATTTGGTCGTGTTTTTTGCTATAGGAATGAGTGTTTTTGTTTATGAAGATTTGATCACTTACCTAGGCTATGATCCAAATAATTTGATTGATTCATTTGAAGAAGAATCTGCTCTAAATGCTCAAAGACTTTCTTCAGCAGGTTCTGGGGTAGATATGAACTCTTATAGTATGCCGATGAAGTTGTTTACTTTTTGGTTCAGACCACTTTTTGTGGATTCTCCCAATGCTTTGGGAATTGCAATCTCCTTCGAAAATGCCTTGTATATCTATATGTTTAGTAAGGTGGTCAGGAAGGATTTTATTACCTATATCAAGCAAGCTCCAGCGATGGTAAAGATGTCGGCAGTGGTGTTTATATCTATCTCTATATCCATGACTTTTGTAATGTCGAATCTGGGAATAATCATTCGACAAAAATCCCAGATCATGTACTTTATGCTCTTTGTGGTGGTCGCATTTATGGATTGGCAAAAAACCAACCGCATCAAAAAACGAGGGGAGATTTTTAATAGAATCGTAGAGGAGGAGAGACGAAATAGGGAGTTGGCAGAGGCGGAGAGTGGATGAAATGTTGGATGCCTTCGGCGTTGTCCTGCTTCTCCAGAAGCTGTATTAACCATCATTCATCGACATCTTACTGGCGTAACGTTTACGTCTCCGAATGACGATCTCGAGCCAGCGCTGGTGGAATACTATGCCTTTTCACCCAGGGTTTCGTCGTTCCTCCTTACCCCGGGTTATAAATATTTGACCCCGTTGGGGTCTGTCCATTAACCTTCTCGTTGTTCTGCTTCTCCAGAAGCTGGACCATTATACTTTGCTGCTTCTCCAGAAGCTGTAATAACCATCATTCATCGACATCTTGCTGGCGAAATGTTCGAGTCTCCGAATGACGATCTCGAGCCAGCGCCGGCGAAAATACGATATCATTTTACCTAGGGTTAACCCCGATAGCTATCGGGGCCTAGGCTATTAAGCTTTGACCCCCCATAGGGGTCTGTCCAAAAAACGTCACTTTGCCTGTGCGAGGGGCTGTCGCAGCCGCGGGACAGGCTGTTGGCCTTGTGCGGGAGAAGCTTTGCTGCGACGAAGGCTTTTGTCAACTTTTGCTTGTCCGCCGGAGGAGGAGCCTTCAAAAGTTGGATTAAATTGAATTTTGCCATTCAAAAGTACCGAAAAGTTAGTTTCTTTCTTGCTGGCGTAACGTTTACGTCTCCGGTAGACGATCCCGGGCCAGCTCTTTTGAAAAACTATATCTTTTAACAAGTAAACTTTGACCCCGATGGGCTCTAAATCTTTAATAAAATGACGCCCATTAAAAAATCTATTTTTGAGTACTAAAGAGTTTAGAACAATTATTTAAATTATAAAATAAAAATGAATCCTGGTACCCTAACTATCTCACTCGATTTCGAACTCCTCTGGGGAATATTTGATAAGGTAGGAACGAGCTATCAGCCTTCTTACTTTAGAAATACCCGAGACCTGGTCCCTATTATGCTGGAGAAATTTGCGGAATCAGGCATTCAGGTAACCTGGGCCACGGTAGGGATGCTTTTTGCAGAAAATGAGGAAGAATGGAAAGCTTACTCTCCCAACTTTTTGCCTTCTTATAGAGATAGGAAATACTCTGCCTATGAGTGGATCAAAAAACATGGAATACGCCCCGAAGTACACTTTGCTCCTGAACTGATACAAAAGATCATTGAAACACCTGGGCAGGAATTAGGTTCCCATTCTTTTGCACACTATTACACCTTGATGCGTGGTCAAAGTCCCGAGCAGTTTGGAGAAGATTTAATAGCCACCCAAAAGATTGCAAAAGATAAGTTTGGAGTAAAATTAGATTCTCTGGTCTTTCCACGTAACCATATCAATGAATTATACCTAGGAATCTGCGTGGAGAACGGTTATCGCTATGTCCGTGGAAATCCGAAGAATTGGTTCTGGCAGGAAACCCAGCATGAGAATTTAAGCAAGAAGTTTTTTAGGTCTGCGGATTGCTTTTTTCAGGTAGGGGCTAGGACTAGTTATCCCTTGGATGAAATACAGACTTTCGAAAATGAACCTCTTATTATTCCGGCATCCAGAATTTTAAGACCTATTGTTAAAGGGAACCCTTTGATGAATTCCAGTAGACTTTCCAGGATTTTGGAGGAGATGGAGTTTGCAGCCAAAAATGGAGAAGTATACCATCTCTGGTGGCATCCACATAATTTTGGGAAGGATCCTATTGCCTCCTTAAAGGAACTAGGTCAGATCCTGGGCCAGTTTATAAAATTGAAAGATGCTTATGGCATGCAATCCCTTCATATGAAAGGAATTGGAGAACTCGTGGAGCAAAAAAGTATTATTACTTCAGAATAGCTTTAAAATAAGAACTAAATAAAAGCCCCGAATTACACTAATTCGGGGCTTTTCTATTTTATAAGCTTCCAAAGAAATCACTGATGAAAAGCTATTCTTGGTTTTTCAAATATGATCAGGTCTGGTTTCTGGATGTTTCTCCCAATATTGAACAATGGAGGGCATATATTCAGCACTTTCTATAGTACCCTGCAGATCTTCTTTTTGGCCTATGTAAAGGTATATTTTATTATCCTCCACCTTTTCCACTGTCAGCGCATCTTTTTCTATAATGCTTTGTACTTTTTTCCATTCCTTAGGATCGGTAATATAAGTTTCAAAACGGATGTAAAACTCTTCTCCAATGGGCGGAATGGGATAATCGCTAGGGATTTCTGCACGAATGGGAGGTTCGGTTGGTATTATGATTTTCATGATTTTGGCATGTTTTAGGTTTATTCAATCTATTCATGAGTACGTAGAAAGACCATCAAAGGGTTTTTTAGAACGGTAAGTAAGCTTGGTATTTTAAAATCAGCCGTTGCTATTTTCTTTGATTAACACCAATTCACTTTCGCCTTTCCACTGTGGCGGGTTATATATTCTTCTTTCGTTGTCCTGCTTCTCCAGAAGCCGGGCTACCATACTTTGCTGCTTCTCCAGAAGCTGGACTATCCATCATTCATCCACATCTTGCTGGCGTAACGTTCTTGTCTCCGAAAGACGATTTCGGGCCAGCGCTGGGGAATTGATGTTCTTTTAATACCTAGGGTTAAAACCCTAGGTTAATGAAATCTTTGACCCCGTTGGGGTCTGTCCAAAACACGCCACTTGGACTACTCGCCATTGGGGATATGCGGTTTTTGGTGTGCCGTTTGGACCGTTAAAAAAATCGGCTAGCTCACGAGCTTCGAGTGAGATCCGTCGATTTTTAGGTACAGACAAGCTCCAAAAATCAAATCGGTCGAGAATCGATTTGTATTCTCATAATAAAGACCGATTTGAAGCATAGACTCTGGCAAGAGGTTTTGCCTGCCTTCCGGTAGGCAGGGGTACTTTTACCTTTCAAAAGTACCAAGAAGATATTGTTGATTTCATCTTGCTGGCGTAACGTTTACGTCTCCGAATAACGATCCCGGGCCAGCGCTGTGGGAAATCAAGGACCCCTTGAGGGGCTCATACCCCATACCTCAGTAATTCATCCATGGTCTTTACCAAAAGGCTAGTTTCTGTGATTTTACAGCAATAGAAGAAAATTTGGTAGAATTCTTAAAAACCATGGGGTTGTTTTAAGAAAAAACTCCTCTTGTTAATAGAATTTGGGTTTCATTAATTAAAAGAATCATCTTTTATCTTCGTAAGAAGTATTAGGTGATTTTTTTTGAATTCAATAGTTTAGGTTTCGAGAATAGATTTAAACCAAATAAATAAGATATGGGCATTGGTAAATTCAGAATATCAATTCATTCAATTCTTTACTTTTTTTTAGTTTGCCCAATTACAATCTTGATTAGCTGCGATTCGGATAATGATAAACATGATTCTTATCCTGAATCCTTTGATGATAGAATTACTATTTCATTGATTGCTTCAAGCCCCGATATTGTCACACCAATAGGTATTACCATAGACAAAGAGGATCAAATTTATTTTTTGGAATCACATACCCATACGCCATTAAGTGAATACCAAGGGCCAAAATTTGATAGGATTATGAAGGGTGTCGACTCCAATGGAGATGGTATCCCCGAAAGTTGGAAGATTTATGCCGATAGCATCATGGATGGTATGAATTTATTTTCTGGTCCAAACAATCATATTTTTCTAACTACAAAAGATGGAGTTTTTAGCTTTTCTGATACTGACCAAGATGGTGTTGCTGATGTAAAAAACACATTGCTTCGGATGGTAGAGCCAGACAATGTTTATGACCATGCAGGAATTTTGGGATTGACAATCCAGAATGAGTGGATTTATATAAGTCGTGGAAATACAGGAGGCTTGAAGTGGAAAATTCAAGGATCCGATGGAAGAGAGTTGAATGGGTATGGTGATGGAGGTAATGTTTTCCGCTGCAAGCTCGATGGTTCAGGATTAGAAGAAGTAGCCACCGGGTTTTGGAATCCTTTTGATTTGAAATTTGATCATTTAGGTAAATTAATGCTGATAGACAATGATCCTGATAGTAGAGGACCAAACCGGCTCCTTGAAATCGTAAAAGGAGGGGATTATGGATATCAGTCTATTTATGGAGGAAGCGGAATTCATCCTTTTTTGGCATGGAATGGAGAATTGCCAGGCACTTTACCTTATTCGGCGGGTTTGGGCGAAGCTCCATCTGGATTGCTTGATGCGGCTTTTTCTAATTTACCGAAAGATTATGCTAGGAGCTTATTGGTGAGTATTTGGGAAGAGAATAGTATCGTAACTGTTCCTCTGCTTGAGGATGAAAATAGGATATATGGAGAGCCAAAAATTCTTTTCAAGGGCGATAGTACTTTTCACCCGGTAGCTTTTGCCACAAATTCCAAAGGTGATATTTATTTAACTGATTGGGTAAAGAGGGCGTATCCAAATCATGGCCTGGGTAAAATTTGGAAAATATCCGGTTCCCAGAAAGAACCAATTCAAGAAGATAGGGTCCTTTACAAGAATGGATTTGATCAGAGGATTGAAAATTTGGATAGTCCTGATAAAATGAAGGCTCTATTGAAAAATGGAGACCCATTTGAGCAGGCGGTTGCCAGAGATCAGTTGTTGAAATTGATTTCAAAGGAAGATCTTATTTCTATGTTGGAAGGTTCGGACAAAGAATTGCAAATGCAAGCATTATTGATGCTTCAAAAAACTGATTTTGAAGTTTCAGATACTATATTAAAATCATTGCTGAGGGATCAAGACCCTAAAATACAGCAAATGACCATGATCTACATCGCAACCAAGGGAAGAATGGATCTAAAAGGTGATTTGGAGAAAGCACTTCGTGAGAATAAAATCCCAACTAAATTATTTGATACTTACTTGGCCACAATAGGCCATCTAGATCCCGAATATGTCAAAAATTATGCTTCAAAAGAGGAAGTCTATAGTAGAGGATTGAAAAGGGAATTGCCCAAAGATTATGTGCTTAATCTGGTAAAAGATCCTGCTATCCCTGCCGAAGTGAAGAGTATTGCAATTCCTCATATTAAGCAACCTTATGAACACGTCCAGGATTTATTGGTACTCCTACAAAATGAGCCAATTGTTGTAAAAGCTGCCTTACTTCAGACTTTTAAGAAAATACCCAACAAGGAAGCTGAGGCAGTGATGTTAAGTTTGGTAGAAAATGAACAGGTTTTGGATGAAATCCGATCTGATGCTATTATAGCATTAAGCTACCAAGGCAATTCATATTGCCAAGAGATGACAGCTTTATTGAAAGATGATTCGGAATTGATACAGGAAACAGCGCTCAATTATTTATGCTCATGTAGAGATGACCAAGGGATAGCTGCTTTGGTAAAATCTACAATTAACAAGAATGAAAGATTAGAGGCCATTTGGAATAACTGCGGAGGAGAAACCCCATCCACTGTAAATGGAACAGAGAATTTATCTGAATTAATTACTTCGGGAGATCCTGGACGAGGCAAAATGATTTTTCAATTGCAGAAATCTCAATGTACAAATTGTCATCAGGTGGACGGCTGGGGAGGTATATTGGGTCCCGACTTATCGAACATAGGTAGCAGTAAAAATGAAAAACTTTTGGTTAGTGCTATTCTAGAGCCATCGGCAGAAATTTCACCGGAATGGCAAGGTTGGTATCTAGTTACTGAAGAAGGAAAAACTGTTTATGGAAGGCAGATTGATGTAGGTTCAAATGAAGTTGAAATCATGATGCAGAATGGAGAATTCGAAACATTTAAAAATGTCAAAGAATTCGGCCCCTCAGAAAAGTCTTTAATGCCTGAAAATCTAATGAATCAATTTACTACAGCAGAGTTTATTGATTTGATTGCCTATTTAAAAACGTTGAACTAAGATTATGAAGAATTCACCTAGAAGGAATTTCCTTAAGAAAACTACATCGTTGATGGCTGTGGCCTCAGGTATTCCAATCTTGGGAAAGGCACGCAATCTACCTCAAGAAGCTTCTAATTATGTATCATCAAACATAGAAATACCAGATAATCCACTTGTATTGTTTGATAATTTTCACACAGGAAACAGGAGAAGTTATTCCATAAAAGCCAGATTTGAATCAGCCAAAAAGGCTGGATTTGATGGGTTTGAATTTGTTTCGATTGATCCTGATTCCGATTTGTGGAAGGAGGCTATGGAATTGAAGGAAGCGAGCGACTTTAAGGTTTTTGGATTGCATTGGACTACCAATACCGTAGTAGACAAAAATGCGAATCAGATTGATTCTGCGATAGAAGGAATTGTAAATGCTGTGGAAGCCTGCGCTAACAATAGCATTGATTACATGAGCCTTTCCCTAAGCGGAACTGATGAACTTGGTGGGCCTACTATTCAGGAAAGTGGTTCTGCCAAAGCGGAAGAGAGGCATTGGGAACGGGCATTTAAGATTATTGCAGCTTTTGATGCCGCCTGTAAAAGTTTTGGTGTTACCGGATCATTATACCCTCATACCCATTGGCTTTGTGATACACCGGAGTCCCAAGTCAAAATTCTGGAAGGGGCTAATGCCCATTCAATCGGGCCGGCTTTTTGTTCACATCACTGGTATGCAAATAAAGCTGCTGCCGGTTTGGAGGAAGTTTTGGATTATCCCATCATGGAAAAATTAAATTATGTGGTGTTCACAAATGGAAAGTTCAGCGGTACCAATTTTCCAGCTGTGAGATTTGACGAAGGTGAAATTGATATGGCTTGGGTCTACGCCAATATTATAAAATTCGGCTATAAAGGTCCAATTTCCTCCCAAGGTTGGGCAATAGGAGGAGATCCTTTTCAATCAAGTAAATTATTTGTTGATACGATGCGTGATTTAAAGAAACGCTTTAGAGAACAGCCTGATCTATGGCCACTCATTTAAGGAACACGAAATTTTGAAAAGGCTTCGATTGAATAAAAAGATATTTTAGACTTAACCTTCAAAGTTAATTGTGTCCTGGTACTGGCACTTTCTGTAATTTCTCAGGGATGTTTTGTTTCACTATTCTGAAGTCATTGTTTTGAAAATCCTGAAATATTTCCGGCCCAACAATGGGTTCATTTACCTTGAAAAGTGGTCCATAGCTGGATGATTCTTCGACAACCATGTTTTTTCCTACCCAATTATTTATCAAGCTCAATTGCTTTTCTTCAAGATTTTCCTGGTTGTATGGAAATGGAATAGCCAAGTCAAACCCATAATTTCCCAAAGAAATATTGTCTTTGATTAGTACATCATGAAAGTTTGGTGACCTTAAATCTATCCCTCCTGTGGGTGCTGACCAATGGTTTGCACTGCCATTTCTTACCACGGTATTATTTGAGATCTCTATATTCTTTCGCATCAGGTTATTTCCCCAGATGCCAAAGTAGATTCCTGATCCTCTATTGTCTCGGATTAGATTGTGATGAAATTTAATGTCGTCTACGATGGAGTTTTCACCTTCTACCGAGATTACAAAACCCCATTCATTTTCATAAGCCACATTTTCATACAATTCTATATTCTTCAACTCACCAAACCAAGCATCCACATAGAATGCTTGCCTTTTCAGGTGGTGTACCACATTATGATGAACCTTTCCATTTTGGCTGACTTCCTTCACGTCGATTCCTTCTTTGTCGCAATGATGAATCTCATTTTGATAGATTTCAAAATTAGTTGCTCCTGCTACCGTCAAAGCTTCATGAGGAGCTTCAGAACCTACTTTTCGCCCCGGCGTGGCCATTTCCATTCTATTTGCACCTGTTATTTCACAGTCAAAAACTTTCGTATGGTCTGAATACCATAAGCCAATGCCCGAGCCAAACGTATTGTCAATTTTGCAGTTTGAAATTTCGATATGAGCAGTTTCTGGACCCCGGACAATGATCCCTTGAGAGTGACTATTTCTTACTTGAATCCCGTGAATCCTGAAATATTGGCTATCTGAAATGAATACCACCGCATGATGATCTGTGCTTAAATGCTTTCCCTCGGAATCAAAGAGATAATCTTTGCCTTCTAATATTACAGGTTGGTTTTTATAGTTGCTTAAAGTAATCCACTGGTTTTCCTCACCTGATTTTTCAATTACAAGCCCTTTCTCCAATTCATATACACCTGCCAACAAATAAACAGTATCTCCTGGGGTTGCTTCTGATAATCCACGTTCTATGGTATTAAAAGGCTGATCTAATGTTCCATTTCCTTGCTGCTCCTGATCTGGTGAAACAAACCAAGACCTCGGGTTTGCCTTTAGACTATTAGAGTGAAATAAAAGGATTGTTAGAGAAGAAAGTAAAATTAGTAGGTATGATTTTGGGGTCATTTTAGCTTAAGTATGATTCTTTAAAATAGAAGTGTCTCAAGAATAAGAGAATGATTTTCCTTTATTAACCCCATTGCTTTAAGCTTTTCTTGTTTGATTTTAGTTACTTAACTCACTCAAACAGGTTTTTCAAACCATATTATGAAATCAACAAGCCTCCTATATTTTAATGAAGCCATTTTCTAATTCTAAGTACTGGCTTGTTGTATATATTCTCATTTTTTCATGTCAGGAGAAAGATCAGGGAAACGTAATTTCACTTTCGGAAGGCGATTTGATTGAGAAAGGGAGGGTCCTTTCGGAATCTAAATGTGGATCATGTCATCTATATCCTGAACCTGGTATTCTTGACAAAAAGACTTGGCTTACAAGTGTATTGCCGGCAATGAAACCGTATCTCATTTCTGAAGAACAGGAAGATCAATGGAAATTCTGGCTACCTAAAAATAACTCTGAAAGTTCAGAGAAGGAATACGAGGCAATCGTTGCCTTTTATGAAGCAAATGCACCTTCATCCCTAACTGTTCCACCTTTAGATATTCCCTCACCAGGGATTCCTGGCTTCGAAGTAGAAACTCCAATACTTGATGAAAAAAGACCTAGCCTCAGCACATTTGTCTTATTTGATTCCTTAACAAACCGTATTTGGATAGGGGATAGATTAAATAGAATCTATGGACTTAATACTCAGAATTTTATTGTAGAAGAAGAAGTAGATGTGGGAAGCACCCCTGTTCAGTTAACTGGGATTGATTCTACTACTATTCAAGTGCTAACCATGGGGGAGATGGACCCTTCGGACTATTATAAAGGGGAATTGATTAGCTACGACCTTTCTTCAAAAACTTCAAGCCTACTACTGGATAGCTTAAATAGACCCGTTGATTTTAGGCCTTACGTTCAAAATGCTTTAGAAAATAAAAAGTGGCTTGTATCAGAATTTGGGAATCTTGAAGGGGCATTAAGCATACAATCACCTGATAGTAATGAGCTGTTGGTCAATTTACCAGGTTGTAGGAAATCCATCCAAATTGATTGGGATCTTGATGGAGATCTGGATATCCTAGCTGGTTTTGGACAAGCTAAAGAATCTCTTTATTGGATTGAAAATAAAGGGGAGGGAAGGTTTGAAAATCATTTGTTAGAAGAGTTTCATCCTGCATTTGGTTTAAGTGATTTGACGGTGAAAGATGTTAATAAAGACGGATACCCAGATATCATTTTAGTAAATGGAGACAATGCAGATTTGTCGCCAATTGTTAAACCGTATCATGGTGTCAGGATTTATTTTGGAAGTGGAGATAGCCAACTTGAATTAAATTGGTTTTACCCAATCCCGGGAGCCATGAGTCTTGTGGCTGAAGATTTTGATGAAGATGGAAGCTTAGAAATGGCTGTAGTATCTTTCTTTCCTGATTTTAGAAATAATGAAAGGGTGGATTGGTTATATTTTGATTCTTTGGAACTTGAAAATAAGGCAGTTTTCAGATTGCCTATCCCCTTGCTGGGAAAATGGTTGACCATATCCTCTGGTGATATTGATCAAGACGGAGATTTAGATATTCTTACTGGTTCATTTATGTTCCAGCCTGGAGTCAATTATTCCAAAGAGCAGGAGCTATGGTCTGAAGACTGGTCCCCATTTTTTGTTTTGAGAAACCAATTGAAATAAAATTCCAGAGCCACCTTTCTGCGTAGAACAATATTTTAATTTGTAATCCCTTCAATTGATTATGAAAATAGAATTTTATTCTATTATAAGGTGATAAAAAATAATTTATATTGAATTCTGTATTTGTTTCAAAATTTAATGGGTGATATTCTAAAAAAAATAAAATAATTTGGGGTCATTTTTTTATTAATTGTCTCTTACTATAAAAGGAAGCTAAATACTTTCCAATGCCCAATAACCCCAAAAAGACCATTTCTTCGGCCAGAATTTCTTTGTACAACAAAGAAGTTGTAAAAATATTTGAAAGTAAATCTGATTTAGAAGTTTGGAATTCTTTCAATAAAGGAGATGAAATGGCTTTCAATTATCTCTATAGGACTTATGCAGGGGTATTGTTTCAATTTGGCTGTCAATTTTCTAAAGATCAAATGTTGGTTCAGGACAGCATTCAAAACCTCTTTATTTCTCTGAGGAAAAAGAGAGGGAGTCTGAGTGAAGTTTCTAACATCAAAGGGTATTTACTTAGGTCTATTCAAAGGGAGGTTCTTAGAAACGGAAAAAATGCAAGTTCAAAGATGCTTGTAGATGATTCCCAGATGGATTCATTTTTCCAAATAGAATTATCACCTGAAACTTCTTTTATCCAAAGAGAATCTGAGAACCAAAGAAAAATCCAATTACAAGAAGCTTTAAAAAAATTGACAACAAAGCAAAGGCAGGCAATTCTCTTATTCTATGAAGAGGAATTGAGTTATAAAGAAATCGCACAAGTAATGGATTTCAATGAGGTAAAGTCAGCTAGAAAATTGATTTATAGGGCTTTATCCAGTTTAAAAGAATTTATTAAACCTACTATTTAGATTCCTATGGAATTTGAGAGGAACCATATGAAATACGAGGATTATAAACTTGAACACTTTCTATGCGATGAGTTTTTTGTCCAGTGGGTAAAAAACCCTGATGAAAATACCAAACACTTTTGGGAAAAGTGGCTTGTAGCTAATCCTCATAAAAGAGAAATAGTAATAGAAGCTGCTCAATTTATAAAAAGCATCACTTACCAAGAAAGACCAGAATTATCAAATGAAGCATACCTCGAATTGTTTGAGAATATCATCAGATTTGAGGAGAGTGAAGTAAGTACAAATAAGAAGGCAACACGAGAGGGGAGATGGTTCTCTTTTTTTTCTCTTCGAAAAGTAGCCGCTGTATTACTATGCTGTTTTTGCACTTGGGTGATTTGGGATATTTTCAATAGTTCTGGGGACGAGGCGAAAACAGAAATTCAGTGGATAACCAAATCGATTCCAAAAGGTACTAAATCAAGCATTGGTTTATCTGATGGAACTATCATCCACTTAAACTCAGGTTCTGAATTGATCTATCCGAATGAGTTTTCTGACAGTTTAAGAGTGGTTACACTGAAAGGAGAAGCATTTTTTGAAGTCAACAAAGAAAGTAGACCATTTAAAGTTCAAATGGATCAGGCAGTAATAGAGGTCTTAGGGACTGAATTTAATGTCAATCAATCCTCCAACAATCAATTTGCTGTAGCATTGGTTTCAGGCAAAGTAAAGGTGAATGATAATTTGGGGAATCAAGTTGTTCTAGACCCTTCGGAAATGCTTGTCATGGAGAAAGACGGCAATTTTTACAAGTCCACATTTGACTCTCTGGAAATTGTGGGCTGGAAAGATAAAAATTTGATTTTCAATGAAGATGATTTCTCAGAGGTGAAATCAAAACTTGAAAACTGGTATGGGATAGAGATTTCCGTACGGGGTAAAGTAAGTAAGAAATGGGCCTACACCGGTCAATATCACGATGAAATATTGAAAAACGTTTTGGAAGGGATTAAACAAACCTCCAGAATTCAATACCATATAGATGGAAAGAAAGTCGAAATAACATTATAACCCAAAACCTAAAATCTATGAAATATCTTAATAGCACCTAAAAAAAGGCAGTAGAAGTTCAAAAAGAACTTCCAACTGCCTAATTCTTTTGCCTGAAGGAGCGCTAACCATTCCAGGCAAATGTTCAAGTTTTTGACCACTTAAACCATAACAATTATATGAAAAAATATATACGGGGACAACTCATCATGCTATCTAAGAGACTACTCTACGGATTCATTTTTCAATTGATTTTTTGTACGGTTCTATTAGCAAGTAATGGGAATGCACAAAGAAAAACGATTGAGCAAGTAAATGTAACACTGAGTGTAAATGAATCCTCATTGTTGCAACTGTTTAGAAAAATAGAAAATCAGTCAGGATTTGAATTTTCTTATAATTCAGAAAAAATCGATTTAAACCAAAAGGTGACATCAAATGCAAGGAAACAAAGCGTTTATGATGTTTTGGAGGATTTAGCGAAGAAAACAGGACTTAGCTTTATTCAAATCAATAATAATATCCATGTTAAGCAGAACAAAAATGGAACCCGGGTTACCATTCAAGAAAAGGAACGGATATTAATAAGTGGGGTTGTTAGGGATTCTAATGGAGAACCACTCCCCGGTGTTACTATCTTAAAAGAAGGTACAACCCAAGGAACAGTGACTGACTTGGAGGGACGTTATGAAATCAACGCTGACGAGGGGGATTTCTTGGTTTTTTCATTTATAGGATTTGATGACCGACGGATTGAAGTGGGGAATCAGACTTCTATTAATGTGACATTGAATGAAAATGCACAAAACCTAGAAGAGGTTATCGTCATAGGTTACGGCGAGAAAAGTAGGAAATTAATGACAGAATCTATTGGAACAATAAATTCTGCCGAAATCACCAAAGTCCCTATTGCTTCTGCAGACCAATCATTACAAGGAAGAATTTCTGGAGTTCAGGTAACTTCTGTTGATGGAACTCCAGGTGCGCCTGTTTCCGTGCGGATAAGAGGAGTTGGAACCGTAGGAAATACCCAGCCTTTATTTGTGGTAGACGGTGTTCCTGTTGGAAACAATTCAGATGGGGTTACTAATCCATTGACTACAATAAACCCATCTGACATTGAAAGTATTTCAGTTTTAAAGGATGCTTCTGCAGCCGCAGTCTATGGAGTTAGAGCAGCAAATGGTGTAGTCTTAATCACAACAAAAAGAGGAAAAAAAGGCAAGCCAACAGTTAATTTTGACGCGTATTATGGCATTCAGAACATTGCCAAATTCAATGAATATAACTCTACTGATGAATGGATTGCTTTGACACAGGATGCATTTGATGCTGCCAATGTTCAAAATGGATTTAGTCCTGGAGATCCAAGTTATCAGGAACTTCATCCTGATTTAGCCTCTGGAAGTCCTGTAAGAAATAGGAGCAATGAGACAAATTGGAAAGATGAGGCATTAAATAAAAGTGCCCCAATTCAGAATTACAACCTGAGTATATCAGGAGGTAATGATGACTATAATTATTTTGTTTCCGGTGGATATTTTGCCCAAGAGGCGACGGTTCAAAAGTGGGACTTGAAACGATATAATTTTAGAGCAAATTCTGATTTTAAAATCAATAAGCGCTTAAAAATGGGTCAAACATTTACTGTTTCCCATCAGGAAATTGAGAGAGGTATGAATGGCAGAGGTGATGGTTTCTTACTTCAAAATTCACTCACAATGCCACCTTTTTTCAATATTTATGAGGATCCAGCTAATCCGATTCCGGGAAACCGTTACGGGTATGATGGGAATTCTGATTTGGCAGGTCTTACGATCGCTAACCAAATTGGAATTAATCAGATTGTTCAGAACAATGACAGGTTGACAAGAATGCTGGGAAGCATCTATGGTGAGTTGGAGATTTTTGAAGGACTTACCTATAAATCTATGGTTTCAGTTGATTACTTGACTACTAGAAATGATTCATGGAGACCAGAGTATCTTGTTTCTGAGGTGGGTTTAAATAGACCAGGTAATGAATACAATGATTCCCGAGGAGAATCAGTTTCCCAGGTTTTTACCAATACTTTGAATTATTTCAAAGTTTTTGGAGATCATTCTATTGATATTTTGGCAGGTATAGAATATCAAAAAAACACCAATACCTCTCTCGCAGTAAGAGGAAGTGATTTCATTAGTAATGCTCCTGACTTTTATCAAGTAGTTAAAAACGGTCGTGGAGATCCTAATGTAGGAGGTGGAGCAGGTCAAGGTTCTTTTGTAGGTTATTTAGGTAGAGCTTCTTATAATTTTAAAGATAAATACCTTTTAACCGGTACAATTAGAAGAGATGGAACTAGTGCCTTTTCACCTGAAAATAACAGAAGATGGGGTACTTTCCCTTCCTTTTCAGCTGCTTGGCGGGTAAGTCAGGAGGACTTTTTCTCTGAGTCAGGATTGATTTCAGAAATGAAAATCAGAGCGAGTTGGGGACAACTTGGAAATTCAAATACTACATCCTATCCTCATATTTTCAGAGTATCTACGACTCCGGATTATGGAAGCGGAAATACAACCATTCAGGCGCCAACACCAATTAATTTTGTAAACAAGGATGTGGTTTGGGAAACAGTGGAAACCATCGATTTTGGAGTTGATTTAGGCTTATTTGATAATAAAGTAGATCTATTGGTTACTTATTATGATAGAACAACCAAAGACTTCTTGTACTCATTGCCTTTACCAAATATTACTGGATTTGGAAGTACTCCAGTAAACCTTGGAAGCGTAAGCAACAAAGGGATAGAAATAGAAATTGGTTATGGTAAGACCTTTTCAAACGGACTTCAATTAACATTGAATGGTAATTTTACCACCATCAAGAATAGATTGGAGGAATTGGCACCAGGGATTGAGGAGTTTTCCTCAAATGCAGCTTATAGAACTGCTGTTGGGCAACCGATCGGATATTTCTTTGGTTATAAAACCGATGGAATTTATCAAACACAAGAAGAAATCGATGGTATTTTCACAGGAGGATTTGAGGATAAAAATGCTCCACAAGGACCTAGACCAGGAGATGTGAAATTTCTTGATGTTAACGGACCTGGAGAAGAAGGCGCTCAGTTTTCTGGAGAACCTGATGGATTGATCGATTTTAATGACAGAACTTACCTGGGTAAAACTATTCCTACCTATTTCTATGGTTTGAATATTGGCCTAAACTATAAATCTTTTGATTTCTCCATGTTATGGCAAGGGGTAGGAGATGTTCAGGTTTACAATCAGGTAAGACAAAGTAATTTGAATCTTACCGGTGGCGGTAGAAATATGTTAGTGGAATCTCAGGAAAGATGGACAGGACCAGGCACGAGCAATTCGATTCCAAGAGCTATTAGTGGTGATCCAAATCAAAATGGCCGTTTTTCTGATAGGTTTGTGGAAGATGCAGGCTTTTTAAGACTTCGAAATGTACAGTTAGGGTTTAGTCTACCAAGAACAGTGTTGGACAAAATGAACGGTTTCAATATTGGCCGAATCTATTTGGCAGCATCTAATCTGTTGACCTTCACAAAATATACTGGTATGGATCCTGAAGTAATGACTTACGGATCGAATTCAAACCAAATAGGAGCAGGAACGGATGGAGGAAATATGCCTCAACCTAGGATTATTCAAATGGGTGTCCAACTTCAATTTTAATCTCTAACTCCAATAACATGAAAACTAGAAAAATTACTTTAGCAATATTTCTCTCTATTGGAATATCGATGGGCTGTGAGAATAAACTTGACCTACAGCCTTTGGGAGAATTAAATTCAGAAACATTTTATAAAACATTTGAAGATTTTGAGGCAGCATCTTTGTCTCCATATAGCACCATTCTAAACCTCTTTTATGAGCAAAATGGTAGAGGATTCTATAATGGAATAGAGTATCCATCAGATGACAGTAGGCACGGCGGGCAGGGAATTAATAGTAATAACGATTTTAATTGGCTGCCAAATAATGGTGATTTTGGATGGATTTTCTCAGAAAGCTATAAAGGGGTGATGAGATCCAATGTGATTTTAAATTCACTTCCTTCTTCTGAGCTATCTGATGAAGATAAATCCCGATTTGAAGCTGAAGCAAAGTTTATTCGCTCTTATTTCTATTTTATCCTGGCTACTAATTGGGGATCTCCTCCATTGATTTCTGAGTTAATTACTACCATTGCAGACTCTCAAGTAGGGAATAGCCAACCTGGTGAAGTTCTTGATTTGGTAGAAGCAGATTTGACCTTTGCAAAAGAAAACCTTCCAAGTTCTTGGTCGGGAACCGATGTGGGAAGAGCAACTTCCGGTGCTGCACAGGCATTTTTAGGAAAAGTGTACTTATATCGACAAAAGTATAGTTTGGCTGCAACAGAATTAAACGCAGTAATCAATAGTGGTACCTATTCACTTCAGGATAATTTCGGAGATAATTTCAGTGAAAGTCTTGAAAATAATTCGGAATCAATCTTTGAAATTCAATTTACAAGAGGTGATTTTAACCCATGGTTACCAACGGATCAAGGATTGGCAGGAAATGAAAATATCGGTCATGCCGGAACAGGGAGAACTATTGTATTCAGAGCCTCCTGTTTTCTGGGGAATTGTGCTCCAGGAGCCAACGGCCAAGGCTATGGAAGGATGCACGTTACTGAAGACCTTCAGAATGAGTTTGAAGAAAATGATCCAAGAATTCCTTTTACTTTCTATAGAGAAGGAGATGATTATTTCGGCACTCCATATAGTCCAACTTGGTCCATTACCGGCGCAACTCCCTCAAAATATCTTTTAGATTATGTAGCTTACGCGCAACCAAATGCAGGATCGAATAATGAACGAGTAATTCGTTTGGCAGACGTGTATTTGATGGCTGCAGAAGCGGAATTGCTTGGAAATAACAATGTTCAACAAGCGATGGATTATGTAAATATGGTCAGAAGGAGAGCGGATCCTACTGGTGAGATTTTGCAAGAACGTTCTGGAAGTTCATCTTTAGACGAAGCAATGGAATTTATCATGCATGAAAGAAGAGTTGAGCTGGCATTTGAAGGACATAGATACGCTGACCTAGTGAGATGGCATCAAGCTGGTGTAATCAATATACCTCAAGATGTTGATTTTGGTGACCCTGCAAATGAAAATTGGTCTGAGACCAATTTATTAAAGCCATATCCTCAGAGAGAACTTGATTTGATAAGCTCTTTGGTGCAAAATCCAGGTTATTGATTAATACAACAAACTCAAGCAGAAGGGAAGCCAGCTTTCCTTCTGCTTTTAACTAAAGCCATTTAGTTGATTAAACCCAAGTAATGAAATAATTGAGATGATCCGACGGAATCTTTTTATTGCCCTTTTTATTTTTCTTTCCGCCTGTCAATCCTCAGATCTCCAAGTTTTTGAGCAATTAGATTCTCAATCCTCTGGAATTTCATTTTCAAACACCATTTCAATTTCTGATTCCTTGAATGCCTTAGTATATGAGTATGTGTACAATGGGGCAGGAGTAGGTATAGCAGATTTTGATAAGGATGGATTGATGGACGTGATTTTTACTGGAAATCAGGTTTCAAGTGAAGTATATCGAAATCTTGGAAACTTGAAATTTCAAAATGTCACAGAAAGTACTGGGATCAATACCTCAGGAAATTGGTGTACCGGAGTAAGCATAGTTGATATCAACCAAGATTCTTTTCCAGACATTTATATAAGTGTTGCAGGTTTTGACAAAGCTGAAATGAGAAATCTGCTTTACATAAACCAAGGTGATTTCACTTTCACAGAGGAAGGAGCAAAGTATGGGATTGATGATCCTGGATATGGCACCCAAGCTGTATTTTTTGATTATGATTTAGATGGAGACTTGGATCTATATGTCTTAAATAATGCATTAGAATCTTTCAACAGAGGAAATATTAAACAGAAGGTTTTAGATGGTTCAGCAAAAAGTAATGATAGGCTTTACCGAAATGATGGAAACACAAATTACACAGATGTAACAAAATCGGCAGGTATTTTAAAAGAGGGCTGGGGACTGGGAGTAACAATCTCCGATTTAAATGGGGATGGCTGGCCTGATATATATGTTTCAAATGATTTTTTATCCAATGACCTGATGTATATCAATCAGCAGAATGGGACATTTTTGGATGAAATTAATACCCGTGTGGCACATCAGACTTTTAACGGGATGGGCAACGATGTAGCAGATTATAACAATGACGGCTGGACTGATATAGTGGTCATGGATATGTTGCCAATGGATAATTATAGGGAGAAAATGATGCTTATGCCTGCTAGTTATAATCAGTTTCAGATGTCCCTACAACAAGGTTATCAACCACAATATGTCAGAAATACACTGCAGTTAAATCAGGGGGGTGTTTTTAGTGAAATAGGGCAACTAGCGGGTATTGCGAGAACCGATTGGAGCTGGGCTAGTTTGTTTGTAGATGTTGATTTAGATGGGAAAAAAGATCTTTTTATTACCAATGGCTATCGCAAGGATGTCACAAACCTTGATTACATAGTTTATACTCAATCAGAATCTGCTTTCGGAACCAAAGAATCGAATAAAAGAGATATTATTTCTGAAATGGAGAGTTTAGAAGGTGTGAAACTTCATAATTTTTTATTCCAAAATCAGGGAGACCTCTCATTCAAGGATCAAAGTTTAAACTGGGGCTTAGAGGAAGAGACTTTTTCCAATGGAGCAGTCTATGTCGATCTGGATAATGATGGGGATATGGACTTAATTACTAACAATATTGACCAACCTGCCTCTGTTTTTGTTAATCAAACCATCGAGAAGTCTCCCAATAAGGCCTCGTACCTAAGAGTCAAGCTTCATGGTAAAGAAGGGAATATTGATGCAATTGGTGCTAAGGTCTGGGTTGAAAGTAAAAATGGAATTCAGTTTTTAGAGAACTCTCCAGTCCGCGGTTATAAATCATCTATTGACCCTAGGTTGTTGTTTGGTTTTACACAGACAGATTCTGTTTTCTCAATTTATGTGCAATGGCCAGATCGAAGTTTCCAGTCTGTAGATATTCAAGGACTGAATTCTGAGATAGACATCAAGTATGATCCTAACAGTCCTGATTTGCCATCATTCGTCACCCATTCGATAGATCCTTTATTTCAAAGTGCTTCTGTAGAAGGATTAAACTATGATCATCAGGAGCAGGATTTTAATGATTTCCAGAATCAAACTGCAATACCACGTAAGTACTCCCAAGATGGCCCCGTGACAGCAGCAGGAGATTTAAATGGAGATGGTCTGATGGATTTGTTTGTTGGAGGTTCGAAAGGATTCCCAGCAAGTATTTTTTATCAAAATAGGAATTCTTCATTTCAACCTATGGAATTTGAAGAATCAATTCCTTTCCATGATGCAAGCGCATTGATATTTGATGCAAATGGTGACGGAATTCCGGATTTGCTTGTGGGCAGTGGAGGCAGTCAATCTGAAATTGGAAGCTCGGAATATTGGGACAGATTGTATTTGGGTAAAGGGAATGGAGAATTTCATTTGGATAGCACTGCTATTCCTATGCACCCTAATAATACTTCCATGATCAAAGTAGGTGATATTGATTTAGATGGTGATTTAGATTTAATTATAGGAGGAGGAGTTCTCCCTGGTTACTTTCCTCTAGCTTCAGAAACTTACTTATTGATCAATCAGTCAGGGAAATTTAGTAGGAAAGACTTGCAAATGGAGTCTTGGAGTGAAAAAATCGGAATAGTCCGAGACTTGGAATTTTCAGATTTAAACCAAGATGGTTACTTGGATTTAATTCTTGCAGAAGACTGGGGGAATGTTAGAATCTTTATTAACAACAAGGGACAGCTAAAAGAAAGCAGATTGGGTAACTCCAAATTAGTTTCTTCTGGCTGGTGGTGCAGTATTATTCCCGGAGATTTTGACCAGGATGGAGATGAGGATTTTATTATAGGGAATATGGGAGAGAACCAACTTTATAAGCCAGATAGTAACCAAGCCACAAAAATTTATTATTACGATTTCGATAATAATGGAACAGCTGAAGCAATTACAACCTATTTTAATCAAGGAAATGAGGTAGTTAAATTACCTCGAGACCTTTTGATCAATCAAATTCCAGTAATAAAAAAGCGATTTCCGAATTATGAAAGTTATGCCAAAGCAACTTTAACGGAAACTTTCAGAGAGGATGAACTTGCCCAAGCTCTTCAAAAGGAGGTGTTGACAGCCAAATCAATTTATCTTGAAAATTTGGGAGACTTAAATTTTAAATCCCACCCACTACCTGTTGAGGCTCAATTTTCTCCTATTTTAGACGGAGAAGTCATTGATGTAAACCAAGATGGCTTTTTAGATCTGGTCTACGTGGGAAATGATTATGGAATGGAAGTTCAATCAGGAAGACAGGATGCATCCTTAGGTGGCGTTTTGATTTTTAATCCAGAAACTGGCTTCAAAAACATACCCAACTATCAAAGTGGATTTCTGGTAAATGGCGACGCCAAAAGCATAGAAAAAATTAAACTTGCTTCCGGCAGTGAGATCCTCTTTAGTTCAGTAAACAGGGGTAAAGCGCAGATATTTAGTAAATCCAACAAACCTGTAATAAACAATCAATAGGAATGGCATTTTTAGGAACACCATATATAAAAGGTCAAGGATGTATAAAGGTTCTTTTTACTTGTCTTCTTGTTTATTCTGCAAGTCTGGGATTTGTATCTGCCCAAACAAAAGACTTGAAGCCCAATATCATCTGGCTAATAGCCGAGGATATAAGTCCAGCTTTAGGGGCTTATGGAGACCCTTTAGCATATACTCCCAATATTGACAAATTAGCCTCCCTTGGTGTCGTTTATACGAATGCCTGGACAGTTGCTCCAATTTGTGCTCCCTCAAGGTCCAGTTTGATAACGGGGATTTATCCCACTTCACTAGGTACACAGCACTTAAGGTCAGAAATTGAATTTCCTTCTAAACTCAATACCCTTCCAGAACTCCTGAAAGCAGAAGGTTATTTTGTTACTAACAGAGATAAAACAGACTATAATTTTTCAGCAGAGGGAATTTATGATTATTGGTCTTCCCAAATCACCCCTTGGAGAAATAGAACTTCAAACGAGCCGTTTTTCAGTTTTATCAATATTGGGCCATCCCATGAAGGATCTGTAAACAATCCAGAAAATTATAAAAGGTTTACTCAAGATTTAGACCCTTCCTTAATTCATGATCCCAATGATGTACCACTCCCTCCATATTATCCCGATAGTAAAGAAACCAGAGAAGTTTGGGCTCATTATTATGATATACTGACGGTTTTGGATAGAAATATAGGGGAGGTGTTGGATTCCCTAAAAAAGGATGGTTTGATGGAGGAAACCATAATCTTTTTTATTGCGGATCATGGTTTTGGTATGCCACGATACAAAAGATGGTTAAACAAAACCGGAATGCATGTACCATTCATTCTGTCTGTTCCAGAAAAATTTCAAGATTGGGCGGGTTTGGATAGCTTAATAGGAAAAAAGGATGAATTGGTAAGTTTCATTGATTTGGCACCTACAGTTCTCTCCCTGGCCGGAGCAGAAATTCCAGCCTATTTTGAGGGCTCTCCCTTTTTAGGTCCGCAAGCAATTGGTAAAAGCCAAAGAGAATTTGCTTTTGGAGCTAGAGATAGGGCCGATGATATGGTAGAAATGTCTCGATCTGTAACAGATGGGGATTATATCTATATCAGACACTTTATGCCCCATCTGCCATATATTCAGGAAGGGTTTATTTTTTCCGATGTGAAAGTGGCTTTCAAAGCACTGAGAGATCTTGAGAAAGCCGGTAAAACCAATGCCGAACAGCAGAAGTTATGGGAACCTAAACCTATTGAGGAATTATATGATTTAAGAAGTGATCCCTTTGAAACAAAGAACCTGGCCAATTCCCCAGAATATGATCAAATTAAAGCAAAGCTTCAAGCAAGACTTCACACCTGGATATTGGAATCCCGTGATTTAGGGCTTTTGGCAGAAGCTGAATATATGACTAGAAGTAGCAGCTCAACTCCTTATGAATATGGAAAAAGTCAAGATTATGCTGTTGAAAAGATTCTCTTGGAAGCCGAAAAAGTAGGGGTTGCGACTGAAGAGGAGCTCATTTCGGGGTTAGAAGATCAAGAGAGCGGGGTACGATATTGGGCGGTCATGGGAATTAGACAATTGGAAAGTATCAATGAGGAAACTGCAGTTCTTTTGGAGAAACTTTTAAGGGATGAGTCGGCCTCTGTACAAATTGTTGCAGCTGAGACCTTATCACATTTTGGATATCAGGAAGGAGTTGTAGAAGTGTTGGAAAAATGGGTTCAGGATGATAGGCCTTGGTTAGCGTTGATGGCTGCAAGGAACTTGTTATTAATTGGTCCATATGCCCGTCCTGCTATCCCAGTAATGTATCAGGTGCTTGATAAAAATTTAAGTCAACCTGGTTCTCAAAGAAAGTATAAGGATGCCAATTTCGCCTCTTTTACAAGCTGGGCTTTGGAATGGGCGCTTCAGGAGTTAGGGGAACCAATTCAAGTGAATTGACATGTTGAATTTTAGTTTTTCTGAATAAACCAATTAACACACGCTATGGAATCGGATTATTAGTCCTTCCAAATCAGATAAAACCCATAATGATGAAAAAATATTTAATCATACTTCTGCTGTTATTGAGTCCACTTTTGGTTCAGGCTCAAACCAAAAAAAATGCTCCGTGGATTTCTTATCCTTCTGCAAATGTGACGGATTACGGGGTTTATCATTTTAGAAAAACATTTGACTTAAAAGAGATTCCTGAAAATCTGCTTGTCCACGTTTCTGCGGATAATAGGTATAACCTATTCGTCAACGGACAACGGGTGTCATATGGACCTGCAAAAGGAGATTTCAAGACTTACAATTATGATGTTTTGGATATAGCCCCTTATTTAACTAGTGGGGATAATGTAATTGCTGCACTAGTTTACAATGGGGGAAAAGATAAACCTTTGGCATTTTTCTCCGCTCAAACTGCTTTTATGCTAGATGTGGAAGAAGAAGATTTTGACTTTTTGAGGACAAATGGAAGTTGGAAAGTATTTGAAAATCCTGCCTATTCCGTCATTTCTTATCAAGAAATGCTATTTGATGAACGATGGTTTTATGGGTTTTATGCTTGTGGAGGTGGAGACCAAGTCGATGGAAACAAATACCCTTGGGGATGGGAAGAATTACAGTTCGATGAAAGTTGCTGGCTCAATGCTGAACCCCTACATTTTGATGGAAATGCTCCCTGGAATCTAGTCCCAAGAAAGATTCCTTTTATGGCATCCCATTCGGTTTATCCTCAAAGAATCAAGGAAATAACCGGTTTTGATGAAAAATCAGGCGCTTGGAATGGTCGAAGTAAAATTACCATTCCTTCCAATACTGAGGCTACTGTTTTGATTGATTTTGAAGTTTTGACCATGGGATATCCTGAGCTTACTACTTCAGGAGGAGAAAACAGCTCCATTAAAATTAAATATGCGGAGGCGCTATACGAGGAGGTAAACCTCAAAGCACATAGGGATTCGGTGGCTAATTTGACCATGTATGGTGTTTGGGATATTTTCCAGACAGATGGAAAAGCATCCAGAACGTTTAGACCTTTATGGAAAAGGACTTTTCGGTACGTCAAATTGGAAATAGAAACTCAAGATACACCCCTTGAAATTTTATCATTTATAAATGAATATTCTGGTTATCCTTACCCAGATATGGCAACATTTGTAAGCGATGATTCAAAACTAAATGAGGTTTTTACGATCAGTCAGCGAACATTACAAATGTGTTCAGGGGAAACATACTACGATACACCCTATTACGAGCAATTAAGTTATGGTGGTGATAATAGACCCATTGCAAATATCTCTACCTATAATTCAACAGATGATCGACTCTTAAGAGAGGTACTTCGACTATACACGCAATCTGAGAATAATGAAACGGGGCTTTTTAAGTCTGCCTACCCCTCACGATTTGATTTTGATCAAGGCACTTGGTCAATGGCCTGGATTCAAACTTTGTTGGATTATTATGAAATGCGAGGGGATATGGATTTTATACTTCCTTTTGTTCCCAATATGGAGAAAATTCTAGGGTTTTATGAAAGGCATCTCGATGAAGAAACAGGGCTTATTGGAACTGTTAGAAACAAGAATTTCATTGACTGGAGTATCACAAAAGGCTCAATACCTAGAGCGAATGATCAAATGGAAATGGTCCAGTCCACCATGCTTACTATGTATTACGTCCATACCCTAGATTGTGCGGTGAAACTTTATAATTATATGGGTGATGGAGAAAAATCTAAGCAATGGGCCAGAATTTCGGAAGAAATCAAATCTGCTGTTCGGGAAAACAGCTGGGATGAAGAAAAAGGACTTTTTAGTGACTACCCCAACAGCCAGGTTTTTTCTCAGCATACCAATATTTTGGCAATACTTTCTGATGTAGTTCCAGAAAATGAACAAAAAGACTTATTAAAAAGAGTGTTATCCTTCAAGGATTTTGATGAAATGGCAAGTTCATATTTTTCATTCTTTTTATTTAAGGCTATGCAGAAAACTGACCAAGAGGAATTGTACCTGGAAAACCTGGATTTCTGGTATGATTTCTTGGACAGGGGCTTGACAACCTGTGGTGAAACGGGCTTTCCTTCTCATGATAGATCGGATAGTCATGCTTGGAGTGCTCATCCAGCTTATTATTTATTAAACTCAGTGGCAGGGATTAAATCAGCTGAAGTAGGGTTTAAATCAGTTTTGATTTCACCTCATTTGGGTTCCCTGACAGATTTAAAAGCTTCTATGCCGCATCCCAATGGTGCTATTTCAATAGAATACCAGGTGATTGGTAAAGAGCTTGTCGCACAAATTGAATTGCCCGAAGGATTACTTGGAATTTGGGAATTTAATGAGGAAGAAATTGCTTTGAAACCAGGTGTAAACCGAATTAGACAAAAGTTATAAAAGAACGAGATTAAAGGATTTCTTTTGGAATCTTATGTCTCTTAGAAATTCAGACAGGTATAAATATTTGACTCCGTTAGCTTCTGTTCAATAAACTATCCTTGTCCTGCTTCTCCAGATGCCGGATTATCATACTTTGCCGCTTTTCCAAAAGCTGTACAAACCATCGTTCATCTACATCTTGCTGGCGTAACTTTCCTTTCTCTGAATGACGATCCCGGGCCAGCGCTGGGGAATACTATGACTTTTTACCCAGGGTTTCGTCGTTCCTCCTTACCCTGGGCTATAAATCTTTGACCCCTATGGGGTCTTTCCAAAACACGCCACTTGGATTGCGGGTTGGGCTGTCGCAGCCGCGGGGCTGGCTGTTGGCTTTGTGCGGAAGAAGCTTTGCTGCGACGAAGGCTTTTGGGTACTTTTGCCTGCCTGCGGTAGGCAGGGCCTTCAAAAGCACCAAGAAGATATTATTGTTTCCATCTTGCTGGCGTAATGTTTACGTCTCTGAATGACGATCCCGGGCCAGCGCTGGGGGACCACGCTTTTTCTTTTTCCCAGGGTTAACCCGCGATAGCTATCGGGGCCTGGGCTAAAAATATCTGACCCTGATGGGATCTTTTAATTTCATCATTCTTCAAATACTAAATCCCCCTAACCCCTTTTAAAATCGACTTTCATCCAATCGAAATTGCTTCTCCAAGGGGGATTTAGATTCGTTTCCAACAATCAAGACTTGTCTGTCGCGGCAGAACTAACAACCTCAAACTCTTCACCTACCTTCGGTAGACAGGCTTTAAACTCACTATATCCCAAATACCACCTACCATATACCAGATACCACATACTTGTACACTCAACTTCCCACCTAACTCCTCTAGGCAGGCTTTAAACTCATAATTTCCTTCCTATCTTTGAGGTTCATTTATATTTAATTCCTTTAAAATCGACTTTCATCCAATCGAAATTGCTTCTCCAAGGGGGAGTTAGATTCGTTTCCAACAATCAAGACTTGTCTGTCGCGGCAGAACTAACAACCTCAAACTCTTCACCTACCTTCGGTAGACAGGCTTTAAACTCACTATATCCCAAATACCACCTACCATATACCAGATACCACATACTTGTACACTCAACTTCCCACCTAACTCCTCTAGGCAGGCTTTAAACTCATAATTTCCTTCCTATCTTTGAGGTTCATTTATATTTAATTCCTTTGAAGTACCTCCTAATCCTATCCCTCGCTTTTTGTCTATTATTTTCCTGTAGCGAACCCCGGAAAAAAGAAATTTCTTTGGTTCCCATGCCTACTGAAATGAATGTTAGTTCCGGAGAATTTAAGCTGAGTTCATCTACTCAATTGGTCTTTCAATCTTCTGATGGATTTGATCAAGAACTGGCTTTTTTTCAGGTGTTAATAAAAAGCCAACTTGGAGAAGAACTGACCCAAGAGGCTGGAAGCACCCAAATTGAAATCATCAAATCAGAGCAGATATCAGGGCAAGAAGCTTATCGTTTATCCATTGATAAAGAAAAGATCCGATTGGAGGCATCTGACTCTAAAGGGATTTTTTACGGTATCATCACGCTGGAGCAATTGATGGTTTCCAATTCGGAGAAAGATCAAAATTCTGGTGAGATCCTAATTCCTGCATTGGAAATTAAGGATCAACCCAACTATGAATGGAGAGGCATGCACCTGGATGTTTCCCGTCATTTTTTCTCCATGGATTATTTGAAAAGGTATGTGGACTTGTTGGCTTTGTATAAGCTAAATAAGCTTCATCTGCACTTGACTGATGATCAGGGTTGGAGAATTGAGATCAAAAAATATCCCGAACTGACGGAAAAAGGAGCGTGGCGGGAATTCAATGAGCAGGATTCCATTTGTATAGAAAGATCAAAGGAAGATCCGCGCTTTGCCATCGACCCAGCACATATTTATGAGAGGGAAGGAAAGACCATTTATGGAGGGTATTATTCTCAGGAGGAACTTAAGGAATTTGTGGAATTTGCAAGTGCAAGGCACATAGAGATCATTCCTGAAATCGATATGCCAGGGCACATGATGGCAGCAATTGATATATTCCCTGAGCTTACCTGTAATGGTGAGTCCGCATGGGGAGATGTGTTTTCCACTCCACTTTGTCCCATCAATGAGGAAGTTTACACTTTTGTCGAAAATGTATTAGCTGAGGTAATAGCTATTTTCCCTTCTAAATACGTGCATATAGGAGCGGATGAGGTGGATAAAACTGATTGGAAAAAATCTGCAGCTGTCACCCAGTTTATGCAGAAGGAGGGGATTGAAGATTATGAGGCTTTGCAAAGCTATTTTGTGAAAAGAGTAACGGATTACCTTCAAGGTCAAGGGAAAGAAGTGATTGTATGGGATGATGCCTTGGGGGGAGGAATTCCTTCTGATTTGAAAGTGATGTATTGGAGAAATTGGGTGGCAAATGTACCGGAAAAGACGGTAGCAAATGGAAATGAAATAATTATAGCTGCTGGTAATCCATTCTATTTCTCTACTCCAAAAACCAAACTTTATAATGTTTACACCAAGGAATTGCTAGGTTCTAAATTTCCACAGGAAAAAATGAATTTGGTGAAAGGTTTGCAAGCCAGCTTATGGACAGAGACTATTCCATCGGAGGAACTGGCAGATGCCAAGCTTTTTCCAAATGTACTTGCCTTGGCTGAGAGGGCTTGGTCAACGCAAACTCAGCAAGACTGGAGTTCCTTCAAGAAGAGATTAAAGCCACAGTTGGAGCATTTAGATCAACTAGGTGTCAAATATGAATTTTCGCCAAGTTATGAACTGGTTCCATTTATGAATGTGGATATAGAGAATAAAAAGATCGGAATCAGTTTTGAAACAGACTTAATTGACCCAGTCATCTATTATACGCTAGATGGAAGCATTCCTACCACTGATTCAAATTTGTATGAAGGTGAATTTTTTGTGGAGGGATCAGCATCAATTGTTGCTGCAATTTTTGATGAGAACGGTGCTCAAGAGCCATTTTTGAATAAAGAAGTGGATTTCCATAAGGCAATTGGGAAACCGGTACTGTATGAGAAACCTTGGAATCCTTCTTATGCGGCGGGAGATGCAGGTACCTTGACGGATGGTTATAGAGGTGGAGATTCTTATGCAGATGGGTATTGGCAGGGATTTACTTCGGATATAGAAGTGACAGTAGATATGGAAGAAGTAACTTCGCTAAGCTCTTTTTCCGCCAGATTTATGCAGTTAAAAGGCCCAGGCGTGTTTTTACCAGGTTCTGTGGAAGTTTGGCTTTCAGAGGATGGGGGCAAGTTTGAGAAGGTTTTGGATTTGGAAAATGATGTTTCTCCAAGCGATGAAGGTTTAATTATCAAGAATTTTAGCGCCGCTCTTGAGGGAAAAACTGCACGATTTATCAAGGTCAAAGCTGAGAACACCCAGTCAGGTTTTATGTTCGTCGATGAGTTGGTGATTTACTAGCCTTCCTGTGGGTGTTACCCAATTCCTAATTAAAAGAATCGCAAGCCTGAAGTATCAAAAAGCTTATTCGTCATCTTTTGTTTTTGCATCAATTTTGGCAAATACCCCATCAATAAATCAGGGATAAATCATTCAATCTGTTTACTCTTTTCTTGGTAATTGAATCCTGTCTATTTCTAACTAGAACTTTATGGGATTTTAAAGTGCATAATAAATATTGTATCTTCTATCTGAATATCAGATCAATAACCCAAAATTTAAATACCATGGAGAAAAGAGAAAAGCTTGAAATGATGGATAAAATCCTCAGGGAGCTAGATGATTTGAAGAATAGTCAAACATCGGTTTTAAAAAAGATTTCCAAAATAGAAGCGGATAATATCAATCTGGGAGTAGGACTTTTGGAAAAGAGATTGCCTGATATGTGGCAGAATGTGGATAATAATCTTTCTTTGGTTTCTACCTTGGAAGAGGAGTTTCAAGCCCACAGGGATAAGTTTTATTCGGATAATAACTTAGGGGCAGTAGAGGAAGGATAAGGATTCTTTTAATCAACAGATTGATTAGGGATTTATATTTTGAGGGGATAATATTACTTGAGGGTAATAAGAATCCCCTCTCAGTTTTTAACTAATTTTTCAACATTCAATTTTTAAAAAATTATGGAATTCGATGATAAAACCATTTTTCAGGTAGTTATTAATCACGAGGAACAATACAGCATTTGGCCGGCTGACAGGGAATTGCCATTGGGATGGAAAGCTACAGGACCCAAAGGAACCAAAGAAGAATCTCTTTCCTACATTGAGTCAGTATGGACAGACATGAGGCCCTTGTCTTTAAGAAAAAAAATAGAGGAGATGGAGCGGAAAATCAATAGGGGAGAATAAGTGTTGAAAGCCTCAATTTTTTGATCTATACTTGTTCTCTTATCGAAAAATACGGTTTCTTAACTGAGACATTGTTCGCTTTTACCTAAGATTTAGATTAGATGATTTTAACAAGTACAGTGAAATTTTTTAATGAACTCAGTGTTCATGAACTTTATGAAATTATTAAACTGAGAAATGAAGTTTTTGTCGTCGAACAAGACTGTGTTTATCAGGATGCAGATGATAAAGACCAGCATTCCTATCATTTGATGATCAAGGATGGAGATAGTTTGTTGGCCTATGCTAGGATTCTACCTCCCGGAATATCTTACCCAGAAGTTTCAATCGGTAGGGTGGTGAGCGACCCTAAAGCTAGAAGAACAGGAGCAGGTAGGAAATTGATGGCGGAGGCTCTAGATTTTGTTTCTCAGAAGTTTGCTCCCTGTGGAGTAAGAATAAGCGCCCAAACTTATCTTCGGGCTTTTTATACTTCTCTAGGATTTAAAGAAGAAGGAGAGGTTTATCTTGAAGATGGGATTGAGCATGTGGAGATGGTACAGTATTTAGAATAGTTTAGGATTTTTGAATTAAAGAATAGTGCAAAGCCCATGCTCTAATAAAACTTAGTTGAATCCTGTTATTTTTGAGGGAAAATTTCCAGAATCTTTATTTATAAGATTATAAACCCCAAATCATGAAAAAATCACTTTTAATCTATGCTGCATTTACGGCATTGTTATACTCTTGCCAACCAAAAATTGAATCTATCATAAATGTGGAGGAAGTGGGAAGGATTGAAAAAACACTGTCAGCTGATGATATGGAAGGCAGGCAGATTTTTACACCGGGTTTGGAAAAAGCAGCAGATTTTATTGCTTCGGAATTTAAGAGTAATGATTTGCCCTACTTGAAAGGAGAGGATTCTTATTTTCAAAACTTCACCATGATCAAAACCATGCCCGAGCAAATCTCAGGTAGCATTGAAAGTGAAGATTTAAGTCCTGGAAATGTCATTGTAAATACCACAAAAGCAGAATTAAATCTCGATTCATTTACTGGCTATGAACTGGTGAGTATTGAACAAGATGATCAGTTTAACCAAAGTGTTTTCCCTTTACTTCGTGAAGAAAAGAACTTGATCGTGTTGATAGACCCCTCTCATTTAGATAATTATGATCGGTTGAAAAGGAGCTCAAGTAGAGCAAAATTCCCTTCTGAAGTATCTCAGATTTTCATTTTTACTCCTAATTTGGATCCACAATCTATTCAATTAGAAGTGAAGAATGAACTCATGGAGGAAGAGTTGAAAAATGTAGTGGCTATGATTCCTGGTAAGAGTAAGCCTGATGAATATGTGGTTTTTGGTGGGCATTATGATCATATAGGCATTAGAAGTGCTGGCGCTAATCAAGACAGTATTTATAATGGGGCTAATGATAATGCTGCTGGAACAACCGCTGTATTGATGCTTGCCAAGTATTTTAATCAGCTTAAAGACAATGAGCGGACCTTGATTTTTGTGGCATTTACAGCCGAGGAATCAGGAGGTTTCGGGAGTACTTATTTTTCAAAACAGTTGAACCCAGACCAAGTGGTGGCCATGTTCAATATCGAAATGATTGGTACGGACAGTAAATGGGGAACGAATAGCGCCTACATCACAGGGTTTGAAAAAAGTAGCATGGGAGAAATTTTGCAGAAAAACTTAAGTGGATCCAAGTTCCAATTTGAGCCTGATCCTTATCCTATGCAAAATTTATTTTATAGAAGTGATAATAGAACATTGGCAGCCTTAGGAGTACCGGCACATACCATTTCCACCGCTAAAATGGAAGAGCCTCCAAATGATGAACCCAATTATCATAAAGCAAGTGATGAGTTTGAAACCTTGGATATGGTGAATATGACTGAAATTATCAAAGCCATCGCTATCAGTAGCCAAAGTATCATCAGTGGAGAAGATACACCTACTCGAGTGGAAAAACTGGATTAATCATTAACCCAGGCAGTTTTTCGTCCTAAGTAGATGTGAAATTCAATGGGTACCAAAAGAAAAGACCAACCGATTTCCGGTTGGTCTTTTGGGATAATAGGATTTATACCTTAGTTGAAAAGGTCAAATTTCAATCCAAAGTTGAATCTGGAATTATAGTATTCAGATTGCATAGTTCTAGACTGAATTCCTTGGTAATATCTCAAAGGCTGATTGGTCAGGTTATTCCCTTCGGCAAATATTCTCCATTTAGGAGTGATGGCATAGGAAGCATTAACATCAAGGAAAATCTGCTGATCGTAGAATCTATCTTCAAATCCTTCTCCACCCAATTCATCCAGATAATCAGAGGCATAGTTTAATGAAACTCTCATAACCCATCTCTTATTTTCAAAAGACAACTCCAAATCTTCACTTTCTCTACCTTCGATTCCGGTAGTGTTGGATTTAGTAAAGGTATAGTTTAAGTAGATCCCGAAGTTTTTCAATACTTGTCTCTGCAGAACTGACTGTCTCATTATCGATGTCAAAGATATTTCCGATGTAATCAATCACAGTATGCTTCAGTCTCAGTCCGCCGATTACGGAGAGTTTTTCACTTAATTGATGATCGCCCATCAGATAGGTCGCCGTAATGGTTTCTTGAAACGAGATAGCTAGAGACCTTTCTTAATTTAACTGTGATCAGGAAATCGGGTAGGGGGATAATTTGGAGTAAAGATGTTATTATTAGTTAAAATGATTTTTTAAGAGATTTCTTAATTATATTTTCTATTCTGTTTTCCAATTTAATTAAGCTTTAAACCACCCCTTTCGTTTTTTTGATCAATAAATGGTAAACTACTCAAACATTACTTCCAATATAGCAGGTCTTGTACTTTTAGTATTTCTATGTGTTCAGGGCTCTTTTGCCCAATCCCAAATGGAAATCAGAGTAAATCTTGCCGGATATCCCAAGGAAATGCCAAAGACGGGGTTAATTCTTAGTAAAGTGGAACTGGGTAATCCTAAATTGTCTTTGAAGACGGAATCAGGTCTTTTGGTAAAAGAACTTACAGGAAGTAAAACTGAGGCTTCCTGGGAACCATTTCCATTTTCTTATTCTATCGACTTTTCTGAGGTGAAGGATTTGGGAGCGTATTATTTAGAATTGGAAAACGCCGAATTAAAAAGTCCAATTTTCAATATAGGTGCTTATCCTGCCTGGCAAGAAGATGTCGTTTCATTTATAAGAACGCAGCGTTGTGGTTTTAATCCTTTGACGGAAAAAGAATGTCATCAGATGGATGGTCTCAGCTTCTTTGGCCTCTTTCCAGATTCTACCAAAGTGGATGCAAGAGGTGGTTGGCATGATGCAGGGGATCAATTGAAATATTTGATCACAAGTAGCAATACTGCTGCAAGATTATTGATGACCTTTCAAATGAATCCTGAAAAATTCATGGACCATGTGGATGATAGAGGCTTGGAAGGATCCAATGGACTTCCTGATATTCTTGATGAGGCCAAATGGGGGCTTGAATGGATTTTGAAATTACATCCTGGCCCTAATGAGCTTTTTCATCAGGTTGCCGATGACAGGGATCATAGAGGATTCAAATTACCACATGAGGATAATGCAGACTATGGCTGGGGAGCAAATAATTTCCGACCCGTTTATTTTGCTACAGGGAAACCCCAAGGGCTCTCTGAGTATAAAAGTGAAGCTACGGGAATAGGAAATCTTGCTGGACGTTCCGCAGCTACTTTGGCACTAGGATATCAGGTGTTTATCAGTTTTGAAGGCTATCAATCTTTTGCGCAAGAATGTTTGAAGGCAGCCATGGAACTGTACAAAATGGGAAAAGAGAAAGAAGGATTTCAGCAGGGGAATAGCTTTAGTGCTCCCTATCGGTATGAAGAAAATACTTGGGCCGATGATATGGAGTGGGCTGCTGCTGAGCTTTTTAAGATTACGAAGGAAAAATTCTTATTAGAAGATGCTCGCCGCTATGCATCCATCATCAAAGAATGGTCTTGGATGGAAAGAGATTCTGCCAATCATTATGAAATGTACCCTTATGTCAACATGGGGCATTATGCGCTTTGGCAAGTGGGAAAAGAGGAGGATAAAAAATTAATGATTGAATATTTTGAGCATAACCTAGATAGAATTCAAGAACGATCCAAAAGCAATCCTTATGGTGTTGGACATTTGTTTATCTGGTGTTCAAATAATTTAGCAGCAGCTGTCTCAACTCAAGCCATGTTATATGAGGAAATGACGGGCTCAAAAAAATATAGACCTCTTCTGATTGATCATATGAATTGGTTGCTTGGTTTGAATCCTTGGGGAACTAGTATGATTACTGGACTTCCCGAAAATGCTGATTTTCCGGTAGACGTTCATATGCCGTTTTGGAAGCTTTTGAATATTTCTGTCAAAGGAAGTTTAGTCGATGGACCACTTTGGTCTTCAATTCATGATCAAATGTTGGGAATTGAAATTTCGGAAGAAGATGAGTATGATCATTTGCAACCAGATCATGTCAAATACATGGATGATTGGAAGGATTATAGTACCAATGAGCCCACATTGGATGGCTCAGCTGAATTATTGATGATTCTTACCTTTTTAAATAATGAATAGTCAATATTGTTAAAATGAGTTTTCAATGGGATTCCCCTTGACTCCTTAGAATTTCATATTATTTTAAGATATGGATTATAAGGCATCATTAGATTTTTTAGCAAAAGCAATTACGCTAGGGGTCATTGCGCTGTTTGCTTACATTGGATATAGAAGTTATAATTCAATTGAAGCCGCTAGCGGGGATCAAACCACCCTATTTATTAATATTGGAGTTCTTGTTCTTTTAATTGGAATACTAATCGGAACATGGGTTTTTGCTCCCAGACGCTATACGATTGGTGAAGGGAAATTGACCATACATCGACTCATGGATAAGGTGGAAATTTCTCTTTCCGATATTAAATCAATGAGGGTTTTAAATGAGGAAGAAACAAAAGGCACCATTCGAACTTTTGGGGTTGGAGGGCTTTTTGGGTATTACGGTAGGTTTTACATTCCAGGAATCGGTAAAGTTACCTTTTATGCCACACAGCGAAAAAATAAGGTTCTTTTAGTGACTAAATCAGAGAAGCAGATAATAATCACACCAGATGATTTAGGGTTATTTCAACAACTTGAAAGAAGAATTCCAGATGCATCTTCAACAATAACTGATTGAGTATTACCTGTTCTGAGTACCCATTTTTTTATTTAACTCTCTGAGCGCCTCATCTAACTCATTTCCTGATATATGTAGGTTTTTTAAAAGCTCCTCTTTTTCATCTTCATCCAATTCATAGTTTTGGATGAGGTCAGTAATCCCTAAAATCCTTGTTAAGGGTGCCCTAACTAAATGTGATTGCTCTGAGGCTAATTCCCGGAGTGTTTCATTTTGAGACTCTAACCTTTTAAGGAACTCCATTTGCTCCGTAATATCTTCAAAGGCAGCGATATAGATTATTTCATTTGTTACTTCACTGTATCCTCTAATTCCGTAAACCTTGAAGCATGAAATATCCCCTTCTTTACCTTTGACATATTTAATCAGTGAAAACCCCTTGTTCTTATGTAAATGGGTTATTTCGTCAAACTCTATCTGTTCTTTTTCCTTGAATTCTTCAGGAGTTAAATCCGTGATATGGAGCTTTTTTAATTCACTTTCAGAAAATTTTGTGATGGTAGAAATGTTCTCACTCACATAGATGATTTTTCCTTCCTCATTTAATTTCATTAAACCTAAATTGGGATTGGAAAAGAGAAGTTGTATTTCTTGATTCCTATTGTTGACCTGACTATAAAGGTTTTTAATCAAAAGGTATAGAAGATAGCTAGTAAGACAGACATAAAATATCCCCTTTATTAGTTGGTACTGGGACATTTCCCTGACACTCTCACTCAATAATAAATCACCAATTTTATCACTAAAAATTATCCACATTACGCCAATCACCAGGTATAATACACTGATCTTCCAAGGTTTATTGACTTTGGGGAAATTTGACATTTAAAAGCTTTAATATTAAATGAAAGATAAACTTAGTGAATATTTTTATTTGGAATACCTACTAAAGGAGATCTTGGCAAAAAGCCATTTTTAAAATTCTAAGATTTTTACTTTTCCTCCGATTCCTGAAGGCATTGTCTTCCAGTTACTTGCGTCAAAAGGTTTATAGTCGATGTTGACAAAATTGATTTCATGGTAATTTCTCCATTCAATATGATTCCGGTCCAGGTATCGAATGCTATTTGCCATTAAATTGGCTACTTCAATCTGCATAGTATTTTGTCCATCCTTTAGATGCGCTGAGATATCCAGTTGGTAGGGGATGCTCCAGATCCCACCTGCATATTCTCCATTGATTTTGATTTTGGCAGATTCATAGACTTGATCTATGGTTAATAAATAACTCTTTCCTTCTGTTTTATCAAAATCAAAAGTAGTAGAATAGGTGGCTTGTCCAGAAAAATTGTCTGCGGCTACATTTCCTCGGTCTGTCCAAGGTGAAATCACATCCATTTGCATAGGTGCTGGAAGTTCAGGCTGACCATTTTCAAATTCTAATTTCCAGTTTTCTGATAGGTCATAAGTTCCTTGGATTTCACTGTAATCAGGCCATTCTTCTAATTGAGTGCTTACATCCTTTTCCAATAGTTTTAAGAAAATGGATTCACCTGATTTCATATATAAATCAATAGATGTTTGACCTGCAGATAATACAGAGTTTAAAACTCCAGTTTTGCCCGTCAATGGATCCATTAGAATGACTGTCTCTGCTTCATTTGCCAGATTAATCCGCTGGTTAACGGTATTTGCACTGTGATTTGCGATAAAATAATAGGTCTCGTTTACTGTTTTTCTTCTAATAAAATCTAACCCAGCGTCAACTAGTTGTTCACGGTTTATTCCCTGTTTAATCAGAGTTTCTGAGATTTTATCACTTAAAGTAATGTTTCCTTTTCCTTGTTGAGAAACGCCATTTTGAAAGTTTAGTGATGCCCAAAGTTGATCAAATGAGCTTTGCAAAGCTCCTTGATTCTGATGTATCCCAGGAATGGATTTTGGTTTGCTCTGGAAAATTACTTTTGCCCCATTCTGGGCCAATTGAATTATTTTTTCTAAAGTGCTCATAGGCATAAACTCCGTTTCCGGGATAATCAACACTTTGGCTTGATTGTTTTTTGAAGTTTGAATATTTCCCTGAACTGCTTTCGAAGAGGCGATCATTTCATCTGAGATAAAATCAAGGGAATAGCCAGCCTCCATCAGACTGCTAGAAAGCTGGTAAAATTCGGTGGAATGTAGCCATTCGTCTACCGCATGAACCGTGATCATTTCCATTTTTCCTTTTGGCTCTGCCCAAACATCATAGACTGGCCAATAAACCAATAGCTCGTTGTCAGGATTTCCGGCTTGAAGTATGGATTGAGATCTTGTGATAAACTGATTGAACTCATTAAAATGAGGCCAAAGGCTGTTATTCTGAGTTAGGTTTAAAGAGGCATAAAATAACCAACCTGGATAAGAAACATCTGAAGGACTGTAGGTCACCCCATGGTAAAATATATGGTTTACACCCGCTAAGAAGGCTTGTTCAACTTCCGGTTTCATTTGAGAATAGGAAGATTTAAAATGCTCACCTAACCAGGTAAAGGTTTCTGAGGAGGTTAAATTCTTACTTTTAATATGTGCCGCAGAGGAGGCAAATTTGAGCATGATTGGATCAGGATCAACATTTCTGATATCAGCACTGTCTCTTCTTAGTCCGGGGATCGGAAAGTAACTGGAGCCAAAAGTTTCGCATTCCGGGATGTCAACAGCCCCGTACAAATCCAATAAATTACCGGGAGATCCATGGGCTTGGTTTTTGGTAAGTTTTGATTGACTATGTGCCCAAGAAGTCCAATTCCTTGTGAAATTAGAGATCAATAAATCATTGATGGTTTCTCGATAGTCCGATTTAACTCTTCGAACCATTTCACTATTTTCTTCACTTTCTAAATAGGGTAAGTATTGCTTGAGGTCATAGCCTCTAAGTCTTTCAAAATCTTCGAAAAAAGTGGCTGTAAAATCTGCCCCATATACTTCAAAACTATCATTGTAAAATGCCCGGATATCAAAATCCTTCGAAGCCATTTTCTCTTCAAAATACTGATTATAAGCATCTACTGCAGATTTGCTGAAATGGTCAAGGGTAAAACCTACACCACCGGGAGCTGCTCTTTTGACCATCTGACCCGTTTTGTCCAAAAAAATTGCCTTTAAATCCCAATCTCCATCTGCTTCCCAATTTAAATTTCCCTGAGCATCAAGATACTCTGTGAGTTCTATTGCAGCTCCACTGTCATTATATCCCATAACCGCAATCAGTTCGGCCATGGGCTGTCTTTCACTTTTTCTTTGGAATAGGATAGGGGAATTCAATTTTCCTCCTGCTTTTAGGGAATAGTCCTGAATAATCATTCTGCTGGCAGCTTCATTCCTTCCTACTTGCGGCCCACCATATGGCCAACCCGTACCCTGGGTCATGTCAACCCCCATTCCAAGATCTTTTGCTTTGTTGATAGTGAAATCAAGCATGTCTAGCCAATCATCAGAAAGGAAATCCAGATACCTATCTTCATATCCTTTTGCTCCATAAATAGGAGCAATCTCCACACCTCCCAAACCTGATTCTTGATAATTCGTCAGTAAGCTGGAAAGATTGGTTTCATCCACAGCATTTCCCATCCACCACCATCGGGTCCATGGCTTGGCAGTTTGTGTGATTTCTGGCCAGTCTTCAGGTTTTTTTACTTCCTCTTTATCTGGAGTCAATGGCCAAAATATAAAGAGAGATAATACAAATAGGAAAATGGTTTTTAAGGGCATTGTGGGTTCAATTAGAGGTTAAATACTTTTTCCAATGGAATAGTCACAGGTGAATTGTCTGGATTGGTTTCCATGATATCTGCCATATAGCTCCACCATTTTTGTACAATTATATGGTCTCCTAAATCCTGTGAGTTAGACTCTCCATCGATTACCTGAAAGGCAAAAAGATTGGAAGTTTCCCTGTCCAAAAATATCTGATAATCAATGATTCCCGTGTCTTTAAGTAAAGCAACTAATTCAGGCCATATTTCGCTGTGCCTTCTTTCGTATTCCTCCTCAAATCCAGGAATTAGTCTCATTCTAAAAGCAAGAGTTCGTTTCATGATTTAGTTTTTCAAGAAAGACTTTAAGTCAATTGAGTTGATGTTTTCGATAGCTTCAGCAACTATTTCAGCATTGAGAATTGCTCCGTCTTTGATGGTATGTGTATGATCAGATTTATTAAATAAATTTTCTCTCACATATTTTTCTCCCAAGCGGTCATATTCATCAGCAACGAGTTTATTTAAATCTATAAAGGGAGTATTGGTGTCTTGTGCGACTTGTTTTGCCCATAATGCATAATCTTCATCTGCTCGGTTCACTTTCCCATCTTCCCAATTATTCCTAGGAATCAAAGAACAAACAATCGGTGTGGCTCCTTTGTCTTTTGCCTCATAAATCATCTGCCTGAGATATTGCCCATAGGAATATACAGTTTCTTGCTTTTGAGTGATTGGATTATAAATATGTTCCGCTTCTAAACCGGAACTTTTAATCGTACCTCGGGCTCTTAGAGTATCAGCAAGCGGGCTTGCATCATTATGGCCAAATTGCATGATTAAATAATCCCCAGGCTCTAATTTTTCCAATACTTTCTCCCAGAGTCCATAGGTTTGAAAAGTTCTGCTACTGGTGCCGCCTAATGCATGATTTTGGACTTTTATCTTTTCTTCGTCAAAATAAGGAGCTAAGAAATCTCCCCAGCCCCAAAGTCCACCTGCGCCATCTCCTTGCCCATTCTTAACTGTAGAGTCTCCAATTAGAAATAGGGTAGGCATATCTTTTTGTAGGTAATCCTTCAGTTTAACGTTTTCTAAAGAGCGAATTCCCTCAGTGACATAAAATGCATTGATTCTTGCTCCGGCTTCATTGGTATGGGTATGATCTCGTTCGAAAAGACCCTTGACAACTGCGGGTCCCCATTGATCATATTGATCCCCAATGATATTATTCAGGTCAATAAATGGAACACCGTGTCTGCGGGCTGCGGCCCTTGCCCATTTACCAAAATCCTGATCTGCTCTTTCCACATCACCATCTTGGAATTTATTTCTAGGAATCATGGAGGCGACAATAGGGGTAGCGCCTTTGGCAATAGTCTCTGTGATAAATTTTTCAAGGTACCAACCATAGGTATGTACTGTTTCTTTTGTTCCATCAGGCCAGGTCAATTCCTTAGTTTCATCACCCATGCCTCTCAAAACTCCTCTATAGCCAGCTTTGGTCGTGTCAGGTTCAGAACCTTCATTGTGACCAAACTGCATCATTACAAAATCTCCGGGTTTTAATGTTTCCAAAACACGTTCCCAGCGACCTTCCTTAATAAAAGTTCGTGTACTTCTGCCTGCCATAGCCTGATTACTAACTTCTAGCTTTGTACTATCAAAGAAGTCTTGCAATACATTTCCCCATCCGAGTTGGAGATTTCCTTCTCCACCATTTCTGACGGTAGAGTCACCAATTAGGTATAGAGTTGTTTTTCCCTCTTCTTTTTCCTGAAAAGCAAAAAGGCTTAAAAATAAGAAAGAGAAGAATAATAGGTAGTGGGGCTTATTGAGAGAATATGAGCTGTTCTTTTTCATCAAATGTTTGAAAATCTTTTAAATTCTAAGTTAAGAAAAGATTTATTGAACACTTAAATAAGCTAAATATTCAGCTTGATAGAATAGTATAAAAGTAAAAAACAATCAGAATCTGTATTGAAAGTACGTTTTCAAAGCGCCTTTTTACCGATTGACATTTTGGAGCTTTGTACCCGCTTTTTTTTATTTAATTTAACTGGCACAACCTTAAAGAAAAAGATGAACAAAATTAAAAGAGCCTTAAAAAACATGGCAGCACTCACCACGCTGCTTCTGGTAGGTAATCTATCAGATACCTTAGCGCAGAAAATCCCCGACCAAGTGGTGGAATCTGTCAAATTCAGGGAAATTGGCCCTACACGTCAGGGTGGTCGATATGTTGAATTTGCTGTTGTGGCTAGTTCCACTAAAGTTATTTATGCAGCTACTGCCTCTGGTGGTTTATGGAAATCTACCAACAATGGGCAGTCTTGGGAGCCTATTTTTGATCATGAATCTGTGATATCCCTAGGATCGGTTGCTGTAGATCAGAGCAATCCTTCAGTAGTATGGTTAGGATCAGGAGAGGCAAATAATTCCAGAAGTTCTTATTGGGGAGATGGAATCTATAAATCTACGGATGAAGGTAAAACCTGGAAAAATATGGGATTACCAGAGTCTCATCACATTGGAAGAATTGTGATCGATCCTAGAGATTCGGATGTAGTTTATGTTGCTGCTTTGGGGCATTTGTACTCAGAAAACCCAGAGAGAGGTTTATATAAAACCACTGATGGTGGACAATCCTGGGATAAAGTTCTAGAGATTCAGAGAGAAGATGGGAAGTATATAGGTGTAGTAGACGTGATTATGAGTCCTGAGGATCCAAACACTTTAATCGCTGCAGCTTATGATAAAATCCGTAGACCTTGGACCTTCAATGAAGGTGGAGAAGGAAGTGGGATTTATAAATCCACGGATGCTGGAAAGACTTGGGAGAAATTAGAAAATGGTTTGCCTGGAGGATTTTTAGGAAGAATTGGAGTGGCTTATGCTCCAAGTAATCCTAATGTAGTTTATGCAAATATTGAAAATGTAAATGTAGATGGAATCTCAGATGAGGAGAGAAGAAAGATGCTTGAAATTGGCCTTCCTTTAGGAGAAGGTCAGGAAACCGAAGGAACAGAAATGTATCGTTCGGATGATGGGGGAGAAAACTGGAGAAAAATTAGTCCAGAAGGAGAAGATGTAGGAGGATACCCTTCTTACTATTATCAGCAAGTTATCGTGGATCCAAATGATGAAGACCATGTTTATGTATTAGGAATTCGCGTATGGGAAACCAAAGATGGTGGAGAAACTTGGGGAATGCCTTTCCGTTTTGGAGGAGATAACCATGCGATGTGGATAGATCCTGCTGATTCTGAGCATATGCTTTTAGGCTATGATCACGGCATGGGGATTACCTATGATGCAGGTAAGACTTGGTACCATCCTGATGAGTTGCCTTTGGCACAATTCTATGCGGTGGATGTCGATATGGCCTATCCATACAATGTTTATGGTGGTCTTCAGGATAATGGTTCTGTAAGAGGACCAAGCACCACAAAAGATGGAAGTCCAATTCCATTTGAAGCTTGGCAACGAGTAGGTGGTGGAGACGGTATGTACAATGTCGTAGACAGATCAAATAACCGTTATCTATACAATGAGTCGCAGTTTGGACCCATCCAACGATTGGATTTGAAAACTGGAGAAAGTAAAAGCATCAGGTATTCCGGTGCCAGAGATATGAGATGGAATTGGAATTCGCCAATTGTAGTTTCTCAGCATAATACGGATGTGATTTATCATGCGGGAAATAAAGTATTGAAATCAACTTTTAGAGGTGAAAACTGGGAGGAAATCAGTCCAGACCTTTCCAAAGATGATTCAGTAAAAGCCTTGGGAACTGGTAATATCCAGTATGGAACGATTACAACATTGGAGGAATCTCCATTGAATCCACAGGAGCTTTGGGCGGGTACAGATGATGGAAATCTTCAAGTTACTAAGGACGGTGGTAAGACTTGGACTTTATTAAATGATAAGGTTCCAAACAACCCTGAGTATTGGGTGACAAGAGTAGAGGCTTCTGCTCATTTCCCTGGTACAGCCTATGTTGCTTATAATGGAATGCGCAGAGACGATTTCACTTCCTATTTATATAAAACAACTGATTGGGGAGAAACCTGGACTTCTATAGCTGAGGGGATTCCTGCAGCAGGTGTTAATGTAATTCGTGAGGATCATACGAATCCAAATCTATTATTTGTTGGAACCGAACTTGGTACTTATGCAAGTATTGACGGAGGTGAAAATTGGAGTACGTTCATGACAGGAATGCCAAGCAATCCGGCTTATGACATGGTGATTCACCCAAGAGAAAATGAATTGGTTGTGGCTACACACGGAAGAGGGATTTTTATCGCTGATATTGTTCCGCTTCAAGGATTGAGTTCATCTACTTTGGATTCTGATTTAACTTTATTTGATATCAAGCCAGCCGTTCAATATGTGGAAGGTTTAAGCAATGTTACTGCCTTTACGAACTTTGATGGGGAAAGTAGAGCGCCGGGAACGCATGTTCATTTCTATGCAAAAAATGCTGGAAAAGCTACCGTCAAGATTTACAAAGGAGCCAAAGAGATTCTAAGCAAATCTGTCAATGCTAAAGCGGGAGTAAATACTTTCAACTGGGAGTTTGAGGAAATTACCGGAGAGAGATCTCAAAAGCAATTGGATCAGACTGCTGAACGCTTTAGAAGCTTCGGAATGGAAGAGGAAGATATTGAAAGAAGGTTGGAAAGCATGAAATACATCACTAGAACTGTTGGTCCTGGTACCTACAAAGTGGTAGTGGAATTGAATGGAAAATCTGCAAGCAAAGAAGCAGTTGTCATGCAAGACTACTGGAATGGTAATTAATTCCAAATGAATAGCAAAAACCTGATCTGTGAATTACAGGTCAGGTTTTTTTATGCCCATTTTTTAGTACAAAGTAGGTGGTGTTTGGTTATTAATTTTCAATCCGTTTTTCTAGCTGTGTGGCACCTAGGGTTAAATTTTCCTGATGTTCAGCTACCAAGGTTTTAATATCATTGATGATTTCATCATTTCCTACGGCTATATCAAATCTCTCATAAGGATCATGTGCTAAATTGAAGAGTTTTAGACTATCTAGTTTTTCCACTTTTGCAGGGTATCCCATGGGGTTGTTTTTATAGAAATAAAGCTTAAAATCCCCTTTTCTTACAGCAAATAAGCGGTCTCCATGGTAGTAAAACATTTCCTCTCTCGGACTTTTGTTTTCACCTCTTAGAACAGGACTTAAGTCGTATCCATCATATATTCTATCATTGGGGATTTCTGTGCCAGAAAGACTGGAAATTGTGGGTAATAAGTCTAAAGTGCTTCCGATTTTGGATACCACTTGTGGTTTGATATTGCCAGGTCCCCAAATGATGGTAGGTACTCTCACACCCCCTTCATAACTGGTCCCTTTTCCCCCAAACAGGCCTCCGCTGCTTCCTCCTTGCTCATTATAAACTAACCAAGGACCGTTATCAGATGTGAAAATGACATAGGTGTTTTTATCTATTCCTTCAGATTTCAATGTGGAAAGAATTTGTCCTACACTCCAATCTATTTCTTCAATCACATCCCCATATAAGCCTCTTTCACTTTTGGTCAAAAAATCTTCACTGGCAAAAAGTGGAATGTGTGGAAGAGAATGAGCTAAATAAATAAAGAAGGGTTGATCTTTATTTGCCTTGATATAACTGACGGCCTCCTCAGTATACCGTTTTGTTATGGTAGTTTGGTCTGCAGGACGTTCTATTATTTCCTTATCCCTCATTAATGGAACATTAAAGTATTCGGGTTTTGGAGATGCGAAAGCTTCTTGAGCTGTGACATCATTTATTCGATCCATATCATTGCTATAGGGAATCCCAAAATAGGTGTCAAAGCCATGACTGGTAGGTAAGTATTCAGGTAAGTGTCCTAAATGCCATTTGCCTATAGCAGCAGTGGAATAACCTGATGTTTTTAGAAGTTTCGCAATGGTGTTTTCAGTTGCAGGAAGTCCACCTCCCGAATCAGGAAATAAAACTCTTCTTGTGTTGCTATACATCCCTGTTCTAACGGGAAGTCTTCCTGTCATGATAGCGGATCTGCTGGGTGTGCAAACATTTGCCGCCACATAAAAGTTGGTCCATTTTTGCCCTTCCATTGCCATCTGATCAAGGTTTGGTGTTTTTATCGTTGGATGGCCAAAAGTCCCAACATCACCATAGCCTTGGTCATCAGTGAAAATGATGATAAAATTAGGTTTTTGGCTTTGTGCCAATGAGTAATTTGCAATCAATAGAAAGGTAAATAGGAATAATGTACTGCGGACTAGGAATGTTTTCATGGGCATTTTGGGTAGGTGTGATTTGATTTAAAAAGGTTAAACAAAAATAGAATTTCTGATCTTTCTTTTCCTTTTATGAATCTTTGAAAAAGGAATCATTCAATTGGAAATTACTAATCTTTAAACAAAAAAATGCTTGAGATATTCAATAATTGAAAAATGTAAAAAATTAGTGCAAAATAATCTGTTTAAATTCCATTGTTGAAATACTTATTCTTGTATTTCAACTTGTGTAAATTTGTTTTGAAAAACAATGAGCTGTTTCATTAATAAATCCGAATCCTTTTTGGGGATTAGGTAGTTTTTTAATCTTGGTTTTGCATCATATTTTGCAAGGTAAACTGCATAGAAATCGCTTCGCTTTGACTTGATTAGCAAAAAATAATTTTTGATGAGTAACAAATCTTCCTCTAAAAGTAAATCTGAAACCAATAATTTTCAGGCTGATAATGATTCTGAAATTGATGGGATTGTAAAGCTATCAAGCATCGTTTCAGGTTGGAGTAATTCTGCGTTCTATTTGAGTAAAGCAGGTACCCCTATTTTGAGGTCAACTATTGGGAAATCAGATGTTTATTCAGAAGATTTTTTACAGAAGATTTTCAAAGAAATAGAAGTTCGAGATCATCTATTGCTGACTACCGATGATTCCCAGATATCCTTGCCTGAAGGAGTTTCGGTTTTAGCCGCTTTCCCCATAATTGATAAAACGGGAGTATTTCAAGGGACGCTTATTGTCAATAACCCAAATAAAGTGGGTTTAAATGATGATCAAATCTTAGGCTTAAAGATTTTGGCCGGTGGTTTATCTAGTTTGATGGAAGACAGAAAGAAGAATATGGAGCTTCGCCATTTTGAAAAAATGTTCCAGCTTTCTTCAGATCTTGTTTGCTTGGCTAGTGTTGATGGTTATTTCAAAAAGTTAAGTCCCTCTGTTGAAAAACTATTGGGATGGGGAGAAGATGTTTTATTGGGTAAATCCTTTTTGGAATTGATTCATGAGGAAGATAAAGAGAGTAGTAAAAAGGAGCTGGAAAAATTAGGGCAAGGAATTCCGACCATAAATTTCATTAACCGTTTTTTAAAGAAGGATGGCGGATATATAACTATTCAATGGACAGCATCTCCAGAACCAGAGACCCAAAGCGTATTTGCTATTGGTAGGGATATTACTTTGGAGAAGAATAGGGAGTTAATGCTTATTGAAAGTGAGCAAAAACTCAGGGCATTTTTCGAAAATTCCCAAGGATTGATGTGTACGCATGATTTGGATGGGAAATTCTTGTCTGTTAACTCTTCTGGCGCAGGAATTCTAGGGTATAAACCTGAAGAAATTATGTCAAAAACCTTATTTGACATTGTCCCAGAATACAAGCATCATGAAATTCAAGGTTATCTAGCTCAAATAAAAAAGGAGGGAAAAGCAGCTGGTCAAATGCTGACCCTCCATAGAGATGGGACTAAAAAAACTTGGTTGTTTAATAATGTTTTGCAGAAGAACGATCTGGATGGGAGCTATTATGTGATTGGAAATGCTATAGACATCACTAGAAGGGCAAGACTGGAAAAGGATTTAAAAGAGACAAAAGAAATACTCGAGGAAACAGGCAAATTAGCAAGAGTTGGTGGCTGGACATTAGATCCAATACAGCAAAAAATTTCCTGGAGCCCTATGACAAGAGCGATTCACGAAGTTGATGATGATTTTGTTCCGGAATTAGAAACTGGGATAAATTTTTATAAAGAAGGAGAAAGCAGGGAAAAGATTACTGAGGCTATTGAACAGGCAATGACCTATGGAACTCCATGGGACTTGGACTTACAGTTAGTCACTCAAAAGGGAAATGAGATTTGGGTAAGAGCTATCGGGAATGTTGATTTTAATGATGGAGTTTGTACCAGATTGTTTGGAACTTTTCAGGATATAAATAAAGAAAAGACGGCTGAACTAGAAGCTGCTAGAAATAGAAAATTACTGGATGAAGTATTTAAAGCGGCATCTGAGGTAAGTATTATTGCCACAAACCTTGAAGGAACTATTACAGTTTTCAATGAGGGGGCTGAGAAAATGCTCGGCTATAAAGCTGAGGAATTGATAGGGAAGAAAACTCCTGTGATATTCCATTTGGAGGAAGAAGTTATTGCTCATGCCAAGGATGTTTCTCAGGACTTTGGATATAAAATTGAAGGATTTCAATCATTCGTTGCAAGGGCTAATCGAGATGGTTCAGAGAAAATTGATTGGACCTATGTAAGAAAAGATGGGGATACTCGATTAGTGTCTTTAGCAGTAACTCCTGTTAAAGATCATGATAATAAATCAATTGGTTATTTAGGTATAGCTATAGATCTTACGGAGAAGAGAAATATCGAAATAGATCTAGTCAATGAAAAAAGTAGACTTTCGGCCTTCGTAGAACATACTCCTGCTGCAGTAGCAATGTTAGACAAGGATATGTGCTACATCGCTGTGAGTAACAGGTGGGAAGAGGAGTATGAATATAAATCAGAGGAAGTTATTGGAAAGTCTCATTTTGATCTATTCAGTGAATTAATGAATGAGGAAAGAAGGGCTAATTATTATCAGGTTCTTCAAGGTGATTTTCTGATCAATAATGAGGAGAAGATTTTTTTTCCTGGAGAAATAGAGCCTCGATTTATTTCATGGGAAATGCGCCCTTGGTATTTATACAATGGAGAAATTGGGGGAATTATGGTGTTTACCCAAAATATCACCGCGCTTGTGGCTCAAAGGGAAGAACTGAAAGAAGCGAAAGAATCAGCAGAAGAAGCCAGTAAAGCAAAATCTGAGTTCTTGGCAAATATGAGCCATGAGATCAGGACCCCATTGAATGGAGTTATAGGTTTTACTGATTTGGTTTTAAAAACAAAACTGAATGAAACGCAACATCAGTATTTGTCGATAGTTCATCAATCTGCCAATCAATTGCTGAGCATTATCAATGATATTCTTGATTTCTCAAAAATCGAAGCTGGAAAGTTAGAATTAGATATTGATAAATGTGACCTATACGAGATGGCCTCTCAGGCAACTGATATCATCACTTATCAGATCCAGAATAAAGGCCTTGAGATGTTACTGAATATAGGGACAAACTTACCAAGGTTTATCTATGCGGATTCAGTAAGACTAAAACAGGTGTTGGTAAACCTTTTGGGTAATTCATCCAAGTTTACAGAAAAGGGAGAAATCGAGCTGAAAATTGAAAATCTGGAATCAGAAGGGAATTCAAATACATTTCGGTTCTCCGTTAGGGATACTGGAATAGGAATTAAACCTGAGAAGCAAAGCAAGATTTTTGAGGCATTTTCGCAAGAGGATAGCTCTACTACAAAGAAATATGGTGGAACAGGCCTTGGTCTAACTATAACCAATAAGCTATTAGGCTTAATGGACAGTAAACTTCAGTTAAAGTCTGAGGTAGGTAAAGGAAGTACATTTTTCTTTGATGTGACTTTTGAAACCGAACAAGGCGAGGAAATTGACTGGGTTGATGCAGGAGAGATCAAGAGGGTATTAATCGTTGATGATAATGATAATAATAGGTTGATTGTCAGGGAGATGTTGTTGTTAAAAAACATTCATGCTACTGAGGCAACCAATGGGTTTGAAGCTCTGCAGATCCTTACTAAAGAAGAGAAGTTTGATGTGATCCTGATGGATTACCACATGCCATTTATGGATGGAATAGAGACAATTCGGAAGATTCGGGAGATTTTTAAAGATAATATTGAAGACCTTCCAATTCTACTTTTGCACAGTTCGTCAGATGACCAGAAAATAATCCAGGCCTGTAAAGAATTAGATGTTAAGCATCGCTTAATTAAACCTTTAAAACTTCATGATTTTTACCATGCTCTTTCCAGGCTCCACCAAATAGAAGAAGGAAGTATGGAAGAGGCACTTCCAGAGGTAATTGATACTGAAAAAGAATATACTGTATTAATAGCTGAGGATAACTTGGTTAATATGCTTTTGGCGGAAACTATTATCAAAAAAATAGTCAAGAACCTCAATTTGATTCAAGCCAAAAATGGATTAGAAGCTTATGAGTTTTGTCAAAAGCAAGCTCCAGATATTATTTTCATGGATGTGCAAATGCCAGAAATGAATGGATATGAAGCCACAAAGAATATCAGGTTATTAAAATCTTGTGCCCATGTACCGATCATTGCTTTGACAGCAGGAAATGTGAAAGGGGAAAGAGAGAAGTGTCTGAGTGTTGGTATGGATGATTTTGTAGTGAAGCCGGTGGTGGAAGAAACTATCTCAGAGGTTTTTAAAAACTGGGTTTTGGTTTCGAAGGAAAATAGGGTAGAGGCGCCCCTTAAAGAAATGGAAGAGGATCTTTTACTACATTATAATAAGAAGAAATTAATAGCCTATACTGATGGAGATCCAAAAGTATTGGCCAACATACTGGAAATAGTTAAAAAGGAGTTAAAAGGATCTCTGGAAGACCTAGAAAGCGCCATAGGTGAAAATAACTTAAGTCAAATAAAAGAGATCGGACATAAGCTTTATGGAACAGCTGTTTCTTCAGGGATGGGGTTTTTAGCAAAAATGGCTTCAGATCTGGAACGAAGTAAAACTTTTGACTTAAGCGATATGGATAATAAGCTGGCAGAGGTCCGCGAAGAAATTCAAGTTGTATTGAAAATGGTGTCTGATCAAGCTTGAGTTGATTTACGAAAAAGTGTTAATCAATCAAATTGATTCTTTTCATCAAATCAGCTCGCTTGGATCTACTGATTGGGATAACACTTTTTTCAATTAAAATGGTATTATCCTGAATATCAATGATTTCATTGAGGTTTATGATATAAGAGCGGTGAACTTGAAAGAAAATATTAGAAGGTAGCTTTTCTAATATTTTAGATAAAGAAGTATGAACTCTAAAGCTTTCTTTTTTGGTGTTTATTTTAATGTAATCCCCTTCAGCTTCTACCAAAAGCACATCTTTTGAATTGATTTTGATTAACCTTTTGTCGATGTTGACATAAAAGTGATCTAAGGTTTTTTCCTGATGGGTAGAGGATGGTTTGTTTTTAGCTTCAGCTAATATTTTACCTGCTTTTAAAATTGATTTTTTGAACCTCTCCTGATCGATGGGCTTGTTCAAGAAATCTATTATTGCATCAAATTCAAAAGCTTTTAATGCGGATTCTTTATCTGAGGTAGTAATAATAATAAGTGGAGGGTTTTTAAGAGTCTGGATAAAATCAAAACCTGTGAAGTCAGGCATATGAATATCCAAAAATATTAAATCAACCTCCTCTTTATTCAAAAACCGAAAGGCATCCATGGCATTGGAAAAATTGGAGACCAAATTTAATTCGGGTTCTTTTTCACATAAAAAAGTTAGTATTTCCCGAGAAACACTTTCGTCATCGACGATAAGGCAATTCATAAGCTAATCCATACAATCTGAGAGAAAGTTAATGATTTTAGTTACGATTTCAAGGAATTCCCCCTGATATATTAGTTGCCCTTCTCTTAATGATAATTCATGTGCCTCTGCTATGGAATAAGCGTTTTTCATTTGAAAAAAAGCAATTTTATGTTTGATTTTATGAACCGATTCTGAAGCTAAAAAATAGTTTTTGGATTTTATTGCTTTTTGGTAATCCTTAAATTCATAAGGTAGCTCTTTGATCAAAACCTTGATGATTTTATTCTCAAATTGACCATTACCTTTTGCAAGTGAATGGAGGTATTGAAGAGAAGGTGTTTCTATAGCGTCCATTTTAATTTTCATTATTGAAACAATTTAAGTAGAGAGGTATAGAATCTTTTTTGAGAACTTTTTTTGAAATGGCCAGCGTAAATTCTTCTATTGTTTCCACAAGATTAGTTTCTGGGCTCTTGCTGAAAATCTCTTTTTCAGCTTCTTGGAAAACCGCGAAAATCCAAGATTGTTCGTTTTTTACATGCTTGATAAGTAGGGCTCTTTTAAGCCCTTTGAAATGCTTAATGCACTTTTTTAAGAATTCCCGAAAAGTCCGTTTTAGGAATTCTGGGTCACCTTTAATTAAAGGAAGGGTATTATCAATTTTAAACTTTGAAATATTTTGCCCCACCAGGTCAACTAAGATGGTCTTGATCAATTCATAACTATCAATGATTTGATCCTTGCCAGCAGTGCCAGTAAAGGTTATTAATAATTCATTTTGATGTGACATAATTTTTTTGTTAACCTGGTAAGGATTTTGGGGCAAAATGGGGTGATAAACAACTTACTCTCCTTTTTTATTTCATTAAGCTCTATTGATATTTAGATTCCAATATTTAATTAGTAACAGTATTGTTTCTTGATATTTTTCTGGATCAAGGGGTTTTTGAAGTATGCTATTCACTCCTAATTCCAAGCACTCATGGATATCGGAAGCTTTCTTTGAACTGGTAAAAGTGATTTTTGGAATTCTTCGATAGGCTTCTACACTCTGTAGCTTTTTCAAAAATTCAATTCCATTCATATCTGGCATGTTGATATCATGAACTATGATGTCGGGGAATGTGCTGCTTTTACCTAGTAGTGCAATCGCATCCCATCCATTTTCAGCCAGCATTAAATCTATTTTAATATCGAGGAGTTTAACCGTCTCGCTAAACTTGATTCGCTCCAGAAACTCGTCATCTATAAATAATACTTTCACCCTTTTTTCTTTCAAATGTCTTAAAGAATGAGAAACAAAACTTTGATTATAGGTCGAGTTTAATTTAACTATCGGTGAAATGCGTTAAACTATAGGTGAATGAAAAGTGGGGTTATAAAAAAAAGACCCTTCCTAGCTAGGAAAGGTCTTACTGTATTATTTATGATGATTAAAGGTCTATTTATTGACAATGGATAATAGTAGTTCTGGCTCGTCGGTAGTAATGAAATCTGTACCCATTTCCAGCAACCATTTCATATCTTCCTCTTTATTGACAGTCCAGGAGTTAACTGTTAGATCAAGCTCTTTTGCTTCCTTAATCCAATGTGGGTTTTTTCTTAAGACACCGATATTATAGTCAAAACCAAAGAACCCTGCCTCCTTTAATTCAGCTGGAGTTTTATCTCCACTGAGATAAGCCACATTTGCTTTTGGGTCCATCTCAATAACCTTTAAACCTCCCTCATAGCTGAAGGTAATGTAGTCTACCCATTTTTGAGCTTTCATTTTCTTGACCGCCAACACTGATTTTTCTGCTATTTCTCTAGATCGTTCAACAGATATTTTTGAAGGTTTGATTTCGAAGATCAGCTTAGTTCCTTTTTGTTTTTTGCCTTCGGCTAAATATTCTTCAACAGTTGAGAGCTTCTCACCATTCTCATGATTTTGGCTTAAGAGCTCGTTGTAATTGCTCGTTTCAATAGGCATTCCCATAAAATCAGCATCATGGTTGACTACTAATACTCCATCAGCTGTCATCCAAACATCAAATTCAGAGCCTTCACAACCTAGCGCTACAGCTTGATTTAAAGAGGCTAGACTATTTTGAGGGAAGCCCTGGGATTTCCAGGCTCCTCTATGAGCAATTACCTTGTTTTTATGAAATGATTTTTGAGCATGGCAAATATTGGCTTGCATAAAAGCTGCTAATAGAAAAATTGCGATTTGTAATTTCATCTAAATTTTGAATAATTAATTTCCCTAAAATATTAAATCCATTAGGAATTGACTTCCTCTTAGAAGAATCTTTACAATAAATCATTTGATGATGAAAGAAGAATTATTTGAAAGCAGTTTGTGTTAGGTGTCAAAAGAAAAGAAAAACAAGATGATCAACTGGAATGATGTAATTAAGTATGCAAATCATGGCAATCCTGAACCACCCAAAAGAGTGGAAAAGTCTGAGGAGGAGTGGAGGTCTCTTCTTAGCCCTGAAGAATATAGAATTGCAAGACAAAAAGGTACAGAAAGAGCACATAGTTCTGAAATGTGTAATATTTTCGAACCGGGTAAGTATGCCTGTGTTTGCTGTGATACTGAATTATTTGACTCGACGGTAAAATTTGATAGCGGCACAGGTTGGCCATCATTTGCCCAGCCAATCGAGTTGAATCATGTAGCTTATACCAAAGATGTAAGTTTCGGGATGATTCGGGTTGAATGTACCTGTAATGTTTGCGATGCTCATTTAGGACATGTTTTTCCTGATGGACCCGAGCCAAGTGGGCTACGATATTGTATTAATGCAGTTTCCCTGAAAAAGGTATAAGTTAAGATATAACCTACTTAAAGTGCCCTTTATCTATTATTCAATAAGATGGATATTCTGTATTTTGATGAGATTGATATTTGGCTAAAAGGATCAGAGTTATTCATTTACTGAATAAAGTAAATCTCTTTAAGCCTATTTAGGTATTGGACTTAAGTTGATGTTAACGATTATAGGGGTATTCATTGATCCAATTGAATCCTCGTTTTATCAGCTCATAGTCTGACTTGTCTTTACGATCCCCAATTGCCAAGTTTTCTTTCTCTCCAATTCTCAATAATATTTCATATTGTTTGTTATCTAATTCTTTGATGAAGAGTTCATGTGGCTTTTCGCTATCATCTGGATTTTTGATCAGTATATGACCCTCAGCTTCGATTTCTTCGATGCTTAGAAAATCCCTTTTCCCATCATTAGTTTGAAGTACCATGTAGTTTTTTTCCAAGACCATTTTATCCCAAAATCTAGTTGAGTCGCTATCAAAGCCAGAGTAAAGGCCTTCCCATTCGTTTTCCATGGTTCGGAACTTTTGGCTTTGAACATGAGAAACGGCTCTTGTGATGGGGATCAGGCCAATGAGGTATAGGTTGGCAATTAGCCATATGATTTTATACTTCCTCTTTTCAAACAAAGGTTTCATTTCTCCCAAAGTCGTCGATTTATGAAGAATGAAAAAGTCAACCACAGGTTTGATTTTTGGTATCAAAACTAGGAAAGAAAAAACCAGTAAATGAGAGGAGAAAAGCTTGACAGGTACATCAAAAGAGAAATTGACAAGTACGATATTTAAGCATACCGAAATTGACACCAAAGCCCCTAAAATGCTTGTTCGCCTAAACAGAAGTAAGAAACCTGCAACAATTTCTGAAAGTCCCATAAAGATTTTATAGGTATCAGAGTATCCAAAAAATCTCCAGGCTAGGCCCATGGGTGAAATATTTCCAAATAAAACTTCCATGGAATAGAAGGTAGGCCCAGGAAATTGACCTTCCAGGAATTTTGCAATTCCGTAAGATATTAAGGTTAAGCCAACGAAATATCTCGCATATATTAAAGTCCATTTATAAAAATTCTCAGCTTGACCCCGAGTTTTCTTGATTAAAATCAATACCAGAGCTAAAAGAATAGATAAAGTAATGCTTGCGGGAATTCTGACATAATCAAAGGTTGTATCCCCACTTCCTGTCCTTTGAATTTTCTCAAGCTTTTCAATACCCAATAGATCCTGCCCAAAGAAGATTATAAATTTCTCTTGTAGCGCAATCACATATTTAGAAAAATACTCGTAGGTAAAAGGAATATGGTCTAAAGGAAATGGAAAACCGTATATCAGGATGTAGATCCCTAAAGTAAATAAGCCGAATTGCTTTAATGAAGAAGTGCTTTTCATCTTGAATTGTTAAAAATTTCGGAGACTAAACTATTAATAAAAAGAAAAATAGGTTGAGGCATTAAACTATTTTAACGAATGATTAATGTGAATAATTATTCAAGGATTTATCAAAAGAGGGCTAATTGCGTGTTAATCAAACCGGATTATGCCTAATTGGAATTCAGGCTATGCGACCAAAAATGAAAATGAATTTCTTATACTTACTCTATGGAAATAAGAAAAGGGTGCGAAAAAGACCTGCCACAGATCATTTCTTTGTTAAAGGCATCACTGGGTGAGTCAATGATTCCTAAGTCATTAAATTTATGGAAATGGAAGCATATAAATAACCCTTTTGGAGCTTCTCCATTTCTAGTGGCTGAAGAAAATGGGGAGGTTATAGGGCTGAGGGCGTTTTTGAGATGGGAATTTCTGCTTCATGATCAAGTGATCAAAGCTTGCAGGGCAGTTGATACTTCGGTTCACCCGGATTTTCAGGGAAGAGGTATTTTTAATAAACTCACTTTAGCTTTAATAGATCAAATTAAAGAAGAAGGGATTGATTTAATCTTTAATACTCCAAATGCTGAGAGTATGCCGGGATACCTGAAGATGGACTGGATGAAATGGGGAAAGTTACCTTTGAAATTAGATTTCCATCTTACTTCAGGGAAAAACAAACATCCCCTTCAGCCTGATTCTTGGAATAAAATAGAGCAATTGGTATCCAAGCTTGAAAAAGAAGATTTAAGTAAATCCCATCAAACAAATATTAGGAAAGGGTATTTGAAGTGGAGGTATCTAGATTGCCCTTTATTCCCCTATTATTTTATCTCGGATGAAAGTTCTTACCTATTATTTTATAGAATTAAAGAAGGTAAAATGGGGAGAGAGCTTAGGATAGTTGATTTATTTACGTTGAATACCTTCGAGGGAAAACAAAAAACGGAGTTAAAGAAAGCCCTTAAAAGTGCGCAAAGATTATCCGGAGCTAGATTTACCTCTTTTTCTGGTTTAGTTTACCCAAATCAGAGTGCGTTAGTTTTGGGTTCATTACCTATATTAAAAGCGGGACCTATGGTGACTTTAAGAGAAGTAGCAGAATCAATTGATCCTATGGAAATAGATTGGACTTGGTCACTTGGAGACTTAGAAGTTTTTTAGAAAAGGTGATTTTTATAAAGGCTATTTTTCGTTTCAATTCTGTTCTTTGAGTAAGTTTTTGGAATAACTCGAAAATAGAACTTCCACTTATTCATTTTCCATATATTTACATTACTTTCTTTCAATAGAAATATGAGAAAAATTTTACAGCTCTTATTGTTGGTTTTGATAGTAACCTCTTGTATCAGCAATAAAAGGATTACTTACCTACAGAATTTACCGGATAACGAGCCCATAGAATTGGATGAATTCATTCCCTATGCAGAAGTTGACTATGAATATATTTTACAACCCTTTGATATTGTAGAAATCAGTTTTGCTTCTTCTGATGAAGAACTGACTAAAGCATTTTCATTCCAGAATTCTGGATCTGGAAATAACGGTGGAATGGGTGCAGGAGGCGGCGGCGGAGGCCAAGGTTCCGATCCATTGTATTTTAGAGGATATAGCATTGACCAAGAAGGAAATGTGGAAGTACCAATGTTAGGCAAAATCAATATTGCTGGATTAACAGAGGAGGATGCAAAGAATAAGGTTCAAAATGAGATAAATACCTTCTTTAAAGAGGAGGTTTATGTTCGCTTAAGGATTGCGGGAATACGGTATACCACTTTAGGTGAATTTAATAGTGTAGGCGTAAAGATTATCTATAAAAATAGAGCCACCATTTTTGATGCATTGGCCAATTCTGGTGAAACTTCAATTTTGGGAAAAAAGAACAAACTGTTTATCATTCGCCAGTATGATGGAGGAACAAAGATTCATCAAATTAATCTGAACGATAGGTCAATCCTTGCTAGCCCCTTTTATTTTATTCAACCAAATGATATCTTGTATATGGAACCGATGAATATCAGACAAATTGGTACAGCGGATAATTTAACGGCTTCATTAGCTTTGTTTGCAGGCTTACTTGCTTCTACTTTGTTAATTATTAATTTGGTCACGGGGAATTAAGAGTGTATGGAGAAATTAGATTTAAGCCAACTCGATAATGAAGAGAAAGCCTTAGAAATAAGGTATGTCGTTGCCAAATACATTCGTTATTGGCCTTGGTATATTTTGTTCATTTCCCTATTTCTTTCTTTTACTTTTTTGTTTCATCGTTATACCGTAGATGAATATGAGGTAACTGGTTCCATGATCATCAAAACCAACACCTCTCCAGAGGCCAGGATATTAGATAGGTCAAATATTTTTTCTTCAGGAATCAATTTGGAAAATGACATTCTTCGACTGCGTTCTAAAAATTTAGCGCATGAAGCTTTGAAAAAGGTTCATTTTGATGTGGAGTATTATGCCAAGACTAATATCAAAGCAATTGAATTGTATGATAGGTCTCCGATTCGCATAGAGGTGGATTGGGATCACTTACAGGTGACTGATGCTCCCGCTGAATTACAGATATTATCAGAAGAGAATTATAAGATTGTTCCTGAGAACTCAGGATTCATGGATTTTAACTCGGCTATGGCAGCTGGAGATGAATCCATCTATGATAAGACCTTTACTTTTGGAGAAGAAGTAGAAACGAGTAGATCCAAATTTACTGTTTTCCTTGTCAATCCAGGGAGAGCTGGAGAATCAATAGTTTTTAATCTTAGGAACCCTGCAGTATTGGAGGAACAATTAGGGAGATCCATTGACGTAACTTTAGCCAATGAATATAGTTCTGTTTTAAGGTTAGGAACCAAAACTAAAGTGGTTGAAAAAGGGAGAGATTACATCAATGCTTTGATGACTTCTTATATCGATTATGACCTTAATGAGAAAAATAGGATCCAGGAAAACACCATTAAATTTATTGAGGAGCAGTTAGGGTTCTTAGAAGATTCTTTGAAGAACAAGGAGCAGGAGCTACAAAAGTTTAAGGTAGATAATAAAATGCTCGATGTGTCTGCGGAATTTTCCAACATTTTGTCCAAGATGAATACATTGGATGAGATGAAAGCCGAGCTAGATTATCAGCTGGATTATTTTGAGCAGATTCGGCGATACATGGAGGAAAAGAGAAAGGATTTCTCCGATGTGATTGCTCCATCTGTTATTGGAGTTCCCGATCCCTTGTTGAATGGCTTAATTCAAACCATGGTCACCTTATCCCAAGACCGCCGGAAATTACTTGCCACTGTCAATGAAAACCACCCTGAAGTGGAAAAGATTGACGTTCAAATGGAAAAAGCACAGGATGCCTTATTTGAGAATGTGGTTAATCTAATTGCTAATACCCGTCAGAAGAAAGCTAATATTCAAAAGGACATAGATTTTTATGATTCTCAGTTTGCAACTTTACCCGAATCAGAATCGCAGTACACAGGAATATTTAGGGAATTTAAATTAAGAGAGTCCCTATATACTTACCTGTTGGAAAAGAGGGCGGAAGCGGGGATAGCCATGGCGAGCAATGTTTCAGATAATTCTATTTTGGATTATGCCAAAAGAGGAACCTTGATATTCCCCAAAAAACAGCAGAATTATGGTTTAGCTATCGTTTTGGGCTTTTTAATACCCTTCGGGTTTATTGTTGTTAGAGATATTTTCGACGATACGATTAAGGATCAAAGAGATTTAAAAAAGAATTTCATGATCCCGCAGCTTGGTATTATTGGCTATAGTCAAAAAGGCACGAATCAGGTGGTTTTAGAACACCCTAAATCAGCGGTAGCAGAATCATTCAGGTCTTTACGTTCGGCCATCTCTTATTTAGCCAGCGGTAAAAACACAAAGAAGATCTTGGTGACTTCCTCCGTTTCAGGAGAGGGGAAAACATTTACTTCTTTGAACTTGGCCTCTGCAATGGCATTGGGTTCCAAAAAAACTGTCGTAGTAGGAGGTGACTTGAGAAGACCCAAATTGGCTTCATATTTTGGACATTCAGAAAAAGTTGGTTTATCTACCTATTTGATTGGTAAAGTAGAAGCTGAAGAAATAGTGTTTGAAAGTCAGCATGATAACTTGTATTTTGTTCCATCAGGAATTATTCCACCCAATCCAGCGGAGTTATTACAAACACAGAGGCTTAAGGATTTGCTTAGTTTTTTAGATGAACGCTTCGATATAATTATTTTTGATACCCCACCGATGGGCTTAGTGTCTGAGACGATTGATTTAATGCGCCTTTTTGATATCAATCTTTATGTGGTAAGACAAAGCTATACGGTTAAGGATCACTTGGTTATGATCAATGACTTGTTCAATAATAAACAAGTGAAAAATGTCTACGGAGTTTTTAATGGTATAATTAATTCAGGATATCATTACGAAGGGTATAATTATGGCTATGGTAACACTTACTTATATTCGCAGAATAATAAGTACATGTATAATTACTATGGAGAAGATCTTGATTCAAAGAAAAAACGAATCAAAAAGATGGACTCTGGACTCTGGAAGAAGTTCAAAAACATCCTGAGAGTAAAATAATTGAAAGCATTAAAATCACCCTGAAAACTGAAACCAAAAAATAACTTGAAAATTGCAGCCTTAATTCCTGCTAGGTATGCTTCCACAAGATTGCCGGCTAAGTTGGTTCAAGACTTAGGCGGTAAATCTGTCATCCAGAGGACCTATTTAAGTACCCAAGCTACAGGTGTTTTTGATGAAGTTTGGGTGGTAACAGATCATGAGGAAATTGCAAACCAGATAAAGGAGTTAGGAGGCAATGTTTTTTTTTCGCAGAAAGAACATGAGAGTGGATCTGATAGAATTGCAGAAGCTTTAGAATCCGTCCATTCTGATATTATCGTAAATGTTCAAGGAGATGAGCCTTTCCAGGATAAAGATTCATTAGCGGATTTAGTTGCTGAGTTTACTAATACTGGAGTGGAAGTAGCATCACTTAAGACAATGATTTCTGAGGATGAGGCCCAAAACCCAAATTTCGTAAAAGTTGTGACGGACCATTTAGGAGATGCTTTATATTTCTCTAGATCAGCTATTCCTTATAATCGGGATAAAATAAAGAGATTAAGTTATTGGAAACATATAGGGGTCTATGCTTATAGGAGGAAAGCCTTATTGGGCTTTACGCAGATGAAGAAAAGTGAGTTGGAGACATTAGAAATGTTAGAGCAATTACGTTTGTTAGAAAATGGCGTTAAAATCCGAATGGTAGAAACCAAGCATCATACGGTGGCCATTGATACCTTGGAAGATTTAGAAAGGGCTCGAAGTATTTTGGGCTTGAAATAAAAAATAAAGGCCTTTTTTCAAGATAAACTACGTTTAATGTGTCGTATACGTCTTAATTTAGGTGGTGTAATTTAAGGAATATCTTTATTGTATTAATTATTAGAATTTTAGTGATTATTTCTGATGAAGTAATGGAGTTTTCTGAATTCGTAAATTTTAAAGGTCATTTCTGTTAAAATGATTAAGTTTGCCCAGTTTTTGACAAAGAATATCAAAAAATAATATTTATGCGGAGGTTCCTTTTAAGGGTTTTACCAATAGTAGCATTAGTTTTTGCTGCATCCTGTATCTCAAATGAGAAAATTATTTACTTACAAAACTTGGAAGATAATCCAGTTATAGAGGATGGTGAGTTAATTACCTATGAAATCCCAGAATATAAACTTCAATACAATGATATTGTAGATGTTAATATCCAAACTGTTGAGGATATGGAGCAATTTGGTTTTAATAATAAGCCAACACAAATGAATCCTCAAATGGGAAATGTGTCAGCTCAAAGTGGAGGGGATATTTACTATATGACTGGTTTCACTGTTGATCAAAAAGGCAATGTGAGACTTCCTATTGTAGGAGAAGTAAATGTGGAAGATTTGACACTGGATGAAGCTAGAGTTGAAATTGAAGCTAAACTTAGAGAATACGTTAAATCAGAGTTATTTGTTAAAGTAAAACTTGGTGGAGTTCGATACTCTGCTTTGGGAGAGTTTAGAAGACCTGGGAAATATACAGTATTACAAGATAGAATGACTATTTTTGAGGCCATTGCCAATGCAGGTGATTTAACTACAGTAGCAAAAAGAAGTGATGTTCTGCTGATTCGTCAGTATCCCGAAGGAACAAGAATTCATAGAATTGATCTATTGGATAGGCAAATTGTACAATCACCCTTTTACTTTATCCAACCCAATGATCAGATTTATGTGGAGCCCATGAAGGTTCGTGAAACTGGTACAGGTGAAAATACCGCACAAACCTTGGCATTAGTTTTTGCCGGTATCTCATCCGTTGCTCTAATCCTTAATTTACTCAAATAAGATTTTATGTACCCCAATACTCCAAATCCTTCTAATTCAGGACAAAACCCATTTATGGTGCAAAAGGAGGATGAAATAGATTTAAAGATTTTACTCTTTAACTACTTGCAATACTGGCCTTTAATTCTAGCCTCCATGGTTTTAGGCCTTTTTTTGGCTTTTGGATTCAACAGGTACTCAACATCTATTTATAAAGTTGAATCAAGTGTATTGGTTGAGGATGAGGAACCGGCCTTGGGTATGGATTTATTTGAATCAGCAGGTTTTAGCGGTCTTCAAAGTAAGAGCAATATTGAGAATGAAATTGGGATTCTAAAGTCTTTTTCCCTAGCTGAAGAGGCTGTATCGGAATTAAATCTGAATGTTCAGTATTATGAAGAAGGCTTTATTACCACTAATCAGATTTATCAAAAGCTTCCTATTGTTCTAACTGTTGATTGGAATCAATCTCAGCTCGTAGGAGGAGGCTTTAGGTTGGAGGTGATTGACGAAAACTCCTTTGAGCTTTCTATAGAGGATGATGAATTTAAAATCTATAATCCTGATGATCCTTTTTATAAGATTCTTCCAGAAGAGGAAATCACTCTTGAAAAATCGGTTTATAGCTTTGGAGAGCAAATAAAAGGTGATTTTTTCTCATTTAAAGTAGATCTTATCTCAGCCGTGCCTGAGGACGTGTTTCAATTCAGCTTGGCAGACACACCTACTTTGGCATTAAAATATAAAGAAGAACTAGCAGTAGCACCAATTAACAAACAGGCATCTATCCTTTCACTAAGTTTAGAGACACCTGTTAGAAAATTGGGTGAGGATTACATTAATAAATTGATGGAGATGTACCTTCAAAGAGAGTTGGAGGAAAAAAACCTTGCCTCCGAAAATACTGTGAAGTTTATTAACCAACAACTTTCTGGAATATCTGATTCTCTTACCTTTTCTGAAAATAAACTCCAACAATATAGAACTGAAAATAAGGTGTTTAACCTTTCCGAAGAAGGGTCTGTAATTTTTGAGAGATTGCAAGAGTTAGAAAAGGAAAAGGCCCAGACAGAAATAAACCTTAAATATTATCAAACCTTAAGTGAGTATTTAGAAAATAATCAGGCAGGTGAAATTGTTGCTCCTTCCATCGTTGGAGTAACAGACCCTTTGTTGAATTCATTGGTTGAAAGAATGAGTGAACTTCAGGCAGAGCGGATTCGACTTACCTCCAATTTTACAGAACAGTCTCCTGCAGTGAGGGAGAATGCGAATACCATGCAGAATACAGCTAAAGCATTGAAAGAGAATGTTACTTCTGCAATTGCAAATACCAATAACTTAATTGCTGATCTGAATAATCAGATACGCATGATTGAGCGGGATGTGAACTCCCTACCGGAAACTGAAAGAAACTTATTAGGGTATCAGCGTCAGTTTACAATTAATGAGAATATTTACATATATCTCTTACAAAAAAAGGCAGAGGCTGAAATTACTAAGGCATCCAATATGCCAAAGAACGCCATTTTGGACTTTGCTAAATCAGGTCAAGAACCCGTAGCTCCGAAGCGTTCTTTAAATTTGTTGATTGGGCTGATACTTGGGTTAATATTACCGATAGGCTTTATTACTATCAAGGATTTTTTAAATACTAAAATTGAAGATCCTAAGGAACTGGAAAATCAAATTAAAGTTCCATTAATCGGAATGGTAGGAAGAAATAATTCGGAGGATGCCTTGCCTGTGTTAAATAATCCTAGGTCCACGGTTACCGAATCCTTCCGATCTCTTAGAGCAGATATGACTTACTTAAGTCAGCAAAAGGAAAACTTAACCATACTCTTTACCTCCTCCATTTCCGGAGAAGGTAAAACTTTTGTATCCATTAATATGGCTTCCGTTTATGCTCTGATGGGTAAGAAGACCATTTTGATTGGTCTGGATTTAAGAAAGCCGAAAATTGCAGAAGACTTTGATTTGGCAAATGATAAGGGAATGAGTACCTGTTTAAGTTCCAATACTCCTTGGCAATCCGTTGTGAAAACCTCCGGTCATCCAGATTTTGATGTAATTCTTTCAGGCCCCATTCCCCCGAACCCTGCTGAACTTTTACTCCAAGAGAAGTTTACCACAATAGTTGATGAGATTAAAGAGGCCTATGATGTCATAGTTTTTGACTGTCCTCCAGTTGGATTGGTTTCAGAAACAAAAGAATTATTTGCCTTGGCAGATATTAGTTTCTACGTATTCCGTCAAGGTTATTCCATGAAAGGAAATACTCAAATTTTGAATAACCTGGTAGAAAAAGGCGGAGTAAGCAAAATCTATGGAATTCTAAATGATGTCCATATAGATAAGGGCTATGGCTACGGTTATGGCTACGGTTATGGCTATGGATACGGAGGAAATTCTTATGGATATCATGAGGAAGAAGTTCAGTTGCCATGGTGGAAAAGGGCGTTGAGAAGAAAAAACTGATTGAAATACGAAGTACGAAAGACGAAGTACTATATGGGAAGTGGGAAAGATGAAGTGAGAAGCCTGAAATTAAAATAAGACTTGAAGTGAGAAGTATGAATTCAGAAGTCTGAAAGTGAAGTAAGAAGTCTAAATTCAGAAATCTGAAATAAGGATTTTGTTTTGAATTCAAATCAACTCCCCCTTAAAAAGGGGGTAAGGGAGGACCGAAGGTTAAGAATTTGTCCAGTGGACAAATTTAGTGAGGGGCCAGGTTGCAGGGGAGGGAGGATTAAAGTTAGATCTAAATCAATCATCTGATATCATAAATTCTACATCTTTTCTTGTTTACAAATTCCACAACATGTTTCAGCCTTTCACAGTTCTGATGCAGGTTAGTTTCTCCAAATATCAGGTTCCCAATGATTTAAAAATTGGTTGCCTTTTTGATTTAAACGGTAAACAGCAATCACCTATTAAAACATCAAATGCAGTTTTAAGTATATAAAAATTCCGTTTAAAAATAGGATAAAAAATGAGTACAAAAACTACTCACTTTACTTATCTTTGAGATATAATTGCCTTTTTCCTAATAAAAAGGCCGTTTTTTTAACAACTAACCCAAAATGTTCATCGAAATCGATGAAGCTGATTTTCTAAGCTAAGTTCCACAAGAAATGGGATTGGAATGTGTTTCGCACAATAAAATCCGATTCAAATTTTACAAACTGGGACTGAAAGGGCGAAGCTGTAAATAGAGTTTGAAATTTAAAGTTTTTTAGTTTAAAGTTTTGAAAAAAATTAATGTAATTCTCTCAGGAGGAGTTGGTTCAAGGTTATGGCCTCTATCTAGAAAGTCAAGGCCAAAGCAATATTTACCTATTTTTGATGGAAATACGCTGTTTCAAAAAACAGCAAAGCGAAATTCAGAATTTTGCGATGAGATTTTGGTAGTTGGCAATTGTGAAAATTTTGAATTATCCAGAAAGGATTTAGAATCATCTGAAATTGAGCAATACAAGGAAATAATAGAAGCTTGTCCTAGAAATACAGCAGCTGCAATAGCATTTGCAGCTTTTCAAGCCAATCCTGAGGATATCTTGTTTGTTACTCCTTCTGATCATTTGATTGAATCGGGAGCAGAATATAAAAAGGCTATTAAAAGAGCCATTGAGCTTGCCAAAAATGGATTCATTGTTACTTTTGGATTAAATGCCAAAAAACCTGAGACTGGTTTTGGGTACATTGAGGCTGAAGGAGAGGAAGTAAAGAGCTTTCGAGAGAAACCAAATAAAGAAACAGCAGAAGCATTTATCAAAGCAGGAAACTTTTATTGGAATTCTGGGATGTTCTGCTTTCAAGCAGGAGTCTTTTTAGAAGAGTTGAAAGCTTTTGAACCTGAGGTTTATGAGAAATCCAAGTTAGTATTTGATAAATCTAAAGATGGATTCTTGGATCTTGATTTATCCATGCAGATACCTTCCATTTCTGTGGATTATGCGGTAATGGAAAGAACCAAAAAAATCAAGGTAGTACCTTCCTATTTCTCTTGGTCTGATATGGGTTCATTTGAATCCATTTACGATTACTTTAAAAAACAAGGTCATAGTATTGATTCCAAAGGAAATATGGTCATAGGTACAGACATCCATACCGAGTTTACTGGCTTAAAGAATACCATTTTGGTTCACACCTCAGATGCTATCCTTGTTCTCAAAAAAGACAATGCCCAGGATGTAAAGAAGGTTTTTGAGAGGTTGGAGAAGGAAAAGCCACAAATAGTTTCTTAACGTTAATTGTTAAAAAGTTAAAGGTTCGGTGTGTTAGAAAAAAAGCTGAAAGCTCGAAGGTGAAAGGAAATAGCTAAAATTTGGATTAAGAATCAGAAAGTAATGGATAGTGATTTTGCATTTAAAGAGCTTAAAGTTTGGCAAATGTCAATTGATTTTGCGGATATCATTCTAGATCTAGTAGAAAACTTAAATTCATCCTTCAAACATTACAGACTGGTAGAGCAAATAGAAGCAAGTTCTGTTTCCATTTCTTCAAACATTGCAGAGGGAAAAGGCAGAGAGTCAAAGAAGGAGTATATACGATTTCTGTATATCGCGAGAGGGTCATTGTACGAATCTATTTCTATTTTAACTCTGTTTGAGAAGAGAAAGTGGATAACAAAGGAAGTTTTAGAAAAACTAGAAAAGATGGGAATTGAAATAGCATCCATGCTCAAAGGTCTAATAAAGGCAATCGCTAGAACCTTATAAAACGACCTTAGCCATTTGACCTTTCTCAACCTTTGACCTATCACCTTTTACCTTTCACCTTTGACCTTCTACCTTTTCATTTTTCTCCTTTCATTAAATTTTAAATTAGGATCAATTTATATAACGTGACAAAAAACACTAAAATTTACGTCGCTGGCCATCGCGGCATGGTAGGCTCCGCCGTCTGGAGGGCTTTGGATGGAAAGGGCTATACCAATTTGATTGGAAAAACCTCAGGAGAGTTGGACCTTAGGAATCAGAAAGCAGTTGCCGAATTTTTTGAAAGAGAAAAACCAGAAGTAGTTATTGATGCTGCGGCAAGAGTAGGAGGAATCCTTGCTAATAATAATTACCCTTATCAGTTTTTGATGGAAAATATGCAGATTCAGAATAATCTCATTGATTCTTCTCTGAAAGCTGATGCTCAAAAATTTATTTTTCTTGGTTCCTCTTGTATTTATCCAAAGATGGCTCCACAACCATTGAAAGAAGAGTATCTTTTGACAGGGTCATTGGAACCTACAAATGAGTGGTATGCGGTAGCAAAGATCACGGGTGTAAAGGCTTGTGAGTCAATCCGTAAACAATTTGGAAAAGACTATATTTCATTGATGCCTACCAATTTATATGGTCCTTACGATAATTTTGATTTAAATACCTCCCATGTATTGCCTGCGATGATTCGAAAATTCCACCAATCGAAACGCTCATTTTTGTCTATGCTGAGCGGAGTCGAAGCAGGTGAAAAGGATTTGCCAGTTACCTTATGGGGGTCTGGTACTCCGATGAGGGAATTCTTGTTTGTTGAGGATTTAGCTGATGCTGTTGTCTTTGCATTGGAAAATAAGTTTCAGGATAATTTATACAATATTGGAACTGGAGTGGATTTAACTATCAAAGAATTGGCAGAGCTTATCCAGAAAACTGTAGGTCATACCGGTGAAATTATATGGGATTCCAGTAAACCAGATGGTACTCATAGAAAATTAATGGATGTCTCAAAAATGGAATCTGCAGGCTGGAAAGCCAAAGTGGGTTTAGAAGAAGGAATTAAGAGAACCTATGAGTGGTTCTTGGAGAATCAGGAGACATTCAAACAGGTGAAAATATAATTTGAGCTCAAAGGTGGAAGCTTAAAGGTGAAAGCAGGAAGCTCAAAGGTAGAAGCTCAAAGCTCCTTCCGTCTTGACCTTATCAGCTTAACCCTTTGACCTATTTAAAATAAAGCAATAGTCATTTTTTCTAACCAGAGTATTAAAAGAAATAATCAAATTGAAACTCATGGTCATTTCGACTGAAAGGTGAAATCTAAAAACATATATTATTATTTAGTCTTGAAACTAGCCGTATTAATTACATGCCATAATCGAAAAGAGAAGACAAAAAAATGTCTTCAAAATCTTTTTGAACAGGAGCTTCCTGAAAGAGCTAGTATGGATGTTTTCCTTTGTGACGATGGAAGTAGTGATGGAACTTCAGAAATGGTTAATCAAGAATTTCCAATGGTGCACTTAATTTCAGGTACAGGAAATTTGTATTGGAATGGGGGGATGAGGTTAGCGTGGGAAAAGGCTCTTGAAAATGGATCATTTGATTTCTTTTTATGGCTCAATGATGATACTTTTTTATACAAAGGTGCCATAACTTCAATAGTTAACTCTTATTCTATACTAGAGAAACCAGGAATTATCTCTGCGGCTTGTTGTGATCCTCTTACGAAAAAATATACCTACGGAGGACATGGAGACCCTAGCCCCATTTTCCCTAATGGTAAGCTTCAAAAATTGAAATTTATCAATGGAAATTTCGTTTTAGTTCCTAAGGAAATTGTCCAAAAAATAGGAGTTCTTTCTACCGCATATACACAAAACCTGGGAGATTTTGATTATGGATTGAGGGCACAGAAAGCAGGGTTTAACTGCTATTTGACTGAAGAATATTTAGGAGAATGTGAATACAATCAAGGTGAAGATTGGGCAAATTCTCAACTTAAGTTGGGCAAGAGATGGAAAATTGCCCATAGTATTAAAGGATTGAATATGAGGGAATTTATTCATTTCAAGACTTTTCATGAAGGGAAGATAGTTGGATTCAAAAGTACTGTTGATACTTATTTAAAATTACTAGCGCCAAAGCAATATGTTCAGGTTAGAAATTTCTTAAAAAAAAAGGTTCTTAAAAGTCTTTAGCGAATATTCAAATTATCACTAAGTTTTGTTAAAATACTATGCTCTTTTACAACTTTGAGCTCAAACCATTCAACTACTAAAAAAATAAAGAGACAATAATAATTTTAGTTGAAAACAGGGGCCAAAAATTTGGAATTTCTTTCAATTTGAGCCTTTGACCTTCCAGCTAATCCTATTAGAAAATTTATAGGGGAAAGAAGTTCATTAGCTCAAGGGAAAAAGCTCAAAGTCCTTTCACTCTAACCCTTTCAGCTCATGCCTTCCACCTAAATGCTTTCACCTTGACCCTTTCAGCTTTAAAAGAAAACTAAAAATGGCAATCCTTAATAAGGATACATTTCTAAAACATAAAATATGAAAACTGCACTCATCACCGGCATCACCGGACAGGATGGCTCATACTTAGCTGAGCTTCTTTTGGAGAAAGGATATATGGTGCATGGGATTAAGCGTAGAGCCTCTTCTTTTAATACGCAGAGGATTGATCATTTGTATCAGGATCAGCATGAAGATTTGGTCAAATTAAAACTTCACTATGGGGATTTAACAGATTCCACAAACATCATTCGAATAATCCAGGAAGTTCAGCCAGATGAAATTTACAATTTAGGGGCCATGTCCCATGTAAAGGTGTCATTTGATTCCCCTGAGTATGTAGCTAATGTAGATGGAATTGGTACTTTAAGAATTCTCGAAGCTGTTCGAATTTTGGGTTTAGAAAAGAAAACAAGAATCTATCAGGCTTCTACTTCTGAGTTATATGGGGGAATGCCTGAGAATAAAAATGCGGCAGGCTTTTATGATGAAAGCTCTCCATTCTATCCTAGATCACCCTATGGAGCTGCAAAAATCTATGCCTACTGGATTACTAAGAATTACAGAGAGGCTTATAATATGTTTGCTTGTAATGGAATTCTATTTAACCATGAATCGCCAAGAAGAGGGGAGACATTTGTGACAAGAAAGATTACAATGGCCGCTTCAGCTATAGCCTTGGGAATGCAGGATTGCCTCTATTTAGGTAATCTGGAAGCATTAAGAGATTGGGGTCATGCAAAAGACTATGTAAATGCCATGTGGTTGATTTTGCAACAAGAAAAGCCTGAGGATTTTGTGATAGCGACCGGAAAAACAACCAAAGTTCGTGATTTTGTTCAGATGTCTTTTGCACATGTAGGTTTCAAAATCCGCTGGGAAGGAGAAGGAGTGAATGAGGTCGGGATTTTAGAATCAGTCGATGAGGAGAAATATTTTGCCGCTACAGGTCAACCTTCCAACCTTCCAACTTTTCCACTTTCCAAACTCCTTGGACAGGTACTGGTCAAGGTTGACCCCACCTACTTCCGCCCAACCGAAGTAGATCTTCTTCTAGGCGACCCTACAAAATCCAAAACCCAATTAGGCTGGGAACCTAAATACGATCTGGCAGGATTAGTTAAAGATATGATGATATCAGATATTAAATTCAAGCAAAAGGATTTGCATTTGGTCGAAGGCGGTCATGAAGTTTTTAGACAGGCTGAGTAAAAATTGACAACTCAGATTCTTATAACGTTAGGATTGGTTATTGGACTAGTTTTGACCCTTTATAAAAACTGGCTAAAGCCATCATTAGCTTTTGTCATAATAGTTTTCTCTTTTGTGATTTTTAAGATAATTTCAATTGAGGATTTTCTTTTGGGTTTAGGTAATAAGCAGATTATCTTAATTTTTTTATTGATCATTTTAACTTCAGGAATACAGCAAAATCTTGGCAAAGGTTTTTTTTACACTTTATTTAAAAAGACCCTTTCTCCTTTTCAATTCCGTTTGCGAATGATGTTAACTGTTTCGGGTTTGTCCAGTATGCTAAACAATACTCCCGTGGTGGCATTTATGATTCCTTATGTAAAGAATTGGTCTGAAAGCAATGGGTATTCGGCATCCAAATTTTTGATTCCACTTTCTTTCGCAACCATATTGGGAGGGATGATTACCATTGTTGGTACTTCAACAAACTTGGTTTTGAATGGTCTGATAGTGCAATCAGGGCTTCCTTCTCTGATTTACTCTGACTTCTTGTTTTTGGGAGGAATGGTCACATTCTTAGGTTTAATCTATTTGGCTTTTTTCTCTGAAAAAATGTTACCAAATACGACTACCCGAAAAGAGAGCTTGTTGGAACATCTCAATGAATATTTGGTGGAAACCAAGGTGAATCCAAGTTCCACTTTGATAGGAAAAACAATTGAGGAGGCTGGCTTGAGGCATTTAAAGGATTTGTTTTTGGTAGAAATCAAAAGAGGGGAAAGAAGTATCACAGCAGTTTCTTCAGATAGAATTATTCATTCGGAAGATGTTCTTTTCTTTGCAGGAAATACCCAGTCTATTCTGGATTTAATCAATGACAATAATGGCTTGGAACTTCCTGATACTTCTCATCTAGTCAGTAATGGATTTTCAGCTATGACAGAGGCTGTAATACCATCTGGAAGTGATCTAGTAGGGGTATCTCTAAAAGAATTGGGCTTTAGAGACCGATACAAGGCCTCAGTAATTTCTGTTTATAGAAAAGGAGAAAAAGTAAAAGAAAATCTAGGTGAAATACAACTGAAAGAAGGTGATTTATTATTACTTCTGTGTTCCAAAGATTTTTCCAAAGTAATTTCTAGTCGAGATTTGATTGTGCTTTCTAAATCAGGAGAAGTTCAATCGGAGCTTTCTTTTAAAAAGACTCTACCAAGTATCATTTCTATAGTGGTGTTGCTTTTTGGTATTTTTGGAGTAGTAGATTTATTTTTGGCAGCCTTCATTGGCATATTAATAATGACCCTATCTAAAGTCATTAACTTGAACCAAATAAAATCTGCTATAGACGTGGATCTCTTAATAATTTTAGTTTCTGCTTTGGCGGTGGGGGTGGCTATTCAAAAATCAGGTTCGGCTACATTTTTGGTTCAGCAGATCTCTGGCATATTTGAAAATTTGAGTCCAATTGGTGCAATTAGTATTTTGTTTTTACTGACTTTAGGCTTAACAGCTTTGATTACCAATGCTGCAGCAGTATCTATTATGTTTCCAGTGGCATATGAGATGGGCTTGGGGTTTGGAGAAAGTATAACTCCTTATTTTATCACTATTGCTTTTGCAGCATCCGCAGATTTTATGACACCTATTGGGTACCAGACGAACCTGATGGTACTAGGACCAGGGAACTATAAATTCTCTGATTATACAAGAATAGGCTTACCATTAACCTTCATCTACTCCAGTGTAGTGATCAGTTTTATATATTTATATTATTTCTAAGATGGAAAACCATATACATCCTACAGTATTTAAAATTTCAGGAAAGCAGAGAAAAGAGCGCTTGAAGCAACAACCCAAATTGATTTGGTTTACTGGTTTATCTGGTTCGGGAAAATCAACTTTGGCAAATGCAGTAGAAGTCCAACTTTTTGAAGATGGATACATGACTTATTTGCTCGATGGAGATAATATAAGAACTGGACTAAACAAGGACCTTGGCTTTTCTGATTCAGATCGTATTGAAAATATTCGAAGAATCGCGGAGGTATCCAAATTGATGATGGATGCTGGGCTTTTGGTAGTATCCGCATTTATTTCACCCTTCAGAGAGGAGAGAGAAATGATTGCTGAATTAGTGGGGAAAGAAAATTTTCTTGAAGTTTTTGTGGATTGTCCAATAGAAGTTTGTGAACAAAGAGATGTCAAAGGGCTTTATGCAAAAGCCAGAAAAGGAATTATTAAAAATTTTACAGGCATTGACTCCCCGTATGAAAAGCCTTTAGATCCTGCAGTCCATGTGCATTCAGATCAAGAAGAATTGAAAGATTCTGTTCAAAAAGTAATCAAAACTATTTCGGCAAACATTTGCCATTAATTCACAATCCAGAAAAAACAATGGGACAATACTATTTATCACATTTAAAAGAACTGGAAGCTGAGGCTATTTTCATCATCCGTGAAGTTGTTTCTCAGTTTGAGAAGCCGGCTCTATTATTTTCAGGAGGAAAAGATAGCATTCTCCTGGCTCACCTTGCCAAAAAGGCATTTTATCCGGCAAAAATTCCATTTCCATTAATTCATATAGATACAGGACATAATTTTCCTGAGACTCTCGAATTTAGAGATGCCTTGGTTAAAGAATTAGGAGTTCAATTAGTCGTGGGCTCTGTGCAAGATAGCATTGACAAAGGCAGAGTAAGAGAAGAAACAGGTGTAAATGCCAGTAGAAATGCGCTTCAAACGGTCACTTTATTGGATACGCTCGAGGAGCTTAAGATAGATGCTGCTATGGGGGGAGCGAGAAGAGATGAGGAGAAAGCAAGAGCTAAGGAACGATTCTTCTCCCATAGAGATGAATTCGGCCAATGGGATCCTAAAAACCAGAGACCAGAACTTTGGAATCTCTTTAACGGAAGAAAGCATCATGGTGAACATTTCCGAGTTTTCCCTATTTCAAACTGGACAGAAATGGATGTTTGGCAATATATCAAAGAAGAAAATATTGCTTTACCTTCTCTTTATTTTTCACATGAAAGAGAATGTGTGGTAAGGGATGAGGTGATTTTGGCTAAGTCAGATTACCTGCCTTTAAAAGAAGGAGAGGAAATTCAAAAATTAATTGTTCGTTACAGAACCTGTGGAGATATGCCTATTACTGGAGCAGTGCTTTCTGAAGCAAATACATTGGATTTAATTATTGAGGAAGTTGCTGCAACAAGGACTACTGAACGTGGTACTAGGGCGGATGACAAACGAGGGGAGACAGCTATGGAGGATAGAAAGAAAGCGGGGTATTTTTAAATAGTATCTAGTACTTGGTATCAAGTATCAAGATGATGAATTATTACCGTCATTGCGAGAAGGAGGAATGACGACGAAGCAATCTCGGAAAATTTAAGACTGCCACGGCTCGTACCTCGCCTCGCAGTGACGTTCAAAAAAAAGATTTTATATAAAATGTCTATACAAGAAAATAATCAATTATTAAGATTCACTACTGCCGGTTCCGTTGATGATGGAAAAAGTACATTAATTGGAAGATTACTTTTCGATTCCAAATCCATTTTCGAAGATCAAATTGAGGCAGTTAAAACCTCCTCTGAAAAGAAAGGATTTGACTATGTAGACCTTTCTCTATTAACTGATGGTTTAAAGTCTGAAAGAGAGCAAGGAATTACCATTGATGTGGCTTATAGGTATTTTGCTACGCCAAAAAGAAAATTTATTATTGCTGATACTCCAGGGCATACTCAATATACCCGAAATATGGTAACAGGAGCAAGTACAGCTAACCTTGCAATCATATTAGTGGATGCAAGAAAAGGTTTATTAGAACAAACGTATAGACATTCCTTTATTGCTTCCTTATTGAAAATACCACATGTAGTAGTTTGTGTAAACAAAATGGATTTGGTGGATTATTCAGAAGAGGTTTACAATAATATTGTTTCTGATTACGAAGCCTTTTCTTCCAAATTAGATATTAAAGACGTGCAGTTTGTCCCTATTTCTGCTCTTAAAGGAGATAATGTAGTGGAGCGCTCAGAGAATATGCCTTGGTTTGAGGGATCTACCTTGTTATACCATTTGGAGCATGTTCATATCGCGTCTGATTTCAATCATATAGATTGCAGGTTTCCAGTTCAAATGGTTATTCGACCTCATACACATGAATTCCAAGATTTCAGAGGATATGCAGGTAGAATAGATGGAGGAATTTTTAAGCCAGGTGATGAAGTTAAGGTGTTACCATCAGGATTCTCCAGCAAGATCAAATCCATTGAATTGAATGGAGAGGCTATAGAAGAAGCTTATGCTCCTATGTCAGTGACTATGACTTTGGAAGATGAGATTGATATTTCCAGAGGAGATATGATCGTAAGACCTAATAATCAACCAAAAGTAGAACAGGATTTAGAGGTGATGGTATGCTGGATGAATCAAAAAGCTTTACAAAGTAGGACAAAAGTAATCTTGAAGCATACCACTAAGGAATGCCAGGCTATGGTAAAAGATATTCAATATAAAGTTGATGTGAATACACTACATAGAATTGAAGATATCTCTGAAATTGGCATGAATGACATCGCTAGAGTTTCCATTAGAACTGCTCAACCAGTATTCTTTGATTCTTATAGAAAAAACAGAATGACGGGCTCTATCATACTTATCGACCCAAATACGAATGAGACAGTTGGTGCTGGAATGATTATTTGAGGTTACTGAACCACAAAGAGCACGAAGGACACCAAGGAGTTTTTTATGTTGGATAATCAAACAGAGCAAATATTTAAAAATGTTTTAGATGCTTGCTTTAAAGTCCATAAAACTTTAGGTCCAGGATTATTAGAAAGTGCTTACGAAGTTTGCCTTGTCCATGAATTACAAAAAATGGGTTTAAAAGTAAGGAAACAAGTAGCTCTTCCGGTTCAATATGAGAATATTGAGTTGGACGCTGGATATAGAATTGATTTGTTAGTCGAGGAAACGGTCATCGTGGAATTAAAAGCAGTTGATGAATTAAATCCAATTCATATAGCTCAAGTCCTTACCTATCTAAAATTATCTAAATTGAAATTAGGCTCGTTAGTCAATTTCAATGTCAAACTATTAAGAAACGGGATTAAGAGAATAATCCTTTAAAAATAAACTTAGTGCGCTTTGTGCACTTGGTGGTAAATGAAAAATGATCAACATAAAAGAACTAACTTCTCTTGCTAAAGAAGCTTCCCTTGCCGCTGGGAAAGCCATCCTTGAAATATACAACTCTGCAGATTTCGGAGTGGAAATAAAAGGGGATAATTCACCCTTGACGAAAGCAGACAAAGCAGCGAACGAAGTAATTGTAAGCTTTCTTGAAAAAACAAATCTTCCAATTTTATCTGAAGAAGGAAAAGACATTCCTTATGAAGTTAGAAAAGATTGGGAATACTTCTGGATGGTAGACCCTTTAGATGGAACCAAAGAGTTTATTAAACAGAATGGAGAGTTTACTGTTAATATTGCTTTGATACATCAAAGGAAACCTATTTTGGGAGTAGTATATGCTCCAGTATTGGAATGGTTGTATTGGGGTAATAGTGAACAAGGGGCCTGGAAGGAAGAAGGGCTTAATGAGGCTTTTCAATTAAAGAAGCAGGAGTCATCTGAAGTTAAGACTATAGTTGCAAGTAGATCACATTTAAGCCCCGAGACTCAGGAGTTTATCGATCAGTACCCAGGAGTGGAAGTAATCTCTATGGGATCATCCTTAAAATTTTTACTTGTAGCGGAAGGTAAAGCACAAATCTATCCTCGTTTTGCCCCTACTATGGAGTGGGATACCGCAGCTGCGCATGGAGTTATTCAAGCTATGAATGGCGTAGTGATGAAATGGCCTGAGAGAGTTGTCTTACAGTATAATAAAGAAAAATTGTTAAATAGTTGGTTCATTGTCACTTTTCTTGAGCAGGATTAAGAGTATTCTGATGAAATACTTGAGTAAAATTACTTTGAATATCAATAAGTTAGATATTCATACGCTTGAAGTAATGACAAAATCTATTACTTCATTATTTGTGAAGGTGGGTGGGGTTTTAATAGGTATGTTAGTTAGTATTGCTCTTGGTAGAATTTTAGGCCCTGATGGTTATGGAATAATTAATTTAGCGGAAAGAGTTATTAATATATTAATAATTGTTTGTCTTCTTGGTGTACGTCAACTAATAGTTAAAAATATCGCTATTGCTAAAGAACATGAAGATTTTCAATCAATTGGAAATATTATGCATTCGGCATATATATTAAACGGCGTTGTTACACTACTTTTATCTTCAATATTTATCATTATATCACCTTGGCTATCCAATGATGTTTTTCATGAACCTAGGCTTACTATACCTCTAATGATTTTTCTAGTAGGATTAACTCCTCAAGTTATGTCAAGACTTTTGTCTTCTGGGTTAATAGGGTACAGAAAGATTTGGCAAAGTAATCTAGTTGAGCAAACATTAAGCATTGCTATTACTGGACTTTTTCTTTTTCTTCTATACTTTATTGGACTTGAAATTACTGTAAATATAGTTGCAGTAATATATGTAATTGGTAGGATTGGCGTGACAATTACGGTCTCTATGTATTGGTCTTCACTTTTTACTTTCAAATCTAAATGGGAGAGAAAATCTATAACTTTATTTCGCGATTCACTTCCTTTGTTTTTATCGTCTGTTTCAACGATTATTATTTCTAATTCGGATGTTATTATTTTAGGTATTTTTGCTAGCACTTCTGACATAGGATTATATGGAATTGCTATAAAAATTGCATTATTGACAAGTTTTTTTCTTCAAATTACTAATTCCTCTGTTGGGCCTAAAATTGCAGCTCTTTATTTCAATGGTAGCATAATGGAAACAGAACAAATGGTAAAGAAAGTCACTAGAGTTCTTTTAATTTGTGGTTTAGTATCAATTGTAATATTTATATTTTTTGGTAACTTAATCTTGAGTTTATGGGGAGATGAGTTTCAAGCAGCTTATATTATTTTATTAATTCTGAGCTTTGGTCAACTGTTTAATATAGGGACTGGAGCCGCTGGACAAATTCTTACTATGACAGGCCATGAAAAATTTAACAGAAATATAACTGTCTTTTATATGATTCTTAATATTTTACTAAATTATATATTTATTAAAAAATTTGGAATTCTTGGTGCAGCTTTCATAAATTCTTTCACAGTTATCTCTTTAAATGTAACTAGGGTAATATATGCTAAAAAACTAACCGGAATTTCCACTATATAAAATTTCAATATGATAAGTCATTTTCATAAATGTGTATTTGTACATATTCCTAAAACAGCAGGAATAAGCATAGAGAAAAAGATACTTGAATCGTTAGATGTTAAGTATGAAAACAGGATGCCTTTCTGGTTAGGTCCAAACAATAATTTGAATATTGGTCCCCCAAGATTTGCTCATCTATCATATGATGATATGATAAAATACCACTATTTATCAAATGAAATAGTTGAAAAATATTACAAGTTTTCTATAGTTCGTCATCCATTAGATCGGTTGAGATCAATTTATAATTATAAAGGATATAATTATCTTTGTTCATTTAACGATTTTGTAATTAAGGCTGTTCCAAGATTGGTGGAAGAAAATTGGTTTTTTCAAAGCCAAGTTCATTTTATTCGCAATTCTATGGGTCAAATTCCAATGGATTTTATTGGGAAATTTGAGAATCTTGAGAATGATTTTCAGATAATTAGTGAGAAAATTGGCCTGTCAGATAAAAAATTACCTCATTATAATAAAGCTAAAAAGAAAGTTACATTAATTAGCAAGCAGATTAAATTGGCCCGATTATACAAATCTGATAAAAAGTCTTTTAATCTACTTTCGCTCAATAGGTCTAATATAGATATAACTGATACTGTAAAAAACTGTGTTTATAAGGCATATAGAGAAGATTTTAAGATGTTTGATTATAATTTGTAGATTTATTCATGAAAATAAATACATTTCTAATTGGTGCTCAAAAGGCTGGAACAACTAGTCTATATGACTGGTTAGGTCAACATGATGATGTTCTTGCTCCTGATTTTATTAAAGATTATCATCATTTCACGGCACCGAGCCTACAGGAAAAAGCAGATGAATATTTGGAGTCTTTTTATAAATCAAAATCAAAAGTTCTCTTACATAGTGCGGTTAATTATTTGTATTTTAGTGAGAAATGCGCAGAACGGTTGCATAATTATAACCCTGATGCTAAATTATTGATTTGCTTAAGGAAGCCCCAAGATCGCGCTATTTCTGCTTATAAGTATTTTGTTCGAAGTTTAAGAGAAACTAATTCTCTTGCTGATTCTTTGTCTCTTGAACTTAGTAATAGTTTTACTGATTATGCATCTTTGTCTAATAGAACCTATATTTCACACGGTAAATATTCTTCTCAAATCTCAGATTACTTAAAATATTTTCCTAGAAACCAAATTCATTTTACTATATATGAGGAGCTAATTAATCCTGATATGCGTTTATCAGTTATGCAAGAAGTTTATGATTTTTTGCAAATCAATTCAAACGTAGACATTAATTTTAAGCATTTAAATAAGTCTTCTTCGCCTAAATCTAATATAATAAATGTCTTGTTGAGAGGTAGGGGTATTAAAATGTTTAAAAATTTATTGCCTTTGAAGTTTAGAAAGAATCTTAGTAAGAAAATTGAGCAATTAAATCTATCAAATGATGAGATATCAGTATATATTTCTGACGAAGAGTTAAATTTATTAGATGAGTATCTTAATGATGAATGTGAACTTACGGGTGATATAATTGCAAAAAAATTGGATTTTCTATGGGCATAGTTCGATTTAATATTCGTAAATTCACTACTTTCTACTTTTGCAGTATACTTAGTTTAAATCTAATTTTTGATTTTTTATATTATATTGAGTCATTATCTAGTGTATCTGGAATATTAAGGTTAGTAGTTAACGCTTCATTTGTATTTCTATTTTTTTTCTTTTATTTCAATCATCTATTTGGTGAATTCAAATTACTTGCTTTTTTATTAATATATTGGTTGGTATTGTGTCTTTTTGCTTCTGATATAATTTTTAGTCTCTCTGAGTTTTTTAAAATTTTTCTATATATGATGTTTTTACCTATATCTTTTTTTTTAATAAAAGATTTTAAAGATTTTCAATTGTTTATTAAATCATGTTTTTTAGTTTTAGTATTACATGTTATTTTAATTTCTATAGCTAATTTATATAATTTAGGAGAAGATACAATTAAAGGAAATGATTTAGGGTTTATTAATTTGGCTCTTGCAGACTCCAGACTTTTTATTATGGCATATTTAGTAGGACTAATGCCATTTTTTATTCGATTTAAAGTATTAAAGAGTAACATCTTTTGGTTTGCTATCGGTTTACTAAATGCTTTATCACTTATTTTGAGTATTAAAAGGACTACAATAGTTATTTCTTCTTTTTTGTTTCTTTTTGGGCAATTATTTAGCAAAAATAAAAAGAATCTTGTTTATCTCATTATTGTTCTTTCTTTTGTTTCGATTCCACTTTACCCATATATTGAACCAATTTTTATGGAAAGATTAGAGTCTAGAAAATATTTTGTCTCTGGCGAATACGATATTGAAGAGGAGGGGCGTGTATTAGAATTAGGATTAGTTGTGGATACTTTTCTTGAAAATGATAGTTATTTAAATTATTTATTTGGAATTGAGCCTTTCAATTCTATAAATAATTATGGATTTTTAAAGGATCGACCTATTCATAATGATTTTGTTTATGTACTTTTTAGTAGTGGTATTGTGGGGTTATTCTTATATGTTTACATGTTAGTGGATATTTATAAAAAATTTCTTAAAAAGTTCAATAAGTATAATTCTTTAGCCTTAGTTGATTACAAACGTGTATTTCAGTCCATATTTTTAATGGTAATATTGGTTTCCTTTATAGGAAATATGTGGGCTATTACGTATAAGATATTTGTCTTTAGTGTTTTTGGTGCTTTTATAGGTTGTAATAGAAAATTAGTTTAAGTGAAATGAATACATCCATATTAATTTTGTCTCCTTTTTTATCGATTTCAGGAGGTGTTTCCTCTTATGTACTCAGTTTAAGGGGCTTTTGGGGAATTAATGAAAAATATTTCTTTCGTGGAGGTCATGGTTCCAATACTTTAGCTAAGTCTTATTATTTTGCTAAACATTTTTTTAATTTTTTATTTAAGGGTTTACTTGGCAATCCTGATGCTCCTGTATTTATTAATACATCATTAAACAAAAATGCGTATTCTAGAGACTTGATGTATATTAAAGCTTGTCGTTTGTTTAAACGAGATTTTTATATATTTATTCATGGTTGGGATACATCTTATTTCACTACCATAAAGAACCACAGTTCAAGTGATAGTTTTAAATTTGCAAAAAAAATTTTTGTTCTGTCAGAAGACTTTAAAAACGATTTAGTTTCTATTGGAATTGATGAAGGTAAAATTGAAGTTGAAGTAACTGTAGTTAACTCAGAGTTTATTGATTTTTTTAATATTAATAAATCACTTTTCAAAGGTGATTCTATTAAGTTGTTATACTTAGCTAGGCTAGAAAAAGATAAAGGGATCTTTCGGCTTCTTGATGCTTTTAAAATCCTAAGCGATAATATTCCCAATTTGCAACTTAGAATTGCTGGTTCTGGATCAGCTGAAACCGAGGTTACTGATTGGATATCTTCAAATAGTAAGCTTGATATTTCCTATATTGGGAGAATTGATGGTACTTTAAAGTATGAGTATTTCGCATGGGCAGACTATTACGTTTTGCCAACTTCTCATGGAGAAGGCTTACCTATTAGTGTCTTAGAAGCTATTACTGCGGGATGTGTCGTGATAGTACCCCCTGTAGGAGGTTTAAAGTATTTTTTTAAGGATCAGGAAATGGGGTTTCTATTAAATGATCTTTCTCCTTCAAGTTTAGCTAATGTCATAATTGATTCTTTAAAAAATGTGGAATTATTGAATTCAATTAGTAATCAGAATTTTAAACGTGGAAAGTCTCTATATTCTCCTACTGTGGTAGTAGATCGGCTTAAAAAACATATATATGGATAAAATTATAGATAGAATTGTAACTAATCTTAGTGTTAAAGATTTTAGAGGTATAGATCCTTACGATTTTGCTAGCTCAAAGGTTAACTTGCCCTCTCAATTGATATCCAAACTCTCATTTTTGAATAAAATTTCCCCCATTAATTTTCGTAAGGCACTTGGTATTGTAGATTCTTACAATTCTAAATCTAATGCCCTTTTTTTGCAGGCCTTATGTATTTACGATCCAATTAAATTTTCAACTGAAATTGATTATTTAATAAACTGGCTTATAGAAAATCGTAGTATTGAATTTGAAGAGTATTCTGTAGGTTTTGCTTTTGAAATGGCTCTTTCCCGATACCAGTCTGGTCCTGGTAAGACCTCTCTTATTATCTCACTGTTCACTATGTTTGCTTTTTTTGAAGCGTACAAAAATTCAGGAAATAAGAAATTACTGGATTGTATAATATCATTTGAGGAATTGCTCAGTTCTAAATGGCTTAAATTTGAGGATGATTATACTTTATGGTTTTCCTATCTTCCAAATCAGAAGGATGAGGTTTATAATGCAACTGCCAAAGTGGGTAGATTTTATGCTTTATATTATAAGATCTTTCCTAGTGAAGATCTTAAAAATAAATTGTTAAAAATTTTGAATTATTTGGTTTCAGTACAAAATCCTGATGGTTCTTGGGGTTACTCTGTAAAAAATCCATATGTTGATAATTTTCATACAGTCTTTATGTTGGAATCCATCTATCATATGCATGAAGTAGTAAATACCGATAAGTCAAATTTAATGTTTGAATCAGCATTGGCAGATTATATTACAAATTGTTTTATTGGCCCAAGACCACTTCATTTTCACACAATGCATTACCCAAAGGATATTAGGAGTAAGCTTATAGATACTGAAATAAGAGATATTGCCAATGCCATAATTCTATTTTCAAAAATAGGGCAAATTGATAGAGCTGAAACAATTCTTAATTGGGCTGTATCAAATTATTATGATTCTAAAGATGGCTATTTTTATTTTTTCCAGAATCGTATATATAAGTCAAAAATTAACTATGTACGTTGGCAAGGTTGGATGTCTTTAGCAATTGCTGAATTCTCGAAACATAAATAATAATCTTTGGAATTTAATATGACTAAATAGACACAGGTTGATAATTATAATGTTGTGAGATTACATAGTGCCAATAGAGATCAAAATTTAATTATATTAAGTCTAGCATGACTCATTAGTCACACATTTATTCGATTTTTATTTAATCTTGATTCATTAGTCTGCTTCAACTTTTTAGGTGACTTATAAAAATCTAATTAAATTCAAATGAAAAAGATATCTTTGCTTCTTTATTACTTGTTTGCCTCTAACTTTCCGAGTTATTGGTGGCCAGGTGGTCCTTTATTTAATACAATAAGAATTGCCCTATTAAGAAATGTGATAGGAATTGGTATTGGAAACAAAATCCAAAAAGGAATATATGTTGGTTCTGGGAATGGGGTTAAGATTGGGAATAATTGTCAAATTAATGAAAGGGTTCGTTTGGATAATGTAGAAATTGGCAATAATGTTATGATCGCAAGAGAATGTATTGTTTTAGGTAAAACTCATCTAAATAGTGATGTTGATGTACCTATGGCTGACCAAGGTAGGTCTGAAGCATTCACTTCCTATATAGAGGATGATGTTTGGTTGGGACTTCGTGTAATAGTTATGCCTGGCGTAAGGATAGGTAAAGGTAGTATTGTAGGGGCCGGAGCGGTTGTGACCAAAGATATTCCTGCATTTACGATCTGGGGTGGAGTTCCTGCTAAATTTATTAAATCTAGAATCTAATTCAATGATAGATAAATTGTTAAAACCTGGCAGCAAAAGTAGAGAGATTATCAATTATTTTAGATTTCTATACTTGGCTTTTGCAAATCATATTGTCAGTAGAATTCCTAGTTATATTATACGTGAATTTTTTTATCGATATATGTATGGTATGAAGATAGGAAAGAATTCACATATACAAATGGGAGTAAGGGTGTATGCACCTTCTAAAATTAAAATTGGCACTAATTGTTCAATAGGTCATGGGAGCTTGCTTGACGGCCGTAGGGGTATTGAAATAGGGAACTATGTTGATTTGGCAGGATATGTTAGAATTTTTACTCTAGGACACGATCTTGATGATAAAGAGTATAAGTCTACAGGTGCCAAAGTTAAAATCGGAGATTATGCAAGTTTGTTTACCGGTGTATATGTATTGCCGGGTAGAACTATTGCAGAAGGAACAGCAGTTGCATTGTCGTCTGTAGTGACTAAAGATACTTTACCTTGGTCCATATATGCTGGGAATCCAGCTAAATTGATTCGGGCAAGAAAAATTGATAATCTTACTTATGAACGAAATTATAAACGCTATTTCCATTAAGAATTTTTAAATGATCAATAATTCAATTATGCTGGATATTAAACATCCTGCCCAGCTTAACTTATTTAGAGGGTTAGCTTTTAGATTAAAAGATGAAGGATGGGAAGTTATAGTTTGTTATTTAGATAGGGGAAAGCTTCCAGCAATAATAAAAAGAGAGTATAAAGGAATAAAGCTAATTCCAGTAGGCAGCAGCCGAGGCACTAAATGGTCTATTCTTTGGAATGGCAACATAAAGCGAACTGCAGAATTTTTAAAACTAATAATGAAATACCGCTTTTCTATATGCATAGCTGCAAGTAGTGCTCCTTTGGCACTCGCGTGTAGGCTTTCTAGTACCCCGATAATCCAATTTTATGATGACCCTGAGCGAAAAAGAATAAATCAAATTAATGCATTTTTATCGAATAGGATTTTTTTTCCTCCTCTTGTTTCGGAAAGCAAGAAAATAGGAGTTTTCAATTGTTTGAAGGAGTGGAGTTATCTAAGTCCGGTTTATTTCAACCCTTCAATTGAAGCATTAAATGAATATAATGTAAATGCGTATGATTACATTTTTGTGAGAGAGGTAAGCAACAAATCTTTCAACTATATGGATCAGGAGGATGCAATAGTGTGTAGTTTTTCAAGTGAAATTAATAATAAAATCCCAGTCTTGTTGTCCTTAGAAGATAAGTCAATCAGAGATGAATTTCCAGATCATTGGATAATTCTAGAGGAGCCTATAAAAGATATTCACTCTTTGATTTATTACAGTAGATTAATGGTTTCTTCTGGTGATAGTATGGCTAGGGAAGGTGCTATGCTTGGTGTTCCAAGTATTTATTGCGGAATCAGAGAAATGAAAGCTAACCAACTTCTTAAACAAAGGGGTATGCTATATCATTTAGCAGGCCACAATGCTATAAACAAGATAAATGAACTGGTTGAAAAAGAGTTTAATTCTTTAGAGCAAAGAAATATTAGAAATCTGTTATTGGAGCAATGGGATGACATGCAGGGATTTATGTACAAAAATATAAACGATTATAATAAAAAGTAAACTATGAATATTTCAATTTTTGGATTAGGATACGTTGGCTGTGTTAGCTTGGGGTGTTTGGCTAAAAATGGTCACAAAGTTGTTGGTGTAGACATTAATGATACCAAAGTTGGCATGATTAATTGTGGTATTGCAACAATTGTTGAAAAGGATATTGACCTTATTATTAAGGAAGAATTTGAAAATAATAGTATCAGTGCAACTACCAGTGCAAATAAGGCCGTATTAGAAACAGAGTTAAGTATAATTTGTGTAGGTACTCCATCCTCACCACAGGGCCACCTTAACTTGTCATATATTTACAAAACAGCTGAGCAGATAGGTGAGGCCTTGAAAAATAAAATTGATTTCCACACTGTTGTAATAAGAAGTACTGTTTTACCTGGGACAAATAAAAAAATTGGAGAAATTATAGCTCAATTTTCAGGTAAGAAAAGAGGTGAAGGATTTTCCGTTGTCTCTAATCCTGAATTTCTAAGAGAAGGTACTGCAGTCAAAGATTATTATAACCCAGCAATCACTGTAATAGGAGGTGATCATGAAGTCGCACTTTCAAAAGTTTCATCACTTTACGATGAGTTGGAAGCTCCAATTGAAATCACTGATATTGAAGTTGCGGAAATGATAAAATATGTAAACAACAGTTTTCATGCACTAAAAATCACTTTTGCAAATGAAGTCGGTAATATAGCAAAATCTATGGGAATAGATTCCCATAAGGTAATGGAGCTCTTCTGTAAGGATACACATCTAAATATTTCTCCGGCTTATTTCAAACCTGGCTTTGCCTATGGTGGATCTTGCCTACCAAAAGACCTAAAAGGTCTAGTTACATTAGGGCATGATCAATATGTTGCTACACCGGTTTTAAGTGGCGTGCATGAATCTAATGAACACCAAAAACGTTTAGCATTTGAACTAATTGCTAGAACAGGAAAAAAGAAGATTTGTTTTATAGGCTTGTCATTCAAAGAGGGGACGGATGATTTAAGGTATAGTCCTTCAGTAGATTTGGCTGAAAAATTAATAGGTAAAGGTTATCAATTGACGATTCATGATGAAAATGTACACCTATCCAAATTGATAGGTGAAAACAGATCTTTTATTGATGAACATATGCCACATTTATCTGAATTGATTGAAGAAGATCCAAAGAAGGCAATCGAGGATTCAGAAATAGTTTTGATTAATCATAGAAATTTTGATGCAACTAGATATTTGGATATCCTAAAAGAGAAACCTTGCCTAATTGATCTTGTAAGAATTCCCGAGCTTGAAGAGTTACCTAACTATGAAGGTCTATGTTGGTAAATATAAATTTCCCGAAATTTTAATTGTTTTATATTTTTTTTAGAAATGGAAAAAAAGAAAATCACAAAAATCTGTTGTATAGGAGCTGGATATGTCGGTGGTCCAACTATGGCCGTTATTGCGCAAAAATGTCCTCATATTCAAGTCACTGTGGTGGATATCAATCAGGCCAGAATAGATGCCTGGAATGATGAGAATCTAGAAAATCTTCCAGTATATGAGCCTGATCTTGATCAGGTAGTAGCCGAGGCCAGAGGGCGAAACTTATTTTTTTCAACTGAAGTGGATACTGTCATCAAAGAAGCAGAAATGGTGTTTATCTCAGTAAATACCCCTACAAAAACCTATGGAGAAGGAAAAGGGCAGGCTGCAGATCTGAAATGGATCGAATTATGTGCCCGACAGATCGCTGCGGCTTCAGACTCCGATAAAATAGTAGTAGAAAAATCTACTTTACCAGTTCGTACTGCAGAAGCAGTTAAAGACATCCTTAGAAATACAGGGGGAGGAGTAAAGTTTCAGATTCTTTCCAATCCAGAGTTTTTGGCTGAAGGCACTGCAGTAGAAGATTTACAACAGGCAGATCGGGTCTTGATCGGTGGGGAAAACTCTCCTGAAGGAAAGGAAGCTATTCAAGCTTTAGTAGATATCTATGCTCACTGGATTCCCAGAGAGAAAATCCTAACAACGAATGTTTGGTCTTCTGAACTTTCAAAGTTGACAGCTAATGCAGTACTAGCACAACGTGTTTCCTCTATCAATTCGCTTTCGGAATTATGCGAAGCCACCGAAGCGGATATTGATGAAGTATCTAGAGCAATTGGGGCTGATAGCAGAATTGGAAAGAAATTCCTAAAGGCTTCTGTAGGTTTTGGTGGATCTTGTTTTCAAAAGGATATTTTGAATCTGGTTTACATCAGCAGATCTTATGGATTGACTGAGGTAGCCGATTATTGGGAACAGGTAATTAAAATGAATGATCACCAAAAAGGAAGGTTTGCCAAGAAGATTATCAAATCATTATATAATACTGTCAGTGGTAAAAAGATCGCCTTTCTGGGCTGGGCTTTTAAGAAAGACACCAATGATACCAGAGAGTCTGCTGCTATTTATGTGGCCGATCATTTACTTAATGAGAAAGCAATTATTTCTGTATATGACCCTAAGGTAAAGGAGAAACAGATTCAGTTTGACTTAAACTGTCTTCAGACTCGTTCTGAGGAAGAAAATAGATCATTGGTGAATGTGGAAGTAGATCCTTATGAAGTTTGTAAAGATTCGCATGCAGTCGCAATTTTGACAGAATGGGATGAGTTTAAAACCTATGATTGGCAAAAAATCTATGATTCCATGCTCAAGCCTGCTCAAGTTTTTGATGGTAGAAATATTTTAGATCATGAAGCTCTAAGAAAAATAGGATTTAGGGTTTATGCAATTGGGAAATCGTGAATAATTTTCAGAGATCGGTAAACAGTTGGTAATAGGGAGCAGTAAGTTTCCTAAGCTTTACGATTAGCTGTATCTTTGAAAAAATCTTTCAAATAAGATATAACTTTCTAGGGGCAAGATTACTATATACTCGATAATCCAGGACCAAGCTAATTATTATCGAGTCTGGGCCATTTTGAAGAAAGTAAAGCCCTCCAAAATATTGGAGGGCTTTTTTTCAGTTTTTAGAGCAGATAAATCAAGGACAAATTCATTGAAAAATTTCCATTCTTGTCAGTCCCTGTGGAAAATCCATCTTGATTCAGATTTTCAATTAGAAAATTATTATTGTAAGAGGTAGTTATTCCCATGGAGCTCTTTAGCAAGAATTTTTCAAAAGAATTAGAGTAGTTTACAAAAAATGAATTGTCAATCCATGGGTCCACATTCATCCCAGCAGTATTTGCAAACTCATAAAAGTTAGGTTGGTTTTCAAATCTTTCCATCCTGATAGATATTTCTTCAAATCCATCATAGATCCCTACTTGGATTAAATAGGAGTTCCCACTAATTCCTGTATTAGATCCCAATAACTGCCCCTCATGGGTCCAACCATGATTCACCTGAACATTGTCAAAAGCACCCAAACCGCTATTACTAAGTCCCTGTCTATTAGGCCATCGGATAATATTATTAATACTAAATTCACTTTGAGTAATTTCTCCCTGGAATCCTAAAGAGTATTTATTAGGTAGTTTAATATATTTACTAAAACCAAGCTGAAATGCCCGGCTATGTTCTATGTTCATTAACAAATCTCTCCAATTTAAAGGATGGTCATTTCGAGAAAATTCAAAATAGATTTCAGCTTTGGCAGAAGAGACCAAGTATCGGGAAAAGACGGATACATTTTGATCCTGTCTCAAATTCAGGCTTTCTATCAGCCCTTCTTCTTCTTTTTGGAAAGGGGCAAATAAGGGGAAAAAAGATTTGAAATTATCTGCCATATCATCCCTATAAATCTGAAAACCTCTTGTCCCTCCAATTGACAATCCAGGAATCCATTTAGGACTATAAGAAATTGTCAATCCGGTAAAATATCTCCAACTCGACTCATCTTTTTCTCCAAAGACAGTTTGGAAATTGCCATCCGAAAAATGTGTGCTTTCAGAGGACTTTAATTGCCCTGCCCAGTAGATTCCTTCAAAATTTCCTAAGAAGGTTTTTAGAGGTTTTGTACTTTGAAGCCTAAAATGGTAGAATCCTGGAGCATTATCACTAAGAATCAGTGATGTGAATTGACCTGGCCCTGCCCAAATATTTTCAGAAGAAAGGCCCAAAAATATTCCTCCCAAATAGGCACCCACATGGGAATTTCCCAAATTAATATTTGAAATTGATCCTGTTCCATACCTCACAGGCTTATCTATCCCAAATACACTTCTACTTAATCGTCTAAAATATTCATTTGGGGCTTTAGAAGGATATTCTTCAAATTCTTTATTCTGGGCATAATGAAAATTTGGGTTGAATTGAACAGAAAGCTTTCCTAACTTTAGGTGAAAACCTGTTGAAAAAATCGTTTGTAGGCCCACATTGGAAAGTAATTCAGAATTTTCCCAACCATTTGGAGTGGAGCTATTGTAGGTAGCAAGCAATTGAATAGGGATAGCCGTAATCCGTAATTTTGCATTCTTGCTTTTGATGAATGAAGGTTTAGTTATGATGCCAATGCTAGAATCTGCCAAAAATGCCGAGCTGAATTCCGGAAAAGCTTTTTCAATAGCAAAAGGCCTCACATTAAAACTCAGGGAACTGTTAATTTTTCCTTGGATTTGTTCTCTCCTTAAGTACTCATAGTGCTGACTAAAGGAAAGAGGGAGGTTTTGACTAAAGGACTGAAAACCAAAAGTTATAAAAAAAGGTAGGAGAAAAATCTTTCTCATAGAAATCATTTTAGGTATCACAGTTTGCTAAAAAAAAGCATTTCATTTGAAATGCTTTTTCGATTAATGAAAATACTGTTTTTTTTCTAATGGGCGTTCTCGTTATCAGTAAGAATGGATACAAACGTCATCCAAATTATTTTTAAATCTAACAATGGATTCCAAGTCTTTATGTAATACATGTCCAGCTTATACCGGAAATACATTGTATTTGAAATTTGAGTTTCCCCCCTATATCCTTTAGCTTGAGCCAATCCTGTAATTCCAGGTTTTACAAGATGACGATTATAGAATCCAGGGATTTCCTTTGCACTTTTTTTATTTAAAATTATTCTTTGTGGCCTAGGCCCCACTAATGACATGTTTCCATAAATGACGTTTAATATTTGTGGCAACTCATCAATGCTAGTTTTTCGTAAAATCTTACCTAACCTGGTAATCCTAGGATCATCTTTAGTTGCTTGTTTTAAGTCAGCTTCTTTATTTACAACCATAGATCGGAATTTATAACACTTGAATTTTGAATTGAAAATCCCATTTCTTTCTTGGCGAAAAAAAACTGGGCCAGGTGATTCCAATTTTATCAAAATTGCAATGATCGGAAACAGCCAAAATCCAATAAATGCCATAAAAATGAAGCATCCAACAAGATCAATAGCACGTTTTAAAGAGATATTAAACCAATTATAATGCGGAGAAACTTGTATTTCCTCACTTAAATTATTGAGTTCATATGAATCTTGATATTGGGGGGAATTTATATTTTTATTTGATAAAAAATTATTCATGATAATTTTATTGTGGTTGGTTGTATGTGGTTTTACTATTTATTATTCAATATGATTTATTGTCTCCAAATACTATTGAATCTATCGTCATCCAAATTAATTTTAAGTCCATAAAAGGATACCAGTTTTTCAGGTAATACATATCTAGTTTATGTCTAAAATAAATTGAACTGATAGATTTTGTTTCTCCTCGGTATCCTTTAGCTTGTGCAAGTCCTGAAATTCCAGGTTTAACCAAATTTCTTTTAGCGAAACCTACTATTTTATCTTCGAGCTCATGATATTGTAATGGTATTAATGGTCTTGGACCAACTAAAGACATGTTTCCATAAATTACATTCATAAATTGTGGAAGCTCGTCCATGCTGATTTTTCTTAAAAACTTTCCGATTTTTGTAACTCGAGGATCATTTTCGGTTGCCTGTTTAATGTTTGCTTCACTATTGACGACCATTGTCCTGAATTTATAGCAATGGAATAATTTTCCATTTAAGCCAACTCTTACCTGCTTAAAAAATATAGGCCCCTTCGAGTCAATTTTAATTAATAACCCCACTAATGGAAATAACCAAAATCCACAAATTAAGAAAAATAGAGAGGCCCCAAATAAATCTCCAAATCTTTTCAGAGTTAAATTTCTCCAATTGAAATCTTTCGAGATAAATTGATTATTCTCAATTTGTGATCTAACAAATGCCGAATTATCGCTGAAATTTTCTCGTAAATAGTTCGTCATAAATCATTGGATGGTAGTGAAATAACTATAGAAATAAGGTTGTTTTGGAATTTAAAGGTCGATATTTTTGTCATCTCTTCAAAAAGAAGCCTTAAATTTTTGTAAATACACAAAATTGTATTTTATAATTTAATTTTTTCAATTTTCTCAGAATTTATAACTTTGTAGTTAATAGCTGTTCAAATTTGTTGCCATTTTGATCGTATATTCGTCTTTATGAAAAGTGATTTAGATTTTAGGAGCAATTTTTGAGTAAATCAGCTTAAACCAACTATTTATATGTATTATTTCATAGCATTTTTAACATCCTTAGCCACTGGTGTTCTTTTTTTTCCCGTGCTTATTAAAATTTTGAACAGATTTGATATTGCAGATTCCCCAGGTGGTAGAAAAATTCATCAGAATGTGGTGCCCTCCATGGGAGGTGTTGGCTTTTTCCTAGCAGCAGCAATAGCTCTTGCCATTTGGGGGTGGCAATTTAATTTTCCGGACATGCGCTATTTCTTAGGAGGTATTGCAATCATGTTTTTTGTGGGCTTAAGAGATGATATCGTAGAATTAAGAGCTTCAAGAAAACTTCTTGGACAATTAGTATCTGTTTTATTGGTTGTCATAGTAGCAGATATTAGAATTACCAGTTTTCACGGATTTCTTGGTATTAACGAACTAAACCTCGCAGGTAGTTATTTGTTTTCAGCTTTGGTTTTACTGGCTTTAACCAATGGGTTTAATTTGATTGATGGGCTGGATGGTCTAGCCGGTACAATTGCGATTATTTCTTTCTCCTTTTTAGGAGCTTGGTTTTATTATCAAGGAGTAGAGAGTTATGCATTGATCAGCTTCGTTTTCCTAGGAGGGGTATTTGCATTTTTAGTTTTCAACTGGCATCCAGCAAAAATATTTATGGGAGATACGGGCTCATTGACTCTGGGCTTTACTCTAGCTACATTGATCATTGCATTTATGGAGGTAAATGAGGCTTTGCCTGCAGGGAGTAATTTGAAATTTGAGAACACATTTTCTGTTTCCGTAGCACTGATGATCTTCCCATTATATGATATGGCTAGAGTCTTTACCAGAAGGATTTCCCAAGGAAAAGGACCCATGGTTCCAGACAAATCACACGTTCACCACTTCTTGATGAGAATGGGATTAAAGCATAATCAAGTTGCTTTTATATTAGGTTTTTTGCAGTTAGTGATAATTTTTTTGACGATTGCGTTAAAAGATTTTTCGGATCATTTAGTGCTTCCAATTATTTCTTCCATCGTAATTTATCTAGGCTGGAGACTAGATAAAGTCACAGTAAAATATGTGAAAAAGAAAGTAGATTTAGCTCCTAGGGTTCTGGAAATCAGAGAATTAAATAAAAGAAAAAAGAAAAGAATTTTATTGGATAAAGAGAGTTTTAAGGACAGCACAATCAATATGAATTGATCCGTATTTCTTCCCAATAATTTAAAATTAGCCCGAAAGGGCTTTTTTTATTAACAGCCCCTAAATCGGTTTTGGTTGGGTTTTTGACTGATAAGTGGTATGTTTAGAATTGAAATCATAAGCTGATTTGAATGGCGTACCGTATTCCTCTCTCTTTTCCTGTTTTTGAAGGCAATGAAAAACTATATTCAGAGCAAGCAATTAGCTCTGGACATTTAGCTACATATGGTGCTTTCATCGATAAGTTTGAGACCAAACTTGCCAAAAAAATCAAATCACATGAAGCTGTTGCTCTAAACTCCGGAACTTCGGCATTGCATTTGGCGATGGTTCTTTTAGGAATAGGTCCCGGAGATGAGGTGATTTGCCAATCTTTTACTTTTTGTGCATCTGCCAACCCCATTGTTTATTTAGGAGCCAAACCCATTTTTGTAGATAGTGAAACAGATACCTGGAACATTTCCCCAGAACTTCTTGAAGATGCGATCTTAAGTAGAATTGCTGTTGGTAAGAAACCCAAAGCCATTGTTCTTGTGCACTTATTTGGGATGCCTGCAAAAATTAAGGAGGTGATGGAGATTTCTCAAAAATATCAGATTCCTGTAATTGAGGATGCCGCGGAAGCTGTGGGAAGTAAAGTGGATGGGCAATCATGTGGCACATTTGGAACCATTGGTGTCTATTCTTTTAATGGTAACAAAATCATCACCTCGGGTGGTGGCGGTGCTTTACTTTCAAATGATACGGAAATAATCCAGCGAGCAATTCATTTATCTACCCAAGCGAGAGAAGATTTACCTTATTATCAGCATTTAGAAATAGGTTATAATTACAAAATGAATAACCTTTCTGCAGCGGTGGGATTAGCACAATTAGAACAATTGGATACCTTGGTAGAGAAAAGGAGAAAAATCAATGCTGCATATAGAGAAATTTTTTCCAGGTTTGACGGTTTTACTTTTCAAGAAGAATTGGAAGACTCCTGGTCAAACTACTGGTTAACCACCGTGTTGATCGATGAAGAGAAAGCAGGAATTAGCAATGATAAAATTCGGGTTCTTCTAATGAGAGAGGGAATTGAAACAAGGTTTCTTTGGAAGCCCCTTCATTTACAGCCTGTTTTCAGAGAAATGCCCTTTTATGGAGGCAATATTTCGGAGAAATTATTTAATTCGGGACTTTGTTTACCGAGTTCTGTCAATTTAGAGTATTCAGAGCTAGAGGAAATAGCTTACTTGATTGAAAAGGAAATTTCAAAAAGTTATCATTAAGTGACATATAGCAATTTTTGGAAAAGAGGATTAGACATTTTTATGTCTTGCACCATGTTACTAGTGCTTTCACCAGTATTTATTTTGTTGTGGGTTATTCTCAAATTTCACCATAAGGGCACAGCTTTTTTTGCACAAGCTAGACCAGGAATGAATGGAAAGGTTTTTTATATCCTGAAATTTAAGACCATGTCTGATGCTGTTGATGATCATGGTAACCTATTACCTGATGAACACAGGATAACTTGGATAGGAAAAGTTATCAGAAATACATCATTAGACGAGATTCCTCAATTGATTAATGTGATCAAAGGAGATATGAGTATGGTTGGACCAAGGCCTCTTTTAAGAGAATACCTCGTCTTGTATTCCAAGGAGCAAAGTAGGAGACATGATGTGAGGCCAGGAGTCACAGGTTGGGCTCAAATTAATGGTAGGAATGCGATTTCTTGGGAAAAGAAATTTAAATATGACCTCTGGTACGTAGATCACTATAATTTTTTACTGGATTGGAAAATTCTTTTTATCACCTTATTTAATGTCCTTTTAGGAAAAGGGATAACTCAACAAGGGCATGTGAGTTCGGGTAAATTCCAAGGAAAACAAGTGAAAGCTTAAATCCAGGAATAATAAAATTGAGGAAAAACCACCTTGATTTGATCTTGATAGCTTTCAGCAGGAATTGCCAATATTTGCAATAAATCCTAAACCCAATTTATTTTTAATTCTTTTTACTCAAAAAATGATGAACTGCATTTTTGATTTTATGAATAATGCAAAATAATATTGGAATAATTTGAAATTCAGATAAGGTTCTTTGGGAGAAACATAATAATCTTCGTAATTTGTGATATATTTGAGGATTAGTTTAAAAATGTTTGATTTTAACCGTTAGCCTTTGAACCAACCTTTACTATGAATTTTTTGACTCGGCTAAAAATCCTCCCTAGATGGATTATAGCCACTTTGGACTCTTTCATCTTGCTGCAATGTGCACTTTTTGGATATTTGGTGCGATTCAACTTTGAATTGTCTCTGATCGAACAAAATGATGCTTTTGCAGGATCCTTTACTTTTATGGTAGGAGGGCTCTTGGTAATGCAAAATACCAGGAGTTATGAAGGTATTGTTAGGCATACTGGGTTTAGAGATGGTTCCAATATTTTTAAAACGGTTATCATAAACTTTGTATTATTTCTCTTCTTGAATTTTTTTCATGGGAATTTCCTGAATGATAGATTTCTATTACCTACCTCCGTTCTGATCATCGCTAGTTTATCGGCCATGTTTATGCTGATCTTCTATAGACTATTGGTAAAGGAATTGTTCGTCTATCTGAAAAATGGAATTACGGAGCAAGAATTAAAGAATGGAATCATTTTCGGAGCTGGTGAGGCAGGGATCATTGCTCAAGAAGCCATCAAAAGGGATAGTAAAAGTCTTTTCAATACGGTTGCATTCTTAGATGATGATCCTAAAAAGGAAGGTAAAAACATAGATGGGAAAAGGATATTTCGCGGGTTGACTGATCTTGAAAGGTTAGTGAAACAGCATAATATAACTGAATTGATAATTGCTGTGAGGGATTTATCTATGCAGCGGAAAAATGAAATTATTGATGAATGCCTTCGCTTAAAGGTTTCTGTTTCTATAGTCCCACCAGTGGATCAGTGGATAAATGGTGGTTTAACTGCAGGTGCGATTCGTGAGATAAAAATTGAAGATTTATTAAGCCGAGAGCAAATCAAATTAGACAATCCACGAATTCAAGAGGATTTGATGGGGCAAGTGGTTTTGGTGACTGGCGCGGCTGGTTCCATAGGTTCAGAGCTTTGTCGACAAATATCCCATTACGATCCTAAATTGTTGATTCTTTTGGATATTGCGGAATCAGCTCTTTATGATGTAGAACAGGAGTTTAAAGAGAAATGGCCAGCTTGCCCAATTAAAATTATTTTGGGTGATGTGAGGAATAAAAAGAAAATGAAGGAAGTCTTCAGATCTTTTAAACCTCAGGTAGTATTCCATGCAGCTGCATACAAGCATGTGCCTATGATGGAGAATTATCCAGAGGAAGCTGTTCATGCTAATGTCATGGGAACAAAGATTCTTGCAGATCTTTCCGTATTAACGCAGGTAGACAAATTCGTTTTCGTTTCCACGGATAAAGCTGTTAACCCAACAAATGTGATGGGGGCTAGTAAGCGAACTGCAGAAATGTATGTTCAGGCGCTGAATGAATACCTAGAAAGAAATCATAAAAAGTACCATACCAAATTTATTACCACTCGATTTGGAAATGTCTTGGGATCAAATGGTTCAGTAATCCCATTGTTTAAAAAGCAGATACTTCATGGTGGTCCGATTACAGTGACCCATCCAGATATCACTCGATACTTTATGACGATTCCTGAAGCCTGCCAGCTGGTATTGGAGGCAGGTGTCATGGGTGAAGGTGGAGAGATTTATGTATTTGATATGGGTGAACCTGTAAAAATCTTAGATCTAGCGCAGAAGATGATTCAACTTTCAGGCAAGAAAGTAGATCAGGATATCAAAATTGTGTTTTCAGGATTAAGAGAGGGAGAGAAATTGTATGAGGAGTTATTGAATGACTTTGAAACAGTGAAAATCACGCACCATCCAAAAATAAAAATTGCTCAAGTAGCTCCGGTAGCTTATCATAAAATTGATGGCCAAATAGAATTCTTCTTGGAATTGATAGGTAAAAATTCTGAAAATGATTTGGTAGGCCATCTTAAAGTTATTGTTCCAGAATTTATTTCAAACTCCTCAAGGTTTGAGGTACTGGATAGATTGAATTAATTTTTTAGCCAGTAACCTACCTCGGGTAGGTAGGCCTTTAACTTTTTCATATTCAATAGGCATTTTCAACCTCGGAAATAGCGATTGTCTTTCTAATTTAATCCTTCGCCGAGGGAATTGGGTTTTATTCTTTTTAACATGGGTTTCGCCAAAGCTTCACCCATGGCTAATTAACTTTCGCCCCTTCAGGGATTGATATTTGTGCTGGATCTCCAGTAGCTGGGCTTTCCATCTCGACCTGGTCTGTGTCTTCACAGACCATTTATGATTTTTAAAAAAGTTCCTCGTTGTCCTGCTTCTCCAGAAGCTGGACTATCTATCGTTCATCGACATCTTGCTGGCGAAATGTTTTCGTATCCGAGAGACGATTTCGGGCCAGCGCTGGGGATTCATGTTCTTTTTGATACCTAGGGTTAAAACCCTAGGTTATTGAAATCTTTGACCCCTATGGGGTCTGTCCAAAAAACGTCACTTTGCCTGTGCGAGGGGCTGTCGCAGCCGCGGGGCAGGCTGTTGGCTTTATGCGGGAGAAGCTTTGCTGCGACAAAGGCTTTTGCCAACTTTTGGCCTTCAAAAGTTGGAAGAGAATTAATTGTGCAGAATTGAAAATTATTTTTTACAATTTTTATATTTCCTTTTCCAATATGCTAGGATCTCCTTTTCGGTTTTCAGGACTTCTTGCTGGCAAAAACTTTACATCTCCGCTTGAAAATCCCGGGCAAGGGCTGGGGGATTGATAATCTTATTTTTACCTAGGGTTGACCCCAATATATATCGGGGCCTAGGCCCTGCCTACCGGCAGGCAGGTATGAAGCTTTGCCCCCGATGGGGTCTTTTAATTTCATCTTTCGTCAAATCCTAAATCCAACAATAAATCCCCCTAACCCCCTTTAAAATCGACTTTCATCCAATCAAAATTCCTTCTCCAAGGGGGAGTCAGATTCGTTTCCAATAATCAAAACTTATCTGCCGTGGCAGAACTAACAACCAACAACCTACAACTTCCCACCAAGCTCCGGTAGGCAGGCCTTAGCCTAGTTGTCCTGCTTCTCCAGAAGCAGGACTATCATGCTGTGGTGTTTCTCTAGTAGCTGTACTATTCATGCATCACCTACATCTTGCTGGCATAATGTTTCTGTCTCCGTATGACGAGCCCGGGCCAGCGCTGGGGGATTAATAATCTTATTTTTACCCAGGGTTGACCCCGATAATTATCGGGGACTAGGCCCTGCCTACCGGCAGGCAGGTATGAAGCTTTGCCCCCCTATGGGGTCTTTTAATTTCATCATTTGTCAAATCCTGAATCCTACACAAAATCCCCCTAACCCCCTTTAAAATCGACTTTCATCCAATCAAAATTCCTTCTCCAAGGGGGAGTCAGATCCGTTTCCAATAAATTACCTCCAACTTTCCACTTCTCACCTCCAACTCCTATCATTAGTCTCTTCAAACAGCACTACTCATTTATACATCTCAAATCAAAAACCTTTCACCCATTACCATAATCCTAGCTATCTTTGTGAATATTTAAGGATAAAAACCTTACCATGAAGAAAGAATTTACCCTTCAACTACGGCCTGAAGAGGCCTTTGATCCCAAAACTTTTCAAGAAACTCTTCTCAAAAAAGCAGGTCTATCCATTGACACGGAGGAAGCAATTGGTCGACAGGTTAAAAGGTCAATCGATGCCCGTGGACGTCAGGTAAAAGTGAATGTTAAAGCAGAACTTTTTATCAAAGAGGAAGTACCACCTCTTTTGGATTACGAGTCCACATATCAAAACACCTCTAATTCGGATCCTATTATTATAGTGGGAGCAGGGCCTGCAGGTTTATTTGCTGCATTAAGGGCAATAGAACTAGGAGTGAAGCCCATAGTTCTTGAGAGGGGTAAAGATGTAAGAGCCAGACGTAGGGATTTGGCATCGATTACCAAAGAGCATATTGTCAACCCTGAATCTAATTATTGTTTTGGAGAAGGTGGAGCTGGTACCTATTCTGATGGGAAATTATACACCCGCTCCAAAAAGAGAGGGGATATTAAAAGAATCATGGAAATCCTCGTAGCTCATGGTGCTACTGAGGAAATATTGGTGGATGCACACCCTCATATTGGCACAAACAAGTTGCCCGTTTTAGTCACTGAATTAAGAAAAACTATTCTTGATTATGGAGGAGAAATTCATTTTGATTGTAGAGTCGATGATCTAATCATAGAAGGAGATGAGATCAAAGGAATTGTCACTCAAAATGGAGATAAGATAAAAGGACTAGGCGTTATTTTGGCCACTGGGCATTCAGCCAGAGATATCTTTGAATTGTTAAATACACGAAAGGTTTTAATCGAACCTAAACCATTTGCACTGGGTGTCAGAATCGAACATTCTCAAAGTCTGATTGATAAAATTCAATACCATTGTAATGGGGATAGAGGTTCCTATCTACCAGCTTCTGCCTACTCCCTAGTCACACAGACAAATTTCAAAGGGGTACAAAGAGGAGTCTTTAGCTTCTGTATGTGTCCTGGTGGATATATTGTCCCTGCAGCTACCTCTCCAGGCGAGCTCGTTGTCAATGGGATGAGCCCTAGTCGAAGGGATAGTAAGTTTGCCAACTCTGGAATCGTAGCATCTGTAGAGCTTGAAGATATTCCTGAATATCAGAAATTTGGTCCCTTGGCTGCGATGAAGTTTCAAGCGGATGTGGAAAAAAGTGCCTGGAAGGCAGGGGGGGAGACTCAAACAGCCCCCGCACAAAGAATGGTGGATTTTGTGCAAAATAGAACTAGTTCTACTCTACTGGAGACTTCTTATCAACCAGGGTTGAATTCAGTGGATATGAGAGCGGTTCTACCTGATTTTATTTCAGCTAGACTAGCCATGGCATTCAAGTCCTTTGGACAAAAAATGAAAGGTTACTTTACCAATGAATCTCAATTGATTGGGGTAGAAAGCAGGACTTCTTCTCCCGTAAGAATTCCTAGAAATCGGGAGACTTTTGAACATTTAGAGTTGAAAAGACTTTATCCATGTGGGGAAGGAGCTGGATATGCAGGAGGAATCGTTTCAGCGGCAATGGATGGCGAGCGCTGTGCAGAAAAGTTGATCGCTACCTATGTGAGATAGGGGTTTCTTTTAAGTTTCATTCCCATGTTTGCCAGTTAATGACAATCGTCATTGCTTAATAAGACATTTGATTACTTTGCAATATGGAATTTGCCATTGTAGATATTGAAACAACCGGAGGTGCCGCATCAACTTGTGGTATCACTGAAATTGCAATTCTTATCCATGATGGGGAGAAAGTCATAGAGGAGTTTGAATCCTTGATCAATCCAGAGCAGGATATTCCTACCTATATCACGGGTTTAACAGGGATAGATAATTCCATGGTCTCTGACGCACCTACTTTTGAGGAGTTGTCCGATAAACTTTGGGATTTACTCCATGGTAGGGTGTTCGTAGCTCACTCAGTCAATTTTGATTATGGTTTCGTAAGAGCCTGTTTCAATGCTATTGGAAGGGAATTTAAAGTAGATAAACTATGTACCGTAAGGCTGGCAAGGAAAATTATTCCTGGTCTTAGTTCGTATAGTTTGGGGAGAATTTGTGAAACTCAAAAAATACCGATTTTAGCACGCCATCGAGCTATGGGGGATGCTAGAGCTACTGCAATTCTTTTTGACCAAATGCTGAAAAAAGATTCCCAGACTGTTTTTCAGGCACTCAAAAAAAATAGTGGTGAGGCATTTTTACCTCCTAATTTCCCGATTACCAAGTATAGAAAAATACCAGAGGCTTGTGGGGTTTACTATATGATGAATGAAAAAGGGAATGTAGTTTATGTAGGCAAAGCGATTAACATAAAAGAGCGGTTTAAAAACCATTTTTCAGGACAGTTGCTTCCTAGTCTCAAGCAAAAACTTAAAGAGGAAGTGGTAGATTTGAAATGGGAAATCACTGGAACTGAATTTTTGGCTTTACTACTTGAGGCTCTGGAAATCAAAAGGATATGGCCTAAGTACAATAATGCTTTAAAACTTCCCAAGACCATGTGGGGATTATTTCACTATGAGGATAATTCAGGTTTTAGTAGATTTCAAATTGCTAAAGTGACCAAGCATCTAAGACCCTTAGAGTCATTTTTTTCATCCGATGAGGCACACGCTTTTTTAAAAGAGGCCATAGATAATTTCGATTTATGCCCTCGGCTATGTGGCATTAGAAAAGCTGCATGTAAGCCTGGAGATTATAATAGCTGTCAGGGAGAATGCTTTTCTCAATCCAAACCGAATGATTATAATTTGAGGGTGGCAGAATTGGTCGCTAGAATAAAAGAAAGCCAGAAAGAAATCTTACTGACTATTCCAGGCAAATCAGAAGAAGAATATGCCGCCTGTGTTTTTGATCGAGGAATATTAAGTAAATATGGCTTCTATTCGGATGCAAGCCTTTCTGAAACAGAAATATTGGGAAAATTAGAACCGGTACCCTCTGTGCCTGAGACTTTTTATATACTAAAACAGTTTATACCCACATTTAAGCCAGAACAAATCAAGGTTTTAGATTCTGTTTTGTGATTTAATCAACTTCCATTCCTGGGGAAGAATACTGTAATAAATCGTATCTCTTCTTCTTCCTTTAGTCATTAATGTGTGGCTTCTTAAAATTCCTTCTTCCACAGCCCCAAGTTTTTTTAATGCATACCTAGCTGGAAGGTTCAATACATCAGTTTTGATTTCCACTCTTTCCAATGCTAATTTCTCAAAGCAATAGTCTAGCATCAGAAGCTTCATTTCTTTATTGATTCCAGTGCCATGGAATGCCTCTCCCAACCAGGTCCAACCTATTTCCAATCTTTTATCCTGGGAAGAGAAATTCCCGAAAGCAGTTGAACCTACTAATTCTCCACTTGTTTTTTCAACCACAGAAAATTGGAGTCTTTGGCCATCCATTGCTGGTTTAGCCCATTCCAAAAAACCACATTCAGTGCTCAAATCTTGAGTAAACCAAGTCCACATTTCTGGATTCTTACATAGTTTTTGAAGGGAAACAAAATCCTGCTCAGATAAAGGTCTAAGCAGGATTTTTTCATTTTCTAATCGTAATGTTGATGGAATCATTTAGCCAAACACTTCTTTTAAAGTTGAATTGAATAAGGAAACCTCCTCTAGGGTGCCTGTAGAAATTCTACACCAGTCGTTGAGAGGAGGGAAAGGACGTCCGATGATAATACCCTTATTGGCGAATTCCTCATTTAGCTGGATTATGTCTCTTCCGGTATGGAAAAATAAGAAATTCGTATGTGACTCGAGGTATGGAAGCTTCAATTCATCCAAGGTTTGAGTAATCATTTGTTTGGTATCCTTGGCTTTTGAAACTGAGAAATTGTAAAAATCTGTATCCTTCAAAGCAGCTTTTCCTGCCTCAATGGCCATAATATTTGTATTAGCAACTACACGATCTCTTAATTTATTTGCGATTTCAGGCTTAGCAATCAAATATCCCAATCGGATACCAGCCAAGCCATATACCTTGGAAAAGGTTTTCGAAACAATCACATCTTTCCCCTCTTTTACCAATTCCAGCATGGAAGGGTAATTTGGCTCTGTGATGTAGTCATAGTAGGCTTCATCAGAAAAAACGATTGCTTTTTTGCTCACTGTTTCACAAAAGTCGCGAACACGATCGGCCGGCAATAGTTTCCCTGTGGGATTGTTAGGGTTACATAGGAATACCAATTTCGTCTTGGATGACACTCGTTTTTCAATTTCATCCAAATCAAAATCCAAGTCCTTTGTTAAGGGGACCCAATTGATGTCTGTTCCCCAAAGTTCAGAATAGGTCATCATGGTTAGAAATGTAGGGGAGCATGAAATAATTTCTCCACCGGAGCCAAAAGTGATTCCAGTGATTTTTAATCCTTCGGTGGATCCGGCAACCAATACGATATGATCTTCTGGAACACCCTCTTTTTCGGATAGCATTTTGACCAAATCACTATTGTAACTCCATGGATACCTACAACCAAGATCAAAGTGAGATTGCATGGCATTCCTTACAGATTCTGAAGGTCCGTAAGGGTTTTCATTTGAACCTAGGCGAATAGGATTGTCCAATTTTCTAGGATTGTACTTTCGGATTTCAGCTGCTGTAAGTGAATTTGTCAGTTCTGAGACTCCAAATAAAGCCAAACTACTCCCAAGTGAAGCTCTTTTTATCCATGATCTTCTTGATATTCCTGTCATTTTATTTTGGGTTTATTTATTAATATTCCAAGTAGAGCAATAATCCTTTAGAAAAAATACATTTTCTGTCCTACTTTATTAAAATTAGCTTTTTTGCCGAAATAATCAATAAAAAGAAATAATCTCTCTTATATGAGGATTCTAACAGAATTATTTTTTAAATTATAGTGAAGCACAATTTACCCTAAACCCAAATGACTATGAAAAAGATTGTTCTATTTTTAATTTTTGGATTATTGATGGCTGGAGGAATTCGTGCCCAGCAAACTCAATATTTGGTATTTGATTTCATCAAAGTAGAAGATGATCAGATCTTTGATTACATCGAGTTTAAAGACCTTATGGAAAAGGTTTATAGACAAGCATTGACAGATGGAAAAATTCAAGGATGGGATTTTTGGTCCCTTCAATCTGGAGCTGATCAGGAAGCATTCCAGTACATCATGATTACCTATTACAATGATCCTGTAAATATGATGAATGGTCTTGATGAATCGGCCATGATGGATTACACAAAAATAGCCTATCCACACCTGAATGATGCTCAAGTAGCGAACTTGTTTCAAAATGCTTTAGACATCAAGGATACACCTATGAGGCTTTATATGAAGGAAATTGTCGGTACAAGTGATGATTTTCAAATGAAACCTGGTGTTCTTGCCTCCTTTGATCTAATGAAAGCTAGAGAGGGGATGTTTGAAGCCTATGAGCAAGCCGAAATGGAAGTCTTTAGGCCTATCCATCAAAATAAGATTGAACAAGGTATGATGGGACACTGGAGCTTTTTGAGGACTGCACTTCCTCTTGGCTCTCAGGCAAAATCCACTCATTTAACCATGAATATGTATAAGGATTATATGCAGTTTTTCAATTCTCAGGAATATGAGGATATGAATCAGTCTGTAGCACAACAAAAGGCAGTAAATGAAGGTTTAAACTCTAGAGACCAAAAATGGGTTTACCTTGCTACATTAGAAAATGTAGTTCGATAGTCCGGTTTGACTATTTAATTGGAAGAGGCTTCTTAGCCTCTTTTTTTATGTCAATAGGTTAGGCTTTTGGAAAAGTTTAAATAAAAATAAGCCGATTAAAGGCCCTATTCCCAATAAAGCGAGCATTTGATTCACCGGAATCCAGTTTAGCAAGTATTGACCAACTTGTATACTTACAATGCTTAAAGCAAACCCCAAGCAATTTACTAATGTCAAGGCAGTGCCTTTGTATTTTGCAGGAACTGAATGAGAAACCAAAGTCGAAAACTGGGGGGAATCTGCAGTTACTAGAATTCCCCAGGCCAGCAGAAAAATAATCCAGAAAAAGGATGGGAAGGAAGGAACAAAGAAAGCTAGAAGACAACAGACACATGAACCGAGTAAAGCAAAAAGGGCAATATTTTTACTGCCAAATTTCGTAGATAAAATACCCCCGAAAACACATGAGACTCCACCGATCGCAATGATCAGAAAGGATAAAAAAGAAACTTGATTTTGGGGAAACTCCTCTCCATATAAAAAGCTGATAAATATCGGTACGAATGCCCAAAAGGTATATAGCTCCCACATATGGCCGAAATAGCCGGATGCAGCACTTTTAAGTGAAGTAATTCTACTCAGTTTAGGGATTAAGCTAATTTCAAATTTTTGGTTTTTCTTTCTAAAGGGGCCGTCGGAAACAAATAGATAAATCAATAGCCCACCAATAATCGCTAAAACCGAAGTGCATATAAAAATAATCTTCCAAGATAGCTGAAGGTCTAAACCTTGGATTAAATGGGGGAATGCAGTCCCTAGCACTAAAGCTCCAACCAAATAGCCTAGAGCAGTTCCCAAGCCCTTTTCGAAGTAATCGGCTGCAATTTTCATCCCAACTGGATAAATTCCAGCCAAAAAGACTCCGACAAAAAACCTGCAAACGAGTATGAATTCAATCTTCAGCGGAAGAAATATGATCATCAAATTACTTGCAGAAGCTAGGATAGCACTAGTCAAAAATACTTTGATGGGGGAAAATCTATCTGGAATTGAAAAAAGAGCATAGAAAAAAGTGCCTGAAATAAAACCAAACTGTACAGCAGATGTAATAGGGGCCAATAAAGAATTGTCCTCTAAAAGCTGACTTAATTCTGGTACTACGGCATTTCCTGCAAACCAAAGAGAAGTGCCAAGAAATTGAGCTAGAACGATCAATGTCAAGGCACTTCGGTTGGAGGTTACTTTCATGAAGCTCCGATAAGGGATTTTATCTGAGTGATTTCTGCAGGGCCAAATGTTGAATTGGCAATAGCTTTAACATTATCATCAAGTTGTTCTGGCTTTGACACACCCACCAAAACTGATGTGATTCTAGGGTCTTTTAGCAGCCATGCTATCGCCATTTGTGCCAAAGTTTGATCCCTAGTTTGGGCAATGTCATTCAACTTACTGACCATTTTTATTTTCTCTTCAGAGATTTGGTCTGGCTTCAAGTACCTCCCGTCTTTTGCTGCCCGAGAATTTTCTGGAATACCTTTCAAATACTTATTGGTCAATAAACCTTGTTCTAAAGGTGAAAAAGCAATGCTTCCAATTCCTTTGTCACCCAAAACATCCATTAGACCATTTTCAACCCAACGATCCATCATACTATACCGAGGTTGATGGATCAATAGGGGCGTTCCCATTTTCTCAAGAATTTCATAGGCTTTAACCGTGTCTTCTGCACTGTATTGAGAAATCCCAACATATAAAGCCTTTCCTTGTCTTACAATTTGGTCCAAAGCACCCATGGTTTCTTCTAAAGGCGTTTCAGGATCAGGTCTGTGATGATAAAAGATGTCTACATAATCAAGTCCCATCCTTTTTAGACTTTGGTCTAAACTAGCGATCAAATATTTTTTTGAACCAAAATTCCCATAAGGTCCTGGCCACATATCCCAACCCGCTTTGCTGGAAATTAGTAACTCATCCCGGTAAGTAAGAAAGTCTTTTTGAAAAATTCTTCCGAAATTTTCCTCAGCAGCTCCGTATGGAGGGCCATAATTATTTGCAAGATCAAAGTGGGTGATCCCCAAGTCGAAAGCTCTTCTTAAAATTTTTCTTCCTAAAGTAAAGTCTGAATTATGACCGAAATTATGCCATAAGCCAAGGCTGATTTCAGGTAATTTTAATCCACTATTTCCGCACTTTCTGTATTTCATCTGATCATATCTCTTCGGATCAGCGTGATAAGTAGGAAGTGGATTGTGGTCATTAATTTGCATAGAATCTGGATTATTGGGTGTATGTAAAGTAAATAGTTACCAAAATAGTTGAATCAGTCCTAAAACTAGCAAGTTCAAGAGGCTTTTCCTGAATTTAAAACACCAATCTTTCTAATAAAAACCTAGGGCTTCTGAAATGGTCTTCATTTCTGGGTTAGCAGGAACAAATTAAACTTGCCCCATGAAAGTCTTTCAGTTCAAGTCAATGCCTAATCTGAAAAACCACTTTATTTAGTCAGTTAGAATTTCAAAAACTATTTGGATTTAAATCCAAAATCAAATTTCGTTTGCTCTATTTGCTTCAAGCTCTTTTCTATTCCATTCAGCAAGGTTTGCGCAGGCCTCATAGCTGCTTTGTAAAAATGATAGTAAAGTTTCTTTTGGGGAGTCAGATTTTTGAACGACATCGTATGGCAAAATAAATCTGTCCAATTCATCTTTCCATTCTGCAGCCTCAGGACTTACTTTTTGATCCTTAATAGATGGGAGTGTAGGTTTCAATTGAGTAAAAAAACAGGGATTGGGAAATGTCAAGTTTCCTGGCATAAATCCCACATTAAAAACTTCCTGAGCATTCAAATCATTTTCACCTTCAGTATTTTCTGGTGAGGATATAGGTTTTCCAGAATATCTTGAATAACTCAAATCAAAAGAGTTCCAAAAAAAATGAACAGGACTTTGTTTGCCAATAAACCCACTTCTGAAATTAGTAAGTACATTTTGAGTGTGCACCAATACCTTCCAGAATTTCTGCACTTCATTGGCTTGGTAAGGGACTTTTTTTGTGTTTTTAGAAAATGGAATAGCGCCTATTACTTCTTCCGGCATGTCGTCTATTGTAACTTCTATACCTAAGAATTCAAGTTTTTCCATTAGCATTTCATAAAAACTTGCTACGGTTTGTCCACCTAAAGAAAAGCGGTCTCTTGTTCCTGAACTAGTTTTGATTTTCAGCTCATGATGAATAAAATCAAACATGATTTCAAAAATTCCATTTTCATAAGGAATGGAATTAGTTGTCAGCCCTTGGTAGTTAACATGCAACGCACCATGCCAGGAATGATTTTGCCAAGGTGACTTTTTTAGTTTTACCTTCCCCACAATCTGGATCCATAAATGAAGCAGAGAAATGGTATCCTTACTTTCATTAAATTGAAATACAGGCCAGGTTGATTTTTTGGATGCCATATGTAAAAATTAGATTTAAAAAAGATTTTCTGGGCTGTAATTATTCTTCTAAAATAACATTTTCTAGTTCCTTCATTCCATCGCTGGCCTTTTTTTCTATACAAATAACACTTGGATCTAGTTTATAATCTGGGATCTGTAGGTCGATCAAGAATTTTTTGGCTGTAGAAGGTACATATTCTATAATGCTTGCGGCAGGGTAAACCTGTAAAGAAGTACCTATCACTAAAAAGATATCTGCCTTTGCGGCTTCCTCGATAGCATCAGACATTTTCGGCACCATTTCCCCAAACCAAACAATATGAGGTCTTAATTGACTTCCCAATTCACATAGTTGCCCTTCCTTGATTTCCCAATGATCCAATGGATAAACTAAATCAGGGTTAAAGCTACTTTGGGCTTTGTTAAGTTCCCCGTGAAGATGAATTACCTTTGAAGACCCTGCTCTCTCGTGAAGATCATCGACATTTTGTGTAATTATAGTGATGTCGAATTTATCCTCTAACTGAGCTAATTTTATATGAGCAGTATTAGGTTGACATTCTTGTGCTTGTTTTCTGCGGAGGTTATAAAACTCCTGTACCAAAGCTCTGTTCTTATTCCAACCTTGAGGCGAGGCAACTTCCATGATATCATGGTTTTCCCAAAGGCCGTTACTATCCCGAAAGGTTTTGATTCCACTTTCTTGAGATATACCCGCCCCTGATAGTACTACAAACTTCTTCTTACTCATCTTATTAATTTTTGAAGTTTAAAAATTTCAAGATTTGTCAACTTTCTGTTAAACGAAAATCATTGGAATCTATTTCCCTCTGATGGGTACGTAATCCCAAGGCATAAGATCACCCACTCTTTCCCAAGCCATATATTCCTCTACCATGATTCCAAGTGGGTCATCAAAACTCCCGGAAAAAAATATTTCTACTTTTGGGTCAGTTATTCTTAATCTCGAAATTTGAGGTGATTTTTTATCTCTTCCTGCAGATGCTCCCACGTATTCTCTGGGTAAAGTTTCGTTAAGGTAGGTGATATGAATTTGATCCTCAAATAGGATAAAAACCCTTCCGTTTTCATGCCTGTCTAGAAGTTTTTCAGGGTCTAATTCATTTTGATCTAGGATCTCAATTTTGTCTGAAAGATGTGCTTTAGATAAAAAATGTGTCTGAATGCTGTCTTTTACTTCTAGAGATGTGCTGGTTTTGAAAATTAACCGCGCCTCATCCATTTCGGTTTTGGTTGGTTTTTCAGGATTGGGAATCTTTTTTAGTCTTCTCACAACAAAACCTTCATCTTGACTAATTCCTAAATATAGGCTATGAATAAAATGCTGTAAACTGCCGTTGTATGCCTCTGCTCTGTTTTTAGCTATTTTTTTCTGTTTGCTTTTACCCAGATCCTTATAAGGAATAAATAGGGGATAGCCTTTGTATAGGATGGTTTCCTCTTTAAAATTGTACTGAAAGTCAACCAATAGAAATTCTACTTTGTAGCCTAAATTAGGATTGTCAAGTAGAATGGGCTCTTTTGCACTTACCTGTAAAATATTAGGGTTAGTATCTCTATCCAGAAGTAATTTTTTTTCGTTTTCTATGACTACTTCACGACCATTTTTTGAGGAACCAATAAAATACCATTTAAAATACTCCAAGTTTCTGTACCAAATTGGATCTCTTTCTACTTCTAATTCTATTTCCTCAAGTTCTTGATCCATAGTATTTAACTGAACCTGATATCCACTTGCTGGAAGTTCATTTGTGTTTATAGAGAAGTTGACTGATTCGTAACCCAGCATCCTCACAATCACATCGAAGCTTCCGTCTGGGATTTTTAAAGAGAATTTACCCTCTTCATCAGCTGTAACTCCTAATGTGGTGTTGGTAAGAAAAATACTCGCATAAGGAATAGGAGCCTTGGTGCCATATTCCAAAACTCTTCCTTTTAAAGTGTTTTGAGCTTTCAAAAGAATTGGGGAAAGCCCTAAAAAAAAGACCAAAATCAGGTATTGAAACACTGGTTTTGGTCTTTGATATAATCTCATTGTCATAAAATAAGACTGACTTGACTGATTGAATTAGCTTTTCTTTTTAGCAAATCGACCTTTCTTTTTAGGCTCAGGCTGGTTTTCTATGATATGAATTGTTTCCTCGTAAGTCAGGTCTTCAGCAACTTTATCCTTTGGGATTTTATAGTTTTTCTTACCCATCTTTATGTAAGGCCCCCATCTGCCATTCAATACCTGGATTTCAGGGTTTTCATCAAATGATTTGATATGCTTTTTGGCATCTGCTTCACGCTTGTTTTTAATGATTTCAATCGCCTCTTCCTCATTTATGCTCAATGGGTCTAGCTCTTTCCCGATTGAGAAGAAAGCACCATCATGTCTGATATAAGGACCAAACCTTCCAATGGCTGCAACCATTTTCTTATCCTCAAACATCCCCACGTCTCTAGGTAACTTAAATAGCTCTAAAGCATCTTCGAGCGTGATGTTTTCTATGAATTGCCCTTTTTTAAGGCTAGCATACTGCTTTTCTTCATCTTCACTATCTCCGATTTGAACAAGCGGACCAAATTTGCCTAATCTTGCAATCATCGGTTTCCCGCTTTCCGGATGCTTACCAAGTTCTCTGCTCGTATTGATATCCTGTCTGGAAACTTGCTCTGTTTCTTCTACATTATGATGGAAGTTGCCATAGAATGATTGAATCATATCGTGCCAATCCTGACCTCCAGTGGCGATGTCATCAAATTCCTTTTCTACTCGAGCAGTAAAACTGAAGTCAATCACATTTGGAAAATGCTCCACAAGAAAATCATTTACGACCATGGCTATATTGGTCGGGAAAAGCTTTTGCTTCTCAGCTCCTGTAATTTCTGTTTTTACTTCGTCTTTAAAATTGCAATCGGCGATAACCATTTCCACATATTTTCTAGGCGTGCCATCTCGTGATTCCTTGATGACATATTCTCTTCTCTGTATGGTAGATATAGTTGGTGCGTAAGTAGATGGACGACCGATGCCTAACTCCTCTAATTTTTTCACAAGTGAAGCTTCCGTATACCTTGGAGCCGAACGGGAGAAAGTTTCTTTCCCTTTCATCTCTTTTAGGCCTAGGCCTTGACCGATTTCCAAAGGTGGAAGAAGTGACTTATTTACATTATCCTCATCTTCTGGCTCATCATCAGTGTCTTCTAAGTATACTTTAAGAAATCCATCAAACTTGATGATCTCGCCAGTTGCCACTAGGTGTTGATCTGAATTGGAGATATCAATTGTGATTGTTGTTTTCTCTAAGGCAGCATCGGACATTTGAGAGGCGATGGCTCTCTTCCAGATTAAGTCGTATAAACGCTGCTCATTTCTATCTCCAGAAATTTCATTTACAGAAAAATCTGTTGGCCTGATGGCCTCGTGAGCTTCCTGAGCTCCTTCAGATTTTGTTGAATATTTTCTAGCCTTATGGTATTGATCTCCATAAGAATTATTAATGGCGTTTTTAGCAGAATTCATTGCGTCTTCCGAAAGGTTGACGCTATCAGTACGCATGTAGGTAATCTTACCTGCTTCATAAAGCTTCTGTGCTACCGACATGGTTTGTGCAACCGAAAAGTAAAGCTTTCTACTTGCTTCCTGCTGTAGGGTAGAAGTGGTGAATGGAGCAGCTGGAGATTTTTTACCAGGTTTTTTCTCTAGGTTACCAACTGAAAATTCAGCATTCAGGCAAGATTTTAGGAATTGTTCAGCTTCCTCTTTCGTTTCAAAACGCTTGGGATGCTCTCCTTTAAATACTTTTCCTTCTACTTCAAATAGCGCAGTAATTCTAAAGCTGGACTTAGCCTTAAACTGCTCGATTTCTCTTTCTCTATCTACAATAAGACGAACAGCCACTGACTGAACTCTACCGGCTGATAAACCAGTTTTAATTTTTTTCCAAAGGATTGGAGAAAGTTCAAAACCTACCAATCGATCAAGGATACGTCTCGCTTGCTGTGCATTGACCAAGTCATAGTCAATACCACGAGGGTTTTCTATGGCTTTGGAAATTGCATTTTTGGTGATTTCTCTGAAGACAATTCGCTTAGTTTGCTCTTCCTTAAGCTTTAAAACCTCTTTTAAATGCCAGGAAATGGCTTCTCCTTCGCGGTCATCATCACTGGCTAGGAAGATCATTTCTGAATCCTTCACCATTGCCTTCAGGTTTTTGATTACATCCTTTTTATCGGCAGTAACCTCATAGGTAGGTTCAAACCTATTTTTAATATCAATTGCTTTATCTCCTTTAGGGAGATCTCTCACATGGCCGTAGCTTGAAACAACCTTATAATCACTACCAAGGTAACCTTCAATGGTTTTTGCTTTGGCAGGGGACTCGACAATAACAAGGTTTTTCGACATAAAAAGCTGTTTGTTTTTGGGCTAAAACGCCCGATTTGGATTGCTAAAAATAGAGGGCTTAGTTTTTTAATCAAAATAAATAAAAATTCTATCCTTCTATTTGGTGAGATTTTTGCGAAATATTACTTCTATTTAAGGTTCCTAAATCAATCACAATGAAGCAATTATTTTTATTAAGACATGGAGAAGCAGGTTTTTCAGATGGAACAGATTTCCAAAGGCAATTGACGCAAAGAGGGATCGAAAGGTTGCATAGGATGGGGGTTGAGCTTAAAAGTAGGTCTTTGGGAGTAGATATTATGTACTGTTCCACTGCTGAAAGGACTATGGAAACCGCAAAAATTATGGAGTCCTACTTAGCAATAGGAGAGGAAATTTTTTTAAAGGAAATCTATGAAGGGAATTTAGGGGCTTTGATCAATTTGATTGAAAATATTCCTTCTACTCATAATTCTTGCCTAATCGTAGGGCATAATCCTATTATCAGTCTTTTGGTTTCACATATTTCTGGAGAAAGTTATTTGAATATGCAGCCAGGAATGATGGTATGCCTGGATCTTGAAATCAATGAATGGCAAATGGTGGGGTTAAATACGGGCATTCTAAAAGAAGTTTTTCAATAATAATTTTTTTAAGGGTTAAAAAAGACCCTAAAAATAATTTTTAAACAAAAATCCTTTTGTTAATGGTTTATTTTTAAACCTAATTTCTATACCTTAACAGAAAAATAGATTTAATCAGTTAAAAATTGACCCAGTGTTAATTGAATTGATGAAAATTTGTTGTTTTTAATAGTAAACCCACCCCAACCGGAATTTTTTCGGATAAAATAACCCATTCAAAGGCTTTAGATGCCTTAAGTTTAATCGTATGAATTTCCCAGGTTGGGTTGCATACGGTATTGTTATTAAGAAACCCTTTTAGAAATATATACCCTAACCATTGAAAACATGATCAAGTCAATGAACAGAAGAGATTGGATGAAAACGAGTTTGCTGTCTGCGGGAGCGTTGGTGGCATCTCCATCATTTGCTTTACCAAAGAAAGCAGCCTCGGGAGCTTTTCATTATGCACCTGAAAGTATTTTGGGTGAATATCTGCCTGATTTCCCGATTTCAGAACCAAAAATGTTGGCAAAATTGAATGCCAATGAAAACCCATATGGTCCAGCACCAGAAGTGGTCAAAGCTATTGCAAATACAGCTGGTATAGGAAACCGATATGGTCATGGAGAGGCAAAAGTTTTAATAGATATGATTGCTGAGAAAGAAGGAGTTTCTCCAGATCATATTATGCTAGGTCCTGGTTCTACTGATTTGTTGGAGAAAGTAGCTATTACAAGATTCAAAGATGGGGGGAATGTTATTTCTGCAGATCCTTCTTACATGTCTTTGATCAATACCGCTCAATCCATGGGAGGTTCATGGAAGCCTGTTCCATTAGCCTCGGATTATGGACATGACTTAGATGCTATGGAAAAAGCAATAGATGCAGAGACCAAACTTATCTACGTATGTAATCCAAATAATCCAACTGGTTCTATTACGGACTCGGAAAAGCTAAAAGCATTTTGTTCTAAAGTATCTGAGAAAACGCCTGTTTTTGTAGATGAAGCTTACCTGGAGTTTTTAGAAAATCCGGAATCAAAATCCATGGTAGGATTAGTTGCTGAAGGAAAAGACGTCATTGTTGCCAGAACATTCAGTAAGATTCATGGAATGGCTGGTTTGCGAATTGGCTATATGGTAGCTACACCAGAAAGAATTGAGAGCGTGACCCAATATGTAAGAAGTACCATGGGCCTTTGTGTGACTTCTTTGAATGGAGCAATTGCTAGTATGAAACAAAACAAGTTCTTGACAGAATGCCGTGGGTATAATTCTGAATGTAGACACTTCACCCATGATGCAATAACCTCATTGGGTTATGATATTATTCCTTCTCATACCAGTTTTATGATTTTCCCTATCGCTATGGATGGAAAAGAGTTTATGAAAGGGATGTATGATTCAGGAGTTGGTATCAGAGTATTCAACATTAATGATAAAGACTGGTGTAGAGTAAGTATGGGAACGAAAAGCGAGATGGAAATTTTCGTAGAGACATTCAAGAAAGTGACTGCCTAATAATACTTAATTTATGTCATTAGCCTTACAAAAAACATGTTCTCTGCTATTACTGATCTTAATTGGGTATTTGCTCAAAAATAGGTTGGTAAAAGATGACCATAAAAAAGGCCTAAAAACGATTATTCTAGATTTGGCTTTGCCTGCAATGATTTTTGTAGCTCTGCTCAAAATTGACATCGATACCGAATTGATGTTTCTTCCCCTGTTGATTTTGGCTTGGAATGCCATGATGCTGATCAGCAGTAAAATGGTACTGCCTTTACTAGGTTTCAAGAAAGATTCAGCGGAAACGCGAACCTGGTTGTTAATGATTCCTTCTTTAGCACCCGGGTTATCCTGTTTTCCATTTCTATTGGAATACCTTGGCGAAGATGCCCTTGCTTGGGGTGCTTTGGCAGATATAGGAAATAAAGTTTATGTACTAATTTTCTCTTATCTGTTTGCTATGAGTATGTATTATAAAAACTTTGGTTTAGGTAGTCGGTCCAATGGACAGAAAGTCAAGGAGCTTGTGATCTCTATGTTTAAAGAACCTATAAACATGGTGATAATTGTCGCATTGATCATTCTAGCTATGGGCTACAGATTAGAAAACCTTCCTGGTTTTATCGGAGAGTCGGTTTTGATGCTAAAGGACATTATGACGCCTTTAGTGCTCTTATTCATAGGTGTTTCAGTCATATTGAAAAGAGAGCAGATTCAAAAGATTGCTTCAGTACTAATCTTGAGAGCGGGATTCAGTTTTATCATCTCTGGGATTTTCATCTCTTTGGTAGACCTGCCTAGTGAAGCAGCAATCTTACTCGCGGTGGTTTTTCCATTGTCAGCCTGTTCCTTTTGGCCTTTTGCTCATATGTCTGCGGTACGACAATTAGAAAGGGATAAAGAAGTGACAGTGGAGGAGGGGACTTTTAACTTGGAGTTAGGGATTAATATCCTAGCCGTATCTCTGCCCTTGAGTACTGTGCTGATTTTGGGAGTTTTTAGTTCAGGAAGCTATTTCACATTCCCAAGCCATTTATTCGCGATCGGCGGAGTTTTAGTGGCTTTGCCAGTAATTCCTCGATTGTTGATTTGGGTAAGAAATCTAGAGTTTTCAATTCCTTTTATAAATGAAAAAGAATTAAAAGATAGTTCTGCAGAAAGCAGATAAATAAAATGGGTTTGATGCAGTTTAAAATGCAGAAAAGCCTCGGGCATTCGTCCGAGGCTTTCTTTTTCCTTTCTAATTTCCTCTTTTTAGAAATCAGTACTTTTTCCGTCCAGATTCAATTTTTTGATCCAGATATTTCTATAAAAAACATCATGGCCTTCAGCTTGAAGCTTTAAACCTCCAGGGGTATCGGTGATTCCTTTTCCTCCATCATTTCCACCATCTAAACCGGAGTTTGGACCTCCCCAGACTTGTTGGATGGGTTGATCTTCATGAATCTTAACTCCGTTAAAGTAAATTGTTACTCGCGCTTTTTCAGTTAAAACTCCATTTTCAAACCTTGCTGCTTTGAAGGTAATATCATATGCATTCCACTTTCCTGTACCATTGTATGCATCGGAAGTTGGTATCTGCTCGTTGATGATTGCCGCCATGCCATGATCCGTGTTATCTCCATCCAAAATCTGGATTTCGTATCGGTTTTGTAAGTAAACTCCGCTATTCCCTCCCGGGTCTTTGACAAAGAATTCGACATGGGCTCTGAAGTCTTCGTATTTTTGTTTTGTCACAATATCTGCGGCTCCGTATTTACCTCCTGCTCCTGCAGGGTCATTGCTGCTGATGACAGATTCTCCGCTGATGGGGTCTTTTGCTGTTGGCCACTTAATAGGCATGGTGCTGGAGAACCTCGGTCCTTCCCAATACTCCCAGTTTTTATGAAGCATTTTCTCAGAGCCATCCATTAAAAGCTTTGCACCTTTTATCGGTTCCACACCAACACCTGTTTGGGAAAGGGCTGGAAAAGCAAAAATTAAAGCAAGAAAAGGTAAAACGAAAAACCTCTTGGAGGTAGTGATTATGGGACTTTTTAGATTCATGGGTTCAAGATTTTTATTCAAATTAATTAGATCGATTGACTAGTGATTTTGGAAATTAGTTAATTTTAATTGATCAATTTTAACTCCAATTGAATATCCTTTCCAATTTATTTTTAGAGGATTGGTATTTATGCAGTTTGAATTTGCTACTATCAACTAACAAAAAATATCATTATGAAATGGCAAGGGAAAAGACAAAGCTCCAATATTGATGACAGAAGGGGGAAAAGAAGTTCAGGAATGGGAGGTGGAGGATTTAATCCCTTGCTGATTGGTCCTTTGCTAAAAATCCTATTTTCCAAGACCGGGTTGATCATCGTTGGAATTGTTGTGGTTTTTTCTGTGGTGACTGGTACTAACCCGCTTTCCTTTATTGGAGGAATGATGGGGGGGGGCCAAGGCTTTACCACCGAAACCAATTATACGCCAACAGCTGAAGAGGATAGGTTAGCTGAATTTTGTGCTACCATTCTTGCTGATACCGAAGAGGTTTGGAATCAGCAAATGGAGAATTACCGTAACCCTACCTTGGTTTTATTTACAAATTCTGTCAACTCTTCCTGTGGAACGGCTTCTTCGGCTACAGGTCCTTTTTATTGTCCTGCAGATGAAAAGTTATATATAGACCTAAGTTTTTTTGAAGATATGGAGCGTCAATTAAATGCCCCTGGAGATTTTGCTCAAGCTTATGTGATTGCTCATGAAGTAGGGCATCATATTCAGAATATCATGGGGATTACTGATGAAGTTCAAAAGTTAAGAGGGCAATTGAGCGAAAAGGACTATAACCAATATTCCGTAAAACTTGAATTACAGGCTGATTTCCTAGCAGGTGTCTGGGCAAACCACAGTCAGAAATCAAATGGATGGCTGGAGCGAGGTGATTTGGAAGAAGCTTTAAATGCAGCGAATGCCATTGGTGATGATAGACTTCAAAAACAAGCAGGTGGTAGAGTCGTGCCTGATTCATTTACGCATGGAACATCAGCTCAACGCATGAAATGGTTTAGAAGAGGTTTTGAGACTGGAGATTTAAGTCAAGGAGATACATTTGGTGCTGAAAATTTATAAAATTGCTTTTACCAAATCCCAAAAACAGCTCCTATACTTTTTAAACCCAGCGTTAATGTGATCAACCATATTGCCAGGTAAAATATATTTTGGAGAGTGCTTGAGTGGAACTTACCCATAATTTTTTCCTGTGCTCCAATCCAGATAATCCAAGCAGAAATCAAGGGAAGTAAAATTCCATTTGCTAGTTGAGCGAGTGTAATTAGTTGAACCGGCTTGATACCAAAAGAAGCGAATACAAGTCCAAGTAAAAGTACTAACCCAATTGACTTTCGCATGGCAGGTGACTGAAGATCTTGATCCCAACCCATAATCCCGCAAATCACCAAACCAGCGGCTAGCGGTGCAGTGATGGAAGAGGTGAGGCCTGCAGCCAAAAAACCTATTCCCATTAAGTATTTTGCTAAAGAACCAAAAATAGGCTCTAATCCTTTCGAGACATCTAAGACATTGTTTACCACTTCACTTGTATTAGCGGCACCGACCATCAGGATAGCCATGGATACCAAACCTCCAAGGATCACTGATAGACCTATATCTTTTCGCATCCAGGAGATATCTCGGGTGCTTTTCCATTTTTTATTGGCTAGGCTGGCATACAAAAACAAGTTGTAAGGAACCACCGTTGTTCCTATAAGGGATACGATAGTTAAAAATTCTGCTGTATTCCATTGAGGAATAAAGCCGGCAAAAACTGATTTCCATTCTGGTTTTGTTAATAAAGCGGTTATTGAAAATGCCAGCGACATGAGGATAACCATGCTCACAAGAATTTTCTCGAGGCTTTTATAGTTTCCTAAGTACAGCAGGATAAATGCAATTAAACCAATTAAGAAATTTCCAGTTTGTAAATTGAAAGGACCAAAATCTAGCGTTGGCGCCTTCCAAAAAATTTCTAAACCCAAATTAGCTCCGGTAATATTTCCTGATTCGTAGGCTGCATTTCCTAGAACTATGGCTAGTAAGACTAAAATCATGGAAAAAACACGGAATAAAGGATGAGATTTTCTGCCTCGAAGCAATTGGCTTAAATCTTGTCCAGTACTTATCCCTATACGGCCTGAAATTTCCTGAAGAGCCAAAGTGGCAATAATGGAAAGTCCCAGTGCCCAAAGTAAAGAGTAATCGAAATTCACTCCGGCCAACGTACATACTGTTACTGTTCCGGGACCAATAAATGCTGCTGCAATGACAGGGCCTGGGCCGAGGTTTTTAAAAAAACTTGAAATAGACAATGTTTTGGTTTTTATGCAAAATAGAGAATTAAGAGATTTTTTGTAGATTTTAAATTTAAGCAATTGAATTGCTATCTGTTAGGAATATGATTTGGATTCAAAGAATAGTTAAATTATTTGCAACATTGGTTTTGGCCTTTGTGTTTTTTTTAATGTTGCTCTATAGAAATGATATTTCTAGTGAGGAAATTGACCAAAAGTATACGACTCCGGAATCTCATTATATCGAAGTTAATGGACAAAATGTTCACGTAAGAATTATGGGTGAGGGTGATCCCATTTTTCTGGTCCATGGAAGTTTTTCATCTCTTCATACTTGGGAGAATTGGCAAAAGCTGTTGAGTCCCTATTTTATGACCATTTCGATGGATCTCCCTGGACATGGTTTAACAGGACCCGATGAGTTGCAAAGGTATTCTATTCAGGATTACAGTCACCTAGTATTGACTTTGGCAGAAAATCTTGGTTTGGAGAAGTTTCATGTGGCAGGGAATTCAATGGGAGGAGCAGTGGCGATGCAGATGGCTTCCACCAGGCCAGATAAAATTTTAAGTTTGAATTTAATAGACGCTTCTGGAGCGCCTGTCACCTCAATCAGAAAGCTTGAGGAAACTCCAGAAGATGAGCAATACGGAATGATTTTTAAGTTGACTTCCAACCCGATATTCTCGAAAGTGCTATTAAAATGTACTCCAAAATTCCTTTTTGCAATGAATGTGAAAGAGGTCTATTTTGATGAGACGAAGATTACAGAGAGTCAAATTGAACGGTATTATGAATTGATGTTGAGAGAAGGAAACCGTCAGGCAACTTTAGACCGTATTCAATTGCCGAAGGATTATAATTTTGATTTCGAAGTCTTGAAAATGCCTACTTTGATTATGTGGGGAAAAGAAGATCATTGGATCCCTGTAAAGCAAGCCTACCTCATAGAAAAAGCAATTTCCGGTTCAAACGTGGTGATTTTTGATCAGGCAGGACATGTCCCCATGGAGGAAATTCCGACTGAAACTGTCAAGGCCTATCTTTCCTTTTTAGGTATAGAAGTACGTGAGGACTACTTTAGTGAGCCAAATTACTTGACTTATGTCCACTGATTTTATTTTGATCCTTGTAATTATTGTTCAAGCGATCGCCCTTTTTCTACTGCTATTAAAGAAAAATGGCAAGGGGGAAATTGATTTGCTGAAAAATGAATTGAAGCAGTTGAGTGAGGAAATGGAGAAAGCTTTGGCTCAGGCTAGGAGAGAGTCAAACGAAAATTTAATCACCCAGTTTCGATTAGTTTTTGATAACCAACGTGCAAGCTCCAGAGATCAAAGTGAAGCATTAAAGAGATTTGGAGAGGTTTTTAGCAAGAACGTTCAGGAGTTTAATTCACTTCAAAAGGAAAAATTCGAGGATCTCAATCGAAGACAAGAGGATTTAATGAAGACCACTGAACTTCGGCTGGAGAAGATTCGGGAAACAGTTGATGAAAAACTTCAAAAGACCTTAGAGTCTAGATTGGGCCAATCTTTTGAAATGGTTAGTAATCAGTTACAGGCAGTTCAAAAGGGTTTGGGCGAAATGCAAAGTCTTGCCAATGGAGTAGGAGATCTCAAGCGAGTTTTGAGTAATGTGAAAAGTCGAGGGGTTTTAGGAGAGTATCAATTACAGGCGATTTTAGAAAATGTTCTTACTCCAGATCAATACATTCTTAATGCGGCGATAGGTAAATCAGGCCGTGAGCGTGTGGAGTTTGCAGTCAAAATGCCTGGGAATGAGCATCAGGTTTTGCTCCCCATAGATTCAAAATTTCCTCAAGAGTCCTATCTAAGACTCGTGGATGCTTATGAGCAGGTGAATAAAAGGGAGATTGAAATAGCAAGGATGGATTTAATTAAAGCTGTGAAAAAATCTGCAGCTGATATCAGAGACAAATATATTCAAGTGCCCTATTCTACTGATTTCGCTATCCTATTTTTACCGGTAGAAAGCCTTTATGCGGAAATTCTCAGAGAGCCCGGACTTTCTCAGCAAATTCAGCAAGAGTATAAAGTCTTGGTGACTGGGCCTACAACTTTAGCTGCAATTTTAAACAGCCTTCAAATGGGCTTCAGAACTTTAGCAATTCAAAAGAGAAGTTCAGAGGTATGGCAAATTTTAGGTGCCGTCAAATCAGAATTTGGCAAATTTGAAGACCTGATAGTCAAAACCCAGAAAAAGCTTGGGGAGGCAAATTCGGAGTTGGATAAACTGGTAGGTGCAAGAACGCGTGCCATCCAAAGGAAGTTAAAAGAGGTACAGGAACTCCCAGAAGCAGAAAGCACGAAGTTACTTGAGGATTAAGTTTTTCAAATTACTTCCAGAAATAGGTAAATTTCTTCTCTAATTGTTTATCAGAAAAGTATAGATTGAGTACTTTGGAAGCTTAATCGCAAAAGAAAATGCTTATTGGCTGATAGTCATGTAGAAAGGTGTTAATTTTGCAGCTGTTTAAATCACTCGAAAGACCTCTATGGGGATGAATATCGTGATTGCCGGTGCAGGAGATATGGGATATCACCTAGCCGAGCAATTAAGCTATGACAATAAGGATATTACCTTGATCGATACCGACAGGGAAGTGTTGGAATATGTGGCGTCAAAGCTAGATGTATTGACAGTTCAGGGAGACTCTACCTCCTTTGAAATACTCCAGCAAGCAAATGTTACTCGAGCGAGTATGGTTCTTGCCGTGACTACCTCTGAAAAAACCAATATTGTGACCGCAGTACTTGCGAAGCAATTAGGTGCAAAGCGTGTGATGGCCAGAGTGAGGAACCATTCTTATCTCAATGCAGAAAATGTAAACTATTTCAAAAACCTTGGAATAGATAACCTGATTTCCCCAACCATGCTATGTAGTCGGGAGATTTTCAATATGATTGAAAACTCCAGCTTTACTGAGGTTTTTGACTTCGGTGGAGGGAAATTGAATATTGTGGGTATTACCTTGGATCAGTCAAATCCATTGGTCAACCAGCGGATCATGGACACCAAAACCAATCCGATTTTTGAGGATATCCGAATAATTGCGATCCTAAGAGATCAAAAAACTATAATTCCCAGGGGTAGTACGATCGTCAGAAATAACGATCACGTTTTCTTTATTTCTACCAAGAAAAATACAGAGAGTATTATCGATGTTTTGGGACAGAAAAAAGTGGATATCAAAAACGTCATGATTATTGGCGGGGATGATATGGCTTTAACGACTGCACTTAGACTGGAAGATCATTTTAGAGTCACTTTAGTCAACCGAGATAAGGAAAGGTGCAAATGGCTAGCGGAAAATTTGAAAAATACGCTGGTGATCAATGGGGATTATAAAAACATCGAGCTTCTGATGGAGGAAGGTTTAGAGCAAATGGATGCATTTCTAGCTTTGACAGAATCTTCAGAAACAAACATTATTACCTCTCTGACAGCTAAAAACCACGGGGTTTATAAAACCATTGCCCACGTTGACACTAGAGAGTATATCCATATTTCCCATAGTATCGGGGTGGATTCATTGATTAATAAGAAGCTTGTTGCGGCAAATGAAATCTCCAGATATCTTAAAAAAGGTACAGTAGATGCCGTTTCGGGGATTTATGGAGTGGATGCAGAGTTTATCCAGTATTCCATTTGTAAAAACAATAGAGTTATAAAGAAACCATTGCGTGAGTTATATTTTCCGGATTCTGCAATCGTAGCTGGAGTAATCAGAGGTGAACAGGTGTTTATCCCTGATGGTGATTTTTTACTTCATTTAGATGATAAGGCCATCGTCTTGGCATTGCCAGAAGCAAAGGTGGCTTTGGAAAAACTTTTTCATTAATAGATGATTCATTTCAAAGAAATCGGGAAGATCATGGGAGCCCTTTTGGTTTTAATAGCCATCATGATGCTTCCTGGAATCGGGTTTTCTATACATTTTGAAGAAGATCCTTGGCCTATTCTGAGCTCTGCAGTGATTACCCTGATCATTGGTACCACTTTATTTTTCTCCTTTTCAAAACAGGATCAAAACATTCGGAAAAGAGAAGGGTATCTCATTGTGACTTTGAGCTGGATTTTTATGGCTGGCTTTGGGATGCTTCCTTTTATTCTAAGCCATGAAATCATCTCGTTTTCTGATGCCTTGTTCGAGACAACCTCAGGAATTACTACCACAGGAGCTTCCATATTAAACGATATTGAAGCCATGCCCAAAGGTTTACTATTCTGGAGAAGTATGCTTCAATGGATTGGTGGCTTAGGTATCATCGTATTGACAGTTGCGATTTTTCCGCTTTTGGGGATTGGTGGGATTGAGCTTTTTGTAGCTGAATCTCCGGGACCAACTTCTGATAAAGTTCACCCCAGAATATCAGAAACAGCGAAGCGTCTTTGGTATGTTTATGTGGGCTTGACCTTCGCAGCAACAATTCTTTATTGGGTTGGGGGAATGACTTTTTATGATGCCATTAATCATGCATTGACCACTTTGGCGACAGGAGGATTCTCTACCAAAAATGCCAGCATGGCTCATTTTGATTCCGCATTTATCCAGTATACCGCAATTGTTTTTATGTTCCTGGCAGGTACCAACTTTACAGTGATCTATTTTGGATTAGTTGGTCAGTTTAGGAAAGTATTAAAAAGTGATGAATTCAAAGCATATGCTTGTGTAGTTCTGGGAATCACTGTTGTCTTGTTTTTTCCAATTTATGCTCAAATTGGAACAGATGCTGAACTCGCTTTCAGGAACTCCATGTTTCAGGTAGTTTCCTTAATCACCACGACTGGGTTCGTTTCGGATGATTATACCCAATATGGTCAAGGTGTAACTTTCATTTGCTTTATCCTCCTCTTTGTAGGTGCGTCAGCTGGTTCAACTGCCGGTGGGATTAAGTTTGTGAGGCATTTGACCTTTTTTAAGAATTCCTATTTAGAGTTTAAAAGGTTGGTTCACCCCAGAGCTATTGTCCCTCTGATGATCAATGGCGATCGCGTGACTGGGAGAATTATCACTCATATCATGAACTTCTTGCTTCTTTATTTATTGATTTTTGTTTTTGGGGCTTTTGTTCTATCGATCATGGGGTATGACCTTCCCACTTCTCTTGGAGCAGTGGCTACTTGTTTAGGGAATGTGGGGCCGGCGATTGGTGACGTAGGACCGGTTGATAATTTTTCGTTCTTTTCTCCGGGTGCAAAGATCTTCCTTTCATTTATCATGCTTTTAGGAAGACTAGAGCTATTTACAATTCTGATCTTATTTACTCCATTTTTCTGGAGAGCAAATTAATCCTGAATTTGAAATTGGGATTGAATTTTTACGATTCGATCTTCTATGGACTCTGAAGAAATTGAGGTTCTACTCAGTCTATCTACCATTATGGGGAAAGAAAAAGGTGTAAACTGAACCGGATGCTTTACGATGATTTGTTGTCTATTGATTTTACGCATAGCATGCAACATCTTTTCCTGATCCATTTGTTGATTGATTGCTTCGGAATGCGCCTGTTTTAAAAGTAGATTCTCAGGATCATAGGATTCGAAAACCTGGAAAAGTAAGCTTGAATTGGCTTGAATGTGCTTAAAAGTGGTGGGTTTTCCCGGATACCCTTGAAATACTAAGCCGGCAATACTGGCAATCTCACGAAATTTTCTTCTAGCCATTTCACTTTCATTCACACAAACTCTAATATCCTCTAAAAGTTGGTTTAAGGAAAAAAGATCTTCTTCGAGAATTTCTTCTATTGGAACAGGGCTGTCAGAAAGGAGCTCAAACCCATAATCATTCATCGCGATGCTAAAGCTCACAGGATAATTTACACTAATCCTATAAGCTATTAAAGCGCTCATTAATTCATGAATCATTCTGCCTTCGAAGGGATAAAAGAAAAGATGAAATCCTTGTTCACTTTGTTGGGACTCAATCAAGAATGTGTCTTTATTAGGGACAATGGATAGTTTTTTCTGCAAATCTAGTACGGGCAGAACTTGAATGATTTCCTCCGAAATGTAATTGCCTTTGTTATACTCTTCTAATATTTCTCTGATTTTTTCGGATAGCTTGGAGGATAATGACATTCTAGCTCCCATCCAGGAAACCACATTACTGGTTTTTTTATTTGAGACTTTGACAATGGCATTCATGTCTTTTACCTGCAATAGTTCCAGACTTTTCCCTGCAAAGAAAAATCGCCCACCTATTTTCATTTTGGAAATAAAATATTCCTCTACACTTCCTAGGTAAGAACCATTTTTGAATTTCACTTTCATCATCGCTTCAGAGACAATTGTTCCCATGGACAATCGATGTTTCATAGCGATGCGTCTATTGGTTACTCGGTAGAGTCCATCTTCCTGTAAAGTGACTTTTAAAAAATCTTCATAACTCCCAAGTGAGGCTCCTCCTTTTGTGATGAAGTCAATCAACCAATCCATGTCATTTCTCGATAAACCTTCGAATGATTTGGTGCGGATTGCTACTTGGTAGATCTCTTCAGGATTTAGTCCTTCTCCAACTGCTAAGGTGACTAAAAATTGAATAAGCACATCATAAGGCAAAACTGGAGCATACTGAGACTCCATTTGATTCTTTTCTATTGCGTCCCTGAGAGCTGAAGCCTCAATTAATTCAAGTGAGTTGGTAGGGACAAAATAAATCTCTGAGGGAAGCCCCGGTTGGTGTCCTGACCTTCCAGCTCGTTGAATAAACCGAGAGACGCCTTTGGGACTCCCAACTTGAATCACGCGGTCTACGGGTCTAAAATCTACACCAAGATCTAAACTTGAGGTACATACGACTAATTTCAGTTTCCCCTCATGTAATGATTGCTCCACCCAAGCTCTCACTTTCATGTCCAATGAACCATGATGCATCGCTATCCATCCAGCCCAATCTGGTCTTGCATCCAAGATCTTTTGATACCAAATTTCTGTTTGCGAGCGCGTGTTGGTAAAGAGAAGTACTGTTTTTCCTTGTTCAATAATTGGGATCACTTGCTGAAGCATTTTGATTCCCAAGTGGCCTGCCCATGGATATCTTTCAATCTCTTCAGGAAATACCGAGTGAAGTACTATTTCCTTATCAATAGAGGCTTTAATGATATGAAGAGGAAGCTCATTGCCTAATAAAGCATGAGCAGTCTCCTCAAGATTTCCTACAGTGGCAGAGACTGCCCATCTTCTAAATTGATTGGGGCAAATTGATTGAATATATTCTAAAGCTAATTGAACTTGAACGCCTCTTTTATTACCAACTAATTCATGCCACTCATCCACCACGATCGCTTGAAGAGAGTTAAATAATCGCTTATGATCCTTCTGGGAAATGAGCACATGAAGTGTCTCTGGAGTAGTAATCAAACATTCTGGAGGGTGTTTTTTTAGTGCTGCACGTGTTTTTGCATCCGTATCTCCATTTCGTACAGCGACTTTCCAGGGAAGCTCTAAAGCATTACATACCTCTTGCATGGCCAATTGTATATCCTGTGCCAAAGCCCGAAGTGGAGTGACCCATATTAGCTGGATGCCATTTCTTTTAGGTTTTTTCCAGGTTTCAGGGTTATTCTTGATGTATTCTAAGATGACAGGAAACCATAAAGCAAAAGTTTTCCCAGATCCTGTTGGAGCATTTAAAAGGCCTGATTTTCCATCCAAATAGTCATTCCATGCTTCAATTTGAAATGGGAAAGGCTCCCAACCTTTACTCCGAAAATATTCATACCCTTTGTTGAGTCTCTTATCCTCCATGAATTTGATAGATCCGAATTGTTCTAATTTGAAAATGAGATAATTCTATTTGATATTCCATCTTTGGAAGATAATTGACGGAAAATAGTTATTTGAATTCCAATCCCAATATTAACAGCAAAGCATTTATTTGGTTTTGCATATTGAAATAGAAATAGCAATTTAGAAAAGAGAAACATATAGAAAATGATTTCGTTTCTTTTTGGAAAGAGATACTAAAGCATGAAAAAACTGATATTAGGCTTAGTCGTAGCAACCTTGTTTTTGGGTTGCATGAAAACTGAAAGACCCGATAGGTACACGAGGTCAATAGTATATGAACTACAGCAAACTAGTGAATATGAATACACGGGCGAATTGGTAGTAGGAGAACTGCCAAGTGGAGAGCTTGAGTTGGTGATTACTTTGAAAGGAGAGAAGGGGAGTACAGCAGTGAATTATCCTGCTCATTTACATTATGAGCCTTATGGTAATCCTGACGCAGCAATGGCAGCTATGTTAAACCCTGTTCGTGCAAGCAACTTAGTCAGTGCTACTATTTTAAATGAGTTGGGGAATGGAACTCCGATAAACTATGATAGTTTTCAAAATTTCAATGGGCATGTCAAAGTTCATTTGGCAAGCGAAGGGCCTGATTATGAGGTGATATTAGTGGCAGGGAATGTTGGCGCCAATGCAACCGGCTCCTGATCAGTAAAGCCAAATAAAAATTTCTTGAGCGAAAAATCTGTTGATGTGGAATAAACTTAATTTCCACGCCTCAGCAAATGAAAGTTAGGTGAAAAAAATCTTATTAGGCTCAGTTCGAGCGGAGTCAATGACCTTTCGACTCCGCTCAAGCTGAGTATCCTAATTATTTGTTTATTCTAAAACCAATGGGAATGTTAGATCAAGGTCTGTTTCCCCTCCAGCTTGAGTAAAGTTCTCAAAATTTGGGTTATCAGCTCCTGGGTAACTTTTATCCAAATCATGTCTTAGTACCAATCTCATATTTGCATTGTTTGAAACAGGATCTGTTGCCACTTCGATTGTACCGTTCAATCCAATCAATTCTCCTGATGGGTCGGCATAGGTATATGTTAATGCTGGTGTTCCCACAAATGCAGTTCCCAAGAAATAAAACTGGTGCTCGTCAGACTCTTCCTCTACTTCTTCTGTGATGTCTTCATCAGCAATTGAATTGTACAAAGAGATTTCCATTTTATAGGATTTTCCTTTGGTCAATGTAACAGTTTCTATTGATGGTGTTCCTAATTCAATACCTTGTGGGTCAGAGGCTACAAACTGAAATGGATCACCAATTGTTGCTCCAGTTCCATCAACTTCGGTAAAGATTAAAGTGACTTCTGTAATTACTTCTTCATCATTTTCTTCTACTGGATCATCACTCTCACAAGATGAAAATGTGAATGCCAAAAAAGTAGCAAGGATAAAAAAACGAATTCTTGATAAGTTGTTCATAGTATTAATTGGTTTAGAATTGGTAATTAATTTTTAATAAAATATTTCTTCCCATGTCATCAGTGAAGTACCTGAATCTGTTCATGTATTCTTTATAGGAAGTGTTGAAGATATTTTGAACTTGCAAGCCAAGGTTTAGCGTGTTGTCTTCTCCTATTTTAAGTTTTCTTTGATACCCAAGGTTAAATAGGGCATAACCTGGAGGTGCAGCAGCAAGGTCAAAATCTGGTTCCCTCTTTTGACGAGCGACCAACATATTGCTTAGTGTCAATTTATTGGTTTGATCAGAGGTTTCTGGGCCAAATTGATAAGCCAAGCCCCAATCCATTCTGTCCGATGGGATAAAGGGGAAGAAATTGTCTTCTTCTGTATTTTTGGCTCTGATGATAGAGCCTTTAGCATACCCACTAAGCTTCGTAGTAAACATATAGCTGCCAGAAAAATCCACTCCATAGAAGAAGGCATTGGCTTGCAGATATTCATATACATTAAATGTTCCTCTTAATGAGACATAAGTTTCATTCGTTGGGTTGAGGTAGATGTAATTGCTGATATTATTAGCATAGGCAGTTATCTCCAAATGAGTTCTGCTTCCGTCATACTCCAATTCATTCACCCATTTTAGAGACTTTTCGGAATTCAGGTCAGGGTCTCCAATTTCCACAGCTGCAGCGCCATGGTGTAAGCCTTGGCTAAATAATTCATTGACATTTGGAGGTCTCCATGCAGTACCCAGATTCGTATTGAAGGTGACACTTGGAGAGATTTGATACAAGCCTCCGATAAATGCCGAGAAATTATTATACATTAAATCAGCGGTTTCTAACTGAGAGTCTACAAATCTGGCTGTATTAACTGATCGGGTATCAAACCTTAATCCGCCTTCAATTTCCAACGGCCCTTTACTATATTTTTCTATTGCATACACCCCTAGATTCAACATGTCATAATTCGGAATCAAAGGAGTTACTCCTGTTCCGGGAATATTACTGTTAGCTTGTTGAATCCCATTAATACCAATGGTTCCACTCCATTCACTTTTAAGACTGTGCTGGTCTACAAATAGGTCTATTGTATTGGTGAATAATTCTAAATCCAGACTTGGCTTTTCATTTAAGTCGCCTCTTCTTTTATCAAACTCTTGTCTATAGTTTGCCTGAAAGCCATATTGAAAGTTTAATTTCCATTGATCACTGAGGTGATAGTGTGACTTTAACTTTGCCAAGTGATGTGATACCACCTGTTTGGGATTTATAATTTCATAAGTAAAGCCAGGGTCCGAAAAAGGTCTCCCATTCTCTATTATCGCTAAAAGATCATCCAAATTCCCTGTATGGGAATCTCTTAATATCCCCAAGCTCGTATTGAAGTAACTGTAATATCCTTCTACGCCTAATTTTGAACTGCTATAACCTAAAGAACCAGAGAAGTTCAATTCACTCAATCCAGTGTTACCCTGAAAATAATCTGGAGATTTAATGTTTCCACCTCTTTTTGCAGAGGCCTGAACTTGGTACCCTAAGCCTTTGATTTTATCTGAACCGTTAGCATGGGATATTGACACATTACCCATTCGCCCATTGGTACCGGTAGTTAAGTAGAGATTTGTTTTTGGGTCCTTTTTGGTAGGAATAGGAGCAGGGTTAACCAATATAACTCCTCCCATGGCTTCGGGGCCATAGCGGACAGTTTCTGCGCCTTTGATCACTGTGATTTCATTGGCTACAAACGGATCAATTTCTGGTGCATGTTCCGCACCCCATTGTTGACCTTCCAATCGGATTCCATTGTTTAGAATCATGATTCTATTACTGTGCATCCCATGAATGACAGGTTTAGAAATGCTATTTCCTGTAGAGAAAGTTGTTACCCCAGAAATTCTTTTCAGGCTTTCGCCAAGGTTCTCTCCCCTGGATTCCAAGAGAGCCTCACCATATAGGGCTGTCACAGATGTGGTAGTTTGAACTGCGAGCTTATGTCCATGAATCTCCACTCCACCTAAGCTCACGGATTCTTCCTCTAGTCGGTAAGTTTTGTTGAAATTGTTCGTACTGAGTTTTATGGTATCCTTTATTCCTTTGTGTCCTAGGTATTGAATGGTCAGAGCATAAGTGCCTTCACAGAGATCTTTGACTACGAAATTTCCATTCTCGTCAGATACAGCTCCTGAAGCGCTTTCCACTACCCAGATATATGCAGCTTCAATTGGATCGTTATTTTCAAGGTGTAATATTTTCCCTCTGATAGCCAAATTACAATTTTGACTAAAGGCACTTGATGCCTGGAGGAATAGTATTGATAAAATGGCCGCTTGTATAAATTTCACAAGACAAAAGTAGAATCGTATTTCTGCAAAAACTAGCTTAAATGTAACAAAGTTGCAAAAATATGAAAAAAGCTGTCATAAGCTATTCTAATGGTCAGAATAGCGGACGGGTTGTTTACACCTGAAAAAGAAAAAGTCCGACATTTCTGACGGACTTAGATAGAAAGCTTTGATTTTTAGCCCAACCAAACAGACCAAGGAATTCTTGAAAGTAGCAATAGTAAACCAATTGCATACATCATGTAAATACTACGGAATCTAGACCTTGGTATAGATCCTTTCTTAGCTTTAATATACCCGATACTGATTACTACGATGGCAATAATGTTGATAAGAGGGTGTTCTACAGCCATAAGCCTGGTAGCAGGGTCGGACATAGCCGAACCAGATTTTAGCATTTCGAATCCTAAAGGGCTTACGAAATACAAAATCAACCCAACCGTCAATTGAATATGAGAAAGAATGAATCCGATTAAAGCAATTTTTCTATCCTTCTCTAAAAACTCTTTGTTGGAAAGAGATCCCAGTAAGGCGTAAATCACAATAACGATAAGTGCTAATAGGACTAGATAGGCGAGTCCTGAATGTAAATGTTGTAATCCTGTGTACATGATCTAAAATTTTGATGAGTGAAAATAGCTGAAAACTGGATAGGATTTATCAGAAATTGCAGGAATTACTCCACATAGAGCACAAGTCCTTTTAAATATTCAGTTTCTGGGTGAAATATATTCACGGGATGGTCTGCCGGTTGGCTCATTTGATGAAGGACTTTGACATTCCTGTTACATTCTAATGCAGCTGCAGTAATTGTATTTCTGAATAAATTTTTATCAACTACCTGACTGCAGGAAAAGGTAAAGAGGATCCCTCCTGATTTTATTTTCTTTAATGCTTCAATGTTAAGTCGCTTATATGCTTGAACGGCATTATGTCGAGCTTTGATGTTTTTGGCAAATGCAGGAGGGTCTAATACGATGAGGTCATAGTCATCTCCAATTTCCCTGATGTATTTAACTACATCTGCCACTTTGGACTCGTGTTCTCCTTTGATTTTCGGGTTTAATTGAATGTTTTCCTCTGTCAATTCAATTGCTTTTGGAGAGATATCCACAGAATGAACTTCTTTAGCACCTTCTAATAAAGCCAAAACCGAAAATCCTCCTGAATAACAAAAAGTGTTTAAAACTTTTTTTCCTTTAGAGTAAGAAGCGAGAAGTTTTCTGTTTTCTCGCTGATCAATAAAAAAACCGGTCTTTTGACCTTTTTCCCAGTCTATTTTGTATGTAGCCCCATACTCCTGAACCAAATCAGTTTTTGGTTCTCCTAGAATCCATTCATTGGAATTAATTCCCAAATTTTTGGGAAGAGTTTCAGCGCTTTTGTCAAATACTCCTGAAACTCCATCACCGTAGACGGATTTTATTGCGGCTGCGATTTCTTTAATATGAGCATGCATTCCGACATGATGTGCTTGAATAACTGCAGTGCCATGGTAAAAATCAATGATCAATCCTGGTAATAGATCGCCTTCTCCGTGAATCAAACGATAAACATTCGTCTCTTCATTGTCCGTCAAACCAAGACTCTTTCTCAATTCATATGCTGCCTTGATTTTTTCGTTCCAGAAACTCTGGTCTATGACTCTTTCTTGGAAGGAAATAATCCTGACCATAATGGAGCCGTGGGAGAAATGCCCAATCCCTAAAAATTCATTTCTTGATGAAATGACTGAAACCAAATCACCATTTTGAAGATGATCATCTTTTTGCTGAATGGCACCTGAAAACACCCAATGATGCTTTCTTTTCAGTGAAATTTCTTTTCCTTTCTTTAAGATGATTTGTGGGTAACTCATTGTTGTTTATAGAGAAAACTGAAAAACCTTTGATTTTGATGATAGCTATTAAGTCCTTAAAAGTCAGATTTATATAATTATCATCCAACTTGTCTAAACAGAATTGGCTCCAAAAATCAATTTGGAGCCAATTCTTAATATTTAATGTTTTAGCATCTATGAGTTAAAATTAACCCTTGCCGTACATTTTCTCTCTGATTCCTTTAATTTCCTCAGAGTTTAAATAATCATCATATGGCATTCTTCTATCGATCGTTCCGTTTGGAGTAAACTCTACAATTCTATTGGCAGATGATTGAACAAATGCGTGGTCATAAGAAGACATTAATACTGTTCCAGTGAAATCTACTACTGCATTATCAAAAGCGGTAATAGATTCCAGATCTAGGTGGTTGGTAGGCTCATCCATTACCAAAAGGTTTGGATTCTGAAGCATCATTTTTGAAATCATACAACGTACTTTTTCACCCCCAGAAAGGACACTACATTTTTTGAGAGACTCCTCACCTGTAAAAAGCATTCTTCCTAAGAATGTTCTTACATATGCCTCTTCTTGGTTGGTTGAATATTGCTTAAGCCAATCAATCAAGTTTAGGTTATTGTTGAAATATTCGGAGTTATCGTTAGGCAAATAGGCTTTATTGATAGTTACACCCCATTTCATACTTCCTTTTTGAACAGGGATTTCCTCCATGATCGTTTGGAAGAATTTATTGACAGCTTGCTTGGTTTTTGAAATAAATGCGATTTTATCTCCTTTATCCACCATTAGATTGACATCGGTGAAATAAGTCACGCCATCTTGTTTTAATTCCAGATTTTCTGTCATGAAAATCTGATCGCCAGCTTCTCTTTCTGGCTTGAAAATGATTCCTGGATATTTTCTCATTGATGGTTCGATATCATCAATGTTCAGCTTTTCAATCATTTTTTTACGAGCCGTAGCTTGCTTTGACTTCGCTACGTTTGCAGAGAATCGATCAATAAAGGCCTGTAGTTCTTTTTTCTTGTCTTCTGCTTTCTTATTTGCATCAGATCTTTGTTTCAAGGCTAATTGAGAAGATTCGTACCAGAAAGTATAGTTACCGGAGAAAATCTTGATTTTACCAAAATCAATATCTACGATGTGAGTAGAAACGGCATCCAAGAAGTGTCTATCGTGTGATACTACAATTACCAAGTTCTTGAAGTCCAAAAGGAAATTTTCAAGCCATTCGATGGTATCTGCATCCAGGTCGTTGGTAGGCTCATCGAGAATAAGAATATCAGGATTTCCAAATAAAGCCTGAGCAAGTAATACCCGTACTTTTTGGTTACCTGCTAATTGGTTCATTGGGAGATAATGCAAATCTTCTGTGATACCAAGGCCTGATAAAAGTGCCGCTGCATCCGATTCAGCATTCCAACCATCCATTTCAGCGAAGTCTGCTTCAAGCTGAGAAGCACGAAGACCATCTTCTTCAGAGAAATCCTCTTTCATATAGATGGCATCTTTCTCCTCCATGATAGCATAAAGGGTTTTGTGACCCATTAATACCGTCTTCAACACTTCCACCTCATCAAAAGCAAAGTGATTTTGACTTAAGACAGCCATCCTTTGTCCAGGAGTAATATTCACTGCACCACTCGTGCTGTCCATTTCACCGGAAAGGATTTTTAAAAATGTTGACTTTCCAGCTCCGTTTGCACCGATAACTCCATAGCAGTTTCCAGGAGTGAATTTTAGTGAAACATCATCGAAAAGAGTTCTTTTTCCAAACTTGAGTGAAAGATTATCTACTGAAATCATATAGGCTTTTCTTCTAATTAAGGCGCAAAGATAAGGATTAAATTTTTGTCTGTTAAGCCTGTGACTAACAACTGAACATCAAAATAGCGCTATCTGTAGATAAAATGATTTTTTGTTTGGAATGATGGTTATATTCAAGAATTAATACCTTGAGGGTATCCTATGAGGAAAATTTTACTTCGATCTATAATTATTTTGATGAGCTTTTATTGCTCATTTCAAGCCCAAGCCCAAACCTCAACAATTGGGAAAGAATTTTGGGTGGGTTTTATGGATAACAATAGAATTTTACCTGATGCTCCAGATCAAGGGGTAATTGTTATTTCTGCCAATGAAGATGCCACAGGAGTAATTGAATATAGAGGGAGAACGGTGAATTTTTCTATTTCCCAAGGAGAGCAATTCACTCATACTATTTTATCTTCTGACATAGATATGCATCATAGGTTTTCTGGAGTAATAGAAAATAAAGGGATTTATATCAGTTCAAGTGGGAAAATCTCTGTTTACGCTTTTAATGAGCGTTTTCGTTCTGCTGATGGAACGGTGGTTTTGCCTATAGAAACACTGGGTAAAGACTATCTCGTAACCTCACATTATGAATTGATGACGGTTCCGGTTGGTTTTAACCCAAACAATAATGATGAAAGCCAATTACTGGTAGTGGCTACGGAAGATGATACAGAAATAGAAATCACTTCCTCGGTTTTTGCTTTTGGAAATAACGATCCGGGAATCCCATTTACCATCACTTTGGATAGAGGTCAAAGCTATCAGCTAAAAGCCAAAGATGATCTTACAGGATCAAGGATTCGGGTGATTGGAGAGACAGCCAACAGTTGTAAAAAGATTGCCGTTTTTGGCGGAAATAAATGGACCACTGTTGGTAATTGTGGTGGGGCTCCAGATAATTTGTTTCAGCAAACTTATCCGACCTCTAGCTGGGGAAGCTCTTTTGTACATGTGGCCTTAGATGGTAGGACCTCAGGAGAATTAGTGAAAGTTTTAGCTTCCGAGGATAATACAGATGTATTTGTGAAAGGGGATAATGTAGGGCAGATCAATGCTGGAGAATTTTTGACTCTTGATTTTAAGAAAAATGAATCAGCAAAAATTGAGACTTCGAAACCTTCTAGTGTGACGGTTTTTTCTAAGAGTCAAGAGTGTAATGAGGAAAACACCTTCAATTATCAAGATGGGGATCCTTTTATGATTACTTACAGCCCCAGTGAGCAATTTTTGAAAGAAATCCGATTCAACGCCATGAGTCTGCCTTCCATCGTTTCTCATTTCTTGAACATTGTGGTAAAGACTGGGACTGAAGATTTAACCTTCTTGGACGGAAAAGCTATTGGTCATAATTTCTCTCCAGTACCGGGAGATGCCTCTTATTCTTTTGCAAGAATGAAAATTAATCAAGGAATTCATCGGATTTCAAACATAGAAGGCTTTGCAGGATATGTTTATGGTTTTGGGTATTTGGAATCCTATGGTTACGCTGTAGGGGCTGCTTTGGATAACCTAAATTTTGAGACTGAGGTAGAGTATGATTTTGATGTCGAGGGAGAGAAAGTAGCTTGTCTTGGTCAGGAAGGTAATTGGATAATTAACCCCGAAAATCCTTCATTCACCTATTTTGTTTGGGATTTTGGCGATGGATCTGAGATGAAAGAAGGTAGGGAAGTCTCTCATGTTTTTGAAGAACCCGGAACCTATGAGGTGAATGTGATAGCATCACTCAGCCCAACTTCATGTGATGGTCAAGAGGAGATCAACTTTGAAGTAGTGGTTCAACCCTTTCCAGAAGAATTGGAAATTGTGGGGGCGGAAGCGGTTTGCCCTGAAGTTGAGGAACAGGTTTATAAGCTTTCCAGCCTTGAAGGGATTTCAAGTGTAGATTTTGAAGTGTTGGGAGGTGAGATTTTGATGGATTATGGAGATTCCGTTTTAGTAAGTTGGGGAGAGGAAAACACGAATGCCGAAATTTTGGCTATTCCCTATACGGAAAATGGTTGCCCAGGAGAGCAATTATCGCTTGGGATCACTATCTCTAAAATTATTGATATTGAATTAGCTGAAGGAGAACTCCAAGTTTGCTTTGATGGGAATCCGCATAGTTATACAGCACCAAGTTTTGCCCCGGGGAGAATAATTGAATGGACTGTGACGGGAGGGACAATACTGGAAGGACAAGGAGAAAAGACCGTAAATGTTCTTTGGGATCAACCAGGCATTACGGGAATCCTAACTTATTCTCTTCAAAACTCAATTGATAATACCTGTGGAGGAGTTTCTTCGGATCTTTTGGTGGAAGTTGCAGATGTATTCGAAGGGAATGTGGTTTCGAATATTCCCGTATCATGCTTTGGTGGCGATAATGGAGAAGTCGAGATCGAAATACTTGGTGGTATAGAACCTTATGTGATTTCTTGGTCACATGATCCCTCATTAAATTCCAAAACAGCCACTTCACTACCTGCAGGTACTTACCAAGTGACTGTAACAGATGATAAAGGTTGTCAAATTACCTTGGATGATATCATTATTACTGAGCCAAATTTATTGGAGTTGGAGAATATTAATACCGTTGCTGCTTCTTGCTTTGGAAAAGATGATGGAGAATTACTGCTCGAAATATCAGGTGGAGTTGCTCCTTACACATATGAACGTGAGGGGTCAAATACCTTTTCTGGAAATCTAGCCCTAAATGATATGAGTCCTGGAACTTATAATTGGGATATAGTAGATGCGAATGGCTGTATTTTACCCGTTAGTTTTGAAATTACTTCTCCTCCAGCATTGGATGTGGAGATTAGATTAGAAAAGCCAGCTTGCCCAGGAGGAAGTAATGGGGAACTATTAGCTTTCCCCCAAGGCGGAATCGCTCCTTATGTTTACACTTGGGAAGATCCATCAGGCCTAGGAAATCAATTAACCGGGGTAGGGAAGGGTACCTATAACCTTTCAGTTTTGGATGCTCTGGGTTGTGTAAGTATAGGAGTAGGCGTAGTAAAAGAAACTGCTCCTGATGTAAGGATGCCCACAGGTTACAATCCTGAGGAAGGTGTTTTCAAGGGGTGTCAAATTGTGAGGTGACCATGGAACTTTGGATTTATAACCGTTGGGGACAACTGATCTTTTCTGGAGCTGAAGGCTGGGATGGTCAAATTTCAGGAGAGGAAGCGCCTACAGGAACTTATACTTATTTGGTGCGTTATTCATTTCCACTGGATGGAAGTATTCAATCCAAAGAAAAACGAGGAGCTTTCACATTAATCCGTTGAAATCTGATTTTTTTTGGGTGGAGTAAGCAGATTTAGATAGTTTTGCTAGCTAAAATTTTTAAGCAATGAATAAAATATTGATCACTGGGGGAGCAGGATATATTGGTTCCCATACGGCAGTGGAACTTGTAAAAGCTGGGCTTGAGCCTATTATATTGGACGATTTTTCTAACTCCCAAAAAAGTGTTTTGGGTAGCCTTGAGGAGATTATTGGGAAACCGGTGATCTGCTTTGAGGGAGATTGCAATGATAAAGACATTTTAGAGGAAATTTATTCCCAACATAAATTTGTTGGTGTAATTCATTTTGCGGCATTTAAGGCTGTGGGTGAAAGTACTTCTGAGCCATTGAAATATTACAGGAATAATGTAGGGTCTTTAGTTGTTTTGTTAGGCTTTATGCAGGAAAAAGGGATTAAGAATATTGTGTTTTCTTCCTCTTGTACTGTTTATGGTCAGCCGGATAAACTGCCAGTCACTGAATCCACTCCAAGGAAAGATGCTGAAAGTCCTTACGGTAATACCAAGAAGATATGTGAAGATATTTTAGTGGATTTTGTGAAAAGCAAAGCTGGTGTGAAGGTCGTTTCATTACGATATTTCAACCCTGTTGGCGCACATCCAAGTGGTAAAATCGGTGAGTTACCAAATGGCACTCCAAACAACCTTGTTCCTTTCGTTACCCAAACGGCAGCTGGAATACGTGAAAAGATTACTGTGTTTGGAGATGATTATGATACTATTGACGGAAGTTGTATTCGTGATTTTATCCATGTGATGGACTTAGCGGATGCTCATGTAAAGGCTTTGGGTTACCTGGATAAGCAAGAAGATAATTTTTATGATGTGTTTAATGTTGGGACCGGAAATGGAAATTCGGTTCTTGAAATCATCAAAACATTCGAAAAAGTAAATCGAATCAAACTTAATTATTCCATTGGTCCAAGACGAGATGGAGATGTAGTGAAAATTTGGGCTGATACGACTAAAATCAATACAGTGTTAGGCTGGACTCCTCAATATTCTCTGGAAGATTCCTTAAGAGATTCATGGAATTGGGAGAAAGGCTTGAGCCACTAATTAGCGTTGGTTTGGTGTTGGACTCATCTCTAACACCAATTCACCTCCGCTGATGATTTGCTGATGTCTTAGCTCCAATTGATTTAATCCTTCTCCATTAAACTCGGCTGATTTCACATGGATATTATCTGGCTGATTGTTTAGGGTCTTGATGATGAAATTCCCTCCCGGATAATAATTAGGGTTTAATTGTATGGATATTTCATCAAAGATGGGACTTCCGATTTGATAGGATGGGTTTTCTTCGGTTCCTCCATTCATTTGAAATAGTCCCACTTTCATTAAAACAGCTAAGCTTCCCATCAGACCTTGGTCCTCATCCCCATTATATCCTGAATTCGGGCTTAATTCTGAATACACTCTATCTACAATGGCACGAGTCCAAAAATGAGTGAGGTCAGGTCTCCCTAACTTTTGGAATATAAATGCGGTTTGAATTGAGGGCTGATTACCATAATTGATTGGAATTCTACGGTATTCAGGATGAGCCTCTTGAGAATGAGAAGTTCCAGAAGTGAAACCTTGTTTTTCGGAAGTAATAAAAGATTCATTTAAGCGATCAATTGCCTTTTCTTTTCCTCCCATTAATTCAGCTAATCCATCCAGGTCATGGGGTACAAACCAGGTAGCCTGGCTTCCATTAGCTTCATTAAAACCTGCATTGTATTGGTAGGGATCAAAAGGAGTTTTCCACTCCCCGGAAACATTTCTAGGACGCATCCAGCCAGTCTCCGAATCATACACATTTTGATAATATCTCGCCCTTTCCATGAATTCTGAGTAAGCCTCAGAGTCACCCATTTGTTTTGCAAGTTGAGCCAAAGTCCAATCTTGATAGGCATATTCTAGCGTCAAGCTTGGACCATCTTGATGTGCTCCAAATCTTCCTTCAGGAATCGGCCAAGGAACAAATCCGTTTTTAAGATAATATTGAAATCCTCCGCCCAATAAAGTATTGTGTTCGTATCCAGCTTTCTCCATAATCCCACCAGATCTATGGTTTTTAAGTAGGCCTTCGTAGGCCATCTGTATATCAAAGCCTCTAATTCCTTTTTGGTATGCGCTCACAATAAAAGGTGTGCTAGAAGCTCCTGTCATCACATATGTGTAATTTCCTCCAGATGGTCCTCTAGGGATTAAACCACCATCTTGGTAGTATAGCAACATAGAATTAACGAATTCTTCAGTGATTTCAGGATAAACAAGGTGCCAGAGGGTGTTGATCGTCCATTGTGCTCCCCAGAATGAATCGGAATTAAAATGTCTATGCTTGGGCTTTCCTGCATTGTCTAAAGGGATTTGTTTAACCAAGTGCTTGCCAGATGTCATATCTGCGTACTTCCCGTCAACATCACTTATCGTTCTTCTCCCTTGTAGTGCATGCCATAAATCGGTATAAAACCTTTTCTGGGATTTTTCAGAACCACCTGAAACTTTAATCCTTGAGAGGTAAGAGTTCCATTCCTCAAAAGATTCATTTTTTACTTTCTCAAAGTCCCAATGGTTTAATTCTGTATCCATATTCAATAATGCCTGTTCAGCACTAACATAGGAAATCCCGATTTTCATTAGAAGTTCGCTTGAGCTGTTATCAAAAGAAAAAATTAACCCAGAATCTGAGCCTTTTATTTCTGCTAAGTTGGGAGTGACCTCATTTGGGTTCCAGCCTTCCATATCCTGAACAGCACGATTAAATTTTATGGCAAAAAACACAGGAGTTTCAAAAGGTCTTCTAGAAGTAGAGCCATTGATGATATGTCCCTGAAATGCCATTGAGGAAGATTGCTTGATTGAACCATCAATGATGGCTGAAGGACCCAGCATGCTTCCGATTCGTAGCAAGACTTGTTGTTTTCCTTCTTCCTCAAAATGATATCGATGAAAGCCTGTTCGAAGGGTGGAGGTAAGTTCAACTTGAACTCTATATCGATCTAAATAAACCTGATGATATCCTGGTTTTACTATCTCCTTTGAATGGTTAAATGGAGATCCAAAATCCCTAGAGTCAGATAATGAAAAATCCACTAAAGGCATTACTGAGATTCCGGATAACTGCCAGGCATGAATATGGCTAAATCCTTTGATGGAGTCACTTTCATATCGATAACCACTTCCCCAGGCACCTTCCACATCAGTGTCAGGACTTAGGTTGACCATCCCAAAGGGTCTACTGGCAGAATTGAAGAAAAACCATCTTGAATTTTTACTATCTGCCAGAGGGTAGACCAAATCTACAGGGGATGTCGGTTTTTGAGCAAATAGGAAAGTGGAACAAAGAACTAAAACGAAAGTAATTCCGTGTCGAATATTCATTTTCTTTTTGGGAGATATTGCTAGTTGAAATAATTCAAGAATAAAGAAACGAAAAAGAAGAGCGAAACTCTAAGCTTAAATACGGAATGGATTTCAGAATGTATTTCAATTCTCTTTGAAAATGGTTAGGGAGTTTGTTTTTATAACGTGTACTTCTTTCCAGACTAATTTCCAAGGCTGCTTTCTGGCAGTATATCCTCGATGTTTTTAGTTATGCTTGCGAAGTCTACTTTCAGGATCTTTGCTTGATCCAATGTAGAAAGATTGATCCTTCTCAGATTGAATGATATAAGTGTAAAAACACATAAAAATGACTGTTAAAAGAAAAAAGAGGCTGTCTCAAAACTTTCAAATTTGTCTGCCTGAGCGGAGTCGAAGGCCTTTTTGAGCGAAAAGACCGACATTTCGATTTCGAGACTCTCGTCTCTCAAGTGCTCAATGTGACAAAAACCAAAAATGAGACAGCCTCTTTTAAGCGGAATAGCCTGTCCCGACTTTTCGGGAGACGGGACTCGAACCCGCGACCTTCCCGATAGATCGGGACAAGCATTCTAACTATATAGAATTATGTTTAAAGGGATTTCGAAATTAAATCCTCAAGAAATTTTTTCGATTTCTGTTTTTTTAGGAAAAGTTCTCGCTTGATGGCATCAGATTTTTGTGGGTGTACTTCTTTCCAGACTAATTTCCAAGGCTGCTTTCTAGCTGTATATCCTCGATGTTTTTGGTTATGCTTGCGAAGTCTACTTTCAGGATCTTTGCTCGACCCAATGTAGAAAGATTGATCCTTCTCAGATTGAATGATATAAGTGTAAAAACACATAAAAATTGCTGTTAAACGAAAAAAGCCTCGAATTACTTCGAAGCTTTTAAGCGGAATAGCCTGTCCCGACTTTTCGGGAGATGGGACTCGAACCCGCGACCTTCCCGATAGATCGGGACAAGCATTCTAACTTTATAAAATTAGGTTTACTGGGATTTCGAAATTAAATCCTCAAGATATTTTTTCGGTTTCTGTTTTTTTAGGAAAAGTTCTCGCTTGATGGCATCAGATCTTGTAGGGAATACTTCTTGCCAGACTAATTTCCAAGGCTGTTTTCTAGCTGTATAATCTCGATGTTTTTGGTTGTGCTTGCGAAGCCTACTTTCAGGATCTTTACTCGACCCAATGTAGAAAGATTGATCCTTCTCAGATTGAATGATATAAGTATAAAAACACATAAAAATAGCTGTTAAACAAAAAAAGCCTCGAATTTCTTCGAAGCTTTTAAGCGGAATAGCCTGTCCCGACTTTTCGGGAGACGGGACTCGAACCCGCGACCTTCCCGATAGATCGGGACAAGCATTCTAACCATATAGAATTAGGTTTAACGGGATTTCGAAATTAAATCCTCAAGAAATTTTTTCGATTTCTGTTTCTTTAGGAAAAGTTCTCGTTTGATGGCATCAGATTTTTGTGGGTGTACTTCTTTCCAGACTAATTTCCAAGGCTGCTTTCTAGCTGTATATCCTCGATGTTTTTGGTTATGCTTGCGAAGTCTACTTTCAGGATCTTTGCTCGACCCAATGTAGAAAGATTGATCCTTCTCAGATTGAATGATATAAGTGTAAAAACACATAAAAATTGCTGTTAAACGAAAAAAGCCTCGAATTACTTCGAAGCTTTTAAGCGGAATGGACGGGACTCGAACCCGCGACCTCCTGCGTGACAGGCAGGCATTCTAACCAGCTGAACTACCACTCCAATATTTTAAAAGAATTTGTTGATGACTTTTTCATCAAAATTAAGCGGAATGGACGGGACTCGAACCCGCGACCTCCTGCGTGACAGGCAGGCATTCTAACCAGCTGAACTACCACTCCGTTTTTTACAAAATTTTGGGATTGAAGTAACTTTTTACTTCCCCTCTGTTTTTGAGTGATGCAAAGGTAGGTTTTTGAATCATTAATACAAAAGTCCATTAAAAAAAAAGAGTAAAGAAATTGTATTGACTTCTGATTCAAGGAGATAAATTTTAATTGACTTTAAGTAAAAATATAGTCAAATGGCCTAAAGATCCTTTTTTGAAGCTGTTGTTCTCGGGGATTTTTAAATTATCATGCTATTAAATTTTGCCTTTTGTGGAAAATTCATTCTATTAACTTTCAGGAAGATCAATTTTTGCTTTATTGATAAAAATTTGATAGTTCTTGATAATCAAGAGCTTCGGAAGTGAATGTGTAATAATTTTATTTCTCTATGGGATATTGCTTATCTTTAACCTTTCAAAAATCACCAAAATGGTATTAGAATTCGAAAAACCAATCGCTGATTTAGAGCAAAAACTTCAGGAAATGAAGGATTTAGCCAAGGGGAGAAACATAGATTTAACTTCAGATATTGAATCATTAGAAGAAAAAATCCTGGCTTTGAAAAAAGAAACGTTTCAGAATTTAACTCGCTGGCAAAGGGTGCAGCTTTCACGGCATGCAGATAGACCTTATGCTTTAGACTACATCTACGAAATAACCAATGATTTTATTGAGTTGCACGGCGACAGAACTGTGGCAGACGATAAAGCAATGGTAGGCGGATTAGGAGATATTGACGGTAGATCTGTCATGTTTATCGGCCAGCAAAAAGGTAGAAATACCAAACAGCGTCAAATGAGGAATTTTGGGATGGCAAATCCTGAAGGATATAGAAAGGCGTTGAGGCTGATGAAAATGGCCGAGAAATTCGGTAAGCCGATTGTAACATTGATAGATACTCCAGGGGCATTTCCAGGATTAGAAGCTGAAGAAAGAGGGCAAGGAGAAGCCATTGCTCGAAATCTGAAAGAGATGTTCATGTTAAAAGTTCCTGTGATTTGTATTATCATAGGTGAAGGAGCATCTGGTGGAGCTTTGGGTATAGCTATCGGAGATAGAGTCATGATGTTAGAAAATTCTTGGTATTCAGTTATCTCTCCTGAAAACTGTTCCACAATCCTTTGGAGAAGTTGGGATTACAAAGAGCAGGCTGCCGAATCATTGAAACTAACAGCAGTGGATATGAAAGGAAATGGTTTGATAGATGATATTATTCCTGAGCCTTTGGGAGGTGCACATAGAGATATGAAAAAGATGGCTCTTAATTTAAAAGAAGCTTTGGTAAAGGCTTTGAAAGAGTTGGATAAGGTGAAACCGGAAAAGAGAATTGAACAGCGCATCGATAAGTTTTGCTCGATGGGCGTAGTTGTAGAATAAAACATATCCCGAGCTTCTTTTAGAGTTCGGGATTTTTCATTCAGATCTATATGGATTTATACGTTGTAAATACGGGTTTTTTTAAGTTGGATGGCGGTGCCATGTTTGGGGTGGTTCCCAAGACCTTATGGTCGAGAACCAATACTGCAGATGAAAACAACTTATGTACCTGGGCAATGCGCTGTATGCTGGTTGTCGATGAGGGAAGAGTAGTGCTTATTGACAATGGAATTGGAGATAAGCAGGATGCTAAGTTCTTTTCTCATTACTATCTACATGGAGAAGATTCACTTAGGGGAAGCTTGATGAAATTGGGAGTTCACCCCACAGATATTACGGATAATTTTTTAACTCACCTTCATTTTGATCATTGTGGAGGTGGTGTAGGCTATGGATCACATGGTCAATATGAGATGACTTTTCCAAGAGCGAAGTATTGGTCAAATAAAGATCATTGGCAATGGGCAACAGTTCCTAATGCCAGAGAGAAAGCTTCCTTTTTAAAGGATAATATCCTTCCTATGGAAGAAATGGGTCAACTGGAGTTTGTTGATTTAAAATCCAAATCATTGTTCAAAGGATTTGATTTTATTACCGTAGATGGCCATACTGATAAGCAAATGCTTCCGAAGCTTCAATACAAAGGAAAAACCATTGTATTTGTAGCTGACTTATTGCCTTCAGTTGGGCATATCCCAATTCCTTATGTAATGGGTTATGATACACGCCCGTTACTGACATTGGATGAGAAAACACAGTTTTTGGAAGAAGCAGCTAGAGAAGGGTATGTTCTGTTTTTTGAACATGATCCGATCAATGAATGCTGTACGGTGAAAATGACTGAAAAAGGAGTCAGGGTGGATCAAACCTTCAAACTCCATGAAATCTAATTTGAAAATTGGAATTGCTCTTTCCGGTGGAGGAGTAAGGGGAATCTCACATCTGGGAGTTTTAGAAGGTCTCAATGATGCAGGTATTTTTCCTACAAAAGTTTCTGGCACTTCAGCAGGAGCCATAGTAGGAGCTATGTACTGTAAAGGGTATCGCCCAAAAGAAATCCTGAAGATCATTGTTGAGACAAACTATTTTAAATTTATGCGCCCAGCAATTTCTCTTACAGGTATTCTAAAGATGAAGTCTGTTGGAGACTTGTTTAAGTTATATCTCAAAGATGATTGCTTTAGTGATTTAGAAACCCCATTGACAGTAGCTGCCACCGACATTAAAAAAGGAAAAGTAGTTTATTTCTCAGAAGGAAATTTGATTGATCCTATTTTAGCATCTTCCTGTATTCCAGGGATGTTTGACCCAATCGTAATTGATCAAAAGTATTATGTGGATGGGGGAGTGCTAAATAATCTACCTGTAGAACCTTTGGAAGGAATTTGTGACTTCGTGATAGGAGTAAACTGTAACCACCTACCTGAAGAAAGTAATATTCGAAACATGAAAAGTCTGATCGAAAGATCGGTGATCATGTCGATGAATTATAACGTGTATAGTCGAAAGTCTAAGTGTGATTTCTTTATTGAGGCAGAGGGTCTTGGTAAGTATGGAGTTTTTGATATCAAAAAAGCCCAGGAATTATTTCAAGCAGGATACGACCGAGTATCACAATTTATTGATGAAAATCCTGCAATTTTGGAGCTCGCAACAAAGGAAAAGAAAAAGTAAAGTTATGATGAAGTTGTTGTCCCGTTTCGTTTTTTGGATTTCAGGTTGGTCTTTAAATGCCAATTGGCCTGATGGATTAAAAAAAGCAGTTTTGATTGCAGTTCCTCATACATCCAATTGGGATATACTATATGCAAGAGCCGCTTTTTTTCTTATGGATATTCCTGTCAGGTTTACCATCAAGAAAGAAGTGATGGTTGGACCTCTAGGTTGGTTGCTTTCCGGCTTGGGAGCAATTTCTATTGATAGAAAAAGAATTCCTGGAGGAAGAAAGCAAACCTATACTGAAGCGATGGTATCGATGCTGAAGGAAAGAGATGAATTGGTGATTATGGTGACTCCTGAGGGAACAAGGTCACAAGTGAAAAGATGGAAATCAGGGTTTTATCATATTGCACTTGGAGCAGATGTCCCTATTGTGGTGGGATATTTAGATTATAAAAAGAAGGAAGCGGGAATAGGTCCATGTCTTTATCCCGATGGAAATATGAATGAACAAATTGAAGAGCTGAAAGCCTTCGGAAGGACTGTAACAGGAAAGCATCCTGAAAAAGGAATACTATAAACAAAAGCCCTGAAATTCAATTTCAGGGCTTTTTTATGTGGCTAAGCTTCATTTATTGCTTTTAAAATGATTTCGCAAGCCTCCTCAATTTCTTTCGCGGAAATGGTTAATGGGGGTGCAATTCGCATGGAATCGTCGCAGAAAAGAAACCAATCTGTGATGACTCCTAATTCAATCGCTCTGTCGATAATTGGTTTCACCACCTCAAAAGATTCGAATTCCACAGCCATCAACAAACCTTTATTTCGAATGGATTTTATTTTTGGATGAATTAGTAAAGACTTGAACTGATCTGCCTTTTGCTCTACTTGGCTGATTAAATTCTCATTCTTTAAAATTTCAATAGTAGCCAATGCTGCTGCTGAAGAAACGGGATGCCCACCAAAGGTGGTAATATGACCTAGTAGTGGGTTGTTCTTGAAAACAGACATCATTTCCTGACTTGAGATAAATGCTCCTATAGGCATTCCTCCGCCCATTCCCTTGGCACAAACAATGATATCTGGGGTAATCCCGTAATGTTCAAATGCCCAGAACTTACCTGTTCGTCCAAATCCAGCCTGGATTTCGTCCAAGATCAACAAAGTGCCAGTCTCATCACATTTTTTTCTGAGTGCCTGAAAGTATTCCTTTGTGCTTGTCCGGATGCCAGCTTCTCCCTGAACTGTTTCAAGTATGACAGCAGCAGTATCTTCATTGATTTGATCCATCTCTTTTGGGGCACCAAACTGAATATTGAATACACCAGGTAATAAGGGCCTGTAGGCACGCTTGAAGATTTCATTCCCGCCTACACTAAGTGCCCCATGAGAACTCCCGTGGTAGGCATTGACGCAAGAGATGATATTTCTTTTGCCTGTGTATCGTTTGGCTAATTTCAAGGCTCCTTCCACTGCCTCTGAACCACTATTTACCAAATAAACATTGTCAAGATTTGCTGGAAGCGTATCACATAAAGCCTTGGCAAGTTGGGATTGTGGTGACTGAACATATTCACCATAGACCATTAGGTGTAGATATTTGTCCAATTGCTCCTGAATGGCTTGGAGTACTTTAGGGTGCCTGTGGCCCACATTGCTAACTCCAATTCCTGAAATAAGGTCCATGTATTTTTCACCTTTAGGCCCAAAAAGGTATACACCTTCAGCTTTTTCCACTTCGATCATCAGGGGGAAATCCGTAGTTTGTGCTAAATGTTGAAGGAATAATTGCCTATTGTTCATGTTGAAATGTGTTCAAAAGATTCGAATTGTTTCACAAAGTTTTGAATTTTTTACTCATTGCCCTGTGAATGAATTTCTCATTACAAAAGTATAGAATTATTAAAGAATGAAGTCTGGAGAAATATTTCCATGCTAATTCATCTGGATAATGATTACCTAATAATTGTGGGGACAAAAAAGGCGATATTGGATTATTATTGTCAAGAAAAAAAGAATTAACTGAATTGGTAATCAGGGGGCTAGTATGAAAGTTGAATTCCTATCCCCAACTATTTCAGTTTTTTCTTATTTTTAATCATATTTTTCCAAAAAATAAAGTTGATTTTAATCAATTTTCACCCTACAAAACGCATTAAAAGCAATCCATGCCCGATAAGATTATCGATGTCAAAAAGGTTATAAAAAGCAAAAATCCCAAACTTTTGAAATGGATGCCGGGCTTTGCATTATCCTATATTCGTAAGGTGATCCACGAGGATTGGTTAAATGATGTGATGGGGAGAATCCATCATCTTTACGGGCTTGATTTTGTATATGCCGTAATCAGGGAATTGGAGATTGATGTAGAATTGGTGGGTGGAGAGAAAATCCCGAAAGAAGGAGGAGTAATCATCGCAGCCAATCATCCGCTTGGAGGAATTGATGGAATTGCATTGATGTATGCAGTCGGGAAAATAAGACCAGATATTCGATTTCTGGTAAATGATTTATTGATGTCTTTCGAAAATTTCCAGCCCATGTTTGTTCCAGTGAATAAATTGGGAAAAAATTCTCAAAAGAGTCTGGATAACATCGATAAGGTATATGCCGGGGATTCTGTAGTGATGGTATTCCCTGCTGGATTGGTTTCTAGAAAGTTTCCAGAAGGAATAAGAGACTTAATGTGGAAGAAAAGTTTTATAACAAAGGCCAAAAAGTATCAAAAAAATATAATTCCTTGCTTCATTGATGGGAAGAATTCGAAGTTTTTTTACAATTTGGCTAATTGGAGGAAGAAGTTAGGGGTACAAGTTAATATTGAGATGTTTTATCTTGCGGATGAAATGTATCATCAGCAGGGTAAAAAAGTAAAAGTCCATCTTGGTGAGGTCATTCCTTTTCAAAGTCTTGATTCAAGTAAATCAGATGCGAAATGGGCTTTTCATGTGAAAGAATTGGTGTACAAATTAGGACAATCATGAGTAAAGAAGAAGAAATTATTCCTGCAGTTGATAAGGCTTTGATCAAAGCAGAACTTACAGCTGATCGATTTCTTCGATATGCAAATAATGGAGATAATCTGGTCTATTTAGTCAACTATCATAATTCGCCGAATGTGGTACGTGAGATTGGAAGACTCCGAGAAATAACTTTTAGAGCAGCTGGGGGAGGTACAGGGCAAGCATTGGATCTTGATGAAAATGATACCTGCGAAAATTGTTATGAACAATTGATTACCTGGAGTCCAGAGAATGAAGAGATTGTGGCGGGCTACCGTTTGATAAAGTGTAAAAATGCTGTTTTACAGGATGGGAAATTGAATTTATCTACCACTCATCTTTTTAATTTTTCTGATCAATTTATTCAAGAGTTCATTCCAAGTACCATTGAATTAGGTAGATCTTTTGTGCAACCCAAGTATCAACCAAGCATAGATAATAGAAAGGGAATATTTAGCCTGGATAATCTTTGGGATGGTTTGGGTGCTGTGGTATTATTAAACCCCGATATCAAGTACTTATTTGGAAAGGTTACCATGTATCCCCACTATAACCGGGAAGCAAGAGACCTGTTGTTGATGTTTATGAATCATTATTTCCCAGATAAGGCAGGTTTAGTAACTCCAAAAGCTGACTTAAAGCTAGGGTATGAATCAGATCTGCCGAATAAAGGGAATCCTTTTTTAGAATTGTCCTATAAGGAAGGATATAAGCTGTTGAATACACGTATTCGTGCCTACGGAGAGAATATTCCACCATTGATCAATACGTACATGAATCTTTCACCCACGATGATGACTTTCGGTACAGCGTTAAACGATGAGTTTGGTGAGGTAGAAGAGACAGGAATATTGATAACCTTGAAAGATATTTACGAAACCAAAAAACACAGGCATATGGATACCTTTGAAAGAGATCGTGAATATGGAAGTAGAGAAATCAAATAAACGTACTCTTATTGCGGGAGCAAGTCCGGACCCTTCTAGGTATGCCTTTACGGCAGCTACGTTTTTGAATCGGTTGAATATACCATTTGTTCCAATTAGTATAAAAAAAGGAGAGGTGCTGGGAGAAACGATTCTACCCTTAAAGGAAAAACCACCTATTGAAGGAATTCATACTATTACGCTCTATTTAAACGCTACCCATCAGCAAGAGTGGGAGGATTATTTTTTGTCTTTGAAACCTAAAAGGATAATTTTTAATCCTGGCGCAGAAAACCCCAGCTTGTATCATAAAGCAGAACAAGAAGGAGTGGTATGTTTAAATGCCTGTACTTTGGTGATGCTAAGTACTGGACAGTACTGATAATCAGAGAGTAAAGCCTTTGTTTTTCGAGTGGCTATTTTACTCTTTTTGGCTTGGTAAAATGCTAGTTAAAGTCACTTTTTTTATCTATCTTGCGTATTCTTAAAATGAACACAAAATCACCATTCTAAGGCCCATTTTGAGGGTTTTCTCCAGAAAATATGAGTGAAGAAAAAGCGAAAAAACCTGCAGGTTACGGAGCAGGAAACATCCAGGTATTGGAAGGTTTGGAAGCAGTCCGTAAAAGGCCTGCCATGTACATCGGGGATGTTGGAGTTAAAGGACTTCATCACCTGATTTGGGAAGTTGTAGATAACTCAGTCGATGAAGCGTTAGCAGGACATTGCGATACAATCCATGTAACTGTCAATGTAGATAATTCGATTACTGTTGAAGATAACGGTAGAGGTATTCCAACGGACTGGCATGAGAAAGAGCAAAAATCTGCTTTAGAAGTAGTTTTGACTGTATTGCACGCCGGAGGTAAGTTTGATAAAGATACTTACAAAGTTTCCGGAGGTCTACATGGAGTAGGGGTTTCCTGTGTGAATGCCTTGTCCACGGATCTTAAAGCAACAGTCTTTAGAGATGGCGTCATAACTGAGCAGGAATTTAAAATCGGGGTTCCACAATATCCGGCCAAGGAAGTTGGCAAGACGGATAAAAGGGGAACGATGATTCATTTCAAGCCAGATGATAGCATTTTTACCCATACCGAATATAAGTACGAGACGATTGCAAATCGTTTGAGAGAAATGGCTTTCCTAAATGCAGGAGTCAGAATTTTTCTAAAGGATTTACGTGAGATTGAGGAAGATGGGAATGCTCGCACAGATGAATTTTATTCTGAAGGTGGGCTAGTTGAATTTGTTCAATATCTGGACAATACAAGAGAAAAAATCATTGAAGAGCCTATTTACATTGAAGGTGAGTTTAATTCTGTGCCTGTACAGGTGGCCATGAATTATAATACTTCCTATTCTGAAAATGTGGTTTCTTATGTGAATACGATTAACACCTATGAAGGCGGTACACATGTAACGGGCTTCAGAAGAGCATTGACTAGAACCTTGAAGTCTTATGCCGATAAGTCTGGCATGTTGGACAAGCTGAAATTGGAGGTTTCCGGAGATGACTTCCGTGAAGGTCTGACGGCAGTAATTTCAGTGAAGGTTGCTGAACCGCAGTTTGAGGGTCAGACAAAAACCAAACTTGGTAACTCTGAAGTGGTAGGTGCAGTAGATTCTGCAGTTTCTGAAACTTTACAGTCCTGGCTGGAAGAGCATCCAAAAGAAGCTAAAATCATCGTAGGTAAGGTGGTTCTCGCTGCCCAAGCAAGACATGCTGCTAGAAAAGCACGTGAGATGGTTCAAAGAAAGAACGTTCTCGGTGGCGGTGGCTTGCCAGGAAAATTAGCGGATTGTGCTAATTCAGATCCAACCGTTTGTGAATTATATCTAGTCGAAGGGGACTCAGCTGGTGGTTCTGCTAAGCAAGGTAGAGATAGAGACTTTCAAGCAATTTTGCCTTTAAAAGGTAAAATCCTGAATGTCGAGAAAGCTCACGAACATAAAATTTACGATAACGACGAAATCAAGAACATCCTTACTGCACTTGGAGTTAAATTCGGGACAGTAAATGATGATAAAGAATTAGACCTTTCTAATCTAAGATACCATAAGATCATCATCATGACGGATGCTGATATTGATGGTTCGCACATTCGAACCCTGATCTTGACACTGTTCTTTAGATATATGAGAACATTGATCGAGAAAGGCTTTATCTACATCGCTTTGCCACCACTTTATTTACTGAAAAGAGGTAAGGACGAACGATATTGCTGGACAGAGGAAGAGAGAAAACTCTTGACCAAGGAAATGGCAAAAGATGGTAAAGAAGATAGTGTGGGAATTCAGAGATACAAAGGTTTGGGTGAGATGAACCCAGAGCAGCTTTGGACTACAACCATGGATCCTAACGTAAGAACGATTAAGCAAGTGACGATTGATTCAGCTGCAGAAGCAGATCATTTGTTTAGCATGCTCATGGGAGATGAAGTGGCACCAAGGCGAGAGTTCATCGAGAAAAACGCCAAATATGCTAAAATTGATACTTAAGGCTAATTTGAATATTAAAAAGGGGCCTTGTGCCCCTTTTTTCATTCATTAACAATTTGATAACGTCAGGATTGACAAAGAGATAATAAATTGCCAACCCAAATATTAAGTTTTTATGAAACTGGCAGTAAAAGATAAATACGAATCCATTATCCAGAAAAGTGATTTGGTCAGCCGAGATTTAAGCTGGTTGAAATTTAATGATCGTGTATTAGATCAATCTAAAAAAGAGGAAAGGACAATTTTTGATAAATTGAAGTTTCTGGCCATCACTGCTTCGAATTTAGATGAGTTTTTTATGATTCGAGTAGGCTCACTCTATAATTACCTTGATTACGACAAAGAGCGAGTTGATTATTCAGGATTAAGAGAAGAACCTTTTAAGACTAAGTTGATGAATGATTGTCAGGTCTTTCATAAAGATCAACACAATCATTTTACCGATGTGATATTGCCAGGGTTGGACCAAGAGGGAGTAAGCTTGGTGAATATTTCTAAACTATCGGATTCTGAAAAGGGTAAAGTAAAAGACTACTTCGAAAAAGCGATATACCCCATGTTGACCCCGATGGTCTATGATGGATATAGAACTTTCCCGATCCTAATGAATAAGCTCTTGGTCTTCGGTGTGGTTACGACCAGCCCAGGAGAAAGAAAGGATATGAAGAAGCTGAGCTTTGTTCAGATCCCATCTAATATCCCAAGGTTTTTCGAGATCGAAAGAGAGAATTCTCTACTACTCATTCCAATAGAAGAGGTTATTCGAGAGCATATTATTTCCCTTTTCAGAAATGTAGAAATAGAAGGGATCAGCCTTTTTAGAATTACCAGAAACGGGGATTTTACTTTGGAAGAATCAGAAGATATGGATGCAAACTTCTTGGAAGAAGTGAAGCGGAAATTGATGGAGCGTAAAACTGGAAGGGTTGTAAGAATTGAAATTGAGGAAGGGTATAGCAAATGGATGCTAAACTCTTTATTGGAGCGATGGAATCTGAAAATGGATTCTGTTTTTCTGACTAAAAGAGCCAGCATGATCGATTTTACCGGTATGTGGCAGATTGTGGGTAACAAAAGATTTAGAGATCGTTTACCTGCTGTTCCAGCACCCGTCAATCCACTTTCATATCCTGAAGAGGGTAGAGCAGATATTTTTGATACGCTTAAGAGTAAGGATATTCTGCTGCACCATCCTTATAATAACATTGATTCTATTCTTGATCTTATCAATAAAGCCGCTGAAGATCCAGATGTAATGGCTATCAAAATGACTATTTATCGTTTGGCGAAGGATAGTCAGATTACCAAAGCCTTATTGAAAGCTGCAGAGAATGGTAAGCACGTGTCAGTACTTTTTGAAGTAAAGGCAAGGTTTGATGAGGAAAACAATATTCGCGAAGCGAAGCGACTTCAAAAAGCAGGTTGTTTTGTGATTTATGGTATTACTCATTTAAAAACGCATACGAAGCTCTTGCTGATTGTTAAGAAAAACTCAAGTGAGATCACACGCTACGTACATTTAGGTTCTGGAAATTATAATGAAGATACGGCAAGACTGTATACTGACATTGGACTCTTAACAACTAATGAAACATTGGCCAATGATGTCTCCGAGTTCTTCAACGTAATCACAGGGCATTCCATGCCTAGTCAATACACCAATTTGATTACTGCTCCTAGAGATATGAGGAACCAGTTGATCGATTACATAGAACAAGAAGCCGAAAATGCTAGAAATGGACTTCCAAGCGGAATCTTCATCAAAGTTAATTCCTTAGAAGACTCTGAATCCATTTATGCCTTGTATAGAGCCTCTCAGTCAGGTGTAACCATCAAAGTAATCGTAAGAGGTATTTGTTGTTTAAGACCGCAAAGAGTGGGGTTGAGCGATAAAATTGAAGTGATTTCAATAGTAGGTGATTTCTTAGAGCATTCCAGAATCTATCATTTCCATAACAATGGGAACACGAGGACCTATGCTGGAAGTGCTGATATGATGGTTCGTAGTTTTGATAAGAGATTAGAATCCTTGTTTAAAGTAGAATCTCCATTGCTTGAGAAGCAATTGATGAATATCCTTGCTTATAATCTAAGGGACAATGTCAATGCCTATACCATGCAAGAAGACGGTACTTATATAGCAAAAAAACCAATTGGAGATGAGGAGGAGTTTAATGTGCACCGAGAATTTTTCAATTTGGATCCGGATAAAGTAAGCCAAGTTCAGCTGGTAAATTAATATCAAAAGCCTCTTTTAAAGAGGCTTTTTTTGATTCTTGGCAAACAATTTTCTAATCATCCCATCTGCTAATCCAAGGTTTGGAACCAACATTTCTTTAGAATTTGCTAATTCCATAACCCTCCTATAGATTTTTCCAGCGGGGATGATGACATCCGCTCGATCTTCATTCAGGTTTAATTTATTGACTCGCTCTTCGAAGGTCATGGATTCAAGAAGTTGCAAGGTTTCCTGAATTTCGGAGAAACTTAGTTTTTGGTCTTTTGAATTTCTTGGAGAAGCTTTTTGGGCCAATTCATTTATTTTACTGATGTTACCACCGGTACCAATCGAGCATAAATTTGAGGTAGTTAATAACTCTTGCTTAAGAAACTGTTCTAATGCATCCCATTCAGCGCTTAGGTTTTTGTTCTCTAATACTCGGATGGAACCGATCTGAAAAGATCGGGATGCTGTTTTTTGATTTTGCTGATAAAGATTGATTTCAGTGCTTCCACCACCAACATCAATATGGATGTATGCTTGATTGTCTAAAATACTAATCAAGGATTCATTGACTAACGTAGCTTCTTCTTCTCCTGAGATGATTTGGATCGTCAATCCAATTTCTTTTTCTATTGCATCTGCTATCATTCTTCCATTTGTGCTTTCTCGCATCGCAGAAGTAGCGCAGACCATATGATCTTCCACCTCATAAAGGTCGATTAAGAGCTTAAAAGCTCTCATGAGTTTCAGAAATTTTTCTGCTTTGTCTTTACTGATATTTCCAGTTTGAAATACATCTAAGCCTAACTTCATTGGAAACCGAATGTATTCCAATCTTTTAAAGCGATGCTGACCTTCAAAATAAGTCACATTAGTGATCTGCATTCTGATTGCATTGGAACCGATATCTATGGCAGCAAACTTCAAATTGTATGTTTATTTCTTTTTTGAAATGACCACTAAAATAACTCCCGCTGCCAATACTGCTCCGCCAGCATAGGAAGGCCAGTTTACCTCATGTTTTTTATTCGCATTGATCTGAATAGGTCCGGCATCGACCACATTTTCTTTGGTAGTAAAACTTAGATTGTTGCTGAATAACATAAAGATGCCAGCGAGAATAAGGACAAAGCCAAATATTTTCATTGCGTGTTTTTTAACTTAAGTCTTCAAGAATATTGCCAATTGCCAGAATAAAGAATTAGAATGGAAATAAAATGGGAATGCCAATAGTTCCTATGATCCAAAATAGGATGTTTAGAGGTGTGCCGACTAATAAATAATCTTTAAAATTATAATTCCCGGGAGAATAGATCATCGTGTTGGTTTGATATCCCATAGGGGTCATGAAGCTTAAGCTAGCTGCAAAGGTTACCGCCATCAATAAGGGTCTGGAGTCAACACCTAAGCTATTGGCTATACTGATCGCAATAGGAGCCAGGAGAGCGGCTGTCGCATTGTTTGACATGACATTAGTCAATAAAAATGTCAGTCCAAAAATACCTCCTAAAACAATCCGTGGACCATATTCTCCTAATCCATTCACGATTGACTCCCCGAGCAATGCAGATCCCCCAGTTTTCTCTAAAGCAGCTCCCATAGATAAAATTCCTACCAACATTAATATCACTTTCCAGTCAATTGCTTTGTAGGCCTGCTCTGTTGTGATTACTCGAGTAATGACCATGGCAACAGCACCTGCCATCGCACTTACTACGATTGGTAAGATGTTCAAAATTGCTAAGGCCAAAACAGCCGTCATAATGATCAGGGTAAGAATCGTTTTCGTTTTATTGAGATTCCTAGTTCTAGATTCTGAGACTAAAAGCAGTCCTTCAGTTTCATAGATAGACTGAATACTTTCTTCAGTTGCTCTAAGAAGGAGTATATCTCCAGGAGCTAATCGGGTTCTGGTAAGAAGCGTATCAAGCATTCCTTTTCTATGTCTGATTCCGATGATCAAAACCTGATTAAAAAGCTCTTTAAAGTTTAATTCCTTGATGCTTTTCTTGATCAAAAATGAACTAGGGGTAATTACTGCTTCATATAGGCGCTCTTCTTCTCCAGTTACAAGTTCTTCTTCCCATACCAACTCTGCTTTTAATTTGATTCCTGGATATGCTTTTAGTTTTTCTAGCGTCTCTTTATCTGAGCTAAATCGGATGAGATCACCTTTCAGGATTGCTGTATTTGGGTAAACTCTGATTTTTTGTCCATCTTCTCTTATGATTTGTAAAGGTTGAATGGGGAGTTTGTTAAATAATTTCTGCTTTGAAACTTGTTCTTGCAACTGAGTGAAATCTTCGGTGATTATTAATTCTGATAGATAATTCCCTAGTTCCATAGAATCTCCAAACAGCTCCTTACTTTTTCTACTGGGTAATAAAAACCTTCCTACAAAAGCCATGTAAAGGATGCCGAATAATAGAAAGACAAGACCCATAATACTCATCTCAAAAATCCCAAATGCAGGTAAGCCAGCATTCTCTGCAATTCCACTAACAAGTATATTGGTACTTGTGCCAAGTAATGTGCATACTCCACCCATCAATGCACCAAATGAAAGAGGCATCAAAAGTTTGGAAGGAGGGATTTGGTTGTTTTTTGAAAGTTGAATCACCGCAGGCATCAAAAGGGCCACTACAGCAGTATCACTGATAAAAGCTGACAACACCCCGGCGGAAACCATTAAGGTAAGCATGAGTCTAAGCTCACTCTTTTTTGCTTGTTTACTTAACCGGTAGCTAAAGGAATCCAGAACTCCAGTACTGAAAATTGCTGCTGATAAAACAAACATCGAGGCGACGGTCAAAGTTGCTGAATTGGAGAAACCAGCTAAACCTTCTTTGATATCCAAAATGCCAGTAATTAAAAATAAGATCATTACTCCGATGGAAACAGTATCAATGGATAGCTTTTCAGTTAAGAAAAGAACCATTGCCAAACCTATGATGGAGAGCGTTAAGGCGATATCAAAATCCATAAATTACATATTGAGATAATTTCCTTTTTTGAGTCTAGATTTTATTCGGAAGAAATTGATAAAACCCAAAATGAAAATTGAAAAACTCAATCCGAGTGCCAGATAACCTAATTCACGGACATGGTCAAGTTTTTCGACTTCAAATAATGCGATACCACTGACCAAAAAATATAAAGAAGTCCTTATAAAGGCCAGTAAGGTCCTCTGATTTGCTAAAGTAGTACGTTGTCTGGCTAAAAAATCTCTAATTAACAGTTCACTTTCCATGTCATTTTCCATATTTGTATTTCAATGTTTTAAATTTAATAAGTTATAAACTGATATATTATGAAGAGAATCTCTACACTTTTCCTTTTTGTATTTCTAACAGGGCATTTATTTGCTCAATCAGAACCTGAAACCACCCCTGTAGATACCAGCTATTGGCTCAAGGAAATTAGTGGTGGGTTAAATTTAAATCAAGCGTCTTTTTCCGGCAACTGGCAAGGCGGTGGTGTCAATTCAATTGCTGTGGGAACTTACCTTTATGGAAGAGCTAATTATGCTAAAGATAAGTGGTCTTGGGATAATACGATGGACTTAACGTACGGGGTAGTTAAAAATAAAGATGAAGAAGGAAGAAAGTCAAACGACAGGATTTATTTGGATTCTAAAGTGGGTTACGAAATTAATGATAAGTGGGATTATTTCTTTGCTGTAAACTTCTTGTCGCAATTTGCTCCGGGTTATGAGTTTGAAGATGATGACAAAACCCTAATTTCAAAATTTTTCAATCCAGCCTATTTAACTACCTCACTGGGAGTGGAGTATAAGCCAAATGATGAATTTAGTCTGAGAATGGCACCTTTTGCTCCTAGATGGACATTTGTGACTGATACCACTTTACATAATAATGTCCCTACTAATTACGGGGTTGAAATCGGGAAGAAAGTTCGAACTGAATGGCTAGCCTTTAGCTTATTGGCAGATTGGAACAAGAAGTTAAGTGAGAATCTTACTCTAAAAATGAGATATCAGATGTATGCCAATTATGAGACATTAGCTTTTGATACGATTGATCATCGGTTAGACTTGGGTTTAGAAGCTAAAGTGTCGAATTTAATTAATGTGAGTTTAACCAGTATGAGCATCTACGATTTGGATCAGGACGATAAAATCCAATTTAGCCAAGGGCTTGCTTTAGGCATCTCATTTAAGCGCGGAAATTTCCCCGAAGAATAAAATAAGGAGAATAATTAAATACAAATTTATATTTGGAATTTTGATTTAATTATAATTGTATTATTTTTGAATTCATTGTGGTAGTTAAATAATAGTTGGTTTAGTTTTCAAATAAAGGGCAGGAGATTTTCTCCTGCTTTTTTATTGCCCTAAGGCCTATTTTGGCCATTTTTTTAAATCTCCAGTTAAATCCCCGAATAATCCAATTTTCTATTCTTTAACCGTTAGATATACTAAGAGTTGAAGCTATATTTTGGGTACTTCATCAATTCTATTTTAGTATAAACGAAAAAAGCCCAGACTTTCGTCTGAGCTTTATGTACACGCGGAAGGATTCGAACCCTCAACCCTCGGAGCCGAAATCCGATATTCTATCCAGTTGAACTACGCGTGCCTGAAAATTTCAGTTTTTTTTATCCTTGAAGAACCGCCTGAACTTTGTCAGCAGCTTCTTTCAACGTGATCGCAGAAGCAACTTTCAATCCTGATTCATCAATGATTTTTGCACCTTCAACTGCATTAGTTCCTTGTAGTCTTACGATAATAGGAACACGGATATCACCAATAGATTTGTAAGCTTCAACCACACCATTTGCAATACGGTCACATCTTACGATACCACCAAATACATTGATAAGGATCGCTTTAACATTAGGGTCCTGAAGAATAATTCGGAATCCAGCCTCTACGGTAGTAGCGTTTGCGCCTCCTCCTACATCTAGGAAGTTAGCAGGCTCGCCACCAGAAAGCTTGATCATATCCATGGTTGCCATTGCAAGGCCGGCACCATTTACCATACAACCTACGTTTCCGTCAAGTTTTACGTAATTCAATCCTGATTTTCCTGCTTCTACTTCCAAAGGATCTTCCTCAGACAAATCTCTAAGATCTGCAAGGTCCTTATGTCTGTAAAGTGCGTTGTCATCCAAATTTACTTTGGCATCAACTGCAAGAATTTTATCGTCAGAAGTTTTTAATACTGGGTTGATCTCAAATTGAGAAGAGTCAGTTCCTTCGTATGCTTTGTAAAGAGCGGCAATAAACTTCACCATTTCTTTAAATGCAGTACCGGTCAAACCTAGTTTGAAAGCAACTTTTCTAATTTGGAAACCTTGAAGTCCGACTTTAGGGTCGATCCACTCCTTAATGATTTTTTCTGGAGAGTTTTCTGCCACATCCTCAATGTCCATTCCACCTTCAGTAGAAGCCATGATTACATTACATCCTTGTGCTCGGTCAAGCAAAATAGATAAATAGTATTCCTTTGGCTCAGAGTCACCTGGATAATAGACGTCCTCTGCTACTAAGATTTTATTGACAACTTTGCCTTCCGGTCCAGTCTGATGCGTCACCAAAGTCCCGCCCAGAATTGCTTTAGCTTTGTCAGCTACATCTTCTAGTTTTTTTGCAAGAACCACACCATTGGATCCAGTTTGTTGGATTTTACCTTTACCTCGGCCTCCGGCATGAATTTGAGCTTTGATCACGTACCAGGAAGTTCCGGTTTCAGCGTTGAGTTTAACAGCTGCTTCATGAGCTGCTTCTGGATTGTCGGCTACAATACCGTTCTGAATGCGAACTCCATATCCTTTTAATACTTCTTTAGCCTGATATTCGTGAATATTCATCCTATGAAAATTTTTGCTCGAAGTTAAGCTCAAAGTGTCGATAAATCAAACGTTGAATTGTCCTTTCTTACCGAAATTTCCTGTTTATTGCCTATTCAATTGTTCAATAGGATTAGATTTATTCTAATTTTATACCTCTTAAAAAACTTACCATGCTGAAAGCCAGTGGCATCCATAAGCACTACGGAAATTTACATGTTTTAAAAGGAGTGGATCTTGAAATTTCTTCTTCGGAGATAGTTTCTATCGTTGGTTCCTCCGGCGCAGGAAAAAGTACCTTACTCCATATTTTGGGAACCCTGGATAAACCCGAAATGGGGAACCTTGAAATGAATGGAAAAGACCTACTGAAATTGACCGGAGAAGAATTGGCTAGTTTTAGAAACGAACAGATTGGTTTGATTTTTCAATTTCACAACCTTCTTCCTGAGTTTACTGCTTTGGAGAATATTAAGATTCCTGGTTTGATCAAAGGAACTTCTGAAAACAAATTGATGAAAAGAGCAGGGGAATTAGCCGAAATCCTAGGGATTAGTCATCGATTGGATCATAAGCCGGCTACTGTTTCTGGAGGGGAGCAACAAAGAATCGCTGTCGCAAGAGCTTTGATAAATGATCCCTTGGTAGTTTTCGCTGACGAACCCAGTGGTAACCTGGATACAGAAAATGCCCAATCCCTTCATTCCTTGTTTTTTACTTTAAGAGAAGAGTTAAAGCAGGCATTTGTCATTGTAACCCATAACAATGAACTCGCTGAAATGGCTGATAGGAAAGTGACTATGAAAGATGGTTTGATCCTTGAAGATTAAGCATTTAAGCTTCGTAGCATTTTATTGATATGCTTTTTGGCTTCAAACATATCAGAGAAGGATTCGATGATCATATGGTTTTCGTCTAATAAATAGGTGATCCTTTTGGGCATTTTGATCAAGGGAATTAAAGCATCATATGCCTTACATACTTTTCCTGAAGGATCCGAAAGTAGGTCGAATGGAAGTCTATGAGCCTTTTTAAACCTTTCATGAGTAGGTATATCATCTTTGCTGATTCCTAAAATGGGGATGTTAAGATCTCGAAATGCCTCAAATTGGTCCCTAAACTCACAAGCTTCTTTTGTACATCCAGGTGTGAAGTCCTTAGGATAAAAATAGAGGACCAAGGCTTGATCTTTAAAATCCTTCGATAAGTTGACTTTTTTGTCACCTGTTGATGCAAGGGTGAAATTTGGTGCTTGAGTTCCTTTTTTTAATCCCATAATGTTGGGTAAACTGTCTAGGGAAAATAAAAGTTTTAGAAATTTCATAAACTCTCAAACTTCCATGAACTATCTGGGTACTTTTGACATTTGATTCAGAATACCACCAAATAAGTTTCCAGTGAAAATATCTAGTGTCCAGTCTATGCTGTTAGCTGGTGTATTTTTTGCCTTGATGAATGTATCGGTTAAATACATTCCTCATATTCCCGCAATAGAAATTATTCTGTTCAGGTCATTTTTCAGTCTGATTTTTAGCTTCATGCTTTTGAGACGTCAGCGGGTGAATATTTTCGGGAATAACAGGAAGTTATTGGTTTTAAGAGGAGTGGTAGGGTCAGTAGGGCTCATCTCTTTTTTCTTTACACTGCAAAATATTCCATTGGCTAGTGCAGTGACTCTTCAATACCTTTCACCGATCTTGACGACCTTGTTGGGGATATTTATAGTGAAAGAGAAAGTGAAACCCATTCAGTTTGTCTTTTTTACCATTTCTTTTTTAGGAGTAATGATGGTTCAGGGCTTTGATACCCGAGTAAATCTGCTGTATGCCGGAATTGGTTTTATTTCAGCACTCTTTTCAGGGTTGGCCTATAATGTCATCAGGAAGCTAAAAAATACAGAACATCCATTAGTAATTATTTTTTACTTTCCGTTAGTGACTTTACCTATAGCTGGGGTAATCAGTTTCTTTACTTGGGTGCAACCAGTAGGTTGGGACTGGTTGATTCTTCTGTGGATTGGTCTATGTACCCAAACTGCTCAGTACTTTATGACAGTGGCCTACCAAAATGCGAATGTTTCTAAAATTTCTAGCCTGAGCTATTTAGGAGTATTCTATGCCTTGATTTTTGGTTTCTTCTTTTTTGGAGAAACCTACTCCTTGATGGCCTATATAGGGATGGGGATGTTACTGTTAGGTGTGATTTTAAATTACAGGGTGAAAAACGCAGCTTAACCTTTGTTTGTACGGTCAATCCTCAATCTTTACCTTTATAGTCTAGCGACTTTATATGAAAATTACCAAAGACTTATACCAAGGCTCTTTGGCCTTGTTGACTGATTTTTATCAAATCACCATGGCTTATGCCTATTGGAAATCAAATAAAGCTGAGCAAGAAGCCGTGTTCTCTTTATTTTTTCGGAAACATCCATTTCAAGGTGGATTTACCTTGGCAGCAGGACTTGATTATGTGATTGATTATTGCAAGAGCTTTAAATTTGAGGAGAAGGATATTTCCTACTTGCGTGAAATGAAAGCTAAGGATGGGGCAAAGATGTTTGACCCAAAATTCTTGGATTACTTGGCTAAAATGAAGTTTAGCTGTGATATTGATGCCATTGAAGAAGGAACTGTGGTATTCCCTAATGCACCTATGATCCGAGTAAAAGGTCCATTGATTCAATGCCAACTGCTAGAGACTCCTTTGTTAAATATTTTCAACTTTCAAACTCTGATAGCTACTAAAGCCGCAAGGATAAATTTAGCGGCTAAAGGTGAACCAGTGCTCGAATTTGGATTAAGGAGAGCGCAGGGAATAGATGGTGCTTTGGCAGCATCCAGAGCATCATACATTGGAGGCTGTTCTTCTACCTCCAATGTGATGGCAGGAAAGCTTTTTGGTATACCTGTATCAGGCACTCATGCTCATAGTTGGATTATGTCTTTCGAAACTGAATTGGAAGCCTTTGAGGCCTACGCAGAAGCTTTTCCTGATCAATGCATTTTCTTGGTTGATACTTATGATACACTCAATGGCGTCAAGAATGCCATCAAAGTGGGAAATGCACTGCGGAGCAAGGGGAAAGAAATGATGGGAATTCGAATTGATTCTGGAGATTTGGCTTATTACAGTAATCAAGCCCGGCAAATGCTTGATGAAGCAGGTTTTCCAGATGCGAAAATTGTCGCTTCAAATGATTTAGATGAGCATATTATTACTTCTTTGAAAGGGCAGGAGGCTTCAATTAATGTTTGGGGAGTAGGAACCAAATTAGTTACAGCCTTTGACCAACCTGCTTTGGGGGCAGTTTATAAATTGTCAGCCATCAAGGGAGAAGACGGTTCATTTGTGCCTAAGATTAAAGTTTCCCAACAATCCTTAAAAATCAATGTTCCCGGTTTGCATAATGTAAAACGCTACTATTCCAAAGGAAAAGCGGTAGCTGACATGATTTATCTAGAAGGTCAGGAAATCAATCCAAAAGGCACTGTTATCATTGACCCAACTGATAATGCGCGTAGGAAAAGGATTATGCCTTTGTTTTACCAAGAGGAGGAGTTATTGAAGCCTATTTTTAGAAATGGAAAGTTGAAATATAAAAGTCCAAACTTGGAGACTATAAGAAAGAGGGCTTCAGATCAACTTGATACTTTGGATAAGACACACAAGAGATTGGTGAACCCTCATTTATACCCGGTAGGTTTAGAAGAAAACCTGCACCATTTAAGGACCGATTTGGTTTTAAAAGCTCAACAAATGGATCAAGCATCAGATGAGAAGTAAAGAAGAGGCATTGATTATAGTAGATGTTCAGAAAGATTTTCTACCAGGTGGGGCTTTAGAAGTCAAGGATGGAGATCAAATCATTCCTATTATCAACAGACTTCAAAAAGAATTTGAATTGGTTGTAGCCACCCAGGATTTTCACCCTGCCGACCATAAAAGTTTTGCAGCAAACCATGAAGGGAAGAAAGTAGGTGATTTTGTCAAACTAGGAGGGTTAGATCAGTTCCTTTGGCCTGTGCACTGTGTACAAGGATCTGAAGGTGCCTCATTTGAGAAAGACCTTGAAAAAAAGTCCTGGGCTGAAATATTTCAAAAAGGAAAAAATCCAGAAGTGGATTCTTATTCAGGTTTTTTTGACAATGCCAGAAAAGGAGATACAGGTTTAGGAGATTATTTAAAAGAGAAAGGCGTGAAATCGGTTTATATCACTGGGCTTGCTCTAGATTACTGTGTCAAGTTTACAGCGATGGATGCATTAAGCCTTGGGTTTGAAACTTTCTTAGTGAAAGATGCTAGCAGAGCAGTCAATATTACTCCTGAGGATGGGGGGAATGCATTGAAAGAAATGCAAGAGGCAGGGATTCAAATTATCACTAGTCAAGAAATACTTTAAATCATGTTTGAATACGATCCACAGAAACATTATCCGCATGAAACAGAAAGTCGAGTTGTTGTTCGCTTTCAGGATTGCGATCCACTAAGGCATTTAAACAATGCGAAGTATTTTGATTATTTCTTCAATGCAAGGGAGGATCAAGTTCCCAAACTTTATGGGCTTGAGGTTATGGATTTGATTAAAAAGTATAAAGCTGCTTGGGTAGTTTACAATCATAACATCAGCTACGTGAAGCCAGCGATGGTTGGGGAATGGGTGAGAATCATGAGCCGTATTATATGGCATAACCATAATACCATTGTCATAGAGTATTATATGTGTGATGATTCTAAAAAGGAATTGAAAACCTTGCTTTGGTCTACGATGAGGTATGTGACCTTGGCCGAAGGAAAGTCTACAGACCATACAGGAGCTGTGATGGATTTCTTAAAAGCGACTTCCGGAAACATTGATATTTCAGAGATCAATATCAAGGATCGAGTTAAGGTTTTGGCGAAAGAACTCAAAAAATAAATTTGATTTAAGTCAAAAATATGTGTCTCAGCGAACAAGACCTGTACATCAGCGTACAGGTTTTTATTTTTTAAAGTATTTGAAATCAAGCACTTGAAATTTTTAAAAAATTATTTTTTCATAAAAAATACAATAATCTGTAACCGGGAAATTTTAAAAATCAGGCCAAATCTGTCCGCTACTATGACAGTCGAACAAGAAAATCTCTAAAAATGTTCGATAAAGGTCGGTAAAATGTCTATACAGGAAAATAATATTTTGTGTTTTTCAACATTTGTTAACAATTGCTTGATCCTGAAAGAGGGTGTTTTGGCATGCTAAAATTGGTTTGGTATGGCCTTAGTGTAATAGTAAGCACAACACTAAACCAACAATATCATGAAAACTTTATTCACTTTAGCTCTGGCTGGCGCCCTTTCTTTTAGCGCCTTGGCCAATGCAGACGACGATTTAAGAGCATTATCAGACGTCAATTCTAATTTCAAAAAAATCAATGTTCTACTTAAAGAAGGAGTAGGCCAAGCAAAGATTGCCATTTTGGATCTGGATGGTAAAAAACTACACCAGAAAAAAGTAAAAGTAAAAAATGACGATATAATGGTCCCTTATAATATGGACGACCTACCATGCGGAGAATATCTGGTGATGATTTCTACCGAAGATGAAGAGGTGGTTTATACCGTGGAAACTAAGGAAAAGCCAATACCTGCTACTGAATTACCTTTGATGGCTTATGGTAAGACTGTCGATGAAAATACAATTAATCTTACTGTGATAGGACTTACTGTACCTGGTGTTCAGGTTCAAGTAAAAACCGAAAAAGGTGGCTTGGTAATTCATGAGGAATATATAGACCAAGAAGATGGGTTCAAAAAGGATTTTTCCTTTAATGGAATAGATCCAGAAGATATATACTTAGAATTAACTGATGCCTTAGGCAGATTTAAAGTAGTTCACTTCTAAGAATTAAGATTTAGTTTAGTTGATGAAAGAGCTCCGACCATACGGGTTGGTGCTTTTTTTTGTTTACAAAGTGAAGTGTCTCCCCTTAGTGTTTTTGTGAAAGTACTGTCTTTCAAACGTTATTTTCAATGTAGTTTTTTAAAGGTAAAAACGTTTCTTTTCGGACGTTTGATGTACAATTTTGTACAGAATACCATTATAAAAAATAGGAGGGGTAATTAGATGAAAAAAAACTTTAAATAATTTTAATTAAATAACATATAATCAATGTATTGTGATTAATTTAATTATGTTCGGTACTATGACAATCGAACGAATTTTTTTATGGTTTTGGGACATTTTTTTTCACTTTTTGGGAATATCCCCCTTATCTATAAAATCCGGTCTATTTAAGAAGAATTAGCCTTGATTTATTTATTGGTTTTGGTACGCACTTGGTATTAATAATACTGTATTACTTAAACCAACATATTATGAAAACTTTATTCACACTAGCGATTTGCTGCTCATTATCATTGAGTGCGATTGCTGCAGAGGATCTCAAAGAATTGTCTTCTGTCAACACAATTTTCCAAAAGGTAAAAGTCTCACTTAAAAGTGGAGTGGGAGATGCCAAAATTTTCATCATGGACATGAATGGAAAAAAACTCTGTAAACGCAAAGTCCATGTAGAAGATAGTAATGTAGTGGTTCCTTATGACATGGGACATATGCCCGAAGGTGATTATCTAGTGAAAATCTCCACAGACGATGAAGAAGTAATTTATGAGTTCAATACGAAAGCAAGACCAAAGAAAGCAGAGTCACTTCCTCTAATGGCTTATGGTAAAACGGTTAATGATGCTACGGTCAGTCTATCTGTAATAGGGTTAACAGTTCCTGGAGTAAATGTAAAGATCTTTTCTGCTGAAAACGGGAAGTTGATCTATGAAGAATACATTTCTGAGCCGGAAGCCTTTAAAAAGGATTTTGCATTGAAAGGAGTCCAGTCTGATGATATCTACATGGAAGTCAATGATGCTCAGGGAAGAAAAAGAACTTTGTTTTTTTAATCTAAACATAGATTCGGGTAAAAAGCGTTAGCCAAGTGGCTAACGCTTTTTTTAGGTCCAGACTTTTCACTTTTTACATGGAGATGATTTTAAGAGGATTTGACTCCTAACGAACGACTACTGTACAGTTCCGAACGCCTCGAGTTTTGGCATCCATGGTATTTATCATTCTCTAAACTTTTTTCAACATTAAATTTCCTTAATAAGGACAATAAGATGCAACCTTGAGAATCTGATTTATAGACCTAATCTGTACGGTAGCAATACAATCGAACGATGAGTTGCATTTATTGTGAACACTTTTTATTAATAAATCATGATTTTATCGCAATTATATTTTGATAAATGCTGATAAAAATAATTTTGAAACTGTGAGATTGGTGTTTTAAAAATTTTAAGTTTCCATTTTGGTATGAGGTTGGCAATAAAGAGATCAGAACTTTAAACCAACGAAAATGAAAACTTTACTAACATTAGCAATGGCAAGCGCCATATCTTTTAGCTCATTAGCAGCAAACGATGACCTTAAAGATTTATCAACTGTAAACAGTCACTATCAAAAAATAAGCGTGACTTTAAAAGGTGGGGTGGGTGATGCCAAAATCACAATCCTTAACAATGAGGGAAAGAGCCTTAACAGCAGAAAAGTCCACGTGAAAGAAGATGGATTGGTCGTACCTTATAATATGGGAGAACTTCCGATCGGAGAGTATCAAGTGAAAATTTCTACAGAAGACGAAGAAGTCACTTACAAAGTAGAAACTGCTAACAAACCAATTCCTGTGGAAGAGCTTCCATTGATGGCATATGGCAAAAAGCTGGACAATAATACGGTTAGTTTATCAGTTATTGGATTGACCCAACCTGGAGTAAATGTGAAAATCATGAATTCAAAAAGTGGAAAGGTTATTCATGAAGATAAGGTAAACCAGCCTGAAGCTTTTAAAAAGAATTATTCTTTTAAAAGCATTAAAGCAGAGGATGTATATCTAGAATTAACAGATGCATTGGGAAGAAGCAAAGTAATTTACTTCTAAACTAACTAAACCAACTTGCATCAAAGCCCTGTTCGAAAGAGCAGGGCTTTTTATGTTAGAAGGTGCTGGGTCAATCGATCTGCCAATTTCTCAAGATCTATCCCCAATACCTCTTTGCTTACTTTCAATACTTTTTGTTTAGAATCTGAAGGAAGCTTCTCAAAACCAACATGAGCTCCTAAAATTCCTCCAGCTACGGCAGCTGTCGTATCATTATCTCGACCATAATTCACTAAAAAAACCATCGTTTTTTGAAAGTCAAAATCCGCATAAAGCATAGCTGTCAATACTTGCAGATAAATTTCTCCCGCATGAAACGGCATGTCTTGCTGCCTTTGGTCTAATTCAGAAAAGGCAAATTTTAAGGCCTCGCTATCCGGCGAAAACCTGTTTTCAGTACTATCCAATTGCCAGGCTTTCTGATCTATTGCCAATGAATTAATCAATATCTGTTGAGCGGTTCTTCCAACCAGCCTACTTTGGTAGTATCCTTTTGGATCAATTCTTAAAGCTGCCAAAATATCCTCTTTATTCGCCCCTTTCTTCATTCCTGCGGCAGTCATAGCAGCTGATAATGCCGTTAAATCACGGGCATAGCCGATGTCATAGATGGCTAGTTTATAGGATTCCAAATAGGCTTTTTCTGGATTTCCAGGATAAATAGCTCCAATCGCCGGTGCATATAATAATCCTGCACAGACCATTTCTCCACCATAAAATCTACTAAGAGAATCTGCATAACCATCCACATTTCCAGCGATATAAGGCTGACTGACTTTTGCCCATTCTTGAAGCCAGGTAAATTTGAGCGTGGATTTTTCTATGTCAGATGGATCAATACTTTCGCTATTTTTCAATTCTTGAACGTAGCTGCTGTATTGATTAAAGATAAACTCTGCAAAGTCTTTGGAATCCAAAGAGGTAGGGGATTGGCTCAATAGGTAATTGACGGTAAGTTCTTTCCATCTCGTATCGTCCGTGGTTCCACCTGCAGGTAGGTTTGGGAGCCAAATTCCTTCTGGAGAGACCTCTCGAATCATAGAATCTAAGGTTTCAACAAAACCATATTGTAGGTTGATATCTGCTCTGGCCCACATCTCTGTCGGTGCTCCCATGGCGTCTCCGATGGCTGATCCGACAAGCATACCTAGGATTTTGTCTTTTAACTCATTTTCATTAAGCCCGCTTTCAAGGATGTAATTAGTCTTTTCTTCCTCTATTTTATCAGGTTTAGAACAAGAAAAAATAATTAGAGTCAGTAGAATGAGGGTTAGTTTATTCATCTGTAAGGATTAAATCTACGGCTTTATCCATCAAGTTTTCTTTATAAGACAAAGTCATATTAACTGGTAGTTGCGCAATTCCGATCAATCTACGCAATATTTCCACTCCTTGGTATTGTGACAATAGCCTTGGTGATAGGGGTTGAATATAGTTTTTTAGAAATTCGATTTTCAGACTTTCTGCTTGTTGACCTAGGTCTAAATGCGCAAAAAGAACTCCTATGTCAAACTCAGGATCACCCATAAATCCAAATTCAGGATCTATAATTTTAATACCATCTTTAGTTTGAAGCCAGCTTCCTGGATAGAAATCACCATGTAAAAGGGTGTCCCCTTGTTTTAAATAGCGTTTTCCCAATTCGTCAATTTTTCTTTTTAGACTAGAATTCTTTTTGTATTTCAGACTTAGACTTTGTAAGCCTGATTGAACTGAATCTAAGTCAAATCCATTTTCTTCTAGAAAAGGAAACTGGAAAATATGTTCATGATTTAAAACTTTCATCGCCTGATTATCAGGGAAATTTTTTGGCTCAAGCTCATGAAGCGAATTGAGATAGTCTGTAAAAATTTGCATATCCTGTATGCCTATTTTCAATCTACCTTCATAAATCCCTAAAAAATCACTTCCTTTCCCTAAATCCTGAGTGATCAACAAGTGTTGGTCGGGAAGAAAAGAAATCACTTGAGGAGAGAGTTTCTTAAGTGTAATATTGTTTTTTAAGCTTTGATAGAATGCATGTTCTATTTCTATTCTTTCTACAGGAGCTGCAATCTGGGGGAATTTCCGTACGTAGTTTTTGGATTGTTTGATGATTACAGAACGTCGGTTTGTTTGAACTCTCAATACCACGTTCATATTACTTTCACCTGCTGGCTCCACTTTTTGAATCTCCTCACCATTAGCCCAAATAGGGAGTTTTGAAATCTCTTTTAAGCTGCTGGTTAATTCAAGGTTGATCATGCGTTTCTCTATCTTTTAATTAGTTGAAAATACTAACGTAATCTAACATGGCATTAGATTATTGAATCTTTCAGGAAAAAAGAATGAAAAAGGAATACTGCTTTGATTTAAATTACTTATTTAAGGCAATCAAAAATCCTTATTTTTATAAGAAGTAAACACCAATAAACCAGCTATGTTTGGATTACCCAGAACCCTATATACAGAAGAACATGAACTTTTCCGTCAAAGTGTACGGGATTTTATTGCAAAAGAAGTAAGCCCATACAATAAAGAATGGGAGCAGAATAAAATGGTTTCCCGAGAATCTTGGAAGAAATTTGGAGAGAATGGTTTTTTAGGAATACAGGCTCCAGAATCACTTGGTGGCATGAATATCCAGGATTTTAGATTTAATGCCATACTTATTGAGGAATTGGGACTGAGTGGATGTTCGGGGCCAGCTATAGGATACCCTTTACACAGTGATATCGTGATGCCTTATATTTTGCATTATGGGACAGAAAGTGCTCAATCAAAATACATCCCTAAAATGGTTTCGGGAGACTTTATAGGGGCAATAGCCATGACTGAACCAGGAGCAGGGTCAGATTTGCAGGGTATATTGACTAGTGCTGTAGATCAAGGCGATCATTACCTTGTCAATGGTACAAAGACCTTTATTACGAATGGATACCTTTCTGATGTAGTGGTAGTAGCAGTGAAAACTGATCCCAATAAAGGGGCAAAAGGAATAAGTCTTCTTATCATAGACAAGGATATGAAAGGTTTTACTAGAGGAAAGCCTTTTCAGAAAGTTGGCCTTCATGCGCAAGATACCTGCGAATTGTTTTTTGAGGATGTTATAGTTCCAAAAGAGAACCTCCTTGGAAATGAAGGTGAGGGATTTAAATATTTGATGACTGAACTAGCTCAAGAGCGTTTGGTAGTCTCTCTTGCTGCAGTGGCATTAGGAGAATATATGCTAGAGGCTACCGTAGATTACGTGAAAACCAGAAAGGCATTTAAGAAATCTCTTTCTGAATTTCAGAATACGAGATTTAAACTAGCTGAAATGACGGCTGCATTGGAGCAAGGAAGAATTTATTGTGATCACCTGGTCCAGCTACATAATCAGGGCTTATTAGATTCAGCTATGGCTTCAGCGGCCAAATATAATATGACTGAGCTTCAATGTAAGGTAGCAGATGAATGTGTCCAGTTGCATGGAGGTTATGGTTATATGTGGGACTATGGTGTGGCAAGAGCTTATGCAGATGCCCGAGTTCAGCGTATTTATGCAGGCACAAACGAGATTATGAAAGAGCTTATTGCAAGAAAAATATTGAAATAGACGACTGTAATCGTTGTCCAATCCCTAGAAATTTTAGTAATTCAGAAAAAAAACAATCACCCAAAATATAGTGAGATGCAAGATTTTCCATGGTTTAAATTTTATCCAAAGTCAGTTGACAAAGTTGTCAACTGTGATGCCTATGGTAGTGTTTCTGAACTTTTTGAAGAATCTGTCAAAAAATACGGAGATAGTACAGCCTATGAATGCATGGGTAAGACGCTCTCATTTAATGAATTAGATAAGCTTTCATCTCATTTTGCAAATTATCTCATACATGTATTGAAACTAGAGCAGGGTTCAAGAGTAGCCCTTCAGATGCCAAATACTCTGCAATATCCAGTGGCCATGTTTGGTGCACTTCGAGCTGGAATGATTGTAGTAAATACTAATCCTCTTTATACTTCTGCAGAAATGAAGCATCAATTCAATGATGCCGGAGCAGATGTCATCGTCATTGTAGCAAATTTTGCTCATAATCTAGAAAAGATTAGAGAGGAGATTTCAGCGAAAAGAATTATCATCACCGAACTAGGTGATTTATTGGGTTTTTTGAAAGGGACGATCGTAAACTTGGTTGTAAAACATGTCAAAAAGATGGTTCCAAGCTATTCACTTCCCGGAGCAGACACTTTTAAATCTGCACTGGAGCAGGGAGCCGAGTACGAATTTCATGCACCCAAAATCAAGAAGAGTGATACTGCCTTTTTACAATATACTGGAGGTACAACTGGTGTTTCAAAAGGTGCAGAACTTAGCCATGGAAATATCATTGCGAACATGCAACAGATTTCAGAATGGATGAAACCGAGTTTAAAAGAGAGAGAAGAGGTAGTAATTACGGCATTGCCACTCTATCATATTTTTGCACTGACAGTTAACTGTCTATCAATGTTGAAAATTGGGGCTCATAATGTATTGATTACCAATCCGCGTGATATGCCCGCATTTTGCAAGGACCTTTCCAAACACAAGTTTTCAGTTTTCACAGGTGTAAATACCTTATTCAATGGTTTATTAAATCAGGAATCTTTTAAGAATCTGGATTTTTCTCATTTGAAAATTGCTGTTGGAGGAGGTATGGCAGTTCAAAAGTCTACCGCTGAAAAATGGAAAAAAGTTACTGGAACTCCTCTTGCTGAAGGTTATGGTCTTACGGAAACATCACCCGTGGCTTCCTGTAATCCAATTGATGGGACAGAGAGAAATGGGACGATAGGAATTCCACTTCCCAATACCGAAATGTGTGTCATGGATGATGAGGGCAATATGTTAGACATCGGCGAGAGAGGAGAGATTTGCATCAAAGGCCCCCAAGTAATGATTGGATATTGGAATAGGCCTAAGGAAACTGCAGAAGTCATGCGTGGAGAATGGTTTAAATCTGGAGATATCGGGATAATGGATGAGGATGGATTTTTCAAGATTGTAGATCGGAAAAAGGAAATGATTTTGGTTTCTGGTTTCAATGTTTATCCAAACGAAATTGAAGATGTCATTGCATCCTGTGAAGGTGTTTTAGAGGTAGGTGTTATAGGTATGCCAGATCCAAAGTCCACTGAGAAAGTAGTGGCATACGTAGTCCCAAAAGGAGATTCTTTATCGGAAGATAAAGTGATTGCACATTGTCATGAATCGCTGACTAACTATAAAATCCCAAAAGAAGTCTATTTTACTGATGAGCTACCAAAATCGAATGTTGGGAAAATTTTAAGGAGGAAAATCAAAGAGGCGCATATGGAAAAGATTGGAGCCAAAACAAAATAATGTTCATTTTGGCAAATCACAATTGTTGCATTTATTGGCAATAGTTCGTTTGGGTTTAAATCAAACCTCCTTTCTTATGAAAAAACTGCTGTTTTTTTGCTCTTTAATGATGTTCTTCTCTTGTGATAAGGAAAAATCAGAGGAAAATTTTATTGTTGGTGACTGGACTTTGGTGGAGATTTATAATCCTTGGACTGGAACTTCAAGTAGTGAGAATCTAAGTGATTTCTTTCAGACCTACCAGTTTATGTCAGATGGAACATTTAAAAAGACAAGAAAGTCAGAAGGAGAGGAATTAAAAGAAGCAACAGGAGTTTATACTTTGGAAGATGTGCCATTATATAGTTCAAGTGATGCAAAACTTTTCATCTATTTAACTTTTACTGCCGGTGATGATATTTATAATAACTGTGGAGATCCAGACGAGGAACTGTTAACACTAAGGTTTAGTAATAAGCTAAGTAATTTTTCCGCGACTCCATGTGATGGGGCAGGATATACCTTTGAAAAGGACTAAAATCAAAAAGCCATCCTATTAGGATGGCTTTTTGATATCTTAAATAATTCCTTCGAAGTATTCTATGGTTTTGGTTAAACCATCCTTCAAGGCGATTTTTGGTTCCCAATCCAACTCCTTTTTTGCTAGATCAATTACCGGTTTCCTTTGCAATGGGTCATCTTGAGGAAGAGACATAAATACTAATTTACTCTTACTGTTAGTTAGTTCAATAATCAATTGAGCCAACTCAAGCATCGTAAACTCACCAGGGTTTCCAATATTGACAGGTCCAGTAAAACCATCTCGGCTATTCATCAATCGATACATACCTTCTATGTTATCATCAACATAGCAGAAAGACCTGGTTTGCTTCCCATCACCATAGATCGTGATGTCCTCATTTTTTAAAGCTTGTACAATAAAATTTGATACCACTCGACCATCATTGGGATGCATTCTAGGCCCGTAGGTGTTAAATATGCGCATCACCTTAATAGGGACTTGATGTTGCCTATAGTAATCAAAAAACAAAGTTTCTGCACATCGTTTTCCTTCATCATAACAGGCTCTTGGTCCCAAGGTATTTACATTACCTCTGTACGATTCTGGTTGAGGGTGAATTTCAGGATCTCCGTAAATTTCTGATGTACTTGCTTGAAGGATCTTGATTTTTAGCCTTTTAGCGAGCCCTAACATATTCATGGCACCAATTACAGAAGTTTTGGTGGTTTGAACTGGGTCAAACTGGTAGTGAATTGGAGAGGCAGGGCAGGCAAGATTGTATATTTCATCTACTTCCACATAAAGAGGATGAGTTACATCATGCCTTAGTAATTCAAAATTCTTGTTGTCAAGAAGGTGATGAATGTTTCTTCGATTTCCTGTGAAAAAGTTGTCAACACATAAAACCTCATTTCCTTCTTTTAAAAGGCGGTCACAAAGATGGCTTCCGAGGAATCCGCCACCACCGCTTACTAAAACTCTTTTCATGGATTTAATTCAGTATAAAAACTATGGGTTCAAAAATAAGCAAATGTTTTTCATTTGAAACCCTGATTTTAATTAAGCTTTATTCTTTTGCTTCTTTGGGAGCGTCTTTGATGTATTTTGCAGGATTCCCACCGACAATTACATCTGCTGGTACATCTTTGGTGACCACTGAACCTGCTGCAATAATGGATCGATCTCCAATGGTTACTCCGGGGCAAATTACCGAACTTCCTCCAATCCACACATCTGAACCTATAGTAATGGGTTTTCCAAATTCCCATAATTCTCCTCGTGACTTAGCATCAGTCGGGTGTGAGGCGGCATAAAACTGAACGTTAGGAGCTATCAATACCCGATCACCAATTTTGACAGGAGTGACATCTAAAACAACACAATTGAAATTAAAGAAACAATCATCCCCAACTTCAATGTTGTAGCCATAGTCACAAAAAAATGGCGGTTCAATCCAAACATTTTTCCCAGACTTTCCCAGTAACTCTTTTACTAAATTCGCTCTTAAAAAAGTTTCCTCTGGCTCTGAATCGTTCAATTGTTTGAGAAGTTTTCGGGCATGCATCCTTTCGGCCATCAATTCTGGATCTGCGGCCAGATACCATTTACCCGATATCATCTTCTCTTTATGGGTCATTTTTGTTTTTTATAAAGTAAAGCTGCTTCTACTCCACGAATTTCAGCCAGTCCTTTTAATCTTCCGATGGCTGAATATCCTGCATTGGTTTTCTTTTTAAGATCATCAAGCATTTGATGCCCGTGATCCGGTCGCATAGGAAGCGATTTCCCTCTTTGTTCCTGGACTTTTAAAATCTCATCAATTACAGCTACCATATCTACATTTCCATCCAAATGGTTGTCTTCAAAGAAATCACCATTCTCTTTTCGACGAGTACTTCTCAAATGTATGAAGTGGATATGTTTTCCAAATTCTGCAACCATGGCAGGAAGATCATTATCTGCTCTTACCCCATAGGAGCCTGTACAAAATGTCAACCCATTATAAGGGCTTGGTTGATCTGTAATTAATCTTCTTGCATCTGAAGCAACAGAAACTACTCTAGGTAATCCAAATAATGGAAACGGAGGATCGTCTGGGTGAATCGCTAAATAAACTTCATTTTCTTCAGCGACTGGAACGATTGCGTCAAGAAATAACTTTAAATGCTCTGCAAGCTTTTCAGCATTAATTCCTTCATAGGTTAAAAGCATTTCCTTGAATTCTTCAAGTGTATATCCTATCTCTGAACCTGGAAGACCTTTTAAAATGTTGTCAATAATCAATTGATGTTTTTCAGGACTTAGGCCTTCATAATATGCTTTTATTTCCTGAAGCTCAGAAGTTGAGTAGTCTGCCTCTGCACCTTCTCTCTTAAGTATAAATAAATCAAAAGCTTGAACAGCCTTTTTTTCATAAAGTAATGCTTTGGCGCCGTTCGGAAGTGTATGGAATAAATCTGTTCGGGTCCAATCCAATATCGGCATAAAATTATAGCAAACCGTTTTGATTCTAGCCTTAGCTAAATTTCTAATACTTTGCTTATAATTTTCAATGAGCTCTTGATAATTGCCTGTTCGGGTTTTGATTTTTTCATGAACAGGAATAGACTCTACGACAGACCAAGTCAAACCTGCTTGTTCGACGGTTGCTTTTCTCTTTAGGATTTCTTCAGAAGTCCATACTTCACCATTGGGAATGTGGTGAAGAGCAGTTACAATGCCCGTGGCTCCAGCTTGTAAAATATCCTGAAGACTAACTGGGTCATTTGGACCATACCAACGCATGGTTTGTTCCATTTTATAGGTCATAATTTTGAGTTTACAGGGTTTTATTGCTTTTATCTAAGTTAGCTTATTCTGGATGATTGATAAAACTATACTCCTGAATATGCGCTGAATCCACCATCTACAGGGATGATTGTTCCGGTTACAAATTGAGATGCATCACTGCAGAGCCATTGCAAAGAACCCAAAAGATCTTCAGGCTTTCCAAACCTATTCATTGGTGTATGACTCTTGATTTGATTACCTCTTTGAGTTAAACTTCCATCTGATTCAGTAAGCAGGGTACGATTTTGTTCCGTAAGAAAAAATCCAGGAGCAATGGCATTCACACGAAATTCGGGTCCATGTTTAGCGCTCAATTCTACTGCTAAGAATTTGGTGAAATTGTCTATTGCAGCTTTGGCAGAGGCATAACCTAAAACTCGAGTCATAGGTCTACTGGCCGCCATTGAGCTGATATTTAAGATATTCCCCTTATTATTTTTGAGCATCAAAGGAAGTAAAATTTTAGTCGGTAAGACTGTTCCCAGATAATTAAGGTCCACAACGTTCTTTAGAGATTTTGTGTCTAAGTCTAAGAAAGTTTGATTGGGAGTGATTACTGCTCCAGGCATATTACCACCAGCAGCATTGATCAAAATATCTATGTATTCATGGTCAGATTCGATTTTTGAAGCTACTTCTTGCAGCCCTTCTTCATCCGTTACATCTGCGTAGTAGCCCCAGGCATCTCGTCCTGTTGCATTTATTTCATCTACTAATTGATCAACCTTTGCCTGGGTTCTTCCAATAATGATCAATTGAGCTCCTTCCTGAGCTAAATGCAAGGCCATTGTTTTTCCTAGTACACCTGTTGCTCCTGAAAAAGCTATTTTCTTCCCTTCAATGGAAAATAATGTGCTCATATTATACGATTATGTTTTTTGGGTCAAAGTCAAAGTAATTTTTAGCGTTATAATAGCAAATGTCCTGAATGATTTTTCCAAGCCATGCTTCATCCCAAGGTAGTTCTCCATTTTTTACATCATTTCCGAAAAGATTACATAAAATCCTTCTGAAATATTCATGTCTTGGGAAAGATAGGAAGCTTCTTGAGTCAGTCAACATTCCAATAAAACAGGAAACTAAGCCCATATTGGATAGTGTGTTGATCTGTCTCTCCATACCATCCTTCTGATCTAAATACCACCAGCCAGATCCAAACTGAACCTTACCTTTGATGCCTCCACCATTGTAATTACCGATCATTGTGGCGAAAACTTCATTATCCCTTGGATTAAGATTGTATAATACCGTTTTACTCAACTGGTCAGAGGACTCCAACTTATTTAGATATTTAGAAAGGGCAGAAGCTTGATCAAAATCTCCAATAGAGTCGTATCCTGTATCTGGACCTAACACAGACAACATTCGTTCGTTGGTGTTTCGAAGTGCTCCTAAATGAAATTGCTGAACCCAACCTTTGCTATGGTACATTTTGGAAAGCTCTACCAATACTTTGAATTTAAAGAATTCGGCCATTTCCTTCGTTAAAGTGTTACCATACCTAAGGTCATGGATCAATACATCCATGTTATATGGTTCGCCTTCAAAATAATAAAGTTGTTCCAAGCCATGATCAGAAACTCTACATCCTCGATCGTGGAAATAATTTACTCTTATCTGTAGTGCTTGAATTAATTCTTCAAAATTTGCAATTCCTTGACCATTTGCTAATTCCCCAAGTTCCGCAAGGTATTTACCATAGGCCTTTGGGTCTTCAACCGCATAGGCTTTATCTGGTCTGAAAGCAGGGTACATTTGAAGATCATTTTCTTTTTTGCTAAATGAAACATGTTCATTTAAAGTGTCAGTGGGAGAATCAGTTGAACAGACAACTTCCACGTTCATTTTATTCAATAAGGAACAAGTGCTAAAATCCGATCCTTGCAACATTTCTGATGTTTGGTTAAAAATAGCAGAAGCATTTTTGGACGTAAGCAGTTCATCAATTCCAAAATAGCGCTGAAGTTCTAAGTGAGTCCAATGAAAAAGTGGGTTTCTTAAAGTATAAGGAACGGTATCCGCCCATTTTTGGAATTTCTCCTCATCACTGGCATCGCCTGTGATATATTTTTCTGGAACTCCCAAGGTCCGCATGGCTCTCCATTTATAGTGATCACCAGCTAACCAGATTTTTGAAATGTTTTCAAAGTTTTTATCAGAGTTTATCTCATTAGGAGGGAGATGGTTATGATAATCTATGATGGGTAAACCCTTGGCGTATGTATGATAAAGGTGCTGTGAATACTTGTTCTCTAAAAGAAAATCCTCTGCAATAAATGCCTGTTTTTTGTCCAAAGTTTGCATATGGTTTTTTGAATTTCATCTGCTATTAACTGAAAGCAATTTACCCTGATTTCACCCTTTTTAATTATTTAAATACGAAAACGTTTTCGAAATTATATGAGCGGAATGATTATTAGTAAAAGAACCTTCGTATTTTCAATTCCCAATTTATTAAACCCAAAATTTGACAGACCATGGCCTCAGGAATTAGTCTGAAAGAATTAGCAGCTCAACTTAATTTAGCGCCTTCAACAGTATCGAGGGCTTTAAATGATAGCTATGAAATAAGCGATAAGACAAAGGAGAAAGTGTTGAAAATGGCTGAAAAGTTAAATTATCAACCCAATCCTTTTGCGCGAAGTCTCAGGGAAAATAAGAGTAATGCTATCGCTGTTATAATGCCTGAGCGGATCAATGCTTTTTTCGCTCATTTTATAGATGGTCTTGAGTCTATTACACAGGACCATGGGTATCATTTATTAGTTTATAGCACACATGAGGACTTGGAGAAAGAAAAGAAAATTGTCAACCTACTTCTCAATGGTAGAGCGGACGCAGTCATCATGTCTGTTTCAAGTCAAACGAGTGATATTTCCCATTTGAAAATGCTTCATGAAAGGGGGCTTCCTATATTATTTTTTGATAGAGTGTGTAGTGAAATTCCTACGACGAAATATATCACGAATGATTATCAAGTCTCATATGAAGCAACCAAGCATTTAATCCAACAAGGTTGTAAAAAACCTGCATTTTTAATGTTGTCTGAAGGGATTTCTATCACTAAAGAAAGGCATAGGGGGTTTTTAGCTGCATTAAAAGAAGCAGGTATCTCAACAGAGCCACATTTAAACAAGGTTTGTTTTCAAGATGAATCTGAGAATGTTAAAGTAATTGAAGAGCTTTTATCATCAGAAGCACCGCCTGATGGGATTTTAGCTTCTGTTGAAAAATTAGCCATTGCTAGTTATATGGCTGCTAAAAATCTAGAACTGAAAATCCCAAAGGATTTGAAAGTGATTAGTTTCTCTAACATGAGAATTGCAGGGCTATTAAACCCGTCACTATCCACGATTTCCCAGCCAGCTTTTGAAATGGGAGAGGAGTGTGGCCGGCTTTTGATGAAGAAATTAACAAGGCCTAAACAACCTGATTTCCCGGATGAGTTAGTGGTTTTACCCTCAAAGCTTACGATAAGAGCTTCTACGATGGTGGAGTAACCATTTATTAAAATAAAAAAAGCTGTTCCGAAAATTTTCGGAACAGCTTTTCTGTTTATGTGGCTATTTAATTAATAGCCTGGATTCTGAGGGAATGCGCTAGCATTTCCTTCTGCCCGGTCAATTTGATTTTGAGGGATTGGTCTCAATGTATGGAAATCCTGAATGTTAGGCGCTCCTTGAGGATTATAGAGTTTCACTCTTTCCACTAAGATTCCCCATCTTTTCAGATCCAACCAGCGTGTCTGTTCCCCGATCAATTCTCTAGCTCTTTCTTCAGTAATCAACTCAAAAGTTACATCTGATGCTGAGATTTCCATTTCCGCTTCTTTTCCAGGGAAGGCAGCTCTTCTTCTTACCATGTTAAGGTTTTCCGCAGCTAGATCCATTTTTCCTTGACGGAATTGAGATTCTGCAAGTAAAAGATAAGTGTCAGCTAATCTCATTGCGATGTAGTCTCTACCACCTTCAAATTGTGTACGGTCAGCTCTTCCTGGATCCATATGCTTTCTTAAAGCTGGAAACAAGCGCTCTGTATAAAGCTCAGGCGTCAAGACCTGATAAGGATATTGGGCTCTTTCTGCTTCTGACATATTATACCCTGGTAACCACATGGTGGTATCGCCTTGAGCGAAAGTCACTGTCTCTTTTGACTTGTCAAAAGTGGTATTATAAGTCCCTGGTCTATTGGATAAGAAGGCATCACGATATGACTTTTTGTATCTTGAGTCATTCTCTCTTTCTGCAAAAATCACGTCTAAAGTATAATTAGTCGGTCTATACCTCTTAAATGGTCTACCGTTTTCCGTATCTCTAATCATTCCTGGCTGCACATCATACTCCATTAAGAAGAATACGTGCGCGTTATTACCGCCACCATTGGTCAACGGATCTCTAGTGTATTGAACAGAATAAATTACTTCATCATTGATTTCATTTCCAAATGCATAAACATCCGCAAAATCGGGAAGTAAGATTAAGCCATAATTATCAATGACACTTTGTAATAATGGCTCAGCATTAGCAAAATCAGAACTTTCAGCAGCTTCTGATGTGCCTTTAGTTAAATATACTCTGCCTAATAAATGTTCAGCTGCTGGTCTGGTAGCACGTCCGTAATCTGAAGATTTTGCCTTCGCTTCCAAGTTTGGAATAGCTTCTTGCAAATCCTGAATAATTGCTGAATACACTGTAGCTACCGTTGCTCTGGTTACTTCTTTTGTAGGAACCTCTGTTTCAGAAAGCTGCAAATCAACTCCGCCAAACAACTGAACTAAAATAAAGTAATGATGTGCTCTGATAAACTTCGCTTCTGCAATCCTTTGTTTGAGAACATCTTCAGAAACTCCAGTCACATTTACTGATCTATCGATTACTGCGTTACAGGTATTGATTCCTCGGTAAAACTCATCCCATAACTCACGCACATGACCATTTTGAGAGTCAAATTGATTGGTGTAGGTATTCATGAATTTCCAGCCACCATCTGCTCCATTGGTATAAATGTCCGTACCGAATATGGTGAAATTATTGCCTCTTTCAGTTCCGTACCAAGCTCTCATCGTGCTATAAGCAGCGTTGATTCCATCATTAAGTCCTTTTGGTGTATTTAAGTAATCGTTACCGATTTGGGAAACGACATCTTCTTCCAGAAATCCATCACAGGAAATCATAGTAGAAAATCCTATTACCAGGGCTGTTGCTTTCGCCCATTTATTCATTTTTATAGCTAAATTTTTCATTTCTATTTAGAATTTTGCATTAATACCAAATGTAAAAGAAGTGACTGCAGGAGAGACGTTTGCATTTACTGCTCCGCCACCAACTCCTTGCTCCCCATCTATAAACACTTCAGGGTCAATTCCTTTGTGCTCAGATCTGTAGTTTGCAAAAATGAAAGGTTGCTGAATACTTGTGTATAATCTTAGGCTGGTGAAACCAATTTTATTGATTACCTCAGGCGCGAAATTGTAGCCGAAATTGATGTTTCTTACTTTAATAAAAGTACCATCAAAGTATTCCATAGAGCTTGCGTATTTAGCTCTTTCCTGATTCACATTTGGCCTTGGGTAATCATTAGTCGGATTATTAGGAGTCCAATAGTTAACGTCTAGGTTGTTGTATCTACCTGCTAGCGTATTGTTTCCAGTATGGAATTGAGACCTGATCATTGAACCAAACCTTCCAAATAAGAAGAAGGATAGGTCAAAACCTTTGTAAGAAAATCTATTTGTAAAGCCTAAAGCAAAATCAGGAACTGCAGATCCAAGGAATTGTCTATCATCTGAGTTAATTACTCCATCATTGTTTAGGTCTTCTATTTTGATTTCTCCAGGTACACTACCATAAGAAGTAGCTTCATCTAATTCGTCCAATTGCCAGATTCCAATCTTTTTCAAATCATAGAATATTGTCAATGGTTGACCGATAAATCTACCTGCAGAGATGTCGTCACCATTTGGAAGTGAAATGATCTCTTCTTTGTTTTTTGTGAAAATCAGATCCGAAGTCCAAGTGAAATCACCTTTTTCTATGTTAAGCGTAGAAAGGGTCAATTCGATACCTCTGTTTTGAGTCTCTCCAATGTTAGTGGTGAATCCACCAAATCCAATGGAATTAGGAAGTGGTTGAGGAGCTAATAAATCAGATGTATTTGTGATATAATATTCTAAAGAACCAAATACTCTATTTTGCCATAAAGCAAAATCTAAGCCCACATTGAAAGTTGTAGAAGTTTCCCATCTTAAATCTGGGTTACCAATCGTACTTGGTCTATAACCGTAGGCTGGAGAATTGTCAAATGCATAGGAAGTTCTTCCTAAAAGCGCCTGAGTTTGGTATGGGTTGATTGCTTGGTTACCAATTGATCCATAAGAAACTCTAAATTTCAATTGATCAACATTCGTTGAATTTTGCATGAAGCCTTCGGAATGAATATTCCATCCTAATGCTACTGAAGGGAAGTAACCAAATCGATTATTTTCACCAAACCTTGAACTACCATCCGCTCTCAATGTAGCTGTTAACAAGAATTTGTTTTTGTAATCATAGTTAACTCTACCCATGAATGACATCAATGCCCATTCTCTCAAATTAGTATTTGCTCCTGTAATTTGAGAGGCATCCCCTAAACGGTGATAAAATTGAGATTCTGCTGGAATACCTAAAACACTAACTGTAGTCTGTTCATATCTATCTTTCTGGATAGACTGCAATGCTGTAATGTTCAGATTATGCTTTTCATTGAAAGACTTATTGAAAGTCAGGATATTTTCCAGAGTATAATTAAAGGTGAATTCATCATTTACACTACCAGTGGCATCACCACCACGTCTTGCGTTCGTTTGAGAACCTGTAAACCTACCATTTCTACTAATGGTGATATCAGGACCAAAAACCAATCTATAGGTTAAGCCGGGTATAATCTCATAATTGGCAAAAATACTATTGAAAATCCTGTAGTTTTTGGTCAGATCTTCCTGCGCTCCTTCAACAATTTCCGCAAACGGGTTGGTTCTTAATCCATCAGAAGTAGGTAGGAAGATTAAGTTTCCATCCTCATCGTAGGGCTTTCCAAGTGGATTTTCTGCAAGGGCTCCTCCGAGCGGATTGAAATTTTCTCCATTTCTTTCACTGAATGAAACCAAGGTAGAGGTGCCGAATTTTATTTTCTTATTAATCTGATGATCAATATTAGCTCTGAAAGTATATCGAGTATAATCTTGGTTTTTGATAACACCTTTATCATTAAAGTAGTTAGCAGAAACAAAGAAAGTAGTTTTTTCTGAACCACCACTTACACTTACCTGATGACTTTGAATAGCTCCTTTTCTTAAAAGTCCTCCGACATAATCAGTGCTTCTTCCCTGTGCAATACCCTCAAGCTCAACTGGTTCAAATAGTGATTCATCTGCTGCAGGTGTAGCTGGTCCATCTGGATATTCCCCACTTGTTCTACGAGATTCTCTTTTATATTCGGCAAACTCAGGTCCGTTGAAAACATCAATCTTTCCAAGCTCTTGATTCACTCCATAATAAGAGTCCACAGAAACGATTGTTTTTCCTCTAGTACCTCTTTTTGTGGTAATTAATACTACACCGTTTGATCCTCTAGAACCATAAATAGCTGTAGCTGATGCATCCTTTAGAACTTCCATAGAAGTAATATCCTGTGGGTTGATGTCATTTAATCCACCGACAACAGGAATTCCATCAATTACATAAAGTGGTTCGTTGGAAGCGTTGAAAGACCTTCTACCTCTAATTCTAACCTGTGGTGCAGAACCCGGTTTAGATCCAGGTTGAGTAACATCCACACCAGCTGCTCTACCTTGTAAAGCTTGTCTGGCATCTGTGATAGGTAATTCCTGAATTTCCTTTGAGCCAACTGATGAAATAGCTCCAGTCAATTGACTTTTTTTGGCAGTACCATATCCTACCACGACTACTTCATCCAATTCTGAAAGATCTGGGTTTAGTGTAACGTCGATTACACTTCTACTTCCAACAGATTCTTCTAATGGAGTATATCCTATAAAGGAAAATACCAAAGTTTCGGTTGAGGAAGCATTAATAGAGTAATTTCCATCCAGATCAGTGGTTGTTCCTCTAGTGGTGCCTTTGACTAATATAGTCACTCCTGGAAGGGGGAAGCCTGACTCATCATTGACAGTTCCCGTTACTTGTGAATCTTGTGCAAAAGTGGGTGAGACTCCACTTAAGAGCAAAAGAAGTACACATAAATACGTGTAAATTTTGGGTTTCATAATTTTTGAGGTTTGTGTTATAAAAATTGTTGTTTGTCTTGCCGCCCATCTTTTATGAGTGGTAAATAGGTTAGAAATACGATCATTATCTGTGATAATTTGATATAATCTGTTCAAATTAAATAGTATATCCATAGGAACTAAAATTTTTTACGCAATCGATTGCGTCAAAATATTATATTGGAAATAAAACCCAGTGTAATTGAATATACTTTATTTAAAAGTTTAGGTTTTTGATTTTTTTTCAAAAAAATGGCGAAAAATAATGTAATTTTTCAGTGGAGTACTTAATTAAAAAAATCATTTAACTCCCATAAATTCTAAAAAAAAATACCTGTTACGTTTTAGATAACAGGTATTCTATTTAGTTCTAAATATATTACAAGGAAGGAGGTTCCCAGCCTTTTTCATATTCTCTAGCCCAAAGTGCTTTTGCCTTAGTGGAGTTTTGTATATGTCCATTTTTGGGGTCGCAAACTAATGACTCTCCTGTTCTATAAGAGATGTTTGCCAAGTGACAAAGTAAAGTACTTACTGCACCTTCTTCTATAGTTGAGTTTTGTTCCTCATTTCCTCGGATAGCTTCAAAGAAATTAGAAACGTGGATCGTACTCATATCACCGCCTCCACCAAGCTGAGTTCCGCCTTCATTATTGGATGCAAGGTTCTCTTTGATAAGTTTACCTGATCTGTCAAAATGTTTATAGCCACCTCTATTTACAAAAACAGACCCTTCAGAGCCGTAGATGACTGTTCCACGATCGCTTCCATAAGTACTGTATCCATTTCGACTTTTTCCATCCCACTGAATCACGGAACCATTTTCAAATTGATAGGTTGATTCCAGTGTGTCATACATGGTCCATCCATCATCTTCGAAATGAAATTTACCTCCCACAGTTGAGACTTTTACTGGATAATCTACTTGTAGTGCCCACCTGGCTACATCCAATTCATGGGTCGCATTATTACCTGTTTCGGCAGTACCATAATCCCATCCGTACCAATGCCAATTATAATCCCATGTGTTGTCTGTATATTCTCTTCTTGGTGCAGGACCTTGAAATAATTCCCAATCAAGTCCTTCTGGTGGTGCAGCTGGTGTAGGATTTACCACTCTTCCTCTGGCATTGCTGTAAAAAGCTTTTGCCATATTGACCTTTCCAATGGCTCCTCCATGGATAGCTTTGATGATTTCAATACTTTCAGGAGCTGAGCGCTGCTGATTACCCATTTGGATGATATTGCCATATTTCTTTTGAATGGCGATTAATATTTCACCTTCCTTAGGGTTATGGCTACATGGTTTCTCTACATAAACGTGTTTACCTCTTTCGGAAGCTAGCCAAGTTCCAGGAGCATGCCAGTGATCTGGAGTGGCATTGATTAATACATCTACCTCTTTATCCTCCAGTACTTTCATAATATTCCCTTCCAATTTAGGTTTGTAATCAATCCTTTTGGAAAAGTTATTGGCAGCTCTTGTCATTTGTGACTCCATGACATCGCAGAGGTACATTAAATTTACATTGTTTTTGGCAAGGCTTATAGGCTCGTAATAAGCACCAAGTCTTCTGCCTAATCCTGCAATCGCAACATTTAATCTTTCATTAGAGCCAAGAATATTTCCGTAACTTTTTGCAGAAAAACCCAGACTTCCCATAGCTGAGAAGCCTAAAGTGGCAGCAGCTGACTTCTTTATAAATTCCCTTCTGTTTTTCTTCATCGTATTTTGGGCTTTATTTAAGTGACTTTAATTTAATGTTTTTGAAACTAACTCTGTTTCCATGATCCTGTAAAAGGATATGTCCTTGCTCAGCTTCGCCAAAATTCGGCCAGATTTTATACTTGCTATTTGCAACTAGTTCTCTAAACTCTTCAGATCCACGGTCATATTCCAAAACTTTAAGTCCATTTAGATAATGAGTAACATGATTATTTGGCTCTACTACTACACGGCCTTTGTTCCATTCTCCAATTGGATTTATAAATCTTCCTTGTTTTTGAGCAGTAATTAGATCATAAAGACTGGAAAGAGTTCTATTTCCTTCTTTTCCCATTTTGGCATCAGGATGCTTCTCATCATCTAAAATTTGGTATTCCAAACCAATTGCCGATCCTTTGTTTCCTTCAGATAAAGTCACGAAATACTTTAATCCACTATTAGCTCCTTCTGTAAGTCTAAATTCAAAGCCTAAATCGAAAGCAGAAAACTCTTCCTTGGTCACGATATCTCCGGCATTGGTAGATTCCCCACCGTCAGATTCAGCAATTGTCAAAATCCCATCATTGACCGACCAGCCAAAATCAGGAAACTCGTCTTTGTAAGCACCCTTCCATCCTTCAGAGTTTTGGCCATTAAATAGCAATTTCCATCCTGTGTTTTTTTCGTAGTCTGTCAATTCATTGAGTCTATTATTCACAACGTAAATAGATGAGCTGAAAGGCTTAGGGTCCAAATTAGTAGTCTTGATCTTTACATTTTTGAAATAAGTCTTATTGCCTTCGTCCTCTGGATTTCGAATGCTATGTACTTGTAGTCCCACGAATCCTTTGCTATCCATATCATCCACCACATAAGCAACTTCTTGTCCATTTAGCCAAGTTTTGATCTCATCTCCAATCACTTCTATTCTATAATGATTAAATTCTCCCATTTTAAAAGCAGTTTTCGCTGCTGGGTTTAGGTCCAAGGGGTATAACCATCCTCTGCGAGCTTCATCATAAATACCTGCCGACCATGCTCTTTCGCTTGGGTCAGCTTCTACCTGATATCCATAAACCAATCCATTTCCATCTCTAGCCGCAGGGTCGAATTGCCCACGGGCCATAATTCCAGAGTTACTTGTAAGGTTTTCTACTTTTAAGTCTAGCTCTAAAATGTAGTCTCCATATGTTTCTTCAGTAATTAAGAAGGTGTTTGGAGAGCCAGCAACTGCAGAACCTACAATTACTCCATCGACCACTTCAAAGTTGGCTGTCCCTGCTACAGCTTTCCATCCGCTGAGGTCTTTGCCGTTAAATAGGTCTACCCATCCATCATCGGACTTTTGAGCTCCATTGGAGCAACTTATAAACAGTATTCCTGAGAAAAGAAAAAGGAATAATTTCGAAAACATTTTCATAAAATTGGTTTTTAGTATTAAGTAAAAATCCTGATTTAAGGCTGTTCACACAACTAGGATTTGATTGAATTTACGCAAACGTTTTCGAGTTTAAAGCCTAAAAATCGATGAAAGAGTAATCTAGCATTTGAATGGAAAAAGAATCGGTCGAACTTTCTTACTTTTGCGCATGATTGATTTTGACCAACGAGGAAAAGTATTTATTACATGTAAGGATCGCTTTGTATCCTACCTGGAAGCAGAAGTGAGAGAACTGGGCTTTGTCCCAGATGAAGTTACCCGAACAGGGATAGAATTACAGGCAAGTATGGAAGAATGCATGGACCTCAATCTTCACTTGAGAACTGCGTCTCAAGTACTTTTCGAGATCAAATCTTTTTATCTCCAGCATGCAGATGATATTTATAGAAGAGTGAAGGCTATTCCTTGGGAGGAGTATTTAGATGTGGATGGTTATTTTTCTGTCAGCTCAGTGGTGGATAATGAAAGTATTAATAACCCCATGTTTGTGAACGTTCGGGTAAAAGATGCGATTGTAGACAGGTTTAGAGAAAAATCAGGAAGAAGACCAGATTCTGGTTCCGATTATCAAGGTCTCGTTTTTCAATTATACTGGAAAGGAACAAGAGCGGCTATGTACATCAATACTTCTGGAGATACGATTGGAAAACATGGATACCGGAAAATCCCAGGTAAAGCACCTATGTTAGAGTCTTTGGCTGCAGCTTCCATTTTCGCAACCGAATGGAACACTAGAGTTCCATTTATTAACCCAATGTGTGGATCAGGTACTTTAGCGATTGAAGCCGCTATGTTGGCTACTAAAAGATACCCAGGTTTGTACAGGGATAATTACTCCTTTCAATATATTCTTGGCTATCAAGAAGAAGCCTTTTTGGCTAAGAAGAGAAAGCTTGAAAATAAAATCAAAGAAATTCCAGAGCTCAAGATTATTGCCTCGGATTTATCCTTACAGGCCATTGCTTTTGCAAAAGAAAATGCAATCAATGCAGGTGTAGATCATATGATCGAGTTTCAGGTTTGCGACTTTGCTGAAACAGAAATTCCTGAAAGGCCTAGAGGGGTAGTAATTTTTAACCCAGAATATGGGCAAAGGTTAGGGGAGACGGATGAGTTGGTTGAGACCTATAAACGATTGGGAGATTTTATGAAACAAAAATGCCCAGGCTATAGAGGTTATATTTTTACAGGAAATATGGAGTTGGCAAAAAAGGTAGGTTTACGAGCCAGTAGAAGGATTGAATTTTGGAATGGTACCATTGATTGTCGCTTGCTAAAATACGACCTGTACGAAGGAAAAAAAGAAGATTAAAAAGAGCAGAAGAATTAAGCATTTTAAATGCTTAATTCTTCTGCTTCAGATACTATTGATGTTCGTCTCTTAACAAATCATTCACAGTTTTCACTGGATTGAAAGTAATTAGAGGAACTTCCACAAATAAAGTGTTCCAACCTGCCATGGCTCCATTCCAAAGGCCTGGCAATTCCAGTGCTTTTAAGTCTTTGCCACTTTTGGATTTTTCTGTAATGAAGCCAGTCATCATATCCCGGAACTCCAAAAGGTCAAAGTCCTTACCTTCAAAATCTTTGGTTCCACAGACTAGATCTACAGGGTTGAAGTGAGTGGAACTTTTAAAGACCTCTTGAGTGTCTGAATCACTCAGGTCTATTTGGGCAGTTTCAGCAATTTGCAAGGAAAGAGAACCGTCAGACTCTTGCACCCAAAAAGGACCGCCTCCTGGTTCCCCGGTGTTTTTCACCATTCCACAAACCCGTATAGGTCGATTTAATTTCTCCTGTAAAGCAGTTGCTTTATCCTCATGGGATTTGGACTCGTATCCATCCGGTAGTTTTGCTCCTAAATGGTAAGTAAGTACATGTTCTGCATGCATGATGGAGGAATCTGTAACTTCAGATTTTAACCTATTCAAGGCTTCAAAAACATGTTCCTGAATTTCTAAAAGGAGTCCACCGATAGCCATTTTATAGTTTTTGGTTTCTTCCTTTAGACGGTCGGGAACTACGTTGTCTATATTTTTGATAAAGATTAAATCGGCGGAAATGTCGTTTAGGTTTTCTAGTAAAGCCCCGTGACCTGCTGGTCTGAACAAGATAGAATCATCATCTTCCAAAAATGGGCTGTTATCCATATTGACAGCAATGGTGTCTGTTGCCTTTTTTTGTTGTGAATAACTTATGTCGAATTTGACTTCGTATTCCTTTTCAAGTTTGGGAACGATGGAAGCTATTTCAGTTTTGAATTTCGATTCATGCTCAGGGGAGACCGTAAAATGAATTTTAACAATATTGCCTTTTCCTACAGCATACTGTATTCCTTCAATTAAATGTTCATAGGCTGGAGTTCTTCTTTCCTCTGGGTAGCTATGAAACCTCAGCAAGCCTTTTGGGAGGCTTCCATAACCTAATCCATCTTCCAAAAGCAAGGCAGCTAGGATTCCTTTATAATCTCTAGAATCCAATTTGTGATTAATACTACTTCCTTGTGCCTTTAGAACCTCATTTAAGTCATCATAAAAGGCGAATTTTTCAATCTTGTCCATGAATTTCTGAACAAAAGGAGATTTGCTGAGGTCTCCATCTCCTTCAAGGAAGGCAAAAAGGTCCTTAAACATTCGTGAGGCAGCCCCACTCGCTGGAACGAATTTCACTACTTCAATTTGTGAAGTTTTTTCTGGGTAGGATTTTTGAAAGTGAGCAAGTTCCTTGTCACTCAATACTTTAATTCCATTTTTAGGAGTAGCAGCTGCTACAATTTTTAAAAAAGGAAAGCCGTTTTCGAAATGGTTTATTTGTTGTTTGACTAGCTCAGGGTTCATTCCCTGCGATAAAATTTTAGATTCTAAGCCTGTATCCATGCTTTCTTGGGTTTGACAAAAGTGATATGTTAAGATAGCAGGCTATTTGTCTTTGCTCAAATTTGAAAGAGGAATTTTAGAGGCAAATGCTAATAAATTGTCATATTCCCATTCTTTTTAAAAATTCCTCGCGTTTAGAATTAGATATGCTTACCTGTTTTTCATTGTTCATGACAATGTAGCCTCCTTCTGATTTGACAAATTTTTTAACCTCAGAAAGGTTGATTAAAAAACTATTATGAACACGCATAAAGTTGACATCAATAAGTAAGTTTTCATATTCCTTAAGGTTCTTACTGACCACTAACTTTCGATCATCTTTTAAATGAAAGTCTGTATAAGAACCGTTTGCTTCACAATATAGAATCTGGTTTACTGGAATAAACTCAACTCCCTCGGAAGTGGAAAGGCAAATTTTCCGATTCTCTGGATTTCCTGATTGAAAATTATTTAAAAGGTTTTCCAACAAATTCTGTCTAGATTCTGTTTGGATTAATTCCTTTGCTTTGTGAACTGCTTCTAAAAGCTCATCTAAATCGATAGGCTTTAATAAATAGTCTATTGAACTGAATTTTATCGCCTTGATGGCATAATGTTCAAATGCTGTGGTAAAAATCAAGTGAAAATCTAAATGTTTTACCTTTTGCAATACATCAAAGCCGGTTCCCGTTTGGAGTTCAATATCCATAAAAATGAGATCGGGCTGGTGAAGTGTTATTTTTTCAACAGCTTCTTGAACATCAGTTGCTTCACCCAAAACCTCAACCTCCGGGCAGTAATCTGCTAAAAACGTTTTGAGAGTTTCTCTATTATGATATTCATCCTCAATGATAATCACTCTTAAATTTGTCATTGTTTTGGGATTTTAATGATCACTTTCGTACCTGGCTTTAGATCCTCGTATTGAATAAAATCTTCGATGGATTGCCACTTGTTTTCCAACTTAAGTCTTTCATAAGTTAAGCTCATTCCTCTTGAGGGTCTATAATTTGCTCTCTTAAGTTCTCCTGCAGCTTTCCTACCTATACCATTGTCTTTTACTTCACAGATGATATAGTTTTCTGAATCTTTAAAATGAATTGTTAATATTTTATCTCCAGACTTTTTTGCATTAAGCCCATGTTTGATGGCATTTTCTACAAAGGGTTGGATAATCAACATGGGTACTTCTTCGTACAGCATATCTGCATTTTCAGGTAAAACAATGTTGTATTCAAAGGCATGTTCAAATCGTAGTGATTCTAGGTCTAAGTAGACCCTCAATAGTTCTACTTCTTTTTCAAGTGTCACATGGATGTCTATAGAGTTTTCCAATACCTGTCTTACGAATTTACTGAACTTCGATAGGTATCTTAAAGCAGGTTCCTTTTGTCCGCTGCTTATTAAATGCTGAATAGAACTTAGGCTATTAAATATGAAATGAGGATTAATTTGGGAGCGTAGCGCACCTAAACGAGTTTGATAAGTTTCCTTTTCAGCCTCTCTTTTTTCAATACTGATAAGTTTGATTTTATAGGATAGCCCTAAAGCAAAGATGGTACTTTCTATGGCTGAACCTGTAATCATATAATCCAGGTCAAAAAGGAACATGGTCATTAAGGCTCCTGTGGTAAATACCAAAGTGCCAGCAATCACGAAATAAACGAGCTTTCCAGGATAGGTTTTCCAAAGATATGCAACTCCCACAAATGCGAATGAGGCCATAAAATAGCGCTGCCAATTCATGATTTTTGCTTGCAGAAGACTATAAGGCTCCATATAAATTATTGCACTCACAAAAAGTAAAAAAAAGATAAGAAGGATGGCTACGCCTTTTACTACTTTATCAAACCTTGGAAGGACTTTTTGGAGTTCAAGAAAATGGCGAATAAAGAGTAAGTAAAAGGTATTGATGAGAATTTGAGATACCGTGGTGAGCCAGAAAAAAAACAAGCTATTTTCATACCCAAAGTTTGCCGCTAAATAGGGGCTGATTCTAGAATAGTAAATCAATTGAAATAGCAAAAACAGTCCATAATAGATGTACTGTCTTTCCTTCATATTGAAAAAAAGAATCAAGTTAAAAACCATTAACACTGAAGCGACTCCCAAGAAGAAGAAAGCTAAAACCTGGCTTTTAAAGGAGTTGATAGTCAGATAGTCCGAAAATACTTTGTGAGCTTGAGGGTTGCCCACGCCAAATCTTATTCTGGAAAGATTTGGGGTAGATCTTATATATTGGGTAAGTAATAAAAGCTTGTTTCCTTGAATTAGCTCATCCTTTTGAAGGGCAATAAAATAAGGACTTTCAAGATTTGTTCTTTGGAGTTCGTTCTCCTCAAATCGGTTATAGGAAAGTGCTGTCAATTTCCCTTCTCGAAAAATGTACAGGGCACCTTTTTCAACTTGACTTGGATAAAAGTATATGGAGTCTTCTATTAGGTCGCTTAAAAAATCCTGAAGGTCTATTTCAAACCAATAATAATATCCATGTTTGGGAGCTCTTAAAGAGTCTTTACTGAAAAATTGATTTTGATTAGAAAGCTCTAACGCCTGATCTGCTTTTAATGCAGTGTCGGATATATAAATCTTGGGATTTATAGGAAGCCTGTATGCGGGGATAAGTTCTTGGGCCCATAACGAACAGGCCGATATAAAGTACAAAAAGAGTAAAAAGAGGAGTTGCCTCATTGATTGGCTAGATTGGGAAAAATAAGTTGAACAGTTTTAACCGACTTATTTGATCCATCCAAAGGTGTTTCTGAAACCTTGGATTTTATTTCATAAGGTCGGAGTTCGTTCAGCATATTAACAAAATCCTCCCAAGGAATCATATTTTTCTTGTAGATGGAGTTAATTGGCGCTTCTTCTACTGCTAAAGTGTTATTTATTACCACATTGAAATTAACTTTTGAAGCGGAAATATGGAAATCCACTTCAATTTCTGTGTTTCCATTCGATTTGGCAATGTTCTCTTCAAGCAGATTTTCAATTAAACTTTGTACTATAATGGCAGGGATCTTAGCTTTTGGAAATGTCTCAATGTTACCTTTTTTCAGGTTATAAGTAAGTTTATCCTCATAGCGGAGTTTTTGAAGTTGAAGATACCATTCAAGCATTTGATATTCTTCTGAAACTTTTACAGTTTCTTCATGTAATTGCCCGAGAAAGTAACGAAGCAATTTTCCGAAAATATTCAGGAATCGGAGAGACTTTCTTTTGTCTTCCAATACAATATAATGTTGAATGGCATTTAAGGAATTAAAGACAAAGTGAGGGCTTAATTGAGCTGAAAGAGCTTCTATTTGTAATCTAGTTGCTTTTTGTTGAATTTTCCACCTTTCAAACTCCGTGTCTTTTACGGTATGTAATGCACGAATTCTGGCAATTTGTCCTGCATAGATTGAGGCAACCGCCAATAAAATTTTTAAGTGTTGATCACTGAAATAATTTGCTTGCGAATTTTCGCTATCAATTACCCCAATGACTTTTCCTTCCAGCATTATAGGAACTGCTATTTCGGATAATCTGAAAGAATCGTCCTTTATATAATCTTCATTGGTTCGTGTGTCATCAACTATAATTGGGAGACTGGTAGCTGCTACTTTTCCTGTTATACCTTCACCCACTTTAATCTTTATCGTATTTATAATAGCTGTGCCATTTGGGTTTTTTGGGCCGATAGCAGCTTTTTGCTCTAAATATTCTCCTTTATCATCTAATAAATAGATAACAGCATCCTCAAATCCTAAGATAGAGATACAGTTATTTGCCATATCCCAAAGAATTTCTTCTTCAGTCTCCAACTCTACCATTGAATTGGAGAAGTGAAGCAAAATTTCTTCTATTTCTTTTGGGCTGATATGTCCTGTTTCTTGCTGACTCACTTTTTCTACTTGAAATGATATTTATTCAAGTTGGAATTTATTGAAAAAAATAATCCATAACCAATGCTACTTAATAGAATGCCCTTTTCAGTTCATGGATGTTCGTTTCCAATTGATAGGAGTCTTAGAATATAAAAAATAGGCCTCTAAAGGCCTTAAAAGCCGTTTATTTGATTGATGAATTGAAAAGCACAATTCATCAATCAAAACCATACGTTCATCGATTAGGCGCAAATTTTTGATTTTAGAGGTTTTATGTTTGAAGTGTCGGAAGCGAAAAACACTTCAATAAACTTTATAAATAAATTTTCTAAAATCATGAAAAAGTATCTTTTTATTATCGGTTTAGGAGCTATGATTTTTAATAGTTCATGTGATTCTCAAAATGAGGATTCCATATTTGCAATGGATCAAATGGCTGCAGATGCAGATTCAAATGATAACCTAAATGCCCGTATCGGGCCCTCTGCAGGAGGTAAGGGTGAAGGAAACGCCAAGTTTAACTATGAAATTGCCGAATATTCATATGATGGTATAATGATGACCTTGCCAGCAGAAAAGGCAAAAGAAATCATGGAAACATCTAGAACTAAAGAGGATTTTATTGGTAAAATGATTGTTAAATCAATCGGGATTTTCGATTCAACTTTGGTGAAAAGAGCAACTATGTTTAGTGATTATGCTAGAAGAAATCATGCTGCATTGGCTGGAGATGAACATGAGATCGAGTATGATATCGCTGCAGGTCCTTATGCATCAGCGGCGGCTTTCATGAAAATCGGTGATATTAAAGGTGAGTCTAGAGATAAGGAATATCCATTTGCCTTACTTTTTGATAACAATAGACCCCAAGCTGCTCCTTCTACCGGACCTTGGGATGACAGTATTCCTCCAGTAAAGAAACCAGAACTGGAAAGTATGGCTGAATTTGTTTTACAATTAAACTCTAGAACAGCTGAACCAGCTTCTATAGCTGAAAGCTTAGACGAATTGGAAATTGGATATGGTGTGGATCCAGCAGCAATAGCTATGTTGTTGCCTGCCATTCAAAAAGTTCGAGAGGCTGCTTCAACAGGAACTAACGCCAGAGGAAAAGCTGATATATTGATCGAGTCACTTTCTCTAAATTATGGCTTAGATAAAGAGGGGGATTTTGCTTCTTTACTACAATTAGGCGGCATGGGATCCATAGGGAAATTAGCTAGTGATGACTATGATTCTTCCGGAGATGTGGACTGGGCGAGTATTCAATTGAATAGAAAGAAGTTTGAATTTGAAATGTTCTACCTATGGGATAGGTTTTGGGAAAATCATCAAGAACTCCCTGTTCCAGGAAGATAATTTAAAGGGAAATTTTTTAATGGAGGCCTTGAGAAATCAAGGCCTTTTTATTTTAAAATGAAATTGATCTTTAGGCTTCTTTTGAGCTAGAATTGAGATTGATTCTTCAGTTAATTGTAATACTCTTGGATAGCCTCCTGTTACCTGGGCATCTTTCATAAGTATTAATAATTTTCCGCCAGATGTAAGTTGGATCGTTCCGGGATAAACAGGAGCTGTATGCATTTCGGGAAGCTCATTGTTTAATAATTCTTCCACTTGAAATGCCATTCGGTTAATGGAATTGGCCAAGGTGAAAAGAGTTTTTTCTAGGAGGTTTTGGGAGCTTCTGTCCAGAGAAGCCCATTCCGGTCCAGGATATGCCATGATCTCATTTTCTTTCATCCATTTTCTGGGGTATTTCACATGTGCCGAAGAAAATGAAAAATCATCAAAAGATAGGTAACTCACTTGGTCTCCCTTTTTCAGCATGGATATTTTTGATATACCCTTATAAAAGCTTTTGCTGTTAAGAAATAGTTTTGATTGGAAGCCTTCCTTGATTCCGAGGTAAATGATCGCTCCAAACTCAAACTTTCCTACCTCCAAAATATCACCGATTTTGATATTAAGCAGGCCTTCTGACCTCACTTTTCGGGAATTGACTTTTACTTCTGCCAAAGCGCCAGCAATGCATATGGTGGTAGGCTCATTAAATAAAAGCTGTAGGCCTGGTTGGCATATTTCCATTACTGCAGCATTCTTATGGTTTCTCAATAAATGGTTGACCCAATTCATCGATTTTTGATCCATTACCCCAGAGATAGGAATTCCAAATTCTGCATATCCTATTCTTCCCAAATCCTGAATACTTGTGCCAGGACCTGTTTTGAGGATTGTGATATGTGAATGATTCATCATTCTATCCATTTTGGGTGGGGAGACTCTTGTTTGAATGAATCAAACTCATCTAAAGAAATTGAATAGAATTTAATTTGTTCTCCCGGTTTTGCCCAAACTGGTGGAGTCTTACCTGGATTAAATAATTCGATTGGGGTTTGACCTATCAAGTGCCATCCGCCGGGGCTTTCGCTTGGGTAAATACCGGTTTGGCTTCCTCCAATTGCTATGGAACCGGCGGGGACCTGGCCATCAGGCATTGACTTCCTAGCTTGATGTAAAATTTTTGAAAGGCCTTCTAAATACATAAAGCCTGGTAAAAAGCCGTAAAAGTGTATTCTATATTTAACAGAACTGTGAATCTCAATAAGTTCAGAAATCTTTAGGTCCTTAATTTTTGCAAGGCTTTCTAAATCTCTTCCTAATGAAGGTGAATAGCATACGGGTACTTGCCAAGTTTTAGTAGGCAATTTAATTTGATGATAATCAGATTGATTAGCTGATAGCCAATGCTCCAAAAAATTAGTATCGACCTTTTTACTCCAAAGGATGGATAATGTTTTAAATCCCATTCTTGTTTCAACAATCCTGGCTTTAAACTCCTCTTGTAAATCTTCCTTTAATTGTAATTGCTGCTGTAAAAGCTTGTCTGAGATAGGTAAATCCCAAGATACTTCGGATAGAATTGGTGTGATTTGAAAAAGTTTGGGTTTCATTACCACCAAATTTTACGAATTTCTGGTAAGAAATGAACCAATCCTGGGTTGTCTCCATGAAAACAAAGGGTGTCAGCTGAAATGGGGAGTTTCGATCCGTTAATAGCACTGATGTATCCTTTTTCTAATAAAGGCGTTAAGTGGTTTTTGATCTGCTCGATATCTGTGAACAGGGCTCCTTCGACATTCCTCGAGACCAAAGAAAAATCAGGGTTATAGGCTCTGTCAGCGAATACCTCTTTTCTTATTGGAATAAGTTTTTTAAGGGAGAATTTTTCTAACTCTGAATTTGGAGAGGTGAAAATTGGAACGTTCGGATAATTAAGAGTTAAGAAGTTTGATAATAATTCGGCTAGCCCTGGGTTTTTTGCAGCATCATTATACAGTGCGCCATGAAGTTTAATGTGATCCATGGGAAGACCTTTTAATTGGGCGATTTCTACAAATAAATCTATTTGCTCTCGTAAGGAATCAAGTAGTTCTGTTGGGGCAATTTTAATGGATTTTCGCCCGAAATTTTCTGGATCTGGATAGGAGGGGTGAGCACCAACCTTGGTGTTGAACTGAATTGCAAGATCCAGACTTTTAGAAATAGTATTTTTATCTCCAAAGTGGCCCCCACAGGCAATACTTGCCGCATCTATCCAAGGGAAAATATCTGCTTCATGACTTATGCCTTCGCCAAGATCACAATTTATTTCAGGTGCTTTATTCATCTCTTAAGAAAGATGGAAATTCATAACAAAAGAGGCAAGCAAATTCTCGTCTTTGTTTAAATTTTCCTGATCAGAAGTCCCTTGACATTGTTTTTTGAGTTTTTTAATTTAAGATCGAATCAAACCAAATAACTATGGGAAAAGGAGATATGAAAACTAAGAAAGGAAAAGTTAATAGGGGGACATTTGGAGCTAGCAGGCCTAGAAAATCTGCAAATAAAATAGCACTTCAAAAAAAATACGAAATCAAAAAGAAATAGGGGAAAGAGGGCAGGGAAGCCCTCTTTTTTATTTTCTAGGGTAAACTTTGATGACTTTCTTCGTTTCTGAATCTATTTCTAAGACTATCGGCCCCAAAACCATATCTTGAGTGGTGCTAAAATATACTTCATAGTTACCAGAAGCATTTATTCTTACAAATGCATCCCTCCAGTCACCGACAATAGTTTCTTGTTCCGAAGCATTTAAATGCTTGAAGGCAATTTCTCTGATTTTTCTAAAATCTGCCTCCTGATCATCTTTGTCTTGACAGGAAGAGATTGAGAAAAATAAGCTAATAATAAATAATGAGGATAATACGTGTTTCATTCGTGGGTTTTTCCCCCAGACGAATCATCCCTAAAAAGCGTTACTTAGTTTTTAAAGATTGTTGTAGTATTTAATCAACTCATTAAGCTGCTTAAAGTCCAGCTTGCCTTTAGCCAATTTGAGATGATGCATAATTGCCAATGATTTCTTCATTCGGCTTTCTGGGTTTTTTACTTTGGTAACGATATAAACCAAACTTCTTTGTTTACCGGGAGTAAGAGACCTGAAAAACTTATTTCCTTCCTCATCTTGGTCAAGCAAAACCTGAAATTCCTCCGGTAAATCATGGCCAAACTCACTATAATCTCTTTCTAAATGAATGGAAAGCACATCTCCTTTTTCAAGGTTTAGCTCGTTTCTTAATTCTTTATTGATTAATAAATACCAATAGTTTTTACCTTTCATCAAGGCCATATGCCATGGTCCCTGATGATTTACTGTGACCATAACTCTTCTGTTATTCTCTGTTAAAAACTCTTCAGAAATGGCATCGGGTACTGGAACATGATAGCTCCAATGATTAAAATCAAAATTTTCTAAACTTGCTTTGAAATCTGCCATACCAAAAGTGAGAACTTAGGAAGAACTCAGGTTAAAACTTATCAGAAAAGCTGTTCCTTTTCCAACTTCACTTTTTACACGGATGGACCCTCCATGACTTAATATAATGTTTTGAGTATTGGTTAAGCCTAGTCCCGATCCTGAATCTTTACTAGTGAAAAACGGTTCAAAAAGTCTTTCCAGATTTTCTTTAGGAATACCTACTCCATTGTCTTTTATTTCAACACGGCACTGTTTGTTTTTAATGTAGGTTTTCAAAGTTAGTTTCCCACCTCTTTCTGGCATTGCTTCCACAGCATTTACTAGAAGATTGATCAATGCGATCTTTACTTTTTCAGAATCCACATCAATATCACAAAGCTCATCCTGATAATCCTTGATGATTTCGAAGCCCTTAATCTCAATCCTATCTTTCACTTGTTCTAAAGCCTGGTCAAGCAATTCATTGATAGATTGATTGGAGATGTCAAGTTCACTAAATCGGGTACTTTCCAGAAGCTGAGTAACCAATTGGTTAATCCTATTGCAATTTCTTTGTATTACCTCTATCAAATCTCCACTTTCTTCCAATACTTCCTCAGGAAGCTCCATTTTGAGTTGATCTGCTGATAGGACTATGGTTGTCAAAGGATTTTTGACTTCATGAGCTAATAGCCTTGCGATTCTACCTGTTGATGAAAACTTTTTTAAGTTTAGTTCCTCTTCCTCCTTAGCTTTCATCGCTGTCAAATCCTTGATCAGTACTTGAAATAAATTGGTGTCTTGTTTGACAATGCTGATCAAGGCATTTATGGAGTTCTCACTGTTAATCTTGAGTTCCGCTTCTAAATCATAGACTTCTGATTTTTTTCCCAAGACCTCCATCAACATCAATTTGGGATCTTCATATCGGAACAAATCAGTAAAGTAATAACCTTTTCCAGAGTCCTCAGAATGAGGTTCCATCCCAAATTTATTGATGAAAATAGGATTCGCTTCCAAAATCTTACTTGAGCTATCCATCAGGAGGAAGGGATCACCAGCTCTTTCAAATATTGATCGGAATTTGACTGCAGCTTTATCTAGGGATTCCATTAATTGGGAATCTCTTATAGCATACCTAAGGGTTCTGTCTAAGGTTCTTGCATCAAACTCTCCCTTTATCAGGTAATCAGAAGCACCAACTTGTAGAGCCTCCTGGTCTATTGTGCCTGTATTCATGCCTGTAAGCATGATCACTGGTACATGTTTTTGCTTAGCCTTTATTTCTTGGATTAGTTCTAACCCAGTCTCTTTACCTAACTTATAATCCACTAAAAATACATCGAAAACCTCATTGGCTTTTTCAAGTGCCTCCTCATAGGTTGAGGCCGATTCGATTTGGTAATTTGTACCCTTATTTTTCTTTAGAATTGTTGAGAAAAGTAATAAATCATCCGGATCATCATCTACATATAAAATTCGAATGGTATCTGTACTCATAATAGTTGTTTTAGGCAGGCAATTTTACTGTGTTGGACCAATAATTTTCAATTTCTTTTGCGACTTTAACCAAGCCTTCAAATGATCCTGGTTTGGTGATAAAGCTATTTGAACCCATTTTGTAGGTTACTTCGATATCATCTTTAAGGTTAGATGTAGTAAAGATGATTACAGGGATTTTTTTAAAGTCATCATGGCTCTTTATTTCTGCCAAAGCCGCTCTACCATCTTTCTTGGGCATGTTTAAGTCCAATAAGATAATATCAGGAATAGGGAATTGGTCGATCGCATCATAAGGTGCAACTCGGTTTAAATAATGCAGTAATGCTTCTCCATCTTCCACACAGATAACGTTTTCTTTAGGAAGTGTTTTTTGGAAAGCCTTGATAATTAATAATTTGTCATCATCATCATCCTCAGCAACCAGTATGTTAATTGGTTTTTTCACGAGTATCATATTCTTATTTAAGGGTACACCAAAAGTGATTTACATGCTTTGGTGAATAAAGCTATTTGCAAGTTAGTCTCTTAGCGTTAGATATTTACAATATTATTTCAAGATGTGACCACCGGTAAGAAAAACGAAAAGGTTGAACCTTCTCCTTTAACACTGGTGGCATAGATTGTCCCATTATATTTTTCCAGGATTTTTCTAGAAATCGATAGGCCAATCCCTGTTCCTTCAAATGCTTCTCTGCCATGCAATCTTTGGAAAATGGCAAAGATTTTTTCCGAATAATCTTCGTCAAAACCTATTCCATTATCCTTGAAGCTTATTAGATGGAACTCTGTTTCTGAATCCAGAATTGGAAATTTTAACACTTCCTCGCGAGTAGCAATTCTACTGGATATCTCTATTTTAGGAGGGACATCTTGCTTTGAAAATTTCAAGGAATTGGAGATTAAATTTTGAAAGATTTGTCTGAATTCAGTTTCCTTACCTAATACTTGAGGAAGCTGTTCTACTGAAATGGTAGCCTTTTTTTCTAGAATGGCAATTTCCAGGTCATCTAAAACCGTCTCCATAACCTCTTCCAAATCGATGACTTTTGAATCTTCATTGTTTTCTCTTCCTGCTCTACTGTATTCCAATAAATCTGTGATCAGCCTTCTCATTCTATTAGCGGCTACAGTTATTCTATTAAGGTACAGTTCTCCTTCCCCATCTAGCTTGTCGGCATATTGCTCCATAAATAAATCCGAAAAGGCAGTAATCTTACGCAGGGGTTCCTGTAAATCATGGGATGCTACATATGCAAACTGCTCCAATTCTTTATTAGAGTCATCCAGTAGATAAAGTTGATCTTGTAATTTTTCCTGATATAGCTGAATTCTTCTAGAGGCAATTTTTTGGGCTTTATTATAATGGAAAATGGAAAATAGCGTAATCAAACCTACGGATATAGAAAAAAGAGAGATCAAGCCAACTATAAAGGGTAGGGCATTAATGTTATTGAGGAGAGAGCGGTTTCGCTCTACAAAAACACGGTTTTCTTCATCATTAATAGCCGTGACAGTTTGTTTAATAGAACGATACCCTACTAAGGCATTGGATACTCTGCTTTGATCAACAAACCCCTCCAAACTTCCATTTTCATTGAAATAGTTTACCGTACTTTCAAAAGTATTTACCCTGTCCTTGATTAACTCTTCTAAAACCTCTAGATTTTTTTGTTGCGTATCATTTTTTGAGGTAAGGTCATTTAATTTATCCAGCAGCATCTGTGCATCTATTAAAGACTGCTGATAATTTGTCAAAAAGTCTTCATCTCCGGTGATTACAAATCCTCTAATATTTGTTTCTCTTTCCAAGATACTAGCATAGAGCTCACTTGTTCTTTGAAGGACATCTTGTGTTTCCATCAAAGCTGAAGTGTAAAAGCTAATTCTTTGCGAGGTCCAATAAGAAACCCCACTTCCCACCATTATTAAAATTAATGAGATGATCGCATAGATTTTTATCCTTTTCATGGAGGGGGTGCTTTGGTCGTTAAGCTGTGGATTGCCAGATTTGGGGAATTTCTTTCTCATTTCTTACGGTTTTCCAAGTGAATTTCTGGGTTGGAACAATTAAAAGGTGCTTTTTTGACCAATTTAAGCTGCATTTTTCGATTTCTAATTATGTAGGCATGCACATTGAACTAAAGGACTCAAATAAAACATTAACTAAAACCACAACAACAATGAGTTCTCTATTATATTTTATCGCAGTGATTCTACTAATCGGATGGTTGATTGGAGTATTTGCTTATAGTGCTACAGGTCTTATTCACGTACTACTAGTATTGGCTGTAATTGCCGTTCTATTCCGTTTAATTAGTGGACGAGGGATATAGAATAAAGTATTCTGTATCAATCTTTAATTGAAATACAGATACGACTTAAAAGAGTGTTCTGAGAAGCAAAAGAAAGAATACTTTTCACTAAAAGTCGAAACAAAGGAAGAGGAAAAGATGTTTTAATATTCAGCTTTTGTTCTTTAAGAATTGAATAAAACAGAAAATAAATTTTTATAATTTAAATTAGTTAAGATATATGAAAGCGATCAACAAAACTTTATGGGTAAGCGGATTAGTCACTGGAGCACTAGTGGGGGCTTATTTGTATAAAAATCAAGATCAATACGCATCTCAAAAAGAAAAGATTAACGGCCTTTTAGGAGACCTTCAGCAGGTTGCAGGCGAATTAAAAAATAAATTGGTAGAAGCTAGCCAAGAAGGTTTAAATGCTACCAAGACAGCCTTGAATTCTGCCAAAGAATCAGCAAATTCAGCGAAAGAGGCTGTTAAAGAAAAAGTGTAATAAGGTTTAGAAATATGAAAAAAAGGTGCAATTCCTGATTGCACCTTTTTATATACCCTTATTATTCAAAGTAAAATAATAGTACCAAAATAAAAATTGAGTGAAGTACTCTGCCACCAATCCAAAAAATGTAGAAATGTGATGAAGAATAACGTGATTCTTGTAGTGGATGATGAATTAGAAATAAGAGCACTTTTAACTCGATTTCTTGCAAGAAAAGGATATGAGGTAATTTCGGCCGGGACACTAAGTGAAGGACGCAAATTGGTAGATCAAAAGCATCCCAACCTTATCTTTTTGGATGTCAATTTACCCGATGGAAATGGTATCAAAGAATTGAAAAAATGGTCCTCTGAATTTGATTGGCTTCAAGTCATTATGATGAGTGCATTTGACCATCAGGAGGCAAGAGATGAAGCTTTCGATTCTGGAGCGATGTATTTTTTAAGCAAACCATTTAATCTTGCCAAATTGGAGCAAGTAATTCAAAAAAAAATAACTAAGAACAATTAATACTATTTCACATGGCTAAGATTCTAGTAATCGATGACAACATTGATATTTGCCAACTTCTAGAGCGGTTTTTAACTAAAAAAGGCTACGAAGTAGATACCACTATCTCTGGTAAAAATGGACTGGAGATGGTTAAGGAAACCTATTACGATCTCATTTTCTGTGACTTTAAACTTCGAGACATGGAAGGTCGAGATGTACTGGCTAAAGTCCGTATAATATCACCTGGAACAAAAGTCGCAATCATCACCGGTTATGCAGATGTGAAAATTGCCGTGGAAGTAATCAAAAAAGGTGCTTTTGATTATATCACTAAACCGCTGATTCCAGATGAAATCATCAGTTTGATTGAGCGTGCTTTAGCTTTAAAAGAAGAAGAAAAAGTCAAATCCGTGACTTTTGAAAAAGCCGATTCAAAAGCCAAGAAAAAGACATCAAAAGCAGAGGCTGATTCTAAGTTTTTGAAGGGTACAGGTAAAGAATCCAAAAAACTTTATAAAGAGGTGAAATTGGTTGCTCCAACCAACCTAAGTGTAGTGATTTATGGAGAAAGCGGAGCAGGAAAAGAGAATATTGCCAGGTTAATTCATGATCAAAGTGAAAGAGCAGGGAAGCCATTTATTGCAGTAGACTGTGGAGCATTGACAAAGGAACTGGCAGGAAGTGAATTGTGGGGCCATGAGAAAGGATCTTTTACCGGAGCCCATACAGAGAAACCAGGGCAATTTGAAATTGCTGACGGAGGAACCATATTCCTTGATGAGATTTCAAACTTGTCTTATGAAGTGCAAGTAGGATTATTAAGATTAGTGCAAGAAAGAAAACTAAGAAGAATAGGAGGTACCAAAGATAAATCTATTGATGTAAGAATTATTGTGGCCTCTAATGAGGATTTGAGGAAAGCTGTTCAGGAAAATAAATTCCGTGAAGATCTTTATTTCAGATTCAATGAATTCAGTATTACCGTTCCTCCATTGAGAGAAAGAAAGGATGATATTGAGGCTTTTGCTTTGCATTTTCTAGAATTATCAAATGAGGAGTTAAATAAAGATGTAGAAGGCTTTGATGAGGAAGTAAAAGAAGTCTTCCAAGAATATGTATGGCCTGGAAACCTTCGTGAAATGCGCAATGTCATCAGAAGGGCTACCTTATTGACAGACGGAGAAAAAATGACTGTTTCTGCATTACCTCCTGAGGTGGTGTATGCGAGGAAATTTAATTTCACCGACTCAACTTCAAGTAATACATCCGACGCTCAAGCCAATGGTGCTCAAGCGAGCAAATCTCCAACTAACTTAAAAGATGCAGCTGCAGAAGCAGAGGCAGAAGTACTGAGAAAAGTACTTGAAGAGGTTAAGTATAACCGAACCAAAGCTGCGAAACAATTGGGGATCGATAGAAAAACTCTGTTCAACAAAATGAAACAATACGATTTATAATTCAATACAGAATCATAAAAAAAAGGGCTTTCAGTAAACTGGAAGCCCTTTTTTTGTGCAAGGCATTCAACAGGATGGGGAATCTATTTCATGCGATTTTTAAGGTGTTTTTACCAATGATTTTTGTTCTCCAATGATTCTTTGTTTCAGTAGTTAAAATCCAATAGTATCTAATGATTTTACCTTATTAGGGGAAGGATGATTTTGAATGAGGTTTATTGGCTTTGAGATTGCATTATACTTGGCATGGATAACATAACTAACATTAAAACCACAGATAATATGTCAACTAATAAAGCAACACTTGCAAATCATTTGAAACTAGATGACAAGGCTATGAAGAGTTTAGCTGGAAATATGAATGATCTATTGTCTGATTATCATATTTTTTATCAAAATGTAAGAGGATTTCACTGGAATGTAAAAGGTGAAAATTTCTTTGATCTTCATATCAAGTTTGAAGAACTATACACGCAACTTTATGAAAATATAGATGATCTGGCTGAGAGAGTCGTAACTATTGGATTCAAGCCTTTACATGCCTATTCAGATTACCTTAAGAATAGTATTCATAAAGAAATTACCGATGTAAGTAATGGAGATGAATGTGTCAAACATGTCATTGATGGACTTGGCATTCTAGCACAGTCTCACAGAAAAGTAGCCGAAGAGGCTGGCGAAGCTGGAGACATTGCAACTGAAGATATGCTGACAGCTTTTGTGGGCGATCTTGAGAAAAGAATGTGGATGTTTACTATGTTTGCAAAATAATATACCAAACACAGCCAAATTTAAGAGCCGCAGTGAGAACTGTGGCTTTTTTGGTTTAAAGCAAAAAAGCTCGCTTTATAAAAAAACGAGCTTTTGATAAAATCTACTTTTTGCTTTAAGAGAGAGCTTTTTCACAGAAATCAACACATTTCTGAACCTCTTTCACTGGATCTGATCCTTCTGGAACCTGATATTCAAGTTCTATCGTGGCAGGAAACTTATATTTATTTTTTTTCATCAATTGGAGCATTTCTGGGATTGGAGTATCTCCTTTTCCCCATTCTAAATTCCCCTTTCCGTTGGCCGGAGTTTGACGATCTTTAGTATGCATGCTTAAAATGCGCTTATGTTGTTTTTCTATCAAAGGAATTAAATCCGTATTACCTGCAGCAATATAGTGTCCGGCATCTAGGTTAAGTCCATTCTTTGGGCTTTGCGAAAGCGCAGTGTCCCAAAAAGTAAAAGTTTCTTGCTCATGACCGTGATAGCCCACTGACATTCCATTCTTCTCTCCAAGTTTACCAAGCCTCAATGTATGAGCATCATCTGAGGGGTGTTCAAGTGTTACATGAGATGCACCAAGAGCTTTGGCAGCTCGCATGCCATAGGAGATTTCAGCATCTGAATTATTCTTTCCAAAGGCACTGGGTTTAAATGCATAGATACTGACCCCAGCAGCTTTGTACATTTTGCGGAAATCTTCAAATTTTTTCATATCCACATTAGCTCTCCACTCAGCAACTTCTTTTCCGTAAGCCTCTGAAGCAGATCTCATTTCTGCCATTTCTTTCTTTTCATCCTCGGTCAATTCACCTCCATCTCGACCTTTACGCATAAGTTGAAACATTCTCATCCTATCCACTGGAGAAGATGGCATGCCAGCGAAACTCTCTGCTGGATCTCCCATGAGTTCAATTGCGCTAAGACCGGATTCAGTTACATATTTCAGTGTTGCTTCTGCACTTTGATCTGGCATGGACCGAAAGGAGTAAGTAATGCATCCAACCTGGACTCCATTTATCAAAGAGTTTGGCTTATTGTAATTTTTGAGAATATTAGGCGCTCCATGCAGCCATGCTGGGGCAGCCATAAATCCTGCTGCTCCTAGAGCTGACTTTATCAAAAATTCTCTTCTGTTTTTCATGGTATTTTGGGTTATTGAATAGGGAGAGTTTATTTTATTGAAAATCAAATTAATAATTTTCCAGTAATAAATATTGAAAAGGCAATGGTACACCAAATGATTAGATAGTTGGTCGTAATCTAATTTAAACGAAAGCAGGTATCTTACCTTTTCAATTGATTATAGAATTTGAATACGAATAGTGAGATGAAATCCTTAAGGAAAAGAATGGATGAAGGTGATTTTTTAAAGGAATTAAATTTCCAGACGGCTAGGAGTGGTGGGGCAGGTGGTCAGCATGTCAATAAAGTGGAGACCAAGGTCTTGATTAATTTCGATCTGGAAGCATCATTAGCATTGACAGAGGAGGAAAAAATTAGGTTAAAAGAAAAGCTAAAGTCCAAAATAACCGAAGCAGGATTACTTCAGGTTCAAGCACAAGAGAAGCGTTCTCAATTCCAGAATAAGGAGATTGCTATCCAAAAGTTTTATGAGTTGATCCAGAAAGGATTAAAAAAGAAAAAGACTCGCAAAGCCACTAAACCAGGTAAGGGAGCCATAGAAAAACGTCTAAAATCCAAAAAGAACAAAGCTGAAAAGAAAGCCAATAGAAGTTGGAAGTATTAAGCTAACATGATCTTTCTATTCAATAACACGGACCAAAAGTCGATTACAAACTTTTTCGCTGAGTGTTTCAGAGGAATGGTTTTCGTAATTTACTACCATACTTTGATCATAAGGTTCGACAGAACGAATGGAAAGCTCTTTTCCCAAACTCAATTCCCTGCTATTTAAGAATTCTAAAAATTCGGTTGAGGAATTAGTGAGTCCTGCTAAAGTCACTGTTTGACCAGATTTGCAAGAAGAAAGGCTGACATAATTCACTTCCTGAACCCGGCCGTTTTTATCAGGAATAGGAGAGCCATGTGGATCTACGGTAGGAAAGCCTAGCATTTCATCCATTCTTTCAAAAAATTTACCAGCGTGAATATGTTCCACTTGCTCTGCAATTTCATGAACTTCTTCCCAGCCAAATCCCATTTTATTGACCAAAAACATTTCTGTTAGCCTATGTTTTCGGATAATTAGTGCAGCTGCTTTTTGTCCATCTTTTGTCAGAGTTACCGGTCTGTATTTTTCATAAATCACCCAACCGTTTTTTTGCATGTTTTTTACCATACTATTCACCGTAGGCATACTTACCTGCATTTGTCCTGCTAATTCCGAAATGTTCACCTCATTTTCCTCATTCGCTAAGTTAAATAAGGCCTTGAGATAGTTTTCTTCTGTTTGAGAAGCCATACAATTTTCAATTTGTACTCAAATATCTAAAAAAAATATGGATAACAATTTTGTTAGATCAATCTAACAAATTACTTTTGCAATATCTAATTAAATTGTGAGAAGACTGATATGAAGAGATTACTACTAGCATTAGCAATAGTTTGTGGAGGGATTACAGGAGTTTTCGCTCAAGAATTTTTGGTGGAAGGGAGAGTTATGTCAGAAAACAAAGCACTAGAATTTGCAAATGTTCTTGTGAAAGGGACAAGTTTAGGTGCGGTGACAGATCAGGAAGGTTACTTTAAAATTGCCCTTTCTAAGTCAGGGGAGATAAGTCTTCAGGTTTCCAGTATGGGTTATAAGACGCTAAACAAGACTTTAAAAGTCCCTTCAGATCAAGCAAGAAATCTAAGTTTCGAACTAGAATCTATGGATTCAGGCTTGGATGAAGTGGTAGTAAGTGGTACTATGCAGGAAGTTTCTAAGTTAGATTCTCCTGTTCCTGTAGAGGTTTATTCTGCAAATTTTTTCAGAGCCAATCCCACCCCTTCGGTTTTTGAATCGCTTCAAAATGTGAATGGAGTTCGTCCCCAGATCAACTGTAATGTTTGTAATACAGGAGATATTCATATCAATGGATTGGAAGGACCTTATACCATGATTTTGATCGATGGGATGCCAATTGTTTCAGGTTTAGCGACTGTTTACGGCTTGACAGGAATACCTCAGTCATTGATCAATCGTATGGAAGTGGTGAAAGGACCTGCTTCCACACTATATGGTTCAGAGGCAGTAGGTGGTTTAATCAATGTCATTACCAAGAGCCCTGATACTGCACCACAAGTTGCGGTCGATGCCTTTGCCAGCAGTTGGGGAGAGGTTAATACTGATATTGGCTTTAAGAGCAATTTGGGCTCAAAGCTCCAATCTTTGTCAGGAGTAAATGTGTTTTATTACGATAACCCAATTGACAATAATTCTGATGGGTTTACGGACTTAACTTTATCTAAAAGATTTTCGGTCTTCCAAAAATTCAATTTAAAAAGGCCTCAAAATAGAGTATTCAATATTGCGGGTAGGTATGTTTATGAGGATCGTTGGGGAGGTGAGATGAACTGGGATAAAAGTTTTCGTGGAGGAGACGAAGTTTATGGTGAAAGCATATTTACCAGTAGATGGGAAACATTTGGTACGTACCAGTTGCCAACCAACGAGTCCCTAAACTTGATGTTTTCTGCAAATGGTCATCACCAAAATTCTGTTTACGGGACTACAATTTATGAAGCCAATCAAAGGATTGGTTTTGCTCAACTCACCTGGTCAAAATCTAGCCAGAATCATCAATTTCTTACTGGCTTAGCTTATCGATACACGTTTTATGATGACAATACACCTGTAACCTCTTCTGCAGATGGGAAACTTAATCAGCCTTCCAAGGTGCATTTGCCTGGTTTATTTCTTCAAGATGAAATAAAGTTTCAAAGAAATCAAAGTTTGTTACTGGGACTGAGATATGATTATAATTCAGTTCATGGTTCAATATTTTCTCCAAGGTTGAATTACAAATTGGCTTCTGAGGATAAAAGCACTGTTTTACGTGTATCGGTAGGGAATGGCTTTCGGGTAGCAAATGTTTTTACAGAAGATCATGCTGCCCTGACAGGTGCTAGAGAAGTGGTCTTTGAAGAGGAACTACAACCAGAGCAAAGCTGGAATACTAATCTGAATTTTGTGAAAAAAATATACTCTGATAAAGGGACATTTATTGGGATAGATGCCACAGGGTTTTATACTTATTTTACCAATAGGATTGTTCCTGACTATGAGACGAATCCCAATCAAATCATCTATGCAAATTTAGATGGTTCTGCTGTGTCGAAAGGGGTTTCAGTAAATCTTGATTTGGCTTGGGCAAATGGCTTGACGGTTACCACGGGAGCTACTTTGATGGATGTGTCAATAGAAGAGGAGGGCGTGAAATCTCGCCAGCTTTTGACTGAACGGTTTTCTGGTGTTTGGTCGGTAGGATATGATTTTCACGTATTAGGCCTTACAGTGGATTACACAGGCAATGTATACAGTCCAATGCGATTGCCTTTATTAGGAGAACTGGATGAGCGTGATGAGTATTCTCCTTGGTGGAGTATCCAAAATATCCAATTGACCAAAAAACTAGGGGATCGTTGGGAAATATATGGTGGAGTTAAAAACCTCTTGAATTTTACACCGCCTGCAAACAGTATTGCCAGATCATTTGATCCTTTTGATAAAGGCGTAGACTTCAACCCTGATGGTTCAGTTGAGCCAACTCCAAATAATCCGCAGGCCTTAACCTTTGACCCAACTTATGTTTTTGCACCAAATCAAGGGATAAGAGGATTTTTAGGATTCCGATGGACCATTTTATAATAAAAAAGCCCAGAGAAATCTCTGGGCTTACGCGTTAAGTTATTAAACCGATGATTGATTAGATTTCCTCTTCTACAGAACCGCAGGTTAACATTTTGTCTCCAAAATATGGATTTCTAATTTCCATCGAAGTACTTAACCAAAATGCGCCCTGATTGTTTTTTGCCATAGGACAATATTGCTTATAAAGTTTTCCAGAAGTGAGCTTTGAAGTCTTAACCATTTCTAATACTTCTGCAGAGAGTAAATCAAAAGCGTCTCTTTGCACTTCTGTGTCAGTGGTTTCCGAGATTTTTTTGATCTCTACTCTTATTACTTCAAGTTCTGTATTAGGATTAGCTGAAAGAGTTGAAGATAAATTTAGAGCGATCTCTTGGGCCTCTTGTCCATTGGTTTCTACCAATGCATTTTTAAGGTTTAAATAACCACCCAACACTTTTGAATGAAAATCATCCTCCAATGTCACTTTATCAGCAGTAGTTTCAATTGTTTCTGTTGCCGCAACGTTTTCTGTTTTACTTGTTTTTTCTGAACAGGCATAGGTAAACAGTATAGTCAGGGAGAATAGGGCGATTTTTGATAAATTTTTCATCAAGTTTAATTTTAAATAAGTATTTATTATTGTTTTAGTCTATTAGTATTGGCTAGATAGAAATTGAAAATTGTTTTCAGATTCCTGAATAACCAAGGTTTTTTAATTCCTTCCTTTGTCTGAAATTTATGCGCTTTTTTAATCTATAATTTTAATAACCTCACCACAGGTCAACATGGATTCTCCGAAATAAGGGTTCACAATGTTTTTATCTAAACTCAACCAGTCCGCTCCTTGATTACTATCGGCCATGGGGCAATGTTGCACATATAAAGTTTCCGAATAGGCATGAAATTGCTCTGTCATTTTGACCATTTCGTCAGAAATGCTTTGAAAACTTTTTCTCAACTCATCTATGTTTTTAGCAGTTTTCGCATCTGTCAAACTCTTTTTGAGATTGCCTTCGAATGTCATCCATTGAGTATGAGCATCTCCAGTAAAAAGAGCCATATTGACTTTGTTTATGGACTCCTCCATTGATTTTGCAGCTTCTTTGGAGTCATTCAGTTCATCTTTGGTCAATGCATCTTTTAATTTTAGATAGTTATCATACACTGGCTTTAAGGAATATTTCGCCTGGGGACTGATAGCTAAAGATGAATTGGAAGTTGAGCTCATAGTCCCCTGCATTTCTCCATGATTATGGCCAGTCATCGGAACTCCGCCATCAGGGCTCATCATGCTAGGTTTTCCCGCTAATTGTGCAGCAGCATCTATGCTAAATGTGCCATTGATGGCAATTTCTTCTCCACCTTGTAAACCCTCTTCAATTACATAAGTATCTCCAAGTGATGGTCCCAATGTTACTTCTCTTAGTTTAAATCTGATGCCATTTTCTGAGGTGTTTTTTACATAGACAACCGATCTTTTTCCAGTCCATAATACAGCTGATTTGGGTACTGAAAGCATTGCAGTATTGGAGTTTAAAGCTGCCTTGATAGTGCCTGAAGCAAACATTTCCGGCTTAAATTTGCCTTTAGGATTTGAAACTTCAATTCTTGCTTTAGCAACTCTTGAAGCTGGATCAATCAATGGGTCGATATAGCTGATTTTGCCTGTAAATGTTTCCCCTGGTAGAGATTGGATACTATATTCAATTTCATCTCCCACTTTGATCCAAGAAAGATCCGTCTCATAAATATCGAATAGGACCCAAACCCGAGAAAGATCTGCCACTTCATAGATCGCCTGACCTTGCTGCAAATGATCTCCAAGATTTGCCAATTTTTCTGTGACATATCCTGAGACATTGGCCCGGATTGGGAAGTTTCTCAAAATCGTATTGTTATTAAGAATTTCTGAAATCTGAGCATCGGAGATTTTCCAGTTTTTCAGTTTGTTTTTGGCAGCCTGGAATAGTTCAGGTTGGGAATCTTGAATTTTTGCTGCCTGCAATAATTCATTTTGAGCAGTAGTCAACTCAGGAGAATAGATGGTTGCGATCACCTGACCTTTGCTGATAAATTCACCTGTGAAATTCACTTTCAATTCTTCGATTCGCCCTGGAATATGGGAGGTCTGAGTATAGTTGAGACGCTCATCAGCTTGAACTTTCCCACTTAGTTTCACAGATTTATTGGCACCTGAACTTCCGACGATTGCAGTCTGCACATTGGCCAATTGCATGGCAGTAGGGGACATGCTAATAGAAAGTGGATCAATCGATTCCAGATCATTTTCTAATGGAATCAAATCCATGCCGCAAATAGGGCAAGTTCCTGGCTCATTTTGTTTGATCTGAGGGTGCATGGAGCAAGTCCAGACACCATTTTCTTCAGTCAGGTCATGTTGATGCTCATCTTGGGAATTCGAATTTCCAAAAATAAGATACCCAGCCAACAGCCCTGTGAATAACATTCCGATGGATATGATCAGAACATGTTTTTGTAGCTTTTTCATTGGTCAAATGATTTTGCAGTGAGATAATCTATTTCCGCAATGTTTATTTTTAGTGCTGTCTCTGCAGTCACTTTTAATTTTTGATATTTCAATAACTGTTGCTGCATTTGCAGCACATCCTCGATGGAACTTTCGGAATTGGAATAGGAAGTATAAAGCAATTCCAATGATTGCTTGGTTTGCTCCATCTGTTCTTCATACAATTCAATCAATTCCTGCTGTTTGGTAACCCCAAAATCCAACTTCTCATAGGAGGTTATCAATTGGTTTTCAAAATCCTCTTTTTGATATCGATAGGCCTCTTGCATCAGCTGAGCTTCTTTTTTTGCAGCTTGATATTTTCCTGAGAAAATCGGTAAGCTCATGGAAACCATTGGCATAAAGGCATTTTTCCCATTGTCATCCACCATCATATCTTCTCTTTTTCCGATGAAGACATAATCCAAACCTACTCCGATTTTCGGCATTGATTGGCTTGCGGCAGTCCGCTCATTCGATTCTGCTGCGGCAATTTTAAAATCAAATTCCTGAAGAATTGGATTGGATTCCAGCAGAGAATCTCTTCTATATTCATTAGGAATATTTTCTTCCAGTTGGAAGTCTTCAATTTCTACGACTTCATTTTCATCTCGATTTAGCAGTTTGTTGAAAGCTGAGAGCAGAGGTTTTCTTTGTTTTTCTAAGATGCTAAGATTCGTTTCAGCATCCTTTAGCATAATATCCACTCTCAAAACATCAACCATAGATCCTTTTCCATTCGAAAACTGATTTGTAGCCAATACCTTATAGTTTTGAAGGATCTCGATGTTTTCCTTTTCGATCTCAATGAATTGCTCTAACTCATAAAGTGGATAATAAGCGGAACTGACATCGTAATAAAGTTTATTCTTTGCATTAAGAAAGGATTGGAATTTGGCTTCCGCCAGAGCTTCAGAACCCTTTCCATAATATTTCAATGTTCCAAACCATGGGAACATCTGGTTTAGGGAAAGTCTTGCCCGCTGTGGCCCTACGCGCGTTTCTACTGGAGAAATAAAGTATCCAAAAGAAATCGTAGGATCAGCCAGACTTCGGATTTGTGCCGCTTTTTCTAAAGCAGCTTCAAATTCCTTGTAACTTCCCTTCAGACCTGGATTATTTTCAGCTGCAATTTTCAGATAGTCATTCAGTGATTGGCTGTAGGCAGAAATGCCAGTGAAAATCACAAGGAGCAAAGAGAAGATCCATTTATTCATATGATTTTTCATTTGCTGATTTTTTTGAGTTTGTACTCTTCTCTGATGCTGTAAAGCACAGGTACTATGAAGTAGGTAATAGCCGCGACGATCATCCCTCCGAAAGCAGGTATAGCCATTGGAATCATAATATCCGAACCTCTTCCTGTTGAGGTGAGAATCGGCAATAAAGCGATGATTGTAGTGGCTGAAGTCATGACAGCTGGTTTAATCCGTCTCTGGCCCGCTTCAATGATCGCTTCTCTGATTCCTTTTAGGTTATCCGTTTTGTTTCTTTCAAAACTTTGATCCAAATAGGTTGCCATCAACACACCATCATCCGTCGCAATCCCAAATAGTGCAATAAAACCTACCCAAACAGCCACGCTTAAGTTGATTGTTTTCATCTGGAATAATTCCCTGATATTGGTGTCGAAAAGGCTGAAATTTACGAACCAATCTTGTCCGTAAAACCAGAGCATCATAAATCCACCACTAAATGCCATTGCAATTCCGGTAAATACCATCAAGGAGGTCGTCACGGATTTGAACTGGAAATAAAGAATCAGGAATACCAGTCCCAGAACAATAGGAACGATGATAGCGAGACGTTTTTCTGCTCGAACCTGATTTTCATAACTTCCGGAAAACTTAAAGTTGATTCCAGCAGGTACTTCCAGTTCTCCTGAATCAATCCTTTCCTGAATCATCCTTTGTGCATCATTGACAACTGTGACTTCAGAAAAACCATCTCTTTTATCAAACAAGACATAACCTACCAAAAAGGTATTCTCGCTCTTGATAGCCTGAGGACCTCTTTGGTATTCAAAATCAATAATCTGTGCCAAAGGAATCTGAGCACCGGTAGGAGTAGAAATCAAGATTTTCCCCAATGATTCGGGATCATCTCTTAGTTCTCTCGGATAGCGCACTCGCACCGGGAATCGCTCTCTACCTTCCACCGTATTGGTGATATTCATTCCTCCAATCGCAGTTTCTATCGTTTGCTGTACGTCTTCAATGCTTAATCCAAAGCGCGAAATTTCATCCCTCTTGATATTCAAAAGCAAATAAGGTTTACCCACAATTCTATCTGCGAAAGCTGCTTCCGCTTTGACAGAAGGGACTTCTTTCAGGATGCTTTCTAACTTTAATCCAAAATTTTCAATCGTTTGTAAATCAGGACCATATACCTTGATTCCCATAGGCGCTCTCATACCAGTTTGAAGCATGATCAAGCGCGTTTCTATCGGTTGTAATTTTGGTGCAGATGTCACCCCAGGGATTTTGGTGACTTTGACGATTTCATTCCAAATATCATCTGGCGAATTCACTTGGCTTCTCCAGTTTCGATAGTACAAGCCATCCTCATCTGGAATCAATTGTGATTTTTTAATTCCTTTTGCGATGGCATCCTGATTGGATAATGTGTCTCCGGATTTCAAAATGAATCGGTCATTGTCATCAGTTTGGAACCTCAAGCGATACCCATCTTCATCCAAAATGTATTCAGGTTTATAATTGATCACATTTTCATACATGGAAATAGGAGCAGGGTCCAATGCCGATTCAACCCTTCCCAACTTTCCAACTGTTAATTCCACCTCTGGAATATTAGTCAGCATCATATCAAGCTTTGAAACTACCTCACCGTTAAATTCAATACCCGAATGAGGCATGGATGTTGGCATCAACAAGAAGCTTCCTTCATCGAGAGATGGCATAAATTCTTTGCCTATTCCAGGGAAAGTGTGGGTCAAAGAAGACCAAACTTTAGTCGGTCGAATATTGACACCTATGACATCAAAACCTTTCGGGATGAATCCAAATATGCCATTTACTCCCAACCAAATACTTCCAGCAAGTAGAATGAGGATTGCAGGAATGCTCAGAAAGGCTGTTTTATGGTCGAGGCACCACCTCAAGATGCTTTTGTAATAGTATTCTAGAATGGCAAAAGCCCCTAAAATCAATCCCACCAAGAGTGCTACGAAGATGAAATTGATCAATAGACTCTCTGCTGGTCCAAGTGGAAGCCAGTATTTTGCTAGTAGCCAAACTACCCCGATCACCACCAGGTAGAGTTCCGCATTTTCTACTATGCTGTTTGTTCTTTTGCTTAATGAAATGCCTGAAGTCTTCAGATAGGACTTTCCAAAACTTAATACTCCGAATAAGATAAGCATTACACCCGCCCAGGTATATCCGAAAAACAAACTGATGACTCCTAAAACCAAAAGGGCTACAGGGATGAATTTCTGGAATTTAGATTTTTTCAGATTGATCCCGAAAAAGAAATGCGCCAAACTCGGTAAAATCAAAAGGGAGACAATTAATGCAGCTACCAAGGCAAAAGTCTTTGTGAAAGCCAAAGGCCCAAATAACTTTCCTTCTGCCGCTTCCAAAGTAAATACGGGAATAAAGGAGACAATCGTAGTGGAGACAGCTGTTAATATAGCCGTGGCAACTTCTGAAGATGCTTTGTAAATGGTGTCAATCAGTTTTTGTTCCTCAGGTGCCTCATCGATGTGTTTGATGATGTTTTCGGAAAGTATAATTCCCAGATCGACCATGGTTCCGATTGCAATGGCAATCCCCGATAATGCTACGATGTTTGCATCCACACCAAAATACTTCATGGCAATGAATACCATCAAAACTGATATTGGTAATAAACTGGAAATCAACAGAGAAGCCCGAAGGTTATAAACCATCACAATAACTACCAAAATGGTGATCAAGAGCTCCAAAGTCAAAGCTTCTTCTAGCGTTCCTAAGGTTTCGTTAATCAACTGGGAACGGTCATAAAATGGTACTATGGTCAGTTGGCTTTCGGTGCCATTTGCCAATGTTTTCTTAGGTAAACCGGAACTGATTTCTGAGATTTTCCCCTTGACATCCTGGATCACAGCAAGTGGATTCGCACCATATCTTGCGACAACGACTCCACCGACGACTTCTGCTCCGTCTTTGTCCAGAGCTCCTCTTCGGTTGGCAGGTCCCAAAGAAACCACAGCAATATCCTTGATTCGAACAGGGACATTATCCTGTACAGCGACCACTGCCTTTTCGATGTCCTCCAAATTCTTGATGTATCCCAGGCCTCGAACCAAATACTCTGCTTGATTGATTTCGATGGTTTTTGCTCCAACATCACGGTTAGATTTCTTTACCGCTTCCATGACTTTCGTCAGAGGAATATTGAATGCTTTTAGCGCATCAGGATTAACATCGATTTGATATTCCTGTACATAACCTCCAATAGAAGCTACTTCAGATACACCCTCTACCGCATTGAGAGCATATTTTACATAGAAATCCTGAACTGATCTGATTTCGTGCAGGTCCCAGCCTCCGGTTGGAGTTCCATTGGAATCTCGACCTTCAAGGGTATACCAATAAACCTGTCCCAAGGCGGTTGCATCAGGACCAAGAGTTGGTTGAACTCCTTCCGGCAATAATCCCGAAGGCAAGGAATTCAGTTTTTCAAGAATTCTTGATCTTGACCAATAGAACTCAGTGTCTTCATTGAAGATGATGTAAATGCTGGAAAAGCCGAAAATGGAAGAACTTCGAATGGATTTTACCCCCGGAATTCCTAATAAATAGGTGGTCAATGGATAGGAAATTTGATCCTCAATATCTTGAGGAGATCTTCCTGGCCAATTGGTAAAAACAATTTGCTGGTTATCTCCGATATCCGGAATCGCATCCACAGGCACTGGATCCGAAGGTATTGAACCTACTTCCCAACCAAATGGAGCGGTAATAATTCCCCATAGGATCATAGCGATCAGAAGGAGAACTGTTACCAGTTTGTTTTCAAGAAAGTACTTGATGATAGAATTTAACATGTGATGAATCTGATAAATGACCAGAATAGGAATTGACCAATCTTGATTTACAAGATTTGGACAGTTTTGAGGCCTTCACCTCAGAGCATCACAGTATTAAATAAGGAAAGTTTGAAACAAAACTTGATGGTCCTGTTTCAAAATGGGAGGGGAGTAATAGAAATATTCAGCAATTGGAGTTTCCTGAATGTTTCCGTTAAAAATAAAAGTATGTACAAATGCGACAGCGAAATTCAAATGAAGATTGATTCCTGCTTTAGCAAAGCTGAAATCCTCATCCATATTCACTAGCTCAAATTCATTGTCACAGCAATTGGAGGACTTGAAATGATTTGGATGGTCTTGGTCAGTATCACAATCTGGAGTTTTTTGCTCCATACCGCAATCAATATGGGATGCCTTTAATCCCAATTCACTCAACATTTCCATTCCACCACAGAAGTGTGTGGATTTAGCCATCCCAATGCTTGCAAAAAGCAGGATGAAGGAAAGCGCTATGGAAATGGTCTTTTTCAATGCTGTAAAAGTACGGTTTTTTTAGGAAATAGGTTATTCTATTTTCTTCTTATCTGTTTCGAAGTACAAATGGTAGTGGTTACTACATCCAGGATTGAACGCTGCTTTACATTTTGGGCAAGTGTTGTTACTGCTTTGATAATCAGTTATTGATAACTCTGTGCCGCAAACTCCGCAAAGAATTGCTTTCGAATCAAATTCAGATTTTGGCCAGACCTTAGGTTCATGATCTGCAGTTTCCTCATGGCAAGAATAGCATGGATAGTACTTATCACAGCATTTAAATTTGATCGCGATGATGTCCAATTCAGAATGCCAATGTTGACATCTGGTTTGGTTGTCTATAGGTTTCCCGTAGACATTGATCCCTTTAATACTTGATTTTACCACTGGCAATGCCAAATTTGTTTGTGCTTTTGCACTGGCAATTAAGGTAAAAAGCAGAAAGAACAATAAGATTTTTCGCATTCCTGAAATTTCAATTCAATTGCAATTTATTCAGGTTTGGCAATAAATCCTGCTTTGATCACGGTTTTAAAGACTTCTTCGGGAGTAATATCCTCAGACTCTACGGTTAAAATGCGATCGTCACTCTCCAGATCTACATTCCAGGATTTGATTTTAGGTTCTGCATTTAGCATTGGAGTAACTTTAGCCAGACAATTACCGCAATTGATATTGGTTTTGAATTTTTGAGTTTTCATTATGGATCAGTTTTAATTTAATATTTAATCAGTTTGAGGACTTTCTATTTTTTCTAGTAAAAATATTATTTGTCAGGCTGAGCGGAGTCGAAGCCGGGTCCTCGACTCCGCTCGGACTGACAAATTTGAAAATCCTATTTCTGTTTAATTTCTATTCAATGTTTTAATAGGATTTACAATTTCTTACCCTTTAACCTAAGACTATTCAAAACTACCGAGACGGAACTGAAGGCCATGGCTCCACCTGCAATCATCGGATCCAACAAGAAGCCGTTAATTGGATAAAGCAAACCTGCAGCAATCGGAATCCCAATTAGATTGTAAATAAAGGCCCAAAATAGGTTTTGATGAATTCCATGAACAGTCATTTTTGAAAGCCTTAAAGCCTTTGGAATTGCCTCTAAATCGGAAGATATAATGGTCATTTTAGCCACATCCATCGCAATGTCAGATCCATGACCCATCGCAATGCTGACATCTGCCTGTGCCAAAGCTTCGGAATCATTTATCCCATCGCCGACCATCGCGACGACTTTTCCCTGGCTTTGAAGGTCCTTGATGAATTCTGATTTGTCAGAAGGTAAAACCTCCGATCTAAAATCAGTCAGACCAACTTGCTTGGCTACTTCTGCCGCTGTCTGCTGATTGTCTCCAGTCAGCATGTAGACATCGATCTTTTGGTTTTTTAGCTCCTCGATTGCCTTTTTTGAACTAGGCTTGATTTCATCAGAAATGGATAAAACTGCAAGAAGTTCATTTTTATTGGCAAAGTAAATCACGGTTTTGGCCTCTGATTTCCATTGATTCGCTTTCTTCTCAAACTCATTTGAAATCGAAATTCCTTCTGATTCCAGCAGTCTTTGATTGCCGACGAAATAAGTCATTCCTGATTCATCCTCTGCTTTGGCTCCTTTGCCAGTGATACTTTGGAAATTCTGAATTTTAGATTTATTGACCTGGCTTTCTACCAAATGCTTTGAAACTGCCTCTGCTAATGGATGCTCTGACTTGGATTCAATAGCCAGAAGAATTGGACTAAAATCTTTTCTTAGTTCTTCAGAAAGCCATTTTTCATTGCTTACACTTGGTTTTCCTGCTGTGATGGTTCCTGTTTTATCTAATACAATCGCATTTACATTGTGCGCTAATTCCAAGCTTTCGGCATCCTTGATCAGGATATTGTTTTCTGCTCCTTTTCCAACTCCCACCATGATAGCGGTAGGGGTGGCAAGGCCCAAAGCACAAGGACATGCAATCACCAAGACTGTCACGGAAGTCAGAAGAGCATGGGTAAATGCCTCATCTCCACCAAAAAACATCCAAGCTCCAAAGGTTATAATAGAAATAAGAATTACGGTAGGGACAAAGATTCCAGCGATTTTATCCGCCAACTTCTGTACTGGAGCTTTGCTGCCTTGAGCTTCCTGCACTCGTTTGATTATTTGGGAAAGGAGAGTTTCACTACCAACTTTTTCTGCCTTGAAATGAAAGCTACCTTTTTGATTGACCGTGCCTGCAAAGACTGCATCCTTTTCTTTTTTCTCTACTGGAACAGGTTCGCCAGAAATCATACTTTCATCGACGAAAGAGCTGCCTGAGATTACACTGCCATCTACAGGGATTTTTTCGCCTGGTCTGACGATGATTTCATAGCCTTTCTGGACTTCTGAAATTCGGATTTCTTTTTCCTTTCCATCGATAATCGCTTTTAGTGATTTTGGTTGAAGCCCCATCAGCTTTTTTAAAGCCGTAGTAGTATTGGACTTTGCTTTTTCTTCGAGAAGCTTACCAAAACTGATAAAGGTGATAATGACAGTAGCCGCTTCAAAATAAACATGAGGCATGATCCCTCTTTCAGTCCAGAACTCTGGAAATAACGTGTTTAGAACACTGAAAACAAATGCTATTCCGGTACTCAAAGCTACCAGCGTATCCATATTTGCTTTGCCATACTTGGCTTGCTTCAAGGCATTTACAAAGAAGCTTTTACCAAAAATGAAGAGAACAGGAATTGCTAAAACCATAGAAATCCATTTTCCCGGTTCCCAATCCATAAAAAACATCCCAAGAATAAATATCGGAAGGGTCAGAATTGCTGCTCCAATCGTTCTTTTCTTGACTTCTTCGTAATATTCTTGTTGTGCTTTCTCTCCGGCTTCTTCTGAATTTCCGTCAGTGACGACCAAACCATAACCGATCGCGGTCAAAGCTTCATTTAAACCCTCAGGTTGAATTTGGCTGGGATCATATTCCACTAAGACAGAATTGGATGCGAAATTGACCGAAGCAGATTTTACACCATCAGTATAGGATAAAATGGTTTCAACACTATTTGCACAGGATGCACAAGTCATCCCAGTGACTGGGAAAGTGTTTTTTACTAATTCTATATTACTTGCAGTGGTTGACATGATGTGTTGTGGTCTAATGACTTTACAAACTTCGGAATTATGTCATCCAATTTTGTTATGGAATTTTGAGCTTCTTTTATAAGATTTTGTCGGATGGAGAACTTTCCTCCATTCTGAATTTTACGATAACAGATGAAGCGATGGTCAGTATTCCAATGGAAAAAATAGCTACTGGAATTCCCCATTGGTCAGCAAGAATTCCTGATAAAATGGCTCCAAAAGCATATCCCAGGTCTCTCCATAATCGAAATGTGCCAATACTTTCTGCTCGTTGTACTGGATGGGTATGATCAGCGATTGCGGCCATAAATGTGGGGTAAACCAAAGCTGTTCCAAAACCCAAAAGCACCATAAATAAAATCTGAAGATGGTAATTCATCAAATTTGGAAGAAGCAAGAGGGTCAAACCTTGAAGGAGCATTCCGCCAAAAATCATCTTCTTTTTAGAAAATCGATCCGCCATTTTCCCTGTTCCAAGCTGACCAATTCCCCAAATCAAAGGATAAGTAGCAGTAATTACACCTGTTTGGTTCAGACTAAATCCATTGGATAATAATAAAACTGGCAAAAGTCCCCAGACCATTCCGTCATTAAGGTTGTTGATCAATCCAGCTTGGGTGATGCTACTTAAGGTCTTGTTTTTGATTGAGGTTTGAAGAAAAACTCGTTCTACTTTTTCTAAAGTTGCTATTTCTGACTCTTTTTTCACAAAGTGATGGGTGTCTTTGACCAGAAAAATAGAAAGGAGTAATCCCAGAATAGAAACCACAACTCCTATATAAAACGGAGTGGGGGATACTCCGAATTTCTCAGCTAGGTACGCGGATAAATAAGCGCTGACTCCCAAGGATAAATAGCCTGCAAACTCATTCATTCCCATCGCAAAACCCCTGTCTTTTTCACCGACTAAATCGATTTTCATGATGACCGTACTTCCCCAAGTCAAGCCTTGGCTGACTCCTAGAAGGACATTTGCTAGAATAACATAATTCCAATTGCTAGCAAAAATCAAAAGAATTGGAACTGGAATGGCTAAAATCCAACCTAAAATCAACAGCTTCTTTCGACCGAAATTATTGGCAAATTTCCCTGTCAGGTAATTGGTTATTGCTTTGGAGAAACCAAAAGCTGTGATGAAAGATAAAAAGGCAAAATTGGAACTCAGACCGAAAATTTCAGAAGCATACTGAGGGAAAATTGAACGTTCCATTCCCAGCATCGATCCAACCAAAGCGTTGACAATGACCAAGATGAGGAATTGTTTCCAGTTTGCTTTTAGACCTAAAATAGGATTCGTCAAGAGATTAGAATTTGACACAAAGGTCACTTTCCCTGCTTCCTGATCCTTTTACATTTGTTAAATAATCAACGGATGCTCGCCCGGATTCTACTAAGGCTTACTTGGGTGATACCAAGGTAAGATGCGATATGTTTTAATGGGATTCTTTCCAAAAGTGAGGGGAAACCGCTTAGTAATTGTCGGTATCTTTCATCAGCACTATGAAATTGCAAACTTTCAATTCGATTGACATAAGCTACGTAGGACATTTCCATCATTTTTCTAAATAGCCTTTCAATTTCTGGGTAAGAATCAAACAAGGTTTCCAATTTGGAGGCTGAGATTCCGATAAGTTCGGTGTCTTCTATAGCTTGAATTGCCTTTTTGCTGGGCTTTCCAGTGAACAAACTTTCGGCGCGGATAATCATGTCATTCTCAAAAGCAAAATATTCGGTGACATCTATTCCATCCTTCAAATAATAGATTCTTGCAAGACCGGAGCTGACAAAATAATAGGTGCGACAAGTTTGCCCAATTTCTTGGACGTGTTTGTTTTTGGGAGTTTTGATTTCGAAAGCTATGGAATTTAAGGCTTCAGCTGCCTCTTCTGAAATGGGCTGGATAGCCCTAAAATAAGCGAGTAAAGAGGGGAAGCCTTGTGTTTTTTCCATCTTTAAATGTAAGGAATTCGACTAATGAATTTACAATTGATCAAGGCTCTTACGAATTGATTTTTTGTCTTTTTTAAACTCAGAAGGAGTCATCCCAGTCTCTTTTTTGAACTGGGTAGAAAGGTAGGCAACACTGGAATAATCCATTTTGAAAGCGATTTCGGATAATGTTAGCTCATTGTAGATGAGCAGCTCTTTGATCTTTTCGATTTTCTGCCTGGTGATGAATTTTTCTATAGTGATACCCTCTACAGAGGAAAATAAACGCGATAAATGAGAGTATTCCTGATTTAGTTTTTCTGCCAAAAAAGTAGAATAATTGGTGAGCAGAACTTCATTTGAATAATGAATTTGATCAATCAATAGTGATTTTATCTTTGATATGATTGCTGATTTTTCACCTTTCAAAAGTTCGAATCCCTGATTATCTAATTTCGAGGAAAGAAGCTCTTCTTGATTCTCAGTTAAATTTTCCTGAAGGATAACTTTCCCCAACTCTACTGATTGAAAAGAGATTTCTAACTCATTCATGGTCGTTTTTACTGCTTCAATACAGCGTGGGCAGACCATGTTTTTTATCAGAACTTCTTTTGAATCGCTCATTTCAATTAGTTAAAACTCTTTCTCGCCAAACTCACTTTTGACGAATTTCGCTTTGTTTTTGGAACGATTGAGCGTATAGGAAAGGTTCAAAATGATCATATCTACTTCCTGGATGTAATTTGTAGTCGTGTAGAACTCACCGTCCCGATAAGTAGTGATTCGTTGTTCATTGGTGTCCAAAATCCCCATATCGATATTTTGCCATACCAAGTTAGCAGCTAACCTTCCATCCATCCAGCTTTTTTTGACAACAATACTCGGGGTGTAAAATCTAGAATCTTCTCCCAGAGCTGTTACTCTTTCAGATAGGTAATTTAATGTTCCCTGAATGCTCCAGTTTTTCTGGAGGGTGAAAGTGGTGTTGATATTGATTGAATGTACCCAGCTCTCCGTATTTACAGGACGATCATCAAAACTGCCTTTTATGGAATAATGGTAGAGATTTAATCCTCCGAAGACTTTCCACCAGCTGGTTGGAAATATTTCAAGTCCCATGTCAATTCCCGTGGATTTTCCTGTTCCAACATTGGAATAAATTCTATTCAAAATCGTGTCATTGTAAACGGTGTTTACTCTATTTACCAGATTTTTCACTCTGGAATGGTACGCTGTCGCATAAAAGCTAGAAGCATCCCAGGTTTTAATGACTCCCAATTCTACTTGGTTGATAAATTCAGGGAGGAGGTTTGGATCACCTTGCTCCAAGGTTTCGCTGTGTTCTCTTTCTGGGAAAGGATTCATTTTGAACGTGGTAGTTCTCTCTACTCTTTGGCTGAAGCTTGCTTTCAGTTGAAGCTCCTCATTTACCTGATAACCTAGGTTTGCACTAAAGAATGGTCTGATAAAATCGTACTGATATACGGTGTCTACAATACCAGCTTTATCTTCCAGATCAAAACTTCGATCCATGCTTTCCACTCTAAGGCCTATGCCATAATTGAATTTTTCAAATTCCTTATCAAGTTGTAGATAGGCTGCATGGATATTCCTCTTTAATTCAACGTTACTTGAAAATTCTGGAACCAGTTCAAATTCACCTGTTTCATTATTTTTTCTCTCATAAAGGAAGTCTCCCTTATGATCTAATTTTCGGAATTGATATCCCGCTAATAATTGACCAAATGAATAGGGCTTGAAAGTATAGTCTAAATTATAGCGAATTCCGTTTAATGGATTATCGTTGGTGTTGTATTCCTCTTGGTACACTGTGCTTAGATCAGGATAACCTAAGTTTAGATTAGAAGTTGGACCACCTAGCATACTGTATTCATAGAGGAAGGAGGTGCTTATTTTGGATTCATTCTCAAAAATGTGAGAATAATCAAGGCTTCCTAAAACTACATCACCTCTTCGGCTTTGGTCATTGGCATTAAAATATTGGAAATTATAAAGTTCCTGCCCATTTGCTATGGCGTGATTGTCATAATAGAGAATGTCGGCAGTTCGAAGTTTGTCTCTGACAGCTCCATAGAATCCAAGGCTAAAAGCACTTCTTTCGGATGGATTATATCCAATCGTAAATCTTCCGGAGTAGTTTTTTTCGTCGATGCTTCTTTCTCCTTCAGAAGGAAAAAATGTGGTTGTGTCACCGGACATGGTCATCACATTCCCAACTCTTCTTCCAGCGATGTCATTTCTCTGAAAACTGGCTCCAACGGAAATGTCCCACTTGCCTTTAAGGTAGTTTAGGTTAAAGTCGGCTCCATATCGTTTCGCTCGTTCTGCATTTCCATAATTTTCGATTGGAGGCATTCCTAGCTTGGTATTGAACTGCATGTACAAGCCATCGGTAGTTCCTGATTTTGTAATCACGTTGATCATTCCGGCTTTTCCTTCCGAGTCGTATTGAGCAGAAGGAGAGGAGATCCAATCTATTTTTTCAATACTGTTGGCAGGCAATTGACTTAGAATCATCATAGGGTCAGATTGAACGGGTTTCCCATTGATCATCACCACAAACCCACTTGTACCCCTAATAGAAATCTGGCCATCTACATTGATGGCTACCCCTGGAAGGTTTTTAAGAATATCAGCCGCATTTCCTCCCTGTGCTGCCTGGAAACTTTCTGCAGAATAACTTTGCTTCTGTAATTGAAATTCGGTGGAAAGTTTTTGGCCTTGGATTTCCACACCTTCGAGCGTAGTCTGATCTGGTGAGATAGAAAGTACTCCTAGGTTTTTGCTTTCCTTGTCGCCTAAATGTAAATCTGAAATAGTTTTAGATCCATAGCCGATATAGGTGATTTTTAACAAATAATCTCCTGCATCTAACTCTGAAATTAAAAATGCCCCTTCTTCATCAGTGATTCCACCATTGATCAAGGAACTATCGGATAGTTGATATACTGCTACGCTGGCAAATTCCAATGGAACCTGAGTGAGCTCATCATGGATGAACCCTGAGATACTTGATTGTCCGAAAACTACTTGTGAAACTTGAAAGAACAGAATTATAAATACTCCTGTGAATAACTTGGGCATTGACATAAGTCAAAAGTAATTCAAAAACGGTTATTTAAGCATCCTGCTTTTCTCCTGAAATCAATTCTGGTAATAATTTTTAATTGTTCCAAATAATAAAAAACCCGAAACCTAGCTTTTGCAAGTATTTCGGGTGTGTTGGTTTAGTTTTCAATTATTATTTATTACGCCTTTTTAGTCATATATATTCTAGAAGTAATTAATAATATACCTGCAACAAGTGGCTTAATGACTTTGTAAAATCACCGAATAAAGGTGTTCAACTTTGAAAGTAAGGTAGAGAAATAGTTGAATGATCAAGAAAAAATAAATTCCAATACCAGATAAAAAAGGGATGGGCAAATCAAACAGCCCAATCCTGTATAAAATGTAGCGGTTACTGCACCATAAGGAACCAATTTTGGATCTGTAGCAGCTAATCCTGCCGCGACGCCGCTGGAAGTACCCATGATCCCCCCGTAGGCCATTGCTGATCCAGGGCTTTTTAGGCCTATTTTTTTGGCAAATACTGGGGTGAAAATGGTGACAGCAATTGTCTTAACTACTCCAATTGCAATACTCAAAGCTATGATATCAGAGTCAGCTCCCAAAGCAGCACCAGTAACAGGTCCCACGATGTAGGTGCATGCACCTGCGCCTATGGTACACAAACTGATAGGGTCCGAAATTCCCCACATATATGCTACCGCTACTCCAGAGAAAAAGAAGATCAAAATCCCAAATAGTAGAGAGGCAAATCCTAATAACCCGGATTTCTTCACCAAGACATAACTTGCTCCCATGGCTGTTGCCACAATTGCAAAATCCCGAAACATGGAACCACCAAGAGTTCCTATTCCCTGAAAGATAGGGATGTCTGCTATCCCTTTTGAACCACCTGTAAACAGACCTCCTAAGTATCCTAGGACTAGACCAAGGAAAATAGCTATGGCAGAACCTGGGATTTTTCCTTGAAAGAATTTTTTGGAAAGTATTTCGGAACCAAATGCTAAAACTCCTATGCAGAAGAAACCAACGATTAGTCCATTCTTGTCCACTACTTTTAGTAATTCTTCCATGCTAAATCTCTTTGAAGAACCTTAAAAGGAAAGGGAAGAAAATAAATGCAAATGCCACTGGAATTAATCCCACTAAAACAGCCAATAGCCCACTGGAGACAGCAGATTGTACATTCAAACTGGCAGCCATTGCGATGACAACCGGTATGTACATTTTATTCCAAAAGTTGATACCCAATATCAATTCAGTATTCCACCAACCTTTCCTTTCGAAAAGTTCTTTTAATAGCATCAAAATGATCATGGCAAAACCAACTCCACCTACATTGGAATTGATACCTATTAATTTACCTAAAATTTCACCTAGCCATTGCCCAAGGAGATAAGAGAAAGAAAGTAAAGCTAAACCGTATATGAACATGGATTTTAGAAAAGTTTTTTCAATTCGTTTTTGGTCACTTTCCCCATCACGTTTCTAGGTAAATCCGGGATGAAGATGTATTTTCTTGGAGTCTTGTAGGAAGGCATCCTTTCTCTAATCCAGGAGTTTAACTCTTTGGTATCAAATTCTTTATCGGCCACCAATGCCGCAACAACCAATTCTCCCCATTCCTCATCAGGAATTCCCACCACACCACAATCTTTTATTTCTGTGTGTTTCCTTAATACTTCCTCTATTTCCAAAGCTGAGATTTTATACCCTCCGGACTTGATGATATCTATAGAATCCCTCCCTAAGATTCGATAGTAATTATCTTCTAGGACAGCAATGTCTCCAGTTTTAAACCAACCATCTTCTGTAAAACTTTTGGCTGTTGCCTCAGGCTTGCCCCAATACTCTTTGAATACCGATGGACCCTTTATCTGAATTTCTCCCGGGTCACCTGCATTTACAGGTTGTCCTTCTTCATCAACTGTTCTTAATAATACGCCAGGAAGAGGTTGTCCAATATGACCTGCTCTTCTTTCTCCATGATAAGGGTTACTGACAGCCATACCTATTTCGGTCATTCCATAACGCTCCAGTAAATAATGACCTGAAATTTCTTTCCATTTTTCCATGACAGAAACAGGCAATGCAGCAGAACCTGAGATCATCAATCTGAAATTTGACATGGCTTGATGCAGTTCTTTTTGTTCCTCTTCAGATAGTTTTTCCCATTCAGAGATGAGTTTAAAATAAATGGTTGGAACAGCCATAAAGACATTCAATTTCCCTTTAAGGAAAATTTTGAAGACTTCTTTGGCACTGAATTGATTTAAAAATTCAACAGTAGCTCCAGACCACAAGGCACAGCAAAGTACATTGATGATGCCATGAACATGATGTAAAGGCAATATTTCGAGAATATAATCATCGGAACTCCATTCCCATGCTTTCACCAAAGTGGAAATCTGAGATTCTATATTAGCATGCGTGGTCAATACACCTTTGGGGAGCGAAGTGGTTCCCGAAGTATAGAGGATCATGGCAGGCCTATCCTTGGATATTTCGGGTAGGGTGAAGGACCTCGAAAACTGTTTGGAATCACTTACATTGAAAAATTTAAATTTGGGATCTTTTTGGTATTCATTAAGTATGTTTTGGTATTCCTCCCCAACTACAATAATGGAGGCTTGAGTGTCTTCAATAACATATTGCAATGAAGGAAGAGGGTAGGTGATACATAAAGGAACCGCAATTCCTCCGGCTCTCCAGATTCCCCACTGAGTTGCAACATAGTCAAAACCTGGAGACACCATAAATGCCACTGGGGATTCGTTCAGGTCTGATTTATCACCTAATAGCATAGAGGCAACTGCATTACTACTATTTGATAAATCTTGGTAAGTATATTCTTTTCCTTGGTCTACAATCGCTACTTTTTTAGGATTGTTTTTGGCATTTGCTATTAGCTGAAGCATGACAAATTGGGTTGTTAGCTATTGGTTCAATTTGAAATATAGTCCCTAATGTTTGAAAATGAAATATTAATGATCCACAATCATTGTTATTAAGAATTGGTTTTTGACTAGCTTTAGAAATAAATAAAATATTTTGGTTCTGTATTTGCAGAACTAACTGAACTTTGTTTATCTTTGTCCCGTTAGTATCGGCATAACCCAAATTAATGGCGTATGATTTTAACTGAAAAACATAAGGAATTAATAGAGCGCATTGGAGTATTTCATGAGCATAAGGGAATGCAGCCTCTAGTAGGAAGAATTATCGGTTTGCTTTTGGTACATGAAGAAGGTGAGGTTTCTTTTGATGAGATAGTGGAGCAATTAGGAGTAAGTAAAAGTACGGTAAGTAATGCTCTTACTTTTCTTCAGGCTAAAGGAAGATGTGTGTATAGTACAAGACCTGGAGACAGGAAAAGATATTTTGCATTGAAGGTGAGTGATTGGAGAGAAGACTTTGAAAAGGAGCTTCAAAACATTGCCGAGATTCAAAAATTTATTGATGAGGTGTTGGAAGTGAGAACCGAAAAGAACCCAGAATTCAATTGTAGAATGAGAGATTTTTCAAATTTCCTATGCTTTTTTAAACAGGAGATTCCATCCTTGTTTGAGAGATTCAAAAAGCAACAAGCTTAAAAAAATTTATCTATATAGTTCTCTAATCACAGAACCAACTTTAATATTATAAATTAACTATTATTTAATACCATGTTCAGAAAATATTTGACAATTCTGATGTTTCTGCTCAGTCCATATTTGGTTTTTGCGCAAGCGAGTTCGGGAGAGATCCAGTACCCTGACACTTTAGACTTAAAGCAAACCTTACAAATTGGCATTGAAAACAACAGAAATTTGAAAAAGGCGGTTTTGGATGAGACCAAAGCCAAGTACAATCGTGACGAAATACGTGGAGCTGGATTACCTCAGTTATCTGCTTATGGACAATACAATAATTTTATCGATGTATTCCCTCAGGCAGTACCAGGTGATCCTGGAGATATCGAAGTGATTTCATTAGGTGTTCCGCAGTCATTAAAAGCTGGGTTTGAGTTAAGTCAGTTGATTTATAGTAATTCCTATTTGATTGGGCTTAAAGCTGCCAAAACAGGGGAGGAGTTTTACAGAGTGAGGAAGATATCATTCATGAAATGTCCAAGAGCTACTTAGGAACTACCTTCAAAAAGAAAACTTACTGGCTAATATCGACCAATTAAAAGGGTTTGAGAAAATACTTCAATCTCAATACGATAATGACTTGGCAAGAAAAGTTGATTTGAATAGGGTGAAAGTTAATCTGACTTCTGTTCAAAGTGAATTGGAGAACCTAGAAATCGCAATCAACAAGAGCGAAGGTTATTTGAAATTAGTAATGGGGATTCCTGTGGATACTGAAGTTTCTTTTGATCGAAGCATCGCTAATATGAATGAAAAGGTGCAGGAATTTCAGATTGCTGACTTAAATGTCTTTGATAGAAAAGATATTCAATTGCTAGGGGTTCAAGAACAGCTTTATGAATACGAGTATAAGAATATCAGATCTCAACATCTACCACAGCTGGTTGGTTTTGCTGACTGGAATACCAATGCATTCTCTCAAAACTTTGACTTTTTAAGTGAAGGGAAAGTATGGCATAAGGGATTCTTGGTCGGACTGAAACTTCAGATACCCATTTTTGACGGTTTGCAGACCAAGTCCAAAGCAGCTCAATCCAAAATAAGCGCTGAGCAATTAAGACTGGATCAACTTCAAGCAGAAGATGCAGCGAATTTAGAGTACCAAACAGCGATTAATTCTTACTTCAATTCCCTGAGTACTTTGGAAGCTTTAAAAGACAATTTGGCTTTGGCCAATGATGTATTAAGTGATTCGGAACTCTTGTACAAAGAAGGATTAAGTCCCTTGACGGATCTTTTGGAGGCTGAAACTACCCAGCGCTCAGCCCAAGCTAACTACAACAATCAAATCATTCAGGTTAGAATATCTCAATTAGAAATTTTGAATTCTACCGGCAAAATATCCAACCTTTTAAACTAAGACCAACAATGAAAAAGGCATTAATTATCATATTCATGTTTGTAGCAGTAGGAGCAGTTGCTTTTACACTTTACAACAACAAAGCAGAGCTGAATGAATCAGCTACCCTGGCAATGAAATCCAGTGACTATATCTCGGTGACTACAGAGAGAGTTGAAGCAAAAACAGTCAACAGGAATTTTGAGGCAAATGGAGTTTTTGAACCTCATCAAGAATTGAAATTGATGGCTGAAACTTCAGGTTCCATTGTAAAAATCCTAAGGAAAAAAGGAGATTATGTGAGAAGAGGAGATTTGATTGTGCAGGTAGATGACCGCTTGATTCGTGCCGATTATGAAATTGCGAAATTGAACAGAGATCAAGCAGAGAAGGATTTGGCTCGATATGCAAATCTTGCAGAGACGGACGCAATCACTAAGAAGCAATACGAGGAAAACGAGAAGGCTTTTAAAATTGCAAATGCGCAGTTTGATGCTTTAAAAAAGAGGCTTTCTGATACTCAAATTACTGCGCCTATTTCGGGATTTATAAATGAAGACTTTTATGAAATGGGAACTTTGGTTTCTCCAGGAATGCCGATTGCGGAAATCATCAATAAAAACCCACTGAAGCTTTCTGTAAAAGTCTCTGAGAATGAGATTTCTAAAGTAAAAAATGGAGATGTGATCCCCGTAAAAGTAAATGCTATTTCCGGTGAGAAGTTTTCTGGAAAAGTAGACTTTATCTCTGACAAGGCTGATGGATCATTCAAGTATGAGGTCATTTTAGAGATGTCTGGAAAAGATGCCGATGCTATCAAAGCAGGCATGTTCGGAACTGCTGAATTTGAATTTTCTCAAGATGAAGAAGTTCTCCAAATCCAAAGGAAATCAGTGGTGGGAAGTTTGAAAAACCCAGGTGTTTATACAATTGAAGATGGTAAGGCAGTCTACCATCAAGTGACAATCAATCCATTAGATGAAGGTACTGTGGAAGTTCTTGACGGCTTAACAGCAGGTCAGGAAGTGATTTCTTCTGGTTTGATCAATATCAAAGAAGGCACCAAAGTTAAAGTTCAGTAAGCATGAATATTACTAAAATATCAATTCAAAGGTCGACCATGGTCGTCGTCCTTTTTACGGTACTGACTTTACTGGGGATTTTTAGCTACACGCAATTATCCTATGAGTTATTACCTAAAATGGAAGCTAATGTGGTGACTATTTCTACGGTCTATCCTGGAGCAGCACCATCGGAGGTGGAAACATCTGTAACCAAAAAAATCGAAGATGCCGTGGCTTCCTTGGAAGGAATCAAATCAATGAATTCTATTTCTCAAGAGAGTATTTCTATCATCACCATTGAGATTGAGGCTGGCCAAAATGTGGATGTTTCACTTCAGGAGGCACAGCGTAAGATCAATGCGATATTAGGAGACTTGCCAGAGGATGCCGACCCCCCAAGTTTAGGGAAGTTTGATCTGGATGATTTACCGATCATGCAAATGGCTGTTTATTCAGACTTGAACCCATCTCAATTTTATGATTTGGTGAAAAATAAGATTCAACCATCTCTATCAAAAATCAGTGGGGTAGCTCAAGTGAATATGCTGGGCGGAACGGAGCGTGAGATCAAAGTCAATTTGGATAGAAACAAGCTAGAAGCCTATGGGATTTCTCCGATTACTGTAGCTCAAGTTATCAATGCCAGTAATCTGGATTTTCCTACAGGTAGATTGAAAAACGAGGATAGCCAGATCCTAATTCGATTGGCGGGTAAATTCTCTTCTGTTGAGCAAATAGAAAATTTAATCATTGCTTACCGAGATGATCAATCTCCGATTCAGTTGAAAGAAGTAGCAGAGGTGCAGGATGATTTCAAGGATGAAGAAATATTAACCAGGCTGAATGGAAAAGCAGCGATTGGTCTGACAGTACAAAAGCAGTCTGATGCCAACGCAGTAGAAGTTTCAGAGGTAATTGAGCATGAACTTCACTTATTGGAGACTACTTATAATGCAGAAGGAGTTTCCTTTGAAATATCTCAAAATACTTCTGAGTTTACGCTAGAGGCAGCAAACGATGTAATCAAAGATTTAGGGATCGCCATTCTACTCGTTGCACTGATCATGTTATTGTTCTTGCACAGTATTCGTAATGCGGTGATCGTAATGATTGCGGTGCCTGCTTCCATCATTGCGACTTTTACTGTGATGTATTTAGCGGGATTTACGTTGAACTTGATGAGTTTGCTTGCTCTCTCATTGGTCGTAGGGATCTTGGTGGATGATGCCATTGTGGTCATCGAAAATATTTACCGTCACTTGGAAATGGGTAAATCTATTGCCCAAGCTTCTTATGACGGAATTAGAGAAATAGGATCAACAGTTGTTTCTATCACCCTGGTAATCGTTGTGGTTTTTGTTCCGTTGGCGATGACTGGTGGATTGATTGCGGGTATCATTACCCAATTCAGTATCACAGTCGCCACGGCCACAATGATTTCCTTGTTGGTGGCATTTACACTGATCCCATTATTGACTTCGCGATTTTCTAAATTGGAGCATTTAAGCAAGGATTCCTTTTTTGGAAAGATCATCTATGGATTTGAAAGTTTTTTAGATGGCTTTGTAGACTGGTTGGTAAGTATATTGAGATGGGGATTTGCTCATAAACTCGTTTTAATGGGGATCACATTTGTCTTATTTGTTTCATCATTCCTCTTGGTAGGAAATGGTTTTATAGGCAGCGAGTTTGTAAGCCAGGGAGATCGAGGTGAGTTTTTAATACGTTTGGAATTACCAAAAGACGCCACTTTAGAGCAAACAAATTTCAAGACTAGAGAAGTGGAAGATTACTTAAGAACTCTTCCTGAAGTGACTGAAGTGTTTACAACTGTTGGTGTTTCCAGTGGTCAGTATACTGGTTCTCAATCCTCACCATTTACTTCTGAAATATCCGTAAAACTGGTAGGGAAGGAAAATAGATCACTTTCAGGTCCTGATTATGCAAGAAACGTAGAGAATTACTTAGAGGAAAATATCACAGGGGCTGAATATACAGCTGTCCCAATTTCCATTATGGGGACTGCGAATGATGCGCCGATTCAGGTCATTGTTTCTGGACCGGATAAAGATAGTATCCGAGTGACTTCTGAGAAGATCATGGGAATATTAGCTGATATCCGAGGAACGAGAAAAATTGAAAGTTCACTGGAATCTGGTAACCCTGAAATCAAAATAGAGGTTGATCGTGATCAAATGAATGAATTGAATTTGTCCATGGATATGGTCGGTGGAGCGCTTCAGGTGGCTTTCAATGGAAATGATGATTCAAAATACACGGATGGAGATTACGAATATGATATCATGGTTAAGCTGAATGAGTTTGACCGAAAATCTATTTCTGATGTAGAGAATTTGGCTTTTGTTAACAGAAAAGGTCAACAGGTGAAATTGGCTCAGTTTGCAAAGGTTACCCAATCCGAAGGGCCGACAAAACTGGAAAGAAGAGACCGTGTATCTTCTGTGAAAATTACTTCTCAGGTAGCAGGAGTCCCTTCTGGTAATGTTGGGGCTGAGTTGACAGCAGCTATTGATCAGATGACATTACCACAGCAAGTCCAGATCAATTATGATGGAGATATGAAAAACCAAAGTGAAGGTTTCGGTAGTTTGGGATTGGCTTTAATGGCATCTATAATCCTTATTTATCTGATTATGGTGGCTCTTTATGACTCCTATGTTTATCCACTGGTAGTTATGTTCTCATTGCCTATGGCCTTAATGGGCTCGCTTTTGGCATTGGCTTTGACCAAAGGAACCCTAAGCATCTTTAGTATCATGGGACTGATCATGTTGATGGGATTGGTTGCTAAAAACGCTATTCTTTTAGTAGACTTTACAAACCAGCTAAAAGAAGCTGGGGTAGAAGTGAAGGAAGCATTAGAGAAAGCAGTGAAAATTAGATTTCGTCCCATTTTGATGACTACTGTGGCAATGGTGATTGGGATGCTTCCTATTGCCTTGGCTGGTGGAGCGGGAGCTGAATGGAAAAATGGTCTTGCCTGGGTTATTATTGGAGGTCTACTTTCCTCCATGTTCTTGACCTTGGTGGTAGTACCTGTGATCTATTACTTATTTGATCGATTGATGTTCAAGCTTGGTAAAAGTGAGAAAAAACATATCGAGCTTGAAGATACAGATGTAGAAGAGTTTGATTCCGAAGCTGCTGCCTACGTCTAAAACTAAACCAATAACTATTAACAGTAAGCTTATGAAAAATGTAAATGAGCTAAAGAGAATAACAAAAGTTTTCCAACAATATGGGATTCAACTCACAGGTAAACGAAAGTTTGATCGATTTGAGCAAGACCTAAAAATGGACAAAGTGTTTGTGTCAGGTCTGATATTTGATTTGGAATACGAACTCCATAAGGAACTGGCTGATGAAATGGTACAAACCGTAAAAGCACCAGCACAGCTGATTGAAATGTTAATGAACTAGATGATACAAAAAAACGGCCTCTGATATGGAGGCCGTTTTTTTGTAAGAAGCTTTTTTATTTTCCTGAAATATTAAGCGATCCCACATAGAAATTTGGATCCACTACAAGACTTTTTTGACTGCTTTTTGTATCAATACTTTCCCATCTCGTGCTGGGATTTAACCAAGTTTCTTCTCCGTTTTCCCAGAATATTTTTACAGGCATGTTCAGTGTTTCCACTGCATTTTCCCATCGATAAAATAATTTCCCATCTTCAAAATAATAACTCAGAATTGGGATTCTTATATCCCTTAAATACTGATCAAAAACAGAAGAAAGGTTTAATCCTACTTTTTGACTGATAAAGCTTTCCACCTGATCGGTGCTTACAGTTTGATGATAAAATTCCTTATTTAAACCTCTTAATATTCCTCTCCATTTTTCATCATCATTTACAATTTGACGAATCATGTGGAGCATGTTTGCTCCTTTGTAGTACATGTCTCCAGAACCTTCCTGATTTACTCCGTAAGGACCTATGATTGGAATGTCATTGTTGATGTTTTTACGGGTACCGAGCACGTAGTCACGGCTTGCCTCTTTTCCATAATAGTAGTCCAAAAAGAGATTCTCTGAATAGGCAGTAAAACTTTCGTGGATCCACATGTCAGCTACATCCTTGTAAGTAATATTATTGGCAAACCATTCATGCCCAGATTCATGGATGATGATGAAATCAAATTTCATTCCCCATCCGGTTCCGCTCAAGTCTCTTCCCAAGTAACCATTTGCGTAGTTGTTTCCATAGGTAACCGAACTTTGGTGCTCCATCCCTAGATAGGGTGTTTCCACTAGCTTATAACTGTCTTCATAAAAAGGGTAGGGGCCAAACCAGTATTCGAATGCCTCCATCATTTTTGGAGCATCCTTAAACTGCTTTTTAGCTTTCTTTAAGTTTTCTCTCAGTACATAATAATCCATATCCAAAGTGCCTTTTTCACCTTCGTACTTTTCTCCAAAGTGAACATAATCCCCAATATTTATATTGACGCCGTAGTTATTAATTGGATTGGTCACTTCCCAATGATAGGTTTTTGTTTTCTGTTCCTTGTTATGGTCAGTCTTAATCAGTCTTCCATTGGATACATCCATAAGGTTTTCAGGAACTTCTACTGAAATTAGAACTCCCTTATCTGGTTCATCTGCTGGATAATCCTTGTTGGGCCACCATATACTTGCTCCAATTCCCTGATTGGAATTGGCAATAAAAGGAAGACCATTACTGTCTTCATTCCAAGTCAAACCTCCATCCCAAGGTGGTCTAACCGCAATCACTGGCGAACCCTCAAAAAATAATTCAAACTGGTAGGATTGCCCCACCTCTTGTTTGATTGCTGGTGTGATCAAGTAACTATATCCGATTTTTTCGATCTTCAATTCTTGGTTTCCCTGCGTGGCTTTCAACAATTTCATCGGTTCTTGCAGTTCGACTTGAAGTCTTTTTGCTTTATCTAAAACCGTATAGGTAACCAAATTGGATCCTGAAATTGATTTTGTGTCAGGGTCAACTTTTACTTTGAGATGATAATGTTCTAAGTTCCACCAAGATCTATCTGGAGTATTACTTCCTCTCAGCGTATCTTGAAAAGTAAATTGCTGAGGAGTTCTAAATATCTGAGCATCTACACTCCAGGGGAGTAGTCCAATTACAAACAATAGAAATAATCCTTTTAAAAATCTGGTTTGCTGAATTGATTTCATATAGGGCGAATTAATTATGGGCTTGAAATTAAGAATGATCTCTTGAAGATGCTAACAAAGAAAAGTCAATCAGCATTTTCAATTTCTCGATCTTCTTGTTTGGAAGGGTAACATTATAGGCCTAGTTTCAAGTTTTATTATTGAATAATTAATATTTATCAATGAAAATCATATTTTTTACTCAAAGTAACTGGAGCATTCCTGCTATTATTGAATTAGGTAAAACGCATGAAATATCGGGAGTAGTTACTCAGCTTCAGGGGCCTAATTTTAATCCCCAGCTTATCGGCTTTTTGGAGCAAAGCAACCTACCAATAATTGATTGGGATCAAATTTCAAAAGATGGCTGGGCTTCTATTAGCAAAGATTCAGATATTGGAATAAGCTTCGGGTTTTCCAAAAAAATAAAAGAGGAGATTTTTTCAAGTTTTCCCATGGGTGTATTAAATGTGCATTTTGGGAAGTTGCCAAAATATGCTGGGCCCGCACCACTATTCTGGACTTTGAAAAATCAGGAACCTACCTTGACGATAAGTTTTCATTTGATTGATCAAGATTGGGATGCTGGGGATTTAGTATATGAAGAGGATATTCCGATCTTTCCAGGAGAGCCATTTGGTTTGTTAGGGGCTAGAGCTGCACAAATTTCAGGGGGAAAGTTAAATACTTTGTTGGGGAGAATGGATTCTATTCAAAGAACGCCTCTTAAAGTGAATTCACACCAACTGAAACGACCCACCGAACTAGATTTAACTATAGATTGGAAAGAATTAAAAGCCAATGAAATTGAAGCTCTGGTCAATGCTTCTAATCCGGGTTATGGAGGAGCAATAACTACTTTTAGAGGGAGCCAGCTTAAAATATTAGAAGTTAGCCCTGCAGAAGTTAATGAGGTAGGAATCTTTTCACCTGGAACCATTGTCTATTCGGATCCTAATTATGGGGTTTTTGTGATTTGCGGTGATTACAACTGTTTACGCTTAAATATTCTTCAATTAGAAGGTACCATTATTACGGGGCAAAAGATTGCTGCTCTGGGGGTTAGGGTGAATGAAAAATTTGGAAGTTAATAGAGGTTTTAAATAACTATAAATAAATGTGTTAAACTTAAAAATCGGTTCTGAAAGAGTGAATTAACTTTTTCTAATTAATCGGTTTTTAGGTGTCGAATTTTAATTGTGAAATCTCTTGATTTTCAGGATTTTTTTCTAATAATTGGCGTAACGAAGTAAATTTATTTTTAGTATATGGCTCAGAAAAGAAGAATGTTTTTAAAGAAAATCGGGCTTTCATTGGGTGTAGCATTCTCCCCATTGGTGGGATTTGGTAAAGGTAACCTATTTAGAATTAAGAGTTCTACTAATCAAATTTTTCATTTAAGTCCTAAAGTTCTTAGAGGAGAATTTCGAAGTTCATTTAATAATTTGCAGTCTAGCCTAATCTTAGTATCTGATAATAACTATGTAACTAAATCAGAGTTATTCGAAGAAATTAGGTCTGACGCTGTGTTGTTTACTAAAAAACACTTAAATTTATCGGATTCAATAAATAAGGATTTACCCTTGGTAAATTCTAATTTTAGTCAGAAACCAGATTTTGTGTCTGATTTTTTAATTTCTAATAAGACAGGTAAGCGTATTGGTATTTTAGGAATTGCGTTTGGTGAAGTTGGGCAAACTATTTCTGGGACTATCCGAAAAGTAAATGATCAAGCTAAGTTTTTGAGGAAAGTAAAAAATTGTGAATTGGTTTATTGTTTAATGGAAAATCCGAATTCCAATGATTCAGTTTTTACTCTAAGAGATTTGGCTGAGAAAAGTGATGAAGTAGATCAGTTTTTTGCTTCTAGCTCCGAAATTAAAGGTCCTCAATTATACTGTTTAAAAAATAAAGGAGGACGACAAATATTTCTTAACGTTCAAAGTGAAACGGTTCCAGAACAGGGAATTGTCAATCTGAAAAATGGTGAGTTTTCTGGCTTTAATGTCTTTTAAAGCCTTTTTATATTATTTGCATACATTTCAATTGTATGTTTTTCTTTAATTAAGTCAAATGTTTTACATAATTATTTTAAACTAAATTATTTTTACTATGGAACCGTTTATTGCACAGATTGTAATGTTTGGTGGGAATTTTGCACCTAGAGGATGGGCTTTTTGTGATGGCCAATTGTTGGCTATTTCTCAAAACACAGCTTTGTTTTCAATCTTAGGAACCACCTATGGTGGTGATGGAAGAACGACTTTTGCACTTCCAGACTTGAGAGGTAGAGCTCCGATTGGAGAAGGCCAAGGCCCAGGATTGTCAGTTTATAGATTGGGACAAAGAGGAGGGCAGGAAACTCATACTTTAAATACTACAGAAATGCCAAACCACAATCACTCTTTAATAGCAAGTTCAGATGCTGGAACATCTCCAACACCTACAGGTAATTATATTGCTACTCATAAAGTAACTATTGAAAGAGGAAATACAGTGGATGGCGAATCCTTTAACTCTGGAGGGAACTTAGGTCAAATGAACGGTAACTCTATAGGTAACAATGGAGGTAATTTGGCTCATAACAATATGCAACCTTACCTTGCTGTAAATTATATCATTGCTTTGGTAGGGGTTTTCCCTTCTAGGAGTTAGGAAGGTATTTAGTAAGGAAGGCTTCAAGCCCTCCTTACTTTTTGTTTTTAAAATGCTCCTTACTTTTAGTTCAGGAGTTTACCATACACCTTTTTATAGGAAATTTTCCCTAAAGAAGTTAAATGAAATCGAAGATTTGATTTTACTATCTCGGATTTTGAATTAAAAGAATGTTAATACCCGCTATTATGAAGACTTTTCCGTCAAGGTTTTTCTTGTTCATCCCTATTCTGTTTTTATGGACAAGTATTTTTAGTCAAGCCCAAACCACAGTTAATTTTAATGATTACGATATAAATGAAACCTTTCCCGGACTTTCGCATATTGAGGGAGAATTAGAGTTTGAAGTGGTTTTAGGCCCAGGTGGGGTTTGTACAAATTGTATTGGCGTTGATATTGATGAAGGTAAAGATGGCACCACAGGGCTAGATGATGCTAACCTTGAGGAGTTTGGAATTGTATCTTGGAAAATTTCCAAAGCAGATAATTCTTCATTTCAATTTTTGAGCTTTTGGATACAACATAGAGGACTCGGCTCAACTTCGGGAACAATCAAAGCATTTAAAGGTGGTGTCCAAGTAGGAAGTACAGTCAATATTAACTTTGATAGTCAAACAGCAGGGTTAAAATCTTTTGCCTCCAACCCTGATTTTTATGATGTGGACGAGGTGTTGATAGAGGCCTCAGATTTTTATGTTATTTTAGATGATGTCACCTATGGAGCCCCATTCGTAGTGGGTGATGCGGACCCGGCAGAAGTAACTGGAATTAATTTGGTTGGAGCACCATTGACTACTGCTACTTCCGTTGATTATACGGTCACTTTTTCTAAAAATGCAAAAAATGTTACTTCAGATGACTTTGAATTGACCACGGTAGGTACTATTGGTACAATAGGGGCAGTTACTGGATCGGGAGATACTTACAATGTCAATATTACTGGAATTAATGGGGAAGGGACCATCCGCTTGGATTTAAAGGCTGGAACTGATATTACCAATGATGATGATGTCGACGGAACTGCGGCCTACACTAGCGGGCAACTTCATTACGTAGGCGAGTGCTTTGTAGAGACTTTTGAAACTGAAACCAATGAGGCCACCACTTTTAGTGGAAACGGTCTGAACTTCACATTAGGCACCGGTCTTCAAATCGCAATAAGATCTGGCTTTGGCGCAGGTCCTTCTAATGGATATATCGCCAATAACTTTACAGCGGGCTCTTTTTCAGTTTCCAGTGCTACAGAGTTTACCATGAAGACGATCGATTTATTCCTTTCAGATCAAACAAATGGAAACAACCCCACAGCAACTGGAACTTTGGTCATCGTAGGTAAAAAGGGAGGAGTTGATCAATTTACCATTACGAAGTCCTCTGGCTTTCCGACTACTGCTGCAGTAAATAATGGATATTTTACCATAGACTTTGCTACCGATGGCGCTGCTAATTATAGGGATACCAATGTGGACGAATTGGTGTTTACGATTAGTGGAGGATTTACTGAGCTTGCGATCGATAATATGAATTTCTGTGAGGCGGCTCCAGATGTGGATACAGATGCCCCGGCAGTGAACAGTATTTTAAAAGTTGGAAACCCAATTTCCACTTCTACTGCTGTAGATTTCCAGGTGACCTTTGATGAAAATGCCAATAATGTAACCACTGATGATTTTGAGTTAATTAAAACAGGAACCGCAACCGGTGCAATCACAGGGATTAGTGGTTCAGGTTCAGCTTATACCTTGAATGTGACAGGTATTTCAGGAGAAGGCGCTATTCAAGTAAAACTTTTGCCTGGAACTGATATCGCAGATGATTTAGGCAACACTCCTCCTTTCGAGTATGTCAATGGTGAGCTTCATTTAGTAGGGGCTTGTTACATCGAGAATTTTGAGACATTCTTGGATGGAGTTACAGCATTCACCTCTAATGGAGTGGACTTTACTTTAGGTGGAAACTGGGCCGTGAATATCAGAAATGGCTATGGTATCAATAGCTCTGACAATTATATTGAAAACACAGGCGCTGGAACTTATACCATAGATAATAGTGAACCAGTAAGATATAATCAAATCGCATTCTTCTTATCTTCAGAAGTAGGATCCAATATAAATCCTACCAATGATGGAACCCTGACCATTCGTGGAGTAAGAAATGGGGCCACAGAATATACCATTACCAAGTCTACTGCTTTCCCGACTGATTTCTCCTCTAACAATGGATTCTTCTATATAGATTTTGCTACTGAAGGAGGTTCTGATAATTCTGGAACCTATGTAGATGGTCTGGAAATCGAAATAGGAGGCAGTTTTGTTTATTTGGCAGTGGATAATCTTCAGTTTTGTAAAGATTTTGAAGCGCCTACCGGATACTCCGTCACCATAGATCAAGATCCTATAACAGTTGCCAACTCGTCCGCCATCAGCTTTACTTTTTCTGGTGCTGAACTGGATGCCACCTATAATTATACTTTTTCTACTTCAGGTGGTGCGACCACCGTGGTAGGAAGTGGAACAATTGCTACTGCTACTGATCAAATAACCGGAATTGACGTGAGTAGTTTGGAAGTAGGAACGATCACATTATCTGTTAACTTAACGGATCTTTCGGGGAATACAGGAGATCCCGCAACAGATACATCCATTAAATTATTTAATAATGCCCCTACAGCTAATGCGCCGACGGCTCCTGTAGTCAACGAGGATATTTCCGTGGACCTTGCTGATGATATTCATATTACAGATTCAGACGGAGATGATCAGACTGTGACATTCACAATCACTGGGGGAACTCTTACTATTGGTACTACAGACATCACATTTGGGGGATCAGGAAATGGGTCCGCCAGCTTTACTGCAGCAGGTACTTTAGCAGCTATAAATACAGCACTGGATGCAGCAACTTTTTCTCCTGCTCTTAATTTATCTGGTGCAGGGGTAGGTTCAATTAGTTTTGTCTCTAATGACGGCGCAGTAGATTCCAATACTGCCTCTGTGACTTTTGATATTGAAGCGATTAATGACGCTCCGGAGTTCACAGAAATAGCTAGAAGAATAAACTATACCGAAGGTGGAGTACCTGCTAATTTTGCTGATGGAGGAGGTCTTCCTTTGATTGACGTCGATAACGACAATATTTTAGAAGCCACTATAGATAATAGTCAAAATTCTAGACTTGGTGATCAGTTTACAGTAAACGCCCCTGGACCGTATACTGTCTCTACAGTGGGCGATGTTATTACACTTACAGGAAATGGAACCGTGGCTCAAATGATTTCTGCTATAGAATCCATAGACTATATCAATACTACTGATGATCCTTCTGATACCCCTTTTGGAGAAAAAAGAGTATATATTAAAGTGAAAGATGCTTCAAATACCTGGTCGAATAATTTGATTATGGGTATCGGTATTTATGCAGTGAACGATGACCCAACCTTCACAGGCTTACCGACGGATATTTCTGTTCAGGACGGAATTGCAAGCAATATTGATCTATCCGCTGCTACTTTCGGAGATGTGGATTCCGGCTCAGGTGATGTAGTCTTGTCTTTCTTGGCTAGCACTGGTTCCCTATCAGCTACTAGTGGAAATGGAGTTGTTGTTTCTTCTCTTGGGCCTGGAACCATGAGTTTGACTGGAACTGAAGGAGCAATTGAATCTTTCCTAAATACTCCTTCAAATATCAAATACATCAATGGGGTGGGATCTACAGGAGATAATGCGGCTACCTTGAGCATTTCTGGTAATGACAATGGAAATACAGGAACTGGGGGAGGTATAAGCGTAATATTTGGATCTATAAATATTGATGTGGTGACTATACCAACGGTTACTTCAGTGACAGTTCCTTCAAATGCAACATATATTGCTGGTCAAAACCTTGATTTCACGATTAACTTCAGTGAGAGCGTAATTGTAAATACAGCTGCAGGTACTCCTGAGCTTAGTTTGACGATTGGATCTACGGAACGACAGGCAGTTTTCCAAAGTGGCTCAGGTTCGGGTGCTTTGCTGTTCCGCTATACAGTACAACCAGGCGAGCTGGATAACGATGGAATAGCAGTAGGGACACTTTCGGCTAACGGCGGAACGCTAGAAGGCGCGGTTGGGAATAATGCCAATCTTACATTAAATAGCGTGGGTTCAACAACTGCGGTATTGGTAGATGCGGTTGCTCCTTCCGGTTATTCCGTATCGATAGATCAGGATCCAATTACCCCATCCAATTCATCCAATGTCAGTTTTACCTTTGCTGCGGCAGAGAGTGGGTCTACTTATAATTATACTTTTGCTAGTAGCGGAGGAGGGACGCCTGTTACCGGTTCTGGAACCATAGTAACTCCTTTTGATCAAATCACAGGAATTGATTTAAGCGGATTAGGGGATGGTACGATTACACTAGCTGCTTCTCTGGAAGATGAATATGGAAATGAAGGTTCTGCTGCCACTGATACAAAAATCAAAACATCAAATATTAACTTCTCTGTTGACGACCCTATTATAACAGAAGGTAACTCGGGTTCAAGCAACCTTACATTTACCGTTTCACTATCGCAACTAGCACCACCAGGCGGAGCTACTGTCGACTATGCCACTTCCAATGGAACGGCAACGGCCGGATCAGATTATACAGCAGCAAGTGGTACTGTATTTTTTGCAACAGGGGAAAGCAGTAAGACGGTTAATATCAGCATTTCTGGTGATGAAACTGTAGAACTTGATGAGACCTTCACTATTACACTGTCTAATCCAACAGGAACCGGAGTGGTCATAGGAGATGCCAGCGGTATAGGAACTATAACTAACGATGATCAAGCAACAGTTACCATTGCTGATGTTTCTGTTGATGAAAATAGTGGAACAGCAATTATTACAGTTATTGTAGATAAAGCAGTAGATGGAGGTTTTGATGTGGATGTAAGTACTGCTGATGGAACTGCCACAACTGCTGACGCAGATTATACAGCTGTGGCATCCCAAACTCTCACTTTTGCTGGTACGGCTGGGGAGTCGGAGACTTTTAGCATTCCGCTTGGTAGTGATACCAAAGTGGAATTAGATGAGACTGTATCTATCAGTATGGGTGGTTTAAGTCCAGTTATTGTGGATGCTGCGGACATAGATATTGCTGATGATGCAATCCTAACAATCAATAACGATGACCAAGCAACAATATCTATTGCCGATGTCAGTGGAAATGAAGATGATGGTGCCATTACAGTTACCGCAACATTAGATTTAGCTGTTCAAGGAGGATTTACAGTGAATGTCAGTTCATTGGATGGAACGGCAATAGCTGGCGTTGATTATACTTCTGTTTTGGGCAGTCTGATCTTTGCTGGAACAGCTGGAGAAACTCAGTCATTTAATGTTACTCCGATAGCTGATGGCGTTGTTGAGGCTGATGAAACCGTGCTTATATCCATGAGTGGTCTATCTCCTACTTTTGTTTCGGCAAGTGATATAGATATTACTGAAGAGGCTACCGTTACGATTTTAAATGATGATGTCGACGCACCAAGTACTCCGGACCTAGCGGCTTCTAGTGACTCGGGAATCAGTGATACGGATAATATTACGAATGATTTAACACCGACATTTACAGGGACTGCATTGGCAAATAGTACCGTTAATCTTAGCAGTGACCTAGACGGTTATTTGGGTAGCGCAGCAGTTGATGGATTGGGTAATTGGTCCTTTACTGCTGCTGTTAATGTTTCTACAGGAATCCATTCCATCACTGCAACAGCAACTGACCCTAAAGACAATGACAGTCCTCCATCAGGAGCGTTATCTGTCACAATTGATACTACTTCTCCAACCGGATATGAATTAAAACCGATTGGATTAAATGGACAACCAGCTATCAATACAATGAATGAGAATGATGTAACTGTTAACGTTCAGCGACTTCCAGAATCTGTACTTACAGCTCATTATGTTTTCACGAGTGATGGTGGTGGGACTCCTGTCCAGGATACTAGATCAACCGCTCCTTTTGGTCTTGAAATATCTTTTATAGGAAATGACGTTTCAGGTTTAGGGGATGGCTTGGTTACTTTGACATTTTATATGACTGATAGAGCTGGAAACCCAGGTCCAAGTTTGTCTGTGAATGCTTTAAAGGATACTAGTGTTCCATCAGGATATTCAGTTGGTTGGGATGATTTAATTATTAATGCGAGTGAGGCTAGCAATACTTCATTTACTATATTTAATGGTGAAGTTGGAGCTACAGCTGAATATTCTATAGCTAGTAGTGGAGATGGATACACCGCCTTGATTACGGGCTCCATTGTTTTAGGTAATACTGTGGAGTCAATTCAAACAGATGTTAGCTCATTAGCGGATGGCACTCTTTTAGTTGAGGTGAGTTTAACAGATGCTGCTAATAACCCAGGTTCTCCGGTTTCGGATAATTCGGCTATTCTAGATCGAACTCCACCTTCCGCCCCTTCTACTCCGGACTTAGCAACTTCCAGTGATTCTGGAATCAGTGATTCAGATAATATTACAAATGATTTAACTCCGACATTTAACGGAACGGCTTTAGCAAATAGGACAGTCACCGTGATCAGTGATGTGGATGGGGTATTGGGTACCACTTCGGCAGATGGATCGGGTAATTGGAGCTTTACCGCAGGAAGCAATGTTTCCATAGGTGTTCACCTCATTACTGTTACCCAATCTGACTTGGCAGGCAATAACAGTCCTGCCTCTAGTGGTTTGATGGTTACATTTGATACCCAGGCTCCAGCACCAATTTTAATTAATGGTTTGGCACTTCAATTGGATAATAATGGACTTTCTCCAACGATTACTCCTGGTGATCTTCTGGCAGTTCCAATATCTGATGATTATTCAGCATCGGGAGATATTCTGTTGAGTTTGGATAAAACAAGCTTTGATTGTTCCAATGTTGGTAGCAACTCTGTCACTGTGACTGCAACAGATGAAGCGGGGAATTCTGGTTCCGAAGATACAAATGTGTTGGTTCAAGATGTTATTGCTCCAGCCATCCAAGCTAAGTCATCTGTCACTTTAAATGTGGATGCGTTTGGAACGGTTGAACTGACTGTAGGAATGGTTGATGAAGGTTCTACAGATAATTGTGGAATTCAATCTCAGGTATTTAGTAAATCTATCTTTGACAGAAATGACGAAGGTTTAAATAACATTACTTATACCGTTACAGACGTCAATGGCAATGATGCACAGGTGAATATAGAGGTGACCATCGTGGTGGTACCGAAGGTATTGAATATTGTGACTGACCCAGGTCAATCGAAAGTCTATGGTGAAACAGATCCGGTATTTACTTATACCGCAACTGGCTTTGAAGGAGGGGATGATGAAACCATCCTAACCGGGGCTCTTTCACGAGCAGCTGGAGAAAATGTAGGAAGCTATGCAATCAACCAAGGTACTTTGGATGCAGGTCCAAACTATACGATCAACTTCACTCCAGTAGATTTTGAGATCACACCTGCTACCTTGGATGTTACGGCAGATGCAGGACAAACCAAAGTTTATGGGGATGCTGATCCGGTATTTACTTATCAAGTAACTGGTTATCAAAACGGAGATGATTCGGGAACCCTTTCAGGAGCCTTGACTCGAGATGCAGGAGAAAATGTAGGTACATACCCAATCATTCAGGGAACACTGGATGCGGGTCCAAACTATACGATCAACTATACCAGTGCTGACTTTGAGATCACTCCAGCTATTTTGGACGTCACAGCAAATGTAGGACAGTCCAAGGTGTATGGAGAAGCTGATCCAGTATTCACTTATATGGCTTCAGGCTTTAAGAATGGTGATACTGATGCCTTGATTTCTGGTACTTTAATCAGAGTAGCAGGGGAAGATGTAGGAATGTATGCTATCCAGCCGGGAACCATTGAGGCAGGATCCAATTATACAATCAACTTCACTTCAGCTGATTTCGAGATCACACCAGCAAACTTGGATATCACCGCAGATGCGGGACAGAGCAAAGTGTATGGAAATGCCGATCCGGTATTTACTTATCAGGTAAGTGGCTATCAAAACGGAGATGATGCGAGTATTCTTACAGGAGCTCTAGCCAGAGCGGCAGGAGAGGATGTAGGAAGTTATGCAATCAACTTGGGTACTCTAAGTGCTGGAGCCAATTATACCATCACCTATACTGGTACAAACTTTACCATTACTCCTAGAACACTGAGCATCACAGCTAATCCGAATCAGGCGAAAGTATATGGTTCAGCAGATCCTGTATTCGCATATACTGCTTCTAACTTTGGAAATGGAGATAATATGTCGATTCTTACTGGAGCGCTTAGCAGAGTTCCAGGAGAAAATGTTGGAATGTATGCAATTACTTTGGGTACTTTGGATGCGGGTGCAAACTATACGATCAACTTCATTTCGGCTGATTTTGAGATTGCAGAGAAGGTATTGAATGTGACAGCGGATCCAGGTCAGGGTAAAGTCTTTGGAACAGCTGATCCGGTATTGACCTATCAGGTGACTGGCTTCGAAAATGGAGATGATGCAAGTATTCTCACAGGTGCTCTAGCAAGAGCGGTAGGTGAGAATGTGGGAAGCTATGCGATTAATCTAGGAAGTCTGGATGCAGGTGCCAACTATGCGATCAACTACACGGGAGCTAATTTCCTAATAACCAAAGCCACCATCACAGGAATCACATTTGCAGATGGAACCTTTGTATATGATGGTACAGAGAAGAGTCTGACCATATCAGGTACCCTACCTGCCGGGACTTCAGTCGCCTATACTAACAATGGTAGAACCGATGTAGGAACTCAGGAAGTAACGGCAACGATTACAGGATCTAATTACAATACATTGCTATTGAATGCAGATCTGACAATCACACCTGCAGCGATCGGGGATGTGACATTAGAAGATGGAAGTTTTGTTTACGATGGAACAGAGAAGAGTCTGATGATATCAGGAACTCTTCCTGATGGGGCTTCAGTGGCTTATACTAACAATGCTAGAACTAATGTTGGAACTCAGGAGGTATTAGCCACTATTAGCGGTTCCAACTTTAACGAGGTGATCCTGACAGCTGATTTAAGTATTACGCCAGCTACTTTGATGGTGATGGCAGACGAAGGTCAAAGTAAAGAAGTCGGTATGTTGGATCCTGAATTGACCTTTGAGGCCACAGGATTTAAAGGAACAGATACTGAGGCTATTTTGACAGGTATGTTGTCAAGAGAATCTGGAGAAGAAGTTGGAAGCTATGCAATCAATCAAGGTAGCCTAAGTGCAGGAATGAATTATGACATTGACTTCACTGGGGCAGACTTTATGATTACAGAGGAGCCAAATGTTGATACTGATGGTGATGGTGTTCCTGATAAAGTAGAAGAAGAACAAGGTACAGACCCTACAGATCCTATGGATTATCTGGATGAAGATGTAGATGATGTACCGGATTATGTAGAGGAGCAACAGGGCACAGATCCGACAAATCCAGGAGATTATCTGGATTCAGACGGAGATGATGTTCCTGATTATGTGGAAGAGCAAATGGGAACAGATCCAAATAATGCCGAGGACTTCCCAGATATGGATGAAGATGGTATACCAGATTATGTGACCGAAAGATCTATTACTGAGTTTGTCGCTCAAAGTATGGAAGTGATTTGGGGTACCATGGAAGAAGACTTGAAGGTTCCAACCGAAGTTGTGTTGATCACATCTCAAGGAGAATTCATCAATCTTCCTGTGACTTGGGATCTGACAGGATATGAGCCTATGAGTTCTGGAAGTTCAGATTTTAATGGATCAGTAGATATTCCATCAGGCATCTTTAATCCTTCTGACTTAACACCAGTCTTGACGATTACAGTTCTTGATAAGCCAGCGCCATTAGATGTTTCATTAAGTGAGAATAGCTTCATTGGAATACCAGATCAATTCTTCCAAGAAATTGGAGCCTTTACTGTTCTGGATCCTTCCGATGATGTTCATACCCTGACGCTTCCAGAAGGAGTACAGGACAATGAGTTCTTCGAGGTGATCGATGGAATATTATTCTGGAGCAGTGCAGAGCAGGCACAGGGAAGAACGGACTTCACGATCCTATTGAGAGTAGAAGACCGAGGGGGCAATGTGATTCAGAAGTCCTTTACCATTACCAGACTAAGGACTCCATTGGATCAACTGGAATTGACCAATACCTTCACACCTAACAATGACGGGGTGAACGATACCTGGGGAGTTCCGGCCTTGAGATATTATCAGGGAGTAAGAATTTCCATCATGGAAGTTGGAGGCAACAGAGTATTCTACACTGAGAATCCGGACATGCGTTGGGATGGTACATTTGATGGTAAGGATATGCCGGTCGGTGCTTACTTCTGGATCATCGAAGTGGAAGAAACCGGAGAGGTAAGAAGAGGGGTATTGAACCTTTTGAGACAATAATAGAAGACTGAATCTGGAGATTCTGGAATGACAAGTTCAGAATCTCCAATTTTTAAACATTCCAATTTTGAAATGAAAAAGAACATCAGAAATATCGCAGTAGTTTTTTTAGTCCTTAGCTCAGTATTTGCAGCAAAGGCTCAGTCGAGAAAATATATTTCCAATTTCAGTCACTTCCAGAGTTATTATAATCCTGCTCTGACAGGATATGAGGGGAGTGCGATCAGGGGATTTGTAAGGAACCAATGGTCTGGCTTTGAAGGAGCACCGAAAACCTATTTTATCAGTGCAGAATTGGATTTTGGAGAAATGTCAGGCCAGGAAGACCCAGCGTTGATGGGTAAGAATGCAGTTTCTGCAAACATGCTTTATGATACCTATGGAGCTTTTCGAGAGACGGAATTATTATTGGGTTATGCCTCCAGGGTAAGACTTACAGAGAAGCATAACCTACGTTTAGGAGTTGGGTTAAATTATCAGAACATTAGACTTGATGGAAATGCATTGACCACCGAGGAACAAAATGATCCAACCTTGGGACAGTACATAGGTCAGTTCTCAAATATGACCGTTGTAGATTTTAATTTGGGGATTGCACTGACTCATGCCAAATATTATGTTTCCTATGGCATGCATCGTGTAGCTGGAGGAAAAATCACTTCAGGGGATGAGTTTATGGACGGATATCCTGCAGCCATTATGGTTCAGGCAGGTTTCCGTGAGGCTTTAGGCGAAAACTTAGCAGTAATTGTAAATGGCTTTTACCGAAGTCAAAAAGATCTAAAAGACAATCTGGAATTCAATGTGAAGGCATTGCTCATGGACCGGGTATGGGTTGGAGTAGGTAACCGAATCAACTATGCCACCAATGCCCAATTAGGAATATTGACGAAGCGATTAAGGATCGGATACCTCTATGAGTTCTCAACCGGTGGGGGATACAACCTTCCTGGAAACACCCATGAGTTCACTGCAGTTTTTAACTTATTCAGAGACAACACCCGAAGAACTGACAATGAAGTGCTGATTTGGTAATATTCAGAATCCCTTTAGAAAAAAAATCCCCCAATTAGTATCGAACTTATTGGGGGATTTTTTTGATCAAGTTATTTTTTGACTACCTCAAAGGACTTTTTAGGATTGTATAAGTCATGATCTACTTGGCTTATAGCTCCTTCGATTGCCCCTCTTTCTGATCTTTGCCAAATCAACCAGCCTTTATTATCCCATATCTTTGGGACTTTTGGAGTTTCCACTCCATACTCAGCTATCCATAATTGATATTCTTCAAATTTCGTTGAAGTAAGGTACTTATCTCCAAAGGTGTGATTAGTGTAAATAACTGGTTTAACACCCAGCTTTTGCTCTACGTAGTTTAGCCATTTTAGAACCTCCTCCTGGAATTTTTTAGGGTCTACTGTCCCTTTTATACCACCTTTTTCCAAATCTAAGACTGGCGGCATATCACCTATACCATAATCAATAGTATTAGTAAAAAATTCTGCCTGTTTTATTGGATCAGAATCAGTGGTGTAAAAATGATAGGATCCGTGTGCTAAGTCATATTCATGAGCACCTACTTTATTTTTAGCATATTTTGGGTCTGTAAAAGTTGCCCCTTCAGTTGCTTTGTCATACACAAAAATTATGTTGGCATCTTTTATTTCCTGCCAATTGACATCCCCTTGGAAATGAGATACGTCTATTCCTAAAATAGTTTTAGGAGCTTTAGCTTTCGGAGCCTCAGTAACCGCATTTGGTTCAGGTTTAGTGATAGTATCTTCCGATTCGGATTTCTCGCTACAGGAAAAAATTATACATGAGATTACCATGCAAAAAATAGGGTTTGGTAACTTTTTCATGATTTGGAAGTTTTGGAACTGCTTATACTTTTTATTTCTCCCAGCTTTTTATCTATTTCATCCAACGACTTAGAATAATTAAATAAGCGTTTTAGCGCCAAAGAGATCAGGTACCAAAAGAGAACAGGTAATAAACCAAAAATGATAAGAACATTCGTAAGTAATGCGACTGCTAATTCTAGCCCATGATTCCCTGTAAATCTTAATATTACCAATAGGTCTTTGCCTAAAGTGCTAACCTCTTCTGAAAGTTTATCAGAGACTTTAATAACATCATCTTCTACCTTATTAAAGATTGAAAGTTTGCCTTTGTGTTTTGATTTCTGTATGGTTTCTAAGGAGTCTAAAGCTTCTTTGTTAATTACTTTTTTGGAATTTATAGAGTCTTTTGTCGCTTGAAGCTGAGATTTCAATTCACTACCTAGGTCCATCTCCATTTGATGACAGATTCCTGACATAAATTGTGTGTAAATCCCCAGGCCAGGAGTAATCATAAGGGCTATAATTAATACTTTTTTGCAAATAGGTTTGGATTGACTGATAAACATTCCGATAAAGCACAACACCAAAATCACTTTAAACAGCCACCACTCACTTAACTTCAGGATACCGAGCTGAAGTAGCATCAGTAAGTCTGCGAAGTTTAAATAGGAGAGAAGCTTATCAAAATCATTTTCGTAAGTATGGGCCCATGATTTTAAGAAAGGCACATTTTCAGCTAAGGGAATGGTCAGGGTTTCGATTTCCTCTAAAATTAGAATACTCTCCGTTATTTCTTTGGAAGCATTATCTTCGAAAGCGATAGAAGAATTGTAAAATGGGTTGAAAAAAGATAGAATAATTAGAAACCCAAAAATCAACAAGACTATATTATCCAGTTTAAAAACTTTCATAATAATTAGTTTTAGATAAAAAGATAGAATGAAAAAAGAATTTATATAATTAATCTAATTTTAATTAGATAGAATAATTTAACGAATAAAAATCATATAAAAAACAGGGTGATTGGAAGCTTTATTAAACCGATATTAATTTAAAATGATAGTTTGAACTCTCCTTTTTTTGAACTGTTATTTCTTTACTAAGTTGATAAAAAGCTTCAAGTAGATATGCATTATCTACTTTACCTGCATCGATAGCTTTAAACCCTATTAATTCAATCAAACGTTTTACTCGAATTCTATCTAAATCTCCATTTCCACAGAAGTATGTCTCTTTTACTACTCCCAAAATATCAGAATTGGGATAGTCTAACCCTAGATTGTTGAAAGCTTTAAAAACCAAAGAATTAGATGCTGAGTTTTGAATTTTCACTGTGTTGGATATGCTTTGATCGGAAGCCACATTACTGTTCGTACAATCAATGATTAACTTATTACTTAAGTCTACTTTTTCTAAATTTTCACAAACAGTATCTAATTGTTCATTTTCACAACAAATAAGAATTATGTCGGCTTGAATTATAGCAGATTCGAAGGGACATATTTTATCATAAAATCTGTTTAATATTTTCCATTCTGTTGCTTCTGTATTGAAGTCAGTTCTTACACCAAAAACAACTTGTAGTCCTGCATCTAAGTATTTTTTTCCAAGAGTTTTGGAGAGATTTGTACCTCCTAAAATTCCTAATTTCATGATTGAATTGATTTGAAAGGGTGAAAATTAATTCTTAAATGAAAATTAAATTAGAGTGATAAAAGTAATTTTAAATAGGGTTACTCGGAAAGTAGCTTAATTATATTAAAAATCAAAACTTAATTTGGTTATTTTACTTTGTGTAAATATAAAACAAAAGAAAATATGTAAAGTCCAAAAAAAGGTGCTTAAAGTTGTTTCGTTAACTAATGCTTTCTAAGAAAAATGATTAGAAATAAAAAATCCCGGAAAAAGTTTTCCGGGATTTCAATACTTTAGGTTTCAGGTTTTACTCATTCCAGTCATCTTCCCAAAGCCTAAAACCACCTTTAAAGGCATTTTGGTTGGTGCCTAATCGACATCCTTCGGGTACATAGGAAAGGAGCTTTGAGTTACCTCCTCCTAATAGAATATCATCTGGTTGGAATACATGGGAGAATTTCTTGATACATCTTTTGACATGCTTTTCCCATTTTTTTGCCCCCTTCCGTTGGAGGTAACTCTTTCCAACATATTTCTCAAAAGTTTTCTTTCGATAGGGAAGGTGACCTGCTTCTAGAGGTACAATCGTTTTATTGATTACCATGGCTGTTCCTAAGCCAGTTCCAAAGCCTAAAAACAGCATCTTTTTGTATTCGTATCCTCCTAATGCTTGCATGGCAGCATCATTGATTATTTTAACCGGGCATCCAAAAGCTTTTTCAAAATCAAAGGTTTCCCAACCTACCCCTAAATTGATAGGCTCAGTAAGGATTTTATTATTTTTTACCACACCTGGAAATCCAATGGAAACTACATCGTATTTCCAATCGGATGCATGCTTTTTGATCATAGGAAGCATTTCCTCAGGTGAAAAAGTACTGCCAGATGGTATTTTAATGCGTTCAGGCTGCCCAGTTGCTAAGATTTTGATATTTGAGCCCCCGATATCTACTACTAATATTTTCATTCTTTATTTTTTGCGCTCCTACAAATTTTGAACTCTTTTATTCATTCTTGTTTCCTGGAGTAAATATAAATGATTGGTTGTGAGAGTTTAATCAGTTTACAATTGAAATGTTATATGTTGGGTTTTGGATGAATAGCCAAATAAAGATAATCATAAATAATTTTTAAGCAGGCTTGTTGCCTTAAAAGTATAAGTACAATTTTTTTCTGAGTTTGAAAAAAATGGAAAAACATTAATCGATTAATTGTTTTCAAGAATTCCTGAGTATCCTGATTTAAAAAGTCAACCATTTAAAAATGGAGCGTTTATTATTTCACTCCTTCTATGAATCTTGGAACATATCATAGAGTTCAAATTGCCATGGAATTTCAAACTTTTGGCTTAAAGCAAAGTTCTTATGATTGTTTTCATAGATAGGTTACCAGGGATTTTAGCGATTCTAATGGAATATTTTTCCCCAGATTGGTAAACTTATTCTTTAAAAAGAAATTCGTAGTTTTTCTTAAGAATTCAATTTAAGTACTGATATACAGTATTTTACGTGTTGTTTATTCACTAGTTTGTGATTAGGCATAGCTTATGCACTTGATATAACATATTAATTAAATATTCACTTAAAAATAGAAATATGAGTTCGATTGAAGATAAATTGAAAGGAAATTGGAATGTTGTCAAAGGGAAATTGAAGCAGGAATATGCTGAGCTCAATGACGATGATTTAAAATTCGAAGAAGGTCAAGAAGATGAGCTTATCGGTAGAATTCAGAAAAAAACTGGTAAGGCAAAAGAGGATGTAAAAAGTTTTATTGATAGCCTATAATTTAATAGCCCATCCATTAAAAAGTAAAAGCCCCGCACTTAATTAAGTGCGGGGCTTTTTTTTACTTTTTGGCAGCGTTTTTCTTTGCTGTTACTTCAGTTCTGATCTCTTGTGCTAGGTTTTTGATGGCTTGCATACCATTTCTTACTCTAGTTCCAGCAGCCTTGTTTCCTGCTTCATAAAATTTTTCGAAATCTGCTTCCAAAGAATGAACGAGGTCTTGAACTTCTTTAAATCTGCTCATAATAGCTTTTTTGTTTAAAATTATAATTTAGGTTTTTTGGCGAAAATTGCCATTTAGTAATATTAGTAACTTTAATGACCTTAGGAAAGGGTTTTCAAATTGATTTTGAAGTTTTTCGTTAAAAATCCTCTTTCTATTCACTTTTACTATGATTTTCCAGAAAAAATCTAAAAAAATGCCTCCAATTCGTTGAGGCTTCACTTTTGTGGGAATATTCTTAATTGATCAAAGAATTCTGGTTTTTCAATTGAAGGAATGGAATATTCTAAAAAAATCAACTGTATTTGTTTTGTGAATTCTGGTTTTAGATTTTTCGATTTTTAGAAATATGCCGTTCTTGAGCAATTATTTTTCTGAGATGACTATTTGGCAATTAATTAAAGATGCTGTTCAGGGGAAAGAACAGGATTTCACAAAACTCAGCCTTAAAACCGCAATTTTCGTTCTGGCGATTCCAATGATCTTGGAGATGGCCATGGAATCCTTGTTTGCAATCGTGGATATATTTTTTGTTGCTAAACTGGGAGAACATGCGATTGCTACGGTTGGTCTTACAGAATCAGTCGTCGTATTGGTCTATGCCATGGGTTTTGGAATCAGTATGGCCGCAACAGCTTTGATATCGAGAAGATTTGGAGAGAAAGAATATAAGGAAGCTGGTGCAGCAGCTTTCCAACTTTTATTAGTGGGAGGCAGTATTGCTATAGTACTCGGGGTTTTAGGTTGGACTTTTGCTCCACATGTTTTGTCTTTAATGGGGGCGGAACAGGCTGTAATTGACACTGGCGTAGGTTTTACCCGAATAATATTTGCAGGAAATATTGCGATACTTTTATTGTTTTTACTTAATGGTGCTTTCAGAGGAGCCGGCCAAGCTCATCATGCGATGCGTTCACTTTGGATTTCGAATGGGTTAAACATGATTTTAGACCCTTTGTTTATTTTCGGAATCGGCTCTTGGTCTGGTTGGGGGTTGGAGGGTGCAGCAATTGCAACCACCTTTGGAAGGTCTATTGGTGTACTCTATCAGTTGTACCATCTTTTTAATGGTAAACATAAGCTTACTATCCTAAAAGAAAATATCAAAGTATCATGGGCTATTATCAAGAAGATCATGAACATAGCCATAGGAGGTATGGGGCAGTTTTTAATTGACTCCGTATCTTGGATTGCTTTGACGAGGATGAATGCTGAATTTGGATCCACCTCATTGGCTGGTTATACCATTGCTTTTAGAATTTTGATTTTTACAATATTACCTGCCTGGGGACTTTCGGGAGCAGCTGCCACTTTGGTAGGGCAAAATCTGGGAGCCAAACAAGTAGATCGCGCTGAAAAAGCTGTTTGGTTAACTACCCGCTATACTATGACTTTCATGGCGGTAATTACTGTTATTTATTTACTCTTTAATGAGCAGCTCGTGCACTTTTTCACGGATATTGAAGAGGTAAAAGAAATTGCATCTCAAGGTCTTTGGGTGATTGTGTTAGGCTATGTGTTTTTTGCCATGGGAATGGTTCTTACGCAAGCTTTCAATGGAGCTGGGGACACCAAGACACCTGCTTATATCAATATTGGAGTGCTATGGTTTTTGGAGGTGCCTTTGGCTTATGTATTGGCATTTACGTTTGGTTTGGCACATTTAGGGATTTTTATAGCAATTTCTTTTGCGCACTCTTTTCATGCATTAGTAGCACTATATTACTTTAAAAAGGGAAAGTGGAAGACCATAGAGGTGTAGCTTTTTAACAAAGACTTTATTTTTACCAGATAGTTCAGGATAGTCAAATCGAGATTTAACTGAATTTTAAATGCAATTCTTATCTTTTTGAAAGAAAATAATAAACCCATGCCCAAGACCGAACCGAGCAACCCGCAGTTTCAATACAATCAGCGATACATATGGTTAATCAGTTTGACAGCGGCTTTAGGTGGATTCTTATTTGGATATGACTGGGTAGTTATCGGCGGTGCCAAACCATTTTATGAGCCTTTTTTCAATATCACTTCACCTTCCGATCAAGGATGGGGAACAAGCTCAGCATTGGTTGGCTGTATGGGAGGTGCTATTTTATGTATCCTTCTTAGTGATAAATTAGGGAGAAAACGTCTGTTGATATTTTCTGGCTTTCTATTTTCACTTTCTGCATTAGGAACTGCTCTTTCGGATACATTTTGGTGGTTTAATACCTACAGAATTATTGGTGGTATTGCCATGGGAATAGCTTTAAATTTATCACCACTTTATATCGCAGAAATTTCCCCACCGGAGAAGCGAGGGATGTTTGTCACTATCAATCAGCTTCTGGTCATGGTTGGTGTTTTATTAGCTCAGCTTTGTAATTGGCAAATATCTTTGATAGATGCGAATCTTCCTGATAATGCGACTTTTGAAATGATTGCAAGTAGTTGGAGTGGCCAATATGCTTGGAGATGGATGTTTGGTGCAGAAATGATTCCAGCAACGCTGTTTTTCTCTTTGATGTTTCTTGTTCCTGAAAGCGCTCGATGGCTTGTGAAAAATAACCAATCAGAAAAAGCAAGGTCGGTATTGGAAAGAATAGGCGGTAAAGATTATTCAGAGATTTCTATCAAAGCAATTAACACGACCTTAGAAAAGTCTGAATTGGGTAAGGTTCATTACAAAGACCTATTAAAAAAACCACTACCAAAACTAATTGGGATCGGTATTTTCCTTTCTTTTCTCCAGCAGTGGTCCGGAATTAATGTGGTGATTTATTATGCAGCAGATATTTTTCAAGCAGCAGGATATAACCTAAAGCAAATGATGCTAAATATCGTGGTCATTGGAGGGGTAATGGTACTTTCCGTTTTTATTACAATTTTCACTGTTGATAAGTTTGGAAGGAAGAAGCTTTTGCTCATTGGAACTGGTGCAATGGCTATTTTATATGCAATGATTGGGTATTCTTTTTTGGTGGAAAAAGGAGGACTTACTGTAGTGATTTTAGTTCTTTTAAACGTGATGTTTTATTCCTTTACTTTGGCTCCATTGCTTTGGGTAGTATTATCAGAAATTTTCCCTACCAGAATCCGTGGAGCTGCTATTTCCATCGGTGCTTTGGCACATTGGATTGGGAATTTTACACTGACTTATTTTTTTCCGGTGATCAAGGAAAATTTGGGTTGGGCTAATAATTTTTGGTTATACGGGGTTATCTGTGCTTTCGGGTTTTTAGTGGTTTACTTTGTCCTTCCTGAGACAAAAGGAAAATCTCTCGAGGAGTTAGAAAAGGATTTTAATTAGAAAATTGAATTTAAAATTGGAGTATTTGAAGTTAATTTACTTAATTAGTGCTTTAGTTTACAATTTTTGATTTTTCGTCCCTATGAAGTTTTAGGAGACAATTATTTGATCTGATTGTATAGTTTTTTAAACCAATCCAACAAAACCAATTTTATGATATCATTAAAAAGAAGCCTGCTGGCAATAGTTGCCACAGCAGTGCTAACTATTGCCTGTCATCCAGATCGAGGTAATGAGAAAGTTATTGTCTCTCCAACATCTACTTACTCTTCTGAGGTTGTATTAGACTGGGGAGAACTTATTTTAATCCTTTCCAGAGACTGCCCGGGATTTTCTCCACCGGTTGTTGCTAGGGCTATGGGTTATATCGGAATAAGTCTATATGAGAGTGTGCAGGGAGGGATGCCTCAATATAAAAGTTTGCAAGGGCAACTCAATGAGTTTGAAATAGGAACACTGCCCAAAGTCCAACCTGGAGAAAAGTATATCTGGGATTTAGTAGCAAACTCTGCTTTGGCTAGAATTGTAGAAAATGTTTATCCAAATGCTAGCACCTCCAATCAGGCAGCAATAGGTCAGCTTGAGGCTGACTGGATTGAAAAATATGCTGATGAGGATCCAGAACTTTTAAATAAATCTATTGCCTATGGAAATGCGGTAGGTGAAGCAATGGCAGCATTTGCAGATACCGACACGTATCAAGAAGCCTATGCTCATAATTTTCCTACAGACTATGTGGCTCCTACCACTCCGGGTAGCTGGGAGCCAACTTTACCAGGTTTTCAGTCCGCATTACAACCTTATTGGAAAGATGCGCGAGTTTGGTTGACAGAAAATGTAGACGGCACCCTTCCTGTGCCTCCATTACCTTTTTCTACCGACCCTAATTCTGATTTTTATGCGGAAGCTATGGAGGTTTATTCAGTAGTGAATAATCTTACTGAAGAAGAAATTACGATAGCCGAGTTTTGGTCAGATGATCCACAGAGAACCGCCACACCAGGAGGACATTCACTTTCTATTGCTTTAGAGATTTTAAGAAATGAAAATGCTGATTTGGCATTGGCAGCTTTGACTTTTGCGAAGTTGGGAATGGCGGTAAATGACGCTTTTATTTCTTGCTGGAATGCCAAATACATTTACAACCTTATCCGTCCTATTACTTATGTTCATCGATATATTGATAATACTTGGGAGATACCTTTAAATACACCCCCTTTTCCGGAATATACCTCTGGACATTCTGTTCAGTCTGGGGCAGCAGCACAAGTTTTGACAGATATTTTCGGAGAAAATTATGCTTTTACGGATAACATGCATTTATCACGTGGTGATATTGATGGTAGTCCAAGGAGTTTTAATTCCTTTTTTGAGTTTGCCGATGAAGCTGCAATATCCCGATTATATGGAGGTATTCATTTTCGCGCTGCAATTGAAGTTGGAGTGGATCAGGGAATGCAGGTTGGGAAAAATATTGGAAAGATTAAGTTTAAGTGATTTAAGCTAGATTAAAAAAGGTGTGGAGCAATTCACACCTTTTTTTGCTTCTTGGAATCTTCCCTTTCCATGAAAAAGCTTTAATTTCGACCAAGAAACAAAACCTATGAGCAACAACGACATCCTTAGAAGCCTTCGCTATACATTTGATCTCAATGATTTTTTAATGATTGAAATTTTCGGTTTCGCTGGAGTTGAAGTGGATAGACCTACCGTTTCAAATTGGCTTAAAAAAGATGAGGATGAGGATTTTAAGCCTATCTATGATAAAGAACTTGCGGCTTTTTTAAATGGGTTTATCATTTTAAAAAGAGGAAAAAAAGATGGACAAGAGCCTGTTAACGAGAAAAGTTTAAGCAATAACTTAGTTTTAAGAAAGCTAAAAATTGCTTTGAGCCTGATAGATGAAGACATGCTTGCCATGCTTAAATCGGTTGATTTTAGACTATCAAAACACGAACTAAGTGCATTTTTTAGAAATCCGAAGCAATCTCAATATAGGGATTGCAAAGACCAGGTTTTACGTAATTTCTTGAAAGGCTTGCAAGTAAAATATAGACCTAATTAATCTTCCTCAGGAAACACTTCTTTAACTCTTCCAACTTCACCTGTATCCAACATTACCTTGATTCCATGTGGATGAGAGGGTGAGCTGGTCAAAATCCTTTTGACAAATCCTTCAGTAAGCTCACCAGATCTCTGGTGATGTTTCTGGACGATAGTAACCTCATCACCAATTTGAATGTTTTTCCGAATATTACCCGGCAGCGTTTTTCTATCCATACTCAAAAGTACATTGTACGAAGGACTCTAAAAATTTAGTCTATTTATTTTTATTAAAATGTAGCATTTTTCAATTGAGCTGCGTCTTTAGTTTAAGTGTTTTTATTTCATAGTTTTTTACTCTTTCACCACCAAAAAGATTTTAAATGAATTATAAATTATTTATTGCCGGGGCGCTGCTTTTATCGCTTTTTAGCTGCAAAGATGACCAAGAGATTACCCCTTTGGATGAGCTTCAAGGAGAATGGAAGTTTAAAATGGAAAAAGTGGGTAATAACTACGAGCTTGATTTTGTTGATCGTTTGGTTTTTAAACCTGACGGTAGGGTATATGGTGAAGGTATAACCACAAATACAAAAACAGATAAATTATTGGGGTACCGCTATTATTTCAACGGGAAATATGAATTAGTAGAAGATAAAGTGATCATCAAAGAGCGAGAGATTTTTAACAACTCCTTCACGGATTCCTTCTTTTTAACAAAAGATGATCTTATTTATCAAGAGGAGGACTATGGATTAGTTAGCTATTTAATAAAGGAAAACTATTCAGAGCTTCATATTATTTGTCCACCCAATGCCAATTGCGCAAATATCATTTATACCAAGAGCAATTAATAATTTTAATTTATGAAAAGCTATCCATTACTATTATTACTCTTATGCTTCTTTTTTGTAAGCTGCAATGAAGATGATGAACTTAACCCAAGTGAAGCAGTATTGGGGACCTACCAAGAAGTTCTAGATGAATTAATTGAGGAACATGATGTGGTACAGACAATAAAGTTAGAATCCGGTAATTCATTTATTCATGAGTGGTCCGTTCGAGAAAAAGGTGGTTCAGAGGATTTAGGATATCAGTTTTATGGTGAGGGTACATTTACAATGTCAGACGGTGTAATTGAGCTAAATTATGATGAAAAGTATTCATTAGTAGATCCGGACATCACGTTTGTACCAAAGGAAGAACTTGATTTGATGGAAACAGATAACGCTGTTGCATTCCGGCTGAAAGTTGCAGAGGACTTTAGTTCTTTGAGCTATATCTGTCCTCCAAACGCTTTTTGTGTTGAAGTTTCGGTTTATGATCGCATCAATTAAAAACATTATCCTAATCTAATAGGCTGGTTTCAATTTTGGAACCAGCCTTTTTTATGTCTGGAAAATGATGTTAGGATTTAGTTGTTGAAATTCAGTAAATTAGATTTGTAAAAACTGATTCCTCAGAATGAAATTAAAAAGCATCTTTTATTTTCTAGCTATTTGTGCTCTTATTTCCTGTCAGGAGAAACAGGATGTAGAATTGACACCAGCTCAAGCTGTTTTAGGCTTCTATGAAATGGAGACTTCTATAAAAAATGATGAATATGTTTTGACTCACAGCTTGGAACTCAAAGCAGGAGGTTTTATTACAGGGAAGGGGCTTATTCAGAAAAAAGGAGAGAATATTGACCTTGGCTATAATTATTTCTTTACGGGCAGTTTTTTGTTAAATGAGGATGTACTCACGGTTTTTCATGAGTCTTATTTTCAAATTGGAGATATCCAGAAGTTTTTTGATGAAAAAAATAGGTTAGTCTTAGTACAAACTAGTACAAAAGGATCTGAATTCTTAGTTAATGCCAATTTTTCAGAATTACAGTTTATTTGTCCTCCAGATGCAGTATGCCTAGAAGAAAGCCCATTTAAAAAAGTTAAATGAAAATTAACAAAGAGTAAATTCTTGAAACGCTTAGTTTTCTTGTGGGATACTAATCAATAAGCTAATAAGATCTTTTGGGGTTTTTACCTCTCCGAGTTTTTCCTCCTGAATAAAAATCTGGAGTTGGTATTCCAGCTCGAAGATTAAACCATTTACAAATATCGGATCCATATGAAGTTGCTGAATGAAATGGGCATTCTTGTGCTTTCCATTGAGATAAATTCCATAAGAATGAAAAACTTCTACCGCCTTTTTTAAAAGAGCATATTGTTGAATCATTTCTTTATTGATTAAAGTTTGAATCGTTTAGGAACAATAAAATTTTGAACTTATTAACTACACGTTAGATTTTCGAAAAAGCTACAGTAAATACGAACTTTAGAATTACCTACGTAATAAATTGCACTACAGTGCTTTGAGGTTTAAAATAATTTCTTTCTAAAAGAGCCTAGGATGATAAGTATCATTAGTTAGGTTCTCAAAAACTCATCAAAAATCAAATCACTTTTCAGAAAATGATATTTTTAAATCCAACTAAGGGCAATTTATCAAACTAATCTTGAAGTTGGAATAATTTTACATTCTTTAAGTTTTCGGAAAAATCCATAGTCTTCCAGGCGCTGGAAGGGAATAAAATTGAGGTCATGACCAACTCCCCATCGTTTATAAAAAGTTCTAAAGAGTGGGCATCCAGAAAAATTGTTAATTCTTCTGCTTCCCAACTCATGGGAGCGGAGTGCAGGGCAGCAAATTCCCTGTTGAAGTCAGAATTTCCTGCATTGGTTCTATCTACAGAGACTAAGCCCATTTCTTTTGATATTATGACCTGTTCTCCAAGTTCATTGCTAATCACGATTCTAAAAGTGTCTCCTTCACTTACAGAAGCAGAAATTTCTACTGCTTGTGATGGTAAAGTTGAACTTTCATAAATAGTATAAGACTCTTTTCTAAGGTCCTCTAAAGTATTGACAGGAGAAGATTTTAATAGGTAGGTACCATCCACATCAAATAGGCTTAGTTCCCTTGCTACAGTCATCGCTGAGCGCCAGGATAGGGTAGGGACAGTTTGTGCATATAGCCAATTACTCATCCATCCTATGGCGATAGGATTATCATTAATTTCAGAACTGTTATCCCAAGTGACACTTGCGTAGTTATCGGGCCCATAATCAAGCCATCTGATCATAGTGTCATCTGGAATAAATTTACCTTCCACATAATCACCAATGAAATATTGTGTAGCAGAACCTTTCTGCGGACCTCCTGGATTGATACTTACTAAAAGGACATACTTATCTTCTCCAGATTCTGTTTTCATGGGTATTAGGTCTGGACACTCCCATACTCCTCCATGAGCTCCTATATTTCTTCCAAAACTTCCGGTCTTTTTCCAATGGATTAAATCTTCTGAACTGAAAAACTGAATCTCGTCTTTTACTGCCAAGGTCAAATTCCAATAACTACTGCCATCCTCTCTTTGGAGTCTTGTAACTTTTGGGTCTCTGAAATCTATATCTCCTGTATTAGCGATGACTGGATTTCCCTCATACTTTTTCCAAGTCCTTCCTCTATTCAAAGAGTAGGCTATGCCTTGGGTTTGATAATCAATTTCTCCTTCACCTGCAGCCTTGGCATCATGATAAGTGAAAATTGCTACAATTGGAGGTCTTTCTGAAGAACCAAATCCTGAACTATTATCTAAATCCACTACTGCCGAACCAGAGAAAATATAGCCTAAACTGTCAGGCTCTAAAGCGATAGGTAAATGCTCCCATTTTACTAAATCAGGTGATACAGCATGCCCCCAGTGCATAGGGCCCCATACAGTTGAGTCAGGATAATATTGGTAGAAAAGATGATATTCCCCTTCATAATAGAATAAGCCATTAGGGTCATTCATCCATCCGCTGGATGGAGTAAAATGATATTCAGGCCTATAGTTTTCTTTGTCAGATTCCTTGAAAGTGATCTCAGGGTTTGACTGGCATGAAAACAGGATCAGAGATCCAGAAATGAAGGTAAATAGGGTTCTAAAGATTTTCATTTTGGTTCTTAATCGCTGGTGATCAGTTGAATGATTTCTTCTTTCTTTGCTTCACTTTTCATTTCGAGAGCAACCTTTGAGGCATTTATTTTATACTGGTTGTTGGTCCAGAAATCTACTAATGCATTTTCGAAGTCCCTTGAATTGATTTTATGAATGCTAATCCCCAAATGTCCCAAATTTCTTTTAGCTATTAAACGATTCCAGAAATATTGATCAATAATATGTGGAATAATCATTTGAACACAACCATTTACAGCGGCTTGGTGGGTTGTTCCAGATCCACCATGATGTATCATTCCATACATTTTAGGCAGAACCCAATCATAAGGAATCTGTTCTACATAATACAAGTAATCTGACTCCAGTTCAATTCTTTGTAAACCACCCCAAGAAAGGTTGACAATGGTGGGGATTTTATGCTTTACCAGCTCTTTTAAGAACAACTCCGTATGCTCTTTAGGTTTAGGGTTGGTCATTGATCCAAATGTCAAAAGAACCACTTTAGGGTATTGAGCGATCCAACTCTCCAGGTTTTCGTCAACTTGGAAATCTTTCACCTGATTTCTAAAATAATACCCAGGAATATGTGCAGTGGAAGGCCAGTTTTCAGGTTTTGGGAAAAGCGTTGGCGAGATGGTGTAAATAGTTTTTAAGATTTCATTCTCAAACTTTAAAAGGTTCCTTCTATTAAAATCAACTTTTGGGAATTTCCTTTTAAATGGTTTTAATAATTTAGCCATCGATAGGTATCTAGCAAAATTAACTAATCGATAGCTCCTCATATTCCACTTGGGAGATATTGGCTTCCATTTGGCCAAACCTATATGCGGAAATTCGGAGCAAGGATGAGTGAGGCAAGGCAAAGGGGAAAGTAGGATGAATTTATCCGGTTGATCCATTGCAGCAAGGTAACAGTACAATGCCTTCGCGTGAAAAAGGACTTTATCAGGATTCGTGCTCTGTATGGCATCCCTTTGTTGCTGAACTATTAACCCTTGGATTTTAAATGAATCCTTAATCAATGTCAGGTACCCTTTTAATTGCTTGAAGCCTCCACCTCCTCCCATAACAGCTTTTCCACTTGTAGATTCAAGCATTTCAAGGAATCTTTTATCAAAACCAATAAAAGAATAACCCAATCCCTCCACCATTTTTCGAAACTGCTCTGGAAACAGGCAAATAATTTCATGACCATCTTCTTTTAAAAGTTCTGCCTGAGCTAAAAAAGGCTCAACATCACCTCTGGTACCTATAGAAACAAGTAGAATTCTCATGCTAATTTTTAAATTGTGAAGCAATCCGTAGTTTTACCACCTTAATCTACTGTTGATTTTTATTAATTCTATATGAAAGGGATCATTTTAGCAGGGGGATCTGGTACTAGATTATATCCTCTGACTATTTCTGTGAGTAAGCAACTTATGCCGGTATATGATAAACCGATGATTTATTATCCCTTATCGGTTTTAATGATGGCTGGGATAAAAGACATTTTAATTATCACTACGCCTGAAGATAATTCTTCCTTCGAAAGATTATTGGGTGATGGATCTCAGGTTGGATGTAATTTTCAATATGCCGTTCAGCCAAGTCCTGATGGATTAGCTCAAGCATTTATTATCGGTGAGGAATTTATCGGTGATGATAAAGTGGCTTTGATTTTAGGTGATAATATCTTTTATGGAACTGGCCTTCATAAGACGCTGCAGGAAAATACGAATCCTGATGGGGGAGTAGTTTTTGCTTATCATGTCAATGATCCGCATCGATACGGTGTAGTGGAGTTTGATGAGGAACAAAAAGCAATCAGTATCGAAGAAAAGCCTTCAGAGCCCAAGTCAAACTATGCAGTTCCTGGATTGTATTTTTATGATAATAGGGTAGTAGAGATAGCCAAAAATATCAAGCCGAGCCATAGAGGAGAACTGGAGATTACGGATGTGAATAATGTTTACCTAAATGAAGGAAATCTTCAAGTGGCGATTTTAAATCGGGGAACAGCTTGGTTAGATACCGGAACGCATCAGTCTTTACTTCAAGCAGGTCAGTTTGTGGAAGTAATCGAAGAGCGCCAAGGCTTAAAAATTGGTTGCATCGAAGAAATCGCCTATAGAAATGGATTTATTGGTAAAGAGGAGGTTCTTCATGCTGCCGAAAAATTAGGTAAAAGTGGCTATGGTACTTACTTAAGAAAAATAGTTACTGATTAAAAAGAAAAAGGGATTGAGTAAATAATAACTCAATCCCTTTTTTGATGGAAATTATTAATTAGTGATTTCCACAAACTTAGTATCTAAAGTTTCATTGATAAAGTAAACTTTTTTGCCACCAAATGATTGTGATTCTGTAGTATAGGCTGCTACCTGAACGATTCCTGTCGAAGTTGATCTAATATCAGATAAGTCTGATTCTGAGAAAGTAACGTTTGTTGCTTTTGTTGTTTTTGTTACAACATTATTGCCATCAGAAATTACCCAGATGATGTTGTCACAATTGGCAGGAATTCCCTGAATCGCTAGGTTAACTGAACTTGTTATAGAAATAGCATCAGGAACATTGTTGAATCGAATGACATCTGGCATTTTTTTATTCGTAGAATAGTTAAAAGCGTCAAATCCATTACCCCCTGAAACAGACCAATCATTCCCCTGACCTGGGTTTAAGGAGAGCGTAATATCTGTAGGTTTGTTGATATAGGAGTTTCCCGCTGTTTGCAAGCTAAAATCGTTAATCATAACATCTCCAGCTTTCGTTAGACTTCCTCCGCCAGCACTTGAAAAGAAATTTGCTGAAGCAACATCTATCAGGATATCACCCAATCCAGGAACAGGAGTACCCCCTGGTGTATTTGATTTAACTTTAATGGCAGCTAAAACGGCATCAGCATCTCCAGGAGTTTCTGGGGTTACATTGGTTGACGTTTGATTTGTTGGCTCATCATCATCTTTACTACATGAGGTGAAAATTAAGCCAAAAGCGAGTAAAAAGATCCAAAGGTTTGATCGTAGTAGTTTCATAAAATAATAGTCTAATTATTCATCAAACTTACTTATGGCAAAACTTTAAGTCTATAAGGCAATTGCCGTATTTATTATAAAAAAATGGCCTTTAAAATTTTTAAAGGCCATTTTTGCATTTTTTTCTCGTACTATTTGAGATGGTTCCAGTGGATCAATGCGTTCCAAACCATAGGTGAATCATGGTGATTTAAATATCGGTGTAAAGGATCAAAGGTGAATGCGAGCACAGAACCTTCTCCGACAGGTACATTAAAGATTGTGCCCTGGCCTATGATCGTTTGCTCGTTTCTTACCATTCCTGATCTTACATAAGGAGGAGACTTCTGTGGACTTCCCGCCTCCTCTTTTTCTTCAACTTCTGCATCTGGCATTCCCATAATTGGTCCAGAGTACTCTTCTTCATCCTTTCTCGGTTTTGTGCCATACTGAAGAAGCATCATGTTTCTATCATTTTTATCTACTTGATACAAAGGACCATTTCCTCGGAAAATTGGGAATGTCTCTGGATAGCCATACAATACGGGACTTTCTGAATTTCTTACTTTCACTGTAACTACGGAACCCGGATGAAATAATCCTGAAGCAGAATAAGATTCAAGTTTTCTGGTGATACCTGTTTCAGTGACCATATTAGTAGAATTGTCAAGGGTAATCAACAACCCGCCTGCTTCTACAAACTTTCTTAAATTATCAATTCCTCCAAAACCTGGACCCCCTGTAATATCTGGGCTAGAGTCAGGAAATCCATGAGATGGATATTCACTTGTTTTGGTAAAAGGTAGTGGACCAAATTCAGAGCTTACTCCATGTATAAAATCGGAACCATTTCCTCTAGCCCTTGGAACGAGGATCACGTCAAATTTTGAACGTAAGTTGCCGGATTTTAAATCATCCTTGTCAATGGAGGTATAGGGAATCTGCCTTTGTTCAAACGTATAGCGAGACCAACCTTCGTCTTGCGTATTGAACCAAGTATGATAAATAGCAATTTTTGGAAGTGTGACTTTCTGGATGTTATCAGGCGCTGGCTCTTCTGATCCTTTGATTAAATCCAGGCTAAAGCTAGAAGCCATTTCTTCTGCTTCACTTTTTGAAAGACCTTTGAAGTAGAAAGAGCCTGCTTTTAAAGTATCCTCCTCAATGATAAATGAGTTTTTAAGTACTTGAATCTCTATATTCTTGCTTTCAGAATTTAACCAATACAAAGCAGGTAGCACTGTGTTTTGGGCTTCGTATGAAAGAAAATAGGAGTTTCCACTTCCAGAAATTTCTCCTTCATAAGCTGCATCCTCTGTAAGAAGTTCTAATTCATTTGAATCATAACTGATGCTGTCAGTTTTCTCTACGTTTACACCATATAAATATCCTAATGTCCAAGCAATATCATCATAAGGAGGAAACTTAGCTTCCTTGGGGTAATTTTGTTCAGTCAATAAATTAACTGCCAAATTTCTATATTGTTGGTCCAAAAGAACTACATAGTCACCTTCTTTTTCGCCATTTGTAGCCTGATGTACTTCGATCTTTTGAGCTCTCAATTGATTTACTAAATAGGCCGCCATTGCTGGATCATGCTGCTCTCTAGGAATAACAAAAGCCTTTGGACCTTCAGTTTTTCCTTTTGCAATAGAGTTAACCCCTTTTTGATAAAAGTTTTTGAGCAATTGCTCACCATTATGTGCCGCATAGGTAAGAGATGCAAGTACTCCAGCTTGCATATAATTGACATTATTTCTTGCGGACCAATACACTTTTTGAGTAGGAGGATCGGGACGATACCATTCTCGACTGGTGGCAGGATCTCCTGCATACCTGGCGTTTGAAAGATCCCTCATATAGGTATTAGCGCCTGCGTTACCGAAAGTCTCGTAGAATCGCCCATTTGAGTTATGGTTATTGGCCACCCAAATACCATATCCTGGCCACCACCCATCATAAAAGGCCCATGTAAATGCACCTGGCATTCCTTGACTTGCCAAGCTTGCAATATCGCTATTGGCCATTATCTGCCATTCACCTATGGTAATAGGATCAACTTGTTCGTTGTAAGGGCCTGTACCTGTGGAGATGTAAAGTAGTGGTACAGACTCGTGTAAGTCTAGCATAACAGTGGGGTGCCAATCGAAAAAGATTTTAAAAATCCCCTTGGTAATTCCTTGTGAAACCTGAAGTCCATCTCTGTTATTGTCATGAAAAACATACTTCCCCCAATACGGTGTCGACTTTGGAAAACCATCATCATACTCTGTTCTTGCTTTAGTATAGCGGTGGTACCAATCAACCTGCTTATCACGTCCGTCTGGTTCAGATACTGGATTTATTAGTACTATCAGATTGTCTCGTAAATAAGTAATGTCTTTGTCTTCACTGGTTACCAAGCGATAGGCAAGTTCCATGAGCATTTCTGGCGAGCCCATTTCAGTGGAATGCATTCCTCCGTTTAGATAATAAACAGGTTTTGCATCCTCAATTATTGCTTCAGCTTGTTCTGGTGTAGTAATTCTTGGGTCCGATAGTTTGCCTAATTGGGATTTATAGTGGTCTAAACGATCCATGCTTTCGTCTCCTCCGATTGTCACGAGATAGATTGGGCGTCCTTCCTCAGTGGTTTCTACTTGCTGGATGGAAAGGTGGGGTGACTTTTCTGCCAGTTCTTTATAGTATCCATATATTTCCTCGGTACCATGCATTTCACCTGGTGCTCCGATGATTTGGCCGAAGTATTTTTTAGGAGAAGGGATTTCTGGATGATCTACCAGGTTTAAAACAGCTTTGGGTAAAAACCTTGGATCAGTGGTGTATTCTTTGATTTTGGCATTATAATCCTCATCAATTGTTTGAGAAAAAAGAGGTTGGAATGCCAGTGCTCCCAAAAGAAAACCCACATAAACACTTTTATTCATGGGTGTGTGGTTTGGTGGTTGATGTTTAAAATAGACTAGAAGATAGCCCTTTTCTTTGGGAGAAAGTAAACCTTAAATAAAAAATCGATTCTTAAGTTACTTACTTATTAAGCAGTTGTTCTAAACTAATTCTTAGTACATGCCCCATGTTTTTACAACTTAAGAACTTCGGGTTTTGGTAATGTCTTGCCAAATCCTTTTTCAAAGATTCAATGTTTTCTGGAAGAGAAATTTTATCATGTTCCATTGATCTTAAAATGTCATCTATCCCTTTTTGGGAGGAGCGAAATCTATGAGCAATTAAGGCACGCTCTTCTTTTTGGTACTGATGCATTGACTCGGGAGTAATATACTTCATTCCCAATTCGATAAGAATATTATTCTCTTTGAAATATTGGGGAAGGTAGATTGATCTTTTCCCCTCATAGGATTGCTGATCAAAATCTATGGCTCTGATTCGATAATGGGTTTCTTCAAAATCAGGTGTCACATCGATCACAAAATTGGCGGAATGCATGTCTCCCAGAAGTCTTACAAAACACCGCTCATTAAATTTCACAAACTCTTTTGCGAGTCGAATAGGGTTTAGATGAGGGTCTTGCATATGAAGACGCATAAACTTGTCCCCAGGGATACCAGCAATATGTTCTTCTATCAGGGTATTCTGATGGACCAAATAGCTAATCCTATTGGGTGAAAGTAAATGCTCTAGTTCCAGCCCATAAACCCTTGATGCATCTGCATTTTTAATGTAGAAATAATCGAAATTATCATTGATCCGATTGACTATTCTAATTCTAAAAGGCTGAGTGTTACCATAAATACATAAATCAATTCGGTCTACATACAAATGTTCCATCACCGACATATCTCCACCTGCTTTTAAAAGAGCATAGATTTTTTTGACATTTAAATGGATCTCTTCCCTGTCGGATTCATCATAAAATACCGTTTCCCAAAGCGTGTCCTGGTCTTTGGAATCATAAAGAGCTATGGAATTGGTATATCGCAGCAACTCATGGTAATGGATCGGGATGTCCACCTCGCGTGAATACTTGATCAAGTACCTTCTTAGGCCTGGGCTTATCCCAAATATTTTTTTCTTTTTGCTAATTAAGGCCATTGGCTAGAAATCTACATGCTGACTCTTTTTGAGATTCCTATCAAAAATAAAAGGTCCAAATGGTAATACGGAAGCAATTAAGGCAAATAAAGTCCTGCTAAAATCCCACTTGAGTTTATGAGCTGTAGGGAATACGGAATAGATGTAGATAATAAAAAGTAAACCGTGAATCCAGCCCACAACTTTCACTGCCATAGGCATGTCAAATACGTACTTAAGAGGCATGGCTATGAAAAGTAAAACCAACAATGAAATACCTTCCACTAGACTAATCCATCTAAATCTTTTGGCCCATGTATGCTGTTCTGGTGTTAAACTCATGTTATTTTTTAATATTAAATAGTATTTGAAGGCTTTTCCAAAGCTTAATTTTTAAATTCTTGTCCTCTGAGATTTGTGAAAGGGAATCAGCAAAAAGGTATTGAGTTTCGTTTTCTGTATAAACTTCATAAGGGATGGCTGGAACAGAATTGATTGGATGTTGAATCCTGCCAAATTTCAGAATGATATGTCCGTTTAACGCATTGAAATCCTCTAGCGTTTTACCTTCAAGCTTAGAAGATGAAAGAAGTCCCACTTCATTCATGGATTTACCTACGGCATTCATCATATTCACCAACATTTCCATAAGTTCTGACTTCACTTGCTCTTCCTCATGAAGAATGAGTAATCCATTGGAATAATTCCCTTGAACTTCAATGGGTGTTATCTCTGCTTTCTCTTCCTGTTCCTCCTGAACATAGGTGGTAGGCTCTTCCTGAACAGTCTCTTCTACAGATTCAGGAGCCGAGTGGATATTTGATTGATAGGACTTTTTATCCTCTTCCGTCAAAAAAAGAGATTCTTCGATGACAAATTGAAGTTCTTGAAGGCTAATTTTTTCCATACTGGAAAATTGCTTAAAAATCGCTTGTTCACAAAAAAAGAAGGGACAAATACCTTTTTCCCTTTCATAATTTTCTGGATTATTTTGGTTCGGTGAGGTTGAAAATAGATTTCAACTCCACTGCATCCTCAGGTTTCATTCTTTTTGAAAGAACTAGTCTCAATTGTCTTCTTCTCAAAGCTCCCTCAAAATGCTCAATTTCTTCCGGAGTTTCAGGGACTACCTCTGGTACTTCGATTGGTTTCCCATTTTGGTCAACAGCTACAAAAGTGAAAAATGCTCTGTGAGTCATGATCTTTTTGTTTGCTGGAATATCTTCAGCTATAACTTCAATGAAAACTTCCATGGAAGAATTGAAAGATCTGGTTACCTGTGACTTAAGAGTGACAACATTTCCTAAAGCGATTGGCTCTTTGAAGGAAATACTATCTGCGGAAGCGGTGACAACGATTCTATTGGAATGTTTTTGTGCGGCGATAGCGGCAACCACATCCAGCCAATGCATCAACTTTCCACCCATCAAGTTGTTGAGTGTGTTGGTGTCATTTGGTAGGACCATTTCTGTCATGATTGTGGCAGACTCTTTCGCAAATTTCTTCTTCGGCATAACTTTTAATTTGCTTCAAAAATATATATAAAATTTTGAAAAAAGTAATTAATCAATTAATAAACAGAATATTATTCTGGTGTTAATTCTTTTCTATCTCCAACCATCTTTTCCTAACAAGGGGACAAATGCAAATCCATCAAACTCTTCTCTAATAATCTGTTTTTGGGATTTCTTAGTCAGACGCAACATTGCCTGTGTTTTTCTGTCACCTACAGGAATGACCAATGTTCCTCCAATCTTTAATTGTTTTAGCAATGAATTGGGAACTACCGGGGCGCCGGCTGTTACTAATATTTTATCGTAGGGGGCATGAGCAGCTAAGCCTTCAGATCCATCTCCGTAAAATAAGTTCATCTCAATCCCTAGTCTTGTTAAGAACCGTTTGGTGCCTTCGTATAACTTTTTTTGATATTCAATAGAATAAACCTCAGCACCCAATAGGTGTAATATGGTACCTTGATAACCTGAGCCAGTTCCAATTTCCAAAACTTTATTTCCGGGCTTAATATCCAATAGTTCAGTTTGAAAAGCCACCGTATAAGGTTGAGAAATAGTCTGACCTTCTCCAATCGGGAATGCTTTGTCTTCATATGCATGTGACACCAGCGCAGAATCAAAGAAAAAATGCCTAGGTAGGTTGTTAATGGCATCTAAAACGCTTTCACTTTTAATTCCTTTTTCTCTAAGCAATGCGACAAGAGCTTTTCTTTTGCCTTTATGGAGGTAGGTATCTTCTAGTTTGAGCATCTGAGGGTACTAAATTGAAATCTTTGATCGAAGATAAAAGAATAATTGGCTTAATTTGAACTAGTATTTCGCAATTTTTGCTTAACCATTGATAGCCCGAAGTTTAAAAAATCTCATGTTTACAGGAATAGTAGAATCTTTAGGAACAATCCAAAAAATTACCAAGGAAGGCAGTAATGTTCATTTTGACTTGGAGTCGAGTATTACATCAGAATTGAAAATCGATCAATCTCTAGCACATGACGGAGTTTGTCTAACAGTGGTAGAGACAAAACCGGATTCATACCGAGTTACAGCTATAGATGAAACTATCCAAAAGACCAATCTTGCTCAATGGAGTTTGGGGAAGAAAGTGAATCTAGAGCGCTGTATGCCTTCGAATGGTAGGTTTGATGGTCACATTGTGCAAGGCCATGTGGATCAAACAGGAAAGGTTTCATCCATCCAAGATCAAAATGGGAGTTGGTTGATTGATATTGAATATGACCCAAGTTTAGGAAATGTTACCGTAGAAAAAGGGTCAATTACCATCAATGGAACTAGCTTGACATGTTTTAATTCTGAAAAAGGGAAGTTTTCTGTAGCCATCATTCCTTATACATTTGATCATACCAGTTTCCATGAACTAGAGGTTGGAGATACGGTCAATTTGGAATTTGATATTGTTGGGAAATACATTGCCAGAATTTTGAAAGGGTATTAAAATCCTTTAACCATAAAAAAGAAAAGGCTGAGACTTATTAAAATCTCAGCCTTTTTTAGTGTATAGATTGATTTATTTCAAACTTAAAGTCTTTGGTTCTGGGTCTTTGACGCATCTAAAACCTACATTGGAAGTACCAGAATCAAATGCCTGGCCTTGTCTAGCTGAGGGTCTGTAATTGACACAATAATTTTCTGCACAAAGGAAAGATCCACCTTTTATCACTCTCTCCATAGCAAAAGGATTGTCTGGGTTATAACAAGGATTCATATCCTTATCTAATTTAGGAGCTTGTCCTGCTAAGCGTGCGTACTTAAGGGCATCATACCAGTCAGAAGTTAATTCCCAGACATTTCCGATCATATCATATAATCCAAAATTATTTGGGGCATAGGCTTTAACAGGAGAGGAGCCTACAAAACCATCATTTCCTAAATTTTCATTGGGAAAGGTTCCTTGAAAAGTGTTCGCTAAATATTGACCATTTGGAGTAAGCTCGTCACCCCAAGCAAATCGTTTACCATCCACTCCACCTCTAGCAGCAAATTCCCACTCAATTTCAGTTGGTAATCTTTTTCCTGCCCATTCTGCATAAGCTTGTGCATCTTCATAAGCTACATGAACCACTGGGTGATTTCCTCTATCTTCAATATTGGAATCAGGACCTTCGGGATGCTTCCAATTTGCACCATTGACCCATACCCACCAGAGAGAAATATCTTGAAGCGGTACTTTATAAGGTGGGGGAGAGAAGACCATAGATCCAGGAACCAAGACAGATTCATCTGGTTTTGGAGTTCCAGGAGGAAGTTGTTTTTTCAACTCTTCCCATTCAGGTTTTCTTTCAGCAACTGTTACGTAATCTGTTGCTTCTACGAATGCAGCAAATTCATCATTAGTGACTTCATGGGTATCCATCCAGAAGCCTTCGACTTTTAGGTCAACGGCAGGTTTTTCTGCAGGGTAAGCTTCTGCTTCATTGGTTCCCATGACAAATTCACCTCCAGGGATCCAGGACATCCCTTCTATTTTCTGAGTTGGAACGGGGGTTCTTGAAACCACCATTTTCTCCTCGTCAATTACTTTTTCGGTCTTTTGCTCACAGGAAGCCAACATCATTAAAGGGATGGCTAATAGGAGCAAAGGTTTATTTATATAATTCATAATTACATTTTCTTCACCGAAAATTAAGAAATATCAATTAAAGTGACGGGGTATTTGACCAGAAAGATTTATTCAATAGTACTTTGGAAGGAGTCAATCTGAATAGAAATTTTCTTTCTTAGTTTATTAAAAAATTGTCTTCTTTCTTTTTCACCTACCTTACTGATTTGGGTAGATTTTTTAATAAGGTTCTTAAGATTTTGGAACATCCCCTCGTTAAAAGTTTGGTCAGAGGTGCCCATGAAATAGATCACATTGTAGTTTAAGTAAGTGATTTTGATGTCATCTAATTCAACAAAAAAAGTATTATCACCCAGAACAAATTCATTGACAAAGAAATTATAGTCTGGGCTTCCTTCATTAGGTGTCCCACCAAAGGGAAATTTTTTTCCTACCTCAGCCATATTCTCCAAATGGTCTACTACCTCAAGTAAACAATTGTACAACTTAATTGTGTCTTGAGGATCAGGAATCAAACCCATATCCTGGTATAAATGAATCTGTCTTAAAGTGGTATTGATTCCTTCCTCATTCCAAATTTCAGTGGTGTCAATCTTATTATAAACTTTAAGGATTTTGTTTTGAAGTTCTTCCAAATCCGGCTCACATTCATCTTGAAGTGAAAAATGTTTACCATTGATCGAATCACTGTAAAGGATTGATTTTTTCCAGAAAAAGAACTTAAATAATGCCAATTCTTTATGGTAATAATGGTACCAAGGAGGCATATCCTTCAATAAGAAATAGATATGTTTTTTATTGAAGCTTTGGACCATTTGAAGTTGTGCATAAACATCCTCCATCCATTTGTGAAAATTGTCTTTCTCAAACTTATTTTGGTTACTTTGAAAAACGATCGTATTTGAATTGAGGCTAAATAGTCGATCAACCGAGATATTATATTTTTGGCATAGCATGAACATTTCCTGGTAGTTCAATAACTTTTCTCCTCTGATTCTCCTGTATGCAGAATCAATACTGACATCAATGGTTTCTGCTACAGCATCTACTAATGAACAATACGAAGGAATTGCCGCCTTTAGGGAGTTGAAAAATTGAACCTGAGAGTCAAAAGCGGATTTCATATCAACCAGATTATATCTTTTAAAAGAAAAAATCAATTATGATATAATATAATAATATTTTCTTATTCAGAATAAACGGTTGTAAATACTAAATATTTAGAATAAAATTTTATAGAGTGAGGTTTTGATTGGTAAAATTGATATAGCAATAAATAATTTAATATTTCTAAGGCTAAATTGATATAATTTGACCTTTAGAGGATGTTGTTTAAACCGGTCTTGAATTACTTTTCTTTTGTATTAATCGTAAAGCTGTAACCCAAACTGAACTGCCCAACTCCGCCACCTTCAACAAACACTCTCCCATACTCTGCTCTAATAGCATATTTTGATAAATCTTTGCTGAAGGCAAAACCTAGGTTTGTAGCGAAATACCCACTACAACCTTGGCAAACATTAAAAACGTATTTAGGTGAAATAGTAGTTTCAAGCTTATTTTCAATAAGAGGTAGGGAGTAAAAAACGGTAGGTTGTAGTTGCCAGATTTCTCCGGTAAAAGTTCCCCCAACAGGCAAGAAAAATGACAGTTTTTCTGGAACAATTTCAAACTTAGGTCCTACACCAAATATCGTGACTCCTCCTTCCTCTCCATTGTTCCATAAATAAGATAGCCTTCCTCTTAAATCTATCTGATCAGAAAGACCAACGCCAAAATTTAAAGAAGCCAGAGATACTCCCTTATATTCAGAAGTAGTACCTGAGTTGGTGTAGTAGGGGGTAGCTTCTATATTTCCTTTACCTAGTGTTCTTGCGCTTTGCATGTCTGAAAAGACAGGAGCACAAGCTTCTGTTAAGAAGAGAATGTGGAAAATTCCACTTAGCTGGAAAAGTTTTTGAATTAATTGCTTAGATGATTTCATGACTTTTTTTAGGAATTTACTTCCCTTTAGAAAAGTGATGAAACCGCTTTTTCTACATTAATAATTTAGAATGTGATAGATTAATAATCTTCTAAATTCATCTTTATTTATTTTCAAGATGATGAACTATTAAGAGTTCTAAAGCTCTGTTCTAGCAAAATTTAATAATCATTTTCTCAGTTTCTGTAAGAGATACAAAAAAAGCGGCAAAAGCCGCTTTTTCAATTTTTCTGTAGGTTCAAGGAATCTTATTCACCTACCTGGGTAGCTGCGTCATGAAGTTTTCCAAGTTCCTGATCTATTGTCCAAAGACCTACACCCTCTTCTCCTATAATGTCAAATAGCTCTAAGGCCCTTCTAGACATCGTTTCTTCTTCTCTCTGTTCAGTTACGTACCATTGCATAAAACTAAATGTGGCAAAATCCTTTACCCCAAATGCATGATCAACAATCAAATTGATCGCCTTGGTTACTTTTATCTCATGCTCCAAGATCAATTCAAAAATTTCTCTTAAAGAATTGAAGTTGTGTCGAATATCCGTGATCTCTGGCTGTATCGCGTGTCCACCAGCTTCATTGATATAATGAAATATTTTCATCATATGCATACGCTCTTCATCAGCATGTGTATAAAGGTATTTTGCTGCATTATCATAGCCCATCATGTGGCACCATGAAGCCATAGATAGATAATAAGCAGAGGATTTTCCCTCCATTTCTACCTGTTTATTGAGTAGTTTCTCTGTATCGACTAGTAGTGAACGCTGAAGCGTTACGATTTCTTTAGTTTTCATATTGCAGTGTAAAAGTTGTCTTCTTTTATAAACTAAATTTAATACTTTGGGTTCCAATAAACGAATAGAAGCCCTCTATTTGTAATTAATTCAATTTAAGATTACCGATTTCCAGGAACTGGAAAAACGGCCATTGACTCTGCACCATTTGCACCAACAGCTTGTACCGCAAAGAAATAATTGTCTTTGGAATAGGGGAGAGTAAGTGATGTTTCTTCTGTATAGAATTTCTTTTCCCACATAGAGGATGAAGTCTCTCTCATCAAAACATAATACCCTTTAGCGTTACCTTTTTCAGGAGCGGACCAATGTAAGGTGGAAGAATTGCTTAAACCTCTAACTTCAATCTGAACTTCCTCTGGAACAGAGGGAGCATCTGCAAGTGTCGCCAAACTGGCGATATTAACTGCGGCTACTTTTCTTAGGTATTCAAAGTCCATAAACTCGGGTAGATCTCCATACTGACGACCATTCTCAACTCTGACATTTTCATGCTGATGGTAAAAGTTTTCATTCATTTCCGACATTCTTACAGCAGTAAATCCATTTCTGGCAAATGCTGTTTGATCACCCCCTCTTAAAAATCTATCTGCTCGATAAATTAGCTTTACTTCAAATTGGTCTACATAGCGTTCTCCGATTTCTTTTACATACCGTGCCAATTGACGTGATTTACTGTCATTTTCAGCTCCTGTATATTTTCTGATTCTTTCCATTTGTTCCGTTTCAAAAGCAGGAATGGTTTCGGAAAATACACGCATTTTTAAGTTGTCTTTGATTAATGTCCCGGATGACTCACTGTTTCCCACAATATCATTGTTTAAAACAGCTCCGATCTCCCATTCTTGCTCTTTTGCCTTATCTGCTAGATAGGTAGCACCTTTAAGTCCTTCTTCTTCTCCAGTAAAGGCAACAAACAGAATGGTTGCAGGAAATTCTCTACTTGCCATCACTCTAGCTAATTCAATTACTGCAGCTGTACCACTACCATCATCATTTGCTCCTGGAGCTATTCCTTCACTATCCATCACATCTTTATTTCGGGAATCCATATGCCCAGAAATAATGAAAATCCTATTGTCGTTTGGGTCAGTTCCTTTAAGGGTAGCAATTACATTGGCAGCTGGAGAGTCCTCAGTAATTCTTCTTCCATCAGCGGGAATAGTAAACTGTTCTATTTCTGCAGACATTCTTCCATTGGAATTTTCAGCAAAAGAGTTGAATTTCGAAAGCACATATTGTTGTGCCGCAGGCATTCCTGTTTGATCATTCGTGTTGAGGGTATGCCTTGTGGTAAAAGAAGCTAAAGTTCGCACATAGCTTTCCAAGGAATCAGAAGATACTTCAGATACCATCTTTGCGATTTTAGGATCACGAATGACTGCTACCTGCGCTATTGAGACAGAATAGAGGAAGATTAGACAAAGTCCAAGTAGAAATTTATTCATGTTTGGTTTTAGATTGTAGGTTCAGCTTAAATTTATCTTTTAATATTGTTAAATAAGACTGTTTTTACATGAAGACTCTAAAGCAACCTAAAAAAGGCGATTATTCGAATTTTTTCTCCACATACCTTAATAAAGTAAGTGGTGAAGCGTACGAAAAGTACATACTTGATCAAATTGACTTACTCAAAGAACTATTTAATTCAAAAAGTGACACATGGGCAGAGACTGCTTATGCAGAGGGGAAATGGACTTCAAAGGAAGTTTTAGGACATATTTTAGATACAGAGAGGATTATGGCATTTAGAGCTTTATGCATTGCCAGAGGAGAAAAATCTTCGCTTCCGGGTTTTGACCAAGATCCTTATGTATTAAACGCCCGATTTGGGCATGTTCCGGTGGAGCTCTTGTTGAAGGACTTTGAAATTCAACGATTGTCCTTAATATCTATGTTGAATATATTACCTCCAGAATCTTTGGATATGGAAGGATTTGCAAATGGAAACCCCATTACGCCAAGAGCATTGCTTTGGATAATTCCTGGTCATTTCGAACACCATTTTAACATTTTCACTGAAAAATATTAAATCATGAAATTACCCATTTCTATTATTGATGCCTTTACCAATAAGGCTTTCAGCGGTAATCCTGCGGCAGTTTGTCTTCTTAAGGAGTCAATTCCTGATGAACAAATGCAGACCATCGCAATGGAAATGAATCTGAGTGAAACGGCCTTTGTAGAAAAGACAAAGGATACAGGATACTTTGGTTTAAGATGGTTTACACCTACTTTGGAAATAGACCTTTGTGGACATGCTACACTTGCATCTTCTTTTCATATGCTTCAAAGTGGTTGGGCCACTCCAGGTGATACCATTCATTTTCAAACCAAAAGTGGGGAACTTAGAGTCAAGAGTGACGGTGAATGGTTAGAAATGGACTTTCCACTAATCCCTACATTTGAAGAGGAACATCCTTATTTTAAAGATGACTTCTTTGGAGAGAAGGTGATTCAAATTTCTCAATTGCGAAAAAATTGGATTATTGAATTGGAGGATTTTGAAGCTGTAACGCGAGTGATCCCTGATTTACCAACCATAGCGGCTAATTCAGAGGAAGGTATTATCATTACGGCAAAAGGAAAGGAGCCATTTGACATTTATAGTAGATTTTTTGGTCCCAATGTAGGGGTAGATGAAGATCCAGTAACGGGATTTGCACATTGTGCATTGATGGATTACTGGTACCAAAAGACAGGAAAATTTAAAATAAAAGCCTTTCAAGCTTCTAAGAGAGGAGGAGTTTTGCATCTTGAGAAACACGATGACCGAGTTATCCTTCGTGGACAAGCAGTACATGTGCTAGAAGGCACAATTGACTTTTAATAAATAAGCAATGGATAGAAAAGGTTACCATAAAAAATTTCCTGTAAAGAAAGCTTTTAACAGATTTACAGAATATTGGTTGACTGATGCCAGTTTTGGAGTTTTACTGTTAATTCTTCTGTTCACTGTCTTCGTATTACCCATTCTTATTGAATATGGGAAGGTTCACATATTGTTCGTGAATGTAGTATTCTTGTTTTTGTTTTTTACCGGGATTTGGTCTTCACGGGAAAAGCTTTTGATTTTGCTTACCAGCTTATTGTTTTTTACTCAGTTAGGTTTGAGAATCCTTCGTTTTAGCTCTTTGGATTTTGAATTTTACCTATCCGAAAGGATTGTAGGTATACTTAATATGTTGGTGTTTATATTTCTGAATATTAGGCTTTTATTTAGAGATATGCAGGTGAATGTTTACAGGGTAATTGGAGCTATCAATGTGTATTTACTTTTAGCCATATTAGGAGCTTTCGTTTTTGAAATTATTCATTTGATCACGGGTTCAGGGATTGCAGGCTTAGATGAACTGGAAGGAATTGATGAGGATTTTGCTGAATATATTTATTTCAGTTTGGTATCATTGACCACGGTAGGTTTCGGAGATATGTATCCCACTCAAGTGATGGCAAAGATGCTGTCTGTATTTTTATCTACTATTGGGATTTTGTATCCGGCAGTGGTGATTGCCAGGCTTGTAGGCGCAAGTAGAAACTAATTCTTACATCATCCATTGGTGTAATTTTGAAGGGGAATTACTGGATCCAATTGTAGATTCAAGAATTGTAACCAATACCAACAACCTTATGAGAAAAATTTACTTATCAACCTTGTTGATGCTTTGTATGGGGATTTCATGGGCGCAAACTGAGCGTCATATAGAAGTTGAGTCCAAAGTAGAAACAACCCACGAGACCACTATAAAGGGAAAAAAGGTTCCTTACAAAGCAACTGCCGGAACGCAACCTGTTTGGAATGAAGATGGGATGCCGATTGCCTCTTTATTTTACACTTACTACGAGCGAACAGATATTTCTGATAAAACCACTCGACCATTGGTGATTTCCTTCAATGGGGGGCCTGGTTCTGCTTCAATTTGGATGCATTTGGCCTATACTGGACCTGTAGTTTTAAATATTGATGATGAAGGTTACCCAGTTCAACCGTATGGCACAAAGTCCAATCCCTATTCAATTTTGGATGTGGCAGACATCGTTTATGTTGATCCTGTGAATACTGGATATTCTAGAATTGTAGATCCAGAAACACCGAGATCTACATTCTTTGGCATAAACCCAGATATCAAATACTTGGCTGACTGGGTAAATACTTTTGTTACCCGTCAAGAAAGATGGGCTTCACCTAAATATCTGATTGGCGAAAGCTATGGAACGACCCGAGTGGCAGGCTTAGTATCTCAACTTCAAAATGCTCATTGGATGTATTTCAATGGGGTTATACTAGTATCTCCAACTGATATGGGAATAGAGAGAGGTGGACCGGTGAAAATGGCTAATTACTTACCGTATTATGCCGCTACTGCATGGTACCATGAAGCACTTGATTCAGACTTACAAAGTCAGGACCTGGATGATTTTCTTCCTGAGGTGGAAGCCTTTACTATTGATGAATTATTGCCAGCCATGGTAAAAGGAGGGAAATTGACGGCCTCTGAAAGGGATGCCATAGCAACGAAATTTGCTCATTATTCAGGCTTGAGTAAAGAAGTAGTTTTGGAACACAACCTGATGATTCCTACAAGTTTTTTCTGGAAAGAGCTATTGCGAGATGAAGGAATGACTGTAGGTAGACTAGATAGTCGGTACAAAGGTTTCGATAGAGCAGGAACTGGTTCTAGACCCGATTTTGACCCTGCATTGACAGCTTGGAATCATGCCTTTGCTCCAGCTTTCAATATTTATGCAAAAGAAACATTAGAATACAATACTGATTTGACTTACAATCTATTTGGGCCTGTTCATCCATGGGATAGATCTAATGAAAATACAGGATATGATCTAGCAACAGCGATGCGTCAAAATCCTTATTTACATGTAATGGTTCAGTCCGGCCTTTATGATGGAGGAACTGACTTCTTCAATGCAAAATATAGCCTTTGGCAGATGGATCCAGCAGGTAGAATGTCAGATAGAATCAGTTGGAAAGGTTACAGAAGTGGACATATGATGTACCTAAGAGCGGAAGATCTAGAAACATCTAATGAAGATATTAGAGTGTTTATTGAAAACTCAATGGTAGATTCTGAAACTCCAGCAAAGTATAATTGATACAATATATCTTATTCAAGGCCTTGAGGTAAATCTCAAGGCCTTTTTTCATATCAGAGCTTGAAACTCCTGGAAGCTTCGGATCGGTTGAGTAAATCCCAACCTTTGTCCTATTATTTGAAAAATGTCACTTGAGGTTTTACCTTCTTTTCGAAGAAATTGGATGGAATTGGCCCCACTTGATTTTGAGAGTTTTTTATTATTCGCATCCTTAATTAGCGGGTGATGATAGTAACTGATATTTTGAAAACTTGTAAGGTTCAAACTATCAGCAATTATTTTTTGGTTTAGGGAAGAGCTAAGCAAATCTAATCCTCGAACAATAAAATCTACTCCAAAATGTTCATCATCAACTACTGAGGTTAATTGGTAGGATGGTAATTTATCTTTCTTTCTAACAATAAAGAAAGCCCCATTCTCTGGTATCGTAAAGGTGTTCTCTGTTTCTGGATAGGTTTTTATTTTAATAAAATCCGTATTGAAAGTGTTAAATCTCCAGGCTGTATCTGCTCGGTCCAGCGGTATTCTTCTATCTAAGCAATGACCCAAATAATACCCTGAGGAATCTAATTGTTGGATTCTTTTTCGGCTACAGTCACAAGCGAAAATCTGTTTCTTCTTTCGGAGTTCCTCTAAAGCTTCCTGGTAGCTGTTTATTCTATGGATTTGAGACCATTCTGATTCAAATTCTTTGACAGATCTAGGACCCAAATCATAAGAAATTTCCATAAAATCTAAAGTGTCAAAAATGTCTTGAACATATTCTTGACGAAAACGATCTCTATCCAAATCATCGATTCTAAGTAAAACCTTGGCTTGATTTCTTTCTGCTAGTACTTTGGTGACTAGAAAAGAATAAAGGTTTCCCAAATGAAGGAAACCGCTAGGAGTAGGTGCGAACCGAGTTAGTTTAAAATCCATTCCAGCAAATTAGTTAGATTCACAAAAATAATATCTATGAAAATCTCAATTCTATTTCTTTTTTGTGGCCTTTTCCTTTACTCCTGTGGAGAAGGGGAAAAGAAAGCTCCAGAGACAGGCTCAGAACTCGTTAGTCAATCGATTCAATTTCATGATCCGAATGGTATTTGGTCTTCACTAGATGCTACATTCGTAATTGAAGATAGCCTTCCTCCTGGCAGGGATTCCAGATCTTATTTCTTCAGTCTGGATAACTCTCGATCCTTTTTAAGTTATTCTATAGAGGGTTTGGAGTTTGAGGTTGAAAATGATTCTGTAAAAGTTTTGAATGGAGAAATGGCAGAGGAAAGAGCTTTGAGAATGAGGAATTATTATTCTTATCTCTGGGGTTTGCCTATGAAATTAGCGGATCCAGGAACAGAAATCGAAAAAGAAATCCAAGAGGAAGTTTTGAATGGTAAAACTTACTTAGTGGCTCGGGTTCCATATGAAAAGGATGTTTGGTACTTCTATTTTGATCCCGAAACGTATGCCATGGAGGCATATAAATTTTACCAAGACGAGGCTAACCTCAAAGGAGAGATTATTTATCTGGAAGGCTTGGTAAACTATAAAGGGCTGAAAATCCCCGCGAATAGAACATGGTATAGAACTGAAATAGATGAGTTTTTGGCAACTGACATGTTACAAGAAATTAAATGATAGCAAATGCTTAAGGTTCTTTAACTGCTCCAATTTCTACTTTAAGACATTCTGGGCTAATTTTCGATCCTAATGAAATCAATCCTTCTACTATTATTTTTCCTAGCTTCAGCTACTATGTCTTTTGGGCAGGTGTCTTATTCTGGAAACATCCTTGATGCAAATGATAAAACTTATTTGGAAGGGGTTGCTGTGCAAGTATTAGGAAAGGCAGCAGCAGATACAACGAATAACCGTGGGTATTTTAATGTTTTGGCCGAGGAAGGAGATACACTATTCATTAGTTTCCCAGGATTTTTAGAACAACGCATCAAATTAACCCAAGAGCGATTTCTGCAATTACAGATTCAGGATCGAGCTAAATTATTGCCCACTTTTGAAGTAAAGGCAGAGCCCTATTCATTCCGATTCAAAAATGGTAAGTTGGTTTTGGTTGACCCTAATGAAGAGAAACCTGGAAGCAGTCAAGGTCAAATATCAGCAGGTTATAGAGATTCTCCTGAAGGTGGGGTTGCAATAGCTGGTGTGCTTTCCTATTTCACTAAAAAGTCAAAAAACGCTAGAGAATACGCAAAAAAACAAGAGTTTTTGAAAAGAAGAGAAGGTTACCTGGAGATCGTTAACTCAGATTCGTTGAAAGTATTATTACGAGAAGAGTATTCGATCACGAAAGAAGAATGGGATCCTTTGATTATCAAATTCAATGAAATGCATGCCCATCATCAATTTTTAGATTGGTCAAGCGAAAAGGTTTATGCGAGGCTAAAAGAGTTTATAGAATGGGAAAAAGACTGGTCAAATTAAGCCTTTCTTTTAAATGACCAGGTGATATAAAATTTTGCCACCACATCACCATTGGGGTTTCTACCCGTAGAGACAGTCGTCAGCTTATTGGTATCATTTACCTTTAATTGATCAATCATTTCAAATAATTCACTCCCTTGTTCACAGGTAAGCGTGATTTTTTGATTGGCCTTTTTATGAAATTCAGCTTTAAAATCTACTACCAACATGCTAAAACTCCCTTTACCTGCTATTGCCAGCTGACATAATAGCCCTGTACTCAATTCACCTGCTCCTGCCAAAGCAGCAAAATAAATAGACTTAAATGGGTTTTTACTTCGCCAAAAATAGGGGATAGTGACTATGCACTTTTCTGAATCCAATGACTTTACCCGTAACCTCCAAAATATTGCCGAGGGCAATTTTGCTAGCATTCCCAACCAAAAATAGAATGGGCTTCTCATTTTTGTCTGGTAAGCTTGAGCAATTGGGTTTAATTTTGGATCAGGTTTTTTAGAGCTCATTAGTGAATTGATTTGAAATCAAATTAGTGAAAAATATTAGACAAAAAACTTTGGTACTCAATTTGGAATTATATTTAAAAAACGACCAACAAAATGAAAAAGTTAATAATACTATTGGGGATCGGAATGCTGGTTTATGCATGTGCGAAAGTCCCTTTAACTGGTAGATCACAACTGGCACTTGTGTCAAATGAAGAAATTCAGCCCTTAGTAAATGAACAATATGACCAAGTGCTGACCGAAGCCAAGGTGGTTACATCAACGGCTGACGGGCAAAAAATTCTCAAAGTGGGGAACAGAATGGCTAAGGCCGTAGAGGAATATTTAGTGTCAGAAGGATACGGTGAACTTGCAGAAGACTTTGCTTGGGAATTTAATCTTCTGGAAAGTGATCAAGTAAATGCTTGGTGTATGCCGGGTGGTAAAGTGGCCTTTTACACTGGGATTATGCCAATCACTCAAACTGAAACTGGTATTGCAGTAGTAATGGGGCATGAAATAGCCCATGCAGTAGCTGCTCACTCTAGAGAAAGAATGTCTAACGGTTTGGTGGCCAATTTCGGAGTAAGTTTACTTTCTTCAGCGATTGGTCAAAACCCTACCTTAACTCAACAGATTTTTCTTCAGTCTGTGGGTATTGGTAGTGAATTAGGAATGCTTAGTTTCTCGAGAAAGCATGAGTCAGAAGCAGATAGATTAGGTTTGACTTTTATGGCTTTAGCTGGCTATGACCCTAGAGAAGCACCCATTTTTTGGGAAAGAATGCAAGCACAAAGTGAGGGAGGTGCAAGACCACCAGAATTTCTTTCCACACACCCAGACCCTAACAATAGAATTAAAAAGCTAAATGGCTGGATGCCTGAAGCGCTCAAGTATTACCAAGGTCAATAAATAAAGAGAAAATGCCCGGAAAGTTAATTCCGGGCATTTTTTATTTGTTAAATCCTCTCAGTTTAACCTGAGTAAGCTTCCTTTTAGTATCCAAAGGAAAATCTCCTCGCATCATCCAATCATAATAACCAGGTTCTTCTTTAAAAACCTGTTCGATTGGTTTTCCTTTATGTTTTCCAAAGTTGAAAACTTCTTCACCCTGGCTATTGAAAATAAATCTACCGGCAAGATCCACCATTTTTTCATTTACTAAATCATGGATTTTTTTCATGTCATTTTCGAATACACCAAGTTTGTTTCCTTGGAGGTCGATCGCTTCCTCTCCGTTGTATCGCTCCACTTGTGAAATAAAAACATCCATCGTGGCAAGAGTATCTGCCTCAGCACTGTGTGCATTCTCAAGCGTTTTTCCACAGTAAAATTTATAGGCTGCCGTAAGATTCCTTTTTTCCATCATGTGGAAAATTTTCTGAGCATCAAGAAGGTTTCTTTTATCTAGCTCAAATTCAATACCCGCTCTTAGAAATTCTTCTACAAGCAAGGGGATGTCATATTTCAAAACATTGAACCCCGATAAATCGGAACCACCGATAAATTGGTAAACCTCTTTAGCAATGTCTTTAAAGCTAGGTTCATCTTTGAGGTCTTTATCATATAGTCCATGAATTAAAGATGCTTCTAGAGGAATAGGTACTCCTGGGTTTACTCTCCTAGTATAAATTTCTTGCCCTCCATCAATTTTCAGTTTTACGATTGATATTTCAACAATTCTGTCTGTTGAAATATTGGTGCCTGTGGCCTCCAAATCAAAAAATGCGATGGAGTTCTTAAGATTTAATTTCATTTTTTTGTTTCGTTTTATTGAAGCTCTTTGACTTTTAAGGTGCTTTCAATCCTTAATTTACTTGAATTTTGCTTTCAATTCTCCTAATTCCATATTGTCGTAGCTTCCGGAGGACATTAATAAGAGGTTGCTATTGGAATAATCTTGGTTTAATAAAAACTCTTTCAAGTCTTTACTATCGGTAAATAGTATTAAATCCTCTCTTTTAAATCCATCACGAAGTGTCTCTTCATCCATTAGCTCTAATTTTTTAAGAGCAGCTGCATGGGGATTTAAATAAATCACTGCGATGTCAGCGGCATCCATGGTACCTTCATAATTAGGAAGGAATTCCTTGTTTAAAGATGAATAAGTATGAAGCTCCTGTACTGCGATTAATTTTCGTTCAGGAAATTGAGATTTTACTGCATTTGCTGTTGCTTGAAGTTTGGAAGGCGCATGAGCAAAATCTCTGTAAAGACAAGCGTTTTCATTTCCTGCAATCAGCTCCTGTCTTTTTGCAGCTCCTGAGAATTTTTGGATGGAAGTGTAAAACTGCTCTTTGCTAAGTCCTAATGAACTACAAACATCCATGGCGCCTTGTAAATTTTGAAGATTATGCTCTCCAAAAATTTGGATAGGAATCAGTCCATTTTCTGTTTTTAGAAAGGTCTTTCCACTATCAATGATTGCAGGGTGCGCTTGGTAAGAAGTCTTTTGAGCTTCAATATCAACTTTTTCTGCTGCTGATTTGACTAACTTATCTGATTCACAAAAGATCAATTCACCCTTTTTTGGTGTTTTCTCCATTAAATCGCTGAATTGATTTTTATACTCTTCAAAATCAGGAAAAACATTGAAATGATCCCAAGCAATTCCGCTGACCAAAACAATGTCATGTTTATAATGAAAGAATTTCGGTGTACGGTCTAGTGGAGAAGTCAAATATTCATCTCCTTCGATAATTATTACAGGCGCATCTGATAGACGCACCATCAAATCAAAACCACTGATTTGAGCTCCTACTAGATAGTCAAAATCGACCCCTTGATCCTTCAAGACGTGCAAGATGATGGAAGTAATGGAGGTTTTGCCATGCGAACCAGCAATGACAACTCTTTTTTTATTCTTGCTTTGTTCGTAGATAAATTCCGGAAAAGAATAGACAGGGATTCCAAGTTCTTGCGCTTTTAGCAATTCTGGGTTGTCAATTCTAGCATGCATTCCCAAGATTATTCCATCCAGGTCAGCATGGATTTTTTCGGGATACCAGCCATAGTCTTTCGGTAAAATATTGGCTTTCTCAAGCCTTGATCGGGAAGGTTCATATATTTCATCATCCGACCCAGTGACATGATAGCCTTTTTTTACCAATGCCAAAGCAAGATTATGCATGACGGCACCACCTATGGCGATGAAGTGATAATTTTTCATAGAGGTTGGTTTAGCTTTCTAATATATTCCAAACTTAAAAATAAAACTTGGGTGCTTTGAACATAACGATTCATAATTGAAACAATTTTTTGAGGGCGGTACATTTTGGCTATTTTCAGCTTTTATTTGCATTATATGTTAGACGATAAATATGCCTACCTATGTCTTGCTTTGATGTATTTGATAGCATGGGCGATAGTGTTTTGGAAAAACCCTTGGAGAAAAGGGATGCTGAAGGTGGGCATAGCCGGAGGATTGATGGGGATGATTGCCGAAGTCTGGTATTTTCGAGATTATTGGAGGCCTCCAACTCTTTTTGGTATTGGAATAGTAGGTATTGAAGATTATATCATTGGCTTCGCACTGTTTGGAGTAGGGGGCTACATTTATTCCTCTTTTAGCAAAAGGGAGATTGATTATAACCGAACGTCCAAACCCGTGACTTGGGAGTTTTGGTATTTATTTTTAGGGGCATGTGTGCTTTTAAGTATCTTTACTATTGGATTTGGAATCCACTCCGGATATGTGACATTTCTTATCTTTTTTGCCATTTCTATCTTTATTTGGACGAAAAGACCTGACTTGATAAGAGTTTCACTGATTTCTGCATTCGCTACTTTAGCCATTACGCTGATTATCTATTATATCAATTTCAATGTTTTATTCCCTCATTTCTGGGATGAGTATGGAATGTTGGATGAGCCATTCTTGGGTGTGAAATTCTTTAATATTCCCTTTTCAGAGATGGTATGGCATTTTTCTTGGGCGATGTTGTGTAGCATGTTTCGAGGATATCGAAATGGCGTTTATTATAAATAAAAATATATTGTTCCGAGGCTTGATTTTTGAGGCTTAGGAATGTTGATAAGTTTGGTAAAACTTGTTTAAAACTCATGGCCGGAAGGCCATACATTTGTTAATATGACTGAGAAAAGTAGCAATACCCGTACTTCCCGTAAATCCCCAAATCCTACTAGCCCAAATATGTTGGGAAAAGTGCCTCCACAGGCTGTAGACCTAGAGGAAGCGGTGTTAGGAGCCCTTATGTTGGAGAAGGACGCGTTGACCAATGTGATTGATATCCTTAAAGTGGAGAGCTTTTATAAAGCATCCCACCAAGTGATTTTTCAAGCGATATTGGATTTGTTTACCGATAGTCAGCCGATTGACTTGCTAACTGTAACCAATCAACTCCGAAGAAATGGTGCTTTAGAAATTGCAGGAGGTGCATTTTATGTCACTGAGTTAACTTCAAAAGTTGCCTCTGCTGCAAATATTGAATACCATGCGCGGATTATTACAGAACAGTCTATCAAAAGGGAAATGATCCGTATTTCCTCAGAAATCCAAAAGGATGCCTACGAAGACACTACTGATGTTTTTGAGCTTTTGGATAAAATGGAACAATCCTTATTTGAGATTTCAGAAAAAAATATTCGAAAGAATTATTCCGACATGAAGTCAATCATGAGGGAGGCTATTATTGAATTAGAGTCAAGAAGAGATCAAAAAGATGGTTTGACGGGTGTTCCTTCTGGTTTCACAGCATTAGACCGAGTGACTTCTGGATGGCAAAAATCTGATTTGGTAATTATTGCAGCTCGTCCAGCGATGGGTAAAACTGCTTTTGTACTTTCTGTTTTGAGAAATGCAGCTGTGGATCATAGTAAGCCAGTGGCGATATTCTCTTTGGAGATGTCATCAGTCCAGTTGGTTAATCGTTTGATAAGTTCCGAAGCAGAACTTGATTCAGAGAAAATCAAAAAAGGATCTCTGGCAGAGCATGAATGGGCACAGTTAGTTCATAAAACGGCAAAACTGTCCAAAGCCCCCTTATTTGTAGATGATACACCTGCTCTATCAATTTTGGAATTGAGAGCAAAATGTAGAAAGCTCAAGGCTCAGCATGATATTCAAATGATTGTAATTGATTATTTGCAACTTATGTCTGGTGATTCCAAAGGCGGAGGCGGTGGAAATCGAGAGCAAGAGATTGCAAGTATTTCCAGAGCATTGAAGAAAATTGCCAAAGAATTAAGTGTACCTGTAATTGCACTTTCTCAGCTTTCGAGAGCAGTAGAAACCAGAGGAGGAGATAAGAGACCACAGCTTTCGGATTTGAGGGAATCTGGAGCGATTGAGCAAGATGCGGATATGGTAATGTTCCTTTATCGTCCCGAATATTATGGAATCACTGAAGATGAGGACCATAATTCGACCCAAGGAGTAGGGGAAGTAATTATCGCTAAGCACAGGAATGGTTCATTGGATACCGTTAAACTGAGGTTTATTGGGCGATATACTAAATTTCAGGATTTGGATCATTTTGGGGCTCCTGATATGAATCAACCTGTTTATGCCTCCAATTTCTCTAAAGAATCTTCAGGAGTATCTTCCTTTGATTCAGGACAGACGATAAAAATGCAAAGTAAGGCGAATAATGATTTTGACGATTCGGATGATTTCCTTACTAAACCTAACCCACCAGCTGATTTTTAATAATTTATGAAAGCAATTACTCTTGACGATACTAGTTCCTCTAAACTCAATGTAAGAGAGGTCCCTGAAAGACCTTTAAAAGAAGGAGAAGTAAGGGTGGCGATTAAAGCTGCGGCATTAAACCACCGAGATGAATGGTGTAGACAAGGCCTTTACCCCAATATTCAAAATGGGATTATTTTAGGGTCAGATGGAAGTGGTGTTGTAGAGGAAGTGTCAATTGGTACTGAGGAAAGCTGGTTAGGAAAAGAAGTTATAATTAACCCTGCAATTAATTGGGGTGAGAATCAAAAAGCTCAGAATAAGGATTTTGAAATTTTGGGCATGCCAAGAAATGGAACTTTGGCAGAAAAAGTCATTGTGCCTGTGGATAGGCTGCATTTAAAGCCAGCTCACTTAACTTTTGAAGAAGCAGCAGGCTTACCTTTAGCTGGGTTAACCGCTTTCCGAGCCCTTTTTTATCAAGGAGAAGTAAAGCCAGGTGATGCTGTTCTGATCACGGGGTTTGGTGGAGGCGTAGCTCAGTTAGCATTTCAATATGCTGTACAAGCAAATGCTTTGGTTTATGCCACCAGTAGCAAAAAAGAGAAATTGGATAAGGCAAGTGAACTGGGAGCGAAAGGAGTTTTTAATTATACCGATCCTGATTGGACATCGGAGGCTTTAGAGCAAACGGGTGGTTTTGATATTATCATAGACAGTGCTGCTGGTGATGCAATTAATAACTTGATTAATGTAGTCAAACCTGGAGGAAGGATCGTTTTTTATGGTGCAACCTTAGGGAATCCAAGTGAAATAATTGCGAGAAAAATTTTCTGGAATCAAATCAAATTGATGGGAACGACTATGGGGTCGGACCAGGATTTCCAAAACATGATACAGTTTGTTTCAGAAAACAAGGTGACGCCTTTAATTGACGAGGTATTTCCTTTTGATAAGGCTAGCGATGCCTTTGATAAGATGAAGGAAGGTAAACAATTGGGTAAAATTGTTTTAGTTCCTTAGCATTTCTCATAAGTCTCTCCGAATTCTTTTTTAGCGATACGGTATATCTCATCTTTTTCTGGTGGGGTCACTAAATAGTCATCGATCCGTAAAACTGTCAATTCTTTCCAAGGTGCTTCAAATTGTATAGTGTATTGGTTTTCAAAAGCTTTGAAATCCTCTTTGGTGATTTGAATGGCGGTCACTTTCCCTTTTGGTTGGAAACTACTCCATCCATTTCCAAGAGATTGAATCATCTCGTATTTAGTATCAAAAACATTGGGAGCAACCAGGTATTGTTCCGAGGATGAGGTTTGGTTTTCTACTAACCAATCTCCGGGTTTAGCTGTATTCTTGGTTTCATCTCCATCATTGGTCTTTGTGAAGATAAGAGTTCCAGGTGTTGCCTTTCTTGCTTTGATCAGTGTTTTTTTTCTGTAAAGTATCCCTTTTGTTTCAAGGATTGGTAAAAAATGGTTTAACATTTCTTGTTGTGTGATCATCTGAAAGGGAATTTAAGTTTATCTCCGGACATGAATTTAGTAAATAGAATTTCATTTTTTTTCATTAACCTATCAATTTGAAAACAGATATATTTTATTGAAGTGTTCAAAATTAAATTTGATCCTAGTCAAAATCGTTTTCAAAAAGAAAATTTTGGTAGGCATTTTTTAATTCTTGAAGAGCCTTTTGATTTTGTTGGGAAGAGGCTAACTCTATTCCATTTTCATAAATTTTTTTAGCTTCTTCAATTTCTTCGATTTCAGAAAAAAAGGAGGCTGCGGTGTAATAGGTTGGTAAATAAGACTTAAAATCCTTTAAAAGCATCTCAAATATTTCTTTGGCTTCCTGTGGCTTCTCCTCTCGGAATTCTAGTGCCAAGGCATACCAGTTAAATGGGTTTTCCGGTTCGTCTTTTGTAAACTGTTTCAGTAACTCCCACCTTGTTAAATTGGCCATGAATTGTTTTTTTAATTAGCTCCATCCTGTTAATTTCACATGAAATAAAACTAAAATAATCTAATTCTAAACCAATGAAGATTCTTGTTTGTATTACGCACGTGCCAGATACGACTTCTAAAATTCAGTTTACCGCTGATAATACAAAATTTGATACTACTGGTGTTCAATTTATCATTGGACCTTATGATGATTATGCATTAGCCAGAGCAGTGGAATTAAGAGATCAAACTGGAGGTAAATTAACAGTGCTGAATGTTGGTGAGTCGGAAACCGAACCTACCTTGAGAAAAGCACTTGCCATCGGCGCTGATGAAGCGATCCGTGTGAATGCTTCACCAAAGGATTCGTTTTTTGTATCCAAACAAATTGCACATTATGCCAAAGAAGGAGCGTATGATTTGATTTTGATGGGCAGAGAATCTATAGATTTTAATGGAGGAATGGTCCATGGAATGGTGGGTGAGTTATTGGGTTTACCTTCTTTCTCTCCAGTTATGAAGCTTGATGTAGAGGGTACTACTGTACAGATGGCAAGAGAAATTGAAGGAGGAAAAGAATCATTAGAGGCTTCTTTACCCTTGATCGCTGGTTGCCAGGAGCCCATTGCAGAATGGAAAATTCCTAATATGAGAGGTATTATGTCGGCAAGAACCAAACCTCTGAATGTAGTGGAAGCCGTGTCTGAAGAAACACAGGCTGAGGCTACGTCCTACGAACTTCCTCCAGCAAAAGGAGCGGTGAAGTTGGTGGATAAAGATAATGTAGGGGAGTTGGTTTCCTTGTTGAAAAATGAAGCAAAAGTGCTTTAATTATTTATTTTTAATATCTTAAAAATCAAGAATTTATGTCCGTATTAGTATATATAGAACAATCTGAAGGAAAAATAAAAAAGACTAGTTTGGAGGCAGTTTCATTTGCTCATGCATTAGCCTCAAAAACTGGTGAAGGAGATGTGGTGGCAGTTGCATTAGGAACCATAGAGCAGGGGGAACTTGCAGCTGTAGGTTCTGCTGGTGCAGCTAAAGTACTTCATTCTTCAGAAGAGAAATTGAATGCTGGAGTAATTCAGGCACATGCATCCGCAGTGGCTCAAGCGTTTACTCAGGTGGGAGCAAAAACATTGGTTTTGGCAAAATCTTCTTTGGGAGATGCAGTTGCTGCTCGTTTAGCAATTAAATTAAATGCAGGTTTGGTTTCCAATGTAGTGGCTTTGCCGTCCACTGAATCTGGCTATTTGGTGAAAAGAAGTATTTTCACTGGGAAAGCTTTTGCAGAAACTGAAGTTACTACAGAGAATAAAGTATTAGCGGTAAAGAAGAATTCTGTTGACTTGAAAACAGACGGAGGAGATGCCGCTGTGGAAAATTTTGATGTAGCTTTATCAGATGCTGATTTTTCATCAAAAATTACTTCCACAGAAAGAGCCACAGGAGAAGTTTTGTTACCTGAAGCAGATATTGTAGTTTCAGGAGGAAGAGGAATGAAAGGACCTGAAAACTGGGGTATGGTAGAGGATCTTGCCAAAACACTGGGAGCTGCGACAGGTTGTTCGAAGCCTGTTTCTGACATGGGATGGAGACCTCACCACGAACATGTGGGACAAACTGGAGTAAAAGTAGCCCCAAGTTTATACATTGCAATAGGAATTTCAGGTGCTATTCAACATCTTGCAGGTGTTAATTCTTCAAAATGTATTGTTGTAATCAATAAGGACCCTGAAGCTCCTTTCTTTAAGGCAGCAGATTATGGGATTGTTGGTGACGCATTTGAGGTAGTACCAAAATTGACTGAAGCACTAAAAGCTGAATTATAATTTTTGTGGAAAAACTAGTAGAACTGGAGATTTTAGGTTTGTCATCAAACCATTCACAGTCAGGGTCATTTACCCTTGTGATGGGGGAGGTGGAAGGTAGTAGAAGATTGCCTATTGTCATAGGAATGTTTGAAGCTCAGGCAATTGCCATTGAGATCGAAAAAATCGTTCCTAACCGACCAATGACACATGATTTATTTAAATCCTTTGCCAATAGCTTTAATTACGAGATCGATAAGATCGTTATTTCTGATATGAAAGAGGGAGTTTTTTATGCCAAAATTAAATGTCATAATGAATCCTCTGAAATCGAGATTGACGCAAGACCATCGGATGCAATTGCTATAGCCATACGGTTTGATTCTCCAGTTTTTTGCTCAGAGAAAGTAATGTCAGAAGCCTCTATTGAATTTTCAGAAGAGGAAAATAAAGAAGAAAATCTAACGAAAAAGCCAGCTGCCCAAAAAGTGAGGTCTAAAAAAGACGGCTCTTTGAAGGATTTCAGTTTAGATAAACTGAATATGATGCTTGATAAAGCCATAAGTAATGAAGATTACGAAAAAGCGGCTCGAATACGAGATGAAATAAACAAAAGAAACTAATTCTTCAAAAGCCTAGCTTCAGCTAGGCTTTTTTCTTGACCTTTATTTCCTATTTTTAGCGTTTCGAATTAAAAATTTATTCATGGACTACTTAAGGGGTGTCTTGGGACTTGCTGTCATCGTATTGATAGCCTTTCTTTTTTCCAATAACCGTCGCAGGATAGACTGGAGGCTTGTAGGGATAGGAATCGTTCTTCAGCTGGTTTTCGGTTTTCTTATTACTAAAGTTTCTTTTGTGGCAGATGGCTTTGCTGTTTTAAGCCAAGGTTTTGTCAAATTTTTGAGTTTTAGTAAAGATGGCGCCGCTTTCATTTTTGGAGACCTCGCTGGGGATAGTTTTGGATTTATTTTTGCATTTCAAGTACTTCCTACAATTATCTTTTTCTCTACCGTATCAGCTGGATTATATTATCTGGGAGTGCTACAAAAGATAGTTTTTGGTATCGCTTGGGTGATGGCTCGAACGATGAGATTATCAGGTCCAGAAAGCTTGTCTGCTGCTGGAAATATATTCCTAGGCCAAACGGAAGCCCCTCTTTTGGTGAGGCCTTTTATTCCTCAAATGAGTAAATCCGAATTGATGTGCTTGATGACTGGGGGAATGGCTACTATTGCAGGTGGGGTATTAGCAGGCTATGTGGCATTTTTAGGTGGAGACAGCTTAGAAGAGCAAAGTAAATTTGCAGCTTACCTTTTAGGCGCTAGTATTATGAATGCTCCTGCTGCTATCGTAATGTCTAAGATGTTTGTGCCCGAAGAGGAGAAAGAAATCAAACAGGATAAATTAGAAGTGAATGAGGAGGCCATGGGTGTCAATTTGATTGATGCTATGTCTATTGGTGCATCTGAAGGATTGAAGCTGGCATTGAACGTTGGGGCGATGCTTTTGGCATTCATTGCCGTCATTGCCGCTGTTAATTATGTGCTTTCTGGCTTAATTGGTGAATACACTGGCTTAAATTCCTTTGTGGCTTCGACCACGGGAGGGCAATTTCAAGGCTTTTCTTTAGAATACTTATTTGGTCAAGTATTCCGGGTTTTTGCATGGATAATAGGTGTTGATTGGGTAGATACCTTACAAGTGGGTAGTTTATTAGGTCAAAAAACAGTGATCAATGAATTTGTTGCTTATCTAAGTCTTTCAGAGATGAAGGAAGTAGGTTCTTTAAATCCAAAATCTATCGTCATTGCTACCTATGCATTATGTGGTTTCTCTAATTTCAGTTCCATAGCAATTCAGCTGGGAGGAATAGCTATTATCGCGCCCAACCAACAAGGGAATATTAGCCGCTTAGGACTTAAATCTCTTTTAGCTGCCTCAATGGCTTGTTTGATGACTGCAACGATTGCAGGAATGCTATTTGGATGATTTTTTAAGTATCAAGTAGCTAGACATAAGATATAAGACGTTGGATATAAAAAATCGCAATGGGTTAGTAGAAATTAGAAATAAAACAATCTGATGAAAATGATTGAATTGGGTTGCGAGATGAAGACTTTTCATACTTCCTTCAACTAGATAAAAAAGTGAAATGATAAGTTCGTCTTCTAAAAAAACCAAAAGAGGTAGAAAGTAACTTGAATTTCATCTTACTTTCTACCTCTTATTATTTATTTGAAGAAAAGATTAATTATCCCCATAAAGCATCTTTCCTACTTCCTCGTACTTATCACCAGGTACCCAAAATGGTTTCGTAGGCATATTACTAATTTTCTGAGCAGCTAAAATATATGCTTTCCAATATTTAACTGCATAGTCTAGATCAAATGACTCTATGCCATCTGCTTGCTTATGGTAGTATTTATTGATTTCATCATCAAAGGCTGTAAAACCAAGACTGAAGGTAGGAGCCGGAATTCCTTTTTTTGCAAAGTTTACATTATCAGACCGATCATATAAACCTTGTTCTGGAGAAGGATCAGCAATGGTTTTTAAACCAATTTCTGTTACCGCTTCAGAGATCAGGCTATCACCAGAAGTTCTACCTAGGCCAATAACCGTGATGATAGAAGTGTCATTGTATCCGCCATTATCAATATTCAAATTGAAGATGATCTTATCTAAAGGAATCAGTGGATTTGAAGCGAAATAGGCACTTCCCAATAATCCTTTTTCCTCAGCAGTCCAAGCAGCCAGCAAAACAGATCTTTTAGGTGGGTTTTCAGCAAAATATTTGGCAGCATTAATAACCGCCACTGTACCTACTGCATTATCTCTAGCTCCGTTATATATGGAATCTCCATTGGCATCAGGTTCTCCTACTCCCACATGATCGTAATGAGCAGAAAGCATGACATATTGATCTTTCAATTCTGGATCAGTCCCTTCAATCCACGCGACTACATTTTTACCTTCAATTGGTTTGTTGACCTTTTTTTCAATTCTAAACTTAGCCTCAGCTACTTTTCCCTTGGCCATATCTGATTTGACTTTGTTTTTTGGGTCTTTAATCCATATGTAAGGAAGTTCGCTTGCTTCACCTTGACTGACAGTCAATTGCGTTCTGTTTAGGTACCTGGAAACTAACTGCCATGGTACCGAGGGAAGGTTAAACATTTCTATTAAGCCTATTGCTCCATGTTCTTGAGCCAACTTTACTTTTTGAGCTCCCAATGAAAATAATGCTCCAGGACTCATTTGATCTGGGGCTCCAACATTTGCCACGACCACTTTTCCTTTTACATCTTTTCCTTCATAGTCAGCTTCTTCACCAAATCCTACATCTACAAGTTCGAATGTACCCTCAAGGTCATTTCCATTTAAGACCAATAATGATTCACCTTGCGAATAGGTTTCACCATCTATTACTATTTCCCCTGTTTTAGGTGGAGAAGACATAATAAATGGAATCGTTTGATAATATCCACTGGCACCTGGTATTTGCTTGGCTCCATATTTTTCAAATTCTGAAGCTATATAGCTTGCTGCCATTTCTATTTCTGGCCGGAGAGGATCTCTTCCTTTTAACTCATCAGAAGCTAAGTATTCAAAATGCTGAATGGCTTCTTCACGATTAAATTCCTTTTCAACACTTTCTACTTGAGCAAATGTTAGTACAGAGAAAGAAATAAGCATGCATATGCTTAAGAATATATTTTTCATGGATCTAAAATTTTAACACTCCTAATGTAAATTAATTTAGTGGAATGAGTTCTAAACGGAGGAAATTAACGGTTCTTGAAGATTTAAGCTTTTTAATATAGATTGGAAATGTTCAGGGACTGGGCAAGAAATTTCAATAGTCTCCTCAGTAATAGGGTGATTAAATGAAAGCCTAATGGCATGAAGCAACAAGTTTTCTAAGCCAAACTGGTTTTGGAAGAAGATGTTCTGCTTGTTATCCCCATGCTTTTTATCCCCAATGATGTAATGCCTGATATGTGCTAGATGCCTTCTTATTTGATGCGTTCGTCCAGTTTCAGGATTTACAGATAGTAAACTATAGCGACTTGTTGGATATCTTCCAGTAGTGTCAAATGGGATCTCGGTCTCTGAAATTACTTTATACCATGTTTGTGCTTCTTGAAGCCTTCCTGACCTTTCACTTTTCAATGGATGATCAATCAAAGCCTTCTTTTGCTCAGGAATTCCTCTTACTATGGTCAGGTAATTCTTTTTTATTTGTCGTTCAGAAAAAAGGTTTTTTAAGTGGGGGAGGATTTCCTCCTTTTTTGCGAAGAGCAGGATTCCACTCGTGGGTCTGTCCAATCGATGAACTGGGTGAACATGCATCCCTATTTGATCTCTTAGAATTTGCAAGGCAAAGACAGTCTCTTGCGCTGCAATAGAGGTTCTATGAACTAATAAGCCAGCAGGTTTATTGATGGCAATGATAGAATCATCTTCAAAAAGAATGGGTAATTCCATAAGAGGATAGAAAGAAAGCCAATACTGAGATTGGCTTTCATTAAATGGATTTATTAAAAGATGGTGCCAGAACCAATGGATTCATTTTCATCATACCAAGCAACGAATTGACCCGAAGCTACTCCTTTCTGTGCTTGGTCAAATATTACAAATAAGCCTTTTTCCTTTCTGATTAAAGTGGCCCAAGTCAAAGGTTGCCTATAACGGATTCTAGCTTTATATCTTGCACTTTCGCCGACTTGTAATTTCAAGTCTTCCCTGATCCAATGGATTTGATCTTCTTTCACAAAAAGTCCATTTCTCAAAAGACCTGGATGCGTTTCACCTAAGCCAGTATAAATCACATTCTCCTTAGTATCCGTAGAAATTACAAATAAAGGTTTTCCAGTACCTCCAACGTTAAGTCCTTTTCTTTGACCTACAGTGAAATAATGAGCACCATTATGTTCCCCTAACACTTTGCCTTCTTCTGGACGATAATGCAGGGGTAAAGAAATTGCTTCCAAATCCTCCAAATCCAAGTCTTCAGCAGCTACTCCCACAGGGATTTTTTGAGATTTATAGATTTCTAAATCTTCAGGTATTTGTATGATTCTTCCTTTTTTTGGCTTCAACTGCTGCTGAAGAAAATCAGGCAGTCGAACTTTCCCAATAAAACAAAGACCTTGCGAATCCTTTTTGTCTGCAGTAATTAAATCAAGTTCTTTTGCAATTTTACGTACCTCTGGTTTTTGTAAATGACCGATTGGGAAAAGTGCTTTACTTAACTGTTCTTGATCGAGCTGACATAAGAAATAACTCTGGTCCTTATTTGGATCTGCTCCAGCTAGGAGTTGATACACTGGCTTTCCATCTACTTCAATTTCACCTTTTTGACAATAATGACCTGTTGCAACAAAATCTGCTTTGAGTTTTTGTGCCGCTTTAAGAAATATATCGAATTTGATTTCCCTGTTACAAAGAATATCTGGGTTGGGGGTCCGGCCAGCCTTATATTCTCCAAACATATAGTCTACGATTCGCTCTCTATACTCTTCGCTTAAATCAATTGCCTGAAAAGGAATTCCAAGTTTTTCTGCCACTAACATGGCATCGGTGGAATCTTCCATCCAGGGGCATTCATTGGAAATGGTGACTGATTCATCGTGCCAGTTTTTCATAAACATGCCGATGACTTCGTATCCTTGCTCTAGGAGTAGGTGAGCAGCTACTGAACTGTCAACCCCTCCTGAGAGGCCAACTACTACTCTTGGTTTTGTTTTCATAGATTGTAATAATTAATGGATTCAAGGTCCATTAGGTTACAGATGGAGAAAGAACATTACTTTAAAGTAAAAAGGTTCTCGAAGAACAAAAATAAGTATTCTTCCTTAGAAAAAAGGTTTACAGATTTTAAAGCCAATTAGTTGGAGTTGCTACCAGATGCATTGACAGCAATTTCAGCAAACTGAAGCCCACAAGTAATCAAACTGGCCACAGACATTACACCCACAGAAACACCCTTTACTTCTGGGTTTTTATTATTTACAGCAACGCAATAGGCGATTCGTTGTATGTAAGAAGTAATATTAGAGGTTTCATCAATTATCGCATCGTCATGATCAGGTTCTACAGCGCTTTTCCCTTCTTTTCCAAGTTCGTAAAAGTGGTAAATACTACAGGTCAAAGCTGGAATAATCAAAATACAATTGATTATTGCTCCTACAGCACGTCCATCTTTCATTTTTAAGTTTTTCATGATCCCGGTGGCTTTTCCAAATTTTGCCTGCACGGGGCCACTGAATAGAATCTTACATAAAATGACTGTTACGAGAGTACCTCTACTAATCCAAACTAATTCAGGCTGTTTTAATGGATCTTTGGGGATTAGAAGGTTTACTCCCCCAACCATACCCATGGCAGCAAAATTTACTGCTGCGGATGGTAAAGCGATCGGGTTTTGCCCTGTTTCTTCCATAGCTTCAAAGCCTGTGACAATAGTAGAAACAAAAATCAGAAAAGCTCCTCCTGTATGTCCCATTACATAAAGCGCCTCTTTGTATCTTTCAGGAACTACGCCTGAAGATGACTTTTCAGAAAGTGCCATGGTATTGGTAAAAAGGGTTTGATTAGTTGAGCCCCCATTTAAATCATTTTGAAGGGTTTTGAAATCTTTGACCTGGATTAAATAATTTGTGTGTTCACTTTTAGGAAATGGAGTTTCATTATTGGCAATTTTATAGCCTATTGTCACCGGAACAGCCGCGATTAATGTTACTATATCAACTATGGAAAACTCAGGAATCCCAATGTCTTCCAGAATATCACTTATTACTGGAATATGTATTGGTGCTTCCAAAGCTTTAACAGAGGCTTTTGCTAGTAAGTAAAGTAAATCCAATAAGGCATCTAAAACATTTTCAACACTTTCTAAAACCCCATCAGCTAATATGGCTACGAGTTTCTTTAAAAAGCTTCCCAAATCCAGATCCTTGAAATCTGACGATAATTTTTCTAATTCATCAATCACCTGATCAAATATTTGACCCTCTTTTTTAATTGCATCAAAAAGTACCTCCATGGGATCACTAGGCGCATTTACTGGATCTTGCGGTTTTTTATGACTTGTATTTTTCGCGTTATTTTGAAAGTGATGGGATAAATAGGTGGTTGTTGAATCTTTGCCAGAACTTGAGTCCGACCGAGAGGCTGGGGTTTGATTTGCAGCTTTACCTAATCCATCCCAATTGTCTGGAATATCGGCCCATTTATTAATGGCTGAAATTGCTTTAGCAAATTCAGCGTTCATTTCTTTTTTGAAAACTTCAATTTGATCCACCTCATGTTGAAGAAAGATTTGAAATAAATTCTTCATTACTTTTTTGGTGCGGATGATATCCTGCCATTCAAAAAGAAATTCTAAAAACTTTAGCACATCTTTAATGGCTGTTTTTATGGCATTAAAGACCCATTTTGCTGCAGAAGCAATTTTTTCAGCACAATCCAGGAGTGCATGAAATGTTTTATCACCAATTTCCACAACAAAACTCAAAAATCCTGAAGCTGCGTCTTTGACGAATTTTACTGCAAAATCAACCGCATGCTCCAACCATTTTTCTAAATCGCCAAAGTCTGCAGCTATTTTATCCCCTATACTTTCTAATTGAACAGTAGGATGGGGGAGGTAAACTGCCATCTCCATTGGCTTCGGAGTCTTTTTTGCAACTTCGGTATACGCGTTACCTAAAGTTTGATTGGTTTGTGCGGCAAGCTCCAAGTCGCTTTTGGGTATGTCACCAGAAACCAACTTGGAAGTAGAACCATCAGGTTTCGTGATGGTCGCAGCTTTTATTTTTTCTGGGGTATTTAAACTGGCCACCTTGTTTAAAGGCTTTTTCATAGGGTCAATTTTGACCGTTGTTACCCCATCAGTCACCGTCAGTTTTGTGCCATTGATATTTCCGATGCTCTCAATAATAGTAAGACTGCCATGAGCGTCGGTATTTATGGGAATAGGGTTGGTTCCTAGTACATAATAGAGGTTGTTGATGATAAATGTCCCCCTAGTTTCAGCACTTATTTTTAACTCAAAATTAACTTTTGGCAATTTGTTTTCATCAACTATTTGGATTCGAGTAGTGTATGAGCTAAAACTATTTGCAGGAGTGGTAGTTTTTGGTGGTGGTAGCGTGACTTGCTGAGAAGTCCAAATGGAGGTTGATGGCGACTGGTACATTTTGTGAAGCAAATCACCCCCAACGGCAAAAAAAGTATTCCCTTGATTTTCTTTGTTTACATAAGGTGAAATCAAATCTACTCCTGTAAGAATGGGTAAAGGATACCTCCATGAGCTTGGCTTAGTGATTTCATTTTTTGGACAAGTAGAATAAAATACCTGATTAGCCTGGTTCAATCCCCAAAAGAAAACGGATGTATCAGACTGATACGCTTTTAGAAAAGTGCAACCAATAAAAATCTCATTTTTGAAAACCAATACACCTGTATCACTATCCTTCTGATTAGTGCTGGAAAAATAATATAAAGCACCTTGAGAAATTGCCAGTAGATCAGTACTCCCATCGGAGTTTCTAAAAGTTGATATTGCTTCCGGAATACTATTTCCTGGTAGATTTAATCTTGCTACCGGTGCCGGGATATTTGGTTTCCAAATGTTAAAACTGGTTGATATATAAATTGAGCTAAACCTCCTACAGTACCTATAGTGTACATCCCGTCTATGGTTTGCCCAGCCGATCTTCCCACTGTACTGGAATAGCCATTTTCTTCTAAATCAATATTTAAGTTATGCTCATGCCAATAATAACCATCAGTCTTTTTTAGATCGATGTAATACCTATTGATCAGTTTAGAATTGTTTGCAGGATCTTTTTCAATATCAACGAAAATATATTCAGAGCCGGTAGAAGAGGTTAATAATTCACTTATATAAATATTTTGAATGGAAAGTACTGCCTCGGTATTGTTTGGATTATCATATTCGATTATTTCCCAGCTAGGATTATGAAGCCAACTCGTATCCAAGTCTGAGTTGCTTAAACTTAGAAAAAGTGTGTCTGTTTTTCCATCTGTCACCGTGATGGCCAGTTCAAGTGTTCCATTTGTGATATTTTGGGCTGCGTCAAAAGTTTTAATTTGGACGCCAGATTTTCCTTCGAATGATTTGGCTATAAGAGCTGAGCTTAAATCTATTCGATTCCATCCTTTTTCAGATCCTGAACTTTCTTGAGTACAGTAAAAAACTCCATCGGTCCCTATTGAAAAAAGAAGTGAATGTCCGGTTTTATCTTGTAGTGCTTCAAACTTTTTGTCTGGAGCCATAATTTCAGCTTGGAGAAAATTCTTCATTAACTCTGAAGAATAAGTCAATGTATTGGAAGACATAATTAAAAATGTTAGAAGTTAAAAGTTAAGATGGCTCCACGTAATTGATGTGGGATACTAAATCCTGGTTTTTTGAAAACTCGATGTCTTGAAAAGAAAAAGTCTTTCCACCTGGGAAAAAGAAATCTTGAGCAAATGTGATTGGGATACTTTTTAGGCTTGAACTCCCAAATGTTTTTTCATAATCTTCGAAATTTTTCAATAGATCGTTAAGCCCTGTAAAAAGGTTTATAAACCAGTTGGCTTTAAGCTTGACTGAATGATCGACTTTTTTTGTAGTCTTGTTTGCTGTAAGCTCACCATTTTGCCCAACTTCTAATGAATAAGTATCTGTTATTTTTTTATCAAAAACGTTACCTGATTTAGAAGATTGTAATGAACGGATATATAAGTAGAGAACTAAATGCTGCTCTATTACTATGGTATTCGAACTGAAAGTAACGGATACTGTATAGCTTGTGTCTACCTTCATTTTACCCATATCTCCATCTAGACCTGCTTGATCATGGTCACTACTGGAATATGAAATTTTAAGCGTTTCTTCACCTGCAGATGGAAATGTAATATTTGGGTTTTGTCCTCCAGTTAACTCTCCTTTATACTTACATTTTAGGCCATCCATCCAGACTTTCACATAAACTTTGTAACAATTCTCCCTTATATAGGTAATGAGTTCATTTTTGATATAATGGGAAAATGTATCTCGTTTGATTGCTAAGGCTCCATTGTACTTTAAAGCATCAGATTCTTCAATCCAATTCCAAGTAAATGGGGATGCTGCTGGTAATGGCTTATTGTTGGCTGCACATAGATAACACAACGTAGTTATCTTTTGCTGTTCGAGAGTGGGAGAGCTTACCGGAAGACCATTGCTTCCTACGACAGGTTGTACTTCCATATTTAAGTCAGTAAGTACTAATGTTGAAGAAGGAGTTGTTGATTGAGTTATTGAATAGGATAGAACCGGCTCTCCTGACTCTTTTAGTTTTGAAAAATATGCCCCTATAAATGAGGACTCCAATGCTGTATACAAAGGAGTTCCAGCTTCAACACCTGATATGGTTGGGATAGATTCTAATGCAGCATTATCTAAATCAAATAGTAATTGTTGTACACTAAACGCATTACCTCCTATATTTTTGATTTTAGCTTGAACAGAAGGAGGGAGTTTACTGTATTCACTTGTCGCTCCTAGACGTAGATCGACTTTGGAAGAAAATACCCAAGCTTTTCCTGCCGGTTGAGATTCGTTTAACCAGCCGATTATTCCTCTAGGCCCATATTGGGCCTCTACTACAGTAAATTCCGAAGAAAGTAAATTGTAACTGACTGTTGCTGTATTGGCACCAAGAGTGACAATATTGGGTAACGATGGACCTCCTGGACTTAACGGTGCGTAGCCATTTGGTAAACCGATTTTTGCTTTAAAGCCGTAATAGAAAAAGGCCTTTGCTAAATTTTGTAATTCAGTGCTACTAGGATCAGATTTGTTGGGAACAGAAAAAGGGTCTGTTCCATTTGCCTGTTTTATTAATGTTTGGTAATCGATTTGTTTTGGATTTCCATTTGGATCCATGATGTAACAAATGGAAACTTCTGGAGAATCTATGGTGCTCATATATTCATCCATGGTTGCATTGATGCTTTCTTGTGTTGTTGCTACAACAAAGTCATAACCATAATGAGGATTTGATAAATCTGATTGGGAAATACTCATAATATTTAGAAAAAAGTGATGAAAAATTAAAAAGATAAAAAGGCAAAAAATCCTTGCCTTTTAGATTTTACTTCAAGTTACATTTTGTTTATTAAAATGCAAAATAATGATTTACAAGTAGTTATGATTCTAATTTGAGTTTGCCCTCCGGAATCATTCTTTAAATAGAAAAGAATAAAAAATAAAAAAGGGATGATTCAAGAAATAGATTGGCTCTACTTATTGAATCATCCCCAAAATAATTTTAGAATTAATGGTCTTCTAAAATTAAAATCCAATTGCTTTATCATCTCCTCTTGGATCAGCCCCGCCTTCTAGTTTACCGTCAGGTTGGACTAAAATAGCATCTACTTTTCCAATGATAGGATTGTTATTTTCGAGGATTAGATAGCCTTTACTTTTCAATGAATTGATTAAAGTTGTATCAAAAGAGTCTGGTTCAAAGCTGACTACATCTGGTAGCCATTGATGATGAAACCTTGGAGCTTCTACTGCTTCTTGCATTCCCATATCAAATTCATAAACATTAAGAATGGTTTGCAATACAGAGGTAATGATCGTTGAACCTCCGGGTGTCCCAACAACCATCCATAACTTCCCTTCTTTTTCGACAATTGTAGGGGTCATACTGCTGAGCATTCTTTTCCCGGGCTGGATTTTATTGGCATCTGCACCAATCAGCCCAAACATATTGGGTACTCCAGTTTTGGAGCTAAAATCATCCATCTCATTATTCATGAAAAAGCCTAGTTCATCGATATAAACTTTAGATCCGTAGGCTCCATTCAAGGTGGTGGTGACAGAAACTGCATTTCCCTCATTATCTACAATGGAATAATGGGTAGTTTCCATACTTTCTGAAAACAAGATTTCTCCTTCAGAAATATCAGAAGACTTTGTGGCTTTCTCTATGTTGAAAGATTCCATTCTTGAGCGTAAATAATCTTCTGATATTAACTCAGAAATTGGAATATCTGTAAAATCAGGATCACCTAAAAAGTAATTCCTATCAGCGTAGGCACGTCTTTCGGCTTCCACTAAAACTTGAATGTATTCAGGACTATGGTGGCCAAATTTATTAAGATCAAAAGGTGAAATCATTTCAAAAATCTGAGCTAATGTAACCCCACCTGAACTCGGAGGTGCCATGGATATTACTTTTAGATCCTTGTAATCAAAAACAATAGGGGTTCTCCAAACAGGTTCATAGGAAGCCAGATCCTCTGTGGTAATAATTCCTCCTTTTTCCTGATTTGCCTTTGATAGGATTTTTGCTATTTCTCCTTTATAAAAGGCATCTCTTCCATCTTCTGCAATCATTTTAAGTGTGTTCGCTAAAACTGGAATTTTTAATGTATCACCAGTCGCAAACTCCTTAGCAAAAAATGTTTCAGGTCCGTTGACTTCAATAAAAGTATCCCTTAGTCTTTCTAGCCTTTCTGCTTGTTTTGGAGTAACTAAATACCCGTTAGTGGCTAGGTCTATAACTGGCTGGAGGATTTCCTTTGGAGTTAAATTTCCAAATTTTCCCTGGGCTTCAAAAATACCAGCGATTGTTCCCGGAACCCCAGAAGCTAAGGCTCCTCTAGTACTGAGTCCAGGAATTACATTGCCTTCCTCATCGAGATACATATCAGTGAAAGCTGCCATGGGGGCTTTTTCTCTATAATCCAAAGAACCAATAGACCCATCAGCCAAACGGTAAACCATAAATCCACCTCCTCCAAGATTTCCTGCAAAAGGATAAATTACGGCTAGTGCCATTTCTGTTGCCATCATGGCATCAAATGCATTGCCTCCTTTTTTAATAATGTCTATACCTATTTTCGAAGCTTCTTCCCGAGCAGAAACCACCATTGCTTTGGTGGCGATTGTCCCCTTGACTTTAGGTTTTAATTCTGGATTTTTTTGACAGGAGTAGAATGAAAAAGATAGGGTTGCAAAAATGAGCAACCCTATCGAAAATCTAGAAATGTTTTTCATTAATCAATTAATGTGGTATTGAATAGTTTGAGGATTCGTTTGTATTCATCCGTCCAAGAACTTGGTTCTACAAAACCATGATCCTCTACCGGATAAATAGCCATTTCCCAATTGTCTTTACCTAATTCTATCAGGCGCTGTGAAAGTCTTACGACATCCTGGAAATGCACATTGACATCGACCATACCATGCGCCATCAATAGGTTTCCCTTGAGCCCTTCCGCAAAATAAATAGGGCCTGATCTTCTATAAGCTATAGGATCTTCCTCAGGAGTATTTAGAATATTTGCAGTGTAACCATGGTTATAATGTGCCCAATCGGTAACTGACCTTAAAGCTGCGCCTGAAGTAAAGACATCAGAAGCATTAAAGAGTGCCATCAAAGTGATGAAACCACCATAGCTACCCCCATAAATTCCAATTTTTTCTGAGTCTACTCCATGTGTATTAATTAGGTATTTGGCTCCATCCACTTGGTCAGAAAGGTCTTTTCCTCCCATATGTCTATAGATACCAGTTCTCCAATCTCTACCATAACCTGCACTTCCACGATAGTCAATATCCAAAACGGTATAACCTAAGTCTGTCAAAAGGTTATGGAACATGTATTCTCTAAAATAGCTGCTCCACCATTTGTGAACATTTTGTAAATAACCAGCACCATGCACAAAAATGACTGCAGCGCCGTTGTTTTTGGATGCTTCTGGTTTATAGAGTCGAGCAGGTACACTTGCACCATCTTCCGCTGTGAACTGGATAAGTTCCGGATCTCTCCAATTATAGGCTTTAAACTCTTCTGATTGTCCATCAGTAAGTTTTTGCGGAGTTGCCCCTTCTTTATTTTCCTGAAGATAAAGTTCTTCAGGTTGGTTGCTATAGGAGTAAATGATGGCTAAATTTTTCTCATCAGGTGATAAAGTCACATCATTCTTACCTGTCATCGAAGTAAGTTTGATCTTTTTGCCTCCCATCACAGGCATTTTATAGAAGTGCCTTTCACCTGGGCCTACTTCAGAGCTTGTCAGATACCAAGACTTATTATCGTTAGATAAGAAAGGATCAAATACTTCGTAGTTTCCAGAAGTCAAAGCTTTCTTCTCTCCAGTGGTGACATCAAGTAGGTACAAATGTGAATATCCTGATTCCTCAGATTGGAAATAGATGTGCTTGTTGTCTGGAAGCCATCCCATTGTTCCGCCTGAAAATGACCAACCAATACCTGGACCTGCTATCCAAGCTTCATCCCTTTGCCTATCCAAAGTTTTCAAAGTTCCAGTCGTCAAATCGATCTCTGCAATCCAACGGTCTTTATTGTCTGCTGACCTGATATTGATGATCGCTTTTTCTCCATTTGGTGAAAAATAGGGTTGAGATAAAATCACATCCCGCTCTTTTTCTTCCCAGGTTTTTTCCGGATAATCTTTTACATAATCAGGGAGATCCTTGATTCCAGGAAGTTCGGAAGTGCTTACAAAATAAACAGTGTCCCTGCTTAAATCATAAATACCAACTTCTGATTTTGTTGGTTCGGTACCGACTTTCGGTCTGGTATTTAGGTTTGTAGTATAACCTGAGGCATCTACATAATCAGGTACTATGGTTGATTTATTATTTGATGGTCTATCAAAATATAGGAAGGTAGCGTATTTCCCATCGGGAGAAAGTGAAAGGTTGATAGGGTTTTTACCTTCGGTATAGAAAGTGAATTTATCGTCATTTTCCTGAATAGACTCACGGTAGGCTTTTCTTTCTTTTGCTGTCTCTTTTCTTTCATTGACTACCTGCAAAAGATCTAAGTTGTCTTGTTCCAAAAAGCCTAATTTCTCTTCTCCATCTTCCTTCTTTTTGGAACGGTCATTACCTGATGAAATGTTGGTGACCTGTTTGACTTCACCTGAAGTCCGGTTTAAGACAAAAATGTTTCCTTGAGAGGTAAAAGAGATCAGGTTTTCATCTGCTAAAAAGCTAGGATTGTTAAGATTTTGAAACCATGTCAGGATGACTTTTTCGGTTCCTTTTTTAAGATCCTCCAAGATGATTTTTTGATCATCTAAGTATAACCTAAGCGTTTTTGAACCATTAAAAGTACTGGAGCTTTTACGAAGTGATTTCTCCTCCGGCCAGTGTACTTTTTTTATTTCTGAGGTGTTTGCAAGGTCAATTTTATAAAGAGAATCAGCAGGATCATTTTCAGCATTGTATCTAAAAAGAATCTGGGTCCCTGAATCATTCCAACGGGCAGAGGAAGGGAAAGTGCCCATCCACTTGGGATCTCGCATGATATACTCTACCGAAAGGCTGCTCTGGGCAGAGAGTTCAGTAAGGACAATAAATAGGAGTGGCAGTAAAAAGAGTTTTCGCTGCATAGTTCAAACTGGTAAATGGTTTAGATTCTGTTATAAAGAACTTACGAAAGTGTCGAGTTCGGCTATGATCGTATCCAGGTGTTCTTGTAGGACTTGGTTTTGATCATGGGAATTTTCCAAATTAGCTTCAATTTCTTCCAGTAACTTCCTTGTTTTTATGGCTCCAATATAACTCATACTGGGTTTAGCTTTATGACACCTTTTTTTAATGGTCACAAAATCCCCTTTATGGTAAAATTCATCTAACTCTTTTAGGTCTTTAATATTGGTGTCAAGAATGATTTGAATCATTTCTTGAATCATCTCCGGGTCATCATCACCAAAGTATTGATAAATCGATTGTTCACTGATAAGTTGATACATATTTGTGTCTAAAGAGTAGATATAAAAAATTGATTGGTTGGTACCTTGATGCTAAAATTAAAAACATTTTTCTATTTGTATAATTTACCAGTGAGTGATTTACTTATTATTGAATTATTTTTGGTTGAATGGTCAGATTTTAAGCTGAACCGAAATCAATGTGAACTGTTTCCACTTTTAATGGTTCTTCAAATGGAATCCTTAATTTTGCCTTGAAGAAAATGCAACCTGAATAGATGCAACGCAATAAGAAAATTTTCTTAATCCTGTTTTTGATTTTTATGTTAATCATGATGTGGATTGGGTATGATATATCATCCAGGACTACATTTCCTGGATCAAAAGGAAACCTCAAAGAACGAATTTCTAATCAAACCGATTCCTTATAATATGAAGGGAAAGAAAATAGATATTGACAAAATAGATCTGGAGGAATTAAAAAAAAGCACTACTGAAAATCCCGGTACGCTTCCTTATGCCCATCATTCCGGAAGTGCCGTCATAAAACCTGAAGATAAAGGAAAATCAACTGGAAGAGCAGTTGCAGCCATGCAAAGTCAAACGGATATGCAAATGTCCCAGATTTACGAGCAGATGAAGCTTTTAGCAGATCAAGCAAAAATGATTCAGGCTAGAGTAGAATATTCAGAAAGGATTTATGAAGCCAATATTTCATTTGAACCACTGATTAACCACCACTATTTTCTTTATCAAAAAAATGACGGAAGTGACTTTCTAAGCATGATTGCTCCTGAAGAATGGGGGCGTAAAAAAGATTTTGCACATTTTCTAGCAGAAGTCAAATTGTTGGCGGACCATACTTGGGAAGTCATTAGGGAAAAGGAATAACCAATGGATAATTTAATTACTCGACAACTCGATATAATATTAAAAGAAGGGGAAGTTGAGTTTGAAAGAAATTTTGAGCTTCCTATCAATTCTAAATTTTTGGATAAAAAAGGAGAGGAGTGGTTTCAAGAAATATATGATGATTTGGGTGGTATGGGTGAATTCCCAATCTTACATAAACTCAAATTTGATTTTAAAATCAATCGGAATGTTTTCCTTTATGATGATGAACTTCACTTTCATAGGTATAGGTTAAATACCTTTAGATCAGACTTGTACCGTGAGATGGAATTTCCATTTCTTGAATCTCACAGAAGGCTGTGCAGAACCTATGAAAAGGACTGTTTAAAAGCGGGACTTCAAGAAAGGGTTTGGAATGGGCCACCCATTGCAAAGCATTGTTTTGGAGAATCTTCTGACCCAGGAGATTTTTCATCCAATGGATCCGCTGGTTGGAAATTAATGGCTTATAACGATGCTCAGATTGATTTACAAACTCGTATTCATGGCTATAAGCTGATTCGTTTGAATCCTTATGAAACTTTAATGACTGGCGGTTCTTTGAAAAGGCTTGACCATTTATTGGTAAACCCAAAAGAAGAGCAGCGAAAAATGCTGCTCAATTGGTTTTTAAGGAAAATAGAATAATTAGCGTTTTGGATTAGGAAAAGAGACCGTAAATCTCACGGTTGACTTTTTCTATCACCAAAGATAAATCTGTAGGTCTCTCCACGAAGTCTAAATCATTGACATTAATGATCAATAACTTACCCTCTTGATAATTAGCTATCCATTCCTCATAATGCTGATTTAAGTTTTTGAGGTAATCAATCCGCATCGTGGTTTCATATTTTCTACCGCGTTTTTCTATCTGACCTACAAGTTTTGGAATATCGGCTTGTAGATAGATTAACAGGTCTGGAGCTTTTACATGATTGATCATGCTATCGAATAAGCTGCAATAATTTGCATAATCCCGATCATTTAAATAACCACTTTTATAGAGGTTAGCGGCAAAGATGTAGGCATCTTCATAGATCGTTCGATCTTGTATAAAGTCATAGTTATTCTCTTGAATTTTTTTTAATTGATTAAAACGAGAGTTCAAGAAATACACCTGTAAGTGGAAGGCCCATCTCTTCATATCTTGGTAGAAATCTTCCAAATATGGATTGTTGTCAACCGACTCAAATTCAGCTTTCCAGCCATAATGATTGGCAAGTTTCTCAGTTAAAGTAGTTTTTCCACTACCAATATTTCCTGCTACAGCTACATGCATAAGGTGTAAATATTACTTCTTCAAAAAGCGATGAGAAACGACCAACTCTTTACTCCCTTTGGTGTACTTATAAAATCCTTCGCCAGTTTTTACTCCTTTAAAACCTGCCTCAACCATATTAACTAATAAGGGACAAGGTGCATACTTAGGATTGCCAAAGCCATCATGGAGTACTTTTAAAATGGATAAACAAACATCCAAACCAATAAAATCCGCAAGTTGTAATGGTCCCATAGGGTGCGCCATACCTAGCTTCATGACTGTATCAATTTCTTGTACTCCAGCGACTCCTTCAAATAAGCTATAAATAGCCTCATTGATCATTGGCATGAGAATTCTATTAGCCACAAAACCTGGGTAATCATTTACTTCTACAGGCTCTTTGCTGAGATTGGAAGCCAAGTCCATGATTTCATTGGTGACCTCATCGGAGGTAGCATATCCACGAATGACTTCTACCAATTTCATAACTGGAACAGGATTCATGAAATGCATTCCAATTACTTGGGATGCACGATTGGTAACAGCAGCAATTTTGGTAATTGAAATTGAGGAAGTGTTGGTCGCTAAAATAGTTTTAGCAGGGCAAATCTCATCTAGCTGTCTGAATAGATCCAGTTTGATGTTCATGTTTTCTGTCGCAGCTTCCACCACTAGATCTGCATCCTTCACACCTTCGGTGAGATCTGTTGTTGTTGTAATTCGTTGAATAGCTTCTTGTTTAGCATCTTCAGAAATCAACTCTTTGCTTACCTGTCGATCAAGATTTTTGGTGATGGTTTGCAATGCTTTCTCAAGAAATTCTGCTTTTAAGTCAATCAGATGAACTGAGTGACCATGTTGTGCAAAAACATGGGCGATTCCATTCCCCATTGTTCCAGATCCTATTACTGCTATTTTTTTCATTCCGTGTTATCTATTTGGGTTTTTAGACTTTCGTTTTTGAAGTACTTTTTCAAAACTAGGTGCTAAGGATTCTAAATCCAATTTAAGAAAACCATTCTTGACGTTCATTGTCAAAATTTCATTCCTTACCAGAAAAGATTATTGTCTACCTTTGGGGTATGAAAGAACTCGGTGTAATCAGCAGCCTCCCCATCAATCGATTTACTGACTTTGGAGCCTATTTGGCCCTTAGCTCAGGAGAAGAAGTATTGCTTCCTCAAGGATATTTACTAGGGGATGAAAAAGAAGGTGAGGAAATCGCTGTTTTTGTATATACAGATAGTGAAGATAGACCCGTAGCTGTAACAGAAAGCCCCAAGGCATTATTGGATGAGTTTGCTGTTCTCGAAGCCAAGGAAGTTGCTCCATTTGGGGTATTTATGGATTGGGGATTGCCCAAAGACCTGTTGGTTCCAAAATCAGAAATGGGACAAAATATGGTGGCTGGAGAAAAATATCTGGTTAAGGTATGTGTGGATTTTCAGACCAATCGGTTGATTGGAGTCAATAAGTACCGGGATTTTATCACAGAAGCACCTGAAGATTATGTACTAGGAACCGAAGTATCTGGTTTAGTATTCGACCATACCGACCTTGGTTATAAAGTTTTGATTGAGGATAAGTATGAGGGGTTGGTTTTCAATAATGAAGTGTTTCAACCAATTGAAGTTGGAGAATTAAGAAAATTCTTTGTTAAAAAGAGGAGAGATGATGGTAAAGTGGATTTACAACTTCTACCTCCGGGAAGAATGAAGTACGAAGAAGGAGCTGACTTGATAATGTCGATTCTAGAGGAGAAAAGTTTCTTGCCTCTTCATGACAAATCAGCTCCTGATGAAATAAAAAATGAGCTGGGGATGAGTAAAAAGCATTTCAAGCAATGTATAGGTCAACTGTATAAGGCTGGGAAAATCAAGATTATGGAAAATGGAATTTCCATCAATGCTTCTAATTAAATTTTAGAATATCACTGGGAGTCCTGCATAAGATGGCCTTGTTTCTCCATATTGCTATTGGAGATTTTATCAAATGAGGGTATTTAACGAGAATGTTTAACCAACTTTCTTCATCCCAGTTTTTTCCGGCTATATGCATTTGGTAATCTGGGTGAGCCCGGTTTAAAAGATCCTTTGCTCGAAGATTTAATTTCATGAGTAGACTGTTCCATTGAGTGGTCGTAATCTTTTCTTTTACCACATCAATTTGGTTAATGAACTTTGACAATGAATGTGCATAAGCCAAAGTCTGCTTGTCTATCGGCTGTCCAGGACTGTGATAGAAGTACAGTTCAGAAGGGTGAGTTTTCATAGTTATTTGGGTTTTGTTTATTATAATATACTGAATATCTATGAATTATAATATTTTTTGAGCGGAAAAGATAAATGAAACTATAAAGATTAGTTGTAGTGAAAATTGACCTTGATACATTTTACAAAGAGAGTAAATCTGAGTATTCAGCAAATAAAAAACTGAAAGAACGCTTTCGTAAAGTCAAGCCAAAAGAATTGGACAGGAAGTTTGAAGAGCAACACGATCAGGTTTTTGAAGAAGTGGATTGCTTGGATTGTGCTAATTGTTGTAAAACCACTAGCCCGATATTTATCCAGACTGATATAGACCGACTGGCAAAAGTTTTTAGAATGAAAAACAGTCAGTTTATAGATGAATATTTACACAGAGATGAAGATGGAGATTACGTCCTTAATTCTTCACCTTGCCCATTTTTAAATGACGATAATAAATGTTTAGTCTACGATGCTAGACCCAAGGCATGTCGGGAATATCCACATACCAATCGTAAAAACATGCACGGTATTTTAGCATTAAGTTTAAAAAATACCCTTGTTTGTCCTGCAGTTTTCAAAATTTTCTTGGAGATTGGCAAAGATTATAGGAAGTAAATTATTTCTTTTGCTTTTTTGAATCACAAACCTATAACAATAAACATGGAAGATCAGGATACACACTTTTTAGGAGTGGACGTGGGAGGAACCCATTTAAAAATTGGATTAGTAGACCGTGAGGGTACTATCGTAGATTTTCAAAAAGAAGATACCACCCCATTTCGTGATGATCCCGCCGGATTCGGACCTTGCTTTATAAAAGGCATTGGTAAGTATCTGGAAAAATATAAACAAGTAAAAAAAGTGGGTATCGGGCTACCGGGTTTGATATCTAAAGACAGAACTACCACCCTAGAAATCCCTGCTATACCTGGCTTGAACGGATTTAACTTAAAAGGTGGATTGGAAGAAGCTTATCCTGATTATGAATTTTTTCTAGAAAATGATGCTGCGGCAGCTGGTATAGGAGAATTTTATTATGGAAAAGATAATCCAAGTGAAAACTTCCTATTCGTAACGATGGGGACCGGTATCGGTAGCGCATTGGTTCTAGATGGAGAAGTATTTAAAGGTTCCAGGGGGAATGCCATGGAAATGGGGCATATGCTATCTAATGGAAATGCCAGGCTAGAAACATTAGTCGGTAGAGCCGGAATTTTAAATATTATGGAGCGAATGATCGCAGCTTATCCCGAAAAAGCTGGCGATTTGGTTAATAAAGAATTAGGAACACACTTATTGGTGGATACAGCCAAGGCCGGAAATGAAGTTTCCTTAATGGTTTTTAAAGAAGTGGGTACGATTCTGGGTGAATCCATTGTTTCTACCATCAGAATATTGGATGTCACTGAAGTTTATTTTGGAGGTGGAATTTCAGCAGGTTTGGAATTTATGATGCCTGCTTTGGATCACACCATCAGACAATATTTAACTCACTATTATGTGAAAGACTTAAAACTGAAAAAAGCTACCCTTGAAAACAATGCCGGTACCCTTGGGGCTGCAGCACTTTGTTTTATGGGTTCAGGTTTGTAATCGTTACCTCAGATATTTTACTTACAGCATTTAACCGAAAAAGAACTCTCAAGGGTTCTTTTTCTGGTTTTACCCCATCACAATTTTCACTGGGTTCCAAAAAATAGAAATAGAAGCTTTGGCTTTTATCTACTAATTCCACGCGATCAGGCCTTCCAAAGGTCTTAATAATTGACTGATTGTAAGCTCCCAAGAAGTTGTTTTTAATTTTTTCAAGTTCAGCTTTATCCTGAATTCTCAGGCCTTTACAGCCATTACGGTCAGATTTCCAGTTTTCCAAATTGATATTTCCTGCATCAAGTTTACCGCCACAGGAAATGGCTGCCATTAACATAAATGGGGAAATGAATTTCAGGAACTTTTGCATGAATTATAAGGAAGCCGAGGATATTTTAGAAGTAAGCTTATGGTTTTTCCATAGCCATAGAAAGGATACAAAAGTATAAACTCCTAGGCTAGAAATCAGGATTAGTTGAGGAATAATTGATTCAAAAAGGAAAAAAACAACCAAAGAAAACAAGATAACTCTCAAGAATTCCTGAGGAAAATACCAGGATCTTTTTTCGAAAATTCCAGAAAAGCTCACGGTGGTCCATGCGATCAGTAAGCTGACACCAACTTTCGCTAACCAATCAAAGGAATTGATTTGGAACAAGAAAAAGCCTGTCAGAATCAATAATAAACCATACTGAAGAAATATGTACCAGTTGATGGAAGAAGGAACTACTGTGTCAAACTTCTGATAAGATGCGTCGATTTCCTTAGGAGCTCTGTACCCGCCAAGGTAAGAAGGAAGCCAGCCAGGCTTGTTAAAGAGATATTTTATTTTGTCAGAAAACCCGTGAATTTGCTTTAGCTCTTCCTTCATCGTAACATAATGAGCTAGATTCACCCAAATAGGATTCCAGCTATTAACAGGTGTGGTTATGCCATAAGTAGGTGTTTCTTCCTCTTCTTGAAATGTCCCAAACCACTTATCGAAAATGATGAATGTTCCACCATGGTTTTTATCGATGTATTTTGGATTTCTTCCGTGATGTACACGGTGATGGGAGGGAGTATTCATGAACTTTTCAAAAAATCCCATCTTACCAATCACCTCGGTATGTATCCAGAATTGATAAAGTAAATTGATTCCTGAAACCAGAACCAAAAGGACAGGGTCAAACCCTAAAATAGCAAGCGGGAAATAGAAGAAAAAGGTCCAGAAGGTTTGTGTGCTGCTCTGACGTAATGCTACCGAAAGGTTATATTCTTCGCTAGAATGATGTACCACATGACCGCCCCAAAAGAGGTTTATTTCATGACTCATGCGATGTGCCCAATAATAACAGAAGTCATAAAGGAAAAATAAGACACAAAATGTCCAAAAGTTGGAAGGGATATTAAAAAATGAGAGGTTTTCGTAAATCAAAGTGTAAATTCCGATGGAAAGGACTTTAATAAACACACCAGAAACTTGAGAGATCACTCCACAATTGATATTAGTGATCGCATCATTCAGGCGATATCCTGGATGTTTTTGAAATCTTAAGGCAATCATTTCTATTGCCATCAAGATGAAATAAATCGGGATGGCAATAACTACTGGACTGAGGTTCATTTATTTGGGCTTATTTTCACTATTAGCATCAAATATAATTATAAAAGGAACATGAAATTGGACTCTTTGGTTTGTTCAAATCCTTTATATTAGCACCATCAATTACATTCAATAATATGTACTATCGGTTTGGCAAGGCCTTTTATTTCCTAAGTATCCTCTTTTTTGTTTTCTTCTTATTGTATTTCTATTCTGCACTTCCTGAGCAGATAAGTTTAAGTAGAAATGACTCGGGTCAATTGTTTGATGAAATGAGTAGGGGGGCTTTCTTCTATGGTATGATTGCCATTTTCGTATTTGTCAATGCGGTGGTGTTATTGCCTCCCAAGCTTTTGGAAACCAAAAATCATCGGGGTTTGGTACGAATATTTCCAGTGGGAGATAAATTCAGAGACTATTACTTAGCTTGGTTTTATTCCTTTGGGGGAATCATGAATTCCAGTTTGGCATTATTGGTGTTTTATACTCATGCCTTGAATAACATGGATGAGAAAAATCCTCATGTTTACGACTTCCTTTTCTATATCATACCAACCCTGTTTGTGATTTGGATCATTGCATTATTTGCAATCATGGTAGGGAAGTTCAAACAAGTTCAAAAAAAGTCCTGATAGGTTTCATCAACATTAAATTATGGCGAATCCAGTACAATATACAGAAGACAGTATCAGATCACTCGATTGGAGAGAACATATCCGTTTAAGACCGGGGATGTATATCGGAAAGTTGGGAGATGGAAGTGCTCAAGATGATGGGATATATGTCTTGGTAAAAGAAGTTCTTGATAATTCCATCGATGAACACATGATGGGATATGGACGAACGATTGAAGTAAAAATTTCAGAACACAAAGTAGAAATTCGGGATTATGGTCGTGGAATTCCTTTAGGGAAAGTAATCGACTGTGTTTCCAAAATAAATACCGGAGGTAAATACGATTCCGGAGCCTTTCAAAAGTCTGTAGGTTTGAATGGAGTCGGTACTAAAGCAGTTAATGCCTTATCTGATTTCTTTAAAGTTCAGGCTTATAGAGATGGCCAAACGAAAGTGGCAGAGTTTGAAAAAGGTGTACTAACCAATGATCCGCCTGTTACCAAATCCTCTGATAGAAACGGAACGAAAGTCGTTTTCTCCCCCGATGCAAGTATTTTCAAAAACTATCATTTTATTCCAGATTATCTCGAAAATCAAATTTGGAATTATGCCTATCTAAATGCGGGATTAACGATTAATTTTAACGGCAAGAAATACTTTTCAGATAAAGGACTTTACGATCTTTTATCCAATAAAGTAGATGAAGAATCAGCTCGCTATCCTATTATTCACTTAAAAGGAAATGATATTGAGGTAGCGATAACTCACTCCAATCAATATGGGGAAGAGTATTACTCATTTGTCAATGGTCAGTATACTACCCAAGGTGGAACTCACCTTTCGGCTTTTAGGGAGTCTATTGTAAAGACTGTTCGAGAGTTTTTCAAAAAGGATTATGATGCTTCTGATATCAGACAGTCAGTAGTTGCTTCGATTGCAGTTCGAGTTCAGGAACCCGTGTTTGAATCTCAGACAAAGACCAAATTGGGATCGCATTCCGTAGGCCCAGATGGACCGACTTTACGAACTTTTGTAAATGATTTTATCAAAGTAGAACTTGACAATTACCTACATAAAAATCCTGCGGTTGCTGATGCTTTATTGAAAAGAATTCTTCAATCAGAGCGGGAAAGAAAAGAGATATCTGGCATTAAAAAGCTTGCCAATGAGCGGGCAAAAAAAGCTAATCTTCATAACAAGAAGTTGAGGGACTGCCGAGTACATTATGATGATGCCAAAGCAGATGAGGATAAGAAGAACAACACGATGCTGTTTATAACGGAAGGTGATTCTGCCTCAGGCTCTATTACCAAATCACGTGATGTTCAGACACAAGCTGTATTCTCCTTAAGAGGAAAGCCATTGAATTGTTATTCCATGACCAAGAAGGTGGTCTATGAAAACGAAGAGTTTAACCTACTTCAGCATGCTTTAAACATTGAAGATGGCATAGAAAATCTGAGGTATAGAAAGATTGTCATTGCCACTGATGCCGATGTGGATGGAATGCACATTAGGTTATTGATCATGACCTACTTTTTGCAGTTTTTTCCAGACTTGGTAAAGAATGGTCACTTATTCATTTTGGACACACCATTATTCAGGGTTAGGAATAAGAAAGAAACAATCTATTGCTACTCTGATGAAGAGCGCCAAAGAGCGATCCATAAATTAGGTTCCAAACCAGAAATAACCCGATTTAAAGGATTGGGAGAAATCTCGCCTGAGGAATTTGGTAATTTTATTGGAGAGGACATTCGTCTGGAACCCATCATTCTAAACAAGGAAACCAAAATTGCAGATCTATTAGGGTTTTACATGGGTAAAAACACACCTAATCGTCAGCAATTTATTATTAAGAACTTGAAGATTGAGAAGGATCTAGCCCTTGATGAGACCAAAGCCAAGGAAGAAAATGACGAGGAGGCTGCCTAAGTCTTTCTAAAGCCAAACTTTAGAAGTTTATAGAAAAATTGATGAGGTCCTGATGGAGGACACCTAAAGAAATATAATTGGAATTGATTCATGAGTGAAGAAAACGATTTGCCAAAAAACGGAGACGATAATTTACATGATACTGTGCCGGTATCGGGAATGTATAAGGATTGGTTTCTGGATTATGCTTCCTATGTAATTCTAGAGCGTGCTGTGCCTGCGATTGAAGATGGCCTGAAACCTGTTCAAAGAAGGATCATGCATGCCATGAAGGAAATGGACGATGGACGTTTCAATAAGGTGGCAAATATCATTGGTCAATCCATGCAATATCACCCTCATGGTGATGCTTCTATTGGAGATGCGATTGTCAATTTAGGTCAGAAAGATTTACTAATAGAAACCCAAGGAAACTGGGGTGATATCCGAACTGGAGATAGAGCAGCAGCAGCAAGATATATTGAAGCTAGACTTTCCAAGTTTGCCTTGGAGGTTGTCTTTAACCCTCAAACCACGGAATGGCAACTATCCTATGATGGGAGAAAAAGAGAGCCGATTACCCTTCCAGTAAAATTCCCTTTACTTCTTGCCCAAGGCGTGGAAGGAATCGCGGTAGGTCTATCAACGAAAATTCTTCCTCATAATTTCTGCGAATTAATTGAAGGATCAATAGAGATCTTAAAAGGAAATAAAACCAATGTCTTACCTGATTTCTTAACTGGAGGCCTTGCTGATTTTTCTGAATACAATGGAGGACAAAGGGGAGGTAAGGTTAAGGTTAGAGCAAAGATTGAGGAAGAGGATAGTAAAACTATATTAATCAAAGAGATACCGTTTGGTACAACCACCGATTCTTTGATAGATTCGATCTTGAAAGCCAATGATAAAGGCAAAATAAAGATCAAAAAAGTTGTAGATAATACTGCCAAGGATGTTGAGATTGCAGTTCATCTAGCACCCGGAATTTCTCCTGATGTGACGATAGATGCACTTTATGCTTTCACTGATTGTGAAGTATCTATTTCTCCCAATGCCTGTGTTATTATAGATGAGAAACCAGTATTTCTGGATGTCAACGACATTCTTACTTACAACACCAAGCAGACCAGGGCGCTTTTAAAGAAAGAGTTGGAAATCCGAAAGGCAGAGTTGATGGAGAAGTTACTCTTTTCTTCTCTGGAGAAGATTTTCATTGAGAACAGGATTTACCGAGATATAGAAGAATGTACCACCTGGCAGGAGGTATTAGAGGCGATTGATAAAGGTTTGGATCCTTATAAACCTGATTTTTATAGAGAAATCGTTGAGGAAGATTTGGTGAAGTTGACAGAGATTAGGATCAAGAGGATCTCGAAGTTTGACTCCTTTAAAGCTGATGAGTTAATGAAAAGGCTTCAGGATGAGTTGAAAGAAGTCAACTACAACCTGAGACACTTGACCGATTATGCGATAAAATATTACGAGTCATTATTGACGAAATATGGCAAAGGAAAGGAAAGAAAAACTGAGATTCGTGCATTTGACACCATTCAAGCTTCTGTCGTAGCGGCTAATAATGCCAAATTATACGTTAATCGTAAAGATGGATTTGTTGGAACTTCATTAAAGAAGGATGAGTTTGTATGCGATTGTTCTGACTTAGATGATATCATTGTCATCAGGAAAGATGGTATCTGTATGGTTTCCAAGATTCAGGAGAAAAACTTCATGGGCAAGGATATCTTGCATGTGGCGGTTTTTAGAAAGGGTGATGAACGAATGGTTTATAACCTTATTTACTTGGATGGAGGTACTGGAAGAGCGATGGTCAAGAGATTTCAGGTGTTAGCTGTTACTCGAGATAAAGAATATAACCTTACCAAAGGATCCAAAGGCTCTAAAACTCTTTACTTAACCGCAAACTCTAATGGTGAAGCTGAGATAGTCACCGTTTACCTCACTCAGGGAGCAAAAGCCAGAGTCAAAGTTTTTGATTTTGATTTTGCTACCATAGATATCAAAGGAAGAGGGGCAGGAGGAAACATTCTCACCAAATACCCAATCAGGAAAATTCAGCTTAAAATGGAAGGTGTTTCCACTTTGGGTGGCTTGGATATTTACTATGATGACATCGTTGGTAGACTGAATACAGAAGAAAGAGGCAGATTGATAGGTAATTTCTTAGGAGATGATCAGGTCTTGGTTTGTTACAAAAGTGGGGAATACGAGTTGACAAGCTTTGAATTAACAAATCGATATGATCCTGCAGATGTTTTATTGATTGAGAAATTTAATTCAGATAAAGTTATTTCGGCGATTTATTACGATGGTAGTAGCAAGGCTTATTATATCAAGCGATTCCAGATAGAGACAACATCAATGAATAAGAAATTCCTGTTTATCACAGATCATAAGCAGTCTTATTTGAAACTTGTTTCTACTGAGAAACAACCGCAGGTCTCAGCAACTTTGATTAAGGGGAAAGATAAGGAAGAAGAGGAGATGGAGTACGATTTGGATATGCTGATTGATGTTAAGGGATGGAAAGCCATGGGTAACAAATTAAGTACGCATCCTATAAAAGAGCTTCAATTGATCGAATCCAAGGAGTCAAAGTGTGAAACCAAAACTCAAGAAGAAGGTGAAGATGATGGGGTTGAAGTAGGAAAAACTATTGACCTTTCTGTGAAAAAAGACGAGGATGATGAGGAACAATTAGGCTTGTTTTAATTCAAGCTAAATGAATAAAGAGGGTTTAGACCATATTGACCAAGGATTAATTGATTATTTGGCTCAGTATATCACAGCGCATAAGATGCAGGTGATGGAGAAAGTCTTAGCCCAAAGAACCCGTCATTTTACTGTTGTCCTGGAAAATATCTATAAACCTCATAACGCAAGTGCGGTACTTCGTACTTGCGATTGTTTTGGGATTCAGGATGTTCATATCATTGAAAAAACCAGAGAGTACAAAGTCAATCCTTTTGTAACAAGGGGAGCTTCTCAATGGCTTACTTTACATAAATATTTTCAGCCGGAAGAACCTGAAAACGCGGTGATAAATTGCTTTTCAAGCTTAAAAAGCAATGGTTTTAAGATTTATGGGACAAGTCCTGATCCTCAAACTAGGCCTATTCAGGATTTAGACCCAAATGAAAAAATTGCCTTGGTATTTGGCAATGAACACGAAGGGATTAGCAATGAAGTGAAAAATGCAGCCGATGGCTTGGTACATATCCCTATGAGAGGATTTACTGAAAGTTTTAATATTTCTGTAGCTGCTTCACTTTTTTTACAGAACCTGGTTCAAAAGGCAAGTGATTATGTGATTCCGGATTACAATTTGACGGAAGTTGAGAAGCAAGAGCTTCGATTAACCTGGTATAGGTCAATTGTGAAAAACTCAGATATTCATGAGAAGAAATATCGTGATGGAAAAGAGTGATTTTAGTTATTCTTATTGAATAATGATTTCAGCTTATCATCCAAGGGCTCTTTGTTAGCCCTTTTTTTAGCTCTCTTTCTCTGCCTTTGTTTTTTCTTTTGCTGACTTCTTTTCACTAAGACTGTCCTTACAGAAAACCCGACTTGACCTCTCATAAACTCCTCTCTACCCGTAATATTAAAATTGGGTTTGTAATCAAGAGATAGAACTGTGCTTGCAATTGTAAACTCGATCCCTGCAATTCCTTCTACTCCAAAAGTGGAATTTCCATAAGTATGAATGATCTCTTTGCTTGCTTCATTCTTCACAAAACTTTCTTCATTCCCATAGGCCAATCCGCCTCCAAGGTAATAATTGAACCTTTTGGAGATGATAGGTCTATGCTTTTCCAGGAGAACACTAAAACTGGAGTTATTATTAAAATCTGTTTGAAGTATGGCTTCAACACTTGTTTTCTTAAGGACTCTTTGCTGGAAGCTAATGCCAACCTGCCTGCCTAGTTTATTGCTGCCTAATCGAATTCCAACAGCATTGCCATAGTGCTGAGCAAAAGAGCTTTGAATGCTAAGCGTAGTTAGTAAAAGAAGTAAAAAGTATAGTTTTTTGAACATACGAGACATTTTAACAAATGCCCATTGTCCAATAACTATTCCAATTTCAAAAGCCGTTCAAAAGTGATAAAAAAAGCCCTCCGAAAGGGAGGGCTTCAATTGTTATTCACTAACTACTATCTTTTCTATCTTATCTCCAGCTCGAATATCGTCAATTACCTCTAAGCCTTCGACCACCTTTCCAAAGCAAGTGTGATTTCTATCTAAATGTGAGGTGTTATCTCTGCTGTGGCAGATGAAAAATTGGGATCCCCCAGTATTTCTACCAGCATGTGCCATTGAAAGCACTCCTCTGTCATGATATTGGTTGTCACCATCCAATTCACACTTAATTGTATATCCTGGGCCACCAGCTCCGGTTCCTTTTGGACATCCACCTTGGATCACAAAATTAGGAATCACACGGTGGAAAGTAAGTCCATCATAAAAACCCTTATTTGATAGATCTATAAAGTTTTGAACTGCGATAGGAGCATCATTATCATAAAACTCCACCTTCATTGTTCCTTTTTCAGTTATAATCTCTGCTGTTCTCATTTCTTGTTAATTCGGAGGTATCAGATTTGGTATCAATAAAAATTAAAGTCCAAAATTAGTGCTTTAATTGAATAATATCATGAAAAAATAAAAGGAAGTAAGCATTTACTTCCTTTTACTACATTATACTTTGGGAGCACCTTTTAGTATATCCTTAGAGGAACCAGCTTTGAATTTTTCAAAATTCTTGGTAAATGCCTCTGCAAGTTTCTGATTTTGATGATCATAGGCTTCAGGATCATCCCAAGTATCTCTTGGGTTTAAGACTTTACTAGGCACTCCATCACAGGATTGGGGGACTTGAAACCCAAACTTTGGATGCTCTTTATATTCACATTGGTCTAGCTTTCCCTCTAATGCAGCTGTAATTGTTGCTCTGGTATAGGCAAGTTTCATTCTAGAACCTACGCCATAAGGTCCTCCTGTCCATCCTGTATTAATTAACCATACGTTGACATCGTTTTCCTCCATTTTTTCGCCAAACAGAGTCGCGTATTTTGTCGGATGTAAGGGAAGAAAAGCTGCCCCAAAACAGGCGGAAAAAGTCAGTTTAGGTTCAGTAATACCAATTTCTGTTCCGGCAACTTTCGCAGTGTAGCCTGATATAAAGTGATACATCGCCTGGCTTTTATTCAGTTTAGAAATAGGAGGGATGACCCCAAATGCATCTGCTGTTAGGAAGAAAATGTTTTTGGGAATTCCTCCGATAGAAGGGACGATTGCATTTGGAATAAAATGGATTGGATAGGCTGTTCTGGTGTTTTCTGTTACTGATTTATTAGCAAAATCTACCTCGCGGCTGTCCTTCTTAAACCGTGTGTTTTCCACGATAGAGCCAAATTTTATGGCGTTCCAAATCTCAGGCTCTTTCTCTTCTTTTAAGTCTACCACTTTGGCATAGCATCCACCTTCAAAATTGAATACCCCTTGATCTGTCCAAGCATGTTCATCATCACCAATCAAGCTCCTATTTGGATCTGCTGATAAAGTGGTTTTACCTGTCCCCGATAAACCAAAGAAAATTGCTGTATCACCATTCTTTCCGATGTTGGCCGAACAATGCATTGAAAGAATGTTTTTTTCCTCTGGCAATAGATAGTTAAGAACAGAGAAAATTCCTTTTTTCATTTCTCCAGCATAGGCTGTTCCACCAATGAGAATGGTTCTTTTACTCAGGTTTAGAATAGCGAAATTTGCGTTGCTGGTACCATCTGTTGCTGGGTTTGCCTGAAACTCAGGAATGCAAATGATTTTGAAATCAGGCTCAAAGTCATTTAATTCTTGCTCATCAGGTCTTAAAAACATGTTATAACAAAACAGATTGTGCCAAGCCAAGCTGTTAAAGATTCTGATTTTTAGCCGATGATTTTTATCGGCTCCTGCATAAGCATCTCTGATAAACAAGTCCTTGTCTTGCAGGAAGACTAACATTTTTTTCTCTAAAAGATCGAATTGATTGGAGTCAAAAGGGATATTGATATCTCCCCACCAAACAGTATCTTTTGTTTTTTCATCTTTGACGATGAACCGGTCCTTAGGCGATCTTCCTGTAAATTTTCCAGTATCAGCCATTAACGCACCTGTGGAAGTCAAATAACCTTCATTTCTTTTCAATGAATGCTCTACCAGAGCAGCTGGAGGTAAGTTATAGTAAACTTTACCTGTTGTTTTAAATTCCAGTGGTGGATCCTTCAATTTTGGGTTTTCCAGAAGGGAATTCAACATAAAGATTGGGTTTATATTCTGAAATAAATCTTCCCAAAAGTACATAAATTGGATTAATAAAAATCATAAAAAACGCTGTTTTTTGCCGATACAATCGGTTGCATAGTAAAAACAGAATAAAATTTTATAAGTAATAAAAATCTGTTTTTCAGTTAAATGATTTTTAATAGAAGTTTCATTCAATATGGTTTTTTCAAACCGCTCACAAGATTAAAATTGGAATAAAGTGACAAAATCGGTTATCATTGTATTCTAGATATACACCCAAAAATATATTTCATTGGAAAAACAACTTACTCCGGAATTTGATGGCCCTACAGTATTTGGTCATCCAAAGGGTCTGATGACCTTATTTTTTACAGAAATGTGGGAGCGCTTTAGCTATTATGGCATGAGAGCTTTGCTCATTCTTTTCATGACAAAAACAATTGTGGATGGAGGTTTAGGTTTTGATGACACCACATCCGGCGCAATTTATGGACTTTATACAATGGGCGTTTACTTGTTGGCACTACCTGGTGGTTGGCTTGCAGATCGTTTATTTGGTTTGAAAAAGTCAGTTTGGTACGGTGGTATTATCATTACCCTAGGTCACTTCATGATGGCAGTTCCCGGTGTGATAGCTTTATTGGAAGGAAACCATGCTCCTAAAACAGAATTAAGCACCATTGATACCTCTACCTTCTTTTTAGGTTTGATTTTAATTGTAATTGGTACCGGTTTATTAAAGCCAAATATTAGCTCTATAGTAGGGCAGTTATACCCAAAAGGAAGTTCTAAAAGAGATGCTGGTTTTTCTATTTTCTATATGGGAATTAACCTTGGAGGTTTTATTGCACCGATTGCTTGCGGTACCTTGGCAACCTATGATATGCACTTAGGTTTTGGACTTGCGGGTTTTGGAATGCTATTAGGCTTATTTCAATATAAACTAACTGCCAAAAATATCGAAGGTTATGGTGAACCACCTGTAGTGGAAACACCTTCCGAAATAGAAAGCCAGAAAAAGTTAAAGACCTCAGTAACCTGGATCTCTGTTGGATTGGTAGCATTAATTGCTGTTTTGTTTATGGGGGTTGTTCCAATAAATGTATCGGCAATAGCAAGTGCATCAGGAACGGTCATTGCATTAGTTGCCTTTGGATACCTTGGCTATGTCATTGCTTTTGGAGGTTTATCTAAATCAGATAAAAATAAAGTAGGAGTAATTGCCATTCTTTTTCTATTCTCTGCGATGTTCTGGTCTGGATTCGAACAAGCAGGTTCAACTTTGAATTTGTTTGGAGAGCGATTTACCGATAGAACAGTTTTAGGTTGGGAGATACCAGCTAGTTATTTCCAGTCCATTAACTCTTTATTCATTATCATTTTTGCACCATTCTTTGGGGCACTTTGGGTATGGCTAGGAAGAAGAAATCTTGAGCCTAGCTCACCTCTTAAATTCACCTTTGGTCTACTTTTATTGGGATTAGGCTTTTTCGTGATGTACTTCGCAGCTAAAATTGCTGCCTCAGGCGATTTAGCGGCTCCTACATGGTTAATCTTTACTTATATGCTCCATACCTTCGGAGAATTGAGTTTGTCTCCTGTGGGCTTAAGTCTTGTTACAAAGCTTGCTCCAAATGGATACGGTGGACAAATGATGGGGATTTGGTTCCTTTCAGTTGCCCTGGGTAACCTGATTGCAGGATTAATTGCTGGTGAAGCAAGTGGTGGTACTGATGAAGCATTGGCAAGTATGCCTGATCAATATATGCTCATCGTTTACACCGTCGTTGGTTCGGCAGTTTTACTGTTCTTACTGAAGCCAGTTATCAGAAAGATGATGGGAGAAGTTCATTAAAGAAAAGTCAGTTTATCTGAGAATTAGACCAAAAAATTCAGCCTTCGATTTATGATGAGAATCCATAATCGAAGGCTGTTTCTTTTATTACAAGGTATGTTTTGCTAGCAATCTATCTTGTGTTCGATATGAAATGGACCAAGTGTTTTAATATAGTCTAACAATTATTTTTCCTGTTGTTCTTTTTCACTAACCCATGCTTTAATATCAGCCAACATACTGTCTATCTTTTCACGGTCCAGGAGCTTTCCGTTGAGTATTAGGCTTTGAATTGTAAGGGTAGCTTCTATATTTTCCAAAGGGTTGGAATTTAGAAGTAACAAATTGGCTTTTTTACCTTGCTCAATTGAGCCATACTGCTCATCCATTCCAAAATATTCAGGACCATTGATGATGGAAGCCTCTAATGCCTCTCTTGGCGTCAAGCCATATTTTACTAGTTTTTGAAGCTCAAAATGAATAGCTAAGCCTGGAAAATCATAAGTGTTTAGATATCCTGCATCCGTTCCTGCATAGATTTTCATTCCCGACTCTTTTACCAAAGGAATTAAATTAGCCACCCTTTCAAAATTGTCTTTTCTAGCTTGTTTGTCTTCAGGACTTTCATTTGCCATCCGATTTATTCTCCATTGATAGCTTTCCTTTAGCTTGGGGCCTAGGTAATTTAGAATCGTGTCCTCTTTAAAATTATCTTCTTCCAGATATGCAATGTTGGAGCTAATCAAAAGGGTTGGAACTACTCCAGTTCCCTGCGCTGCCAATAACCTGAACTTCTCCAAAGCAAGTGAGTCGTCTCGAGTCTCTCTTTGTAATTTTGTAGCATCTTGTCCACTCATTGTTCCACTTCCAAGCCCTAAACTTATTTCTTCCTCAAAGGGAGTTGTCATCCGCATAAGATAGGAGAGGTGTTCCACAGTTTTTTGTCCTGCTTTAGAAACCTGATCTATCGTCAATGCAGCTGGGATATGTCCTGAAACGCTCCAGCCTCTCTCGTGGGCTCTTTTTACTGCTTCCAGAAATAGCTCAGGTTTTAAGGTATTGTCGGTGATTTTAATAAAATCAACTTTCAGCTTTTCTAATGAATCAAGTGCTAATTTGAGCTCTTCCTCTGTACCGATTTCCAGATCTCCTGGCCAAATTGAATTGATACCTTCCAGTTTTGGGCCTGAAGTTAAAATCTTAGGACCAAGCCTTTTCCCTTGATTAATTTCGTCTCTCCACTTCAAGACTTCCAGGCTAATATCACCTGCAGCGTCTCTGACTGTAGTAACTCCAAAGCTTAAATAAAGCGGAAGAAGTTGTTCATTTTCATCGACATATTCTGCTCCACCAAAGTGTACATGACTATCCCAGAGTCCCGGTAATAGGAATTTTCCTTGGCCATTGACTCTTTCTATGCCTTGGTAATTTTCTGCCTTCTCTTGCGCCAAGACTTGAAAAATGGTATCAGCTTGTATCAATACAGCTTGGTTTGGGATAACCTCACCATTCTTTACATCCACAATGTTGACTTGATCAATAATAAGATCAACTTCAGTTTTACTTTGACAAGAAAATAGAATAGAAGCAGCTAAAATGGTTTTTAAGTACTTCATGTTAAAAGAGGGAGCCTTGTACGGTACTAGGTTTCACTGCCTGAATAGTACCTTTTAGCATGTCTTGCAATAATTTAAGAAATCCTGGTTGCCAATTAGATGGTGTTATTTTGATTTCTTTTCCTTCGTAATCAATTGGTCCCATCATTTTCTCATAACCAATGATCATACTCCAAATAGTATAGAAAGTGATCTCTGGCTGAAGTTCAGGCCGAATGCTACCGTCTTTAATTCCTTGGCTGATCATCATAACACCCAGTTTTGCAGGTTCGTGATGTATCTCTAAAAGTTTTTGAAAATGGTCTGAAGCAAGAGTTTTTGGGTCTATTTGTTCTCGTGTTTCCGGATTGTTATACTTTTTCATTAGATCCAAAAAGTTCAAAATGGAGTCATAATAGACCTGGTTTTCTTTTGCAAAAGCTGGTATTCTAACTACCAGTTCGCTGATCATTTCAAGACCATTTTTCCCTTTACTTCTGTATACATCTCTAAACTCATCTTTAAACTGGTCAAAGGCTTTTTTAGTCAAGGCCATGAAAAGGTCTTCTTTATTCTTATAATAAAAATATGTCAGGCCTTTACTGATACCAGCCGTTTTAGCCACATCTTCCATTCGTGTTGCTACAAATCCTTTACTCGTAAAAAGTGAAACTGCAGCATCTAAAATGAGTTTTTCTTTGTTCGTTTTTTCTGAGGGCATTGCTATTCTGTATAGAGTTCGTTTACTAGATCAAAGATATTAAACTATAGTCAAAAATCTATTTTACCTTTGAATAAAGAAATAGTAAAAGCAAAGAAAAAGGCCTTTAAATTTGATTAAAGGCCTTTTATTTAATTGAATTTAAGTCAATTACTTTATCTCTACTATATAATAATTTTTCTTTCCTCTTTGAATCAAAAGGTATTTCCCTTGAAGTAAAGAGCAGGAAAGAGCTGCATTTGGATCAGTAAGTTTTTCTTTATTGATACTTACTCCACCCCCTTGGATCATTTTTCTTGCTTCACCTTTTGATTTGAAGATCACTCCTTGAGTTGCCTCTCCAAATAAATCAAGAGTGGATTCAAATCCAGCAAATTCATCCTTAGAGAGTTGTACCTGAGGAACCCCATCAAATACCTGAAGGAATGTTCTCTCATCCAAAGAAGCCAAATCTTCGGTAGATGATTTGCCAAAAAGTATTTCTGAAGCTTTGATAGCCATGTCTAACTCTTCTTGACCATGAACCATCACGGTAACATTTTTTGCAATCTCTTTCTGCAAAGCTCTTTGATGGGGTGCTTCTGCATGAGCTGCCTCCAAGCTTTCAATTGTTTGTTGGTCTAGAGTGGTAAAGATTCGGATATATTTTGAGGCATCTTCATCCGAAACGTTTAACCAAAACTGGTAGAAAGCATAAGGAGAAGTTTTTTCTGGATCAAGCCAAACAGAGCCACCCTCAGTTTTACCAAATTTGGAACCATCAGCTTTTGTAATCAAAGGAACGGTCAAAGCAAAAGCACTTCCTCCGCCCATTCTTCTAATCAATTCTGTTCCTGTGACAATATTTCCCCATTGGTCAGAACCACCCAGTTGAATCGTACAGTTTTCGTTTTTCCAAAGATGATAGAAATCATAGCCTTGGATCAACTGATAACTGAATTCCGTAAATGATAAGCCATTTCCGTCTTCCAATCTTCTTTTCACAGAATCTTTGGCCATCATATAATTGACGGTAATGTGCTTTCCTACATCTCTTATAAATTCCAAAAAGCTAAACTCAGACATCCAGTCGTAATTGTTTACCAATTCCGCTTTGTTGTTAGTCTCTCCAGAAAAATCAAGAAACTTAGAGAGCTGGTTCTGAATACATGAAACATTATGATCAAGCGTTTCTTTATTCAAAAGATTTCTCTCTGCAGATTTAAAAGAAGGGTCACCGATCATTCCCGTAGCACCACCGACTAAAGCGAATGGTTTATGACCTGCTCTTTGGAAATGCAATAATGTCATCACCCCAACAAGGTGACCTATATGTAATGAATCTGCTGTTGGGTCAAATCCCAAATAGGCAGAAGCCACTCCTTTGGACAAGTGTTCTTCTAATTCGGGAGTCATATCCTGAAGCATCCCCCTCCAGCGCAATTCTTCAATAAATGAATTCATCTGAGTCTTTGTGATTTTTTTGAGTGGCAAATATAGCCTTCCTGATTGTAGCATGGAAGAAATGGAGAATTGATTCTGGTGAATTTGAAAGAAAATTGCTTCATGGAATAGCTATTAATCAGGATTCAGCTTTTTAGACTCAGTTTAAGCTTCTTTTTTTAATTACTTTAGCAATAAAAATCCCTATATATGAAATCATTTCTTTACTCTTTAACCATATGCTTGGTTCTACTTGTTGGGAATATTGCTTTTGCTCAGTCTCCTCCCAAATGGATGAGATATCCAGCAATATCTCCTGACGGATCTCTAATCGCTTTTACGTTTAAAGGAGATTTATTTCTAGTTTCCAGTACGGGTGGAGATGCCAAACAACTTACTTTTCATGAAGCTCATGATTATAAGCCTGTATGGAGCAAGGATGGAGAGCAACTGGCTTTTGCTTCTGATAGGTATGGAAACTTTGATGTTTTTATCATGAGTGCTCAGGGAGGTCCGGCTACCAGACTTACATTTCATTCCAATGATGAGCAACCATTTGACTTTAGTGCAGATAATCAAAATGTGATTTTTGGGGCCACTAGAATGGATATCGCTGAACATAGACAATACCCAACAGGCTCTCAACCTGAACTCTACCAGGTTCCTAAGAAATCAGGACGGGTAGATCAAATTTGGACTATTCCTGCCGAATATGTGCAAACAAGTCAGGATGGAACCAAAATGATATATCACGATAAAAAAGGTGGAGAAAATGAGTGGAGAAAGCATCACGAATCTGGAATAGCTAGGGATATTTGGCTTTATGATGCCGAGGAAGGATCCCATAGCATGTTGACAGATTATTATGGAGAGGATCGAAATCCTGTATTCTCACCTGACGAAAGCGAAATCTATTATTTAAGTGAGGCGAATGGAAGCTTTAATGTGTTTGCAATGCCTTTAAACAATCCTAAGCAAAGTTTGGCCTTAACTAGCTTGACAGATTTTCCTGTTCGCTTTTTGACAATTTCTCAGGATGGCTTAATGAGTTTTGGATATGATGGAGAGCTTTACACGTTAAGAAAAGGAGAAAGCCCAAAAAAGTTAGAAGTACGTATTAAAACTCAAGCAGTCAGTAATTCAGATTCTTATATTGCCATCAATGGCGGTGTGCGTGAAATGGTGATTTCGCCAAATGGAAAGGAAATCGCATTAATAGCAAGGGGTGAGGTTTTTGTTACTTCTGTAGATGGTTCAATGACCAAAAGAATCACTAATACACCAGAGCAGGAGCGTTTCTTGGATTTTTCACCTGATGGTAAATCACTTGTTTATTCTAGTGAAAGAGATGGGAAATGGAGCATCTATTCCTCTTCTAAAATAAGATCTGAGGAGCCTTATTTCTTTGCTTCTACATTAATTGAAGAAAAGGTTTTGGTGTCCAAAGAAGTAGATGTTTACGAACCAGATTATTCTCCAGATGGCAAAAAACTGGCTTATGTGGAAGATCGCCGAACGCTTAAGGTTATGGATTTGGAAAGCCAAGAATCCGTGACATTAATGACCCCTGATGAGCTTTTCCATATGAGAGATGGAGATCAATATTTTACTTGGTCACCGGATAGTAAATGGCTTTTGGCCACATATAACCCTACCATGGTTAATTCTGAGGTGGTTTTATTGGATGCTACTGGCAAGGAACCTAAGAAAAACCTTACGAAAAGTGGGTATGGGGATAGCCAGCCTGTTTGGGTCAATGAGGGGAAACAAATGTTGTGGTTTTCTAACCGTGATGGTATGAGAAGCTATGCTACCTCCGGAAGAAGCCAAAATGATGTCTATTCTTTATTTTTTGACAAAGAGTCCTGGGATAAATTCAATTTGTCAAAGGAAGATTTTGACTTAATGAAGGAGATAGAGAAGTCCAAAAAATCAGATACGGATAAGAAAAATAAAGAGGGGAAAGATGAGGAGAAAAAAGAAGTTGAGCCAATTGAATTTGATTGGGATGGATTAGAAGAAAGAAAGGCGAGACTTACAATTCATTCTTCAACTTTAGGCGATGCGGTTCTTTCTAAGGACGGAGAGAAATTGTTTTACCTGACAAGTTTTGAAAAAGGGATGAATCTTTGGAGTACAAATTTAAGAACCAAAGAAACCAAACAAGAGATAGCATTGAATTCAAGCTATGGGAGTTTGGTTTGGGACAAGGATCAGAAAAATTTGTTTTTGCTTTCCAATGGCAGTATTTCCAAGATTAATCCTGAAAGCATGAAAAAGGAATCTGTTAAGATTTCTGGTGAGATGACTTATGATGCTGAAGAGGAAAGAAATTATATGTTCGAGCATATTTGGTTGAGGACTAAAGGCATTTTTTATACTCCAGATATGCATGGTGTAGACTGGGAAGCGGCAAAAGTAGCTTATGAGAAGTACTTGCCTAGTATCGGAAATAGCTATGAGTTTGCAGAAATGATTTCTGAAATGATAGGAGAATTAAATGTTTCCCATGCAGGTGCCAGATTCTCTAAGAGTATCCCGATGGCGGATGAAACAGCTTCTTTAGGAGTATTTTGGGACTATGGTTTTGCTGAGGATGGTCTTAAGATTAAAGAAATAATCAAAGGAGGGCCGCTTGATAAGGCGGATTTGGATATTAAAGAAGGTATGGTAATTCAGAAAATTGATGGAGAGTTGATTTCTGCCCAAATAGACTTTGCAAAGTTACTTAATAGGAAAGCAGACAAGTTGACTTTGTTGGAGGTCCTAGATCCAAGTAATGGGGAAACGCAACAAGTGACAATAAAGCCTATCTCATTAAGAGAGGAAAATCAGTTACTCTATAAAAGATGGGTAAAAACAAACCAAGAGGAAGTGACCAAGTTGAGTGATGGAAAACTTGGCTATGTTCATATCCCAGGAATGAGTGATGGCCCATATAGAAATGTTTATGAAGAAATGATGGGTAAATTTCATGACACGGAAGGAGTCATCGTAGATACCAGGTTTAATGGAGGAGGAGATTTGGTTGCTGATTTGGCAATGTTCTTTACCGGTGAGAAGTTTCTAACCTATGCGACGGAAGCCAAAGAGGTGGGTTATGAACCTACTGCAAGATGGACTAAGCCAACCTTAGCGATGTTCAATGAGGCTAATTATTCTGATGGACATTGTTTTGCCTGTGGTTATACAGATTTAGGTATTGGCAAGACGGTAGGAATGCCCACTCCTGGAACTTGCTCATTTGCAGGTTGGGAAGGTTTGCCAGATGGTGGTAGATGGGGAGCTGTTCCTATATCAGCGAAAAATAAAGCAGGGGAGTGGTTAGAGAATAACGAGACCAAACCACAATTTGAGATAAAGAATATGCCTGGAAAAATTGATCAAGGAATTGATCAGCAATTAGAAAAGGCCATAGAGGAATTATTGAAGGACGTGGATTAATATTTACATTTGAGTATGGCCATAAAAAAACCTGGATGATAAATCGTCCAGGTTTTTTTGATCAAAAGTCAGATTATTGATACTCTTTCGTGTTCAATGTTTCGTCATTCTTAAAAAACTCATGAAGTTTAGAGAAAGAATTATCGAAGTATCCATCCAGCATTTTCTTAATGATGAAAGTTCTGTATTCATCTTTAGAAACGATTGGGAAGTATTCGTGACTTTTACCATAAGACTTGTGACTCACAAAACCTTTTCTCTCCAAAATTCTCACAATGGTAGAAACTGTGTTGTAAGCAGGCTTTGGTTCCTGCATTGGCAATAAGATATCTTTAACAAATCCTCTTTCGATATCCCAAAGGATTTGCATGATATCCTCTTCGGCTCTAGTTAATGGTTTCATAAAATTTTAGGCGTTAAGTTTTAAATCGGAAGAAAATTATTCGTTTAGTTTGATAAAACCAAAAATTACGTCAGTTAAAATCTGTATTTTTTCCAATTATAACTTAATTAGTCCAAGTGAAACTCTGAAAATAATACAAAAAAAGTCACCCTAGAGTGACTTTCATTTGACCAAAAACGTTCGTTTAAGTGGTTCTGAGCTTAATTATTTTCGTAGCATGCAATAATTTGACAATTGGATAAGTTGGATCAAACTCATACCACTTCACTGCAAAATTAGGTCTGTTAGGAAGTTTGTGATGATTATTTTGAAATAATTCTCCCAACATCAACACGTCTAACAACAAGCTGTTTTTTGATTTATCATTATTGTCAAAATTGGCATATCCGTATTTATGACCGCTCCAATTGACAATTGCACCGTGAACAGGGCCCATTAAAAAATGAATTGGTAGCAAGAAATACATCCACCAATGTGTTCCTGGCAATTCAAAAACTGAAATACATAAAACGTAGATTAGTACATACAATAAACCCCATGCTACTCTGATGTACATGGTGTCAGCAAATTTATCGAATCGGTTCCAATCAGGAATGTCTTTTGAAAATCGCTCTTCGGGTGTCAGCCTGAAGCTGAAATATTCATTGTAAATGTTTTTGGTTTTCCACATCATTGTAAAAAGGTTTTCGGTATGATGTGGGCTATGTGGATCTTTCGGTGTGTCCGAGTAGGCATGGTGCATTCTGTGTAGAATAGCGTAAGCTCTTGGTGATAAATAAGAGCTGCCTTGCCATAGCCAGGTAAATATATAGAAGAAGCGTTCCCAGTATTTGTTCATAACAAACATCTGATGAGCAGCATATCTATGCAGAAAGAAACTCTGGCAAAACAGGGAGAAGTACCAGTGCAACAGAAAGAAGATAATTATAATCACTTGGTGTTCGGTTAAAATTGAAGCTACAAATATAAGCCTCTCAATCTAAAAAAAGTTTATTTTTATATTTTTGGATAAGATATGTTAACATGATAATTGTCAGGTTTTATATTAAATCTTAAATTTTATACCTTTTATCTAAATGGGAAATACTTCAAATGGCAGTTCTGTTCTCGTAAAAATCCTTTTAGGAGGCATTGCTGTATTAATAGCAGAATTTTTACTTCCAGGAGTACACATTGATTCATTCATTACTGGATTTTTGCTAGCTGCGGTGATAATCTTGATCAATTTGACGATAAAGCCGATTCTAATTTTATTGACTTTCCCGATTACCTTACTGACTTTGGGCTTGTTTCTTCTGGTGATTAATGCAGCTATGCTACTTTTAGCTGCGAAGATTATCCCTGGTTTCGACTTGGATGGTTTTTGGTGGGCAGTATTGTTCGCTATCGTTTTGAGTATTATTAATTCTTTGTTTGGGAATAATTTAGATTCCAGCAAATAATTTGGTTTGATCTTCAATCCTGATGTAGTGTCTCAGCTCTCCCGTATTTCCTTTGTAAAGGATAACCCCTTCATTTGATTTCTGAATTTCCACAATCAAGATCCAGGTTTCCTCCTCATTTTCTTTAGAATCTTCATCAATCCATAGAAAATCTATCATTTTAAGTTTAACCTTAGGTTGGCAATATTCCTGATTTGCCCTTTCAATCATAAATCTTTCTTCATGGACATCGATTCCTACAACCTTTTTCTGATCTGAAATTCCAATTATCAAAAATCCTCCTTCTGTGTTTGCCATTGCAGCTAGGGTTCGAGCAATCTTTGAACTGGAACTAACCTCTAGCTTGAAATCCAGAGTTTTACTTTCCTTAGATAGGATTAGATTTTTTATAAATTCTTTGCTAAAGATTGTGGATTTCATTTTATTGATTTAGATTTTGCGTGTATATTAATTATCTATTCATTAGTATTATGTCAAAATTAAACCAGACACCAAGGAGGCAGTAAAATTTTTGAACTATGTCCATTATTAACCCAGGATTTGATCCCAAACATATAGAAGAACTCAAGAGTGAGTTGAAAAAAACAGGTAAGTCTTTCAAAATCATTCCTGACGAAGAAAATTCTGATGAGTTTGTCAATTTTTATTTCATAGGAATGTACGAAGGAAAGAGTGTCATTTATGATGCTGCAGTATATACTTTGAGGCTTCATCATGCTAGCGAGGTTTACGAAATTGCAGAACATGAAGCAGCAAAAAAATTCCCCAATTTCAATGGGATTTCCTATGAAGAAGACGAAAACGGGAATATGCTACCATTAACCAGTGATCAAGAAGAAATTGGATGGTTCATCACTGAGATGATCATGGAGATGGAAGAGGAAGAAACGGTGAAGGTTCAAGAATTTATTGATATAGATACTCACCATGATTTTGGTATAGGGTTAGACGCTGCTTTGCATGTGGATTCCATTGACGAAGATGTAATAACAAAATTCATAGCTGAATTTAATGACGATACTATTGAGTTGGATGAAACGATGTATGCTTATCAGTCAGAAGCAGAAGACGCTGAAGAAGATTAAACAATTTCGAGTTAAAAGTACTTTCACGCTTGTACCCTACAAGCGTTTTTTTTATGCTTAAAATAGCCTGGTCACCCATATTTGCCCATCCATTGCCTCTGGGACACCGTTTTCCCATGGAGAAATACCAATTACTACCTGAGCAATTGATGTATGAAGGAACGGCCACCGAAGCTAATTTCTTTGCTCCTGAATTGGTAGAAGAAAGGTGGATAGTCAATACGCATGAAAGCGAGTACTGGGAAAAATTAAGAACCCTTAGCCTAAGTAAATCTGAGATAAGAAAAACAGGGTTCCCATTAAGTTCTGAATTAGTATCCCGTGAAGTCCACATCATGGCTGGTTCCATTCAAGCGGCTATTTATGCGATTGATTATGGGATTGGGATGAATATAGCAGGTGGTACTCATCATGCTTTCACCAATCGGGGAGAAGGCTTTTGTTTATTAAATGACCTCGCGATTACGGCAAATTATTTATTGGAAAATAAGCTGGCAAAAAAAGTCTTAATCATTGATTTGGATGTTCATCAGGGAAATGGCACAGCCGAAATTTTTCAGGAGACCCCAGAAGTTTTCACTTTTAGTATGCATGGAAAAGCAAATTATCCCATGCACAAAGAGAAGTCAGATTTGGATGTGGAACTGGATGATGGAATGAAGGATTTTGAGTATTTGAAATTGTTGGACGAAAATCTAAATCAAGTTTTAAAAACTTTTACTCCTGATTTCATTCTTTACCAATCCGGAGTGGATATTTTGGAAACAGATAAACTCGGGCGTCTTAGTGTAAGTATTCAGGGACTTAGAACTCGAGATAATATGGTTTTGGATCTGGCAAAAGAGATGCAGATTCCTATTATGTGCTGCATGGGAGGTGGTTATTCTCCCCAAATCAAGGATATCATTGAAGGTCATGCGCAAGTTTATAGGTTGGCACAGGATATCTTTTTTTGAGAACTTTAACTGAAATTAACCCTCTTTAATCCAAGTGTCGCTTGCAAAATCAATACTTTCTTTATATTTGCGCCCTTGTGAACTATAACAAATTAAAAGTGAAAAAAGGATTTAAAATGTTCGGTGTGCTAGGCTTGGCAACAGCACTTTTCTATAGCTGTAATCAACCTGCTGCACAAAAAACTGAGGGAGAAGGTACTACCACCACTGTATCTAGTGGAGATTTGAAAGTTGCTTTTGTTTTCACAGATTCTGTGATCAACAAGTATGATTACTTTGTAAAAAAGTCTGAAGAAATCACTGAAAAAGGTCAAAAGTTTGAAACAGAGCTTCAAAGTAGAGCTCAAGGATTTGAGAGAGAAGTAGCTAACTTCCAGCAATCGGCAAACAATATGACTCAAAACCAAGCTTTGGCAAAACAAGACGAACTTGGTAAAAAGCAACAAAACTTAATGTCATACAGAGATAATTTGATGCAAGAATTATCTGTTGATGAGGCTAATCTTTATAATGAAGTGTACACTAAAGTACAGGATTATTTGAAGCAGTATGCAGCTGACAATTCCTTGGATATCATTTTATCTTACACTAGAGGAGGAGCAGTTTGGTATGCAAATGATGCAATGGATGTAACAGAAAAGGTTATTGAAGGGTTAAATAGCAGTTATAACGAAACTGCAGTTGATTCTGTAAAATAATAGCCCTTCATAATAAGTAATTAAAAACCCGGCTGAGTCCGGGTTTTTTTGTGCTGAAAATTTGGGTAATTTTAGAGCATTAAATGAAAAAAATAACAGAATGAAAATCACCGAATTCTTAAAGCATAACTACCGACATTTCAATGCCGCAAGTCTGATTGATGCAGCAGAGGGCTATAAAGCACATCTTGATAATGGAGGTCAAATGATGATTACTCTTGCTGGAGCTATGTCCACAGCAGAATTGGGTATTTCATTAGCCGAAATGATCCGGCAGGATAAAGTACAAATCATTACTTGTACAGGGGCAAATTTGGAAGAAGATGTTTTTAACCTTGTAGCACATGACTACTATGAGAGAATTCCCAATTATAGAGAATTATCTCCAGCTCAGGAGCAGGATTTGGTAGAGCGTCATATGAATCGTGTTACTGACACATGTATTCCTGAAATGGAGGCCATGCGTAGAATCGAGGATGTTATTTTGGAAGAATGGGTTGCTGCAGATCAAGCGGGAGAATCCTATTTTCCTCATGAGTTTTTCTACAAGATTTTGCTTTCTGGAAAACTGGAGAAGTTTTACCAAATAGATCCAAAGGATAGCTGGTTGCTGGAAGCTGCCAAGAAAAATATTCCTATTATTTGTCCTGGATGGGAAGATTCTACTTTAGGGAATATGTTTGCAGGACATGTGATCACGGGTGATGTGAAAAATGTGCATACCGTGAAAACCGGAATTCAATACATGATTTACCTTGCAGATTGGTATACAAAATCAGCAACTGACGAATCTACTGTTGGATTTTTCCAGATTGGCGGGGGAATTGCAGGAGATTTCCCAATATGCGTGGTTCCAATGCTACATCAGGATTTGCAGCGTGATAATGTGCCTCTTTGGGGGTACTTCTGCCAAATTTCGGATTCCACCACTTCCTATGGTTCTTATTCAGGGGCTGTGCCTAATGAAAAGATCACCTGGGGAAAACTGGGAATCGATACACCAAAATATATCATAGAATCTGATGCTACCATTGTTGCCCCGCTGGTGTTTGCCATCGTATTGGGTCAATAATAATGAAAAGAAAAATAGCAACATATCTAAAAGCAAGTAGCCTTGTGCTGCTTGCTTTTTGCATTTCAAACTTTAGCTCAGCTCAGGAACTTAAGTCTCTCTCTGGGGCCAATAGCCCACAAGATGATCAGAATCCAGTTTGGATTGGTGACAATGTCTTGTTGTTTACCCGAGCTTTTCACCCCTTAAATTTGGGAGGGGAATCTGACCCGGGAGATATCTGGATGACAAAAAAGGATGAGCAAGGAGTATGGGGAGAAGCTATTCACCGAGCCGATTTAAGTACAGATGGTTATGACTTTGCTCTGGGTTTAGAAGATGTATTGACACTTCTTGTTTACCACAAAGGCTCAGGAAGAAATGGTCTTTATCAATATTCAAAATTTGGAACCGACTGGAATTTTCTTCGCCAAGTGAATTTTGAGGGTTTGGAAGAACTACAAGGGCAATTGCTGGGTAGAGTAGCCAAAGGGGGAAAGTTGATTTTCCTTTCTGCAAAAGGGCCAGATAATTACGGAAATGAAGACTTATATATCAGTGAAAAAATCGGAATCATCGATTGGGGGAAGGCAGTCAACTTAGGTTCTGCCATTAACACAAAAGGGCAGGAGATGAGTCCTTATTATAATCCTAGCACTCAGCTACTTTACTTTTCTTCCAATATGCATGATGACGCAGAAGGAAAAGATATCTTTATTTCAAAGAAAACAGGAGAAGATTGGAAGTCTTGGAGTAAGCCAGAGCGATGGGAATTAATTAGTTCCAGAGGTTCGGACGTTTCAGTAACTTTTATAAGTGATGATGAGGTCGTCTGGTCTAGCACAAGGAATAGTGACGGATTTGCGGATTTAATGACTTTCTCAACAAAAGTCCCATTAGAAATCCCTCAGGAATTTTCAACTGCTCCTCCAGCTATTTTACCTCCTAAAAAGGCTTTGGCTGATGTCTCCAATAATAAATCTTCTAATGAAGAGGTAACATTAGCACCTATCTATCCTAAAAGTAGTATTGGTAAGCCAGAGGTTTCTATGGAGCAGATTCAGCAAATGGCAGAAGCTAAACCTGTTGCGGAAGTAACCGAAGCACAAACACCTGAAGAGAACCCGGTGGAATGGCTCGTTCTAGATGGAAAAAATAGCACCCGATTAGATTATGAAATGAAATTTTTTAATGGAAAGAATGAAGTGATTTTTGAAGATTCTTCTGCTTATACATTGTCATTTTTGAAAGAATCAAATGTGAATTTGATTAAAGTGAAATCAGCTGGTTTTTTTCCTAAAGAGCTCACATTGAAAGATATAAACCCATTGGATAAAACGGTGGTTTTGATGACCAAGCTTGAGTCTGGAAGTGTACTTCTTCTAGAAAACGTCAATTTTAAGAGAGGCACTGCAGAGTTAGAAGGTGAAGAAACTGAAGCTGTGCTTTCAGAACTAGCTGAATTTTTATCTGAAAACTCCAGTGTTAAACTCCGGATTAATGGACATACAGATGGAGGAGGGGATCCAAGTTTGAATAAAGGCTTATCTCTGGATAGGGCCAGAAGTGTCAGAGATTATTTGGTTGATCATGGGGTTACATTCGAAAATCTAAGAATTGCAGGTTGGGGTGGAACTCGACCTATAGCTTCCAATGCAACAGAATCAGGAAGGTCAAAAAATAGAAGGGTAGAATTAGAAGTAATTCAATAAGAACCTATAAATGCAAAAAATAAAGGCTTTGAGTTAATCAAAGCCTTTATTTTTTTATAAGCTATAATCTCCTTGATATTGCCTTTTGACAAATTGATTAGCAGGTTCGAAATTGGTTATTTTCATATTTTCACCATCCCAAAGCAGTTTAATACCTCTTCCAGGATAATCAAATTGATTCTGATTTTCTTTTCTTGGAGCTCTATAATCGTAGCTTCTTATGGCAAGGTTACCCATTAAAACAGATTCTGTTAAAGGTCCAGCTACTGAAAAAGGAGAACTTAGTAAATCAAATTCTTTTGATCCATAACCTCCTATGCAAGCCTCAACCCAGTTAGCATAGTGTCCTTGATCACCTTTAGGAACTCTGTATAATGTTTCAGGAACATTGATATCCTTGGTTTTGCTGGTAGGAAGTAATTGTGGGTTAATTCCATAAGTGGAACACATCATTTTCCCCTTAGTGCCTTCGATGATTACACCATTTCCACCATCACCCATTTGTTCATTTGCCTCTAATTCCTCTGGTCTAGTGGGTTGAATACCACCATCCATCCAATGAAACTCAAGGTCTTCTTTACCTGGTCTATCAAATCGAAGCGTTATGTGAGAAGAAGGAGGGCAACTTTCAGGAAAGTATCCCTGCTGAAACTCGCCTACATAAACAGAACCTACTGAGCATTCTGCAGATTTTGGATACCCTAAGCCCAAAACTCTAAAGGGGGGCTCCATTATATGACAGGCCATATCTCCTAAAGCACCGGTTCCATAATCCCACCAGCCTCTCCAGTTGAAAGGAACTAGGTTTTCTACATAGTCTTTATAGGGTGCTGTACCTAGCCAAAGGTCCCAGTCTAAATCTTTTGGAGGTGTTTGTCCTTTCTCTGGCCAAGGAATTCCCTGAGGCCAAACAGGTCTGTTGGTCCAGGAGTAAACTTTTGTGGCCTCTCCAATCAAGCCTGCATCATACCATTCCACCATTTTTCTCACTCCATCTCCGGAGGAACCTTGGTTTCCCATTTGGGTTACCACCTTATATTTACTGGCTGCCTCCGTAAGCATTCTTGCTTCATATATGTCATGGGCCATGGGTTTTTGAACATACACATGTTTTCCCATTTTCATTGCCATCATAGCAATTACCGCGTGCATATGATCAGGAGTGGAAACAGAAACTGCATCAATATTATTCTCCTCATTTTCCAGCATTACTCTAAAGTCTTTGTAATACTTTGCTTTAGGATGAGCTTCAACACTTTGTTTAGCTCTGCTGTCATCTACATCACAAAGAGCAATCATGTCCACTTTTCCAGTGCCATAAATTCCTCTTACATCTCCTCCTCCCATACCTCCAACACCCACACTGGCGACTCTCAGTTTATCACTAGGGGCGATAAAACCCGGGCCTCCTAATACATGTCTTGGTACTATATAAAATCCTGCCAAAGCAGTGGCAGATGTTTTCATGAAATCTCTCCTGGAATTACTAGAGTTTTTGTCCTTTTTGCTCATGGAATGATGTAGGTTATTGTAATTGAAGTCTTAAAATATAAAAAACACTTTAAAAAGTAGTCCCAAGTTTTTTAAATACCCCAATTATTGTTTTAACTGATATGATGGGCCCTGATTTCAAGCGTTTTTGACCCAATGTTTTTCTGCCATTAAATTATAAAATCGTTTTATCAATTCAAGATATTTAAAAAATTACAGTAAGTTTATCCAAAATATTAATGTATGAGAAAACCAGTTTTAGGCCTTGTTACCCTTATATCGGCCGTTTTATTTAGTTGTCAAAAACCCTTGTCTGAACTTGAAAGCGCGGCGATTATACCTCTGCCCAGTAGTATAGTAGCAGGGCATGGATCTTTTGAATTAAATTCAGGTTCAGCTATTCAAATCATTGGTAACTCGGAGGGTCTGCAAGGTTTGGGAGAAGTTTTAGCCTCTCGGTTAAAACCAGCTACAGGATTTGATCTTCCAGTTAATGCAGATGGTGGGGATATTCAGCTAGAACTTTTAGGAGGAGAAGAATCAGAAGCATACACTTTAGTAGTAGAGGAAGACCTGATTAAGATTACTGCGAATTCAGAAGCAGGACTTTTCTATGGAATACAGACCTTGGTTCAGTTGTTTCCTGTTGCTATAGAAAATAACTCGATAACTGAGGCAAGCTGGACAGTTCCAGCAGGTAAAATTGTCGATCAGCCAGAGTATGGCTACCGAGGGTCTATGCTGGACGTGGCCAGACATTTCTTCACGGTAGATGATGTGAAGTATTACATCGACGAAATGGCAAAATTGAAGTTAAACAGTCTTCATTTGCATTTAACAGATGATCAAGGATGGAGAATTGAAATCAAATCTTGGCCAAACCTGACCACAATTGGTGGGAAATCTGAAGTTGGTGGTGGAGATGGAGGTTTTTACACTCAAGAAGACTACAAAGAAATTATTGCCTATGCAGCAAAGAATTACATTACAGTAATTCCTGAAATCGATATGCCAGGACATACAAATGCTGCCTTGGCCTCTTATGGAGAGTTGAATCCAGGTGTAAACCTTCCAGATGGAGATTTTAGTACTATGAATGAAGGTGAAATCGACTTTGATATTTTAGATGGTGATCCAAAAGCTGCTGAAATTTATACTGGTATTGAAGTTGGATTCAGTACACTAGCAACAAATAAGGAAATCACTTATCAGTTTGTAGAAGATGTAATAAGAGAAATTTCTGAGATGACACCTGGCCCTTATTTTCATATTGGTGGAGACGAGTCTCATGTAACAGAGAAAGACGATTACATTGAATTTGTAGAGCGAGTGCAGAAAATCACAGCTAAATATGGAAAGACAAGTATAGGTTGGGATGAGATTGCGACGACGGAGCTATTGAAGGGAAATGTTGCTCAATTTTGGGCTTTAGCAGAAAATGCGAAGTTGGCAATCGAGCAAGGAAATCAAGTATTGATGTCACCAGCCAAAAAGGCTTATTTGGATATGCAATACGATTCAACTTCAAGACTTGGCTTACATTGGGCTGCCTATATAGAATTGGATTCGGCCTATATATGGGATCCGGAAAATTACGATCCAGGAATAAAGAAACAGGATATTTTTGGGATTGAAGCGCCGCTTTGGACAGAGACCATAGAAACAAGAGAAGACCTTAACTACATGGTTTTTCCAAGGATTGCAGCAATTGCTGAAATAGCCTGGACACCAAGTGAAAAAAGAGAATGGTCTGATTTTCAAAAAAGAATTGCTGTTCAGGGGAAAAGGTGGGATATCAATGGAATTGGATTATACAAATCTCCCAAAGTGGAATGGTAAATTGATATAAGTTAAAAACCCGAGTACTTTCATTTACTCGGGTTTTTTGTTTGCATTCTGTATAAAAACTTTTGTTTTTGGATCAAATAGCTCCTAATATGGATGTTTAATTGAATATTCAATTCTAATACAAACCTTAATACTAGCTTAATAAACCTATGGGTGATCTTATTATTTCTTTCAGCAACTGGATTTGGGGCACTCCCATGTTGATCATGTTGATGGGGGGTGGTTTAATACTTTTTTTTCATTCAGGTTTATTGCCATTTAGAAAAATTGGTCACTCTATACGCCTGTTAAGTGGGAAATATGACGATGATTTAGCACCAGGTCAAATTACTTCATTTCAAGCTTTATCCTCTGCAATTGCAGCAACCGTTGGACTAGGTAACATCAGTGGAGTTGCTATAGCCATTAATATGGGAGGTCCAGGAGCAATTTTTTGGATGTGGGTTTCAGCTTTCGTGGGCATGGCCACAAAGTACTACACCTGTACTTTGGCTATTATGTTTCGAGGAAAAGATTCTTCGGGAGAAATTCAAGGTGGGCCTATGTATGTCATTCAGGAAGGAATGGGTAAGAAATGGAAATTCTTATCTGTGATTTTCTGTACAGCAGGTATTTTAGGTCTTTTGGCTATTTTCCAGGCAAATCAATTAACAGCCGTCATCAGAGCTGTTTTACTTATTCCAGCTGGATTGGATGGGGGAGAAACTTCTCGATTCGTTTTAGCAGGAGTAGACCTAGGCCAATCAACTCGATGGATTCTTGGGGTATCTATGATGGTTTTAGTGGCAATTGTGATCCTTGGAGGAATTAAAAGAATTGCTTCCGTGGCATCTAAAATGGTTCCTTTCATGGTGGCTCTTTATTTCATCACAGTGATCATGATTGTGTTTAAGTATATTGGTGATGTTCCTGAAATGCTTTGGTTTATTGTGGAAGATGCTTTTACAGGAAAAGCCATAGCTGGTGGAGCTGTGGGTGCTGTAATTGTAACAGGTGCTCGTAGAGCTGCTTTTTCTAACGAAGCAGGAATTGGAACAGCCCCTATGGTACATGGAGCTTCAAAAAACAATGAACCCGTTAGAGAAGGTCTTATTGCTATGCTCGGCCCCTTTATTGATACCATTGTAGTTTGTACGCTTACTGCCTTGGTAATTATGTTGACTGGGGTTTGGCAAACAACTGAACATGATGGAGTTAGATTGACACTCAATGCTTTTGAAATGGCGCTTCCTGGTTTTGGGAAATATCTTTTGATGGTAGCAGTACTGGTTTTTGCTTTATCTACAATGTTTACTTATTCCTATTACGGGCATAAATGTTTCAATTACTTATTTGGAGCCAGTAAAGCTGATTATTACAATTATTTTTATCTGGCAACCATCGTATTGGGTGCAGTAGCCTCATTGGAGGTTGTGATAAGCTTGGTAGATGGAATGTATGCGATTATGGCTATTCCTACGATGATTTCGACATTGTATCTAGCACCGAAGGTAAAAGCAGCCTCCGTGGATTATTTCAAAAGAATGAAAAATGTGTAAGTGAAAATACTTGTTGCTCCCAATGCTTTCAAAGGAACACTATCAGCTTTTGAAGCTGGGAGGATCATTTGTGATCAACTGAAAATCAAATACCCTGAAGCAATTATACAATTGACTCCGATTGCTGATGGTGGAGATGGTACATGTCAGCTTCTTTCTGAATCTTTAGGTTTAAAGCCTTCTCATCGATGGAGTTTAGGCCCATTAGGCAGGCCGGCCAAAGGTGTATTTTTCTTAAAAGATGAATCTGCCTATTTAGATGTTTCTAAAGTTTCAGGTTTAGGTCTTCTCGCTTCTAATGAGTTGGATGTAAAAACTGCTTCTACATTTGGTACTGGCTTATTGATAAGGGAGGCTGTTAAAGCAGGAGCAAAAGAGATAGTTTTGGGGTTAGGAGGGAGCGCAACAGTTGATCTGGGGATTGGGATTTTGCAAGCATTAGGAATCCAGTTTTTGGATCAAAATGGCCGGGAGGTAATTCCATTTAGTCCTGATTTTTTAAAACGGGTTATGCATGTTCAGAGATCCCCAACCCTACCTAAAATTGAATTTACCTTATTATGTGACGTAAAGAACTCCTTTTTAGGCTCAGAAGGAGCAATACCTGTGTATGGTCCTCAAAAAGGCTTGGCTAATGAGGATTTAGCTAGTTATGAAGCCCAATGTACTAGACTTTTGAAGTTGATGTATAAAAAAACTAACAGGGATTTTATTGATAAAAGCGGGTTTGGAGCTGCAGGAGGTATTGCAGCTGGATTATCTGCCTTTTTTGATGTGAAAATAGCTTTTGGTGCTTCCTATATTTTTAATGCGCTTAGCATAGATAAGGATATTAAAGATGCTGATTTAATTATTACGGGTGAAGGAAGGTATGATTCCCAGTCAAGGTCTGGAAAAGCATGTTACGAATTGCTTCAATTGGCAAAGAAGTATCAAAAAGAGATTTACTTAATTACTTCTGGTGATGAAGGATTTGATGAGGGCTTTTCAAAAGTTCTCCAATTACCTGATTTGGATTTTAATAGTCCTGATTTCAAGAAAAAAGCAGCTAGGAACTTAGAAGCTGTTTGTTCTAAACAATGGTTTTCCTAATAGTAGAAACAAAAAAAGAGGCATAAGCCTCTTTTAAATTTCATAGTATAGTTTGAGTTTACTTCTTCTTAGAAAAAGTGCTTCTCACATCTATGGCAGATATTCCTGCTCCTAATCCGATAAGGACACAAACGATGATTAGAAATGTCTGCGCACCAGAAGCGATTGGAGAAGAAAAAACATCAAGTAGTATCATAGTATCTGTTTCGTTGAACTTAACAGTTGCGAAGATAATTTCATTGATTGAAATTACCAAAGACTAGTAGTTTTAAAGTGCTTTAACTTTAAACTAAATCATCATCTAGATCTTCGAAATCATCATCGAAGTCCTCCTCATCATCATCGAAGTCGACAATGTTGTCATCTAGGAATTCGTTTTCTTCATCCAAGTCATATTCATCCTCGAATTCATTTTCAAATTCATCAGTATCATCAAAGTCATCAAATTCTTCGAAATCGTCATCTAAATCCTCCATGGCTGTGTTTTTAAAGGGTTTTAAATAAATAAACGGTGCGAATTAAAATAAAATTTTAATCTGTGATATCAGCTTGAGCTTTTTTTTTTTGAAAATTTTAGATTTAACAATTCTCTAAGTTTGAAAATCGCCAAAAGGAACCTTTCTTGGTCTAATTTACTGATTTCCAGTTGAAAATGCCAAGCTGTTTTTAGGTCAAAAAAAGAAGAGGGGAATGGAATTAATGAAGATCAAAAAGTGAAATGGTAGGTTGTCAATTAAATATCGACTTAATACATTTCTTAATAAGAGGTTTTGATAAGTAGTCTTTAACGAATTGGTATTCGCTTGCTTTGTTAATATCTCTTTCGTCCACAGAACTACTTAGGATATAAATTTTTGCATTATTCTTAGCAATATCAAAAGTGTCTAGAAAATCCCAACCTGTCATTTCTGGCATATTCAAATCCAGAAACAAGTAATTTGGTTTGATTTCGTAGATCTCCCTTAACGCTTCTTTAGCGCTCTGATATTTAAAAAACTGACAGGGTTCTGTCACATTTTTTGAAATCAGTTTTTCAGTCACAAAAGTGCTGATCGGATCATCATCTATGAGTACTATGGTTAACATCAAAATGCAAAAATTTGCAACTGAACTACATTAAAGATATTACAAAAGTAACATCATGGGGCTAAAACACAAATATTTTGCCAATTTAATTCTATGATCCTAATGATATATTTGTACGGTAGAAAGATAGATTTGAATGGTAACCGATGTTTGGTTGAATGAAAAAATAAGATCTAAAAGATTTTCCTTTAATTAAGCCCTTGAGAGGTGTTTAATAGTTCTATCGACGAACCGATTGAGTTTCTGTACTCATATCAAAAATGAATTTTTCCATGATTTTGTCTACTGATTTAATCACTTTTTTCTCTTTTGATTTTTTGCTACTTACCTCTGTAACACCTGTCAATGTCATGATGAATTTGTCTTGACTAGGTTCAATAAAATCTACAATAACCTGTAATAGCTCATAATTCGTTGTTTTGGGTCCGTAATCATTTCTAAAGTTTGAATAGGCCCATGGATCCCAAACTCTGTATCCCCAATAAGGTGAGGAAGGGTAATTAGTTGTAGTTCGCTCTCTTGGCTCTTCATTGGAAGTATAGCGAATTACCAGATCTGGATTCTCTTTGTCATAGGTTAATCCCTCTGCCTCCAGTAGTTCTTGGATCCGTATTTGAACTTTTTTATCTATAAACTGTGCTTTAAATCCTCTCATTCCTACTTCCTGATTGACTAATACAAATGATTGATAGCGTTTCTGAATAGGCGTTTCTGTATTTTCTTTAAAGATTTCTATAGAACTACAACTAGAAAATATCAATAGAAACAATAAGAGAAGGGAACTATACTTTTTTGAAATCATAAATACTCCTTAATATTTAATTTTTTTTACGTACCTGAGTGGCGAATGTTGGATTTAATGAATCTGGTCTTTCTATTGAAGTAAATTTCTGAAATCTTCTTCATACCTGAATTTACTTACTAATTTTGTAAAAAATTAAACGATGGAAAAACCTGATTTCGACGATATTTTTATGGAGTTGGCAGTAAACCTTGCCAAACGCTCACATTGTATAAAAAAGCATGTTGGGGCGGTTCTAACTAAAGAAACTAGGATCATTTCAATTGGCTACAACGGGCCTCCAGCGGGAACGCATAATTGCGATGATGAATTTCCTGAAAATGGATGTGCCAGAGATAGTAAGGGGTCTTGCTCCCTTGCATTACACGCAGAGCAAAATGCTATTTTATACGCAGTTAAAAACAATACTTCTGTAGAGGGTTCAACTTTATATGTTACCCTTGCACCATGCCTTGCCTGTGCTCGTATCATTTTCTCAATGGGGATCTCTAAGGTAGTTTACCTTTTTTCCTATGCAGAATATAAAGGGATAGGCACAGATGAAGGGGTAGATTTTTTAAGAAAATTTGGAATCAAAGTGGACCGATACACGAAAGAGATTTTGGTCCATGATGAATTAATTTAAATAAAATTTACTTCCGGGTTTAGTTGGATATTGAATTGATCGAAAACAGATTTTTGGATCTTTTCGGATAGTTCCTTAATGTCCATTCCATCTCCATCTCCATAGTTAACCAATACAAGGGATTGGTTTTTATGAACTCCAATTTCTCCAAAGGTTTTTCCTTTCCATCCTGCTTGTTCTATCAGCCATGCTGCGGGGACTTTTACTCCTTCCTTCAAAGGATAACCGGGGATATTGGGATAGTCTTGTTTTAGTTTTTCCCAGTCACTTGTTAGAATGGTCGGATTTTTAAAAAATGAACCAGCATTTCCTATTTCTTTTGGATCTGGAAGTTTAGACTGGCGAATTTTTATGACTGCATCACTCACTGCTTTTATACTCAGTTCATTTGATCCACTTTCTTTCAATGTATCTTTAATTGCTCCATACTCGAGCTTGAAATCAGGTTTCTTTTTGAGTTTGTATGTTACAGAAGTAATGATGTATTGGCCTTTTAATTCATGCTTAAAAACACTTTCCCTGTAACCAAATTGACAGGCTTTTTGGTCAAAAATTTCAAATTCCAGATTAGACCTGTTGAAAGCAGTTAGGCTTTCAAATACATCTTTTATTTCCACTCCATAAGCTCCGATATTTTGCATGGGCGATGCACCTACAGTTCCAGGTATCAAAGACAAATTTTCAACGCCTGCCCAATTCCTTGATATACAATATTTGACAAACTCATGCCAGTTTTCTCCTGATCCTACTTTGACCCAAACATGATCATTGTCCTCTTTAATCAGCTCTATACCGTCAATCTCGTTTTTTATCACAAGCTTATTGATATCCTGCGTGAGCAAAATATTACTTCCTCCTCCAAGTATAAAAATGTCTAAACCTCTGTGGCTTGCCCAGATTAATGCTTCGATTAAATCCTTTTCGGAACCAGCACTTGTAAAAAATCTTGCTTTTTTATCTAGGCCAAAAGTATTGAATGGCTTAAGGGAAATGTTTTCTTGTATATTCATGAACCAATTCTTGTCTTGCGAAATAAACAAGATTTCTGCTAATAAGAAATGGATTTTACATTACATTCCCCATTTCATGAAAGAATTAATAATAAACGGTATCAGAGTTCGCCCAGGTCAAAAGCTAAATATAGAATTAGCTATAGCCAAACTTCCTACTCATACCTTAATCGATCTCCCAATTTTTATTCGTTCTTCCAAAGAACCCGGTCCTGTGGTTTTGATTTCAGGAGGTGTTCATGGTGATGAGATCAACGGTATTGCCACTGCAAAGAAAGTGCTAGAAGAAATTGATGAGTCGCTGGAGCTTTTGAAAGGAACACTAATCATCATACCGCTGGTGAATATTTACGGTTTCTTATCAAATAGTCGAACTTTTCCTGATGGGAGAGATTTAAATAGAAGTTTTCCCGGAAGCAAAAAAGGTTCTCTGGCTTCGCAGATTGCCTATATTCTGAGTAATGAAATTATTCCTTTGATAGATTTTGGGGTGGATTTCCACACAGGTGGCCGCATGCTAACCAATTACCCCCAATTGAGAGTTGATTTTACTGATAAATTAGCCCTTGAGCTAGCCAGTAATTTTGCTCCTCATTTTATTGTCAATTCCAAATACATAGAAAAGTCATTCAGAAAAGCAGCTTTTAGATCTAAAAAGCGAATTTTGGTTTATGAAGGAGGGGAATCAATGCGTCTTGACGATTTTTCAATTGATGAAGGTGTAGCGGGGACAAAAAGGTTTTTAGCTAGTTTGGGGATGCTGAAATCAGAATACGCCTTACAAAAGCCTATCTATATCAAACAAAGCGATTGGATAAGAGCGAAAGCATCTGGGATCTTTAATTCAAACATTAAACTCGGTGAAGAGGTAAAAAAAGGGCAGGTGTTGGCAAAAATAACAGACCCCTATGGACAGGTAAAAATACCTGTTAAAGCTAATTCAAATGGCTATGTGATCGGAATAAATAACCTTCCTGTAATCAATGTGGGTGAAGCTTTGATCCATATCGGGAAAGAATAAAAAAAGCGCCAAATTTTTCTTTGGCGCCTTACTTTGGTTTTAGCTGAAATATTGTTTTAACCCTTCTAATTTCTGGGTCAATTCTTTTTCACAACTCCTGTATTCTTTTCCATTATCCAATGGTTGATTGACGGAAAAGTAATACTTGATTTTTGGTTCGGTTCCAGATGGCCGAGCTGAAATCTTACTTCCATCAGCTAAGTAAAATTGCATAACATTGGACTTGTCCATGTCTAACTTTTCTACCTTACCTGTAGCAACTTCGGTTATAGTGCTGGCTTTTACATCAACGATTTTTTCCACCTTTTGTCCATTCATTTCTTTTGGTGGGTTATCGCGGAAGTTTGTCATCAAAGCCTGAATTTGCTCAGCCCCATCTTTTCCTTTTTTGGTCACTGAAATTAAATTCTCCTTGTAGAAGCCAAATTTCTCATAAATCTCTGCCAAAACATCAAAGACTGTTTTTCCTTGAGACTTGTAGTATGCGATTACTTCCGCCACCATGGCACAAGCACTAACACCATCCTTATCTCTCACAAAATCACCTACTAGGTATCCATAGGACTCTTCTCCACCACCGACAAACTTCTCTTTGCCTTCAAGTTCAAGGATGATAGCTGCGATATTTTTAAATCCTGTCAATACAGAAAAACACTTTACACCAAATCCTTCACATATTCTGTCAATCAATTCTGTGGTTACAATGGTGTTAACCATAAACTGTTTTCCATCCAATTTCCCAGCTTCCTTCCATCTACTCAGTAAATAATAGGTTAGGAGGGACCCTGTTTGATTTCCATTTAACAATTCAAACTCTCCACTTTCGTTTGGAACTGCGGCTGCATAACGATCTCCATCTGGGTCACAGGCTAATATTAATTCAGCTCCAACTTCTTTACCTAATTTTACTGAAAGTGTTAAGGCTTCAGCCTCTTCAGGATTTGGATAAACTACTGTTGGGAAAGTTCCATCAGGCTCTGCTTGTTCTTTAACTACATGGATATTATCAAATCCAAATGCTTTGATCGCGGCAGGGACCATTTTTCCAGAGGCACCATGAATTGGAGAAAAAACGATAGGCATGGATTTTTGCTTCTGAATTTCTTCAGGAGCTAGACTTAAACCTTTGACTAGGTCTAAATAAATGGCGTCAAAATCCTCTTCTATATAGCTGAACAATTCATCTTTCTTATTCCAGTTGACCATATCAAAGGAGGTGATTTTCTGAACCTCTTTGATAATGTTTGTGTCATGAGGGGCAACCACTTGTGCGCCATCTTCCCAGTAAGCCTTATAGCCATTGTATTCTTTGGGATTATGGGAAGCAGTAATCATTACACCACTTTTGCATCCATAATGCCTTACAGCAAAAGAAAGCATTGGGGTAGGTCGCATTTCTTTAAAGTATAGAACTTTAATTCCATTAGCTGTTAGTACGTTGGCAGTAGTCGTAGCAAATAATGTGTTGTTAATTCTGCTATCATGAGTTATTGCAACCTTGATGTCCTCACCGGGAAAACACTTTAATAAATAATTGGCTAGTCCCTGCGTTGCCATCCCAACAGTATAAACATTCATCCTGTTGGTACCCACACCCATCAAGCCTCTTAATCCTCCAGTCCCAAATTCTAGATCTCGATAAAATGAATCCAACAGTTCGGATGGATTTTCATCGATCAACTTCTTAATTTCATTCTTTGATTCTTCATCAATGTTTCCATCTAGCCAACTTTGGGCTTTCGATAGAGTAGCAGGATCTATTACGCTCATATGTTAAAAATTACTTTGAATTCTAAGTTAGATAAAATGTGAATTAATGCCATTTCTTTGGCAGAAATCATTCCTATTTTAAAATCTGTCTAAGAAATAGACTGAGTTATTCGGTTTCTTTTGCCGTCGAACAACAATGGATTTTTTAAAGTATAGAATAAAACTAATTTTAAGAAAATTCATTAAGCCCACTTCATGACTCACCTGATTCGAGTAGCCTGCTTTCAGGCCTTTTTATTTGCATTTTCTCTTCCAGTTTTCTCCCAGACAAATAACTCTTATGAGAGAGTATATTTAAGTGGGAAGGATGTCGCTTCAGCAGTGCAATGGGATTTTAAAGTTAGTGATGGTAGAAATGCAGGTATCTGGTCAAAAATTCCCGTTCCCTCTAATTGGGAGCTTCAGGGATTTGGAACCTTCAATTATGGACATGATCATAAGGATTCCAAGATAAAACTGGGTAAAGAAATAGGTAATTATAAGACAGAGTTCTACGCTGATAAAGACTGGAAGGGGAAAGTTATCCAACTTGTTTTTGATGGTGTAATGACTGATACCGAAGTTAAAGTCAATGGAAAAATCGTCGGAGATATTCACCAAGGTGGCTTTTATCGGTTTAAATATGATATCAGTAAATATTTGGATTTTGATGATCAAAATGTACTTGAAGTAAAAGTTTCTAAAGTATCAGAAAATGAATCTGTTAACAAAGCTGAAAGAGAATCTGACTTTTGGATTTTTGGAGGGATTTTTAGACCGGTATTTTTGGAGATTTTACCCAAATATCATTTTAGCAGAATTGCTCTGAACCCAAAAGCAGGAGGTGAGTTTCAAGCTGTCTTGACCTTAGATAAATATCCGAAAAATGCTAGAGTTGATGTAGAACTTAAAACCGCGGATGAACAAACATCCTTAGGGAAATTTAGCCAAGTAGTGAACTCCGATTCTGTTTGGTTAAATCATCAATTTGAAAATGTGAGTTCATGGAATCCTGAATCCCCTAAAATGTATACAGCAATTTTTAGGCTGATGGAAGAGGGGGAAATTTTATTTGAGAAAAAGGAAAAATTGGGTTTTCGTACAGTTGAGTTGAGACCAAAAGATGGGATTTATGTGAATGATGTTCGTGTGATTTTCAAAGGAGTAAATCGGCACTCATTTTATCCAAGCACAGGAAGGGCTTTAAGTGAAGAAAATCATTTGGAAGATATTCGTTTGATGAAGGAAATGAATATGAATGCTGTTCGTATGTCACATTATATACCTGACGAACGTTTTCTAGAGTTGGCGGATTCACTTGGGCTATTCGTTTTAGATGAAGTAACAGGATGGCAAGATGGCTATGACACGGAAATAGGACCGAAGCTGATCAAAGAAGCAGTTTTAAAAGATGCCAATCATCCTTCTGTGGTTATTTGGGATCATGGAAATGAAGGAGGATGGAATTTTGAGAATGAGTTTGCTTTTCATCAATATGATATACAAAAAAGGCCTATCATATACCCTTGGCTGCTTAGGAATGATATAGATACATTCCATTATCCTACCTATGACACACGAGAAGGAAGACTTGATAAAAGTGGAGAGATTTTTATGCCTACTGAATGGCTTCACGGTTTGTATGACGGAGGTCTTGGGGCAGGGTTGAATGATTTTTGGAATAAATACAAGCCAAATCCCCTGTTTGCCGGAGGGTTTTTATGGGTGTTTTCAGATGAAGCAGTAAAGCGGGTTGATTTGGATGGTAAATTGGATTCGGATGGAAATCATGCTCCTGATGGTATTTTAGGACCCTACAGAGAAAAAGAAGGTAGTTTTTACACGATTAAGTCCATTTGGTCTCCTATTCAAATACATGGATTTGATTCTCTTGATAACAATTCAAAGGAAATTGAAGTCAGCAACCAGTATTTGTATTCGGATATTAATGGTTGTAAGCTTCAAGTGGATATTTTTAAGATTGATGCTTGGTCTAATTTGAAAATAGAAAGCAGTAAGGAAATAAAATTGCCCACAGTGATACCTGGGGAAACTATAAAAGTGAAATTAGACATACCTGAAAATTGGCAAGATGGAGACCTTATCCAACTCAAATCTTTTGGAATTCATGGAGAATTGCTCAACACATGGTCAAAGGAGATTAGAAAGCCTAAGGAAGGGAATCCTAGATACTTTGGAAAAGGAGAATTTGAAATTTATCCAATTAAAGTGCGGGAATCAGTTTCAGATTTACAAATTGAAGTAGATGGTAGAATCTACTTTTTTGGGAAAAAATCTGGAAATCTTGAAATGGTTAAAGTGAATCGAAAGTTTTTCTATCTATCTCAAAATCCTTTGATAGAGGGAATAGAATCACAGGTGAAAGATGTGACTTGGAAAAAGTTAGATGATGGCTCCATTCAAGTTAAATCCATGTTTGACTCTTACCCTAAGGAGGTTACTTGGACTGTTTTACCAACTTCAGAGCTCAAATTTGTTGCAAAGGCTCCAGGTCAAATTGGAGCAGAGGAAGAATTGCTGGGAGTAGGTTTTATTTATCCAGAAGCTAAAATGGAGGAGGCTAATTTAATTGCAAATGGGCCTTACCGAGTTTGGGGAAATAGATTGGAAGGAGTCAATTTTGGTCTTTGGAATAAGAAATTTAATAATACCCAAACTGCTTCAAATTTTGAAGAATTAATATATCCGGAATTTAAAGGTTATTATTCCAATTTTCATGCACTGCAAATCAAGACAGCCGATGGTGAAATTGATATTCGAACCGAAACTCCGGGATTATTCTTGAGTTTATTTAAGCCTCAATTTCCTGAAAATTCCACCAAAGGAGTTCTACCAGTTCAGACAAAATCAGATATTAGCTTTTTATATAAGATTCCATCTATAGGTACTAAGTTTCATACAGCAGAAGAAATGTCTCCAAAAAATGAAAGCACTAAGGCATTTAATGAAGAACTTATTTTATGGTTTAGATTCCGGTGATTCCTCGGGTTTATAGTGTTTATCAACGATTACTTCTTTTTTTTTAACTCTTGAAAAGCTTTCATTTGGTGAGATTCCATATCCGTATTTTATAGAAAATACTTTAGTGAATTCTGCACCAAAGAAGAAGATCAAACAGGAATAAGAAACCCAAAGGAGTATCAAAATAATACTTCCTGCAGCACCGTATGTAGATCCCGGGTCTGTTGCGCCAAAGTATAAGCCTAAAAGTACCTCTCCCAAAACAAACAATAAGGCTGTAAGAAAAGCCCCAACCCAAACTGATTTCCATTTGATTTTGGCATCAGGTAAATATCTGAAAATCAGTGCAAAGAGTAGCGATATAACTGATATGGAGATAATCCAGTCTAAGCCAAATGCTAAGTATAATATTACATCAGGTAACTGCTCTTTAATGTATTCACTCAAAATTGATAGAGCAGCAGTAAGGACAAAACTAACCAATAGCAGGAAACCTAAAACGAGTACAAAACCAAAGCTTATCAATCGGTCTTTTACCAATTTGAACCAACCGATATTCTCCGTCATTTTTAGCTCCCAAATTTCATTTAATGAGATTTTTAAGTGATAAAAAACACCAGTAGCACCAAATATCAATGTACCTATACCGATGACAGTTGCTACAGTAGATTTACCACCTAACTGAGTACTGGCAATCATTTCTTGTACAATAGAAGCAGTATCTGCTCCTACGATGCCTTCAATTTGTGAGGAAAGTCGACCTGTCACAGCATCAACTCCCCAAATCGATCCTACTGAATTGACAACAATTACCAGTAATGCAGGAAGAGAAAGTACAGCGTAATAGGCAATTATAGCACTTAATCTAGCTGGATCGGTTGCAGCCCAACGCTTAAACGTCAAAGCCAATAGGCTAGGAATATGCCTTACCTTGAACTTTTCTGGTGTGAACGTTCCCTCATCTGTTTCTTTCTCTTCCATTAGTTATTAGTCTGCGGTCTTATTACCATTTCCAAAAGTTAACCCTTGCATTTCTTCACTCATGGTGACACCACCTTTGATTCCAAAATCCAATGTTCTGATTGGGAATGGAATTGTAATATCTTCCTTATCAAAAGCCTTCTTCAACGCAAGAATGGCTTCATTCCTTGCTGGAATAAAATTGATTTCATCTGTGGAGAATTTCACCCATACATTTAAAGTGAAATTGATAGAACTATCTCCAAACCCTGTCCAGAAAATAGATGGATCTTCAGACTTGAGTCGACTTGGAAGGTCTTCCATCGCGGAAAGTGCTACTTCCTGAACGTGCTCTAAATCTTCGCCGTAACTGATCCCACAATCTATTTGTACCCTTCGTCTACCTTCTTCGGTGAAGTTTATAAAATACTCTTGGAAGAGCATTCTATTAGGAACATGTACAATTGGACCATTGTAAGTTCTGATTTTGGTTACTCGAAGATTTACATCTATTACTTTACCTTCATGCCCATCTTTTGTTTGAATGACATCTCCAATTTTGTAAGGTTGGTTGAAGGTGATGAAAACACCTGACATGAAATTGGCAGCAGTATCCTGAAAAGCAAAACCTAACGCCAAGCCCATAATACCTAATCCTGCAAGAATAGAAGAAACGGTTTTAGTTAATTCCATTGCTGAAAGCGAGAGCATAATCCCCAAAACCAAAACTGCTAAAAATATGATCTGGCTTAAAAACCTACTGATCGTAGGGTTGATTTTTACCTTGTTTAAATATTTATGGGAATATTTTTTCAACTTGTTTGCTGAAAAAATACTGATCGTCATGATGATTATTGCCAAGACTAGGTTGGGTAAATTATCAATTGCTGCATCTCCCCAGGCTTGAAGTTTTTCTGTTATTTTTTCGAATATTTTTTGGGTATCATACCCTAATATTTCTGCTAATCTCATGGGTTTGGTTTATGTTCGCCTTAAAGGTGAAATGATCATGCCACAATACCCCATCAGTTTTCATTTAAAAATTTAGCAGTAATCTGTGGATCTAATCTTCTTAAAACCCGTCCCTAGACTTCAAAAAATGGTTTTTTCTCCTAAATCTCCGAATTTAGGATAAGAGCAGGAATTAAATATTTAATATCTGTAGCAATTAAAAACTTGATCTTTTTCCCGAATTGGGGAATTCTTTACATGCTCAAAAGATCCTCTGTTCATTTTCTATTTCTCTCCCAAAGCTCTTTGGAGTCAGTCCCTAATTGCCTTAATAATTTCTGCACTTCTTTTTGGCTAAGGGCACTAGGTTTGATTTGGCTTTTATCAAAAATCACTAAACTTCCTTCCCAAGAATTCGGTGCTGAGGGTACAAAAACCACAACCTCTCCAGAATCTAATTCCTCTACTAAAAATGCCAGCATCCATCCATCGATAGGAACCATTACCACCGGAAAATCTTTTTCCATTTCGATCCCAGCAGTATTTTCAAATGTACTCTTCATCAGTTTATACCCTGGGAAAAGAGTCAAGATATTGTTTTCTATCCAATTGATCATGGCTTTTCCTATTCCCAATTTGGAAATGTATCCCGCAATAAGACAGATCAGAATTAGGGTGAAAATTGCAACTAAGTAAGGTGCCATTACCCTATTAAGTCCTAAAGCATTGCCAATAAAATGCGATATAGGTTGTAATAAATGAATCGCTTTTTGAAAAAGTACAACTACCAGAATTATGGGAAGTAAAAAGAATAAACCTCCTTTAAAAGTGATGGAGAAAATGGACAGTAGATTTTTCATAATCTTAAAATTTTAGAAAAAATTAAGTCTTTTTGAGGAAATTAAAAATCTGATCCTTCTTGGTTTAAGGAAAAAATAAAGCCGGAATTAATTCCGGCTCTTAGGTTACAAGTTTCCTCTGAGTTCCTGTTCTCTTTCGATGGCTTCAAATAAGGCCTTGAAATTTCCTTTACCAAAGGATTTTGCCCCCTTCCTTTGAATAATTTCAAAGAATAAAGTAGGTCTGTCTTGCACAGGTTTGGTGAAAATCTGAAGTAGGTAACCTTCATCATCTCTATCAACCAAGATGTTCAAATCCTTCAAGGGTTGTAGGTCCTCGTCAATTTTTCCTACTCGATCCAATAAGTCATCATAGTAGGACTGCGGTACTTCTAAAAACTCAACGCCTCTCTTTCTTAATTCAGAAACAGTGTAAATGATATCGTCAGTAGCGATTGCCATATGTTGAACTCCAGGTCCGTGGTAGAAATCCAAGTATTCCTCTATTTGAGATTTCTTTTTGCCTTCAGCAGGTTCATTGATAGGGAATTTAATATATCCATTGCCATTGGAGACAACTTTTGACATCAAAGCGGAATACTCGGTAGATATATCAGAATCGTCAAAAGTGATCAATAATTTAAATCCCATGACATCTTCATAGAATTTCACCCAGCGATTCATTTCCCCTAATTCTACATTGCCTACACAATGGTCAATATATTTCAATCCAATGGATTGGGAATTGTAAAGGCTTTTTCTAGGAATATATCCTGGTAGGAAGGTACCATTGTAGTTTTTTCGCTCAACAAACGTATGAATGGTTTCTCCATAAGTTTTTATTGAAGCGACTTTTACCTCTCCATTGGCATCAGACAGCACATGTGGTTCGATAGCAGATTGAGCTCCTCTGGAAGTAGTTTCTTTCCAGGATTTTTCTGCATCGTCTACCCACAGCGCAAGTACTTTTACCCCATCACCATGTTTGGCAATATGCTGAGTGATGGGATTGTCAGGAGAAAGGGGAGTGGTAAGTACGATTCTGATTTTATCCTGTTTGAGCACATAAGAGGCTCGGTCTTTAATACCCGTCTCGGGCCCTGCATAGGCTATGAGCTCAAAACCAAAAGCGTATTGGTAGTAAAGGGCTGACTGTTTGGCATTGCCAACATACAGTTCTACGTAGTCTGTCCCGTTAATTGGAAGAAAATCTTCTGTCATATTATCGTTAATTTTGGGTTTGTATTCTTTACCAAAGGTAAAAAATTAACGAAAGAACATTTCGAAAATCAGCTTTATTCCTGTGGGTTCCTATTTCCCCAAAGGCTGATGGATGCCATTATTAGAAATGCTAATGCCCAGGTGCCAAAATTAGGGTTAAAAGCTAATAGCAATAAGCCTAAGTAATAAATCGGACCTAAAGCAAAGCCAATCAAAAATTTAATTGTGGAATCAAAAACCTTATCCTTGATTTTAGGGCTTCTCCATAACCAAATCCAATACAATGGGAAATGAAAAATCTTCATCAGTTTGTTTTTTATTCCCGAATAGGACTCGATTGGATCCTCTACATTACCTGTTTCTAGAAACAAATTAACTGCTTTTTGATCTGTCAGATCTACACCATTCTCGATTAGTCTAGACAGGTTTTCATCATAATTCTCATTGGGAATTTCCACTACCATCTGATGTAAGGCTTTCTGTACAGACTTAGTCAGTTTCCCAGACTGTGAGTGAGGCATATCCACTTCTATCGTTTCGCCAAAAATCATCTGAACCTTACTTCCTGATTTCCTATGTGCAGAATAATTAATCCCTACAGGTAAAATTACAGGGTCCAAATGAGGATATTTTTCCTTAAGTCCAAAAGCCATTCTAGTGAACCCTTTGCTTAAGGGGCGTAAATTTCTAACGTTGCTATGACTTCCTTCAGCAAAGATGATGACAGTCCCATTTTTCTTTAGAATTTCATAGGTCTTGTCAAAAATTTGTTGGTTTTGCTGAATAGTAGAAAAACCATCTCTCACACGGTAGACAGGAAGCATTCTGATAAAATCCAGGAGTTTGGCTGCTATTGGGTTTTTGAATACCGAGGCACGTGTAAGAAAATAGGGCTTTAGTCGGGTATGTGTGGCTAAAAGCAGTGGATCGATCAAGGCATTCTGATGATTGGCTACCAGAATAACCGGTCTTTTCTTGGGAATATTTTCTTTCCCGAGAACTTGAATTTTTTTGAAATAGAAATGAAGGCTGACTTTCACTTGTAAGCGAAGCCAAGAGTTTATTAAGTCTTTCATTCTTTATTTTTCCAAAGAGTAGCGATTGCCATACCCGAGATTAAGTGCCAAATACCCCAAAAAGCAGTGATAATTGCCATTCCACCCAGACCATTAAAATAAGTGAAGATTAATACCAAGCCCAGCCCAGAATTCTGAATTCCAGTTTCTATGGTTAGTGATTTTACATCTGCCAAGGGAAGATGAAAAATTTTTCCTGTGGTAAAACCAGCCAACAAAGCAATGAAATTGTGGGCTAAAACCCATAAAAAGATGAGAGAAATATAGGAAAGGAAGATATCAAAATTGCCCAAAAAGGCGACTATAATAAAGGCAGTAAACAAAATTAGGCTTACTGGCTTTAAGATTTTAGATAGCTTTTCAGCCAATTGAGGGAACTTTTGATGTGTCAAAACACCAAGAATTAAGGGAATGCCTAAAATTAAGGCTACTGTAAAAAATGCGTCTTTATAATCTAACTGGATCTCTCGCAATAAGTTAGAAGTGGGAGCATACATGCTCGCCCAAAAAGCGAAATTTAATGGGGTAGAGAAAATAGACAATATACTGGATACTCCAGTTAAGCTTATTGAAAGTGCCGTATTCCCTTTGGCTAAATTTGTCAAAAAATTAGATATGTTTCCTCCGGGGCATGCAGCAACTAAAAACATTCCTAAAGCTACGCTTGGAGGAGGTTGAATGATATTAATTAATCCCCAAGTCAAGAAAGGAAGCAAAAGGAATTGGGAAAAAACTCCAAGATAAAATCCCTTTGGGTTTTTTGCCAAATACTTAAAATCATTGAATCTTAGATCCAATGCGACGCCATACATGATCAAGGCTAAAGCCAAATTGAGCAAAAGTAGGTCGCTGGGAGAAAAATTTAACTGGATAGAATCCAGACTGCTTTCTTGGGTCATTGACCCGAAAATCCTTTGAATTCTTCAATTTTCAAAGTTTTACTACTATTTATAAGCTTGTTTTTATGCAATTAAGATGGGTTATAAACTCATCTAATTGGATTGAATGCTAGAATTTGTTTCTTGAATCTTCTCTTTTTTATGGTTTTGTGCAAACGATTTCGCATCTTTTGATACTATCCAAATAATTCATATTGAATACTATACAGAGAATCTTTAGATTAAGAAAGATTTTAGTAGATAGATAGCTTAAACTAATACAATAACCCCAAACCCTTAGTCTTATGACTCAAAGAAGAGAATTCATTAAAAAGAGTGTGCTTGGAACTGCCGGGATTGCCATGGCAGGTATGAGCATGAGTGCAAAATCTTATGCTTCTATTTTAGGTGCAAACGAACGCATAAACTTAGCAGTAATTGGTATCCGAGGACAAGGATCTAATCATATCAACCAGTGGTGTGCTTTAAAAGACAATAGAAATGTTCGCCTTAAAACACTTTGTGATGTAGACGAACAGTATTTTGAACCGAAGTCAAAGGTTGTCATAGAGAAAACTGGTGTAACTCCATTGACGGAGTGGGATATGAAAAAAGTTTTTGATGACTCTGAAATCGATGCAGTTTCATTTGCCGTACCAAATCACTGGCATGCCTTAGGTACCATTTGGGCCTGTCAGGCAGGAAAACATGTGTACGTAGAAAAACCAGCAAGTCATAATGTTTGGGAAGGAAGAAAGATGGTTGAAGCTGCTAGAAAGTATGATAGGAGAGTTCAGGTAGGGTTTCAAAACAGATCCATTGAAAACGTTATGGAAGCGATGAAATTCTTGCATGATGGAGGAATTGGAGATGTTTATATGGCGCGTGGAACCTGCTATAAGCCTAGAGATTCTTTTGGTAAAGTAGCAGATAGCACTCCACCATCCAGTTTACATTATGACCAATGGTTGGGTCCTGCACAATATCAGCCTTACAATGAGAAAAAAGTACATTACAACTGGCATTGGCACTGGGCTACAGGAAATGGCGATACAGGAAACCAAGGCCCACATCAATTTGATGTCGCTAGATGGGGTTTAAATAAAAATGAACATCCAGTTTCTGTATATTCTTCAGGAGCTATTTATGGCATTACACCAGAAGAATGCTCTCAAGAGACACCTAACACACAGGTTTCTATTTTTAAATATGCCGATGGCAAAACCCTTGAGTTTGAGACAAGAGGTAGATATACCAATGGTGAAGGGGATTTAGGAATCCATATTGGTAATGTATTTTATGGAACTGATGGATACCTTGAAGTAGATGGAAGTACTTGGAGAGCTTATCGTCAAAGAGAGAAAGAACCCTTTGCAATGTCAAAGAAGAGAGAGGCTGCTCCTTCATCAAATAATAATCTTATGGCCGCTCCAGGTGGAGCTGAGCATTATGCTAATTTCATTGATGCAATCCGTGCAGGAAATAACGAGACGCTACACTGTGACATTGAAGAAGGTTTTGTTTCTTCAGTTCTGCCTCTGATTGCAAATGTTTCCTACTTAACTGGTAGCCAATTAATGTTTGATGGGAAAAAGGAAATGTTTGTTGATAATAAGAAAGCAGATAAACTTTTGACAAGGGATTATAGAGATCAGTATGCTGTTCCTAACAAAGTCTGATTTTCCACAAATAATCCGAAATTCATGAACATATTGAAACATAATTCGAGAAGGGATTTCCTTCTCAAAAGCTTTGCTGCCAGTTTAGGACTGGCAGCGGGTAGTTTGCCTTTTGAAACGATTGGTGCTCCGCAGAAAAATGGAATGCAATTCGGTCTTGTAACCTACCAATGGGGTAGAGATTGGGATTTGCCCACCTTGATAAAGAATTGCGAAAGCGCAGGCATCTTAGGAGTAGAACTGAGAACTCAGCATGCCCATGGGGTTGAAACCTCACTTTCAGGTTCAGAGCGTCTTGAGGTAAAAAAGCGTTTTGAAGATAGCCCGGTAACCTGTTTGGGTTACGGAAGTAATTTTGAGTATCATAGCCCTGATCCAAAAATTCTTAGAGATAATATTCAACAAACTAAAGCTTATATACAGCTTTGTCAGGATATTGGCGCCACTGGAATTAAAGTCAAGCCCAATACACTACCTGCAGATGTTCCTAAAGAAAAAACAATTGCACAAATAGCTTCTTCCTTTAACGAGGTAGGCAAATTTGCTGGTGATTATGGTCAATTGGTAAGAGTAGAGGTTCATGGTCATCTAACTCAAGAACTGCCTGTAATGAAGGCTATTTTTGACCAAGTAACAGACCCGAATGTCAAGATTTGCTGGAACTGCAACCCTGAAGATTTAAATGATCCGGGCCTAGAAGCCAATTTCAACTCCGTCAAAAAATGGTTTGGAGATACTGTTCATGTTCGGGAATTTAATGAAGGTGACTACCCCTATCAGGAATTGTTTGATTTGTTTGCTGGGATGGATTATCAAGGATGGATTCTGATGGAAGCTAGGACGGAACCCAATGATCGCGTGGAAGCCTTAAAAGAGCAACTCCAGCTGTTTAAGAATCTAAGAGCAAATTCTTTGGGAATAGTTTAATGTTCCCTTTTGCTCTTTTTTACAATTAACAAACCCAATATTTAAGCAAACCATGTATTTCACTCAAATAAATCAGTTTTTGATCCTGCTCTTGTTGGGATTTACCAATTCTCCAATCAATAAAACTTTTGACTCTGTGATTAATAATTCAAAGGAAGTTGAGCTTAAGAATAATGAAATAAAATTAGTCGACAACACAGCTGAAAAGAAGGTGGATGTATTAGTGGACGGAGAATTATTTACTTCATTTATCTACCCAGATACCTTAGATAAGCCTGTTCTTTTTCCCATTAATTCTTCCCAGGGTACCACAATTACCAGGGGATGGCCTTTAGATCCAAAGCCGGGAGAACGTTTTGATCATCCCCATCATATTGGGCTTTGGTTTAACTATGGCGATGTTAATGGCATTGATTTTTGGAATAATTCCTATGCTATTCCAGAAGAGAAAAAGTCGGATTATGGACACATCACATTAAAGAGTATTGATGAGGTTTCAGTGAAAAATAATGAAGGAAAACTCTCTGTGACTATGGAATGGAAAAACCATACAGGTGATGTTCTCCTAGTCGAAAACACGACTTTTATTTTTAAAGCAAAAGATTCGGAGAGAATCATTGAGCGTACTTCTACCTTGACAGCTGCCGATCAGATAGTTCGCTTTACAGATAACAAAGAAGGAATGTTGGCCATTAGGATGGCTAGAGAATTAGAGCATCCTGCTACCAAACCTGAATTATTTACGGATGCCTCTGGAAAAGTTACCGATGTTCCTGTATTGAATAATGAGGGAGTCACAGGGATGTATACCAGTAGTAATGGAAAGAAAGGTGATGATGTTTGGGGGACCAGAGGCGATTGGGTTGATTTAGAGGGGGAGATAGATGGAGAGAAAATCTCAGTGGTTATTTATGACCATCCGAAGAATGTGGGTTATCCAACGTATTGGCATGCCAGAGGATATGGGTTGTTCGCAGCAAACCCTCTTGGACAAAAAGCCATGAGTCTGGGGAAAGAGGAACTCAATTATCAATTGAATCCTGGAGAGTCAATGACATTTAAATTTAAAATTGACATATTAAATGATCAAAACCCGGATTTAAAATCAATTGAATCAACTTGGAAAAAATGGAAAAAAACTAGTTGATATTTTACTTAAAACTCGAAGAATTAGAAGCACCATAAGATCATGGTGCTTTTTTATTTTGGCATAGCATGTGAACTTAATTCATTATAAATGAAGCAAATGTCTTGAAAACGATGAAAATACAGTATTTTGAAGGTATAAAATGGGCCTTGATTCGGTAATTTCTTCACCAAACTGTGGGAAACTAGAACAATTAAATTGAGCAGTTTTTAATAGCCTCCAAAAGCAAAATTTTATTTGAAAATGATTAGAAACTATAAAAATGTAATTGCCATACTTCTTCTTGCTTTTTGCTCCTTCAGTTGTCTGGAAGATTTAAAATTTGTCCCAGAAACTGCTAAAGATGGAACTATTACTGCAAGCATAGATGGAGAACCATTTGATGTGGAGAGTGGACAAGGAGTTTTTGGTTCAGAGTTCATTGTAGCTGAATTGGAGGAGGAAAAGGACCATTTTGTATTGACAGTATTCGGGGTGGAAATAGAGGAAGATGGAAAAGCTTTTGCCATGGGAATAAAAATCGGCGGTGAAAATATCAATGAAATGAAAGCTGGTAATGTGTACAAAGAATGGGTTCCAATCGATGGATTTGAAGAGGTATATTCAGGTGCAATGGGAGGAGTGGAAAAGAGAAAATCAGTAAATGCAAAAGATAATATTTTCAAAGCAGGGTCAAATCATACAGGAGAAATGGAGATCAGTATCACTGAAATTGATTTTGAGTTAAAAAAGATTTCAGGAACATTTTCTTTTATTGCTTTGGATGAAGATAAGGATGTGAGAATAGAAGTAAAATCAGGTGTGTTCCAAGGAATAGAATGGACAAATATTTAATTAATCAATGACCAACAAAACAATCACAAACATGAAATTAAGACCAATGAAAAATTTCCTCTTAGGGATTACAGCTACCGCTTTAATAGCTTCCTGTACAAGCAGTGAAGATGAAGCTCCTGTCGAAGCTCAAAGTGAAGTAACGATTGCAGCTACTTTAGGATCTTCGATTAATGATGCAGGTGCAAGAACATCTGACTTGATCCAAGGTAATTTCAAAATCCAAGATGTAAAGCTTTCGGTTGATAATGTCAAGTTGATACTTCGTGCGACAAGTCAGGATTCTAAAAAACCAACGATCGTGCAGATTAGAGACAGAGATCCTCAAATATTAGACTTGGTGGATGATGGCGAAATCAAAGTAGCCCCAATTGGTTCAGCAATGGCTTATGATGGTGTTTATGGGAAGTTGACGCTTGACTTGGTTCACGCTGATGTTCCTGAAGAAGATGATATGAGTGGATACTCTGTGATGATCAAGGCTTCTTGGTTTGATATCCCAGCTATAGTAAATGTAGATTTAGAAGGTGAATGGGTTGTTCAATTCAACCAAGGTATTGAAGTTGATGGCGCTCAAGAAATGTTATTGACTATGTATTATGATAAAATTCTTGAAGATGTACCTCCAAGTTTGGTAGGTGATGGAAATGGTGATGGTTTGATCGAGCTAGGACCAAATAATGTGGATGACAATGGCGAAGCTTATGATATGATCGTAGCTAATATGGAAAAAGCTCTTGTTATGAAAAATGGAAAATTTAAAGATTAATATCAGACATTTTTTTTAGGCGTTTTTTATTTAGTGTGTAGACACCAGCAGGGTAAATTCTTATTCTGTTGGTGTTTTTTTATGTAAACTTCCAAAAGAATAAATCGGAATTTTTAGTCTTAAAAAAGATTTATGAAGATATATTCTTATTTTAAATTACTTTACAAGATTCTACCCAATAACCCATTCTATTCCATTCTAAACCAGAATTATAGAATTAGCTATTTTTATACACTATTAACCGACAAATATGTCCATCAGAGTTGCCTTACGCCACTATACTAAATATCAATACGACCGTCACATTACCCTAAGTCCCCAGGTAATCCGTTTAAGGCCCGCACCGCATTCCCGTACCCATATCAAAGCCTATTCCCTGAATATAAAGCCAGAAAACCATTTTATTAACTGGCAGCAAGATCCTTTTGGGAATTACTTGGCAAGAATTGTCTTTCAAGAAAAAGTGAAGTTTTTTGAAATCGATGTAGAAGTCATCGCAGATATGGTGGTGATTAATCCATTTGACTTTTTTGTGGAAGATTATGCGGAAGTTTTTCCTTTTAAGTATGAAGACAGCCTCAAGAATCAGTTGAGTCCTTATTTGGAACTGAAGGAAAAGGATCCCCTTTTGATGGACTTGGTAGCAAAAGCTAAATCCATCCTAGCTGAAAACACCAAAACAGTAGATTACTTGGTTCAAATCAATATGTTGATTCATAATCAATTGAAATACAATGTAAGGATGGAGCCTGGAGTCCAAAGCTGCGAGGAAAGTTTGACGAAAGGTTCTGGTTCATGCAGGGACTTTGCCTGGTTAATGGTGCTAGTTCTTCGACACGTGGGTCTAGCAGCTCGTTTTGCCTCTGGGTATTTGGTTCAACTTAAATCAGACGAAAAATCTTTAGATGGACCTTCCGGACCAGAGGAAGATTTTACGGATCTGCATGCTTGGACTGAAGTGTTTATTCCTGGTGCAGGCTGGATAGGTCTTGACTCAACTTCGGGGCTTTTTGCCGGTGAAGGTCATATTCCATTAGCTTGTACTCCAAGCCCACAAGATGCTGCCCCTATTTCCGGAATGGCGGAGCCCGCTGAAACAACTTTTGAATTCGAAAATGAGGTGACACGAATAGTGGAAAAGCCTCGGGTTACTAAACCATATTCAGATGAGCAATGGCAAAAGATTCTGGATGTAGGAGATAAAGTTGATGCAGACCTAGAAGCCAACGATGTGAAATTGACGATGGGAGGTGAGCCTACATTTGTATCCGTCGATAATCAAGATGCTCCAGAATGGAATTCTGATGCCGATGGAGAACATAAAAGAAGTCTTTCAAATACACTTTTTCATAAACTGAAAGGCGAATTTGGTACAGGTGCATTGATGCAATATGGTCAGGGGAAATGGTATCCTGGAGAACCTTTGCCTAGATGGAAATTAGCTTGCTTCTGGAGAAAAGATGGCATTCCTATGTGGCATAATGATGCTTTAATGGCTGATTTATCAAAAGACTATAAACATTCGGCAAAAGATGCAGAGGCATTTATGACCGAGCTCACCACTCATTTAAATGTAGATCAAAAAAATATTACTCCTCTTTATGAGGATCCTATATATTTCATCTGGCAAGAGAGCAAAATTCCAGTTAATGTAGACCCAAAAGATTTTGATTTAAAATCTCCTCTGGAAAGGCAAAAACTTGCACAGTTATTAACTGAGGGATTGGATAAGCCAATTGGTTTTTCAGTGCCCTTAGAATGGGAATATGTGGAAGACAGATGGCAAAGTTGTTATTGGAAATTCAGAAGGAATGACCTATTTCTAGTTCCTGGAAATTCACCTGCCGGTTTGCGATTACCATTGGATTCTATTGAGCATACACCGACCGAAGAGGAACCTATACTTCCAGAAAGAGATCTTTTTGCTGATGTGGATGCATTGCCAGATTTGAGTCATGAAGAATTTAAGACTAAACCTCCTTTAAATTCTAAGAGGATATTTAAAACTGCCTTGGTGGTTGAAGCCAGGGAAGGAAAGTTATTTGTGTTTTTTCCTCCAGTGTCTACGATGGAGCAATACCTTGATTTAGTTCAGGCAGTCGAGAGAACAGCTGAGAAATTGAAGACACCTATCTTGATAGAAGGTTATGACCCACCATCGGATAAGCGTATAGAAAAAATGATGATTACGCCAGACCCAGGTGTAATCGAAGTAAATATCCAACCAGCAAAAACTTGGAAAGAAATCCTTAATAATTATGGGATACTTTATGAAAAGGCCAGGGAGACCAGGCTCATTAGTGAAAAATTTAATGTGGATGGAAAACACACTGGCACAGGTGGTGGAAACCACATAACACTAGGTGGTGTCACACCAGATCAAAGCCCAATATTACGAAGGCCCGATATCTTAAAAAGTTTTATAACGTATTGGCAACACCACCCATCTTTATCCTATCTGTTTTCTACTCAGTTCATTGGACCAACCAGTCAGGCACCCAGAGTGGATGAAGGAAGAGATGATATATTGTATGAGCTGGAGTTAGCCTTCCAACAAGTGCCTTTGGGAAAAGAGGATGAAATTCCTTATTGGATGGTGGATCGAATCTTTAGAAATTTATTAGTTGACATAACTGGTAATACACATCGTGCGGAATTTTGTATAGATAAGTTATATTCGCCGGATTCTAGCAGCGGAAGGCTGGGGATTTTGGAGTTTAGAGGTTTTGATATGCCACCTCATTTTAGAATGAGCATGGTTCAATTGCTTCTAATTCGAGGACTGATGAGTTGGTTTTGGAAAGAACCTTATGATCATAAGCTAGTGAGATGGGGAACATCTCTTCATGATAAATTCCTACTGCCTCATCACTGTCAGAAAGACTTAGAAGAGGTTGTCAATGATTTGAACAGGGCTGGATATGATTTCGATCTTAGCTGGTTTGACCCATTCTTCAGCTTTAGATTTCCATTTATTGGAGAACTACAAGAAGGAGAAATCAAAGTGGAGTTGAAAATGGCGATTGAGCCCTGGCATGTTTTGGGTGAAGAGATGTCTAGTACCGGTACAGCCAGGTATGTAGATTCCTCTTTGGAGCGATTGCAAATAAAAATCTCTGGATTAACAGATTCCAGATATCATTTACTTTGCAACGGTCATAGAATCCCTTTGAAAAACACGGGAGTTCAAGGAGAGTATGTGACAGGAATACGGTATAGAGCTTGGCAGCCTTATTCTGCATTGCATCCTACCATCGGGATTGATACGCCTCTGGTGATAGATTTATATGATACTTGGACCAAAAAGTCAGTGGCTGCTTGCCAATATCATGTGGTCCATCCTGGAGGTAGAAGTTACGATTCTTTCCCTGTCAATAGTTATGAGGCAGAATCCCGTAGAATTTCAAGATTCTATGACTATGGGCATACGATTAATCCTGTCAAGGAACCCTTGGAAATGCCTATCGCGAGCAATCAAGGAGAAGGAAAACCGGATCGATACATTAGTAAACTAGAATTAAAAACAGCCTACAAAGAGGCACCTGCAATAGTCAACCCAGAATTTCCATACACCATGGACCTTCGGAGATATAAAAAGTTTGATTGATAAATATTCCATGTGGAATTAGTTGAAAAAGGAGATATGATTGAATCTTATCTTACGGAGAAGATGTTCAATAATGAGCCGTTTCTGGATGAAATGGCCACGGATGAAGGCAAAATCCACTCTCATTGGAAACAAATTGCCAAATACTATAATCAGATTGGTTCAGAGAAAATGGGCCAATTTCAGGAAGAAGTAGCCCGTCAACTTCGTGAAAACGGGGTGACCTATAATGTCTATGGTGATCCTGATGGAATGAATAGGCCTTGGATTTTAGACCCGGTTCCAATGGTTTTTGAAAGCCAGGAGTGGGAGGAATTAGATAAAGGACTTGTTCAGCGTACCGAACTCTTAAATTTGATTCTAAAAGATCTTTATGGTGAGCAAAGCCTAATTAAAGAGGGATTTATTCCTTTTGAGCTGATCTATAATCATAGAGGATATCTAAGACAAGCACAGCATATCAAATTGGATGGAGATCAGCAATTGATTCAATATTCCTCCGATCTTGCCAGAGGGCCCAATGGTAAAATGTGGGTGCTTCATGATCGTACGGATGCTCCTTCCGGTGCAGGCTACACCTTTGAAAATAGAGCTGCCATGACACGTGTTTTTCCTGAATTAATTCGGGAAAACCATGTTCGGAAAATAACTTCCTACTATCAAACTTTTAAGAATACTCTAAGTAATCTTACTCTGAATAATAAGGAAAACCCGAGGGTGGTTTTACTTTCTCCCGGTCCAACCAATGAAACCTTTTTTGAGCATGCCTATATCTCCTCATTTATGGGGTTTACGCTCGCTTTTGGAGAGGATTTAACGGTAAGTGGAGGCTATGTATGGCTGAAGACAATTAAGGGTCTGGAGAAAGTTGATGTTATCATTCGTAGGGTGGATGATTTGTTTTGTGATCCGCTGGAATATAGAAATGATTCCCATCTTGGAGTGGTAGGATTAATGGAGGCTGTCCGACAGAAAAAAGTACTTGTGATCAATCCTTTGGGTTGTAGAGTTCTTGAAAACCCCGGATTGATGGCCTTTTTGCCAAAAATCTCAAAGCACCTGCTCGGGCAAGATTTGTCTCTTCCTTCAGTAGCAACCTGGTGGTGTGGTCAACCCAAAGAAATGAAGTATGTTTTCGAACATATGGAGACTTTGGTTATCAGAAATATCTATCGAGGCACCGCTCATAAATCTGTTTTTGGAGGAGAACTTTCCAAAGCAGAATTGGAGAAACTAAAGCAGAGTATCAAGAGGAATCCATACATGTTTGTAGGACAAGAGATGGTAGACTTTTCTACTTCGCCTTCTTGGATTGATAATAAGCTGGAAGCCAGAAACGCTGTCTTTAGAAGTTATGTAGTAGCAGATACCGAAAGTAAAAGCTACAAAGTGATGCCAGGTGGACTATCCAGAAGCTCTCCTAAAAAAGGAGCCTTTTTAGTCTCTAATCAAACAGGGGGTATCAGTAAGGATACTTGGGTTTTAGGCAAGAAAAGAGAATCTACTTCAAGTTATTCGGCAACTATAAAAGCCCAACCATTGATTCGCAATGTGCTACCCAGTAGGACAGGAGAACGATTGTTTTGGCTAGGCAGGTATCTAGAAAGATCAGCCTATACTGTTCGTTTAATTAGAATGACATTATTATCTTATAATGAGGCAGATGAGGATATTCATGTCTATGAAAATCCTGTTTTGGGCACCATGCTGAAAACGCTCACTGCACTGACAGGAACACTGCCGGGATTTCAGGAAAAAGCAACACTGAAAAACCCGGAACCAGAACTACTTTCATTAGTTCATGATATTTCAAAATCTGGAACATTAGCTTATTCAATTCAATCATTCTTGACCAATGCCTATGCGGTGAGAGATCGTTTGAGTTTAGATACTTGGAGGATTTTGGATAGCATATCTGAAGAGTTGACCAGAATGAGAAAGTCTGAAACGACCCTAATGCAAGCCTACCATAATTTAGATAATATGGTGATCAAATTGATGGCTTTTTATGGGTTGAATATTGATAATATGACTCGTGAACCTACTTGGCATTTATTAAATATTGGGAGGTTTATTGAGTCAGCAGCAAATAACTGTACGATACTCAAGAACATGCTTCATCAATCTTTCGATTTGGAAGACAATAAGGAGCTGATGGAGAACACGTTGAGGTGTAATGAAAGTTTGGTGACTTATCGCTATAGATACCGCTCCAATCTTGAAATGCATGGTGTTTTAAGCCTATTGATATTGCATGAGGATAATCCTAGGTCTTTGATATTTCAGTTGCTAGAGATTGATAGCCACTTAAAAACATTACCAAATCAGGAAGAGGCTGAGTTATTTAGTATCGAAAGAAAGAAACTTCTGGAGGCGATTACTAAAATCAGGCTTTGTGATATAGATGTTTTAGCAACAGTGGATCCTGAAACCAAGCAGTATCATGAGTTAAACCACTTCTTAGATCAAATTATAGAACTACTTCACGATACTTCCGACGTGATTTATCAAAATTATTTTAGTCATACCGGAAGCGGATATAGTATGATTCAAACCTCTGTTCTACCTGAGATATGAAATACCAAGTCATCCATATCACAGATTATATCTATGAGTTTCCGGCTACATTATGCCATAACTTAATGTTTCAAATTCCCCAAAGTTCTCCTTTTCAGGAGGTTTTGGAGTATTCCTGTGAAATCAGTCCAAAACCCAGTTCTGAGGCAGAAAGGACTGATTTCTTTGGGAATAAATATCTTTATTTTTCTGTGGAGCGATCTCATAAGAAATTGACAGTGACCTCTCAGAGTGTATTGAAACTTCAAGAACCAGAATGGGTAGGAGTAGACCCTTCTCAAACTAAACCTTGGGAAGAAGTGGTGGACTGGCTTCATACGACAGAAGCCTCAAATGATATTAGACAATATTATTTGGAATCCGATCATGTCAATTTTTGGGAAGAAATAAAGGAATATGCGTTAAAGTCCTTTACTCCGGGAAGACCTTTGATGGAAGCTGCAATAGAATTGAACACTAGAATATTTACCGATTTTCAATTCACCCCGGGCTTTACTGATATCAGTACTCCATTAGAAAAGGTATTTGAACACAAAAAAGGAGTGTGTCAGGATTTTGCTCATTTTGAGTTAGCCTGCTTGAGAAGTCTCGGTCTAGCGGCGAGATATGTGAGTGGATATATAGAGACTTTGCCTCCTCCAGGTAAACCTAAATTAGTGGGATCAGATGCTTCTCATGCATGGATAGCAGTTTATATACCAGATCATGAATGGGTAGAATTGGATGCTACCAATAACTTGCTAGTAAATGACAAACATGTACGTGTAGCAGTAGGTAGAGATTTTGCTGATGTAACCCCTCTCAAAGGAATCGTTTATAGTGGTAGTGAGCAGGAAATGAAAGTTAGCGTGGATGTAACGAATCTAGACTCTCAATTCCTACATGAAAATTAAGGAAGTTTATCCCAATCAATGCTAGGCGCTGTTCCCTGACTTGGCCTATTATGGATACTATTGATTGGAGTGTTAACATTAAAAAATCCCCCGTTTTTCAGGTAAAATTTGCCTAGACCTGAGCCTCCAGCATAATCCATTCTATATCCTCTTCTGGCTATATCATCTCCTGTGAATTTTGCTTCGGTAAGCTCTACCCAGTTTCCAAATTCATCAGCAGCCCATTGATTTTGGTATTCTCCCATTCTTTGGATATTTCCTGATTGCGGAACAAAATTCTCTAAGAAAGAATGCGGACTCTTGTACCAGGTATCAGTTTTCGGTCTTAAAAAGCTTGCAATTAATATCCAATTGCCAACTTCCGGATCATAAAAATATGCTGTGTAAATAGTATTTCCATTTCCATCCGGTTCAACGGAATTTAAAAAGCGGTAAGTTTGACCTGCTTTCCATGGGTATTTGAGAAAGCTTTGACCACCGGAACCTTCATTTCCAAATTCTCCCGTATATACGTCTTCTCCTTTTTTCAATAATTTGATCTTTTCTTCCTCAGGAATTTCGTTAGGATTATCCGTTTTGAAAGGACTCCAAACCGAAAACAATATTCTTCTCTCGGTCTCGGAATTAACCTGAATACCAAAATACCCCTCCCCAAAACCATTTGCCATAAAATAAGAGCCGATGGGATCTTGACCAACAGGAACACTTACTTCGTTGTAAAACCATTTGAAATTTTGGTTTTCTGGTAAAGTATAGGTTAAATGGACAGAAGGTCCTCTGCGACCCCAGTAGAAACGATTGTCAATATTGTCTTTGACATAGTTTAGAGATAATTCACCTTCATAGCTGAATATCAAATTCTTGATTTTGGCATAATCTGCAGCTTCTTTGGAAATAGCTTTCAAGGTAATTTGGTTATACCCAGCCAATAATTTTATCTCTTTAACAGGAACATTTCCACTTTGCCCTTTTTCTAGATTAATGGTACTTGCTCCATCGAAATCAATAAGTATTTCCGCATTTCCTTCTTGCTCTAATAGCTCTAGAGAGAGTAAAACCTGCTTTTCTTCTGCTGATTTGATATATATACTGAACTCACTTTGATGGTCTGACCAAGATTCAATTCCTGAATTACCTATTTTTTCTTTGACACTTCCTGCCGTTTGGTATGCATTTCCTCCAAGTGGGATAGCAATTGTTGCAGAGTATTGATCTCTTGAGATTTCAATGCCTTCCTTGCTTAAAAAAACTGTGTTTAAAGAAAAAAGGAGGATTAATAAAAGGATGTTATTCACGATTGAGATGGTATTTTGTCCAAAGATAGAAAGCTGGATTGAAACTGAGCAGGATAGTATCTAAGAATCTATTTCGTAGACTTATGAATTAAAATGTATTTTGATGGAAATCTAACAGTTTTCCTCTAACTATTGATCTTCTAAACCCAAAGTAATGTCAATGAACTCTTTTTATCTTAAGCCCCATTTCCACTCGTTTTTTAAAATTTCCCTGACCTTCCTACTAACGTTTTCCTTTTTATCATTACAGGTAAAGGGGCAATCAACCCAGAAAGAAAAACATGAATTTGAAATAGTTAAGTACAATAGACCTGAAGGAAATTCATTTTTGGGAGTAGGATTGTGGGCTTGGCCATTGCCAATGGACTATGATGAAGATGGAGACATGGATTTATTAGTTTCTTGCCCTGATAAACCTTTTAATGGGCTTTATTTTTTTGAAAACAAATCAGGAGATAAAATTCCTGTTTTCGAGCCTCCAATCAGAATTGGAGATGCCATCCAGCAGATTCAAGTTTCCCATATCAATGAAGGCGCTAAAGTTACAATTCCTGGAAAGGTATTGAATGATTTCAAATCACAACTTGATAAGAATCCCGAAGAGTTATTTCCAGCTGAGGAATTGCTAAAAGGATTAGAAAAAAAGCCCAGATTCAATCAATGGAAAATGGTGGATTATGAAGGAGATGGCGATTTGGATATTGTGGTGGGTATGGATGACTGGACAGATTACGGTTGGGATAATGCTTATGATGAATCAGGTAATTGGACGAATGGCCCTCTTCATGGCTATTTGATTTTGCTTGAAAATGTGGATGGAAAATATAGTGTAAAAGGCAAGATACAGGCTGCAAATAAGGACATAGACTTGTATGGAGCCCCATCACCTAATTTTGCTGATTTCGATGGAGATGGCGATTTGGATATTATTTGTGGGGAATTTTTAGACAGGTTAACCTATTTCGAAAATGTTGGAACAAGAAGTAAGCCTATCTACAAGGAAGGAAGCTTTCTGACAAATCATGAAGGAACTATTAAAATGGATTTAGAAATGATTCTTCCAGTTTCCATTGACTGGGATGGAGATGGTTTTATTGATTTAGTGGTAGGAGATGAAGATGGTCGGGTGGCTTTAGTTAGAAATACGGGGAAATTGGAAGGTCAAAAGCCAGTATTTGAATCCCCTTTCTATTTCCGGCAAAAAGCAGACAATTTAAAGTTTGGGGCTTTAGTGACCCCAGTTTCTGTGGATTGGGATCGAGATGGAGATGAGGATTTGATAGCGGGTAATTCAGCTGGATATATTGCTTTTATTGAAAATTTAGATGGTAAAGAAAACCCTACTTGGAATGAGCCCAAACTTTTGGAAGTTAATGGTGAACCTTTCAGAAGTCAAGCTGGGGAAAACGGATCTATTCAAGGACCTGCCGAAGCCAAATGGGGATATACTACTTTATCAGTTGCTGATTGGGATAATGATGGAAATAGGGATATCATTTTTAATTCCATTTGGGGCAAAGTAGAATGGATTCGTAATACAGGGACATCGCTGGAGGAGCCAAAGCCTATAAAAATCAATTGGGGAAATGAACCTATGAAATATCCTGCTTGGAATTGGTGGAAGCCTCGACCTGATGAGTTGGTAACTCAATGGAGAACGACTCCTGTTGCTGTGGACTGGAATAAGGATGGTGTGATGGATCTGGTCATGCTAGATCACGAGGGTTATCTTGCCTTTTTTGAGGGGATTTCTGAAGGTGGAGAAAGAGCTGTTTTACCTGGAAAAAGAATATTTTATGGGGAAGGCGCATCCGTATATACTAATCGCAATGTTGCTCAAAACGAAGAATCGGGATTACTAAAATTAAATAACGCTGAGGCAGGGGGTAGTGGAAGAAGAAAAATCAGCTTGGTGGATTGGGATCAAGATGGTGATTTGGATTTGCTGGTGAATAGTTTGAATGTTGCCATTTTTGAAAATATCAGTCAAAGTACAGATCGGGTAGTTTTTAAAAACTTGGGAAACTTGACAGAATTAAGGCTTGCTGGACATACTACCAGTCCAACCTATGTGGACTGGAACAAAGATGGTGTTTGGGAAATTTTAGTAGGTGCCGAAGACGGGCATATCTATCATTTAGATAGGTAATTTTTTACCTATTTTATCAATTGTGTCTTTGGGAAATTTCAATTTTTTCTCTTTTTCTGGCTTTAAAAAATTAGAATATTCGCCTTTTTTATCTACCATTTTTCTACGGCTTTTTGACTTGAATAATTATTTTGAAAACTATTTTTAAGACCACCTTTTTATTTCGTTTTTATTTCCTTTATTCGCGAAAAAATTGGCCTATCCTATCATACTTTCTTGAAAATAACCCACTCAAAACCAGTACATAAAAGAGGGATTCTTTACCTGGTGTTTTTCCTAATTGGCATGTTGGTTTCAATGGAAATTCATGCCCAAAAGTATGATTATATAGTCTTTGCAGATACAATACAGACAGATGGTTATATTAAAAACTATCCGATTGAAAATAATACTGCGATTTTTTTTAAAAAGATAAAACGTGAAGAGTATAAAAAATATACGATCGAGGAGGTTACTGAATTCTATGTCAATCATAGGTATTTTTTCAAAAAAGAAATTTCTTTAAGTGGGGAAATGAAAATTATTTTCCTACAATTAATTCCGCAGCCAAATCCAGCTATTAAGTTGTGGAAGTTTTCTGCCGAAAAAGATTATTATTTTTTGGAGGATAGCATGGGTCTAAATCAGCTAAATGAAGAAAGCTATCAGGAAGTTTTAAGTGAGTTAATTGATAATCCGATTATAGATCCGTTGATTGATATCACTCAACTTGAAGAATATAGCCTCTATTATTTATTTCAAACGGCGACGACGATTATTAAGCCGAGAAGCTATAGCAAGGTTTTTACTATAAGCCCAAATGTGGGGTATAATTTAGTTAAGCAAGAATTTTCACTTCCTAACATTGGACTGGTCAATAGAATTAATGCCGAAACTCCAACCTTCGGGATTAATTTGGAAGTATTTGTAAACCCCATGAGGAATATTTCTGTAAACCTTAATCCAAATTGGTCGAAAGTAAATACAAATCAATTCCAATTCAACTCAGAAGGCAAACTCAATTTTGAAATAGATTATTATTTAGATTACTCTGTTTTTACTTTACCGGTGTCAGGGAAATATTATATAGACATCAAACCCAATGCTTGGAGAGGATTTTTTGAATTGGGTTACTCAGTAGGAATTTTTAACTACGAAAAACTGGTGTTCTATAGAGCAGAGGTTGATGGAAAATCAATCACAACAATAGCTGGGGATTTCGAATTAGAACCTATTTACCAAGGACTAGTATGGGGGATTGGGCTTGAAAAGTATTTTAAGCATTCTAGAGCCATATCAATAGGATTGAAAAATTATCATTTGAGTGCTTCTGTAAATGAGAAGTATCTAAGAACTGGTGGGTATTTAAGTTTTAAATTTTAAATAATATGCTACATCGCAGCTTAATATTAATAGCCTTTTTGGCTTTTTTCTCTGCTTGTCAGCAAGACGAGGCTATCACTCCTAGAGAATACCCATTTATTGAAAGTAAGGAGATAAAAAATATAGATGAAACAGGTGCTATCGTAGATTTTGAGATTCTTAAAGGAGGCAAGTCATCTATAGATAGTTATGGCGTGGAATATTTGGAGTCCAGTGCCTTTGGAAACGTGTATATTCCAACAGAGTATCTAAGTTTCGAAATTGAAGGGGCTCCAGTTGAAAACTTTATTTCCTTTAAAATCAAATATGATTTGCTTAAAGGAATAGAATATTACGTCAAACCATTTGTTAAGTCTAATGGGATGACTATTTATGGAGCTCCTTTACTTTTCGAAAGTAAAGGAGTAAAAAGTCCGGAAATCTCAGAAGTTTCCGTGAAAGAAATATCTGGCCCTACAACTTTTACTATCAAAGGAGATTATTTTAGTGCTGTTAAAGAGCGAAATTTTGTCCACATCCCTTACATAGATGAATATTTTTCTGTTAAGGTTATAGAAGCTACCCCCGAACTTTTGACAGTGGAACTTTCTAGCTATTCCAGTCTGATTCCCGTTAGTGATGCGGCCTACGATCTTGTCGTGACTGTTTTTGATAAGTCTACTACATTGTCAAGCCACTTTACGCTTGGCTATCCAAAAATCCAATCGATAAATAAACTTTCTGCCCATGTTGGGGAGGAGATTATCGTGACATTGGATAAAGAATATCAACATAACCTTCAACTAAGATTAAATAATCTATATAATGAATTTACATCTACCATACCATTTGTTAAAATTACTCCTACCACTTATAAGGCAACTGTACCTGATTATTTATCTGGAAAATATGAGCTTAAACTTATTGGAATAGGGTTCGTTGAAAACTTTCCTGAAAAATTCGAGATAAATAATAGCTGGGATTTAATTACTGATTTCATCCAAATTAATAATTGGAAGGATTACAGAACGGTTTCAGCAGGTAATAGATTGGTTTTTTGGAAGAATGATTTATCCAAAAATTATTTCTTGGACCCTTTAACTCAAGGTGTGACAGAACTGCCTCCTTTTCCTGGAGCTAAAGAAGAAAGAAATGGAGTTTTAGTCTATGGAAATTCTAAATCAGAGCTTTTCGTTGGTCTAGGCTATAAGCAATTACCCAGTGGATTAGAACCTTTTCTTGATTTATGGAAGCTGGACCTTAATACTATGCAATGGTTAAGAATGGAAGATATTCCTCTCTCGCATGGATTTTTATATCGATTTTTTGAATATCAAGATAAAATAATGGCTGTTTCTGGAATCGAAAAAAAATACCTAATACTGGATCCAAATCTAGGTACCTGGCAAAAAACAGAATTTGATGTTCCAGAATTCATGAAGAGCTACACTCGCATGTGGGTTCATCAAGGATATATTTATTATTTACAAGAGTATTCCTCATACTTGGTAATAAAGAGGTTCAAACCAGGACAGTCTCATGAGATTTTTGGAGAATTCCCATCAATTAACGCTTATGGCATAAATGGAATGAAAATTATTGGGAATACATTTTATCTCACTTATTCTAGTAAAAATTTTAGTATCAATATGGTCACCAAAGAAGTTAAATGGTATCAAAGTATTTATTATTATGAAGATGCTTTAACTGCATCAGGATTTTGGGGAGAAATAGAGGGAAAACCTTATACCTTACCAATCTCATTTGAAAATGATTATCATCAATTTAGAATTTATCAACTGAATACAGAGGATTAAAGATATCCTCTGTATTTAGCTTTTTTTCTTTCAGAAACTCCATCCTAAACCGAAATACAAGGATTCGGGAACTCCTATTCCTGCTCGAAGCATAAAATGTTTACCAGGGTTTTGCATTCTATAACCTGTTGAAGCTGCAATAATGGGAGTATCCGAATACTCCTCATTAAAGCCAATATTTGGCCCTGCACTGAATTCAAAATGACTTCCTTTTTTTCCTGTAAAGAATCCATATTGTAAGTAAGTATAGTTTCCTTTTCCGCCCCAAGATCCATAGGCTCCAATTCCAAACCTCAGATAAGTGGCAGTGACCCATTTTCCTGTGGGTTGAGTGAGTAACCTTTCGTAATTAGAGGTAGCAGCTCCATATAGCCCAGCAAATCCTAAGCTACCCTGTAAGGAGTTTTTGAAGAATGGGACTGGAGTGTCAGATCCTTGCCCATAACTTCTATTGGTAGTAGATATAAATATGAAAAATAGTAAAGGGATAATGAAAAATGCTCTCATAAAATGGGGTGAATGATTTAATTAGTTCGTTTTAAGCATGTTAAAGCTCGGTAAGTACACTATTTATTGCATCAATTGAGTTCATTTCACTAATTATTTTTGAGTTAAAAGTAAATGGAAATCTAGAAGAATAACCTTATTCAAATGTTCTGTAATTGACCATTCATCAAATTCAGAACAGAATATTATTCTTTCGGCTTTTGTAATTGTTGCATTGAAAAGGATTACATTATTTTAGATGATTAGATTTCAGTTTTTTAAACCTTAATCACAGCATTTGCCACCTTGACTTGAATTCAATGAGAAAAATTTACCCTATCACCTTACTTTTTTCATGCTTTACTTTGTTTATAGCCTGCAAATCCAACGAACAAGGTTTTACAAAAAAAGATGTAGAAAAAAGTCAGAAGTTAATCGGACTTGAATTTGAAAAGCCTGCCATAGAAACCATGTATGGATATCTGGGGAGAAATAAGTCTGGGTATGACAGTTTGCGTGCATATTCTATTTCCAATGAAACCTTTCCTGCCATTACATTTGATCCCCATCCTGGTGGGTTTCAATTTCCAGAAAAAGGAAAGGATCCAGAATTTTCTATTCCATCAGGTATTGAGGTTCCTGAGGACTTTGAAGAAATTGCTTTCTATACCATCCCACAACTTGCTTCTTTAATCAAAAACAAAAAGGTTACCTCAGCTGAATTGACTCGCTTGTTTATTGATAGAATTAAGAGATTTGATGGTGAGTTAGAATCGGTCATTACTTTGACTGAGGATTTAGCAATGTTTCAAGCCAATAAGGCAGATGAGGAAATAGCTGCAGGAAATTATAAAGGGATTCTCCACGGAATCCCTTATGGTGTAAAAGATTTAATGGCGGTTGAGGGTTATCCCACAACCTGGGGAGCTGAACCTTATAAATCCCAAATGATTGATCATACGGCTACAGTAGTAAATAAGCTAGAGGAACAGGGAGCAGTTTTGATTGCTAAACTGGTGTCAGGTTCTTTGGCAAGAGGGGATGTATGGTTTGGAGGGAAAACCAAAAACCCATGGGATGTGACGCAAGGAGCTAGTGGTTCCTCTGCAGGATCAGGTTCAGCAACTTCCGCTGGCTTAGTTCCCTTTGCTCTCGGAACAGAGACTTTGGGTTCTATAACTTCTCCAGCTACAAGAAATGGGGTGACTGGATTAAGACCTACCTATGGAAGAGTTAGTCGCTATGGAGTCATGAGTTTGAGCTGGTCCATGGATAAAATAGGTCCTCTGGCAAGGAATGCTGAGGATTGTGAAATCGTTTTTCAAGCTATTTATGGGAAAGACGATAAAGACCCCAGCACCAATGAAATTCCTTTCAATCAGTTTAGCAATAGCCCAAAAGAGTTAAAAGTTGCCTACCTCAAGAAGGATTTGGACAAGGATACAACCATTACTGGAGATAACTTAAGAGCCTCTTTATCAGTTTTTAAGGAAATGGGAGTGGAGCCAGATTCCATTGAGCTGCCGGAAGATTTTCCATATGCAGCTTTTGATATCATTTTGCGCTCAGAGGCCGGTGCATTCTTTGATGAATTGGTGCGCTCTGGTGAAGTGGATTTGATGGTAGAGCAACATGGAGGATCTAGGGCAAACTCACTTCGTCAAGCTCGATTTATTCCTGCGGTGGAATATTTGCAGGCAAATAGAGTAAGAAGAGAGCTGATTGAGAAACTATATGAACTTTTTAAAGAATATGATGTGATCATTGCCCCAAGTTATAGAAGTAGACAACTATTAATTACCAATCTAACAGGACATCCGGTCGTTTCTGTTCCCAATGGATTTGATAAAAAGGGGAGGCCAACCAGCTTTACATTGATTGGAAATTTATACGATGAGGGAAGTATTTTGGCTTTGGCAAAAGCATTTCAAAAAGCCACTGACTTTGATGAAAAACATCCTCCCAAGTTTATGGAATAATTATGATTAATCCTCTGAATCTAATTGATACCACTCTACATCTTTCAGAGGAGCGCGACGTCCCACAAAAGCTTCTGGAGCATAATGTTCAGCAAGATAATCCAGAATTAAATCTTCACCCTCACCAAGCGGCCAAAGACCTTGGGTTTCTTGCATCCATTCAATTTTCGCTTTCCAACCTTCTCTAGTAAAACGGTTTTGTATAACTAAGGCGCTGGAATGACAATTGGTACAGTTCCCTTTTACAAGTTCAAATCCTTCTCCAAGAACCAATTGTGTTTCAGGGTCCAATTCTTTTCCCTCCATTTCTGAATTGACTTTAAGGGAGTCAGCTAGAGGAATCGTTTTCTCTCGAATATTGGTTTGCTTTCTTGATTCTGGACTAGATTGAATCCAAAAAATCAGTAAAATCCCAAAACTCAAAACCAATATCAAAGCAATAATAGCCAATACCCTTTTCTTGAAAATGGTATAAGATGAGATCTCTTGATTTTCTTTATTGGGTTTATTTATATCGTTTTGCATGTTGGATTAGCTTACTTTCACGGCGATTCTATGACAGGCATTATTCAGGTAACCTTTTGGATTCCAACCCGGAATAACCATGGGTTGAGCATTTCCTTCACTATCGGTTGCCTTGGCCCATACTTCATAATACCCTTCCTGAGGGAAACTTAATTCCACATTCCATTCCTGCCAAGCCAATCGATTTTTTGGCTTCTTTAAATTGCATTTTATCCAAGTAGCGCCAAAGTCAATGGATACTTCCATAGAAGTTACCTCTAGCTCACCTGCCCAGGCCTTTCCTCTCACTGCTAGCCTGTTTGACTTTTCAAACATCGCTCCTGATTTAGGATAAGTTATCAAGGATTTTACAGGCATGGATTCAATGATTTTCATATCCTCGTCAGGAACTTTTGTCCCAGGAGCAACAGGATATTTTGGTACTCTATAGGCGTCACCCAACATTTTTGGACCATCATGAACCTGATTCCTTACCACAAGCGTATGGATCCATTTTCCAGAAACAGATGCTGGCCAACCTCCGGCTACTAAACGTAAAGGATAGCCATGTGCCAAAGGTATATCTTCCCCATTAAGAGCCCAAGCCAATAAAGTTTCATTCTGCATGGCTTTGGAAATTGGAGCTCCTCTTGAAATGACCACTTCGTCAGGCTTTCCATTGAGATGTTTATCTGCTCCATAATACCCTATGTAAACGGCATCTGATTTAATTCCCACCGAATCCAGTACATCTCTAAGTCGAACTCCCGTCCATTCTGAACAGGCAACTGCACCTTCTTCCCATTGGTTTCCAGAAGCAGGAGGATAATATCCCGCTCTTCCGTTTCCACCACATTCCAAGACTAATTGATACGTATAGGCTTTAAAATTCTCTTTTAATTCTTTCAGAGTAAATGTCTTTTCTTCAACTACTGATTCCCCAGAAATAGTAAGCGTCCAGGTTTCAGCATTTACATTTTCTGGAATGATTCCATTATTTCGGATAAAAATATTTTTGACAGGTGTGATCGCATCATCCAATAAATGCGGTCGGGCTTCCACATTCCAAGGGCGTTCATTTCTGACAATCATTTCTGGGTTTTTTCCATCCATGGGACTGTTTTGTAGGCTTAAGGCTTTTGGAACATACCCTTTTGGCATAGTCGCAGCATGCACAATATCTGCTCCCAAAACTGCTGAAAGTGTACCCAGAAGGCTTTTTCGAATAAATGACCTTCTATCATGACTCGTCGAATTCGAAACAATAGTCTTTAAATCTTTTTTAGACATAAGAATTAATAAAAGTGATTATTTAAAGATATGGAAGTAATTAAAAGTACGAAGTGAAGTATAAAGTCGAAAATCAAAAATGTGTAAGCGGTTTTTTAAAGTTTACTTTAAGATTGAAAATATGTCAAAATATATCTTTGACCGAACGTGAACAATTTTGTTCGGGCTTTTTCATATTAATCCTTAAATACTGCCTTTATAAGCAGGGAAGGACCTTTTCTATGGCACGAAAATGGAATTTAGCATGCCGAGACTTTTATGTTTTCACCCGAAAATCTACCATCTATCAACCTGAATAAATAACAATCAAATGATGTGGCGAAATAATATCAAAATTGCCTGGAGAACCCTGATGAAAGACCGAACATATTCAATCATCAATATTTTTGGATTAACCATTGGGTTGGCTTCATGCATGCTTGTGGGAACAGTCGTTTTAGATGAGGTTTCTTATGATAAGTTCTGGAAAAATAAAAATCAGCTTTTCCGGATATTGACTGTGGAAACAAGCGCTGGAATGGAAGGGAAGACTGAGTCAGCTTACATGAATTTAGGGGCTGGATTAAAAGAAAATTTCCCTGAAGTTGAAGCGGCTGGTAAGATCACTAAAGCCACCTACAATTTTCGCTTAGACGAAAGAAGTAGCGATGCAATCCAAATGAATTTAATCCAGGCAGATACCAATGTTTGGGACATGTTGGATTTTCCGATTTTGGAAGGTAAACCAGAAACTTATGTTGCCGGAGTAGGCAACTTGGTAATATCTCAAGGTTTTAGTAAAGCCAATTTCCCTAATGAGTCTCCTATTGGAAAAGTGATTCATTTAGTGTCTCCATATCTTTCTGAGTCTAGGCCTTTTTTAATTACAGGGGTTATTGAAGATATACCTTCCAATACCTATTTACGAGCGGATGGCATTCAGATATCAGCGCCATCTACTACAGAATTGAATAGTGAAGGCTGGGGTTATTATGAAGAGCAAATGATCTTATTGAAAGCCCAAACTGACTTGCCGGCTTTCAAAGAAAAAGTGAATACATGGTATAGTAATTATACTACAGATGCTTCTGAAGAAGCGAAAAAACGTCTTCCAACTTTTGATTTTCAGCCTATTGAGGATATTTACCTAAAATCTGAATTTGCTAGTCAGGCTGTAAAAGGTAGCCAAAGTAATGTTTACTTATTTTCAGGAATAGCCTTTCTTTTATTGCTTATTGCCTGCATTAACTTTATCAATTTAAGTGCTGCACGCTCCATTAATAGGATCAGGGAAGTAGGTGTAAGAAAAGTTTTAGGAGCAGGGAAGAAACAATTGATTTCACAATTCTTAAATGAAAGTCTTTTGTTTTTCCTGATAGCTGGGCTGCTTGCCAGTTCGGTGTATGCATTGAGCCTAGTTCATTTGGAGAGGTTTCTAGGGCATGATCTAGAAGTAAACTTGTTTGAAAATGGGAGGCTACTCATAATTTTTGTTGCTATAGTGATTTCGCTGAGTGTTTTGGCGGGTCTTTATCCAGCATGGATGGTTTCAGGTTTTGCTGTGAGTAATTCACTGAAGAACAGAATTGGTATCGGAATGAATACATCTGTGCCGGTGATTAGAAAGGGCTTGGTAGCAATACAATTTGTTTTTGCAATCCTTGTTTTGATTGGTACAGTCACTGTTTGGACGCAGATGAATTATATGGAAAAGAAAGATTTGGGCTTTGATGCATCTCATGTGTTAAGTTTACCCTCTTTTGCTACGGATGGTAAAGCTGATGCATTAAAACAAAAGATTGCTCAAATCTCAGGAGTAGAACATGTAAGCTTAAGCAGGTGGGTTCCAACTAAGGGAGCGGCTTCCATGACAAAGCAAATAATAGCTCCAGATGATCCTGACCAATCTATCCAAGTTAACTATATCATTGGAGATCTTGATCTACCAAAGGTGCTTGGGTTTAATTTGATAGAAGGAAGAAGTTTTGGTGAACAAGAATTAAATTTTTCTGATTCTCAAGCGGAAGAAACGGCTGAAAAGGTTCCGTCCAACGTGTTAATGACGGCTAGCACAGCCGATCTATTAAATGTAAAGGAGTTGGGAGCACTTGAATCCAACCTAGAAGCAATACCTATAGGGATTATTGAAGATTTTCATAGTATTTCTTTGAGAGAACCCATAAAGCCTACCTTGATAATGACAGGCAATGAATTCAATTATGCTTCGGTATTAATTAAACTCCAGGAAGGTAAGGAGGGGCAAGTGCTTTCGGGAATTAATACAATTTGGTCTGAAATCTATTCAGAAAAGCCATTGAAATTTGAATGGGTAGATGAACTGGTCAACAAACAATATGAGAAGGAGCAAACACAGGCTCAACTCTTTACTTTTTTCAGTGTCTTAATGTTGATTTTAGCAGCATTGGGGGTTTTTGGATTGGTTGTACATGCGACCGAGCAAAGAGTGAAAGAAATAGGAGTCAGAAAAGTGTTAGGAGCTTCTGCCGGGAATATTGTTCAGTTGTTTTCTATGGATTATATGAAATTGGTTGGGATTGCTTTAATTATTGCATCTCCCATTGCTTGGCAGGGAATGAATACCTGGTTAGATGGATTTGCTTACAAAATTTCTTTGCAATGGTGGATGTTTGCCGGAGCAGGGATGGTTGCAGCTGTATTGGCTCTGATTACAGTTATTGTTCGTGTTCTTTGGACGACCAGAATCAACCCCGTCAATTCTTTAAGATCAGAATAAGATGAATTAAAACTATCCATTATCAGATAAGTTGAAAATCATCCTTATTAAATGAATTTATGCCTCTTTGGTTTTCAATATTCTATTTTGAATCAGCTGATGTTTAGCGTAAAATATTGATAGAGTAAGATTTGGATTCGGAGCTGCCTGATTCTAGCCTCCGAATTCCTTCTTTCTCTTTTAATTTTCCGGAATGCTCTGATGAATCAGCTATTCCCAACCAAGGTTCCAGGCATACAAAAGGGGCTCCAGGTTTTGCCCAAATTCCCAGATAATCAAAATCATCAAAAGTCAGTTCAAGGAGTGCGCCTTTTGTTTTGTGGCTCAAGGTTGCCGTTCTTGATTTCAGGTTTTTTAAAATCAGGGCATCCTGATCAAAAATGTGTTTATGTAGGGAGATTTTATTAGAATTATCCAGCATAGTTTCTCCAGGTCCTCCAATCAAGCCATCGCTAGTAATCAACCAAGTCTGATCATTTTCTATTTCAGGAAATGCAATGGAATAATCTTCTAGTTTCTCTTCTGGGTAAATGGGGCAGTTAAACGCAGGATGTCCGCCGAGAGAATAATACATTTCCCCTTTTCCGGTATTGAACACTTGATGCCTTACGTGCAAAGATTTTCCTTTGACTTGAAATGTGATCTCAAATATGAATTCAAATGGATACATCCTAAGGGTTTCTGAATTGGATTCAATGCGAAACAACAGTAGATCGGATTCCTGTTTAACCATTTTCCCAAGACTAGAATTTCTTACAAACCCATGCTTAGGTAGGGCATATTCCTCTCCTTTAAAATTGGTTTTTCCCTCTTTCAAAGCTCCGATGATGGGAAAAAGTACTGGTGCTTGTCCTTTCCAAAATTGTGGGTCTCCTTGCCATAAATATTCTTGCCCTGTTTCTTTGGATCGTATGGAATTGATTTCCAGTCCAATCAGGTTTATTTTGACAGATAACTCCTCAGATTCAATTGTAAAAAACATAATAAGTCATTGAAAGAAAGCTGAAAGATAGAGATCACAACAGCTATTTATCAAGGGAAAGACTTGAAAAATCTATTGATAAGGAATTATCTAATCAGGATTTAAGATCATTAATGGGTTTTCATCTTTAAAAATTCGAATGGTTCCTACATTAGCCATTTCACTCTGAGGATCATTTCCTTTTGATAAAAGAACCATGCATTTGGTCACATCTTTTAAGGCCATTTCTCTATTTTGAACTTTTAAATCAAAAGTACCTGAGATAATCCATAGGGCTTGATAAGAAATATTGCCATACCTACCATCATCAACTTTGTAAAAAACAGAGAACTTTAACCCCTCTCCAGTGGCAATACCCACTCCTCTTCCTTGATCATATCCATTTGAAAAAGGGTATATATCCTTATCAGTTTCTGAATTGTAGGAAACATATGAAACATAATCTTCTTCGAGTTTTAAAATCATCAATGAGTCAAAATACCCACCAAAAGTAGAGTCCGCATAGGAAGGGTACAATTCATCATAAATGCAATCGTTTTTAATCCTAAATTCTAATGGAGCTTTAAATAGAGGTAGACCATCTTGTGAAGAAATTGTTTTATTTATTTCAGGCGGCCTGATTCCTGTGTTTATCTCCATTCCTCTTGAAATGATTTTATCTAAAAAAGGCTCTAAGCTTCCTGTTATTTCTAATACGGAAGGAGTGAAAAGGTCTTGAACTGAACTAGGTAAGTCATAATCTCCAAGATCATTAGTAGGATCTTCCTCAATTATTGATGGCTCATCATCCAAAACGCATCCAAAAAAGGAAAAGCTTCCAATCAGAAAAAATAGGATAAGCCTAATGAAATTTGATTTAGTTTTCATGATTTTAGATTTAAAAATATTGTGTTAATTCATACTAGAGTTGTCTTTGAAGTGGATTGATTTTAGAACATTAGCTTTTTCGTCGATTTACCATACTTACTCAATAAGATCTCTATTAATAAAGAGATAAGTGCCACAAAGAAGATGACTATCAAGCAATAGCTGGTTAATAGTTTTAGCCAATTGGCATCAATGGATTCCTGTGTCCAAACTTTATCTTTTTCTGCAGGGGAACCGAACCCCTCGCGAATCAGGTCTTCATCAGAATGGATTAATGGATTCTCTTTTAGAAACCTTTGTGCTATAGGCGTGTATTGGCTCCCTTTGATATAATAACTTATATCATTATTGAAGTTTTCAAAAGCGAAAGTTCCAGAAATAAAAAACTTGGTATGCCAGTAAAGAGAGATAATCAAAGCCGCAAAAAGAATCCCGGAAATGGCTTTTAAAGAATACTTTACATGAGTATTCCATTTTCCTTTAAGCATAAATGAAACCATCAAATTCACCACTAACCCAATGATACTGGCCAGAGCAGCGTAATAAAAAACCATTTCATCAATGGCTAAAAGCTTGGATAATGCTCCTCCGAAAAGGCCGAATAATACCGCTATAAAAGCTGCTCGATATTTCAGCAATACGATCATGGCTTGATAAACAATGGTACTTTGATCATCTTGTTTTCATTGAGCTCATGCGGGTCTTCATAGACCGACTTAAAATCAATTTTAGGATTATTGATCGAAACCACATTTCCGTTAATATCCTTTACCTCAATATACATGACTGCTGGGGGTAAGGATGCAATGGCGTAAGTGGCAGGATTTAAGATAGGTTTGTAATAATCACTGAAATCTTTGAGGGCTGGAACCACATAGCTGATGAAATATTTATTTTCTATCTCTGGTCCTTTCGTAATAAGTTCGCCTTCTTCAGAATACTTATAAACTGCAAAGGCAAAATCTTTGGTGTCTGCGATAAATTTCCTTTTTGAAAAAGGATTTTCTAACTGATTATTATGAGGATTGGTGGATGCTATAAATCTTTTTTTATCCAGGGATTTAGGTTGGGAAAGAACTGAATTATCAAGATGCTGGTAACTCAGCAGGGCCGAATCACTTATCAATTCTGCTAGATTGTCAACAATGTTCTGTAAAAGAGAAAGCTGAGCTGTATTCACAGTTTTTTCCTCATTTATTTCAATAATGGTCTGGTTAAATACCGATAAAAGATCATTCATAAACTCCCCAAGCATCGCATAACTGCGGTCATTTGGATTACCTATAGCATTTAACTCTTGTTCCACCTGATTTATCAAAGCCTGAACTTTTTCCATATTGATTATGGATTCGTTGCTGTTATCAGCAAGTTCAAGTTGGGTGAAAGTCTCCTTAGAAGAATTGAATAGCTCAACTTCATTATTGAATTTCAAAGAAGTTTCTGAGGAAGCTAATGCAGGATTTTCTGGTGGGATATTTTCATCCAAAATAGGGAAGTTGGGTAAAGTTAATTTCTTCTTCGATCTGATTTCTGGCATATCTTTCAACTCCGGATTTAACTCATACATCAATTCCAAAGCATCCTGGTTGGGAAGTATATTATTTGCCAGTAAGTAATTGGGTAAATGTTGTGAAACAGGGATTTTAACTCCTTTAGGTTTTACCAAGACATAAGTTGCAGCACCTAAGGCCAGACCACCGACAATAAAAACAATTGGGCTAATCCCATTGTCTTCTTCACTTTGGATAGGAGGTGGTGCAGAACCACCAGTAGGAGGGCGCTGGGCTGCTACTTGAAAACTATAAAATATATAGCTCCAAATAAGCATAAAAACTATCAACGATCTTTGATTAGTAAGAATCATAGGACAAGCGTAATTAGAAAAATAAAAAACCAAGAAATAGTAGGCTAGGGACTATTTCAAAATCACTTAAAAACCCTTGAATGTTATCTATATTAGCTATTAATTAGCTTATATACAAGTAATTAGGATTGTATTTTTGTGTGTTGAATGATTCAACTGGATAGTTGATAATTTAATTTTTTCTTCATTTTGAGCAGTATTTCACATTCTGAAATAAAGTTAAATTTTGTGGAATTAATGGGGTGTTATTTCAAGGGCTTAAAGGAAATAGTTTAATCTTGGTATTTTGTCAATTCAAACCCAAAACACCTCATGCGAACCTGTTTTTTATTCTTTTTTTGGTTCATATTCATTAGCACCAATTCTATTGCCCAAAAGAAGGAGTTTACTTTACGATCTAACGGGGAATACTTTTTAGAAAGGAATTATGAGTATGTTCAAATAGATAATGGACAGGAAGAAGGTATTCAACTGGGAGTCATTTATGATCAAAATGGACAAACTAGAACTGCTGTATTAAAAGGTGGCACCAATGGAGTCTTAAGTCTATTTCAGGAAAAGGTAAAAAATGGAAATACACCTCAGCAAAAGATAAAGATTGAAATAAGCAGGGTGGTGCTCACAGAATCATATAACAGTGCGACAAAACTTTATGAAGGTGATATAGAGTTAAAAATGAAATTTTATCTACTGGGTAAGGCTGATCCCATTGCTCTAACCGATTATTTAGGAAGCTTGAGTTATAGAAGGTCAGCTAATAGAAGTAATCAAGTTCAATTTGTAGTGAATTCCATTTTTCATAAAGCCTTGGAATATTTTGATTCATGGCAGAAGATTCAGAGTGAAGGAAACCCTGTATTAGCTTCTAAAGTAAAACTCAAAATTCTAGATGAGATCAGAGAAAATAAAACTGATACAGTTTTTTATAATCCGGAAAACCCATTGGTTTGGAGTGATTTTAAAGATTCTCCTCCTAGCTTGAGTGACTTCAACGCCAGTATTTTCACAAGCTTTTCTATAGATGAGAGTTCAATTATGGTGGATGGTTACTTATATCATACAGTTGACATCAAAACTTATATGTTACCTAAACAATCCTGGGTTAAAACGCCAAGTGATTATGGGATTGCCCACGAACGATTACATTTTGACTTGGTGAAAATTCAGGTCAATAAATTCAAACAGAAGCTCTTGGAATTAGCTTTGGACCCCCAATTTTATACAGCAGAAATTTATGAAGCCTATTTGGATGCTTTGAGGGAGCTGGCTAAAAAACAGGAACTATATGACCAAGAAACAAAAAATGGTTTAAACCCAGAGCAACAAAAAAAGTGGTCAAACCTGATTGAACATGAACTCAAAACTTCAAATGAAAACTTTAAAGAAAAAATAAGCAAGTGAAGTAGTAAGCATAAAGCATTTTCCTTTGTTTCAGAAACTGTTTTTTCTTTAACCCTGTTGAATATTAGTAGCCATTTTTAACAAAAAACTTAAACATTCATGAAGTACAATTACATTGGAAAAACAGGCCTGATGGTTTCCGAACTATGTTTCGGCACCATGACTTTTGGAGGACAAAATGCTGGGATGTGGGAAAATATTGGGAAGCTCCAACAAAAGGAAGTAAATGAAATGCTCAAAGCCGTCATTGATGCAGGAATAAATTTCATTGATACTGCCAATGTCTATTCTTTTGGTCAATCAGAGCAGTTACTAGGACAAGGCCTAAAAGATTTATCCATTCCTAGAGATGAAGTGGTCATTGCTTCCAAAGTGTTGGCAAGGATGAATGATAAGCCTAATAGCACAGGACTTTCCAGATACCATATTTTTAACTCTGTAGAAGCCAGTCTGAAGAGGTTGCAACTGGAATACTTAGATATTCTATATGTTCATGGAGTCGATCCTGCAACCTCTCTGGAGGAAATAGTTCGCTCTTTAAATGATATTGTAGAATCAGGAAAAGTACGTTACATAGCCATTTGTAACTGGCCTGCTTGGATGGTTGCAAAAGCGCAGACCATCGCCGAGCTTAAAGGCTATCACAAATTCATCGGACTGCAATATTATTATTCCGCAGTAAGCAGGGATATTGAGCATGAATTGGTACCTATGGCTAAGGAACATGATTTATCTATTTTTCCTTGGAGTCCTTTGGCAGGCGGCTTTTTAACAGGAAAATTCACCCGTTCTGGAGCGGATGCAGATTCTAGAAGAGCAAATTTTGATTTTCCTCCTATTGATAAAGAAAAAGCTTATGATCTGGTAGATATCATGGGTGAAATTGCCCAATCATATGATGTAAGTATAGCTCAAATAGCACTGGCCTGGGTTAGGCAGCAACCTGGAGTAAGCAGCACAATTATAGGAGCCAAAACTTTAGATCAATTATCTGATAATATTGCTTCTACCGATTTGGTATTAACAGCTGATGACCTAACTAAAATAGATGAAATTAGTCCTCTCCCAAAGCAATATCCTGGCTGGATGGTAGAGAGACAATCAGCTTATAGGATTTAAAACAGAATTTTAGAAAATGTAAAGTGACCTTAATTGAGGTCACTTTTTTTATGGTGTAGATTCTAAGACTAAAGCGGTTATATGATTAAAAAAAAATATGATTTTTTATTTTAAAAAAAGAATTGAAAAATTTGAGATGAAAGAGATTTTTTCTAAGAGTAATGACACTTTTGTAGAATTGAAATCAATTAAAACTATCTTTTTTTGATTTTATATTTGTTTGAATATCAAAGTATTGAGATGTATCACTCAAATAAAATTTTCCTTTAGAGAAAAAATGAATTATATTGATAGTTCAATCATTTTTAATTTTCTGAATAGGCTTTTTTTATTGATTTCTTTCATCGTTTAGCGCTCAAATCAGGTTTCCATTTTTCTTAAAGGAAATCGCTTTGTTTGTTCTTTTAGCTAGGTCTTGAGAGAGTCGGAAATTTCCAATTGGCTATTTAGAGCTAAACATTTATACGCATGCAGGATAAACAAAACCTAGCTGGTTTTGATATGGTGTTGAGTTTGTCTCAGAGCACCATTAATTATCAGTTTCAACAACTTTTCAAGAGAAAGCACATCCATAATCAATGGAATGTTTTGGTTGGGAATGTTCTTGATCCCAAAGGAGAAAAACCTTTTCATTTGGAGGGAGAAGAGGATGATCTAAAGAAAAAAATCGAGCAATGGATGAGCCTTCAAAACCAAATTTCAGAAGCCCAAAAAGCAGATAATTGGGAAGAAGTAGGGAAGCTTGTTTCCAAATTAAAGTCTGAAGGACTCAATTTTGATTTTGCTTGGCAGGCAAAGCTAAAACCTCCTACAATAGAATTTATTAATAAGGATACTCAAAATGTGACTTTAGAAATTAACTTTTCTTCTGGTACGCTTTATTATCGGCCAGGGGGTGTTACTTCTGCTATCAGTACTTATGAGGTTAATGACTGGGTTTATTCTTTTACTTGTCCTATAGGGAGGTTAAAAATTAAAAAAAGTCAAATGTTGATGGACGCTGATGATGAAATGGAATTAATCCTTCGGAATTCCGGACTATCAGAATCTGATTTTAGAATTGAAAGCCTCTTTTTAAATTTTGAGAATGCCAACATCTCGAATTTCGATAAGAGTAAAAGCAAGTTTTCTATAGAAGATGCTGTTCCTCTTCAAATAGCAATTGAAAGCTATTTTAATCAAGTCCTTCCGGGAACAGATCACCCCTATGTATTAGGATATGGGGTCACAAGACCGAAAATCAATAGTCAAGAAGCGATGTTTCAACCTACTTCCTTGGAATATTCTACTTCTTTTAGTGAGAAAGTAAACAGCAAGAAACCTGTACCAGGTCAATATTCTGGCTTTAACTTCTTAATGATGCTTCATGGGAAAGATCCAGTAAAATCTCAAAATACTGGGATTTTGTCTACCAGCTTAATTGAGTTAGGGAAGGATTCAACTTCAACGACAGACGGGGTGTTTGCCATTCAAAAATCACATTTTAAAGATTATCTCACTAGCCTTGACAGCTATGTGGCCAGTATTTTCTCTGAACAAAAAGACGTGGAAGTAGAAAATGGAGGGTTCCAGCAAATCAATGATTTATTTGTAATGAAAGCCCACTGTAATACCAAGCATATTGATGATGAAATCAATACCACTTACACCTTGGTCAGAATGCCGATCGAAAATGTTGACAGGGGAATCAAAGTGACCTACCAATTTAAAGTAAATATTGACGTGCATATCCATATAGGGAAATGGGACATTTATGATGTAACACTCTCCACAAGTGGAAAATACACCTATGGAAATCAAATCAATAAACCTGGTAAAACAGGTATTATGGAGTTCACTATTATCAATGGGGAACAAGGAAGGTTTGATTTAGAAAATGGTTTGGAAGCTCCAATAATTGCTTTTGATAATAACACAAGTATTATTGGTGACACATTTTTATCAGCGCTGCTAGACATATTGATGTTCATTTTTGCTTGGCCATTAAAAATTGTTCAGGGTATAGTTAACCAGATCGCAGTAGATCTTGGAAAGGAAAACGTGAATATTCAAAATCAAAAGATTGAAGAGCTTCGTCAACTTGATATGTTGAATCAAACTAACAAGGTGATTCTTCCATTAGGTAAAACCTATGCTTATAAAAATTTACGCTTGTTAGAAGATAAGTCATTAGTGGCTTATGATATTTCCTATGCTCCAGTTTTAGAAAAACAATCCTAGAAATCATGCAAGATCAAAAAATACAAACGATCAGTAAAGATGATCAGGTAAGAATGAGCTCCTACAGTGAGTTGATGAATAATTATTTCCCAGAATCCACTATTCAGGCGGGCAAAGAAATCCGGACGCTGATGATTGCGGAAGAACAACCCTTGGTTTTTTACTTGGATAAAGAAGATAAATTAAAAGCTCTCCTTAGAAAAGAAGGTTCTGCTTCTGGTTGGTTAACGTTTTCATTGTCAAATAATAAGGTAAAATCTTTTGAACTAGAATATAATAATGAAGAAGAGCAATTTCAAATTGCTAAAGTTGAAGATAACCAGGTTTGGATCAGCCAAAAACTCCCACTTGGAAATACCAATTTTGAAGACTTGGATCAATTAATATCCTGGGAGGGAATGACAGCTGGCAGTTACAAAGAGCAGATAGATAAGGTTTCTCTGGGAACTGAGCACGTACTATTTGCGACATCCGAACCAGGAAAGGATGCATTGTATTACTTGGCAGATTTAGAATCTTTGAAACCTCAGGAATATACCTTGCCTGAAAACGCTAAGGAAATAGTTTCTTTTGAGTTGGGTAATTTTCTCTTTACCAGTGGGGTGTTTTTTCTTTACAAATTAGGGCAGACTAAAAGCATGTTGTACCAATCATTTTCAGATCCGGTATACAATAAGGTCGAGCAAAGGAGATTCGAGGTGAATGAGTCAATCAATTGCTTTGCATTACTAGAAGGTGAAGATGGAAATGATCTAGTCTATGCTGCAGGAAAGCAAGTTCATGAGTTTGCTATGGCTACAGATGGGGAGGACTTTAATATCCAGACACTTCCTGGCATTTATGGCAATATCCAGAAAATCCGTTCGGCAGGTCTTGGTAAAGAAAAGACAATATGGGCCCTGGATGAGAAAGGGTTACATTATCAAACCAATCGCTTTTTTGACCATGGGAAGCAGAAGTTTAGCACAGATAGGTGGACCGCTCCTTTGCTGATGGTAGAACATGCTGATCAATTTAGTTGCGTTAAAGGAAAAGGAGCTAGAAATCAATTGTATTCACTTAGCACTTCTCAAGGTAGTGAGTTGACAAGGTTATGGCAAGACGAGGTAACCACGATGTGGAATCAGCATAAAATCTACGTGGAAGCTACCGATAGCCTTAAAGAAGTTGAAAGCTATTCTGCTCATATCCGATTTAATACCGATACAAGTACCAAATCGTTTTTGAACCAAAAGATATGGCTTAGTTCAGATTCTAACCTATTTGTTTACATCAATAGCAAAAGTTATCACCTGGGGCCAGATCACAAAGTTTCAGTTCCCTTAGGAATTATTCCAGAGCTAACGATCATTTGTCCCGTCAATGATATTGCCTCAGGGAATATCACTATCACCGCAGATTTCCTTCGTACTCCAGAAAGGATCAACCTTACTGGAAAAGTATTGGATAGACTTGAAAGTAAAATTTCTGATGGTGGATTAGGTAATGCAAAACTTCCCAATGGTAAGAAATTAGTTCCAGTTGGGGTAGATTCTGATACCATAAAAGGAGCTGAGAAAGGGATTTCTCAAATGCTGAATGCTGCCAAAGACATGGAAACGGAACATGCTTCTGCCTTAGTTACAGGTTCTAATCAGGTGGCAGGGGTAGGAGCAGCATCATTTGCCGCTTTACCAACTACTGCTTTTACTACCTCAGGAATTTGGGCAGATGCAGGACATACCCTTGGGGACTTTTTTCATAGTATTTGGAATAAGGCAAAAGAGGCCTTTGAGTTTGTAGTGGAGAGAGTTGCAGATGGAATGCGTTTTATTATCAAGATAGGAGAAAAGGTTTTTGATTGGGTGGTCAAAACGATTCGCGAAATAGGTGGGTTTATTCAAAAAGTATTTGAATCCATAAAGGTATTCTTCAAAGATTTATTTGAGTTTTTAGCCTTTCTGTTTGATTGGAATTCCATTTTGGCAACAAAAAATGCTTTGAAAGGATTTACCAATAATGCGGTTGCTAGTTTGAAAGGAGAGGTTGAGTCTATCCGAAAATTTGTCAATGAAACTTTGGATAAAGAGATAGCCAAATTCAATCCAGATCTGGTGAAAGTTCCTGATGGCCTGGGCAATACGAATGTGGCAGATTCTCCTAAAGAGACGAAAGCTGACCCTAGATCCAATTGGCTTAATTCGAAAAAAGATTTTATTGATGGAGGAAAAGGTAAGTCTATGAAAGATAATATGCCTTCCGAATTTGGATCAGTCTTTGAAAATCTAATTAAAGATCTTGGAAATATTTTCTCTGAAATAGGGGATGATTTTGTAATCACTTTTAAGGGGCTAATTGAAGATTTTAACCAAGTGATTACTGGTAAAATGACCTTTGTTGATTTTCTTAAATCTGCGCTAAATAAACTCGCAGGAATGGGCCTTTCATTAGTCAAAAATCTAATGAATGTGATTTTGGTTTCCTTGGAAGCATTGCTGGATGTGGCCTATGTAGGGCTTAACAAAGCATGGCATATTCCATTAATCTCTGATTTATACAAATCTATTTCAGGAGGGGAGGAACTGTCCTTTCTGGATGTTATGTGCCTTTTTGTGGCTATCCCAACCACCATTCTTTACAAAATCGGTGAAGGAAAAGCACCGTTTGCCTCAGATGAAACCAGAGAGGCATTTGTTAAATCTGGGGAAAGAGTATTTCAACTTAATCTAAACTAATTTATCATGAGCGTAGAAGACGAAATAGAAAGAATAATGGCTTTCACTAGTGTGGGGCTAACAAGTTTAGAGGTACTGCTCTTCCCTGTGGAAGAAGTTGCAGAAATGGGAGAGCAGGATTTAGGTTTTATTTCTACCGCATCCAAAGCCTTGGCAGGTGTTGGGATGATTTCAGTATTGGGCTCGATGGGATTGCTATATCATAGGAAAGTTGAGATTCCTACTGCTGTTAAATGGATTCTGATTCCTATTCTGATTTTGGATGTAGCACTTTTGGCCAGCTTACTTGGACTTACAACTGTAGGAACTGGAGGTCTTGCTAAAGCAGGAAAATTTGCCATGAAATATATCAAACCCGCAGTATATAGTTTAGCTGGGGTAGGAGTTATTGTAGCGATGTGTATATGGCCTAAAACTTTTGTTAATGTTAATTACATAGGAAAGGTGATTTATTATTTACCAGCTGGATTAGGATATCCACCAATTAATAAACATCCATTGTATGCAGTGGTGATTTTAGTTCGGACAGGTGGATTAATCACTTCTCTTGCTGGAGAAGTAATCGAGTTAATGCATGATCCAAAAGAAGAAAAATCTTTAGAAAAAGGAGGAGATCAGGCAAAAATCGAACTTACTTAATTTGGGTAGAATTGAAGAGCGCAATTATCACAGCATGTGTAGGTATTACATGCTGTGGTAGTTTAGTACTTTTTAAATCACACCTTCTTAGAGATAGTTTAAAGATTATATGAAATGTAAATGGTTATTCTAAAGGATAGCCACTGATTCAAAATCGACCGTTGATGTTCTGTTTTGAACATTTTAATATTTAAAAAGGCCTTGTATTCATCATACGAGGCCTTTTTTCTTTTGGCATAATTATTATTCCTACATTTAGATATAATTATTTTCTAAAGTCTATCAGTTCATGATTTTGGAATTCATTGAGTATAAATATGCCTGCAAAATTTCTCCCAACTGGCATTGAGGGAGATTTTATTAAAGTACAACACATGAAAGATTATCAATTAGGAGAGTTTGAAGAAATCGTCATGCTGACTGTTGGGATTCTAAACAACAAAGCCTACAGTGTAGCCATCAAAGACGAGATTGAAGCAAGACTTAAAAGGACAGTAAGTATGGGTGCTTTGCACACAGCCTTAAATAGGATGGAAGATAAAGGTTACTTGAAATCATTCTCCGGAGAATCGACTGAAGAAAGGGCTGGACGACCAAGACGGTATTTTGAGATAACAGCACTTGGGAAAAAGGCGATTCAATATGCGAAGGATACACGAGATGAACTTTGGGCTGCCATTCCTAAAACGATTTGGCAAGCGAATTTAGGTGGCATATAAAATGAAAAGTAAACAACCTTTTCCTCCAAAGTTCTTTCTCAGTTTTTTCCGCTGGTTCTGTCATCCCAGGATGCTGGACTATATAGAAGGCGACCTCTTTGAGGTTTATGAGAGAAACCTAGAAACGCTTGGAAAGCGGAAAGCGGACTGGCGTTTTATCAAAGATGTGCTTTTGCTATTTCGCCCAGGAATCATCCGCCCCAGAAAACCTTATCAAAACTTAACCCCTTATGGCATGTATAAAAGTTATTTTAAAATCGGCTGGAGAACGCTCCTTAGAAATAAGGAATACACGCTCATCAATATTTCTGGATTAGCACTTAGTATTACCTGTTGTATTTTGATTTTTGTGCTGGTAAAGCATCATTCAGGTTTTGATGATTTCCATCAGGACCAAGATAGAATCTACCGGATTGTCACTGAGCAACATCGAGAGTCGGTATCTTTCACCAACAGCGTTCCTTCGCCTTTGGGGATGGTTTTAAGAGAAAATCATACCTACACCGAGAAAGTTGCTCGCATGTTTCAGGAATCTGATGCTGTAATATCTTTTGAGAGAAATGGTGAAAAACAGCTGGTCAAGGAACCTAATGGTTTTGCATTTACCGAGCCTGAGTTTTTTGATATTTTCAATTTCCCTCTATTAAAAGGCAATATGAAAACTGCCTTGGCAGAACCTAACAAAGCCATAATTACCGAAAGGTTGGCCAAGAAATATTTTGGTGATCAGAATCCCATCGGAGAGGTAATTACTTACAATAGCTTTTTACCCTTTACTATTACAGGTGTTTTGGAGGATTTGCCTCCCAATACTGATATCAGTGCTGAGATTTTTGTCTCCTATAGCAGTATGAAAGATTTTAACCCCTGGTTGGCAAGTGATGAAGCTTGGGGAGGGATCACAGGTGGTATGTATTGCTTTACAAAGCTCCTCCCAAATGTTAGCCCTGAAGAAGTGGAGCAGGCTTTAGCCCCTTATGTGAAGCTGCACAGACCTGAAAGTAAAAATGTCCATCATTACAAACTACAGGCCCTTTCTGATGTTCATTTTGATGGTAGATATGGGGGAGCTATGGAGAAATCTGATATCGGGATTCTTATCGCTATCGGTATCTTTTTATTGCTTACTGCCTGTGTGAATTTTGTCAATCTGGCAACCGCTCAGGCTCTGAAAAGATCCAAGGAAGTGGGAGTGAGGAAGGTTCTTGGGAGCTTTAGGAGTCAATTGTTTTGGCAGTTTATTTTCGAAACTGCTATTATCGCCACGGTCAGTATTTTGATCGCTTTGGTAGCTGCATTGGCACTGGTACCTTATGTCAATGACTTCTTTAGTACCCAGATTCCTGTCAATTTCTTCTCAGATGGCACTTTAGTGTTGTTTATTTTAGGTTTGAACATCCTTATCACTCTATTGGCAGGATGCTATCCGGCACTGATTCTGACAGGCTTCAAACCAGTAGCTGCCCTCAAAGGAAAACTTTCTATGCAACAGTTAGGTGGTTTTAATACCCGCCGTTCGCTGATCGTCATGCAGTTTGCCATTTCTCAGGTATTGATTATTGGAGTGATTGTGGTTATGAATCAAATGCGTTTTGCCAAACAGGCAGACCTTGGGTTTGACAAGGAATCTATCGTAATGATCAATACAGGTAGTGACTCTTTAATAGCTAAGCAAACATTGAAAAGCGAGTTGCTTCGCTTACCGGGTATCGAAAAAGTGTCCCTTTGCTTTCAGCCTCCTGCTTCAAGTAGCTCCTGGAATAATTCTATCCGATTTGGCTCGGATACAGAAGAGGTGAATTTTCCCACTAATATGAAACTGGCAGATGCAGATTATATCTCTACGTTTGATCTTGAGTTGCTTGCAGGAAGAGATTTGATTCCTTCAGATACGGTAAGGGAGATGGTTGTCAATGAAGCAATGCTTCAAAGACTAGGGATCACTTCACCTGAAGATGCTTTAGGGGAAATGATCTATGCCAATGGGGGAAATATGGTAGGCCCAATTGTCGGTGTGGTCCGAAATTTTCACGATAGATCCATGCACGCGGGAATTTCTCCTGCACTGATCACCACGGCTGGTAATATGTATTCCAATTTTGCAATCAAGTTAAATGGAGCTTCTGTCAAATCTACCTTGGAGGAAATAGAAGAAATATGGAAAGCTCAAAATCCTGACAAAATGTTTGAGTATTCCTTTGTAGATGAGAGTATTGCACAGTTTTATGAGTCTGAAGAAACCCTACTGAAAGGGGTTCAATTCTTTTCCTTTATTGCCATTTTCATTGGATGTTTGGGACTGTATGGTTTGATCTCATTTATGATTTCCCAGAAGACCAAAGAAGTTGGAATTCGCAAGGTAATGGGAGGGGGAGTTACCCATATCATTTGGCTCTTCGGTCAGGAATTTGTGCGCTTGATTATGATTGCATTTTTGATCGCCGCACCGATTGGTTGGTGGTTTATGAACCAATGGCTTCAGGATTTTGAGTTTAAGATCAGTTTGGATGTATGGACATTTGCCTTGGCAATAGGTAGTTCCATTATTATAGCTGCCTTGACCGTGGGTTATCAAGTCCTAAAAGTGGCATATTTGAATCCAGTGATCAGTTTGAAAACCGAATAAGGAATAATTATAATGCCATTTTCAAAAAGCAGTTAGCAATGTTAATTTGTTTTGGGGCGAATAATTATTCGCCCTTATTTTTTTTAATGTAGGACTCGTTCTTTTCTTAAATTTTGCCTCAGTTAATGTCTATAATCTTCGCCGCCTTTAGTATCCATAATTTTAGCTCCATTTGTATCAATAATCTTCTCCGCCGTTCCTGTTTTCACGAATGGCTTAACCTGGGTTGTTTAAATGGTTCTTAAACAACTTGCTTTCCAATCCTCGGCAATACTTTCGCATTTAAATAGGCGATTCTGGGCCGAGGAAAATGGTGTTTCTCACTTTATTTACCTAGGGTTTCGTCGTGCCTCCTCACCCTAGGCTAAAGAAATGGTCGCCCCTTCAGGGCTTGATTCTATTTTAAGGAGTGTTTGCTGTCGTTCATGTCAATAATCTTCGCCGCCATTCGTGTCTTCACGAATGGCTTAACATGGGTTATTTAAACGGTTCCTAAACAACTTGCTTTCCAATCCTCGGCAATACTTTCACATTTCAATAGACGATTCTGGGCCGAGGAAAATGGTATTCCTCATTTTTTACCAAGGGTTTCGTCGTGCCTCCTCACCCTAGGCTAAAGAAATTGTCGCCCTTCAGGGCTTGATTCTATTTTAAGGAGTGTTTGCAGCCGTTCAATTCAATAATCTTCTACGCCCTTCGTGTCTTCACGAATGGCTAAACATGGGTTATTTAAATGGTTCTTAAACAACTGGCTTTCCAATCCTCGGCAATACATTTCACATTTCAAGAGATGATTCTGGGCCGAGGAAAAGGGTGTGCCTCATTTTTTACCTAGGGTTTCGTCGTTCCTCCTTACCCTAGGCTAAAGAAATTGTCGCCCCTTCAGGGCTTGATTCTATTTTAAGGAGTGTTTGCTGCCGTTCAATTCAATAATCTTCGCCGTCGTTCCTGTCTTCACGAATGGCTTAACATGGGTTATTTAAACGGTTCCTAAACAACTTACATTCTATTGGAACAATTATCTAATTCCTCATAAGAAATACCTAAGAATTAAAACCGAATGGATGCTTTGAACCCGTGGCCCACCAAGATCTTCATATCAGAGAATGAAAATTAATTCTTCTAATACCCAAACTTTTTTCCCCTTTACCAATGTTCTTCATTCAAATTTTAGCCAAAAAAAGATGGAATTAGGAATCAGTACTTTTGCCGAACTAACCCCAGATCCTAAGACTGGAGAGAAACTTTCACCTGCTCAGCGCATGAAAAACCTGATGGAGGAAATCCAACTCTCTGATCAAGTAGGTTTGGATGTATATGCGATTGGAGAACACCATAGGCCAGATTTTGTGGTTTCTTCACCTGCCACAGTTTTAGCAGCCGCAGCTGTAATTACCAAAAATATCAAACTTTCATCAGCAGTTACAGTTTTGGGTTCCGAAGACCCTGTTCGCGTTTTCCAGCAGTTTGCCCATGTGGATTTGTTGTCAGAAGGACGTGCAGAGATTATGGCAGGAAGAGGATCATTTATAGAATCTTTTCCGCTTTTCGGTCAGGACCTGAATGATTACGATGCAATTTTCGCTGAAAAACTTGATTTACTTTTACAATTAAACAAATCTGAGCAGATTTCTTGGAGAGGAAAATTTCGTCCTGCAATCCCCAATAGAGGGGTATACCCTAGGCCTTTCCAAGAGGAGATTCCTATTTGGTTGGCAGTGGGAGGAACGCCACAATCTGTCGTGAGAGCTGCTGAAAAAGGTTTGCCTCTAGCTTTGGCTATTATAGGAGGAAGCCCAGATCGATTTACCTATTTCACGGATTTATATAAACAGACTTGGACAAAGGCTGGGAGAAAACCTGAGGATATACAGATTGCCGTGCACTCTCATGGATTTATTGGTGAAGACTCCGAACAGGCAGCGGAAGATTTTTATGGTCCATACTCTTATGTGATGACCCAATTGGGAAAAGAGAGGGGATGGCCACCTATGAACAGAGGTCAATTTGATGCCATGCGTTCTCAAGAAGGGTCTCTAGTTTTGGGAGATCCCCAAGAAGTGATCGATAAGATATTGATGCAACAGGAAATGATGGGCTTGACACGCTACTTACTTCACTTAAGTGTTGGCACTATGCCGCATGATAAATTGATGAAAGCTATAGAATTGTATGGAAATATAGTGGCGCCGGCAGTTAGGAAAGCCCTTAGCAAATAAGGAATTTTCTTCCCGAATAGGGTAATCTTTTTTATAAATAAACGATTCAATGATCTTTTAATGTATTAACTGTCAGTTTTTTACATTGGTATTTGTTTTGGGGCTTTATGTAGAGGCATAATTATGTCCCATTTGTTTGGATGGAATTTATTACGGTTTTCCTAGCTGTCGAAGATTCAAACAAAGTCAAGGTGAAGAATTAAATAAATGATGATGAACAAGTTCCTTAGAGTAAACAAAAAGATTAGCGCTTTCTTATTATCAATGATATTCTTGATTCCGGGGATTTCTTTTGCTCAATATCAAGAGGGAATTCCTAAACCAAGTGGCCCCATTGACTTCTCTGAAACCAGTAATCAGATCATTTTTATTGCCATCCCCTTGGTAATTCTGATCCTATATTTGATTTTTAGACGTAGAATCAAAAAGATCAGAGAAGAGAGAAGAAAGAATAAGTAAATTCAACTATGGATAAGCAAAGAGTATTTTTTACTGGAGGTTCAGGAAAAGCAGGAAAGCATGTTATTCCTTACCTATTGGATCAGGGACATCAAGTGATGAATGTGGATTTAAAGCCCTTAAATTACCCAGGAGTGGATAATCTAATCGCAGATATTACAGATTCAGGACAGATGTTTAATGCCATGAGCTCTTATGCAAACCTAGGTGAATTGGAGCCAGGAAATGGCGTGCCCAAGTTTGATGCGGTGGTGCATTTTGCTGCAGTCCCCAGAATCCTGATCAATCCTGACAATGAAACTTTCCGGGTCAATACGATTGGAACCTATAATGTGATTGAGGCGGCTGTGAAACTGGGAATTAAAAAGGTGATTGTTGCCTCCTCGGAAACTACCTACGGATTCTGCTTTTCTGATGGTAAAACCGATCCTGATTTTCTTCCCCTGGAAGAGGATTATGACGTAAATCCAATGGATAGCTATGGAATGTCTAAAGTTGTCAATGAGCAGACTGCACGCAGCTTTCAGAGAAGATCTGGTATTGATATTTATGCGCTTCGAATTGGCAATGTGATTGAACCACATGAATATTCTGAATTATTTCCTCACTATTTTAAAAACCCTGAAGTTCGTAGAAGGAATGCCTTCAACTATATTGATGCAAGGGATTTGGGGCAAATTGTGGATTTATGTTTGAAAAAAGAAGGGTTGGGTTATCAAGTATTTAATGCGGCCAACGATCAAAATGGTGCTGTAATTCCCAGCAAGGAGTTGGCAAAGAGATTCTTTCCAGGTGTTCCGATTACTCGTGAACTTGGAGAACATGAAGCTCTATATTCCAACCGTAAAATCCGCGAAGTCCTAGGGTTCAAAGAGCAGCATCCGTGGCAAAAGTACTTGGATTGGGAGTAGAGAAAGAAGTAAGTTGTTTCGGCTAAAGCCGGACAATAATTCCCGATTGTTTTTTTATAACACCATCTAAAGCTGGTGTTAATTAATAGGTTCCGATTTTCATAATGTAGGATCCTTGGCTTGTGATTCTCAATGGTTTGTGAATCCAATTTTCCGATTGCCTTGACAGTAGAAAAATCACTATTAATTGATCTATTTATTTGGTTTTAATCGAGTAGAGTGTGGCTTTTGATCATTCGTTTTTTAATCAATAGGAATGTGGCTTTAGCTTATTCCAGTAAGAGTTTCATGACCTTTTTACCAAAAGAAAAATTCGGCTAAAGCCGGATAAGATTCCTGTTTATAGTTAATAACACCATCTAAAGCTGGTGTTAATTGAAAGTTTCCAATCCCATTAAAGCATCTGAAGATGGTGTTAATTAAGTTTTTCAGATCCCCATAGATCACCATCTGTTGCTGGTGTAGCTCAATAGTTTTCGATTGCAATTTTTGGCTTGCTTTGACAGTAAAAAATTACAAATAATTGATCTATTTGTCTGGCTTTAATTGATTGGAGCTTGGCGCCTTTTGATCATTCGTTTTTTAATCAATAGGAATGTGGCTTTAGCCCATTCCACTAGTAAATTTTCATCAAAACCGGCTTCAGCCAAAAAATTCAGTTGTGAAAGAATTTTAATTCATTAAATTTAATGTAGTTATTTTATTAATTTTTTAAAAGATGCCTTTCGTCAAAGTTTATATCCATTTTGTATGGACTACAAAAAATCGATATCCTTATTTTAATAGCAAAGAATTGCGATTAAAAGTATGGGAACATATTCGAGAAAACTCAAAATCTAAAGGAATTTTCGTAGACTTTGTGAGTGGACACGATGATCACTGTCATTGCCTAGTTTCTTTGGGAATAAATCAAACCATCCAAAAAATTATGCAACTCATCAAAGGTGAGTCTTCCTATTGGATTAATAAAAGTCAATTGACAGCAGAGAAATTTGAATGGCAAGATGAATATTACGCAGTTTCAGTTTCTGAGTCGGTGCTAGATCGGGTTAGGAAATATATCAAGAATCAAGAGGATCATCATAGGAAAAAGTCTTTTCAAGAAGAATATGAGGAATTCATTGAAAAATTTGGATTCCAAAAATTTCAAGATTTATGAATTCGGCTAAAGCCGGCAACAATTGCTTATTGTTGTTAATAACACCACCTAAAGCTGGTGTTAATTTATAGGTTCCGATTCCCAAAACACAATCTAAAGCTGGTGTTAATCGATTGATAGTTTCCTATTCCCATAACACAATATGAAGCTGGTGTTAATCAATAGTTTTCGATTGCAGTTTTTGGCTTGCCTTGACAGTAAAAAAATTACAAATAATTGATCTATTTGTCTGGCTTTAATTTATTGGAGCTAGGTGGCTTTAGGTCATTCGCTATTTAATCAATAGGTATGTGGCTTTAGCCCATTCCAATGAGAGTATGAAGACCTTTTTACCAACAGAAAAATTCGGCTAAAGCCGGATAAGATTCCTGTTTATAGTTAATAACATCATCTAAAGCTGGTGTTAATTAATAGTTTCAGATTGCTATAAATCGCCATCTGTTGCTGGTTTAGCTAAATAGTTTTCGATTGCAATTTTTGGCTTGCTTTGACAGTAAAAAAATCACAAATAATTGATCTATTTGTCTGGCTATAATTGATTGGAACGTGGCTTTAGGTCATTCGCTATTTAATCAATAGGAATGTGGCTTTAGCCCTTTCCGCTCGTTATTTGTTCATTAAAATCGGCTTCAGCCAAAATTTTTCCAAAAACTACTTCAAGTGTTTCGGAACTTCCCCATCCAGTTTTTTCCACTTTTTGGTAAAAAATTTCCTCACTAATAACTTTACAGTCATGCCAACAGCAGCAGTAATAGCAGTATATAGAATTACATCCCCAAGGGATGCATCATCTGTTTCTGGGTTTTTTGGAGCCGATTTTCCGGTAATTTTCTCATAACGGTTGTCTACAGCCGTTTTTGCAAGTGCTGCTACTCCTACAGTAAGCAGAGTAGATAGTAAAGTGAATTTGTTTTTAGAGAGGTTCATATCATTTTTCCCAAAATAAATACAAACACTGTGCGCAAAGCCAGTTCTACAGCTAAAACCAAAAACTGATGAGACCCATAAAAACCATTTTCAAAAATTTAGAAGAAATCATCTTGTGACTCCAAGGAAGTAATTTTATTAGAATCCAGCTTGGTTCAAAAGCTCCAAAAATAGCATGCTGTAAACAATTACATTGGTTTTTCTTAAAACAGATCTATACAACAATCGGTACTTGATAGAAATAGCAATCTAGAACAAAATGTAGGTTGGGGAGGTACATTTGACCCTGCCTTAGAGTAAACTATTTTAGTGGTAAATAATGAATGGAAAGGCTAATTGAATGTTCAATTAGCCTTTTTTTATGGATTTTGGGAAAATTATGAAGCCTTTTGACAGAGGCCTTTTAGCAATATAAAGGTTGGGTTATATGAAGTTTATGAGATTTTTAGTTGACTGGGAAGTTGCATTCTGTTTTAAACATTTTGAAAATCATCAGGTTATAAATCTGAAATTTTCAATAACCCAAATCAACAAGCTATGCTAACAAAAATGAATTATACCTGGAAGGGTTTATTAGTCATCCTAATATCCTTTGCTTTTGCTTCCTGTACTGATACGGAAGAGTCAAGCAGCCCAATGCTGGAAAGTAATCTAAAGTCAATTCCTGAGGTCTTAAAAACAATGGAAAAGAATTCGGATTCCGGGGATTTGAATGCTAGAAAAAATGGAGGAAATACCTATGCCACCTTTAATGCAGCATTAGGTAAATCAGGATTAGCCTCTGTTTTTGCTAAAAATGAATTGACAGTTTTTGCACCAAATGATGCTGCCTTTGCAGAACTAGGGTTAAACCCTGGTAATATCGGTGATTTGGAAGGCTTAACAGATATTTTGCTTTACCATGTGGTGGCTGGGTCTGTTTATTCCAGTGAATTAGTAGAGGGTTTTGTTCCTACTATCAATGGTATTGCCGTGAAGATCAGCTTGGCAGATGGACCTATGGTCAACGATTCCAATATTATTTTAACCGATAAAATGGCTAGAAACGGAGTGATTCATGGAATCGATGCAGTACTTTTTCCTCCCATGGAGAATGTCATGGAGCTTTTGGATAATACTGTAAGCACTACAGGAGATTTCACTACTTTACAAGCGGCGATTGATGCAGTTCCGGACCTTAGAGAAACCTTAATTGGTTTGGATGGTATTACGATCTTCGCCCCAAATGATGAGGCATTTAATAAAGTTGGTCTAAATGCCGGAACTGTTGGTTTTTTTGACACAGATAGGCTTGCAAATATTTTACAATACCATGTTTTTGGTGGGGGAGTTGTTTTCTCTTCAGATTTAATGGATGGGGATATCACTATGTTACAAGGCGGTACTCTAACTGTCGATACTTCAGGGCCTTCATTAATTGATGAGAATAACCGCGATTCAGATATAATTTTAACTGATTTACAAGCATCTAATGGAATAATACATGGAATCAGTGATGTTATTTTACCTTTGAATTATTGATTTTAACTATTAAAAAGAGAGGCTATAGAAAAATTTCTATAGCCTTTTTTTAATCTTTTTAATCAATCTATAATTTGGGCTTTAGCCATTTCTTTTTAGCCTCCAGCTTCCCCGTTAGGAATCGGGGCAAGAGACCATTGATTGGATTTCGATGCAAAACCATGTGGAATAAATGAATCTGGATTTTTAGAATAGACAATTTCCACGATTTGGTTTTTTGACCTTATCAATAGGAATGGCACTTTAGGCCATTCCGATAAAGAGTTCTCTACTGCTGCCTGGCTTTAGCCAAAAACTCTCCAATATCCCTCTCATCAGTAACCTCCTCCTCCGTCTCCTCAAACCCCTCAAACTCATGCCACTCATGATCCACTTCTGGATTATACGGAGAGGCATGTAATCGAGGCAATCCCCAATCACCTGGAACAAAAAACTCCTCAGAGATCAACTTAGGAATAAGGATGGAAATGGCTTCTTCCACTGCCATTCCTCTAGGATTAGAAAATACCACAGAGCCAAATTCCTTGTAATTATGGGCATCCCGATAGCGGTAGTTGAGGCGGATGTTTTTCATACTTTAGCTGAAACTACCAGCAAAGCTATAATCCAAAGATTCTCTAGTACCAGCTTTCCCAATGGATTCAGTCAATCTGTGTCTAGGTTCAATCAGCCTATTGACAACTTCGCAGATGCCTGATATAAAAATGGCGGTATGGGTTCGTTGAGTTCCCATGTAATATTCATTGGTTTAAACCCTTCATAAGATTGAAAGTTCGCCTCTCCTATAAATACAAAGCCTAATTTGTTACCATATTCATTCTCATTCTCCTCGCGAACGAAGAGGAGTATTTTTTTACCTTTTTGTTTGTGTTGGATATAGCTTAATCCCCTTCCTCTGTCTGCTCTAGAAGAGTTTTGAGTCTGCCAATGAAATAGTCTCTCATTGATTGCATAGTCAATGTACATGGTGGTTGGTGAATAATGTTCATTCGACTTATTCAAATTGATGAAAAGAATTTCTGTATTCAAATCACTATTCTCAGCCACACCCTCTCGATTAGATGACTTGGATTCAAAAGTACTAAAGCCAAAAGCAGCAAGAATCTGATCTCTAGTATATCTACTATGAACCTTCAATGGCTGTTCATAAGGAAGATTTATTTCCAACTCCATAAAGCCTATCTGATCCATTCTAATCTCCAAAACCTCAACCATTTCTTTAACCATGCTTTGATTCCTTCCAATTGCCTTAATACTTTCTTCCAAAGACTTAAAGCCACCTGCATTCTGCCAAAAATCATAATGAAGCATCAAGCACATAGTCTTTTCTACTTCATTTAACTCATCAAATTTAACTTGAAAGTCTTTCCGAGCTAGCCCGAGGATAAACTTAAAATAGGAATAAGATTCAGTAGAAAGCCATTTTTTACCTACACAACTCTGCCATTGCTTTTCATTAATTAAATCAGGCTCAGTTACCATCCCAGCTTCATACATAAGTCTCTGCCACATGCCTCTTTTATAGATCGTTTCTAGAGGAAATTGATGGAGTTGAATAAAGTTTTTGAGGGTTAGTGGCAGGGTACATTGATGTTGAAAGTTCCGAATTTTCTGGATCAATTGATTTCGATTCGGACTGATCGAAGCCCTAATGTTTTTTAAAATGGTTTCTCTAGCTTGCTTTTCTAAAATAATCGAGCAACCTAATGGAACATGCTGAAAATTACGCTCCAATTCACTTTTGATAGAGGTATTTGTCTTGCCGATCATTGCTCGGAATTTACCTTCAAAGTCATATTCTGATCTTGCATTTCCCACGAAATCCAATACAGTCAAACAATCCTTTTCATCTGACAATCGTAGTCCTCGGCCTAACTGTTGTAAAAAAACAGTTAGACTTTCTGTAGGCCTTAAAAATAAGACCGTATCTATCTCTGGAATATCTACTCCTTCATTGAAGATATCTACTAAAAATAAGTAGTTGATTTCCTTCTTCTGGAGTCTATTTCGAATATGTTTGCGGTTATCATTTCTATTACTGACCAAGTAATCAGCTTTTAATCCAGCTAGGGTGAATTTCTCCGCCATAAACTGGGCATGCTCTTGTGTGACACAAAACCCTAAAGCTCTTACTTCTTGAATATCGGTCACATACTTATCTAATGAGTCAATGATATTTCCAACCCGCTGATCATTGCTGGTGTAGAGGCTACTAAGCTCTGATGGCATATATCGACCCCTAGACCAGGAAACATTAGATAGGTCCACTGTATCAGAAATCCCGAAGTAATTAAAAGGGCTAAGTAGTTTTTGATTTAGAGCTTCCGGAAGCCTAATCTCCGCCGCGATATGATTACAGAAATCTTCCAAGATATCGGCCCCATCCATTCGTTCAGGTGTAGCAGTTAGTCCAAGTAAAATCTGAGGAGTAAACTTATGGAGAATAGGGCGGTAGCTATTGGCAGCTATGTGATGAACCTCATCAACAATTATGAAATCAAAGTAGCCTGCAGATAATTCTAAACCTTCCAATCTATTGTTAAGCGTTTGGACCGATGCAAAAACCTGTCTGTATTGTGTTGGTTCTTCTCCATCTACCCAAAGTTCGCCAAAATTGTTATCCTTTAGTACTCCTCTAAAAGCTCCCATGGCCTGCTGAAGTATTTCCTTTCTGTGAGCAACAAATAGTAATTTAGCTGTTGGGTTTTTCTGATAGAATCGTTTGAAATCAAAAGCTGAAATAATAGTTTTTCCAGTTCCAGTGGCAGCTACTAACAGATTTCTATATCTACCATGTACAGTTCGCTCAACTTCCAATTTCTCCAATATTTCTTCTTGGAAGGTATAAGGTTTAAGATCAAAATAACCAAGATTAACTTCCAAAGCGACTCCACCAGCAAAACGACCTTCTTTAAGTGCTACTTTCAGTTTTTCAGAGTGTCGAGTATGATCGTAAGTTTCGAAATCTTTGCTATTCCAGTAGGTGTCAAATGTATGCTGAGCCGATTCTATGACTTGAGGTATTTCCTTATTGCTCAGTTTTACATTCCATTCCAGACCTTTGGTCAAAGCGGATTTCGATAGGTTAGATGAACCTATATATGCAGTATGGAAACCCGTGTTTCTATAAAAAAGATAGGCTTTGACATGTACACGTTCATTCTTGGTATTGTAAGATACCTTCACCTCTGTATTGGGTAGATTAGCTAGGAATTCAACGCTTTTAGCATCTGTAGCTCCCACATAGGTGGTGGTAATCAATCGAAGTTTACCTCCTCGATTAGTGAATTCTTCTAGCTGTGGCATTAAAAGTCTCAGTCCTTCCCATTTGATAAAAGATACTAAGAAATCAATGCGATTTGAAGAACTAATTTCTTTCTGTAATTCCCCATCCATCTGAAGTTTCTTGGGGCCACCACCTCCGGTGATCAGGGAACTGAAGATCAATCTCGATTCAGGAGTGATGCTTTTGAGAAACAATTGAAAGTCTGAAACCCCAAGATCTAGTCTAGAATAAATTGCAGTCAGTAAACTAGTATTCAGCGCCAGCAGATCTTGATCAAATTCCTCTTCATCCAGTTCCTGTTTGATCAAAAGGATGATTTTATTGACTAGTTCGATTTGTCTTAGCACAGCATCATCACCAGAGAGATAGGAGAGAGCTCTTTTGAGTACTACCGAAAAATATTGGGAAAGCACATCCTTTGCTTCTGCTTTATCAATGGGTTTTTGATCTACAAAAAACACCTCTTGATCCAGTTCATCAAGCTTTGACTGCACCAGCTTGGATATCAGTGATTCATAAATTCCTTCTTGCATTTTGAAAAAGTTACCTTGATGAAGTCATTTTTCTACTTTGAAATAGACTAATTCTTTCGATTTATACAAAGGGTGGTAGTCTTTTATCACTATTTATTTAAGCAATGCTAGAATTGATAAATCCTAAATTCTAGTTAGTTTGGTATTCGAAGAATTTTAATAGATGAATCTAGAAAGATTTTTAATTGGCTTAACCAAACTCAAAAGAGGCTCAACTCCCTATGGACTTGCTCCCCATAAGCCCATATTACTTTTGACACTTCTAGATTTACTAGATATGGGATATGGTGCTGATAACAAGTTTTATATTGATAATATTTTAGTTTGCACCTTCCATGAAAATTGGGATATATTAGCCTCAGATGGCTTTATAGAAGATTTTACCCTTCCATTCTATCACCTACAGAATGATAAAATAGAAGGTGCTTCTTTTTGGTTTTTAAAAACCATTCCGGGACATCAGATAACTAAACATATTCAAAGTATTCAGACTCTTTCAGAAATGGTAGAATACGCATGCTTATCTGAACCATTTTTCCAGATGTTGATTCTTAAGGAAAATAGAGATTCTATGAGAAATATGTTGGTGAAATTCTATTTCCCTTCATCAAGTGAGCACTATTTTAGAGCGAATAGGGAACAAGGAAAATACTTAAAAGAAGTACAGCAGTATGTGCTCAATGAAGTTCCTAAAGTAATGCGCCTGCAGGTCGCAGAGGAAGAAGTGGTGTATGTGCGAAATTGGACTTTTAAAAAGTTGGTACCTAAAGTGTATCAAAGCACCTGCGCCATTTCAGGAATGAAAGTGGGTTCAATTAATGGAAGATCTCTGATAGATGCTTGTCATATTGTCCCTTTTAGCCAAGACCAAGATGACCGAATTTCTAATGGAATTGCCCTATGCCCTAATCTCCATCGAGCATTCGATAGCGGGCTAGTCTCTATAGATCAAGATTATAGAGTCTTGGTTTCAGATCAGGTAATTGAGGATCGATCTCATCCTTATGGATTAGCTGACCTAAAAGGGAGGAAAGTTATACTTCCTAAAGAAAAAAAAATTTGGCCAAGTCAAAGGAACTTGGAAAGGCATAGAAGTATGAGTTTTTTGAATTAAAAGTTTAAAATTATTTAAAAATACCCTGTATAGGGTATAAAATTTATTCTAGTTTTTAGGTTCTTTAGTTCTGAATTTGAAGGAGAAAAAGCAAGCTTTCTTCAAATCATTATAAATTAACTAATTAAATAAATTATGAGTAAATTTTTAACTGGAGACGATTTAATTGAAGCAATAGATGACATTATTTGGGACGCTCAGTCTATCCTTATGATTGTATCTCCTTACATTAAATTGGACGAATATTTTAAACGCCTTTTTGATAACCATATCAGAAAACCTGAATTGCACATCATTTTAATTTTTGGAAAAAATGAACAAGAGGTAAAGCGGAGTATGAGCAAAGATGACTTCGATTACTTTAAAAAATTTCCTAACATCAGTATTATTTATGTTTCAAGCCTTCATGCAAAATATTATGGGAATGAAAGTAGAGGTGTAATCACATCAATAAACCTATATGACTTCTCCTTCAAGAACAATATAGAATTTGGTGTTTTTTCTGAACAAAGTGTTTTAGATAGATTTAAGCAGACTGCAGATAACTCTGCTTGGAATGAATGCTTCGAAATTGCAGAATCGCACGCTGCAATTTTTATAAGAAGACCTGTTTTTGAACATAAGCGATCCTTAATATCTAAAAGCAAAAATTATTTAGGGTCAGAAACACTACTTGACGAGACCGATCGCTTTTATGGTTATTTCAAAAAGAGGAAATCTTCAGAGAAAAAGTTTATAGAATATCCAACAGAGCTTGCTTCGGACACAATAATTGAATCAAAACCAACTAGGGAAAAGGAAGATCTTCCTGTCCATGGATTTTGTATCCGAACAGGTGTACAGATAAAGTTTAATCCAAATCAGCCTATGAGCAAGTCTGCTTGGAAAAAGTGGAGTGAGTTTGGAAATGAGGAGTATCCGGAAAAGTTTTGCCATAGGTCCGGAAAGCCTTCAAATGGCAAAACATCGATGAAAAACCCTGTTTTAGGTTAATTCAAATTAAATTGAAAGTAGCAAGTGTTTAAAAAAATCTTGAAGAAGTTATATTAAATTCATTTAATATAACTTCTTCCTTCCTAAGCCAACTCCCTTAAATCCACAGGCACCACTCTGGAAACTCCCGCTTCGATCATGGTAATGCCATAGATAATATCCGTGCTAGCCATTGTGCGCTTGTTATGGGTGACGATAATAAACTGGGACTCGCCGCTAAACTGCTGGATAATCTGGTTGAACTTATCAATATTAGCATCATCCAGTGGGGCATCCACCTCATCAAAAATACAGAAAGGCGCAGGCTTTAATAGATAAATAGAAAAGAGTAGGGAAGTAGCTGTCAGCGTCTTCTCACCACCAGAAAGCTGGTTGATCGTCAACGGTCTCTTACCTTTTGGCTTGGCCATAATCTCAATGGCAGATTCCAATGGATTGTCTGGATCCACTAACTTCAGATCGCAATCATCCTGCTCGGTAAAGAGAGAACGGAATACTTTGACAAAGTTCTCCTTGATCTTATCAAAGGCATCCAAGAAGGTTTCTTTGGCCACCTGATCGATTTCCTTGATGGTATTTAAAAGAGACTCCTTGGCATTTAGCAAGTCCTCTTTTTGTGTGGTGATAAAGTCATGGCGAACCTTGATCTCATCATAAGCCTCCATCGCCATTGGGTTGATTGGGCCGATTTTCTCCAGCTTCTCCTTTTGCTTACTGACCAAAGCTCTTAAATCCTCTTCTTTAAACTCCAGGAAGGCTTCATCCAATTCCGGATTTTCTTCCATCAATTCGTCTAAATCCAACTCAAACTCCACAGAAAGCCTTTCTTTCAGGCCCGTCATCTTCAGCTTGGTCTCATTGATATTATTTTGAAGTTCATGAAGTAACTCATCATGGGCTTCTTTGCCTTTCTGTAAGGATCGGATTTGCTGATCAGTTTCATCAATCTGTCCGCGGCTAGCATAGTAATCCTTTTCTGCCTCCTGCACTCCGTGCTCTATACCTTCTTTCTCGGAATACAGCTCGATCAGTTCATCATCCTTCACCTCATTGTTTTCCAATAAGGATTTGATTTCCGTATCCAGATTGCTGAGTTCAGCCTGAGATTTCTCAATTCGTTCTTTCGAACTCTCGTAGGCATTTTGTTTAAACTCGATTTCTTGATCCAAGCTATTTACTCGGTTGAGCTGCTGATGATATTGGATATTTTCTTGGTTGAAAGCCTGAGATTTTTCTGTCAGCTTCGCAGTCTCCTCTTCCAGAGTTTCATTCAGTACTTCCAAGTCCTCCTGATCAGATTCATAGGCTGTTTTCTGTTCGGAAAGCTGAGGTTGAATTTCTTCCAAACTCTCCTCCAAGCTGGCTATCCGATCCAAAATATCCTCACGCTTATTGGCATTGCTACTCAGAAGTTCCGCCAACTGCTCCTTTTTGGTGCGAACAGAAACATAATTCTGATTAATCTCATTGATCTTTTGCTGGCTTTCTTCCAAGACTTTTTTGTAGCTGACTTCTTTCAGCTTCATCAGGTCAGAAAGCTTTTGATCCAAGTTGTTTCTTGTGGCAGAGACCTTCTTGTTCAGTTCTTTGATCTCTTTATCCAGCTTTTCTAAGTTCTTGGCTCTACCAATTCTTTTTCCTTCGAAAAGCCCTACAGAGCCCCCAGAAAGAGAGAATTTACGTTTGGTGAATTTGCCGCTTTCGGAAATAAATACCACATCCTTGTCTTCCGGAAACTCCTTTAAATCTCCCTGAACGATGTAGACATTATCCAGAATGAAATTGATTAGACGACTGTATTTGACATCAAACTCAATGATCTCTGTGGCAGGAATAGCATTAGAAAAAAGCTTCGTCTGACTGGGTTTGAATCGTTCGAAATGCTCCAAAACAAAGAAATTGGCCTTTCCTCTGGCCGAATCGCTTAACAAATGAATGGCAGCAATCGCTTGTGTCTCTGTTTCCACCACATAATAATTCATATAACCTTCGAGGAAATTCTCGATGGTGACACGATACTTTTCATCCGTGGTCAACAAATCGGAGAGGAGGGGAACGTCTTTGCCCCAGGAATTATTCTTTTTTAGGAATTTGATAGCCTCAGGAAATCCTTCCAGATTCTCCACCAAGGATTTGGTCAGGTTGAATTCGTTTTGTTTGGAGTCCAACTTTCTAGAAGAAGTGGTCAACTCCTCCCGGATCATTTCGATCACGCGGTTGGTATCTTCAATCTTGCTGTCAAGATCTTCTTGCTTTGTTTTTACTGCTTCATATTCTTGGGTTGCAGCATCCAAATCACCCTTGAGTTGGATTAACTTCTCCTCAAAATCCACCAAATTGGCCTCTTGAGAGGAATCATCTGAGGAAGTTCGCTCCAGTTCTTGTTTGAGGGTAGAAAGCTGAATCTGCTTGATTTCTTGCTCCTTTCCCAATTGGTACACTTTCTCTTTCAGTTGCTCAAAAGAGGCATTGAGAGTTTTTTGTTTTTGCTGATGCTCCGTATGAATGGCCTTCTGGCTTTCATAGGCCTCCCGAAGTTCTGTTACTATCAGCTCTTTTTCTGCCAGCATTTTGGCTGCAGATTCCTGCTCATGCTTCAGAGAACGAATGGAGAATCCTGCACGATCATTGGATTTACGATCTGAGTCGATTTGTTCTCTTAATTTTTGGGAACGGTCTTCCAAGAAGCGTAAACGCTCATTTTTGATTTTCTTTTCAGATTCAAAAGAGCGGATTTTATTCACATGATCATTGAGAGTTTTCTGACGGGAAGCCAAAAGTTTTTCCTTGCTGATCAAGTCAGATTTTAGCTGATTGAGCATAGCTTCCTGATCGGCAACTTTGGTTTGAAGCTGCAATTTCCGATCATTTTCCTCTTGGATTTTTTTATTGGTCTCAGCGAGTGAGCTTGTGTATTTCTCAATACTTTTCTTGGCCAAGTTGATGCTGGCAAGCTTGTATTCCTTTTTGATATCGAAATATTTTGCTGCTTGCTTGGCCTGCTTTTCAAGGCTTTTGAGGTTTTTCTCAATCTCATAAAGCAAATCTTCCACCCGATCCAAATCCCCATCGGTATCTCCCAGTTTTCTTAGGGTTTCTTTCTTGCGGGTTTTGAATTTGGATATTCCTGCTGCTTCCTCAAAAAGGTCTCTTCGGGAATTGTTTTTATCATTCAGCAGCTCATCGATCATTTTCAATTCTATAATGGCATAGGAATTCGAATTGATTCCTGTATCCATAAAGAGGTTGGTAATGTCTTTGAGTCGGCAGGTGACTCCGTTTATTTGGTATTCACTATCACCTGATCGATAGTATCGACGGGTAATGGTAACGTGGGTATATTCAGTTGGAAGAAGGTTTTTAGTGTTTTCAAAGGTCAAAGATACCTCGGCAAGGTTGGATGGTTTTCGGGTTTTAGTACCGTTGAAGATGACATTTTCCATCTTATCAGAGCGGAGCATACGGGTTTTTTGTTCTCCCAAAACCCAGCGTATTGCATCTACGACATTGGATTTCCCGCAGCCATTAGGGCCGACTACGCCAGTGATTCCTTTATCAAAATGAATCACCATTTTATCACCAAAACTCTTAAATCCCTTGATCTCCAGCTTACTAAGCAGCATCCTTCTATATTAATCTGAAATAAAGAAACAAAATAAGATCATTTGGCAGATTGTCCAAGGATTTAGTAAATCTAAGGGGGATTTTATAAGTTGGTTTTCATTATTGTTCTCTTAGGGTATTGAATATTTCAGAGACATTTTTTTATTCTTGTTCTTTTGCCTTGATGCAAAAGAACTAAAAAATCAAGACACAGCTAAGCTTCCACCGCACGTCCCAACAGCACTCCCCGCGGCTGTGTCCTCCTAACGCGCTTTCAACAATAAACCTTAAATAAATCAAATCGATCAAAAACATTGAAATTCCTAAAAATAATACCGACTTGAAAGAGAGTTTAGGGAAAGGGATTTTGCCTGCCTGACGAGAGACAGGGGTACTTTTGGCCTCAAAAGTACCATAGAGCTTTATTCAACTGTGGGTTAATCATGAATAACAAAAAGGATGGATAAGCATTTTTTCATTCTTTATTCCTTTAAATAAAAGTACTAAACTCGAACATATTGATAGGAAAAGCTTAGGCAAAGACTTCACCGCATAGCTTAATAGTTTTAATTCCCAGCTGCGTCCTCTAAACCCGATTTAGATATAAATAAAAAAATGGGTAAGGAAGATGAAATTAACTTTATAACACTTGGAGATTAAACTTAAAGCAAGAACCAAAAATCAAAATATTAGTTTCCTTGTCAAGAAATTCAATTAAATTCAAGCTATGGACTTTGGAAACATCATTTACCTCATAGCAGTAATCGGCTACTTCATTTACCAGATAAGCAAGAATAGAAAATCTGGGCAAAGTCCTGAGGGTACAGAGCAGGAGGGAGAGACTCCTAGTAGACCTACAACCTTTGAGGACTTGATGCGAGAGATTCGCGAAGCACAAAATCCAGAAGCTGCCAGACCTAAGCCTCAGGCACCAAAACCTGAGCCTGTTTATCAGGACAGAAGGTACCAAAGAGAGGAAAAAGCAGATGATGAAATAAGCTATTATGATGGGGCTTATGAGAAAGCTAAGTCAGCGGCTCAGAAAGCCGTTCCGATTTCTCAAATAGATTTTTCTGATGTAGGGCCTGATTCCATCGAACCGGTAAAAAAGAAAAAAGTCAATCGCTATGCTGAATTGATGAAAGATCCACAGTCCGTAAAAGATGCGGTGGTACTCTCTGAAATCATCAATAGAAAGCATTTTTAATCCGAAGGCTTTTCAATTCTTCCTTTTAAACTTTCGAATCCAAAGCTTCCCTTTTTCCTCCTCTTCCAGCAATTGATAATTCATGGCTTTAAGCCAACTTTCCAATGCATCCACATCTTCCTGTTCCTTGGGATAGGCATGTTGATAATAATGATAAATCAGCACCTGTAATTCCTCAGGTGGATCTTGACTCAAACTTTCAACTTCTTCCAAAGAATATAACTTTTCTTGTGCTTCTAAATTCTCTGGAATTAGGACTTCTTTACTAAAGTGAATAAAATTATTAGTAATAATAATATCCTCTTTTTCAGACGATTGAGTGATATTAGTTAATTCATCAATTAATGAAGGATATTGCTTGAGTTGGTTTTGATAATAGATGGAATAAATAGCTGGAGTAAGTAAAAGAAAGCTTAAAAGCAGCCATTGAATCTTACGTTTTTTAATGAGGAGTAAAGGGAAGAAGCAGGAAATAAAAGCAGCTTGTTTTAAGTCAAATTGCAAGGCTGCGAGGATTACTCCAAATCCCAAAGCGATCAGGATAAATCTTCTCCATTTTACGGATCCTTGCCAAGCATCCCAACCTATTGCTATAAGAAATGCAAGGATTGGAACGAGGATAATTAAATGTCTTGGATTTAAGTAAATAGGGTTGTAAAAAGCAAGAGTAGAGCTCATAAACCAAAAGCCAATCATCAGGCACAGAAAAGCAATCGAAGACTCGAAATATATCGGCTTTTTATGTTTCAGCCCCTGATATACTGCTGGAATTGCAAATACTATCCAGGGCCAATAAGCTCTTTCCACAAAAGTTTGAAAAGGCAAGATCGTTAACCTTTCCATAATCGACCAGAAACCTTTGTCTGCATAGGTGTATTCGGAAATGTAATGGCCGGCATTGATTGAGGTCACTCGGTAAAAAGGATCTCCGAATTTGGCCCAGAAGTACCCTAAATAGAGAAATGCTGCTAATACTGAAAAAATTAAAAAGGTTAAATAAAAGCCCTTTCTAACCGTGTTTGACTTATGATCAATCCAATAAAGAATTAGGGGTAGAGGAAAAAGGAAAATGATAGTTTCCTTAGTAATAAACCCTAAAGTAAAGGCGATCATCAGTAATTTTCCGCCGGTTACGGAATTTGTTTTACGAATGCTTGCACCAAAAATAGCCAATGCCACACAAAAGACTAAGAGACCGTCAGGATATACTTTGGTTAAGAAATGAAGGAGGTAAACTTGGGTCAAAAACCAAAGTGAAAACAGAATTTTTTCTTGGTTTGTGGATAGGAGACTATAGAGCAAAAGGTAAGCTCCAAGGTAAGCAAGGAGTGAAATCAAAGAAAAAGTATGGGCATCAAAGCCAATCAGTAAGCCTGCCAATCCTGCAGGAATATAGGCTCCCCAACGACTGGAAAAATGATAGGAATTCACCTCCATGGTTCCATTCCAGAAATCTCTACCAGCTAACATGTAATACACGTCATCGCTAAAGGTGATACCATCAAATCCAAAAATCCAATAAAAGATCAAGAACAAACTTCCCAGCAGAAGCGGCAGATTTTTAGGGGAGTTAGAAAGTTGGTTGGTTTTTATCATGAAGGAGGTAAAAATAGGGAATTTTGTATACCTAAGTTCCTATTCCATGAGGGAATAGATTTCAATTTTATAGGATTGGTGAAATATGATTTTAAATATTTAAAAGTTATAGCAATTTCATTTTTGGAGAAGGAATGAATCCCCCTAACCCCCTTTATAAAAGGGGGAGTTGGCGAAGGTCGCTTAATTCGATCTTGGGAAAATGATGGGGCTTTTATTGATGTTTATATGTTTTTGTACTAGTTTTTAATTAAAACCTAACTTCATTTTTGGGAAGGTATCAACTCCCTTTTGTAAAGGGGGAGTTGGTGAAGGTCGCTCAATTCGATCTTGGGGAAATGATGAGGCTTTTATTGATTTCTATATGTTTTTATACTGGTTATTAATTGAAACCTAACTTCATTTTTGGTGAAGGTTGAACTCCCTTTTGTAAAGGGGGAGTTGGTGAAGGTCGCTTAATTCGATCTTGTTGAAATGACGAGACGTTTATGGATTTCTATATGTTTGGAATATTGGTTGTTAATTAAAACCTAACTTTATTTTTTGGAAACGGATCAACTCCCTTTTGTAAAGGTGGAGTTGATGAAGGTCGCTTAATTCGATCTTGGGAAAATGATGGGGCTTTTATTGATTTCTAAATGTTTTTTTACTGGTTGTTAATTGAAACCTAAGTTCATATTTGGAGAAGGATCAACTCCCCCTTGGCAAGGGGGCTAGGGGGATTGTTTAAAATTCCTTATTTTAACTAAATGTATTTTTTACCTTATAACCGCTCCCTGAAAGAGTTTTCAAGAGAGCTAAGGAATCACTCCACATTGTCTGAGATATTGCTTTGGAATAAATTAAAGGCTAAAAACTTCCGAGGTTATTCTTTCAACCGGCAAAAGCCTTTAGGAAATTATATTGTTGATTTTTATTGTAAAAAATTGGGTTTAGTTATTGAAGTAGATGGTGATTCTCATGTACACCCGGAAGCAGTTCTGAAAGATAATGTAAGACAGAAAGTGCTTGAAGACTTAGGACTAGAATTTTTTAGGATTCCTGATGCTGAGATCAAAAGACAAATGCTGGAGGTACTTGATTCTCTAAATAGGTTGATAGATAAACTGGAGGAGGAAAAAGGTCTTGATAAGACTAATTTTGTTTGATTTTTGAAATCCCCCTTACCCCCTTTATAAAAGGGGGAGTTGGTGAAGGTTACCTAGTTTAAGACTTGAAAGTATTATGGTGGCTTTTATTGATTTCTATATGTTTTTATACTGGTTGTTAATTGAATCCTAATTTCATATTTGGAAACGTATCAACTCCCTTTTGTAAAGGGGGAGTTGGTGAAGTTCGCTCAATTTGATCTTGTTGAAATGACGAGACGTTTATGGATTTCAATATGTTTAGAATACTTGTTGTTAATTGAAACCTAAGTTCATATTTGGAAACGGATCAACTCCCTTTTGTAAAGGTGGAGTTGGTGAAGGTCGCTTAATTCGATCTTGGGGAAATGATGAGGCTTTTATTGATTTCTATATGTTTAGAATATTGGTTGTTAATTAAAACCTAACTTCATTTTTGGAAAAGGATCAACTCCCTTTTGTAAAGGGGAAGTTGGTGAAGGTCGTTTAATTCGATCTTGGGGAAATGATGAGGCTTTTATTGATTTCTATATGTTTAGAATATTGGTTTTTAATTGAAACCTAAGTTCATATTTGGAAACGGATCAACTCCCCCTTGGCAAGGGGGCTAGGGGGATTATTTCTTTCGACAATTTGCGTCAAAAACTTTCTAACTCAGATTCCATTCCCTAGATTTAAATTCTAATTTTAACGATATGGCTCAAGCAGGAAAAATCGAACAACAAAAAATCCTTAGGGTTTTTAAACTCATTAACCTTCTACAGGGAAACATTGGGAAACCTGTACATAGACTTGCCGAACTACTGGAAACGGATGAACGAACCATTTATCGTTATTTCAAACTGCTGGAGGCTTTGGGTTTTGAAGTCATTAAAGAGTTTAGCAAATATAAAATTCAACAAAGACCAGGCATTGATCAAACACTGAACTATGGTACGTTCTCTCAAGAAGAAAGCCAGTGGTTAAAAGCTTTGATAGAACGACAAGGAAAAGGAAACCTCCTGCATGATTCCATCCTGCAAAAGCTACAAGTTAGGTCTGAGGTAAAACAAGGAACGGAACAGCTTTTTAAAGCGAACCTAAGCCGATTGGTGGATGAAATTGGAAAAGGTATTCAGGATAAGAAACAGGTCTGGCTCAAGGATTATTACTCCTTAAGTAGTGATACTACCAGTGATCGATTGGTAGAGCCTGTGGCATTCTCCAGCACTTATGAAAGTATTCATGCTTTCGAACCAGAGAGCAATAGAATGAAAGTATTTAAGATCGAAAGAATTGGTGAAGTAGTGATTGCTACTCAAGGTTGGAAGTTTGAAAAAAAGCACCAACTACCGGGGACTCAACTTTTTGGATTTACAGGTAAAAATCGTTTTAAAGTGAAGTTGAAACTGTCTAAAAAGGCTTACCAACTGATGATGGAAGAACATCCCAATGCAAGACCCTTTATGGAAGTTAAAAATAGGAATCAATTCTTTTTCCAAGGGGAGATTCCTCATTTACCAGGATTAGCACGTTTTATTTTAGGTTTGCCGGGTGAGGTAATGGTAGAAGAAGGAGAGGAGCTAAAAGCCTATTTAGCAGAGCAGCTCGAAAGAACTTTTAGCTAAGGATTTCTTTATTTTTTCGATTTCATTAGAAGGATTTACATTGATTATTTTTAACTTATTGATAATCAGTAAACAAAAATATTTTTCTAATGATCAAACTACACAAATTATCCTTAGGGCTGTTTTTTTTAGCCCTTATTACTTTTTCCTGTAAGCAGGAAGAAACGCCAATGGATCCTCAGTCAAAATTGGAGGAAGAGCAACAAAAACTAATTCCAAGTTCGGAAATTGATCAAATCATCTTAAAATCCCTTCAGGAAACGGGTGATTTTCTTTGGATGGACCAATCCGATCAATTGATTTGGAGTGCTTTGGTTCAAAGTGATTCGGTATTAACAGTAGGCTATAGCCCAGCCCAACTAGAAAGTCCCAATTCCAGAATTGGTATTGAATCCGTGCAAGATCCTAATTGGCAAGCGAGTGCCTTAAAAGTATTAGATCGGGTTCAAGAGACCTTGGATTTAAACCAGAGTCCAAATGCCAGACAGGTGATAATGGATTCACAAATTCATGAGGATTTGCCTTATCTAGAGGTCAAAGTTAGTAGCCTGGAAGTGCTTGTTAATTTGAGGGAAATGGCTGAGGTTAGGTACTTCGAACCATTGAGTTATGAGTTCGACTACCAACTTTTGAATCAAGGTCAGGACGCACGGTATTTCTCAGATTCTGGCTGTTCAAATGATCCAGAGCCCAATTTACCTAGTTCCGACTATTCTATTGTTTCACCAAACGCCAAAGCATCTTGGGATTATCCTCAAATGGGAATTTCTCAAGCCTGGACCCAAAGTACAGGAGATAATATCACCATTGGCTTAATTGATACTGGGGTAAGCCCGAATCAGAGCTTATTGGGTTCAGGCTTTGAAAGTGGGGAATCAGCCAATAGAACGATTCAGAAATTCGGGACTTATAAAACCGGCTTTTGGTGGTGGAAGAAGTACGATGGCCCTAATGATCAATGTGGTCATGGAACTGCTATGGCTGGAGTAATTGCATCACCAAGAAACAGTGTTGGGAATATGTTGGGCGTTGCTTATGATGCCAACCTTATATCTGTTCGTGGCACCAGTGATGTCATTGTGAATTCCGGTAATGAAAAAGATGGGGTGGCCGAGGCATTGGTATTATTAGGTAAGAGATCAGATGTAAAAATAATTAGCATGTCTGTAGGTGATGTATTCTCTAATTCCAAAGTTGCGGATGCCATTCGATATGCCTACAACCGTGGAAAATTAATTATGGCGGCTGCTGGAACATCCACTTCTTTTACCAATTGGTATGGAGTAATCTTTCCAGCTAATATGAATGAAACAGTGGCTATCACTGGAGTGAAAGAAGGAGCAGGATATCAGCGTTGCAATACTTGTCATTCCGGTTCCCAAGTGGATTTTACAGTCATTATGGAAAGAGCTGGTTCAGAGAATAAGCCATTGAGTTTGGCATTTTCTGGTAATGACCCTTCCACCGTCGGTGGTTCTTCTGTAGCCACTGCCACTGCCTCTGGAATTGCTGCATTACTATGGTCTCAAAATCCTGGATGGAGTAGAGCCCAGATTTTGGATAGGTTGACTTCAACTGCTGATTTATACCCCAACAAAAATTCTCAGTATGGATGGGGGAATCTGGACGCTGGAGCGGCATTGGGGGTTTATTAACAAAGATAACGTCTATCTCGCTGAAGGCATATTTCAGCGACCGAAGGAAGCTGTATCTCGCGAAACCTAAAAGAATAAAGAAAGATAGCTCCGCAGATATATAAGATATTGGTAAAGCCAAGATAGGTTCTATCTCGCCGAAGGCATATCTCAGCGACCGAAGGAAGCTGTATTTCAGCGAAGCAATTTTTAAAAATAAAAAAGCCCTGAATCAACCGATGATTCAGGGCTTTCCATTAAAATTTAGACCTTAAAGAGTCTTCGTTATTTTATCAATTTTTTTTGAAAGGGAAGTAATTGCTTTTGCATAGCGAGAATCCCATTCATCTAATTTCTCAGTTCTATTGATTGCCACCTCATATTGGATACCGGGAAGAATCCAGGAAGCATAGCCAGAGAAAGGATCATTACAAACGTATAGGGACTTATACCATTCTCCATAATACATTCCTTTTGGATCTATCCAGCTTTTCTCCAAGCCAATCAATTCTTCATTGATTTTCTCCAAATCTTTATCTGAAACATTACCACTAATCATGGCAGCATCCAAAGCTTTTTGATATTCCATGGAGCTGGCCTCTAACATTTCCAAGGCTTTACTAGACTTTTCAAATTTCTCAAAATCTGGTGCAATGGTCTGAACCTTTTTCAATGCATTTTCGAAGTGACCTTCCAGATCCTGCGCATATCGAGGAACATCGTAAGGGATCACATCTCCATTGGCTAATCTCAAGGCTACCAAGCCAAATACTTGCGCTACGGTTCCTCCCAATTTAAAACTTGGTTCTACAAACTTGCTGTAATAATGGAAGTTGTCATAGTTAGAATGGTAAGCGGTCAAACCACCTGTTCCGCCACCTAAACTAGGAACACCAACATGCATGTAAAAGGCAATATGATCTGATCCACCGCCTAGATTACCCATTCTTGGTTCATCATTTTTACCTGCCCAAACCTCATAGACGGTTTTAGATGAATCTGGAAAAGCAACATCTTTTGCAGCATCCATGATGATCTTTTTCAAAGTTGGAGCTGCAGAAGCGCCAAAGTTTCTACCATTCACCCCTCCGTCAAAGTTCATATAAGCAATAGCATTTGCTTTTAACTCATCTCTCATATGTTCTACCCATTCAGTAGAACCAATTACTCCTTGTTCCTCGGCATCCCAATGACCGATCATTATAGATCTCTCAGGGGCTTTTCCTTCCTTCACCAATTTACCAATAGCCTCAGATAGGGTAAGTAGCATGGCTGTTCCAGAATTTGGGTCAGTAGCACCAAAACTCCAAGCATCAAAATGGGCACCTAAAATGATCCATTCGTCAGGGTATTTGGAACCTTTGAAAGTACCCACCACATTATTGGCACGGATAAAATCAACTGGCTGATCTACCATTACTCTTACTTGAAGGTCTTCTCCACCTTCGATTTTATAGTCGAAAGACAATCCACCTTGCCATTCTTCAGGAACGTCCTGTCCTTTCATTCTAGAAAGAATCTCTTTTGCTGCACCATATCCAATAGGAGTTACTGGGATGGTATGAAAGTCTACATCTTTAGGATCTAGTCTATCTACCTTTACAGGCCCGTCTAAAGGCAATGCAGGCTCATTGGGTGTCAAGGGATCTCCTGTCCAATCCAAGGTCAACATGGACCCTCTTTGGATGGTAGTTTCATTGTAATAAGGTCCATCAGGATAAACATCACCTCTGGTGTAGCCATTGTCTTTAGGATCGGTATAAACTACCAATCCAATTGCTCCTGCTTCTTCAGCATACTTTGCTTTATAACCACGGAAATTACCTCCGTAACGAGCGATAGCCACTTTTCCAGTAAGATCAACGCCCATTTCCTTGAGTTTTGCAAAGTCTTCTCGGGTACCATAGTTAACATAAACAACTTCTGCTGTCACATCACCAGATCCTGAGAATGCATTGAATCCTAAATACAATCTATCATCCGCAGAAAAGGGATCTTCCTCCAATATGGCTTCCTGCTGTGATAAGGTCATTTTTACAGGAGAAACAATTTCCAGATGCGATTCACCCGGGTGATTGGGAAGATATACATCATAAGGATATAGCTTCACATCCATTCCTGCCTCAGACATGATTTTGGACATGTATTGCTGTACCAGTTCGTTTTCTGGAGTCCCAGCAATGTGAGGGTTTTTAGTGATTTCTTTCAGGTGTACTTTGAAACTACTAAAATCTACAGCCTCTAGAAATTCACTTTCCAAAGCTTTTTGCTTCTCCTGATTTTTCTGGAAAAAGCCATCCTGAGCTTGGGCTGTAAACGCCAAAGCCAAGGTCCCAAAGACGAGGGATCTTTTAAGGTTGAAATTTAGTTTAATCATTTTTTAAAAGTTCTGAGACGGAAATTACTCCATCTGATTGATTGTTGATGATTCGTTTGGTTCTTAGGTATCGATTGAGTTCATACTCATCGAAATTGGGGCTATTTGGGTCAAAACTTGAAATTCGTACTCTTCCTCGGCTATGGATAAATTCACCATTTCCTATCCACATACCTACATGGACTACGCGCTCTTTTTTCTCTTCTGTGCCTTTCACTCCGAAGAATAAAAGATCTCCCACCTCAAGCTTATCCCAGTTTTTGTCTACATCTATCAGTTCTCCTTCATTTACCTGTTGGGAGGCATCTCTAGGGATTATTTTTCCATTGAGGTAATAGATCGTCTTGGTAAAACCACTACAATCTACTCCTTTTATAGATGTTCCACCCCATAAGTAGGGCACACCCATCATTTGCTTGGCAGTGGAAATTAATGCTTCTGGTTGGGTGCTTCTGGTTTCATTCCAGTGCTCCCAAGTATCTAAGTTGGAATTGTCTACCCACCCAGATCTACCATCAGGAAGGGTTACATGAGTCATTTCTTTATGGATTTCTCCCACTACCAATATATCTCCGGCAACTAGATCTGAAACCATTTCAGATTTGCTTTCATCTTTCCATACATGGCCTGTCAGAGAGGTGAAAACTACTTTGGGAAGAGTGTACCAAGTCTCTAATTCAGCTTCTGTCATTTGATGGATTCCAGCTCTATCCACCCAAGAAAGGTATCCATCTGGTGTTTGTACCAAAAACCATCCATCATCTTCCTTCAGGACTTTTAAGGGTGTTCCCATTAAGGCTTGGGTACCTAGCTCAGCAGAATGTCTGGGATTACTTCGGATATTGGCAACGGAAATAGTGACTAAGGCTCGGGTTTGATCTCCCAACTCTGCCTCGGGCATTTGTTCTACAGCATTCGTGTAGGAAACTCCCTTTTCATTGAGCTCAGCTAAAAAGTTAGCAAGCCCAACAATTTGATCAGTTTCTCCTTTTAAGGAGTCGTTTTCAAATGTAAGGTCCCATCGTGCCACTCTACGGTCTGGAGCAAGTTCAGCCCTATAGTTTTCAATTAATTGGGTTACTTCTTCATTGTGCTTTTCCTGGCAGGCGAAACCTAGATAGAGTAGGGGGATGATCAGTATATAACTCTTCTTCATGCTGAAATATACTTCAAAAGAAAACCACAAGAAACCCCAACATGATAATGTGAGGCTTCCTGTGGTTTATTTGGTTTTATTCTTATTTATTTATGCTCTTCTAAACCAGGAGATCTATCCAAAAACTCCTGATATAATCTGATGTGTCTGTTTGACATTGGGATTCTATATCCGCTAATGAAAACATGGATGATGTCAGACTTGGTCTCGAAAGGATCACCTGTTGCCACAATTAGGTTGGCTACTTTCCCTTCTTCAATTGATCCATACATATCAGATACACCGAAGATTTCAGCGGGATTGATCGTCACTGCCTTCCAAGCTTCTTCTTTGCCCATGCCATAAGCAGCAGCAAATGCAGCGTGGAAAGGTAAGTTTCTTACATTCTCCTCTTCATTGGTTCGGATGGCAACTTTCACACCAGCTTTCGCCAGTTTTCCAGGGTTTGCATATGCCGCATCGTATCGATCCGACTCACGAGTAGGTAGTTCCTGAACAGGACCGGCAATCACAGGAATACCAGCTTCTGCGATTTCATCAGCTACTCTCCATCCTTCAGCAACACCAGAGAAGATAAATTTACCTTCTTTACCCTCAACCCACTTAATGGCGTTTTGGATATCTCCAGCAGCATTAACTTCAATCATTAATGGTAGTTCACCTGAAGTCACCTTGGCCATTTGTTCGATTTCTGGATAGTACTCTAGCTCCGCACCATTTTCTTTCAACTTGGCGAAAGTCTTCGCTTTTTCCCAAACATCATTTGCCTCTTTCAAGGCCTTTTCATTATCCTTTTTGATGTCATCATCTGATCTTCTATCCCATCTACCTCTTCTGGCAGAAGAAGGAAAGTTCATCACTACAGCTTTGAAACCACCGTACATTTGATCTGGAGTATAACCCAAAAGGTTGATCAAAGCAGCTGTTCCTGGGAATAAACCTCCTGAAGGAACCGTCATTACAGTAGTAACACCAGAAACTCGAGTTACAGGAATTTCCTGTGAGTTGGGGTTAACTGCAGTAAGTGCCTGCATATTAGGAGTGATATTGCCCACTTCAGCATAATCATTCGTCTCTGCAACAGAGCTTACTTCTACCAAACCTAGACGGGTACCACCATCAATCATCCCAGGGTAAATAAATAGTCCTGAGCAATCAATTACCTCAGCACCATCAGCGCTGACATTGGTTCCCACCTGAATGATTTTTCCATTTTCCAATAAAACGGATGCATTCTCCAAAGTGCCTTTAGTGATAGTCACCACCGTAGCATTTTGAAGTAAAAACTTTCCTGTTCGAGGTTTTACAAATTCCCCGTCAATTTGAGCCATTGCCATGAAGGGCAAAAAGGCCATCAGGAAGGCGAAAAAGGCTTTTGTTATTCTTTTCATGTCTTCTTTTGATTAGGGGAATTAATAATTGGTATTGAATAAAGTTTCAGAAATGTCAGAGAAATTCAACTCAACACCCTGCAAACATCTATGATCTTCTTCAGATAAGAATATAGGCTCTACCATATCTGTAGGGCTTACTTTCAATCGCTGATCATCCTTATCTTCTTCTATATCAAAGTATTTTACACCATCAACATAGGTCTGTTGAGGAATCGCATATACAGAAAGTGGATGACCTTCAAAAATCACCAAGTCGGCCTGCTTACCTTCTTCAATAGAACCTACGATATCTGAAATACCCAATTGACGGGCTGGATTCATAGTAATCATAGAAAGTGCTTCTTCATCAGTCATTCCACCATATCGTTGCGTTTTAGCAGCTTCATGGTATAGGTGACGGATCAATTCAGCTGAATCAGAGTTGATAGAAGTGATTGCACCATTTTTTGTCAAAATAGCTGCGTTGTATGCAGTAGAATAGTACACCTCAAATTTATAAGCCCACCAGTCTGCAAATACAGATGCTCCCATGGTGTACTCAGCGATTTCCGGAGCCACTTTGAATCCTTCATTGGTATGTTGGAATACTAGTTTACTGATACCGAAATCACGTGCTACATTGATCAACATATAAATCTCATCTGCACGATAGGAGTGACAGTGAATGATGATCTTTCCATCTAAAATATCCACCAAAGTCTGTAGTCTTTCGTCATATTCAGGAGCCTCAGCAGTACTTCCTTTTTGAGAAGAGGCAGAATTATAATCTTCCCAAGCTTTCTTATACTGAAGTGCTTCACTGAAGCCATTTCTTAGAATTGCTTCAACACCCATTCTAGTTCTTGGCTGAACGCCTTTTCCTCTACCATGAACACGTGTTGGGTTTTCACCCAATGCAAACTTGATAGTTCTTGGAGCATCTTGCATGATGATATCAGCAGGATTAGATGATCCATAGCGGTGCTTCAACGTTACATTTTGACCACCTACTACATTGGCAGATCCGTGCATCGCGTGAGAAATAGTTACACCACCTGCCAAAGCTCGGTAGAGACCAATTTCATATGGATTTACCATGTCGCGCATTCTTACTTCTGCTACGATAGGAGCAGTCGCTTCATTTACTACATCCAATGCTACGTGAGAGTGTGCATCAATAATACCTGGCATTAAGAATTTGCCTGTGGCATCCACCGTTTCCACTCCAGAAGGAGCAGATATATCTTGACCGATTTTTTTGATGATACCATCTTCAACCAAAACATCAGAGTTTTCTAAGGTTCCGTTGGTAACAGTTAAAACCGTTGCATTTTTTATCAAAACGCTACCCTTTGGCGTTTGAGCTGAAGCAAAGCTAAAACTCAATCCCAAGAAAGCAGCTAGAAAATATTTGAGCTTTTTCATGTCTTTACTTGTTTGCGATTAGGGTTGGGTTAAGTGTAGCGCTGAATGGGAAAGTCCCAAATTGACCTACATTCATGTTGCCTTCAAAACTGCTTCCATCTACTTCTCCAGAAACAGTTACTGTTAATGACATGCCTCCAGCGGCCACATCAAAATCAAAAGATAGGTTTGAACCATCAACAGTTACATTTTTAATGTCTGACTTGGCAGTTCCATTTCCTGAAGGGTCATCATAGGTGATTGATCCGGTAAAATCGGAGCCATCTTGACTGATTTCTAAAACTCCTCCTGATTTTCCAGCAGGAGATTCAGATGTATAGTCCCAGTTTCCGGCTACTTCTACCTTATCACCATCACTGCTATTCTTTTTCTTCTTTGCTTTAGTTTCATAATCATAAACATAGCCATCCACAACGACATGTTTCACTTGACTGTCTTCGCTAAATAATGAATCAGTAGTGATAACCAGATTTGCCAATTTACCTTTCTCTATACTTCCAGCAATTCTATTGATACCTAAGATAGAAGCAGGATTAGTGGTCAATGCTGCCAATGCAGCTTCTTCAGATAGCCCATTTTCTATTAGGGAAGCCAAAGTCTTTTTCACATCTCCAGCTTTCGTGTTTACCACAGAGAAACCAAATGCGATACCTGCTTCTTCTAATAATGAAGCCTGCTTTAATGCACCTTCGTATGCTTCTTTTACTCTAGCATATTCTTCTTTTACAGACTCCTTAGCATCCTCTTTTTGAGCTTTGATTGCTTTATCATCAGGAACTTCAAGGCTGATCAATACTGGGACATTTGCTTCTTTCAAAACATCTATCACGGCAGAATAATCATCTAAACCTGTAAGAATCAATTTAAAACCCAGTTCTTTCTGAAGGCTAATTGCTCTTCTCACTTCCAGGTCATTAGATGCCTCAAACATCACTGGTACTTCACTGTTGATGACATCCATCATAGCAGAGTAAGTAGAAGTTTGCTCTGGGCGTGTTGAACCTGATACAGTCTGGAATTGATCAGCTCGTTGTTTGGTAAGCTTGGTGTTTTGATACACATCTCTAAACTTAGCCATCACACCGACAGCAGTACCTGGATAAACACCTCTTGCGCCACTAAAATTTGCAGCTAAGGCAGAATTTGTTTTTAGGACATTGGTAGAATATTCAGAACCCAATAGAACAATAGCGGCTTTACCAGCTAACATCCCACCATCAGGTAGAATTTGAGCAATTGTAAAGCCTGCCTTTCTAAAATCTTCTACTTGGCTGGATTCAGCTGAATACTGATCTAAAGCCGATCTCCAAGGTGTAACTCCTGCAAAAACATCGGCAGGGTCAGTAGGATTAAAATCTTTGGGTCTTTCAGGGTCATCTGGCCTGGTGATACCAGCTTCACTTGCCCCTGCAATAAACCCTGGGTAAATAAACAAGGAGTCTCCGGGAACCACTTGTGCTTCCATAGGTAAGCTTAAGTTGGATCCTACTCCTGCTATTACTCCGTCCTTGATTAAGACGGTAGCTTTGGTTCCTGCTTTACCGGGTGCGGTAATAACAGTAGCATTGATTATGGCATAAGTACTAGTTACTCGTTTCTTTCCACTGGGGTCGCTTTGTGCAAACAAAGAACCTGTAGAAATCCATCCAGTAACCATTAAGCCAAGAACACATGCCTTTAGTAGTGTTTTTTTCATAAAGTTGATGGTTTTTCCTTGTAGCTAAGCTAACAAATGGCTCATCACAATCCTTTGAGAATTATTTTTTATAAGTATTTTTTTGATCAATGGCTAGTAAAGAGGGGTGAAGGACTTTTTTGAGTGTAGGAAATACAAAGTGCAATGAAAAAAATTATGTGGTTGGTAAATCCTTGTTGTATTTATAACTAGTATATTAACTTTAAGCACGAGTTCACCCTTAGAATATGAAAAAAATCCTGATTATTGAGGATGATTTATTGATTTCCAGTCTTGTCCAATTCCGTCTTAAAAAAGACGGTTATGAGACCCTTCTTGTCCAAGATGGAAATGAAGGTGCGAAGGCTATTGGAAATTATGATCCTGATCTTATTATTACAGATGTGATGATGCCTTTTAAAAGTGGAATCGAGATTATTCACTTTGCCAAAAAGACTAAGCCGGATACCCCTATCATAGTCCTTAGTTCTCTTGGTGAGGAGGAAAAAGTAGTATTGGAAGCTTTTAATTTGGGAGTTGCAGATTTTATCCCAAAGCCATTTAATCCTAATGAGTTGGCGATTAGAGTAAAACGTGTACTGAAATAATACTGCATGGCAAAAACCTTTACCAAATCAATTCTATTTGTGTGGTTTATTATTGGCTTCGAAGTAAATAGCTTCGGTCAAGACAGTTTGCCTTATTCTGACTCCACAAGTTTTTTTCAATTTCTGAAACTGCAGGATAATATACCTTCCTTAAAATTCAGATATAAACTCAATCCTAATTCTGATACATCAGAAATATTGGGGGATTCTACCTTAAATTTTACGGAGGATGGAAATGGAAATTGGACTTCTGCTGCCTTTGAAAATTATTCGAATTGGTATCAGGCAGGGGAGGAATATTTAGAAAGGGATTCTGCTCAATTAACTCCTGACTTTTTAATCTATGAGGAGCCCTCCAATTTAGAGGCAACACAGGATTATGTCGATAACCTTTGGAGGAATAAAGATATTTTCATTCCTGAAGAAGATCTTGAAATAGGGAATAGTTTAGTCTTGTTGGCAAATGAAATACCCTACAAGCCAATTATTGATCAGTTTAGGTTTTTTACTGATTATAAGCTAGTTATAGTAATTAGTTTAATAGGTATTTTCCTTGTATTAGCTACAGTAATGATCCTATTTATGATCATTATCAAAACCCAACAATCCAATAGGGAAACAAGAATTTCAGCTTTTGAAAATCAAATTATAGGACCACTTTCGGAATTACTTTTTGAAAAATCTATTGAGGAAATAGAGCAGATGAGTACAGAAGAAATTTACCAGATTTTTCCTGAAAAAGACTTCAAAAGAAAGCTTTTCAAACAAGCTCTGATTGTTAAAATAATTTCTTTAAATAAAAAGATGAAAGGGGAGTTTAAGGAAAAATTAAAAGCTCTTTATAAAAAGTTTGGCTTGGATGTCGTATCCATTAATAAGCTTAAAAGTCGTCAGTGGGCAGAGGTTACAAAGGGCCTTGTCCAAACAAATGAAATGGATTTAATTGAGGCATTACCCTTGATAAAGAATCTCACAAACTCATCAAATTTTTATATCCGGTCACAGGCTATCGCAACTCAGCTCAGTTTATCAGAGAAAGTAGATTTAACTACGCTGAAAAACCAAACTTACCCTTTATCAAGATGGCAACAGATGAATTATTTAAGAATCATCAAGTATTTGCACATCCAAAAATCGCTAAAGATTGAAACTTTGTTTGAGAGTGAAAATCAATCTATCAGACTATTTTCCTATAAGCTAATCAGACTTTTAGGGAGGATTGATTTGCTGGAAAAATTGGCTTCATTAGCTCCTGAAGTAGATGATGTAGAAAAAATTGAAATTTTAAAGACCTATCAAATAATAGGCTTTCACAATGAGTCGGCCTTTGTCAACCAATGTCTTCGATCTGAAAACCCTGATTTAAGGAAAGCTGCAGCTAATGCAGCCGGAATAATTGGAGACCAGGCTTCTGCTCATATTTTGATAGAATTACTTCAGGATACGTCTAGTTTCCATCTGAAAATGCTTTATCTAGATAATCTACAAAAGATAGATTCAGAGCTTTTCCAGCAAGTGGTAGGCCAATCTCCTGATGAAGATTACAAGCGAATTCATACACATTTATTAGACCCTCTATTGCAAAATGTATAGTTTCTTGTTCTATTTTCTGATGGAGGCATTAGGCATCTTTTTCCTTCTCATCAGCTTTACAGTGATCATCATCTATTTCGTGACGATGATTCTTAGTGCTTTGGAGCTACGGGATCACTTGAGAAAAAATCAATTTGCCGATTATCAAGATATAATTACCTCTCCTATAGCACCAGGAGTGTCTATCATTGCTCCAGCATATAATGAAGGTCAAAGTATTGTCCAAAATGCAAAGAGTCTTATGTCTTTACATTATGGGAAATTTGAAGTGATCATTATTAATGATGGTTCAAAGGACGATACTCTACAAAAACTATTAGAGGCATTTGAGCTGGAGAAAACCGAATTCGCTTACGATTATCAGATTGATTGTAAGCAGGTTAGAGGTGTTTACAAATCTAAAAACAGGTCCTACAGTAAGTTAGTTGTAGTGGATAAGGAAAATGGGGGGAAAGCAGATGCTCTCAATTCTGGAATCAATCTAGCCTCATTAGAAATTATTGCCTGTATTGATGTGGATTGTATTTTATCTCATGATTCCATCACGAGAATGGTTCGACCTTTTATGGAGGAAACCAACAGGAAAGTAATTGCAGTAGGAGGTGCTATCGGAATTGCCAACAACTGTGATGTTCAGGATGGAACAGTGACCAAATATAGATTGCCTACAAGCCTTTTAGGTAGGTTTCAGGTAATTGAATATTTCAGGGCTTTTTTGATGGGAAGAATGGCCTGGACACGCGTAAATGGGTTGATGTTGATTTCTGGAGCTTTTGGCTTTTTCAACAAAGATCTGGTGTTGAAAGTAGGAGGTTATTTTCCAAAGACCGTAGGTGAAGACATGGAGCTGGTGGTAAGGATGCGAAGATATATGGAGGAACAAAAAATCCCTTATCGTGTAGGATTTGTTCCAGACCCCTTATGCTGGACTGAAGTTCCTGAAGATGAATCCGTTTTAGCAAGGCAGCGAAATCGTTGGATTCGTGGAACCATAGAGACGCTACAACTTCATAGACCGATCAGGTTCAATCCCAAGTATGGAATTTTAGGAATGTTGGCTTATCCATTCTGGAATGTCTTCGAAAAGATGGCTCCATTGATTGAATTGTTAGGTATTCTATATACGCTAACTTTAATTGTATTAGGTGATTTTAGTGCTTTCTATTTCTTCGCCTTATATACCATGCTGTATTTATTATCGCTATTGGTGTCTTCATTTAGCATTTTATATGAGCAAGTAGCCTACCATAATTATAAGGATAAAAAGGACCTTCATAAGCTTATTTACATTGTATTGATCGAGCCATTTGTCATTCACCCCAAAGTCGTGTTTTGGGGAATTAAAGGTCATATAGATTTTATTAAAGGTATTGGCGGATGGGGTCAAATGATCCGTGTTGGCTTTAAAAAATCTGAGGACAGGAAAAAATTAGAACCAGAAATGAAACCCTGAGTTATGAAAAAGATAGGTTTATTAATTCTTTTTGGCTTGGTCTACATCTCGCCATCGTTGGCTCAGGATTCATTTGATCCAGATGAATTACTGGTGGAAGCCAGAAATTTAATTTTTGATGATAAATACCAAGAAGGAAGAAAGGTCGCTTTCCGTGCCTTAGAGAAATATCCTGACTATGCAGATATTCTGATTTTAGTAGGTAGAAGCTATGCTTGGGAAGGTAAAAATGATTCTGCATCCATTTATTTGGAAAGAGCCATAGTAGCCTCTCCAACTTATGCAGATGGTTATTCTGCGTATCTGGATAATTTGATGTGGGCGGACCAATATGAAAAGGCAGATGAGATTGTTTCTAGAGCTAAATCTAATTTTGGAGAGGATTTTCCAGATGCCTTACGATACAAGGAATCCAGGCTTTATTACTTTCAGGACTCCTATGATGAAGCTTACGAAATAGCAGAAGAATTGTACGATGAAGGCTATGATCAAGATGGGATTTTAGGTTATATCAATACCCTACAGCGGTTTAGGCGAACCAATGCGGTGGGTTTAACCTATGACAATGATTACTTTTTTGGAGATATAGCACCTTGGAATACCTTTTCATTGTATGGCCGAACAAGGACTAATCTCACAGGGTCTTTGATTGCAAGAGTAACGCAATCCTCCAGATTTGATTCAAAAGGAACTCTCTTTGAAATTGACGCTTACCCTTCTTTAGGCGAGAACGCTTATGCCTATGTTAATATTGGGGGATCTGGAGCTAGCTTCTTTCCAAAATTAAGATTTGGTACATCTATTTATTACAGCTTGCCCAAGGCTTGGGAAGTTGAGGGGGGATATAGGTATCTAGGCTTTTCAGAAGTGACACATATTTTCACGGCCTCGGTTGGTAAATATGTAGGAAACTGGTGGCTAAATCTTCGAGCAAATGTGATCCCAGATGAAGGCTCCGTAAGTACTTCAGCAAATTTCCAGGCTAGGTATTATTTCAAAACAGCAGAAGACTACTTTAGTCTGCAATTGAGCTCGGGAGTTTCTCCTGATGAGGAAAATAGAGATCAAACGCAGTTGCTGAATTCTTATAGAGCTAGAATTGGCTACCAACAACTATTGACCAGTAGATTTATGATTTATGCTTATACGGGTTATAGCCGAGACGAGCTTTCTGCCACCAATATTAGAAATGACCTCAATTTCACATTGGGTGTAGAGTATAGATTTTAAACAAATGCCCCATGTTATCTGAAGAGTTAAAAATCTTACTCCGCCGTTTTTTTCCTATTTTGGCATTCTTCATTTTGGCGCCCTTACTAAGTTATGGGATTTGGTGGGTTTACCCGGAGAAAGAATTGAAGGTTCTTATAATGGATAAGACTGTTTTAGGTCCAGATTTGGTGGAACACAGCAGTATTTTTTGGGTATTGAATCACTTAAAAATTGTCAAAGAAGATCAATCATTTTACCATAGAGAAAGCGATTATTTAGGCTATTATCCTGCTGAAAGTACTGCTGAAGCAAAAATCAAAGATCTTTCATCTTTTTCCCAAGAGGATATTAAAAAACAGGTTGAAGGGCTTGATTTGGTGTATTATACAGATACCTATGGGGTAATGGCTACTTTGAATGAAAACTCTGCAACTGAGCTAATCCCAAATAAGATTTATGGTGGTTTAGATCAGAATGATCTTGCATTAATCAGGGAAGTTAAAGAACAGGAAAAAACCTTGGTTGCAGAATTTAATACAATGGCGAGCCCAACGTCCAAATCGGTTCGAACAGAATTCGAAAATTTAATGGGATTGCAATGGACGGGTTGGATTGGTAGATACTTTGACGATTTCGATACTTTGTCAAACCAGGGGATTCCAACATGGGTTAGGACTCAATACAAAAAACAACATGAGGGTGAATGGCTTCCAAATGGACCTGGCTTACTATTTATCCATGAAGATGGTAAGATAGAGGGACTTAGTTTTGAAAGCGACTACCTCAATAAAATCCCATTGATTCGTACCCAAAGAATCAATCCAATAGGAGAGAACCTGCCCGAAATTGTTCCTTATCCAGACTGGTTTGATGTGGTGTTGATCGAGAGAAATTATAATGTGATTTCATATTATGACATATCACCTACGCCCGAAGGTTTGGAAAAGCTACGTGAAATGGGCCTTCCCAGATTTTTTCCAGCGGCTGTAGTTAAGGATAATGGAAAAGGAAAAATGTATTATCTCTCAGGAGACTTTTCAGATCTTCGTACAAATTTAGGATCCCATAAATTCACTGGGTTACCCTTTTTTTGGAAAGGGTTACACCTAGCTTCTGATCATACTGATCGGGAAAGCTTCTTCTGGAATTATTATTATCCATTAACCTCCAAAATTCTTCAAATTAGCTCTAAATCAACGGATTAATAATTTATCAATTTTCAGGGAGTAGCTTTTTAGTCTGAATCACATAGTTGTTCTTGTTCTTAAATTCTTCAAATTCTCCTACCATCCGATTGAGGTTTTGAGTATCGCTGATCGGGTCTATATTCAAGCCATCGGTCACTAAGAACAATTGATCCTGAGAAAGAAAATATTCTCCATGGATGTAATCCAACAATTGATTTTTATTCCTCATTAATGGCATGGCAATATTTGACTGGAAAACCTGAGAAGTATCCATAACCTGTCCTTGCCAGATAGTTTCCTCCGGAAGACTGATACCTACTTGATTTTGAAGAAATGACAATAGGGAAGGTGTAATTTCAAAATGTGAGGTAACTCCTTTAAAACTTTCAGGTCTGTTTAGCATAGGAGAATAAACAATCAGAGGAACCCAAAACCTATCTAGCCTTGAGGCCATCGGGATTTCTGGTAGTCTATGGTCGCCGGTGATAATGAAAATAGTATTCTCAAATTCAGGTCTTTTTTTATACTCCTGTATGAACTCTTTAATCGCATCATCGGCATACAGAATGGTCATATAAATGTCCTCATAGGACAAATAATCTTCAACTTCGTCACTACTAAGACCTAGCACATTGGAAAGGTGATTTCTGAGTTTGGGTTTGTAAACGTCTGGTTGAGGGACAATGTAAGGGTCATGAGAAGTTTGTGTTTGAAATATCCTTACTTGAGGTAGTGAGTCAGATGGAGGTAATTTTTGTAATCCATTTTGAAACATGGCCTTATCTGGATATCCCCAAGAAAAACCTGTGGTAGAAGGTGTTTTCTCGAACTCAGAACTATATTCCCTCATATCCACAATTTGATCCGTATTTTGGTATTCTAAGAAGCTTCCTTCATTGTCAAAATTCTTATCTGAGCCAATAAAAAAATCAACCTCATAGTCATTGTCCTTTAATACACTTAATAAGGATTCATGATTAGGGTAATCAGGTGCGAAATCCAAAAATCCATTTTGCCCAAAGGGTAAGCCTCCAAATACTCCCGGCAATAAACCAAATGTTCTACCGGTGGAAGAAATAGCATTTTCCCAAACAAGACTGGATTCCGCCAAAGAGTCTAAAAAAGGAGTGAAGCTCCCTAAATAAGCACCTTCACCTGAATATCCACGGCCTAAACTTTCTACCAAAATGAATACAATATCAGGCTTTCTTGAAAGGCTATCGAAGAATGGGCTTAATACATCTGGATATCTAGCTTGATGCAAAAATGGGTAGGAATCATCTGTAAAATCCTTTTTAACCAATAGATCATTTCCTGATGGCCTTAGGTAAAAATCAAAGTAATAATTATCATCAAACATGAGATAATTAAAAGTTGCTTGACCGATAAAATGAGTTTTATTGATTTCAACATTGCTTTCATTTTCACTTGCGGTAGACGTATCTACAATAGGGAAAAAAGTGTATGCAATAATGAATAAATAGGTAATCCCTGAAATCGTCAAATAAGCTTTTAAAGGTAGGTTAATAAACCTAATCCCTAGGTGTAGTATTGCTCCTAGTAAAATTGCTCCCAATACTCCACCAAGAATTACTGGAAAACTGAGATCCACAGAAGCTCTGACAGTTTGTTCAAGATCCTTCCAACTATAGCCAAATACATCGCTTCCCAATGGGAGCAGAGTTTTCATGAAATAGGAAACTAAACCTATTTGAAGGATTACGGCTAATACAAAAAGGATCAAGCTCACCCATTTTGCCAATGGAATAGAAATGATGCTAAAAAGGAGATGGAAAACGAGAATCAGCCCAATAAAATAGAAATACCAGCCTATGTCCTCAAAAAGACTAGGGATAATCACATCTTGTAATCCAAAATTGAGCGTATGATTGTCGAAAATTAATTTTAATTCTAAAATCCTGATTATCAACATCAAGAAAAGAAAGACTATAGCAATTCCCCAGAAATTTCTCAGGACTGCATGGACTTTTACTGGAAGAGCTGATCTGATTTCAGCTTTTTGGGCCATATTTTATCGATAACTTTTTAAGTGAAGACTCAAAAGATAGGGCAAAATCGGGTATCTTCAAGCTGTTAAACCCATAATATGAGTAAATCAGATCTCTTATTTGAATTATATTCCAATTTGAGCACAACAGGTGCGCTTACTTTTAGTTCAAAGTCATTAGTCAATAAAATGCTTTCTTATTCTGACCTTTCTCAAGCGAAAGTAGTCGTAGAATTAGGAGGAGGTGATGGAAGCATTACCAAAGGTATCGTAGATAAACTAGCTCCCGATGCCAAGTTATTAGTCTTTGAAATAAGTGAATCTTTCTGCAAAGCAATGGAAAAGAAATTTTCGCAGGATAATGTGCAAATCATTAATGATTCTGCTGAAAACATCCATAAATACCTAGACGGCGAAAAAGTGGATTATATATTCTCATCCTTGCCCTTTAGTTTTATTGCTCCGGATATTCAAGATGAAATTTTAAAGCAAAGTAAAATTTCCTTAGGCCAAACAGGCTTTTTTATTCAGATCTGCTATTCTTATCTGTTGAGAAAACTTTTTAAAAAGCATTTCAGCTCCGTAGACACCAGTTTTACGCTTAAAAACTTACCTCCGGCTTTTGTGATGGTTTGTAAATAAAGCTTGCCATGAATATCCTGAAAACAGCCATTTTGGACATGTGTAGAAGGAATAAAAATTCATTCTTTCCGGCAGTGAACGTGATCCGTCAAATGTTTCCAATGGACTGGAAAGCCTTTATTCCCGAGCTTCAGGAGGTTTTGATCAGCATGCATAAAGATGGTGAACTTGAAATGGATCAAACAATCGATCAAGGCATATTAACAGAAGACATTAAAATTCGATGTCTTTCTAAACCTAAATCTTGATTTTACTGTTACTGTAGCTTTAAAACGGAATGATATGAATGAGGAATTAAAATTACCAGTAACTACCACCCAAATTCCCGAAGGCTTAGAGCTTATTACTCTAGGAGGCGGTTGTTTTTGGTGTACAGAAGCTGTATTTCAACATTTAGAAGGTGTTGAAAAGGTGATATCGGGATATTCTAATGGATATGTTGAAAATCCGTCTTATCGTGAAATTTGTTCAGGAACTACAGGTCATGCTGAGGTTGTACAGGTTTTCTTTGATCCAGATAAAATCTCCCTCAGAAAAATCTTGGAAGTCTTTTTTGCCACTCATGACCCAACTACGGTAAATCGTCAGGGAAATGACACAGGACCTCAATATCGTTCAGCTATTTTTTATACTACCGTGAGCCAGGAGAATATTGCGATGGATTTAATCAATGGATTAAATAATCAGGATATCTACGATAAAAAAATTGTCACTGAAGTAGCCGAACTACAAAATTTTTATCCAGCAGATGACTATCACCAAGATTACTATAATTTAAACGGACATCAACCTTATTGTCAGTTTGTAATCAAACCAAAAGTCAATAAGTTGGAAAAGTACTTTAAGGATTTGATGAAAGAATAATCAATTTAATATGCTAACAAAAAAGCGAACCAGAGCTCAGGAATCGAGAGCGGCCATTGAGAGAATGTACATCACCATGCGCCATCTATTCACCAGAGGAACATATAAACCAATGGGAATATCTGGAGAAAGCTTGGTGAGCGCACTAATGGTCTTGAGTCCGGAAATTTATGGTTCGGTCACAGATACTGAAAAATTGGAGTTGGATGGTCTTCTTTATGTGATGGAACGACTTCCAAGAGGAATAGAAGAGTGCCGTTACATTCGTTTGATCAGCAGAGAGGGATATGAAACTTCGCATCTTAAACCAATTATCCCAGCCAAAAGAAAGAGAAATTGCTATCGTTTAGACGAGCAGGTCATGTATGTGGAAATGACCAGAGGAAGATCAGATATATATGATATCCTGACGCATTTAACTTTTCTGTACATAGAATCCCGAAAAATCCTGAATAACAGCACTGATCCCAAAGGGAAAATATCTCAAAACTGGATCATGTTAGAGGAGTTGGTAAAAAAAGAAGCGTCAGGAGAGCCTTTTGAAAAGGAGGCTGCAAGTGCCTATTTAAGTCATATAATTGGAAGAACTTTCGAAGAAACTGTCGCTGCAGTGGAGAAGTTTGAGCAATCAAAAAACTCCAATAGTCTCTATTCAATCGTTTATCATTTAGGTCGATTAACCCTAGATGAGCATACAAAGAATTTAGATCGGGAAATCTCTTTTTCCGCAACCCTTAGAGAAAGAATAGGACATCATGTTTATGGTGAATTATGGGCTAGAAGGATTAAACTGGCGCTTGAAGAACATAGCTTGATAAAGCGCCCTATCCATGTGGTTTCTGCCAATCTGCATTCCGTATTGAATACCATTTATGGCTATCAATTATTGAATTATAAGGACTTTGATGAGCTTGAGAAGATCGTTCAGGATATCAGTGTCAAAGCCAAAGGAAACAAGGGGAAGGCTATCTATGATCATGCTTTAAAACATGGTTTTATCGACTTACCAGATGAATCAGGAACCAATATTGGTGTACAGGTCATCGATACGGCAAAACTCAAAAAGGATGCATTAATTCCTGGGGTGGTCTTACCAAAAGAAAAGGAAAAAAGACCCGTATTTGTAGTAATGGATTATGCATTTGGGGAACAGGCGTATGAATGTTTTGATGAGTTATTGAAGCCTTTTAAGAAGGTAGAAAATGATATTCCTCTCAATGTAGTGTCTACCAGTATTATGGGGAAGGCAGGTATTTTGTATGGAGGGAAGGGAGATCTAATGATCCCTAATTCGCATATTTTCGAAGGAACCGCAGATAATTATCCTTTCAAAAATGAATTGAAGAAAGCTGATTTTGAAGGTTTTGGCTTAGGAGTTTATCAAGGTTCTATGATCACAGTTTTAGGTACATCCTTACAGAACAGAGATATACTAACCTATTTTATGGAGTCAAGCTGGAAAGCTGTAGGATTGGAAATGGAAGGTGCACACTATCAAAAAGCTATTCAATCGGCTTCCAAAATACGAAGGAGTATTCGTCACAATGTAAAGGTATTGTATGCCTATTATGCCTCTGACAACCCCTTAGAAACGGGAAGCACTTTAGCCTCAGGAGCATTAGGTATGGAAGGAGTAAAGCCGACTTACTTGATTACCTATAAAATTCTGGAGAAATTATTTTCCTAAAAAAGCCTGGCAGCTTTTTAACAGCTCACATTATTTTTGCGTCATTTTATTGAATTCAAAATTGATCAATGATGCATAGAAATTTTGTTCACCTACTTTTTATTGGTGCTTTTATCCTAGGTACTCAAAGCTGTGGAGATTTGCAGGATCTCGATAAAACCGAAGTTTATTGGGATCAAACTGGCTGTGCAGATCCGTGGAATCTTTCCAACAACTCTTCAGATGAGGAATTAAAATCTGCTATTCTGGACTATTTAAAGGTTGAAGGAATCAAGAAAGCTAGGATTACAAGAATTTCTAATGAAGCGGAAGCTCAAGTGTGTTATGCCTGCTTTTGTACGACTGGAAAGCGATTTCATTTAGAAGTACCAATAAATCAAAAAAGTAAATTACTATCACTTGGATTTAAAGAATCTTAAGGAAACATTTAAAATAACAAAAGCCACCCAATCCCGGGTGGCTTCTACTTTTATTGTAAGTTGGATTTGATTGGGGGAGGTCCTGGAGGAACCATCCCTTTGTATACATAATCACCTAAGTTTTCTTTAAAATCAGCTTTTACTGCTTCAACTAATTCAGGGTTTTCGAATAGATCCACCATGGTCATGGATAGTGCTTTTGCTGCGTAAGCCATTCCTTTATGACCTATAGACATGCCGCCGGCAGCTACTACAGCCCAAGAATGCCAAGGCGTTCCGTTTGGAGCCGTGGTGGCAGATAGACGAATCGTAGGAACCACATAACTCACATCTCCCACATCGGTACTTCCTCCCATGCTATGTACAGCAGTTTCTTCCATGGGTTCTATTTTAGAAACCAAACCGTTTTCAGGTTTGCCGGTAGCTTCCTGAATTTTTTTGGCAAATTCCTGCTCTTCCTCTGTGTAAGAAATTGGGCCTAAAGTTTCCAGGTTTTTCTGTAAAGCCGCAGAACCGGTTCTATTGACCAATACTTCATGAATACCAGAAATAAGGTTTACCTCATAATCTACATTAGCCAATATTGCTGCACCTTCAGCCATTTCCTGAACACGCTCATATACTGGCATTAGACCCTCCCGGCTGCTGTCTCTTACTCGAACCCATATTCTACTATAGTCAGGGACCACATTGACCACTTGTCCTGCATCTTGGATATGGTAATGAATTCTAACGGTGGGCTTGATATGCTCTCTGTAATAATTAATTCCGGAAGTATAAAGCTCCAAAGCATCAGAAGCTGATCTTCCATTCCAAGGATCTGCCGCAGCATGTGCCGCTTGACCTTTGAACTCCACCTGAAAATCTACCAAGGCCAAACCTTTTTGTACGGCTGCTTTGGTTTCAGCTGCTGGATGCCAATCCATGACCACATCTACATCTTCAAACAAGCCGGCACGAACCATCCATAGTTTACCAAAGAATTTCTCTTCTGCTGGTGTTCCATAGAAACGTACAGTTCCTTTAATTTTACCCTCTTCAATTAGATCTTTGATGGCAGAGGCAGCTCCCAAAGAAGCCACTCCGAAAAGGTTATGCCCGCAACCATGTCCTGGAGCATCTTCATGCAAAGGACTCTTGTAAGGAACTTTATTTTGAGAGAGGCCTGGCAAGGCATCAAACTCTCCTAAGATTCCTATTACAGGCGATCCTGAACCATACTCAGCAACAAATGCAGTAGGGATTTCAGCGACTCCCCGAGTTACTTTAAAACCTAAACTCTCTGCATAATCCGAAAGTGCAGCTGCGGATTGTGTTTCCTGGAAAGCAATCTCCTCAAAAGACCAGATTTGATCACTCAAATTGGTTAAATCTGAATACCGGTTTTCAATAGATTGAATCGCATCCTCTTTTAAAGGATTTGGTTTGTTTTTTTTCTGTCCATAAACAGACGCACTTACCAATAAAATTGGAATCAGTAAGAGGTTTAAATACTTTTTTTTCACTTTGTAAAGGTTGATTGGTTAATATTTCTTGAAGGGTTATTTTGGGTTAAGTTGATTACCAAGCGATTCCATAATCATCTCCATAATCGCTGGAACCTCCCCAGAAACTACCATGTTTCCAGTCAAACCAGATCGCATTAAGCGGCCCAGAAGTTTTATTCCAAAGTTCAATTTGATAGCCTCGGTCCACAAGCTCTTTATTCACCCAAGCCGGAGTATCTTTTCTTAATACAATTGCCCCAGGACGTACCTCATGATTCCCAAAAGAACTTTGCATTTGGTAGGAATTGATGTTAGCTGCTTCTGTTGCTTCCTGAACATCCATCCCAAATTCTACCATATTTAAAAAGAGTTGTAATAAATTTTGGTCCTGAGAATCACCTCCCTGTACCGCAAATGCCAACATAGGTTTTCCGTCTTTTAATGCCAAGCTAGGAGTAAGGGTTACTCTTGGACGTTTTCCTGGTTCAGGAAGATTATATGGGTTCAAATTTTCATCTAAGACAAAACTTTGCATACGTTGAGATAACCCAACTCCTGTGTTCCCAGCAACTACAGCCGGAATCCATCCGCCACTAGGTGTGACAGAGACCACCCATCCTTCAGCATCCGCTGTTTCTACAGAAGTGGTTCCACTTTGGAAAGCTTCTATAAATGCTGGATCTAAAGATGAATTGAGTTGGTCAGCAGGTAGACTAGCTAAAGCTTCTTTATTTTGATTGAGAATATCAGAGTATGGATTGGTTCCTCCTTGAAAAGGGTAGGGGTCTCCAGGTCCAATTTTCGGGTCATTAATTTCTTTGATTAGTTTAGCTCTCTCTTTTGCATATTCCTTAGAAAGTAAACCTTCCATAGGTGAATCTACAAATGCAGGATCCCCATAATAAAAGTCCCTATCTGCAAAAGCCAAACTCATGGCCTGATATAAGGTGTGGATATAATTAGCAGAATTATAGCCCATTGACTTCAAGTCAAAGTTCTCAAGAATATTTAAAGATTGTAACAAAGCCGGACCTTGAGTCCACTCTTGAAGTTTGTATACATCTATTCCTTTGTAATTGACATGAAGTGGTTCCTCAATTTTTACTTTCCAATTTGCCAGATCACTTTCAGTAAAGAGTCCTCCTTGTTCACGAGTACCTCTTACAATCTCCTTTGCTATATCTCCTTTGTAAAACCTGTCGTAAGCGGCGTATATAGCTTCCTTTCTAGATTTTCCTTCGGCTAAGGCATTTTTCTCTGCTTCTACGAGTTTGGAAAGTGTTTCATACAAATCCTCTTGAACAAAGATTTCCCCTACTTCTGGTGCTTCTCTTTCCTCTCCTAAGTGTGGCAAAAAGATCTTTTTGGAATAAGGCCATTGCTTAATTCTCGCTTTTTGAGCTTCCATCGCATTGGCAGTTTGAGCTTCCAGAGGGTAACCTTTAGCTAGATCCATAGAAGGTTTAAGGATTTGTTCTAAGCTCATGGTTCCGTACTCTGCCAACATGGTCATGATACCACCGGGAGTTCCGGGTGTAGTCGCTGCCAATGGACCATACTGCGGAGGGTAATCCATCCCTTGAGATTTATAGAAATCTACGGTGGCACCTGTAGGAGCATATCCTAAGGCATTAATGGCAATCACTTTTTTGGTATGGGGATTATAAATAAGTGCTTGTGTTTCCCCTCCCCAGGAAAGTACATCCCACATGGTGGATGTGGCAGCAATCATGGCACATGCAGCATCTACGGCATTACCACCCTGATTGAAAATGGTAGCTCCAGCGGAAGCACCTAAAGGTTTACCGGTGATCGCTACCCAACTTTTACCATGAAGAATGGGTTTGTTATTCGGAGTTGTTCCAGCGCCAAGACCGGGTAATCCTTGACCTTGGAGATTCCATGAGAGAAGTACTAAGACAAAAATGTAAAGTTTTTTCATAAGGTATGGTGGTTGATTTAATTGGTTTCATCTAGTAACTGGCTAATAATTGGCCTAAAACCAGGGAATTGTGCGTTGTAATGGGTGAATAGCTGAAATAGTCCACTGGGATCCTTAAGATCTATGCTATTTTCATTTGTATAAGCTTCCATTTCTTCTGCCTGATCTTCAAAAATTGCAAAGATTTTCTTTCTCCTAGAAGGCAACTCAATAATATCTTTATCCTCAAGGTAATAGTAGGTATTTCTTTTTATGATTTTATCGTTTCTTTCTCCTACCATTAAGGCTTCATTGTAATTGGATTCCTTAAATACTGCTTTCGTTCTACGCATTAAAGGAAGTTCTCCATCTACTAAAACCTCAAAAAAGCCAGAAATAGGAGCTCCTTCTTCTTTAAAGTCCATTCCATTGACAAAATACCTTGGGACTTTATAGGTAGAATCAACCCATACAAAATTCTGAATTCTTAACCCTGGCATTACAGAAACCATATTATTTTCTGGCTCCATCAATTCAAACATATTGGAAACTATATTGTATCGAACCCGAAACCCTTCCAGTAGTTGCTGGTCTCTATAAAGTAACAAAGAGGCAGTGTTCCACTTGGTGTCCAAATAATTATTGCCTTCCACTTTTTTGGCTTCTGGCGGAATTCCATAAACCATATTTCCCCCAATCATATTGGGGCGATCATTGAATAAATTTGTGATGTTATTGGCTCGAATCGTTTTTTGGAGTGCAGCGCCAGTTCCTTCAGCCCCAAATTTGACGAGAAAAATATCTCCTAGATCCAAGTCACCATTAAGTCTTACAACTTGCTCATACTTATTATATCCAGGCAAGGTGAGGCTCAATGTATATTTATCTTCTAAAACCCTTTCGATTTCAAAATTTCCACCTCCTTTGGTAACTTCTCCAAAGGCTGTCCCTTTTAAGGTTACACTTACCCCATTTAAGAATTCTTTGGAACCGGAATCTAATACCCTTCCCTTTAATTGAAATGTTTGTGAATAGCTGAGTTGGCCATAAAAGACAAAAACGATTGTCAGAAGCCAGGTAAAGTATTTAACATGGTTTTTAAACATCTCTTGCCTTTTTTTTAGTTTCAATAGAAATATAACCCAATTGGCTGAATGTTTCCAATATTAAATAGGATACTGGATCAATTGCCAGATTATTCACCTGAAAAAGCCAATTTTTGGGTTTATGAGTGAATATGATCTATATTTGGTTAAACAAACTGTTTGTTTACCAGTTTTTTACCATTTGAAAATCACACCAACCATTGGATTTCTCTTCTTTTAACTTCGAAACTTCATTACAGGAAGGTCTTGATGCAATGGGTTTTGAACAACCCACGCCCATTCAGGAAAAAGCAATACCCGTAATATTAGATAATAAAGACTTAATCGCTTGTGCTCAGACCGGTACAGGAAAAACAGCCGCTTTTATCCTGCCTGTATTAAATAAGATCTCTAAATCAGGATCAGACAAATTAAATACCCTAGTACTAGCTCCTACGAGAGAGTTGGCCATTCAAATTGACCAGCAAATTCAAGGCTTTTCTTACTTCTTGGGAATCAGTTCCATCCCTATTTATGGAGGTGGAGACGGAATCGTATGGGAGCAACAGAAGAAAGCATTGGAAACTGGTGCTGAGATCGTTGTGGCTACCCCAGGAAGATTGATTGCTTTGCTCGCTGGAGGAAAAATGGACTTATCTTCTCTTGAGCACTTGATTTTAGATGAAGCCGACCGCATGATGGACATGGGCTTTTCTGATGATATTTTAAAGATTGTCAACTACCTGCCAAAAGAAAGGCAAACTATCTTGTTTTCTGCGACAATGCCTTCTAAAATCAGGCAGTTTAGCATGAAAATCTTAAAGAATCCGCAAGAGATATCTATTGCCATCGGTAAAACTGCCGCGGGAGTAACCCAGGCTATGTACTCGGTTTACGATGGTCAAAAGGAAGATTTGGTAAAAAATATTCTTTCTCAAAAAGCCTATGAGGCAGTGATTATTTTTGCTTCTACAAAAGAAAAGGTAAAAGGTTTATATAAAAAGCTAAGGAAGGACTTTGAAGTTGAGGCATTTCACTCCGATTTAGAACAGATTGAGAGGGAGAAAATAATGTCCGGGTTTAAAAATAAGTCCATCAAGATTCTTATTGGTACAGATATTATCTCCCGAGGGATTGATGTTGTAGGGATTGAATTGGTAATCAATTTTGATACGCCAAGTGACCCAGAAGATTATGTGCACCGAGTTGGGCGAACAGCCCGTGCAGATAAAGAGGGCGAGGCAATTACATTTGTCAATCCAAAAGATCAATACAAATTCGCCAGAATTGAAAAGTTGATTGGAATGGAAATCACTCAAATTCCATTACCTGATGGGTTTGATGAGGGACCAGTTTATCAAGGTGAAAAGCCTAAATCTTCTTCTGGTAAATCTAAAGGCAAATCAGGAGGGCATAAAAATAACTCAAAAGGAAACTATAAATCCTCTGGTAAAAAGAAGTTTCCTCCAAGACAATAGACTGACGCTCCAAACACAAATCCAAAGCAATCTCACCAAGAAAATAAGCCTGTGACTCCAAAAAATGACCCAGGAAAGGCTTCTAATAATGCTGAGAAAAGCAACAAAGCGGGTAAATTTGGTCCAAGAAAAAATGTTGTAGACTCATAAAGTCAATTGCATCTTAAGTTGTTATTCCAAAGTACTTCAAGTAAATTGAAGTACTTTTTATTTTTAAACAACCTTTTATGCAGTTTGTAAAATACAGATCAAGGGGAGCTGCTGTATCATTTTTACAGGAACTATTAAACAAAGTAGGCTATTCTTTAAATCCATCCGGATACTTTGACTTAACAACCGATGCTGCTGTTAAAGACTTCCAACAAAAACATGATTTGGTTGTAGATGGCAAAGTAGGGGTTAAAACCTGGACTATATTAATCTCGAAAACCAACCCAGCAGGGACCATAGGTAATAAGTTTTTGAGTGAACAGGACTTAATCGATTTTTCCATTAAATACGAACTTGAACTAGCAGCAGTAAAAGCTGTAAATGAGGTGGAAAGTAGTGGAATTGGTTTTTTAGTGAATGGGAAGCCCAAAATTCTATTTGAAGGACATGTCTTTTGGAGACAGTTGAAATCCAGAGGAATAGATCCTAACCAATTAATGCATGAGTCTAATGCAACGATACTCTACAGGAAATGGACAAAAAAGCATTATTTATCAGGAGTTTCTGAATATGAGCGATTAGACCAGGCTTGTAGGTTAGGAAATGACCCTAGAATTAAGGAGGCTGCATTAGCTTCTGCTTCATGGGGAAGCTACCAGATTATGGGTTATCATGCTACCAACCTAGGATATCCATCTGTTCCAGACTTTGTAGAAAAGATGCATGAAAATGAAAGGCAGCATCTTATGGCATTTGGGAGGTTTATTAAGACTTACGGCTGTTTGGCTGCCCTTCAGAATAAGGAATGGGCAAATTTTGCTCAATGCTATAATGGCTCAGGATTTGCAGAAAATAAATATGATTTAAAAATGAAATCGGCATATCAAAAGTATTTAGAATAAAACCCAAATTTTAGAATGTTATTACGTGAATTGATTACTCTATTTGAAAGGGATATCGATCGATTATATAATGAAATTGAATCCTACACCGATGAATCTGTCCTGTGGAAAACTGAGGGACATATTAGCAATTCGGCTGGAAACCTTTGTTTACACTTATTAGGTAACCTTCAGGCATTTGTAGGCCATGAATTAGGTGGTTTTGAATATACCCGAAATAGAGAGTTTGAGTTTGAAGGCAAGAATGTTCCAAAAACTCAGCTATTGCTAGAAATAAATAATCTGAAGCGTATAGTGATCAGCAGTTTGGAAGGTCTGGACGAATCCATGATTCCTAAGGATTATCCTAAAGAAGTTTTTGGTAAACCTATGAGCAATGAATACTTTCTGATTCATCTATATGGGCATTTTAATTACCACTTAGGTCAAATAAATTACCATAGAAGGTTACTGCATCCATAAAAAAAGAGGCTGTCTCAAAAACCTGTAATTTATCATCTCTTGCATCCATGAAAAGGATTTGGATAGAAGGATTGATTTAGTCTATCAAACCACATTTCGTCTTCCAACCTTCCTTCAGTCTGGTACTCAATCCGACAAACTGCTTTTTTAAGACAGCCTCTAACTATTTTAGTATAAGGTTCTGAACCTTATAGTACCCGGAATATTTTTCAATGCATCTATTGCATCAGGAGAATAAGCTTTGTCAATATCAGTAATTACATATCCGATTTTCTCATTGGTTTTCAAGTACTGCCCAACGATATTGATTTCATAATTAGCCAACACTTGATTAATTCTAGCTAGCACTCCAGGTTCATTTAAGTGAATATGAATTAATCGATGCGCATCATTAAGGAATGGCAACTGAATGTTAGGGAAGTTGACAGAATTGTAGGTATTACCTGTATTGATATACTCCATGATTTTTCCTGGCACAAACCGAGCGATATTTTCCTGAGCTTCCAAAGTACTGCCTCCAATATGTGGAGTTAATATAGTATTTGGTAATCCTATCAGATCAGAAACGAAGGGCTCGGAATTGTTTTTAGGTTCTTCTGGAAATACATCCACTGCACAACCAGCTAAATGACCCGATAGAATCGCTTCTTTCAATGCAGGGATTTCCACGACATGGCCACGGCTAAGGTTGACCAAAATGGCACCCTTTTTCATCTTCCCGATACGTTCTTTATTGATCAGGTTTTTGTTGTCTTTCCTACCATCTACGTGAAGTGACACGATATCACAGGTACTAAGAAGTTCATCCAATGATTCGAGCTTAGTCACGTTTCCTAATGCCAAACGCTCGATTACATCGTAATAAAAAACGTTCATCCCCATATTTTCCGCTAAAACAGATAATTGGGCGCCGATATTTCCATATCCTACAATACCGAGTTTTTTACCTCTCACCTCAAAACTTCCAGAAGCTGATTTCTCCCAACTTCCTTTGTGCATAGCCATCGTTTTATCAGGAAAGCTTCGCATAAGGAAAATGATCTCTGCAATAGCCATTTCCACAACGGAACGAGTATTACTAAAAGGCGCATTAAAAACTGCAATTCCTTTTTCCTGGCAGGTTTCCAAATCAATTTGATTCGTACCAATACAGAAAGCCCCAACGGCGATTAACCTATTGGCATTCTCCAATACCTTTTTAGTAACGTTGGTCTTTGAGCGAATTCCTAAAATGGATACTTGCTTGATTTTTTCACAAAGCTCTTCTTCATTCATGGCTGAGCTTACCACTTCTACATCATAGCCTTCTTCCTTCAGCAATTCTACCCCGATAGGGTGCACATTTTCCAAAAGCAAAACTTTAATTCTGCTCTTTGGATAAGAAAATTTCTTGTTCAACTTATTGATATATAGTATTTCATCTAAACTCGGAGCTATGTGATCCGCTTGTTTGGTAACTCTAGGTCTAGAAACATTTTCAGTAAAAGCATAAAACTTATTTGCAAGACCAGAGGCTTTGATTTCATAATCGGTATAGCCATCACCAATCACATAAATGTCTCCATCCAGATTGATTTTCTTGATGGTTTCAGCTTTCCCATTGTTGGAGGAAAGTGGATTTTCCCTATTGAAATCTACAATATTTCCATTTTCATCATAAACGAATTCATTCCCAAAGACATTCTCCTTTTTGATTCCATAATCTGCTACAATAGGTATGATGAAGTCTTTAAATCCATTGGAAATAATGTAAATATCATTCGCGTTTTCCTGAAGGAATTCTTTGTTTCTCTCGAATGACTTGGAGACTTTCTTCTTAAGTGCAGCAATTAAGTCATCAATCTGAGCTTGGCTCGCCTGAAGGATTTCTAGGCGTTGTTCTAGACTTTCTCTAAAAGTCAAAGAACCTTCCATTCCCTGGTCAGTAATGTCCTTAATAGCTTGAAGTTTAGTATCTCTTTTTGGGTCGTTTTCCAGACTGATTTCGCCTAGAATATCCAGTGCTTCTACTTGTGTAAAAGTACTGTCAAAATCAATGATAAATTTTTTGGTTTGAGGCATGAGTAGGGTCTATTTTACGAATTGCTCATAAAATTAACGGATTGTTAATGAATTGGAAGGTTTGTTGCCAAAATTGTTTTGAAAAGTTTTGTGAATCAATTTTTTCGCAATCGATTGTGTGTGCTATCTAATTCTGAAAGGCGATTTTTATTTTAAAATTTCAAGGTGAAAATATTTCTATTGAGCATTGCTAAAGCTATTTTTATGAAAAATTACAGAGATGAAAAGATCAACACTACTTTATACCCTTCTCATATCAGGAACTTGCCTATTCTCTTGTGCAAGTAAGGATGATTCAAAATATGCAGATTTAGCAAGTCATGAAATGGGAAAAGTGGTCGGTGAAGCCGAAACTGTTCCAGGGATCTATGGTGAGAAGTTAGCTGATAACATCAACTTCACCCAATTGCCAGAAATGGTGGAGAAAGTGGAAGCAAATGGTTCCTTTGAAGCCACTATTCAGGGTGAAATTAAAGAAGTATGTACTAATAAAGGTTGTTGGTTGACCATGGATTTGCCTAATGGCAAAAGCATGAGAGTGACCTTTAAAGATTACGGCTTTTTTGTTCCAACAAATAGCCAAGGATTTCCAATCATTCTTGAAGGTGTAGCCACTCTTTCTGAGACAGATGTAGAAACACTCCGTCATTATGCAGAAGATGAAGGATTATCCAAAGAAGAGGTTGAGGCTATCACCGAACCAAAAAAGGAGATCACATTTGAAGCTACGGGAGTAATCATTCCAGGAAAAGCATAAAATATGGCGATTGCATTAGATAACCTTCGTGTTGGAAGTGTTTACAAAATGGTAAACATGGGGGAAACGAGGAAATTGCAAGTGGTTGACAGATTAAGCAGGGAAGATTTCAAAGTGAAAGACCTGGATACTTTGGAGTATTATACCATTTTTGAATTGCTTCAATGGGGTAAAGGCAAGGATTATGATTTAGATGAATTGAGGTAAATCATACTTTTTGTGATCATGTGATTTTGGGCACAAAATACTTGTGCAATAGATTTTAGCTTTCCAAAAAAAGATTAATGAGTAAAATTAGTAGCGTTCAGTCCATATTAAAAGCGAAATGTCCACAATGTAGAGAGGGTCATTTATTCCCCGTTTCAGTTTTTAGTTTTAAGAAATTATCTGCGATCAACCATAATTGCTCTGTTTGTCAGGCAAATCTTAATCCTGAACCTGATTTTTATTATGGAGCCATGTATATCAGCTATGCCTTCTCGGTAGCACTTGTCATCACTGCATTAACAGCTATTAATATCCTGATTGAGGAGCCTGAGCTATGGATGTATTTAACTACGGTCCTTGTAGGAAACTTAATTTTGTTTCCGGCTATGCTACGCTATTCTAAAGTTCTCTATCTATATGCCTTAGGTAAATTAAAATATAGAGGATACTAGAAAGCATTTGTAAATGCTGTTTTCAATTTATTTCAACAATCTGAGCGTTAAAAGTATTTTTTTAGAATAAATAGGCTTAAGAGCAGTCGATTGTTTACAAATCATGTTTTTTTATGTAAATCAAACAATTAGGACAGGGTTGTGTTTCCTTAAGAATTACCTAAAAATCAATAGAATAGTATCTTCAGGTTAATTTTGTGAATATTACTAACAAAAGTAGAAGCTTTACTAAACAAAGTAAAAATTCTCTCGTAGAGTAAATACTCTAGCAAAAAAAATGGAATACATTCTAAAACATTTGAAAGTTGAGGTGAGCGACCAGCTCTACATCAAGGAACCCTTTAGTTCTGAATTGGGAACTGCGATTGTCAAGGAAGGTTCTAAACTTTTACTTGAATTGGGGATGGAACATTTTACTTTCAAGAAACTTTCTGAAAAAATAGGAGGGACGGAGCCTGCCATTTACAGATACTTTGAAAACAAACATAAGTTTCTGTTATATCTCACGGCATGGTATTGGGCTTGGATGGAGCATAATTTGGTCTTGGCTACGGCAAACTTAGAAGATCCTTATGAGCGATTAGGAATTGCCATCAGACTATTGGTTAATGGCCCCTTGAAACTTCAGAATGATTATTTAAACCCAAATGAATTAAGACAAATAGTTATTAATGAATCATTAAAAGGTTATTTAACCAAAAGTGTGGATTTGGAACATGAAAGTGGGGTCTTTTCTCAATTATATCACTTTAGTGATCGTATCTCTGCGATTATTACGGAAATAAGCCCTACCTATAAACATCCAAAAACATTGGTTTCTACAGTAATGGAAGCAAGCCTTTTACAGGCATTTCATATATTACACTTACCTAATATGACCGAGTTTAGCCTAGAGAGTAATGGGAAATTCCAATTCTTTTACCAAATGGTCACCAAAACGATAGTAAATGATTAGTAAAGGTATTTTTACACCCCTGAATAGGTTTTTTAACCTTCTGAAGGAAGAGAAAAATCAAGTATATGGTATTTATTTTTATGCCATATTAAATGGTCTTGTAGCCTTAACATTACCATTGGGAATTCAAGCTATACTGAATTTCATTCTAGGGGGAAGAGTTACCACCTCCTGGATTCTTTTGGTGATTGTAGTAGCCTTAGGTGTAGCCTTTGGAGGATTTCTTCAGATTTCTCAATTACAGATTACGGAGAAATTACAACAACGTATTTTCTCAAAATCAGGCTTGTCACTTGCCTATCGCTTACCAAGGGTTAAAACAGAGAATTTACATGGTGAGTATGGTCCAGAGATCGTCAATAGATTTTTTGATACGATCAACTTGCAAAAGGGGATTTCAAAACTTCTAGTGGATTTTACCACTGCTTTACTACAAATGATTTTTGGTCTACTTCTATTATCATTTTACCATCCTACCTTTATTCTATTCGGTATTATCTTATTTGGTCTTTTAGCGATCATCTTTTATTACACCAGCCCAAAGGGAATGGAAACAGCACTAAAAGAATCTACTTATAAGTACCAAACTGCCTATTGGCTTCAGGAAATTGGTAGGACGCTGAACACATTCAAATTGGTAGGAAATACCAGGTTACCTATCCTTAGAGCAGATAAGTTAATCCAGCGATATGTAGATTTTAGAACGAAGCACTTTTCTGTTCTTATTTTTCAGTATAAGATCATGATTGTTTTTAAAGTACTGATTGTAACAAGTTTGCTTGTTGCCGGTAGCTTTTTGTTAATCAATGAACAGATCAGTATTGGCCAGTTTGTGGCAGCGGAAGTGGTAATCATTTTGGTAGTAAATTCAGTGGAGAAGCTGATCTTATCATTAGAAACTGTTTATGATACACTTGTTGCAGTGGAAAAATTGGGGGTGGTGATGGACTTGGATTTAGAGCGTAGTGAAGGGACAGACAAAGTAGTGGTTTCCAAACCGGAAGGATTGAAGTTTGGGATGCAAAATGTGGTTTTTCATCCTCAGGATTCCAACAGTCCTATCATTCGTGATATTTCATTAGAAATTCCAGCAGGCAAAAAAGTGGCCGTTACAGGGAGAAGTGGTAGTGGGAAAAGTGCCTTATTAGCACTACTATCTGGTCTTTATGAAGATTATAAGGGTACTATTGAAGTCAATGACCTTTCTATAGATATGATCCAATTAGAAAAATATAGATCCATGCTAGGTGACTGCTTAGAAGTTGGTGAGATTTTTCAAGGGACAATAAAGGAAAATATTCTGGTAGGGAGAGATGTAGAACCAAGCCATTTTGATTTCATTTTGGATTTGGTTGGGTTGAGAGATTATATCTACCAACTACCACAAGATCTTGACTCTGAACTCCAACCCGAAGGTAAGGGATTGCCAAAATATTTGGCCCAAAGTATTTTAGTAGCCAGAAGTCTGGTGGGAGGCCCTAAAGCAATCATGATGGAAAATGCACTTCGCTATGTTCATCCAGAAAATAAAGAAAGGCTGGTCAATTACTTAATGAATGGTAATTGGACTTTGTTAATGATTACAGAGGATCCAGCAATTCTGGAAAAAGCCGAAGAGGTATTAGTGATGGATAAAGGAAAGGTTTTGTTCCAGGGACCTTATAAATCCTATTTAGAATTTAGAAATAAGAATAATTAAGCCATGCTGAATATTTCCAGCAATAAAATCAAAGACAAAATTCCTTTTAGTGGAGCAAAAAGTCTCATGATGACTTTGCCAGAAAAGGAAAGCCAGAAGAGAATCAAACTGCTGGCTTGGTTGATTGCGATCGTATTTATTTCCTTGTTTCTACCTTGGACACAGAGTATTCGTTCCAAAGGGTATGTGACGGCAGTGAAACCTGAACAGAGAGCACAAACTATTCACTCTATCATTGCAGGTAGAATAGAAAAATGGTATGTCTCAGAGGGCGCATTTGTGAGTAGAGGAGATACTATTTTGAGAATATCTGAGATTAAGGATGAGTATTTTGATTCCATGCTTTTACCCAGAACACAAATGCAGGTTGATGCAAAATCACTTTCCGTGGAAGCATATAAAGAGAAAGTAGGAGCACTTCAAGCGCAATTACAAGCATTGAGAGAAAACAATGTTCTTAAGATTCAGCAAGCTGAGAATAAACTTAAAATGGCTGAATTGAAGGTTCAATCCGATAGCATTAAGTTTCAACAAGCAAAGGTGAATTTTGATATTGGACAAAAACAGTTGGATAGAGCTGAACAATTATATGCCGAAGGTCTACGGTCTTTGACAGATTTGGAATCAAGGAGACTAAAATTTCAAGATGTTCAAGCTAAATTATTATCTGTTGAAAACGACTATTTGATTAGTCAAAACGAGATGATTACAGCTAGAATTGATTTGAATACTATTGATAATGAGTTTAGGGATAAAATAGCAAAGACTCGATCTGAAATATACACTGCTATGTCATCCCAATATGATGCAGAAGCCAGTACCACAAAGCTAGAGAACCAATATTCCAATTATGAAGCTAGAACGGGTTTTAGATACATTCTAGCACCTCAAGATGGTTACTTGGCCAAAGCAATACAAGTCGGAATTGGAGAGACAATCAAAGAAGGTGAACAAATTTTAAATATTATTCCTTCTGAAACAGATTTAGCTGTTGAAATGTATGTGCAGCCGGTAGATTTACCTTTGATAAAAACTGGAAATAAGGTCCGATTTATCTTCGATGGATGGCCAGCAATTGTTTTTTCTGGATGGCCTAAAATTTCCAATGGTACTTTTGGCGGAGTAGTTATTGCAATTGACCAATACGCTGGCACCAATAATCAATACAGAGTTTTAGTAGCTCAAGATCCTGAAGAGGAACCTTGGCCTGAAATGCTAAGAATGGGTTCTGGGGCTGATGGTATTGCCTTGCTGAATGATGTTCCAGTTTGGTATGAGTTATGGCGTCAGTTAAATGGTTTCCCTGCTGACTATTATACCCGAGATGAAAAAGAAGCTGCCGCAAATAAGAAATAATGAGATCAATTTTAATCACTTTACTTCTTTGTGGATTTTTCTTTAATTCCAAAGCTCAGGAAATTGACACCTTGGCTTATGATTCCTTCATGGAATGGGTGCTAGAGTATCATCCAATGGCTACCCAGGCAGAATTGAATACTGTCATGGGAGATATGGAAGTGAGAACGGCGAGAGGAGGGTTTGATCCCATGATATATGGAAACCTGGATAAAAAATCCTACAATGAAACTCTTTACTACGATAAGAGAGAGGCTGGAATCAGTATTCCAACATGGGCAGGAATTGAATTGAATGGATCTTATGAACAGAATACTGGGAAATATTTAAACCCGGAAAGCAATGTCCCTAATGATGGGTTGTTCACTGCTGGTGCCTCCGTAAATTTAGGCCAAGGCCTTATTTTAGATCAAAGAAGAGCCGCTTTAAGACAAGCGCAACTGTACCAACAATCAACAGAGTCTCAAAGAAGGCAGATGCTGAATTCACTTTACCTTCAGGCAACTGATATGTATTGGAGATGGGCGCTAGCCTATTCAAATCAAGAAGTATTAAAGGAGGGGGTAGAATTAGCTGAAATTCGTTATAGAGCTGTCAAATCCAGTTTTAAGTTTGGTGATGTGGCAGCAATCGATACGGTAGAGGCTTTTTCTCAATTACTCAACAGACAATATAAACTTCAGGCAGCCCAGAATACACTTTTCGCCACTACGCAGGAGCTAAACACATATTTATGGGATGAGGAAGGAAATCCAATCAATCTAAATGAGGAGATTTATCCTGAAAGGCTAGAGGCTGATTTCACGACTATTGTAAATAAAGAAGAGTTAAGAACCATGGTGGCCTCACATCCGGAACTCCAAATTGCAGATTTCGAGTTGGCAAGTTTGGATGTGGAGAGAAAGTTAAAAGCTCAACAGATTATTCCCGTGGTAAAATTGAAGTACAATTTCCTGACAGAAAGTTTAAATGACTTCGACAATGCAGGATTTTTTGAGAATAATTATAAATGGGGGATCTCTGTTTATACTCCCTTGTTTTTAAGGAAATCTCGAGGATCATTAGGATTGGCAAAAGCAAAAATTGATTTCAAACAAAATTCTAGAGACATTAAAGAAATTCAATTGAGGACGAAACTCGAGAGTGAATTAAATAATCTGGAAAACCTAAACTCTCAAATTCTAACTTTTGAGCAGAATGTCTTTAGTTTGGAAGCTTTACTTCAAGGAGAGGTGAGAAGGTTTGAAATAGGAGAGAGTAGTCTATTTTTAGTCAATGCAAGAGAAGTATCAGTATTTGACTCTAAATTGACTTTGAATGAATTGATCTCAAAAAGAAAGATCGCCAATGCCAAAACCAGGTATGCTGCAGGTTTGGGTTTCAATAATTAAAACACTAAAAATCAATTTATTATGCCGGCTTATGTTTTAGTAGAAGTGGATATACATGACCAGGATATTTACGAGGAGTATAAGAAGCATACACCTGAATCAATAGCAGAATATGGTGGGAAATTCATAATTCGAGGTAACCCAATTCAAGTTTTGGAAGGAGAGTGGAATCATGATAGGCTAGTGATGCTTGAATTCAAAGATCGGGAGACTGCAGAAAAATGGTACTATTCTGAGAAATACACCAAAGCAAGAGAAATCCGTTCCAAAGGATCGAAAGCAAACTTTTTTATTGTTGATTTGAAATAATTGGCATTTAATTTGGTATAAAAAGCGTATTATTGCCCATAAGGTTTTGAAATCACCCAAATCACACCCTTTTCAAAACTGGTTGGAAAAAATAATTATGTTTTACCCACAACCAACCTTAATAAAAATATGAAAAATTTTATGTTTAAAAGACTTAGTTTTCTAGGTCTTACAGGACTTCTATTTGCCTCTTCTTGTATGAGTGATCTTCAGGAACCAAATCAAATTGAGGCTTCTAAATCACAAAATGAAGTCGCTTTTGCAGAAGCTAATGTTTCTGATGTCAATGCAAGGAAAGCAGTAGAAAGAAATTATTTTGAACGCTTTACCAACCAAATCAGTCTTATACCTGTAGAAGGTTTTATTCCAGATTATGGTGCTCCAGCTTATTATCCAGGTGCCGGCTTAGGAAACTCTTCTCATATGGGGAAAGCTTATTCTTTCTTGAACCAATTTGCAACAGTAGGAGCAGAAGGTTTAGAAACGAAAGGTAGACCTGTTACCCAATTCTATGGAGAGGAACTTGCAGCTTTAGGCTTAACAAATATTCCTGATGAAGTAAGCTCAATTACAACAGATGGAAAAGGAAACTCTGTTTGGTTCAAAAATATTAATAACCAGGTAAGTCCTGTAGGTCCCGATAGAATGGAATTTGTAGCAGAAGTTGAAATAATTAATGGTACAGGTAAATTTGAAGGAGCAACCGGAACTGCAACCGTGAAAGGTCATTTTAACCCTTTGAATGGGAAAGGAATGAGTACTATTTCGGGACGTATAATCTACTAAACTTGTTATTCAACTTTCATTAGTTTGAAATTTATTTAAATCAAAAGAGCGCTTTCCATAAGGTAAGCGCTCTTTTTTTGAGGTTATAGCTTAGCTTTTTCTTTATAAAGATACTCCTCGTTTCCAAGGGATAAAGTCATAGTTCTTTTTCTGCTCTGCTTTGGTTTTTACTCTACCTGAAGCCACATCAACAATTAATTCCAATAGCTTATCTCCAGCAGATTCTATTGTTTCTTCTCCAGAAATAATTCCACCTGTATTAAAATCAATGATATCTGGCATTCTTGCTGCTAGTTTGTCATTTGTAGAAACTTTGATTACAGGACAAACAGGATTTCCAGTTGGAGTACCTAAACCTGTTGAAAACAAAATAACATTGGCTCCACTACCTGCCAATCCTGTGGTGCTTTCCACATCATTCCCAGGTGTGCATAATAAGTTCAAGCCTTTTTCTTTGATATACTCAGTATAATCAAGAACATCAGAAACAGGAGCAGTTCCTCCTTTTTTCGCGGCTCCGCAAGACTTGATGGCATCAGTCAATAAGCCATCTTTGATATTGCCAGGACTTGGATTCATATCAAAACCACTTCCCACATTTTCTGCTGCTCTGGCATATTCATCCATTAATCGAATGAATTTATCTGAAATCTCTGGGGTTTTGCATCGGTCAATAAGTGTTTGCTCTGCACCACATAATTCAGGAAACTCAGATAATATGGCTGCACCCCCTAAAGAGATCACCATATCCGAAACCTGTCCTAATGTTGGATTGGCTGAAATTCCAGAAAAACCATCAGATCCACCACATTCAAGGCCAATAACCAATTTAGATAGGGGAGCAGGTGTTCTAGGGATTTTATTTGCTTCTACTAAACCTGCAAAAGTTTCCTTCACTGCTTTTTCTAATAATACCTTCGTGGTTCCTTCTTCTTGTTGGTCACAGACAATAACAGGCTTAGAAGCACCTTTTTGAATTTTACTTAAGCTCTCTTTCAAAATGGAAACCTGGGCATTTTGACAGCCCAAACTTAAAATAGTAGCACCTGCCACATTCGGATGGTTGATATAACCTGCTAATAAAGCGCAAAGTGTATCAGAGTCTCTACGGGTGCCGCCGCAGCCTCCTTCATGGGTTAAGAAGCGAACCCCATCAATATTTTCAAATACTTTTGAGTTGGTATCTTGTAATGGAGCCGAAACCGATTCCGTAAATTTTTCCTGTTGATAGGCAGCAACTAAGTTTCTAACCTGGTTTTCGTAAGGATTATCTACTGCAAACCCCAAAGCCTTTTCAAAGGCATCCTGCAATAATTTAACATTGGTGTTTTCACAAAATACCATTGGCATAACAAGCCAGTAATTTGCTGTACCTACCTGACCATCAGCTCTTTCATAACCCATGAAAGTTTTATCACTCCATCTTTTTACATCAAGAGAAGACCATTCGTAAGTAGCTCCAGATTCCTTAAAGTCTCTGATTTTATGCTTAATATTTGCAAGGGTAACAGCCTCTCCGGCTTTGATTTCCTGAGTAGTTTCACCGACAATTGTCCCATACATCAAAATATCTTCACCTACGGATAAATCCTCTAATGCAAACTTATGTTTAGAAGATACTTCACTGATAATTTGACCTTTAGCCCCATTTAAAGCATAGCTATCACCAGGTTTAAGATCAGTTAATGCCACCCCTACATTATCAGCAGGGTCTAAACAAAGTGCTTTGTTTATCATATGTTAAATTGCTTATCTTAGTTTTCAGCTTTGAAATTATAGAAAATAAATTCTTCCATGAAAAAAATTGTTTCTTTAGGCGAAGTAATGCTTCGTCTATCACCGCCATCCAATGAGCGATTTTTTCAAACTCACCAGCTTCAAATGGAATTTGGAGGATCTGAGGCAAATGTAGGAACTGCTTTGGCATTTTGGGAACATCATGTGATTCATTTAACAACTTTTCCAAATCATGAAATTGGAAAAGCTGCCGCAGCTTGTTTAAGAAAAAATGGAATTGACACCCAGTTTATTCAATTCGAAGAAGGTAGAATAGGGGTGTATTTCCTTGAGCAGGGAGCCATCCAAAGAAGTTCTAAAATATTATATGATAGAGCTGATTCAGTATTTACTAAAGTCGATTACAAAAATTTTAATTGGGAAGAGATTTTAGAGGGTACGGATGCTGTTCATTGGTCTGGTATTACTCCAGCTTTATCGCAAGAATGTGCTGACTTTACTCTGCATGTTCTCAAGGAAGCAAATAAGAGAAATATCACTGTTTTTGGTGATTTGAATTATCGAAGCAATCTCTGGAATTATGGCAAAAAGCCACATGAAATCATGCCTAATCTCATGGCCTTGACTCATGTAATGATTGCAAGTGATAGAGACTTTAATAATTGTTTAAATACAGAATTTGATGATTTTGAGTCAGCTAAGGCTGGAGCTTTTAATAAGTTTGAAAACCTTAAATACATCACCAAAACCAACCGCACCTCTATTAGCTCCTCTCATAATAGGATCTCTGCAAGCCTAAGTAGCAGAGAAAATATTTATCATTCGCGAGAGTATGATCTTACTCCAATTGTGGATAGAGTTGGCACGGGCGATGCCTTTGCCGGAGGTTTAATTCATGGTTTATTAACTAATGAACCTCAGTTTGCCATAGAATTTGGGATGGCAGCAGGAGCATTAAAACATAGTGTGCCAGGTGATGTTTTGCTTTGTTCAGAAGAAGAAATACTAGAAATTGTAGCCGGAGAATCCATCGGAAAAATCAAAAGATAAAAATGAGAAACCCAACACCCTTTATTAAAAGAATGTATAGTGCCGGTGTGATGCCGATTTTTTTCAACCCAGATGAAGCCAAATGCCTTAAAATGCTTGAGATTGCCTATGAAGGTGGTATTAGAGTCATAGAAATGGTAGATAGAGGCGCTGAGGCTAAATCCATTTTCCCGGCCTTAAGAAAAGCGGCAGATCAAATGCCAGGTTTATACCTTGGAGTAGGGACCATATATACGCCAGCACAGGCTGAGGTATTTTTAGATATGGGTGCTGAATTTATAGTCGCACCTGTTATGAATCCCAAATTGGGAGAATATTGTAAGAAGCTAGATATTCCTTGGATTCCAGGTTGTGGTTCAGTTTCGGAAGTATATTTCGCTCAGGAACATGGAGCAGAATTGGTTAAGATTTATCCTGCCAATATTTTGGGAACTGACTTTGTCAAAGCAGTTCATGCGGTATTGCCTACGGTGGAATTAATTCCTACTGGTGGTGTCGAGCCTAAGATTGAAAATTTGAAGTCCTGGTTTGATTCTGGAGTGTGTTGTGTCGGAATGGGCTCTCAATTATTCCGGAAGGATTTAGTCGAAGCTGGAGAATTTGGGAAATTGAAAGAGACGATCAAACATACCATGGATTTGGTCGAATCGTTAAAAGCATAAAAAAAGCGGGTTAGAAATTCTAACCCGCTTTTTTTATAAGTCTGGTTGTGGTGTAGTTCTCAAATAAGGTTTGACCACTTTATGTCCTTTCGGGAACTTAGAAGGGATTTCCTCATTAGAAATTGCAGGTGCAATAACCACATCTTCTCCTTGTTTCCAATTCGCTGGAGTTGCTACTGAATAATTTGCAGTTAATTGTAAAGAATCAATAACTCTTAGTAATTCATCAAAATTTCTTCCAGTACTTGCTGGATAAGTGATGATTAGCTTGATTTTTTTATCATTACCTATCACAAAAACAGAACGAACTGTAAATTTCTCATTGGAATTGGGGTGAATCATATCATAAAGAGACGATACCTTTTTATCCTCATCTGCGATGATAGGGAAGTTAACCGTACAATTTTGGGTTTCATTGATGTCTGAGATCCATCCTTTATGGCTTTCCAGCCCATCCACACTTAGTGCTAAGACTTTTGTGTTTCTTTTTGCAAACTCATCCTTAAGTTTTGCGACTGTTCCAAGTTCAGTGGTACAAACTGGGGTATAATCGGCAGGGTGAGAAAAAAGGACTCCCCATCCGTCGCCCAGATACTCATAAAAATCAATTTTCCCTTCTGAAGTTTCTGCTGTAAAGTTTGGAGCAACATCTCCTAGTCGTAAAGCCATTTTATTATTATTTAAAGTCTATAGATTATGTAGGTTAAAACGATACTAAAAACTTTCAGTTCCATTTTTTTCGAATAATTAAACTGAATTATGCACAAAAAATTTCTAAGGCTAAGAAAATGAATGGATTAATAAATTGAGATCCATTTTACAGGGTTGATCACAAATAAATTACGAAAAATGTCGCAACACATTAGTCTACTTATTCATGAACTATCGTAAATATTTTAACATATTGTAAATGCCTTAATCCAAATATTAAAACGAAACATTCTTAATGAAACAAGGAATAATAATATTCCAAAAAAATGCTGTCCTAGGAAAGGTCAAAACTCGATTAGCTGCAAGTTTGGGAGATGAAATGGCTTTATCCATTTATAAAAAGTTACTAAAAAGGACCCATCAACACCTAGAATCACTTCCCATTGATAGAATAGTTTATTATTCTGATTATTTAGAAAATGAGCCGAAAGACAGTAATCAGAAATACTTTGTTCAACCGGCTGGGAATCTAGGTCAAAGAATGAATAAAGCCTTTCAAGAGCAGTTTAACCAAGGATATGATCAACTATTGATCATTGGAACAGATTGTCCTGATATCACCTCAGAACTTGTAGAAAAAGCATTTTCTGCATTGAAGAAGAATAACTTTGTAATAGGTCCAGCCGAAGATGGAGGGTACTATTTATTGGGAATGAATAAATTTTCACCAGAGTTGTTCGTTGATATCCCTTGGAGTAGTGCTGCAGTTTGTGAAATGACAAAAAAAGCAATTTTAAAGCTAAATAAAACCTACGAGACATTGCCCGTTTTATCAGATGTGGACAATGAAGAAGATTGGGAAAAAGTAAAAGACAAATTTTAAAACTACAGGAAAAGAGTTAAATGGTAGAGAAATCTATTTACTAATTCCTAACTTTAACTATATGACATTAAAGCATTTATTTTCATTAATTTATCTCTTCTTATTATTGGCAATATCATCCAATAGTTATGCACAGGAGCAAAGCATTACCCAAGGATATGATATCGTGGTAGCTGGCTTTAGAATAGGGGATATGACTGCACAGAAGAAGGTCAATGGTACCCAAAAAAGTTATGAGATAAACAGCTTGGTTGAATTTTGGTTTTTCGGTAAAGTCCATGTGGAGTTTATCCAATCTGCTGATTATGAAAATGGACAATTGATGGAGGCTTATACCCATTCCATTTCCAACCGGGGGGATTTTGAAACATTTGTTAATTGGGAAACTGATCACTATGAGGTAAATGCCAATACTTACAAGTTTGAAAACAAAGAGCCTATAAACCAAAAAGTATATTCCAGTCCAGCTACCTTATATTTTGAAGAACCTAAAGATGGAGATGTGCTTATTTCAGAAAACTTTGGCATGTTGACGCAGGTCGTTGAAGAGGAACCTGGGGTTTACGCAATTGATGTTAATGGCAACACTAATACATTCTATTATGAGAATGGGGTTTTACAAAAAGTGGTCTTGGAAAATTCAATCAAAAATTATGTGATTAGGCGTAAGGATGATTGAAAAACCATCCATATCGATCATTATTCCCACTCTAAACGAAGAAGAAAACCTCAAAACGCTCATTTCCCATATTCAACAATTTTCTTCTGATCATGTTGAAGAAATCATTGTCTCAGACGGTGGGAGTACGGATCAAAGTATTCAGGTGGCAAAATCACTTGGTGCTACTGTTATTATTTCTCCCAAAAAAGGAAGGGCAGCCCAGATGAATTATGCTGCAAGTCATGCCAAATCCTCTATTTTTTATTTTATCCATGCAGATGTGAAACCGGTCAAAGGATTTGACCTAGATATCATCAAAAATTGTAAAATGGGGAAAGTTGCTGGTTGTTACCGATATAGGTTCGATAAGTCTAATTCTTACTTAAAGCTTAATTCTTGGTTTACTCGATTTAATGGAATTTTTACTGGTGGTGGAGATCAAACCCTTTATATTACGAGAAGATTTTTTGAAGAATTGGACGGATTTGATGAAAAGTATAGCATTATGGAAGATTTTGATTTGGTCAGAAGAATCAGAAAAACTTCGCAGTTTCATATAATCCCAAGAGAAATCACAGTTTCTTCAAGGAAATATGAATCCAATAGCTGGTTGAGAGTGCAAGTTGCAAATTTGGCCGCTTTTATACTTTTTTTAATGAAATCAAATCCCAATTCGATCAAAAGTCTATATTGTAATCTCATTAATAAAAAGAAGGCTGTTAGTAAATAAATCGGAATGAACAAAGCAACCATTAATGGTATCCAGCAAGTAGGGATAGGAGTAAAGGATGCCAACGAAGCTTGGAAGTGGTATAGGAAAATATTTAAGATGGATGTTCCGATTTTTCAAGATAGTGCAGAAGCAGCGCTGATGACGCGCTACACTGCAGGAAAAGTTGAAAAACGGCATGCAATCCTAGCAATGAACATGCAAGGCGGAGGAGGTTTCGAAATCTGGCAATTCACCTCTCGCACCCCAACAGGCCCCACTCAGAATGTTACTTGGGGTGACTTAGGAATTTTGGCTGTGAAAATTCGTTGCAAAGATATCCAGTCAACGTATTCTTTTATGGAGTCTGAAGGTGTGGAACTGCTTGGTAAACCTTCCAAAAACCCGATTGATGTTTGGCATTTTTATTTAAAAGATCCATACGGTAATATTTTTGAAATAGAGGAAAACAAATCCTGGTTTTCTCAGAATAATGACCTCACCGGCGGTGTTTCAGGTGTTGTAATAGGTGTTTCTGATACTCAAAAATCAATTCCCCTTTACCAAAGTAATTTTCAACATTCTGAGCTTTTATATGACGGTTCGGATGTATGGGAAGACTTTTCGCCTTTATTGGCAGAAAATGAAGCCATGTCACGGGTCATTTTGCAAAGTTCGAATAAAAGAACAGGTGCATTTGGACGCTTACTATGTCAAACGACTGTAGAACTAATTGCAGTTAAAGATTCCAAAAGAGAGAAAATCTATGATGGAAGGCTTTGGGGGGATTTAGGTTTTATCCATGTTTGTTTTGATGTGAGTGGAATGAAAAACCTTCAATCATGCCTACAGGATAGCGGCTTTCCATTTACAGTGGATAGTAACAATGGATTTGATATGGGGAAAGCTGCAGGACATTTTGCCTACATAGAGGATCCAGACGGAACATTGGTGGAAATGGTAGAAACCCACAAAATTCCAATTATGGAAAAATGGGGTTGGTATCTGAATCTAAAAAACCGCAAGCAAGAGAAAACACTTCCAAATTTCATCGTGAAAATGCTTTCTCTCAATCGGGTAAAATCCTGATCAGTTATCCAAAACTTTCATAGCAAGATTTAGAAGTCGGTTAGAATAACCTGCTTCATTATCATACCAGCCAATTACTTTAACCATATTTCCTTTGGAAGAAGTTAATTGGCTGTCTATGATGCAAGAATGTGGATTACCTATGATATCAATCGACACGATTGGATTATCTTCTACCTCTAAAAATCCTTTTAGATAAGTGCCAGCAGCTTTATTAAAGGCATTATTTATTTCATCCAGACTTACTTCCCTATTCAATTCCACAATAAGATCTGTTAAAGATCCATCTGGAACGGGAACTCGCATGGCCGAGGCCTCAATTTTTCCTGCGATTTCAGGCATTACAATGTCCAAAGCTTTGCCAGCATTCGTTGTCGTAGGGATAATAGAGTAGGCCGCAGCTCTCGCACGTCTTAGATCACGATGAGGAGCGTCATGTAAGTTTTGATCGTTGGTATAGGAGTGCACAGTCGATGCATAGCCTTTTTTCAAGCCAAATTCATTATCCAGGACCTTGACCATAGGTGCAAGGCAATTCGTGGTACAGGAGGCATTAGAAATGATTTTCTCTTCTCCGGAAAGAATATGATCATTCACTCCCAAAACAATCATTTTGATACTGGGGTCCTGAGAAGGGGCTGAGATTATTACTTTCTTGGCTCCAGCAGTTAAATGTTTTTCTGCTCCCAAACGATCGGTAAATCTTCCCGTACATTCAATCACCAAATCAACATCCCATTCTTTCCAAGGCAATTTTTCTGGGTCAGAACATCCAAACAACTGAATTTCCTGATCTCCCACTTTCAAATTACCGTCCACCAAGCCTACAGATTCTTTAGATTTTCGATGGATAGAGTCATATTTCAAAAGATGAGCAATTGCTGAAGGCTCTGCTAAATCATTGATTGCTACAAGGTTTAGATGCTTGTTTTCTAAGATTAATTTAGCGGTATATCTGCCTATTCTTCCAAAACCATTAATGGCGATTCTTTTTCCAGAAGTAGAGTTCATTGTATTCAATTGGTTATTGGAGTCAAAATTATGCAAAAGACTTGGGATAGCAGAATAGAAAATTTTATTCCTTTTGACTCAGTCATTTAGCAAAAAACCAAAGAAATTTTGGCGCTCGGATTGGTATTCTAAAATGTACCTTCTATATTTGCACAACCATTTGAAAAAGCAAGTTTTCAACAGCGCAAAATGGTCCGTTCGTCTAGGGGTTAGGACGCATCCCTTTCACGGATGAAACACGGGTTCGATTCCCGTACGGACTACAAAATGGCTGATTATTAGTTAGTTAGCTATTTATTTGAAAATGTAGTGCCCCCAAGGTCCGTTCGTCTAGGGGTTAGGACGCATCCCTTTCACGGATGAAACACGGGTTCGATTCCCGTACGGACTACAAAGACTCAAAGCTCAATCACCGCTTAGTCTTATTACATTTTTGTTTTATGGTTGTTAGTGGTTAAAGTGAACAAAATCCCGATCCTTGATCGGGATTTTTGTTTTTCAGCAGATCTTTTTTTTAGCGGCAAACTTCACTCATCAATTTTCCTTATTTTGGGGTCTCAATAACCTTAAAGACTCAACCCAAGATGAAAAAGACCTATGCCAATTTATTATTGGCCACAACGTGTACTCTGATTTTTTCCTGTCAGAAGGAAGAAATTGACTTGAGAGAAAAAACACTTACCAAAGATCAAATTGCTTCCATGGCAGATGCCGCCAATAATGAAGTCAGTCCTGTTTTGGCTGATGGGTTGGATCTTTCTATTTGGGCGGTGGATTCGTTGGTATATGATCCTATCTCTATTCAAGTTACCGATGACGGTAGCCTATACTATACGAGAACCAACAGGCAAAAAAATTCAGAATTTGATATTAGGGGTCATCAGGACTGGGAAATCGAATCTATCAGTCTTCAAACGATTGAGGATAAAAGAGCTTTTCTAAGGAAAACGCTTTCTCCAGAAAATTCCGATAAAAACACATGGTTAGCTGATGTCAATGGTGATGGGTCCCATGACTGGAGAGACATGACTGTTGAGCAGGAAGAAATTTACCGTATTGAGGATAAGGATGGCGATGGAATGGCTGACTATTCTCAATTGATGGTAAAAGACTTCAATGATGAGGTTACTGATGTTGCAGGAGCTTTATTAAAATTGAATGACAACCTTTTTGTGGGTGTAGGTCCTGATGTATGGAGATTATCCGACAACAATAATGATGGAATCATGGATGAGAAAGAATCTATTTCTCATGGATATGGAATTCACATTGGTTTTGGGGGACATGGAATGTCAGGATTGGAAATGGGCCCTGATGGAAGAATTTATTGGGGAATAGGAGATATAGGCTTTAACGGTAAAGGTCCAGATGGAACCGAATGGAAATACCCTAACAGAGGAGTGGTAGCAAGAGCAAATCCCGACGGAAGTGATTTTGAGATTTTTGCTATGGGTGTGAGAAATACCCACGAATTTACTTTTGATCAATATAATAACCTGATTTCTGTTGACAACGATGGGGATCATGGTGGAGAAAGTGAAAGATTAGTCTATTTGGTCAATGGCTCCGATACAGGTTGGAGAACTAACTGGCAGTTTGGAAAGTATAGAGATCCGAAAAACAATATCTATAAAGTTTGGATGGATGAGAAGTTGTTTATTCCAAGACATGAAGGTCAAGCAGCATACATCACACCACCTATCCTGAATTATGTCAACGGACCTACAGGAATGGTGTATAACCCTGGAACAGCTCTAGGAGATAAATGGAAAAACACCTTCTTCGTAGCTTCTTTTGTGGGGAACCCAACAGCCTCAGGGATCCATGCTTTCAAATTGGAGCCTGATGGAGCCAGTTTTAAGCTTGCTGAGACGGAAAAAGTAATGGGAGGAGTATTGGCAACCGGATTAGATTTTGGGCCTGATGGGGCTTTGTATTTTGCCGATTGGATCAATGGTTGGAACACCAAAAATTCGGGGAGAGTTTGGAAGTTGGATGATACTGCCGGAAAGAATTCTGAAGCCAGGAAAATTACAGCTCAGGTCTTGAAAACAGATTTTACAACTCTCACAGATGATGCTTTAGAAGGCTACTTAGGAGATGAGGATATGAGAATCAGAAGAAAGGCTCAATTCGAACTCGCAAAAAGAGGAGAAGATGGCTCAGTAGTTTTCAATAAAGTTATTAATCAGCAAGGAAGCCAGTTGGCAAGAATCCATAGTATTGTCGGAATTAGTCAATTGGCAAGAATGGATGACATGGCCTATGCAGATGCTTTAATTCCATTGCTACAAGATCAAGATTCAGAAATCAGAGCCCAAGCAGCTAAATGGCTTGGGGATATTAAATATGCTAAAGCTGGAGAAAATTTATTACCTCTTCTTCAGGATTCAGAGATTAGAGTTCGCTTTTTTGCATCTGAGGCACTTGGGAGAATAGCATATGAACCTGCGATTGAAGGGCTGATTCAAGTCCTAAAAGATAATAATGACGAAGATGCCTATTTAAGACATGCTGCCAGTTTGGCTTTAGCAAGAATAGGAAAAGTAGAGCCAATAACTGCCTTATCAAATGATCCTTCTGCTGCCGCTAGACTGGGAGCTGTATTGGCATTACGAAGACTGGCTGATCCAGGAATTACAGCTTTCTTAAATGATTCTGATGAGTATATCGTTACAGAGGCAGCTAGAGCAATCAATGATGACTTTTCTATAGAGGAGGCCTTACCAGCTTTAGGAGACTTGTTGCTAACCACTAATTCTCAAAATGAACCATTGATTCGTAGAGCGATTAATGCAAATCTCCGAGTTGGAACTGACAAGGCATTGGAGAATTTAAAGAGGTATATCGCAAAAGGAGGGATTGATCCCATATTAAAAGCAGAGGCAATCGCCACAGTAGGCTCATGGGCTAAACCATCAGTTCTGGATCGGGTAGATGGAAGAAACCGTGGTGAGATTGAGAGAGATTTGGCAACAGTTCAAAATTCAGTAGGAAGTACCTTAATTGCTGCTTTAGGAAATAGTGATGCAAACATTAGAATAGCAGCTGAAAAAGCAATTGGGAATTTAGAATTGAAAGAGGCTAACCCTAAGCTATTAGCTTTACTTAAAAGTGACCCTGTTGATGAGGTTAGGGAAGAGGCTATAAAGGCATTGGCTAAGACAAATGCAGAGGATATTTCTGAGCCTATTGAAATAGCCATGAATGACCGATCCAAGGAGGTTAGAGTGGTTGGCCTTGATTTATTGACCAAAACTGAAATATCAACAGATTTGATGGAAAAACTCTTGCAAGACGTTATCCAAAACAAGTCGACTGAAGAAAAACAAGCTGCTTTATTGAGCCTTGGAAATCTTCCAAATTCTGCAGATTTAGCGCTTTGGGATGTTCTTTTGGAAGACTTGAAAAATGACAAGTTGCCAAATGAAATTATGATCGAATTGGAAGAAGCGGTTGCTGAAACTGGTTCCGCTGAACTTCAGTCAAATTTTGATGCTATCCAGCAAGAAAGAACGAATGGTGACCTTGTAGCCCTTTATAGTGGCGCTCTTGAGGGAGGTAGTGTCTTTTCAGGTAGAAGAATTTTCTTCCAAAATCAGACTGCCCAATGTATCAGATGTCATGGATATGATGATATGGGAGGAACTGCTGGACCACACCTAAATGGTGTTGCCAACAGGCTATCAAAAACTCAAATTTTGGAAGCTTTAATTGACCCAAGTAAAAGACTTGCTCCAGGATTTGGATTCGTTCAGCTTGTCTTGAATGATGGTACCAAAGTAAATGGAACCTTGATGGAAGAAAAGGAAAATGGAATTGTAGTTAAGGAAGCTTCTCAACCTGAAAAATTGATCTTGAACAGTGATATTTCAGAAAGGAAAAATTCACCTTCCAGTATGCCTGATATGAAAGCTATATTAAGCAAAAGAGAGATTAGAGATCTTGTAAGTTTCCTGAATACTATGACTAAAGAGTGGGAGTAAGGAGACAATTTTACCTATAAATATTTTGAGGGTCATCATTTAAATGGTGACCCTCAATTTTTTACTAATACTAAGTATTATCAGACTCATGTTACAACGACACCTTTTGAGTAGCATTTATCTGGGGTTGAGTCTATAAAACACCTATGGAAGGATTTTAAAATCAAAGGACAAAGGGAGAGTAAGCCTGCGCTATTAATGAAAAATCAACTTAAAGGATTTACTTAAGGAAATTCTGTAGCAAGTATCTCGATCTAATCAAAAACAGAAAAAGCCAGCAATCATGCTGGCTTTTCTATATGTATTAATAATAAAATTTAGTTTAAGAATTCGTCAAATGTTAGGCTGACGAAGTACATGGTACCAACTGTCGGGTTACCCCAAGCTTGTCTGTATCCCTTGCTAAACAAATTGGAAGCTCCCACTTTCAAAATAGACTTGATACTTTTCAGTTTATAGCTTGCCTGAGCGTCAAACGTTCCGAATGCAGGCATCACTGATAGTTGCTGGGTAGAAACTGCCGGTGAGACAAAAGAAGATTGCCAAGCAAATTCTCCTTGCCATCTATAAGCCAAAGCAAATCCTAGATTTTCTACAACTTCTCTATTGGCAAAATTGATCACGTAACGGTAATCAGGGGTGTTAAAACTTGGCTGGAATCCTGTTTCTACCAATTCATCTAGATTAGATAAAGTGTTGTAAGAAACGTTACCACCGATGGTATATCCTTTTGGAAGTTTATAATCTAAACTTGCAGCCCATCCCCAAGATTTGATAGTCTCGGTTCTATTCACAGGAGTAGAGTAGATGTTTCTAGCTCCAGCAATTGCTCCAATTAAGTTTAGACCTGTCATTGCATTTGGACCTGCTAAGCCAGCATCTGTGGCATCCTGAACCAATACTTGGTTTCCATTGAAGTTTTCAAAACGGTTGAAATATGCATAAGCATCTACCAATAGTTTATTTCCCCAAATTCCTTTATAACCTACTTCAAAGGATTTCACTCTTTCAGGCTTAAATTCTTTGATATCGTAAGGTTGAAGTAAGCCTACGTTTGCTTCTGCAGCTAATAGACCTATTATTTGTATAACTGCTGCTTGAGCATTTGCCGGATCTATCAAGCCTTGGCTAATCCCATCTGCTACAATTTGTTGAGCTTGGGATTGGATGGCAGGATCTTGAGCTGATTGCTGAACTGCTCCACCATAATTAGTGACATTTGCTAAGGTATATCCTGGGTTGGCATTTAAATTATACCGATCCGCAAACAAGGGGAGTCCACCGATCAACCTTGCTTGTGGTGTGTTGAGGTCAATGTACTGATCTTGATTGGTTGGGATACGGAATCCAGTTTGATAGGAAGCTCTAAAATTATGATTACCTATTGTGTAAACACCTGATACCCTTGGAGACCATTGCCCGGCGAAATTTTCATTTTTATCATATCTCGCAGATGCGGTCAATTTGAAATGATCATTGAATAGTTTCTTGGATCCTTGAATGTATCCACCATATTCATTGATTTTGAACTCGTCACCATTTTCATCTAAGGCGAAAATCGTCCCATTTGAATTTAGATCATAAATTCTATAATTGGCTCCAACAACAAATTCTGCAAATTCAATTTGCTCGGAGAAATTATAAGAACCTTCAAAATGGTAAAGATTAGAACTATCCACAAATTGAGCTCCAACACCATTCTGATCTCCAGGAATTGGTCTAGATGTAACATCCGCTAATGCATTGTTAAATTCTGAAGTTCCAGGCATATATCGACCTTGATCGGCAAAAGCTCTAGCTGCCAAATGCGCTTGATCTGCTGGAAGCCCACCTTGAATTGCCTGAGCGTAGGCACCTACATACTCAGGGAACCATTGCGTACTTGCTTTCCAAGCTTCGTTGATACCTTGAGCTGCTGTTCCCACTGCATAGGCATCTCCTGATCTTTCCTGGGTGGTATAAGCTCTTAAATACCAATTAGAGCCTCTTAACTCAGCCTTATACTGTCCAATATTAAAGTTCTTTAGAGAATAGCGATCTGCTCCTGTATAAACAGAAGTGCCAAATCCTAAATTTCCTTGAAGGACAGCTTCTACGCGGTCATTAATTCTATAATGAAGAGCTGCATTCATTTTGATGGATTTGGTCCCATAATCAGCCAAATCTCTCTCCATGTAACCTGTTCTGGAAACTGCTGTATTTGGAATAAGCTGAAGTGCTGCTGAAGGCAAAAATCCCGCATCCACCATGGATTGAGCCACAGACTGCATATTTACATTGGTCTCATCTCCATAGATATTCACTCCATTATAAGCTGGATTGTTAAGTGGAGTTCCTGATTCAATTGTCGAACCATTTAAAAGAGATTGGTCACGGAAATCATTTGCCTGCCAGTCATCTGCGGTTAAATATTCGAAATTCACTTTGAACGCAAACTTATCACTGATTGCTTTGGCATATCGGGCACTGAAACTATAAAAACCAGTTGCTGCCTTGGATCTTTCATCTTCAGCCATGATGCCAGTTTTCACATTGGCAGATAAGCCTTGGTATAGGAATGGACTTTTAGAATTCATTAATAAAATTCCATTGATCGCATTTGGACCATAAAGCGCTGATGAAGCTCCAGGGAGTAATTCTACACTCTCAAGGTCTAGTTCAGAGATACCGACGATGTTACCTACTGAGAAATTCAAACCAGGAGCCTGGTTATCCATTCCGTCAATAAGCTGTACGGTTCTTACGTTACCATTGGCATTAAATCCTCTTGTGTTGAAAGACTTAAATGTCAAAGACTGCGTGCTCATTTCCACGCCTTTCATATTGTTCAAAGCATCATAGAAACTTGCTTGAGGCGCATCTCTAATTGCGATAATATCCATTTTCTCCACTGAAACAGGGGACTGCAATACACTTTCCTCCATACGAGAGGCTGAAACGACTACTTCCTGACCCAATATTGTGGTTTCTTGTAATTGGATATTAACGGTGCTTTGAGTCCCAGTTATTTCAACTTCCTGAGAATCATAACCTACCATTGAAAAGACTAATGTCAATGGTGGTTCCTGGTGTACTTCTAAGGTGTACTTCCCTGCCAAGTCGGAAATTGTTCCGACTACTTTTCCTTTTACTAAGATGTTTACACCGACCAAAGTCTCTTCTGTATCAGCATCTGTGATAACTCCAGTGATGGTGGTTTGGGCCAATACTTTGGTGGAACTTAGGGAAACCAGAAGGAATAGCATAAAAACTATCCTCTGTTTTATTTGGGTATAATTCCTCATGGGCATTATTGTTAAGTGAATTTTTTAATAGGGGTTTTAAGCTAGGGTGGCTTTATTTGTGTGGAAATTAAGGCTATTTATTAGAGAATTTACAGATTTAGAATAAAATTTAATAGTCTAGTTTAAAAATGAAAAAGTGGTCAAAATGGAAACTAGCGGTATTTTTAAAGGAAACTTGAAAAATTTGAATGCTTCATTAATGAAAGTAGGTGAATGATCAGATTTTGTTAAAAATTCCAAAAATTGATTTTTTTTTAATTGATTTAGGTCAAACAAAAAAAGCTCGTTTTAAACGAGCTTTTTTTTTGAATAAGGTATTATAAAACCTATTTCGTGTTTTTATTCTCTTCATTGACATGAGTTACCAATCGATCACAAAGCGCTTTTATTTCTTCTGACATGTATTCATCTCCAGTACTGTTTAAAATCGTTTGTCCCATTCCACCTAGGATATCAATATAAAATCGCTTCATTTCAACCATGGACATTTCTTCCGTCCAAAGATCAATTCTTAAGGTACTTTGATTCAGATTGTCCCAAATGTTAAGGCTGATACTTTTTGTGGACTCTTGGCCATGACTTTCTTTATCTGTGGCATCCCAAGTGATCGCTTTAGGTAGACTTTTCTCGTCTAATTCAATCTGAAATTTAATGTCTGACTTTTTCATTTTTGGTGATTTTTCTGATAAACCAAAGGTAACTCCCCGGAGTTCATTTGATCCTCAATTTATTCGAATTTCATTTCTGGGACTTCATCAGGTATTGTAAGTTTCCCAGCAGTTTTAGCTTTAATTTCCTCAACACTCACCCCACGAGCTCTTTCTTTTAAAATAAATCCTTGTTCCGGATCAACTTCCAATACTGCTAAGTCCGTGACTATTTTCTTGACACATCTTAGGCCAGTGATCGGAAGACTACACTCAGGAAGTAGTTTAGAATTGCCTGACTTTGAGCAATGTTGCATTGCAACAATGATGTTTTCTGCAGAAGCTACTAAATCCATAGCTCCCCCCATACCTTTTACCATCTTGCCAGGTATTTTCCAATTGGCAATATCTCCCTTTTCAGAGACTTCCATGGCTCCAAGAATGGTCAAATGGACATGCCCACCTCGAATCATAGCAAAAGATTCTGCAGAATTGAATAGAACCGAGCCCTTGAGCATGGTGATCGTTTGCTTTCCAGCATTTATTAAATCAGGGTCAATATCCTGTTCTTTGGGAAAAGGCCCAATTCCCAATAACCCATTCTCTGATTGAAGTACTACCTCCAAATCATCAGGGATATAATTGGCAACTAGGGTAGGGATCCCAATTCCTAAATTGATATACTGCCCATTTTGAACCTCTTTGGCAATTCGTTGAGCGATTTGATTTTTACTTAACATGTGCTTTTGGGTTTAATTGGAAACAGTTCTTTGCTCGATTCTTTTCTCGTAATCTTTCCCCTGAAATATTCGCTGTACATATATTCCTGGACAATGAATTTCATTGGGGTCTAATCCACCAGCCTCAACTAGTTCCTCAACCTCTGCAATGCAAATAGCACCTGCTGCTGCCATGATAGGGTTAAAATTCCTTGCTGTTCCCTTGAAAATCAAATTCCCAGCGGTATCACCCTTCCATGCTTTGATAATAGAAAAATCAGCTCTAAGCCATTTTTCCATCAAATAAACTTTTCCTTCAAACTCACGGGTTTCTTTTCCTTCAGCTACTTCTGTCCCAACTCCAGCAGGTGTAAAAAAGGCAGGGATACCTGCGCCTCCAGCACGTACTCTTTCTGCAAGGGTTCCTTGGGGAAGAAGTTCTACTTCCAATTCACCCTCTAATAATTGTCTCTCAAACTCTGCATTCTCACCTACGTAGCTTGAAATCATTTTTTTGACCATATGCTTCTTTAGCAAGAGGCCAATACCAAAATCGTCTACCCCTGCATTGTTAGAAACTATGGTAAGGTTATCAATATCCCTTTTGAGCAGCGCAGCAATACAATTTTCAGGAATTCCTGATAAGCCAAATCCTCCCATCATCAGCATTGCACCAGATGGAATATCTTGGACGGCTTCCTGCGCATCTTTTACGGTTTTATTTATCATGTTAAATGGGTTTATAATAAAGACTTCGCCATTTTTTGATCTATGGCTAGTTGATGTTTTAGCTCATCTAAATTCTCAAATTTTTGTTCTTCTCTCAAAAATCCTTTCAAAAAAACTGTGATCTGCTTATCATAAAGGTCTCCCTGAAAATCAAATAAATGAGCCTCTACTGTCTTTTTAGTACCTCCAACGGTAGGACGGTTACCAATATTCAACATCGCTTTATATAGAGCTCCATTCACCACAGCTTCTACTGCATAAACTCCATCTCTAGGGATAAGTTTATAATCATTGGGAATGTGAATATTCGCTGTAGGAAAGCCAATGGACCTTCCGATTTGCTGGCCTTTTATTACCAGACCATTCAATTCATAAGGTCTTCCCAAGTATTTGGAAGCTGTCTCGATCATCCCGTTTTCTAAGGCATGACGGATTTTAGTGCTGGAAACACCAATTTCCTCAACATCTTGGCGAGATATTTCCTCTAGGTCAAATCCAAACTCATGGTAATGTTGCTGTAAATACTCAAAGCTTCCTTCTCTGTTTTTTCCGAAACGATGATCGTATCCAATGACCAGTTTTTTAGTTTTGATTTTATCCACCAAAACCCGCTGAATGAATTCTTTAGAACTCAGCTGAGAGAAATCTTTTGTAAATGGAATGGTCACCAAATGATCAATTCCAAAGGAGCGAAGCAATTTGGTCTTTTCCTCAAAAGTACTGAGCAAACGAAGGTTATGCTCCTCAGGATAAAGCACTAATCGAGGATGTGGCCAAAAAGTAATTAAAACGGTTTCTCCCTGGATTTTTCTGGCTATTTCCCTGATCCTCTTTAAAATCTTTTGGTGTCCCATATGAACTCCATCAAATGTCCCACTGGTTACAACTGGATTGGGGATTTGAGGAATGTCGCTTAGGCCTTCGTAGATTTTCATGAACTTTAGGTTTGCTGAGGTCTTGCCTTTATTTCTTCTATCAAGGAATTTAATTCATGAGCTTCAGATAGCTGAAAGTCTCCGATTCTAGTTCTAATTAAAGAGCTCATATAGGCTCCAACACCTAATTTCTCACCTAAATCTCGGGCAAGGCTACGAATATAAGTTCCTTTGGAACATGAAATCCTAAAACTGACCACGTGGTTTTCAAACTTAGTGATTTCGAATTCCCTCACTTGAACAGGTCTTGGCTCCATTTTCACATCGATGCCTTTTCTTGCTGATTCATAGACCCGTTTTCCCCCAACTTTTATAGCTGAATGCATAGGAGGGACCTGAAGGATGTCCCCAGTTAATTCTGCAACCGCAGCTTTTACATCATCAATTGTCAAATGGGAAGGATCAGCAACGGGAGTGACAGGTTTTTCCAAATCAAAAGATTCAGTGGTTTCTCCCAACACAAAAGTCCCGGAATACTCCTTTTCTTGCCCCATAAACGACTCTATTTGTTTAGTCATTTTACCGGCACAGATAATTAATAGCCCGGTAGCCAGAGGATCCAAAGTACCAGCATGTCCTACCTTTTTGATTTTTAGTGCATTTCTAACCTTTTTGACTACATCAAATGAAGTCCATTCTAAGGGTTTATCAATAAGAAATACTTCTCCGTAAGGTTGCTCTTGCATATCACAAATATAATCCGAAGAAAATAGCGACAATACCGACAATCAGACAATAGATAGAAAAGTAGCTTAATTTACTTTTTCTGACGAGTTGAACCATCCAAGTACAGGCGATTACACCCGAAATAAAGGCAGCTAAAAATCCAGCAGATAAATAGCCTATTCCTTCAGTCTCTAATGATAAACCCCCATCTAAAATATCTTTTGCAATTTTACCTAAAATCAATGGTACCACCATTAAGAAAGAAAATCTTGCGGCTTTGGATTTATCTACTCCCAAAATCACTGAAGCTGAAATTGTAGCTCCGGAGCGGGAGATTCCTGGTAAAATTGCGATTGCTTGCGCGATTCCAATTAGGAATGCCTTAAAAAATGAAACCGGCTGATCCGTGTTTTTAGCTTTGTCAGCTAGAAACAAAAGAAAGGCTGTAAGAACAAGCATGAAGCCTACAAATAACACGCTACCTCCAAACAAAGTCTCTAATTGCTCTTCAAAAACCAACCCTACGATTCCGGCTGGAATCATAGAAATAAAGATTTTTACTGCAAATTGAGTTTCCTCATTCCATTTGGCTTTAAATAAGCCATTTAAAATCTCAGCAACGTCTTTTCTAAATACCAAAACGGTACTTAAGGCAGTTGCAAAATGTACTACTACGGTAAACATTAATCCTTCGGCAGGCATTTTACTTTCTCCTAAGATGGCCTTGCCTAATTCTAAATGCCCACTTGATGAAACAGGCAAAAACTCCGTCAAACCTTGAATGACTCCAAGGATGATCGCATCAATTATTTCCATTATGAATTCTTCTCGGTCTTGGCAAAAATGGCGTAAAATTCAAAAATGAAACCAGCAAAGGTCACGATAGGGCCTAGGGTCAAACCCAAAAATCCATTGCCATGTGGAGTGCTGTCAAGTCCAATTATGATAAATCCCAATACAATCAAGCCAAAGCCTATGGCCATGAGCTGATAATTTTTTTTAGAGAAGGGGAAATGTGATCTGCTCATGTTTAGTATAATTCGTCCAAAGACATGTTTAAATATTTATTAACTGCTCTCAAAGTGCTCAATGCAGATAAAATGCCACCTACAGCTACTAAAACTCCAAAAAGGATAAATAACAACTCCTCATTATGAAGTAAAGCAAAGCCCTCGATATTGGCCTGCGTGTACTTCACCAAGCTATATAGAACTACAGATGAAATGGCTCCTGCAAGCATTCCAAATAACCAGGCCCTTGCTAAAAATGGCTTTCTGATAAAGCTTCTTGTAGCTCCAACCAATTGCATTGACCTGATCAAAAATCGTTGAGAGAATAAAGCCAACTTAATGGTATTATTGATCAGCATGATAACAGTGATAATCAGGATCAAAATAAATCCACCTAGCACCAAGCTGACTTTAAGTAAGTTCTTATTAATAGAGTCAACCAAGTCAGTCATATAAGAGACTTCGAAAACACCATCAAGTGACTGAATTTCAGCCACAATAGCATCCAATTGCTCAGAAGTCTGAAACTCTTCTGCAATAGTGATGACAAAACTATCCCTCAATGGATTATCTTCCAGAAACTTAGTAAAATCTTCACCTGTACTTTCGATAAATGTTTCAGCTGCTTCCTCATCGGAAATATATCTTAAGCCTGTCGTATCTGACTTACTCAGGATAAAAGGCCGATTGGCCAAGTCTTCCTGCAAAGCTTTGATTTCCTCATCTTCCAAGTTTTTATCTAAAAATACCTGCACTTCGATGTTTTCTCGAATCATGCTGGTAAGAGATTTTGCTTGAATCAGGATGACTCCAAACAAGCCAACAATAAAAAGGGAAAGGGTGGTACTAAAGAGAACACTTCCAAATTTGAAGTGTCCGAGTATTTTTTTCTTTCTAGGTTGGTTTGCCATAGATTTAGTTTTCTCGTCAAAAATAATCAGCCTATCCCTTATAACCAATCTAATATTAGGAAAGGATTGGAATCACTTTCTCTTTTGTGATCCCAAAAATCTGATCATCTGCCTTAGGTTTCATCATGGCTAAGCCAGTAAAAGCTCCAAAAGCAGGCAAAATCAGTTGGTTAGGACTATAAAAGAAACAGGACAATCGAATAGACTGCCTAGCTTTCCCCACAAGTCTTATGCCCGGATGAATGTGACCACATAAATTAAGTCTGTTTATTGAAATTTCTTCCAAAGGTTCATGACTTAAAATGAGATTTCCGACCTCCAAGGGCTTATCATGAATCTCAAACGTAGAATGATCATAAATCATTGTGGGTAGGATGTCATGATTTCCAAGAACTAAATGAAAATTCACCTGCTCAAATTGCCCCAAAAAAACATTTAGAACCTCCCATTGACCATTCCAATCGCTATGGAAAAGATCTCCCAAAAAATAAACAGTTTGTGGATGATACTGGTTTATTAAGAACTCAAGATTTAATAAATCTTGACTATGAATAGGTTCTGGGATTGGTATCCCTGATTTTCTAAAATGTGCGGCTTTTCCAAAATGTAAATCCGCGATAAAAATGGCTTTATGTGCTGGAGCCCAAACCGCTTTTTCTTTCAATAAATGAAGTTCGGTTTCATGGAAATTAATTTTAGAATTTGTTATATTCATTGAATAATTTTAGAAAATATAGTAATAAGGAAAAACTCATCTCAATTGATGAATTGAAATAAAATTAATATGAAATACATTCTATTTACACTCTCCTTGATTTTATGTCTTGGTTTGCCAAATATACAAGTCCAAGCTCAATCTGAAATCCTGGGTACTTGGTTAAACACGGATAAAACTGCCCAAATTAAAATAATCAATAATGAAGGAGAATATTTAGGTAAAATTACCTGGTTAGATGTTCCGGGTTTAGAAGACTCTCAAGTTTTAGATTTAGCAAATGAAGACGAAAGTTTAAGGGATAGACCTGTTATGGGGCTCACCATTTTGAAAGGTCTAACTTACGATGGTGAAAAATGGAAAGGAGGGGAAATCTATGATCCCAAATCAGGAAAAACCTATTCTTGTGAAGCGAGAGTCAATGATCCCAATAAATTAGAGTTGAAAGGTTATATAGGATTCTCTTGGATTGGTAGAACAGTAGAATGGACAAAAGTGAAATAACGGCAAGTCCTTAGGGGTATTTCCAAAAAAGTATAAAAAAAGGGAGTTTAAATGTGGTGTGAAAATCACATTTAAACTCCCTTTATAGATTGTAATCCGATGCTTAAATCACCTTAATTATTTTCTAAATAGAAGGATTGGAGAATATAAGCCAATTGCTCAAATTCAATTAAAAAAGCATCATGACCTGCGGTAGAATTGATTTCTCTAAAAGTACCACGTTTGGCATGCTGGGCTATATACTTTGATTCAGAGGAAAGGAAAAGTAAATCCTTATCCACACCTATGGCGAGGACCCTTGCTTCAATTTGCCCTATCGCTTTACCTGCTCCACCTCTTCCTCTTCCCACATCATGACTATCCATGGTTTTACTCAAAATCCAATAGGAAAGAGCATTAAACCTTTTGGTAATTTTATGTCCTTGATATCGGATATAGGATGAAGCTCTGAATCCATCCAGCTTTTCATCTAAATCTGATTGCTTCTTTTGGAAATCTTCCGGATGCCTATAGCTCAACATGGCAATTGATCTAGCTGCCTCCAAACCTTTAATCCCTGCATTTTCAGATTTTTCTCCCCAAGTCTGATCCGATTCGATTGCCATTCTTTGTGATTCATTCAAACCAATGACCCAAGGGCTGCTTTTTGCAGTAGAAGCAAGAACTACCACATTTGAAAGCTTTTCCCCAAGGATATAAGCCCACTCTAAACTGATCTGACCTCCCAAAGAACCTCCAATCAAGGTATGGATTTGATGAATGCCCAGATGATTTCTTAGATTGTCTAGACTTTTAGCTAAATCCCGAGTAGTCAATTCAGGAAAATCGTAGAAATATTTTTGACCGGTTTTTGGGTTAATACTTAATGGGTTTGTACTCCCATAGCAGGATCCCAACAAATTGGCACAAATGATAAAATGTCTGGAGGGATCAAAAAACTTATCCTCTCCAATTAATCCACTCCACCATTCTGAAACATTCGAATCTCCAGTTAGGGCATGAATAACCCAGACAACATTGGATTTATCTGCATTAAGCTCTCCATAGCTGGTATAAGAAATTTCGTACTCTGGTAAAATTTCTCCGGATTCTAGCTCTAAAGGCAGATTAGAATGAAACAGATCTTGAGACATGGTAATCGAGGCGAACTGACTCTTTAAATTCATTGATTATTTTAATTTTTCAAATGCTTGCTGTAAGTCTGCTTTGATATCTTCCACATGTTCGATACCTACAGACAAACGAAGCTGAGTAGGGGTAACTCCTGCTGCTATTTGCTCCTCATCAGAAAGTTGCTGGTGTGTCGTAGCAGAAGGCTGAATAATTAACGTTTTAGCATCACCTACATTGGCCAAATGAGATACTAATTCTAGGCTATTGATAAATTCTGAGGCTTGTTCTTTATCTCCATCTATTTCAAAACTCAAAACGCCACCAAATCCATTTTTCAGGTATTTCTTGGCCAGTTCATGATATGGAGAGGAAGTCAGTCCTGGATAATTCACTTTTTTGACTTGAGAATGACTTTCCAACCATTTGGCAATAGCCAGTGCATTGTCTACTGTTTTTTGTACTCTCAAGGATAAAGTTTCAATCCCTTGTAGCAGTAAGAAAGAATTGAAAGGGGAGATAGCAGGCCCAAAATCCCTTAATCCTTCCACACGTGCTCTAATGGCAAAGGCTACATTGGGCATTCCCAAAGGATTATTTTCTCCAAAAACTTCCCAGAAATTCAATCCATGGTATCCTTCAGATGGCTCTGAGAATTGAGGGAATTTCCCATTTCCCCAATTGAAATTACCTGCATCCACAATAATACCTCCGATGGATGTTCCATGGCCACCAATCCATTTGGTTGCTGAAGAGGTTACCAAATTAGCACCATGGGCAATAGGCTGAAATAAGAATCCTCCAGCTCCAAAAGTATTGTCCACCACCAAAGGAATATCATGCTTTTTAGCTAAGGCAGCAATGGCCTCAAAATCAGGAATATTAAACTCTGGATTACCGATAGTCTCCAAATAAATTGCCTTTGTCTTGTCATCAATCAATGCTTCAAATGCAGGAGCATCATTTCCTTTGGCAAATCTGGCTTCAATACCTATTCGCTTAAATGCCACTTTAAACTGATTATAAGTACCGCCATATAAAAAGGATGTAGATACAAAATTCTCACCTTCTGACAGAATATTGTTTAGAGCTAAAAATTGAGCTGCTTGCCCTGACGCAGTAGCTACTGCAGCCACACCACCTTCTAAGGCAGCAATCCTTTTTTCAAAGACATCTGTGGTTGGGTTCATAATTCGGGTATAAATATTACCGAATTCTTTCAGCCCAAATAAGTTCGCTCCGTGCTCAGCACTATTAAATACATAGGAAGTTGTTTGATAAATCGGAACTGCTCTTGCATTGGTCGCTGGATCAGGCTCTTGACCTGCATGTAACTGTAAAGTTTCAAAGTGTAGATTTGACATGGTTTTAGAGTTTATTGTTAAAAGATATTGGGTAGAGGATACCCGCTTTTTGAAAGAATAATTTAAAATAAGGAAGGCATAGCATTTTTGTCTTGTTCAAGAAATGAGCAAGAAACAAGTATTTATCACTTGTTGGAATATTAGCCGGGAAAGGTTGAGGTTTAAATCCTGTGTTCATGTTGCAAAGAATTTATAGTCCCAGTTAAGACCATCTCAACTGGCAGGATTTGGCACCTTGGATTTTCCAGGTTGCCAGAGGGTCATAGAGCCTGTCTCTCACCTCTTCTTTATAAATCCTTGCACTTAAAAAGTGAAGGATGACACAAATAAAAAGCCCGAAATCGGATTTTCAAAATGAAATAATGAATTCGGGCTATTTTTTTTAGAAGCTTTGATCTAACTGATCTTGATCATATCGAAAGATAGGGTTTACATTTTCAATGTCTGGCTCAATTTGTACCAGCTCGGAAACTAATCCATTATCTAACCCATAAACCCAACCATAAATAGTTGGAGCTTTTCTTGACTTCCATGCTTTTTGAATGATAGAGGTTTTAATTAAATCCTGACATTGTTCAATTACATTAAATTCTACCAGCTTATTTATTTTTCCCTTTTCGTCAGCAATTGCTTCAATATCAGATTGGTATTTATAATAGACTTCTTTGATATTCCTGAGCCACTTATTGATCAAACCTAAATTATCATGTCCTAAAGCTGCTGCAATTCCACCACATCCATAATGACCACAAACAATGATATGTTCAACCTTTAAAACTTCTACAGCATACTGAAGAACACTCAATAAATTTAGGTCTGTGTGCACCACCATATTGGCTATGTTTCGATGAACAAATATCTCTCCAGGATCTGTACCTGTTATTTGGTTTGCAGGCACTCGACTATCCGCACAGCCTATCCAAAGAAACTTGGGGCTCTGTTGCTGTGACAATTTTTTAAAAAATGAAGGGTCTAATTCATTTACTTCTTCGGACCAAGCTTTATTTTGGAGAAGCAGTTTATCGTATGGTTTCATACAGTTTCAGTTAATTTATAGTTAAATCCTTCTGTGGTAATTTTAATCTGTTTATCGGAAGAGGTGGCAATAAAGTCATTCAAGACTTCTTGAATATCATGGTCAATAAACCTTGCTTTCTCACCATTGATGATCACTTGGCTACCATTAGGTATTTTGGATAGTGCATTCATTAAAGGCGCTTTATTTAGAAAACTCACGTCTTTTTGTAGCTGAACAAGGTAGTTTCCATTCATTTCAGTAATACGAACAGATTTATGGAAGTTGGATTTGATTACAAAGAAAAGTCCAAAAGCCATTCCGATTCCGATTCCAATCAACAGATCTGTAAATAAAATCGCTATCACAGTGACGATAAAAGGAATAAACTGATCCCAACCTTTTTCATAAATGGATACAAATATGGATGGTTTAGCAAGTTTATATCCTACCACAAATAGGACTGCTGCTAGGCAACTTAAAGGGATTTTGTTTAGAATATTTGGAATGGCCAGTATCAATACCATCAGAAGTATTCCATGCAATATGGCTGAAAGTTTGGTTTTAGCACCACTGGTAATATTTGCAGAACTTCTCACAATAACTGCAGTCACAGGAAGCCCACCAATAAGTCCAGAGAAAGAATTACCAATTCCCTGAGCCACCAATTCCCGAGAAGGAGGGGTGATCCTTTTCTGCGGATCCATTTTATCTGCAGCATCTATGCACAAGAGAGTTTCTATAGATCCAATGACTGCCAAAGTAAATGCAATAACCCAGAATGAGGGGTCACCAATCATGGAAAAGTCTGGAAATGTAATCAAGGTTCCTAATTCATCTACACTGCTGACAGAAGGAATAGTTACTAGGTGTTCACCATCTAAAGCCCATTCTGCAAATGAGTTCTGATAAAATAAATTAATTAGAATACCTGAAATTACTGCCCACAAGGCTCCAGGTACAACACCAAAAATTTTATGGTTCCTTATCCGTGGCTGTTCAAAAAGAATTAAAATCCCCAATGCCACCAGTACAATAACAATAGCACCTGGGCTATTGAATTTTATCGCATACCAGATTTCAGTGAAGGTATTATGATTGTCTGATTGGGCAAATGCCAGGTCTCCCATGGTATCCTTATCATAGCCCAAAGCATGTGGGATTTGCTTTAGAATAAGAATCAACCCAATGGCAGTAAGCATTCCTTTGATTACGGAATGAGGAAAATAATAACCTAGAACCCCAGCTTTAAGTAAGCCTAAGCCCAATTGAATCAGTCCCGCAATTACCAGAGTAGATAAAAACAAAGGAAAGGTTCCCAGTGAAGATATGGAGTCTAATACCACCACAGTCAAACCTGCAGCAGGACCACTGACACTGACATGTGATCCGGAAAATGCTCCAACGACTATCCCTCCGACAATCCCGGCAATTAATCCAGACATAGGTGGTGCTCCACTGGCTATGGCAATCCCTAAACACAAGGGTAGAGCAACTAAAAATACAACCAGACTGGATTTTAAGTCATATCTGAGGTTATTACCTATAAGACTTTCCATAATATTCAATCATAAATTTAGCGTTCAGAATAATTTATATTAACCAAAAGTATGATTTTTCAACAGAAATTATGGCATAATTTAAAATAAGCTAAAATTTTAATCTAATAGGGATTTGACAGATTGATCAAGCTTCTCAAAATTAAATTTATTGATTGCTAGCTCCATTTTACTTTTAATTTCTTCCAAACATAAATTACCAATGCTTCCTTCATGTGTATGATTTATTTGGCTTTGGTCTGGAGAAAAATTATCCTCTTCGATGTCTAATCCCACCTTTTTATAAGCATCTCTAAATGGCAATCCCTTAATAACCAATTCATTTACCACTTCAACAGAGAACACATGTTTGTAAAATGGATTCTCTAATATGCCCTGCTTTATTTTAATGGATTTTAACATGAATGTACACATACTCAGACAGTCTTGCATGGTATCAATTGCTGGAAAAATCTCCTCTTTCAGTAGTTGCAAATCCCTGTGATACCCAGTTGTAGTATTGGTGAGAAGTAGGGTGATTGAATTGGGTACACTTTGAATCTGATTGGTTTTAGCACGCATCAATTCAAACACATCAGGGTTCTTTTTATGAGGCATGATGCTACTGCCTGTAGTCAAATCATCAGGAAAAGAGATAAAACCAAAATGCTGATTCATAAACAAGCAAACATCACTAGAGAGCTTATTTAAGGTTCCTGCAATTCCTGCCAAAGCAAATGCTAAGGTTTTCTCAGCTTTGCCTCTACTATTTTGAGCATTGATTACATTATGATGTAGATCGGCAAAGCCCAATAATTGAGTGGTGAAAGTCCTATCTAATGGGAAACTTGAACCATAACCAGCAGCAGACCCTAAGGGATTTTTATTCGCAAGATCAAAAGCTGCCACCAACATACCCATATCTTCCGTTAAGCTTTCTGCAAATGAACCAAACCAAAGCCCAAATGAAGAAGGCATGGCTAATTGAGTATGTGTATACCCAGGCATCAAATCATCTTTATGCTTTTTTGAAAGCTTGACCAACAAGTCAAATAGGATAGAAGCTTCTTCTACTAATTCTCTGATCGCGGCTCTATAGTATAATTTCAAATCAACAAGAACCTGATCATTTCTGCTTCTTCCACTATGAAGTTTTTTTCCAACCTCTCCATACCGTTCTGTTAATAAAAATTCAATTTGAGAGTGAACATCTTCCACACCAGGAGAAATTTCAAATTCCCCTTTCTCAATTTCATAATAAATGTCTTTCAGTCCCTTTTGTAGTGTCTTATTGTCTTCAGGAATTAGCAAACCAACTTTAGCTAGCATTTCTGCATGTGCCATAGATCCCAATACATCAAATGGAGCCAATAGGATATCAAATTCAGGATCTCTTCCGATCGTAAAATTTTCAACCTCTTTTTTATTTCCTGTTGCTTTTTGCCAGAGTTTCATGGGTAGTATTATGATTCTTGAGTCAATAATTGAATATAGGTTTCCAAAATGGAAATATAACCTGAAATGCCTTCTTGAATTTCATTCAAATAAATGAATTCATCTGCAGTGTGTGATCTTGCAGAGTCCCCTGGGCCTATTTTTACAGAAGGATAGGGTATTAATGCTTGATCCGAAAGGGTAGGGCTTCCATAAGTTTTCAAGCCTAACTTTTCCGCAATTTTTAAAATAAAATGTTCATTAGGCACATGAGAGGATTGAAGCCTCAATGACCTAGGAATAAGTTCAGCTTTTAAGTTTGATTTTAATTCTTGCAGCGCTTCCTCAAGAGAATAAGCATCAGTAACTCTTACATCCAAAGTAAATTCGCATAAATCAGGAACCACATTATGCTGCTTTCCTGATTGGATTACCGTGGCTGAAACCTTTGTTTTTCCTAGAAATGGAGACACTCTCTGAAATTGAAAATCTTTGATTTTTTGTAAATCATCCAAAGCTAGGTAAAGCGCATTGACACCTTCCTCACGGGCTGCATGCCCTGCTTTTCCAGTTACTTTTGCATCAATGACCATTAAGCCTTTCTCTGCAACAGCCAAATCCATCAAAGTAGGTTCTCCCACAATAGCGAGATCACATTTAGGAATTTCAGAAATAACTGAAGCAATCCCATTTCTTCCTGAAATTTCCTCTTCTGCGGAGGCTATTATGATCAAGTTAAAAGGTAAATCTTCTCGATTATAAAAGTGTGTAAATGTAGCCAACAAGCTAACCAGAGGTCCTCCCGCATCATTACTTCCTAATCCAAAAAGCTTTCCCTCTTTCTCCAATTCGGTAAAGGGATCCAAAGTATACCCAGCATTGGGTTTTACGGTATCATGGTGAGAATTTAACCAGATAGTAGGAATTTCAGGATTGAATGGATTGGCAAATGCCCATAAGTTATTTCCAGATCGCTGAAATAAAATATTTCTATGATTGAAAAACTTTTCAAGGATTGCTGCTGTATCGCTTTCTTCTTTGGAGAATGATTGCGTATTAATCAACTCTTTAAGAAGCTGAACAGCATCCTGATATAAGGTGTCGTAGGTTTTCAAAATGTAATATTTCTATCAATATAGATCATATCGATGACGCTCTATGGTCGTCCCCGATAACTTTCCTTTGGCAGCTAATAGTAAATTTTCAGCTTTTCCAATCCATACATGGTTCACACCTTTCATCAATGCTTCAAAAGCGTTATCCAACTTCGGAATCATTCCCGAATGAATCACATTTTCTTTTTTGAGCTCCTGATAAATATCTTCATTAATCAGCGGGATAATGGAGTTTTCATTTTTTTCATCAATCAATACTCCACTTTTATTAAAGCAAAAATATAAATTCACCTGATGCTCTTTGGCTAAACTCGTCGCTAGGGCAGAGGCGATACTATCCGCATTGGTATTTAATAATTGCCCTTTTTGATCATGTGTGATGGCATTCACTACCGGAAGCAAATCTCCTTTTAGAAGATGATCAATCAGTTTGTTATTCACCTCTTTGATATCTCCTACAAATCCGTAATCTATGCCTTTTACCGGCCTTTTGATCGAGCGAATCAAATTCCCATCTGCACCTGTCATTCCTATGGAATTCACTTTCAGTGCTTGAAGCTTGGCAACAATCTGCTTATTGATCAAGCCTGCGTAAACCATCGTTACGACATCCAGGGTATCTTTATCTGTTATTCTCCTGCCATCTACCATTTCTGGCATTACTCCCAGGGACTCTCCAAATCTTGAAGCCATAATTCCCCCTCCATGAACAAGGATTTTATGACCAGGAAATTTGGAGAAAAGCTTTAAAAACTCATCCAGTTTTTCTGGGAAGTCGATGACGTTTCCACCGATTTTGATAATACTGATTTTCATAGGTTGATAGGTTTGAGGCTTAAATCAAATGACTGATCACGGATTGAGCAGCATAGATTCTGTTTTCGGCTTGTTTTTGTACCAAAGATCGAGGTCCATCTAAAATCTCATCAGACAGCTCTAGGTTTCTTCTTACAGGTAGACAATGCATCACTTTGGCATTGGGTGCATTGACGAAGTGTTTTTCAGTGAGCATCCAAGAAGGATCGGTAGAAATGATTTTCCCATAATCATTAAAACCAGACCAATTCTTAACATACACAAAATCAGCGTCTTGAAGTGCTTTCTTTTGATTATATTCTATAGTTGCTCCTTTGGTGAATTTCTCTGATAATTCATATCCTGCAGGATGGGTAATTGTCAAATCATGGCCCATTCCCAAAGACCATTCTGCAAAGCTATTGGCTACGGCGTGAGGAATGGCCTTGATATGAGGTCCCCAGGTTAGTACAATTTTGGGCTTTTTGATTCCAGATGAGTGTTCTCGTATCGTAATCTGATCAGCCAAACTTTGCAGTGGATGACGTGTCGCAGATTCCAAACTGATCACCGGAATCCCAGAATATTTAACAAATTGAGAAAATACAAAATCATTCATATCCTCCTCTTTATTTGTTAAGGAAGGGAAAGCTCGGATCGCCAAAATATCAAAATAGGTCCCCAAAACTCCAGCAGCATCTTTGATATGCTCCACGGTTCCTTTGTTCATAATGGCTCCTTCGCGCATTTCCAAAGCCCAACCTTCCTTATCCATATTCAGGACGATAGGCTCAACCCCTAAATTAGAAGCCGCAATTTGCGTGGAAACTCGAGTCCTTAAGGATGGATTCAAAAAGATACAGCCAATCCTTTTACCCATACCTTTTTGGATATCGATTCTTGGGTCAGCTTTATAATAAAGTGCTTTGTCTATTAATTGCTGGCCTAATGCCTGAGATTCAAACTGTGTAAATTGTAGAATAGAAGGTGAAACTGAGTCCATTTACTTTAGGGTAGGGGATTTATGCTAAAATTTCTTTAAGTGCGTTTATAAACGAATTTAGCTGATTCAATTCGATATTTAAAGGAGGGAGCAGTCTAATGGTGTTTTTAGATGCGGCACTTCCTGTAAACATATGATATTGCTTGACTAATTCACTTCGAATAGGTCCAGCCTCTCTGTCTAAGTCGATTCCAATCATTAAACCGTGACCTCTTACATCCACAACACCGGGAATATGTTTCAATTCCTCCATAATTTGGAGGCCAAGTTTTTCAGATTTGCTGATCAGCTCTTCACTTTCCAAGACTTCCAATACTCCTAAACCTGCCGCACATGCTAGGTGATTTCCTCCGAAAGTGGTTCCCAATAAGCCATAGCTTGCTTCAAATGCAGGAGAAATTAAAATTCCTCCCATAGGAAAGCCATTCCCCATACCTTTGGCCATACTGATAATATCAGGTCGTATATCTTTTACCCATTGATGTGCAAAGAATTTTCCTGTTCGGCCAAAACCTGATTGTACCTCATCCAAGATCAATTTGATTCCAAAATCTCTACAAATATGAGCCAGGCCTGTCAAGAATTCTGCGGAAGGAACCTGAATACCTCCAACCCCTTGAATTCCTTCAATGATAATTCCTGCGATATTCCCTTCTTTAACCCGGAGTTCCACTGCCTGAAGGTCTCCCCAGGGTAAGATTTGAAAATCTTCACGCGCATTGCATGGAGCAATGATTTTAGGATTATCGGTCAAAGCTACGGCAGCAGAAGTTCTTCCATGAAATCCTCCTGAAAAGGAAATAAAACCTGATTTTCCAGTTTCAAAAGAGGCTAACTTAATGGCATTTTCATTGGCTTCTGCTCCAGAATTACAAAGGAACAAGTTGTAATCTTCGTAACCAGAAAGCCTACCTAGTTTTTCTGCATATTCCTTTTGAATAGGAATTTGAACAGAGTTAGAATAAAAAGCGATTTGATTTAACTGATCCTGGATTCTTTTGACAAAATGTGGATGCGTATGCCCAATGGAAATCACCGCATGTCCACCATATAAATCCAGGTATTCTTGCCCCTGATCATCCCATAATTTGGCACCAGAAGCTTTGACCGGAGTCACCGGCATCAAAGGATAAACATCAAATAAATTCATCTTGAATTTTAATAAATAAGTGAAGATAAACTGGCAGCATGGCCAGAGACTTAAAAAGCGATACTTTTCAGATTTAAACCTGCTTTTTCTTCCAACCCAAAGGCCAAATTGAAATTATGAACTGCTTGACCAGAAGCTCCTTTCAGTAAATTATCAATGGCTGAATAAATCACCAATTGACCCGCTTCTTTCTGAATAAACACAATACATTTGTTGGTATTTACTGCCTGCTTCATATCGATATCTTGATCTGAAACATGGGTGAAAACAGCATCTTGGTAGAATTCTTGATAGATTTTCCTTGCCTCTTCAATCGTCCCTTCAAATGGGAGATAGGCTGTTACCCAAATCCCTCTTGGGAAATTCCCTCGATAAGGTGTGAAAAGCATCTGGGAATCAAAATCAGCGTTCAATTGCCTAAAAGTCTGTCCTATCTCCTTGAGGTGCTGATGTGTAAATAACTTATACACCGACATGTTGGAGGATCTATAGCTGAAATGAGAAGTTTCTGCTAGTTTCTTTCCAGCACCTGTACTACCAGTAATACCTGTGATATGGATTGCATCTTTTGCTAAACCAGCGGCAATAGCAGGAGCCAAGGCCAATTGAATTCCAGTAGCAAAACACCCTGGGTTGGCAATCTTTTTGGCAGACTTGATTTTCTCTGCATTCACTTCTGGAAGTCCATAAATAAACCCATTGGACTCATCTCTAAAATCTGTGGAAAGATCAATAATCACAGTACTTTCAGGAAAAGGATTTTCTTCCAAAAATGCTTTCGTCTGACCATGAGGTAATCCCAAAAAGACAGCCTCTATTCCCGAAGTCGAAACTTCATCTGTAAAGATCAAGTCACAATCTCCAATTAAATCAGGATGTACCTCTTCTACTTTTTTGCCTTTTTGACTGTTACTGTGAACATAAACCAGCTCACAATTTGGGTGATGAACCAAAATTCTTAATAATTCTCCTCCAGTATATCCTGCCGCACCTATAACAGCTGTTTTAATCTTAGTCATCTTTACTATTTACTTTATGGAAAATTGCTGTTTGGTTTCCTAGAATTCGAGTGAAGCCTTTTACATCTTCAGCAGTATAGCCTTTATTCATTTCACCATAGCTACCGAATTTGGCAGACATCAAATCATGATCAGATGTAATCCCCAAAAGCGTAAAGCGATAAGGTTGTAACAAAACTTTTACTGTACCTGATACATATTCCTGAGTACTCTGAAGGAATGCCTCCAAATTTCTCATCACAGGATCTAGGTAATGTCCTTCATGCAGGTGATTTCCATAAAATTCCGCTTGTTGGTTTTTCCAGAACATCTGCCATTTGGTCAAAGTGTGCTTTTCTAATAGCTGATGACCCTTTATAATTACTAGGGGAGCTGCCGCCTCAAAACCAACTCTTCCTTTGATTCCGATGATCGTATCTCCCACGTGAATATCTCTTCCTATTCCAAAGGGAGCAGCAAGTTCCTGCACTTCTAAAATTGCATCCGTTGACTTTTCATAAATCTTCCCATTGACTCCTTTTAGTTCACCTGCTTCGAAAGTCAAAGTTATTTCTTTGGCTTCTGTTTCTGTCACTTGAACAGGCCAGGCGGATTCTGGTAAATAGTCAGAGGAAGTCAATGTTTCTTTGCCACCAACAGAAGTCCCCCAAATACCTTTATTAATAGAATAGGCTGCCTTTTCGAAATTCATGGAGACACCATGCTTTTTCAAGTACTCGATTTCTTCCTGTCTACTCAGTTTTAAATCACGAATAGGGGTGATGATTTCAATATCTGGAACAATCGTTTGGAAAATCATATCAAATCGAACCTGGTCATTTCCAGCTCCTGTTGATCCATGGGCTACAGATTTGGCTCCAATAGACTTCGCATATTCAGCTAATGATTTGGCTTGTAAAATACGTTCTGCAGATACTGATAGAGGATAAGTTTGGTTCTTTAAAACATTACCAAACACCAAAAATTTAATTACCTCTTGGTAATAGGTCTCTACCACATCCAAGACTTTGAAGGAGGCAATACCTAAGTTTTCAGCCCTATTTTGAATGGTAGTTAGTTCCTCTTCCGAAAATCCACCAGTATTTACTAATACAGCATGAACTTCGTATCCAAGTTCTTTTGACAAGTGCAAGGCACAAAATGTGGTGTCCAAACCACCGCTATAGGCTAAAACGACTTTTTTCATCGATGAAATAGTTTTGACTATTGAAGTATTTGTAATTAGATAAACATGCTAGAAACTGAATCCTTGGATTTATTGATTCGTAGCATGACATATTTTTTAAGTCTGACCCAACGATCAAACAGCTTAAGTTCCTTATTAAAGTCCTTTCTCAAGGCCTTTTCGTTTGCATGGTTCTTTTTGGCTTCAGGGTCATAAAGCATGGCTGTGCAAAGACAGTTTTGGCGATTTTTACTCACCAAAATCTCATAGTTGATGCAACTTTGACAACCTTTCCAGAACTCATTGTCATCAGTCAGGTCTCCATAAGAAACAGGAATATACCCCAACTCAGAGTTGATTTTCATTACCGCAGGACCGGTAGTTAAGCCGAAAATTTTAGAATCCGGGTATTTCTTTCTACTCAACTTGAAGATTTCCTTCTTAATCAATCTTGCCAATCCATATTTTCTAAATTCTGGAGAGACAATCAATCCTGAATTGGCCACATATTTACCATGACCCCAAGCTTCAATGTAGCAAAAGCCAGCCCATGCACCATCTTTGGTTAAGGCAATAACAGCTTTTCCTTCTTCCATCTTTGTTTCGATATAAGCAGGGCTTCTTTTGGCGATCCCTGTCCCACGAGCTTTGGCAGAGTTTTCCATCTCATCAGTAATTTGAGAGGAGTACTTCTTGTGTGAAGGTTGGGCTACAATGATTTGAAATGATATATTTTCCATGTTTGACTGCATGAAGACATCCCGAAAGATTTCGGTGTGATTTTTTAATAAATAAGAAAATGGGTATTTCGAAGGACGTTTCCCACGTAGGAAAACAAAGTATAGCAGATAGGGTTAAACCCTGAAAAAGAACCTATACCTCCTTAAAGGAGTGAAAAATAGCATAACTGGCTTCACTGTAGTCACAGGAAGTGTGTTTGTAATAGAAGCCGCTATGTTGAAAATCGTGTTCATTCGTTTCGGGAGGCAAAGTTGACTTCTTTGAAATCTATTTGCAAGTAAATTCTTTATTTTTTTATACTCTATTGGCAAAAATTCTGCCATTCATTAATTAACTGCCTTAAATTCCTTTAAAACCACTATCTCGGAATTATATTTTGTCATGCATTTCCAGACATTTCTTTTATTGCTCTTACAAACTGATCTATGTCGTTTTCTGAGGTATATACATTCGGGGAAATCCTACAACCTCTTACTCCAGATCCATTAATTCCCACAGTATAAATCTTGTATTTATCCATCAAAATCTTCGCCATTTCATTAGGCTCAATCTTTTCTATGCCTACATTTCCAATTCCACAGGATCTTTTTGGCTCTAATGGGGTATTAACTACCACACCAGGTAAATCTCTTACCTGATCTGACCAGTACTTTTGGATATACCTTAGCCTTTCCTCTTTTCTCTTACTACCCATTTTATTTTGAAATTCAATGGCATCAAGTACTGCCAAGTCTGTGGATACCGGATGAGTGCCCGTATGATTTAAATTCAATAATGTTTTTTGGTCCAATTCATAAGGTGCTAAAAGCGGCTTTATCTTCTGGCTCTTTCCTTTCTTTACATATAGCATGCCACAGCCTAAGGGTACACTTAGCCATTTGTGTAGACTGGATCCATAATAATCACAGTTCAGTTCAGAAATATTGAAATCAAAATGGCCTACTGCATGAGCTCCATCTAACATCACTTCAACCCCATGGCTATGTGCCATATCAGCAATCTTTTTAACAGGAAGAATATGTCCGGTAATATTTACGATATGAGGCACCATCATCAGCTTTGTTTTAGGTGTAATCGCCTGTTCATAAACTGCCACAACTTCCTCGTCATTTTGAGGGTGCATAGGAATATCTATTCGATTAACCTGAATGCCATACCTTCTCTCCGCTAGTTCAAACATATTGAGTAGACTTCCATAATCTTGGTTGGAGACAATAGCTTCATCACCTTTTTCCCAAGGATAGCCCGAGATGATCAAATCAATAGATTCAGTGGTATTCCGAGTTAGAACCACTTCTTCAGGTGAGGCTCCCACAAGCTTGGCTACCGCAGCAGCACTTTTCGCCTTATTGTCCCATTGCACGGTTCTCATGTAACTGGATGCATGATAATTCACATCCCGAAGATGTTGCAAGTACTTTTCCAGAGTCTCTTCAGGCAAAAAGCAATAATACCCATTCTCCAGATTGATGTAATCGGGTTTGAGTTTATAGGAAGCTCGAACTTGATCCCAAATGTCTGGCGCATTAAAATCCAGATCCAAAATACTTTTAGGCGCAGCCTTTCCTTTAAAGATTGAGCCAGTACTAAAACCTAATACTGCCAAAGATTTGATAAATGATCGCTTATTCATGGTGGTTTGGATTCTTAGTGCTATAAAATGTAAGAAAACACCCAGACAATTAATAGGAAAATAGCCATCCAAATAATCCAAGGGGATTTCTTTGGAAACTCAAATTTGCAAATTGGGCAGATTTTGGCTTCGGCATCAACTTCCATAGCACAGGATGGGCATTCTTTTGTTTTCAAATTGAAAGGAACTCTTTTGTGAAAAATCGTATTTGCACATTAAGTAAATTAAAAACTGATGAAAATAGAAATATGGTCTGATGTTGTTTGCCCTTTTTGCTACATAGGAAAGCGAAAACTAGAACAAGCATTAGATAACTTCCCCCAGAAAGATCAAATAGAAATTGAGTGGAAAAGTTTTCAGCTAAACCCAGATTTGAAAACAGACCCTAGCTTAAGTTCACTGGAATACCTTTCCAAATCAAAAGGCTGGTCTATGCCACAAACTATTCAAATTACACAACAAGTGGTTGATATGGCCAACGAAGTCGGTCTTGAATATCATTTGGATAAAACAGTTGTGGCTAATACGATGAATGCCCATCGTTTAATTCATTTAGCCAAGGAATCAAATAACGGTGGGGAAATGAAAGAAAGACTTCTCAAAGCCTACTTTACAGAAGGGAAAAATGTGGATGACTCTGAAATCTTAATAAGCCTTGGAACTGAAGTAGGGTTGGATGCTGATCGTATCAAACAAATGCTTAATTCAGATGAATTTGAAAATGCTGTCCGACAAGATATTTACGAATCTCAACAGGTAGGAGTGAAGGGAGTGCCTTTCTTTGTATTAGATCGAAAATTCGGAATCTCGGGAGCCCAACCAGATCAGGTTTTTACACAAACACTGGAAAAAGCCTGGGAAGATTATAAGAAGTCAAATCCTGTCATCAACATGGTTGGAGATGGTGATTCTTGTGATGTAGATGGTGAAAATTGCTAGAATTTTCAATTGGCAATAATCTTTATTTAGATTTTGTATAAATAAAAATAACTAAGAATCAATGGATTAGGGTTTTTGGATTTAAAAACCCTAATCCTTATTTAGATTAATTATAATTAAACTCTAGTTTTGTGCCTGTAATACACACAGGAGCACATGAAAGTAGTTTTAATTTCATTTCTTTTTAGCCTGAGCTTTTTCCTCTCAGCTTTTACTTTTGCCCAGTCAGGAGATGTAAAAGGCAAATTGACCTTTGAAGATGGTGACCCAGTAACATTTGCTGCAGTTTTTATCCCAGCTATCAAAAAACATGGTTTATCAGATGAGTTGGGTAACTATATCATCAAGGATGTTCCTCATGGCAAACACAAAATTCAGGTTTCTAGCATTGAAGCCCAGTTAAAAGAATTTCAGATTGATTTTACCCCTGCTTTCAAGCCTGTCACGACAATCTTGAAAAGATCAGAAGACACCAATTTGGATGAAGTTCAGGTCTTTGGAGAGTCTTTTAAGACAGAGATTGAAAAATCTGGATTTGCCGTCAATGTGGTAGATACAAAAGAAGCTAGCCTTCGAAACATTCAAACAAACGAGTTATTAAATACCACTGTAGGCGTAAAAATCCGTCAAAATGGCGGATTAGGTTCAGAGGTTAATTATAGCTTAAATGGTTTATCAGGAAATGCTGTTCGAATTTTTATAGATGGAATTCCCATTTCTGCCTACGGAAATTCTTTTAACCTGAATAGCATTCCACCTGCCATGATAAAGGAGATTGAAGTGTATAAAGGGGTGGTTCCGGGTCATTTGGCTGATGACGCTTTGGGAGGAGCAATCAATATTGTGCTCCAAAACTCTACGCAATCTAATTTAAATGCTTCCCTTTCTTATGGTTCTTTTAACACTCTACAAGCAAGTGTAAACGGGCTGCACCGATTTAAAGAATCAGGGTTCACTGTCAAGGGATCCCTCTTCCATAATTATTCAGACAATGATTACAAAGTCTCTGGTAGAAGCATAGTAGTTACTGGGATTGGAGGAGTGCAAACACCTATCACTGCTAGAAGATTTAATGATGCCTATAGATCAACTGGGGGGATGCTGCAGATTGGCTATACCGATGTCAAATGGGCAGACCAATTTTTAATCGGCTTCACTAAATCCAGTGATTATAAAGAAATACAGCACGGGGCTTTTATGACCATCATGCCCTACAAAGATAGGTTTATGGAATCGGATGCCATGTTAATGAACCTAACTTATCAAAAGAAAAACCTTTTCACTAAGGGATTGGATCTTAACGTCAATGCATTGTACGGTAAGCGAAACCGTATGGTCAGTGATACACTCGCTTGGGCATACAGCTGGAACGGAGAGAAGGCAATTGATTTTAGAGGTGTTGAATACAAGTATTTTTGGAATTCCCAGCAGGAAGGTGGTCCTACCTTGGCTAAAATAAACAGGAATGTTCGCTCCATTAGAACAGGAATATCCTATGCTATTAACGCTAATCACAGGTTTCTTCTTAATCATGTTTACAGCGGTATAGACCGGGTAGATACTGATCAATTAAGATCCATTCTGGAAAACACTTTTAGGGGTACCCGAGATCTAGAAAAAAATATTGTCTCACTCACCTATGAGTTAAATGCGATTAATGAAAAACTGAAGGCAAATGTTTTTGGAAAATACTATCAGCAAAAAACGGTAAATATTGACCCTGAGATCAATGAAGAAACCAATGAAATAGTAGATGATATTACAAGCGCCAACAAAATTGATGGGGGCTATGGCTTCACCGTTTCTTATGCGGTATATCCGAATATCACCTTGTTAACTTCAGCAGAGAAAGCTGTCAGATTGCCAAATGAAAGTGAAGTCTTTGGTAATGACGGTGATAATGTGGTAGCCAATCCAAGTATTAGACCTGAGCTTAGCAATAACTTCAATTTAGGATTTCGACTAGGGACATTTCACATAAACAAGCACGATTTTACGGTATCAACCAATCTATTCACACGAAATATTAAAGATAGAATAGGCTTGCCTATTGAGACTTCTTTAAATGTCAATGATGAAACCATTCTCTATGAAAATCAAGGGAATGGAACCTCCAAAGGCTTTGATACTCAATTGGACTATAGCTTCAAAGACAATTTTGGATTCAATTTCAATGTCTCCCGTTTTGATTTGAAAATTGTAAACAGGGGAGTAGAGATAGATGTACCCAATACTCCATTTTTCACAATGAATGGGAGTTTACGCTATTCATTCAAAGATATCATTCAAAAAGACTCCCGATTAAATCTGTTTTATACCATGTATTTCACAGATGAATTTTCTTACCTGGTACCTCAGGGATCCAATACCGTTGGAGATGAATTTTTTAAAGTACCAACACAATTAGCACAAGATCTAGGACTTAGTTATGTATTCCCAAGCGACCAACTGGTGATGAGCTTTGACATCAAGAATATCTTCGATCAAGCTGTGTATGATAACCTGTCGGTTCAAAAACCGGGAAGAGCATTCTACCTCAAATTAAACTATAGAATCAACAATTATTAACCAATTATTAAATACCCACATAATGAAACACACTTTTAAAAATTTTCAAAAACTGTCTGCAATGATTTTAGCAAGTGGGCTTATGATTGCATGTTCTGAAGACCCTGTACCTAATCCAACACCAAATCCAGGTCCAGATGAAGATAGCCGTTGGATAACAGTTGCTGCAGCTAGAATGGGAGATAATCCTGGCGATGGAAATGGAGGAACATTGATTTTCTCTATAAGCAGCGAAGAAGCCAAGGACCCAACGGTATCCATAGCTCCTTTTGATAATGGTTTTATTGTGCCTTCAAACAGAACAGCCAGACTACAGTCATCCGAAGATGGAAATACTATTTTTAACATAAGCTATGCTGGCGATACTGGTGGACAGTACACTAAGTACACTGTGGGAGGGGGACAAACTTTCACTCAAGAGGGTACAGGAGTAAGTATTGCGCCTTATGTAGGTTCTGCTCCAAGATGGATTAAACTTTTTGATGGAGACCAAACTGGGGCAGCTGTATATGTTAATACAGAAGCTCAATTTGACGACAATGGTACACCGGATGATGCAAGTGATGACACTTATTTACGTCACGAAGCGACTATGGGAGTTGTGACTTTGAATCTGGTAAATTCTTCTATCATAGAATTCCAGGAAAGCTCCCTAGCTTTAAGTATAGAGGAAGAAGCAATGGGCTATTATATTTCCAGAATTGACATGCCTACTTTAAATGCGGCTGGAGATAAATTATACATCGGAGCGCGTCTTAGCAAAGTAGATCCTGCTACTGGTGAGTCTGATAGAGAAGGAGAAATTTTACCCGCTAAAACCATTGTTTTGGATTATCCTTCCTTATTGAACCCAACAGTCATTACCTCTGGTGTAGGTCATGGAAACACGAATGGTTACCGTAGTATCAATTCTTTTGAATTCAATGGAAGTGTGTATCAAGCCAATCAAGGTGATCCGAATGGTTCGCATATCTTAAAAATTGATGCAAACAATCAGTACGATGACTCTTATGTATTTAGCTTAGATGATGCATTGGGAGTAGAAGATGCTTACATCTTAGCATGGAGACCTGCTGCAAATGGTAAAGCAGTAGTAGCTTATCGTGATGCTAGTTCTCAAGAAGGTGCGGCAGGTGCTCAAGGATTTTTTGCCTTGGTAGATCTAAATGCCAGAACAGCTCAAAAAATTACGGATATTCCTTACGAACCGGACTTTTACTTATTCCAATACCAGGGATTTGTGGTAGATGGAACAGATATTTACCTGACACAAGCTCCAGTTGGGAAAAATGGAAACATCTATGTGGTAGATACAGAGACGGGTGAGGTAACCCTAGGTGCTGAATTAATAAACGTCGATGGCAGCCACTATATAGGTGTGTTCTAAATTAATCCTGATTTGAACCCATAAATAATCCCGAAGAAACCAATTTCATTGTTTTCTTCGGGATTTACTTTTTAGAGATTATTTAAAAGATTTCTTTCTTAAATGATCATATGGAAGCTCGCAATCTATTCCAAAAACAAAGCACAGGATTCAAACATTTTGATTTCAAATTTTTACTTGATATGCTAAAAAAAGACAAATTGTTATGATTAAAATATTGATTGTCGCACGAAGAATCCATGGGCATTTTGAGTAGTCAATTTTCGCAAAATCAACTAAAACCACAAAGAGACTCATAAAGAAAAACCAAGGAGTTAAGAGCAAGGTGAATTTCCATTTTAAAATCATGATCACTAGGTCATGAATAAAACCACAAATAACAAAAGTGATTATCAAGGAAAGGGTGGTGGAAAAAATAAACTTAAGCGGTTTGAAAACATATTTCCCTAGATAATATCCCCAGATGGGATTCCAATATTGCCAAAAAGAAGAAAACTTCCCTGCTCCAAGAGAACGGCTCAGCATATTTCGGAGGGAATCACTGTTACCCAACGGCACACCGTTTCTTCTTTTCACATATTCAGCTAAGCTTAAATTCATAAAATATTTCCCCTTCTTTACTCTATTTAAAAAATTATAGAATATAGAGTTTCATTAATGCTTCATCGTCTGCTTTTCTTTAAGGAATTCTTCTGTCCTTTTTATTTGCTTCTCTAAATCCCACTTTAATGGATTTCTAAGGTTGCTCAAAAATTCCGTCATTGGAACCATACCTATTTCTGCCCGTCTTTGATCAACATTTGCAGGATCCATAATAGGCCAAACATCAAAGCTTTTAGTTTCGGGATAGTATTTTATTTGTCCTCCATAGATTTGAAGATCTCCACGGTCTGTCGCCAATCTATCTTCTGCTCTTGCAAATAACCTAGGAGCTAATTCTTTCTCTTCCACAGCCTTTTTCATCATTGGAAGGTATTTTTTTCTTACCTCGAGACCTGAATGTTGAAGTACATTGCAAATGGTCAGATTTCCTTGCTCTCCAATTATTTTCTGACTAGGCCATCCTTGGGTATCCAAAATCTCAAGGATTTTCTTTTCATTTATATCATGGTTCCTATGGTATATTTCATTTTGTTCTTGGAACTCCTCTGATTCGTAACCATAAACTTTTCCAAGAGAGTCTCTTAATTGAATAGGGTCCTGCTCATTTTTCCAGATTGTATCAAGCAATGCAACTAGATACTCTTGATCAATATTATTTGATGAATCAGGTTGCTCCATCTCAGTCACCCTTTTTCCTTGATTACAGGAAGCTACTGTAAGTAGGATAATTAGGGTGAATAGATTGATTAATTTCATTTTTAGAAAGGAACAAAACTTTGGAAGTCAACTATTGCTGAGCAACTGTAATCTTGCTATTTGTCTTGATTCTTTTGATAGCCTTTTAAATCTTTTTAGCGTTTACCAAACGCCTCTGGTCTTCATTTCCAAAGTATAAACAGCATCCATAGCTGTGATAAAAAGGGTTTTTCTATCCAAAGCCCCAAAGACCACATTCGCAGTCCATCTGGCCGGTACTGGAATATGAGCGATGCGATTTCCATTTCTATTAAAAACCGTAACGCCGTCTCCAGTTAGGTATACATTTCCCTTATTGTCAATGGTCATTCCATCTGATCCCATTTCACAGAAAAGGGTTTTATTAGTCAAATAGCCATCTTCTCTTATGTCGTATTTATAGGTTTTTTTATCTCCTATATCTGATATATAAAGATTCTTTCCGTCTGGCGTACCGACGATTCCATTGGGTTGCTTTAGGTCATCTGCCACCTTAAAAAACTCTGATTTATCTTTTGATAGGAAGTAAACATGCTGTCCGTCTTGCTGCATTTCAGGAGTTCGAATGCCTTCCCAATATTCTCTTGGATACAATGGGTCTGTAAAATACAAGCCTCCCTTAGGAAGAATCCAAAGGTCATTAGGCCCATTTAGGTTATTACCTCGAAACTCAGATAAGATGACTTCTTCATTTCCATCCTGATCAATGGACCAAAGTTCATTTTTCTCATCTGCACAGGTAATAAGGGTATTATCAAGCATAAAATACATACCATTGGATCTACCCGCATTTTCTTTAAAAACGGTGATTTCCTTACTACTTCCGGACCATTTGTAAATCTTATTATTGGGCTGATCAGTAAAGAAAACATCTCCCATACGGTTGACCGCAGGTCCTTCGGTAAAGGAAAATCCATCTTGGACTTTAACCAGTTCAGATTTTTTGCTGATGATTCCACCTCGTTCCTCAATCTCTTGAGCTGATAAACTGGAGGATATTACGAAAGCCGCTAGAATTAGCGAATTTTTCAAAGGGTTCATATTTTAATTGATTATTTTCTTTCCATGGCTACGACAAGGACATCCAAGTCCTCGCTATAAGCCATGCGACTAATATTTTGATGAGTATCTGAATTTATTGTTCCTACTAAATCCCAGACATTATCGTTGTATTTCCTTTTATAAATATTGTTTCCTTGAGCCATTAACAAGTAATTTTTGTTGAGCCAAATAAAATCCTGAGCCCCAGGTACTCCATAGTTCAGTTCCAATTCCTCTCCTGTTTCAATATCATAACTTTTGAGACCCAAAGCTTTCAAATCTGCAACATTTCTAAAATCTCTTGTCGAAAGGTACGTGATCTGACTGGTTTTTGGTCGGGTGTTAATAGATCTTGCTACCTCAGTATCAATTTCCACCAAATCATTTCTCCCTCGGGCATAGATCAGTTTATTGGGATCACCCAACACAAACATAGCTGCTTTGTTATCATACCAATCATAATAGCCCACAGGTTCAATATCATCATAGAGCAATTCCGCTGGTTCGAAATTCAAGGGATATAACCACACTCTTTGCTTTTTATCGGGTTCAGATACTACCGCCGAAATATACATTCCACAATCCGTAATGGTAGGGGAGTTCTCATTTCGATCCGAAGTCCTACTCATATTGGTAAACTTCTTGGAGTCGAAATTATAAACGATGATGTCATAATTTTCATTTTCATCTGCTGCAGAAAACACCATTTGATACTCATTGATAAAACTGGGCTGATTGTCATACTCAGGTCTATCCGTCAAAGCATAGGCTGTTTCCGGATGAATAGTAAATCCATTTCCTTTTCCAGAAGTCTCCACCACCCAAAGGTCAAACCCTGTCTGGGAGAAGCCAGAATAGCTAATAAAACTGCCGATGAAAAGGATTAAGATTCTAAGAAATTTCATTACTTTCAAAATTGATCAACCAAAATACAAAATGGAAATTAGAATGATGCGAAGAAAGGTTTTTTGTATCAAATTATTCAATTTGAAGAGTCTTTTCTAACTTTAAAACCGTTCACTTATGAACACTTTTTTGTACGTTTACTACGCATTCTATTTTTCAAAACCCCATCAGCGACCTCTAAAAGGCATTTTAGGCCAATGGCATCTTTTTAGCATTTAAATGTAACATGAAAGAAATCACTAATCGACTACAACGATTTCCTTTAGAGCTGGTCTTTTGGATCGGAAGTTTAATCGCCATTTTGACGATAGACCCCAGTGCATCGACACATTTTAGTCTTTGCCCTTTAGATCAACTAGGATTTAGTTGGTGCCCAGGATGTGGTTTAGGAAGGTCTATGAATCTCCTTGCAAATGGAAATTTCCAAGCCTCCTGGTCCATGCACCCACTGGCAATGTTGGCTTATGTGGTGATCTTTTATAGAATATGGCAACTAATTAAAAACCTTAAAACAACACACAATTATGGCTAATGTATTGAGACATCTTCCTGAATTGGAAGGCATGGAACTGGGGTATATCCAGGGATTGATGAAAAATATGGATGAAGAACAAGCTTCTCTATTTGCACAGGTTTATCGTGCGAGAAGAAAAGATGCTCAAATGATCTTGATCCTTACTTTGCTAGGTTTCTTTGGCTTTGCTGGACTTCATCGATTCATTTTAGGTCAAATTGGCTTGGGAATCCTCTATATATTGACAGTAGGACTTTGTTTTATCGGTACTATTGTAGACCTCGTCAACTATAAAAGTTTGGCTTATGAGTACAATATCAAAGTAGCTCATGAAACCATTAATATGCTATCTAACTCATTTGATATGGGTCCAGATCATAAAGCTTAAGCTTAACTACCTAACCGCTAACCAAGGCCTGAAGAGATTCAGGCCTTTTTTCTGTATTGATAAAAATCACCAATCTTCGTCCTGGTTTTCTTCAGAATCTTGTTTTTGATATTTAATATCGGCTAACATTTCTTCTCCCGATTCTGAGAATAAGAGATGGTAAGAATTAAGTTTCTGATGCATATCTTGAAGCGTTTCAAAATCAGGTTGCCTCACATGAAATGGAATGGTCCTCAGGTTATCCTGTTGCTTATCAAAGGGAGGAGCAATAGAGGATCCAAAGAAATAAGGCCATAGCGTTTTACTACAGGAAATTCCCCAATCATTGATGGGATATTGGTCAGAATACTCAATTAGACGTTCATTAATTTCATTAAAAAACAACTCCGACTCACCTAATCTAACTCTAGAACCTGCTCTAGATTTACCTTTGGTTTTCAGGTATTTAATCTGACTTTTTCCTTGCTTTTTCCTAACCATATAAGCCCTAAATACCTTATGGTCCAGCATCAGTCCATTATGAAAGTATCCTGCACAAGCGATACCCGCTCGGATCATTACCAAAGCTAAATGATAATCTTCTATAGGAAGCAAAGAATTCTCCTGTTCATTAAAATCCAAAGACCAAGGAAGCATGATCCGCACATACCAATTTTGTGAATTGCTAAACTCCAGTTGATGGGATTTCTCTAGATAAGATTGTTGCAGGCCTTTAGCAAGGAGCTTTTCCTTCCAAAAATTAAATTCATCAAGAGATATTTCTTGGTATTGGCCAGAAGTCATGATCGGAATGTCAATTCAGTTATCTTTGTGCAAATAAACTGAAATTTTATGCAGGAGGAAACTCAAAAACTTTTTGATAAAATAAGTGACCCAAAGGAAAAAGAGGCTTTTTACTTTGCCGATAAACTTGGAAAAATCAATACTGAAGAAGTAAGAGACAAGCTCATCGAATTAGTAAAAGGAGATAATTGGGAAGTAGCCTACTTAGCTTGTAGAGCATTATCCAGAACTAACTTTAATAAGGAATCACTTGATGCCATTTTTTCAGTGATTCATGATCGAAAGAACAAAAATCATCAGGGAGCATTTGTCCAGATTTTAGAAGAATTTGATCTGAGTGATAGTTTTGTTGATATTTTTAAGATTTATCTTTTTGGAAATTTTAAAGCAGAAACTCTTGCTAAGGTTTATTTGGACACGGAAGAATTTGAGCTAACTCCAAGGACTTTGAGGAAAGCTACCAAGCATTGGAATCATTATTTGCACAATCCAGAAGATGAAGGATCTGTGGCCATTAAAAAGGCTGAAGTGGAACCAATGCTTGAAGAAATAAAGGCTTTATTCGAGGAGGAGTGAGGTGAAACGAAAAAATAAAAAGAACATTTAATCTTATTTAAGATACTATTTTAACTAGACCAATAACATTTTCGCCTAATTCTTGTATTAATATATAGGAACTAACCCTGGCGATTATGAAAAGATTGGACGTTACCTGCTTCTATACTGAATTCTTTAAAGAACAAGGATTTGATTTGAATAGCTCTCAAATGATGTTTGAGAAGGTTTTTCCTCATGGCAAACAGGTCATTTTCATACATTTACAGGATTTAGAAGACAGCATAATTGTCCAATTTCATCTTGGAGTACGGATCAACGAGGTGGAAGAATTGATCCATCAATTCCTTCCAACGCTCCAAAGTTACTCGGATCAGTCTACCACTTTGTTACAATCTCCGGACAAACTGGGTAAACTATACCCAAATCAATTTCAAATATCCACTGAGGAAGAATTTTCTTCTGCACAAAAGTTGATTGAAAGATTTTTTATTGAAGCAGGTTTTAAATGGCTGGATAAAATGATTGATCCTAAAACCCTGGAATTTGAGTTTTTAATGCATAAAGAGGATCCTTTCAACAATCATAATTTAATCTTCTCTGCATTTAGGTCTACCGCATTAAGTAAATTGTATAACCCAGAAGATTATCCGGTGTTACGTCAAGCCTTTCTTGCGAAAATCAATTCTAAAGAAATTACTCCATTCACTATAGCTTCTTATTTGGGATTTTTGGATTACCTAGATCATCTAAAAGTCGCCTAATCTAAGACCTCCTTTTCACACCTCTGACAGCCTCAGCTCCAATCGGATCTTCTGGCCATTCATGCTTCGGGTAACGTCTTTTCAATTCTTTTTTCACCTCGAAATAGCCGTTCTGCCAAAAGCTTTTTAAGTCCTGTGTCAACTGCACCGGCTTATATCCTGGAGATAGCATCTCTATCAAAACATTCACCTTACCATTATTAACCTTGGGAGTTTCTAGCAAGCCAAAGAGCTCCTGCAGTCGAACTGCTAAAAGGGGGATTTCATCTTTTCTATATTCAATCTTAATTTTACTTCCAGAGGGAACCTCTAACCTAGAGGGTGCTAGTCTTTCCAAATCCTTTTGTTGCTCAAAATCAAGAGAATGAAGCAATATTTGACTAAGGTTTAACTTTTTGAAATCATCGTTCTTCTGAATTCCAGCTAGGTAAGGTTCAATCCAACTTTCAGGTTTTTCACAGAGCGAAGCTACCGACCAATCCGGCCAATTTTGATCTGGGTTCCATTGTTTCAATGATTGAACTCGCAAAATCAGTTGCTCCACTTCATCATTAAAATCCAATAGATATTCTCCTTCTTCCCTGATCGCTTCCAGGATAGCATCTGTTACATCTCCATCAGAGTATTTAGCCAAAGGTCGGGTTCCAAGGATAATGGAACCTATGCGTATTTCTGAATGGGCCTGTAAGCCACCTTTTTTCCGATCCCATTTTAGCACTTCTTTGGTTTTCAGCATAGGAGCCAAATCTTTGGGATTTATGGGAGCCGCCATCCAGATTTTGCCCATTCCATCGCGTGCATCTACATGAGCTACGGCCAACCAAGATTCATGAGCCAGGTCATCTCTGTGTCCTATTTGGGCTATTTTTCCATTGGCTAATTGAAACTGGGCATTGTTTCCAGGTCTTGCAGCAGCAATACGCTCAGGATATGCATAGGCAAGGAGTAAACCAGTCTGCCAAGGATCTACTGGTCCATTTTCCGGCTGAATAGAAAACATACGTCTGTAAGATGCTGCCATCTTTTCGATTTTCTTAATTCTCGGAATGCTCACGTTATGCTGTCGAAACCTTCTCAAGGCTTCGATTCGCAGGTTCAGGTCTACACCCGCATCAGGTCCCAATGGATCTCGCTCATCCAAAATCGCCGCAATATCTGTGGCCAATCCCAATTGATCAATTTCTTCTGCGTTGATCAGCATATGCGCTATCCTAGGATGCGTTGGTAATTGATGGATTTCTTTTCCGTGAGGCGTGAGTTCTCCTTCTACTATTGCTTCTATGGATTCTAAAGTTTTTTCTGCCAATGCCAAGGTACCAGAAGGAGGAGGAGTCAACCAGGTCATGGAACGAATATCCTGCTTTCCCCAAGCCTTCATATCCAATACTAATCCTGTCAAGTCTGCTTCCATCAATTCTGGAGTCCTATATTCATTCAATTGATTTTGAATGGCTTTGGTCCATAATCTATAACTATGACCCGCGGTCAATCTACCTGCACGACCCGATCTCTGATCTGCAGAATCTTGGCTAATTCTATGAAGTACCAATCTGGATAAACCTGATCTTGGATCAAATCTGGAGGATTTAGCAAAGCCAGAGTCCACTACCACTGTTACTCCTTCAATCGTTAAAGAGGTTTCAGCAATATCTGTGGAAAGCACAATTTTTCGCTTTCCCGAAGGGTGGGGCAATATCGCTCTATTCTGGTCTCCTGGCGAAAGTTGTCCATAGAGTGGCAAGACCAAATCACCAGGAAGTGCTTTTCTTAAAATTTCCTGTGCCTTCCGTATCTCTCCTTGGCCTGGAAGGAAAACCAAAAAATCACCAGAATGCAATTTAGTCAAGGGAATTATTTGCCTGGCTGTATCCTCCCCAATCGCATATTCATCCGCCTCATTCAAGTAATTAACTTCCACTGGGAACTGTCTTCCTTTGCTTTCGATTACTTTGGATTTCAATAAACCGGAAAGCAAATTCGCGTCAATTGTCGCCGACATCAATAGAATTCTAAGGTCTGGTCTTAGTACTTGCTGAACCTCTCGACATAAAGCCAATGCCACCTCAGAATGAAGGTTTCGCTCATGAAACTCATCAAAAATCACCAAACCAACATCTTCTAAAGCATTATCTGAATGGAGCATTCGTGTCAAAATTCCCTCAGTAATTACTTCCAGTCTGGTATTGGAAGAAATGGCTGATTCAAAGCGTATTCTATACCCAATCAAATCCCCCAATTTAGTATCCGTCATCCCTGCCATGCGTTGTGCAATTGTCTTTGTGGCCAAACGTCTGGGTTCTAGCATGATAATCTTTTTTCCTGCTAACCAAGGTTCGTCCAATAAGGTCAAGGGCAGGAGAGTACTCTTTCCAGCCCCCGGAGGAGCTTGAATAATTAAGGAATTTTCTGTGGAAAGGTGGGATTTAACCTGTGGTATAATCTCCGCAACCGGAAGATCAAAAGATAAAGGATCAAAATTTTCGAGCATGGGCTGCAAAAATAAGGGATTCCCATAGAAGAATAATCACTTAGCCTCATTTCGACAAGATGTGATGAGCCATCCTTAAGTTAGACATCTAAATTCTCACTTAGCTTAAAGCAAAATTCTATATGCTAACCATTCGAATCGTTTTCATTTCCATGACTTAAATGCTATAACCTGAAAGAACAAAAAATTTACATAATCCTACTGACATAAGGCTGACACTAACGAACTATAAGTTTGTAGTTTCAACATTATATAATCAGTAAAAAAGATGAAAAACGTACTCAATACAGGACTTAAATCTATTGATTTTCCAAAGGCCAATATGATTTCAGTAAATGGAGTGGAAATGGAAGTTTTTGAAGTAGGGAAACAAAATAAAGGCAAACCTATTGTGCTTTGTCATGGCTTTCCGGAACATGCCTTTTCTTGGCGATATCAAATCCCAGCGCTAGCCCAAGCGGGATACCATGTGATTGTTCCCAATCAAAGAGGGTATGGAAACTCATCATGCCCAAAAGAAGTAACAGCATATGACATACAAAATCTAACAGACGATCTGGTAGCATTGCTCGATTATTATGGATATCAGGATGCGATTTTTGTAGGACATGATTGGGGTGCAAATGTCGTTTGGAATCTAACTCTATTGCATCCAGAGCGGGTAAGAAAAGTCATAAACTTGGCTTTACCTTATCAAGAAAGAGGAGAAAGACCCTGGATAGAAATGATGGAGGCAGTTTTTGGTCAAGATTTCTACTTTGTTCATTTTAATAGGCAGCCTGGAGTTGCAGATGCCATTTTGGAAGAGCACACTTCCCAGTTCCTTGGGAATTTATTTCGTAAAAATGTACCACCCGCATTACCAGAACTAGGTAATTCAATGATCAATCTTGCCAAAGCCGAACAAGCCTTGGGCGAACCAATCATGAGTGAATTAGAACTTTCAGTTTATGTTTCAGCTTTTAAAATTTCAGGTTTTACAGGTAGTATAAATTGGTATAGAAACCTTGATCGAAATTGGCATTTGATGGCAGGAATAAAGCCTAGAATCCAGCAACCAACCTTGATGATTTATGGCGATCGAGATATGATTCCCAAATCTCAAACCTTGCAAGACTTTGCGCCAAATTTAGATGTTGTCAACTTGGATTGTGGTCATTGTATACAACAAGAAAAGCCCATGGAAACCAATCAAGCCATTTTAAATTGGTTGGAATAGAAGAAGGAAGTTCCTGCCGAGAGGCAGGATTCCTCTTTTTTATAAATAGAATCATAAATTCTCCCTATTTTTTCAAATTAAACCTCTTTTCCATGGTCTTTAGAAAAGCAAAAAAAGAAGATTCTGAGTCAATTGCTGGCTTATTAATGCTGGCTTCTGGAGAGGTGATGTACAAATTTATTGGTGAGAAGGACTACCTCAAAGCAATATCCTTTTTACATTTCTTTGTAAAGCAGGAAGACAATCAATATTCATATCAAAACTGTTTTGTTGCAGAGGTTAAAGGGGAGATTGTTGGGGCAATTTTGGGTTATGATGGAGCAAAATTGCTAGAATTGAGAAAGCCAGTCCTAGAATACGTCAACCAGACTTATTCCATCATCCAAGTAGAAGAGGAGACTCAAGTGGGAGAGTACTACATTGACTCTTTTGGGGTTTTGCCAACACATCAGGGGAAAGGAATTGGATCAAAATTGCTTCAGTATGTCATTAATGAGAAAGCAAATGAAGGAGTTGGGAAAATTGGACTACTAGTGGATAAGACTAACCCAAAAGCAAAAAAATTGTACCTGAAATTGGGATTTATGCCTGTTGGAGAGAAAGAGCTTGTGGGACTGAAGCTTTATCATCTACAACTGAATATTAGAAGTAGTTATTCTTATGATGTAGATGGTGAAAATTACTAGATTGTTTTCCTTCAATATTAAAAACCTCTTTTTACGATAGCTTCAACCAAATGAAAAACAGCAAAGCATTATTGATAATTGACATGCAAAAAGGTTCTTTCACGTCGAAAACACCTCGATTTGATACTGATGGTGTAGTCAATCGGATAAATGATCTTGCAAAACTGTTTCGTCAAAACGATTTACCAGTGATTTATATTCAACACGATGGAACGGGTAGCGGAGCATTTGAGAAGCATACAGAGGAATGGGAATTATTAAATTCTCTCCAGGTTGAAGAAACTGATATTTTACTTGATAAATATGTAAATGACGTGTTTTATAAGTCAAAACTTCAATCAATACTAGCCCAATTCAATGTCAACCAATTGTTCATAGCTGGATGTGCCACCGACTTTTGCGTGGAGTCAACTGTTCAATCTGCATTGATAAAAGATTATTCAATTACAGTTGTATCTGATGGGCATACCACTGGGGAAAGGCCTCATATGACAGCAGAAAAAGTTATAGAACATTACAACTGGGTCTGGCAAAATATGATTCCAACACAGGGAAGCATAGCGGTAAAAAGTCTGGAGGAAATAAAAAACCTATTCTCTACCGTTTTTTAATCATAGTTTTTTGGGTGGTAACTATTCTTCCTTGGTTCGTTGATTTTGAACCGTCAAATGAGAACAATAGACACTAACATTTCACTCCAATTTAAAGCAAACTTATCCTTACCTTTTTTTCTTTGAGTTTGACCTGTCCTACTTTTTTTAATAGCTGATCAACTTGGGAGGTTTTTACTCCTACAAAAGCACAATCGGTTTTTAATTCTATGACTCCTAATTGATCTTTACCAAGCTTACCTTGTTTCAAAAACAAGCCTACGATATCACCTTTGGAGATTTTATTGGTTCTACCTCCAGAGATATAAACAGTGGACCATTCTGATGGAGGAGGAAGGGGAGAAGAATCTAATTCTTCAAGACTAGCATCCCTTGCAAAATCAGGAACCCTGTCTTCCGCATATTGTAAAATATAAGCCGTTCCATCGGCATGCATCCTCGCTGTTCTACCATTTCTATGGATAAACTCAGATTCACGATTGGGTAATTGAAAGTGAATGATATAACCCAACTCCGGCACATCTATTCCTCTAGCCGCCAAGTCTGTTGCCAACAATAATTGATGGGTACCATTCCGGAACTTGATCAGTGATCGCTCTCGATCCAGCTGCTCCATATCACCATGAAATGTCCCATGGGAAATTTCATGATCAGCTAAATAATCACTTACCTGCTGAATAGAATCTTTGAAATTGCAAAAGATAATTCCATTCTGATTCCCCAGTTTACTGATCAATTGAATGAGTGTAGCAAGCTTATTTTTATCTGGAGAAAGAACTCTTTTTAGCTTTAAGTTATCGATCTTATCTGCCAAAAAATCAATGATTACAGGGCTATGAAGACGAACGAACTTAGGGATTTTGACATCCTGCGTGGCAGAAGTGAGAATGCGTTTTTTGATGTTGGGAAGTAGATCCAGAATATTTTGCATTTCCTGCTCAAACCCAATTTCCAAAGACTTGTCAAACTCATCCAGTACCAGAGTTTGAATAAACTCTTTTTCGAAAACTCCTCTTCTTAAATGATCTGCAATTCTCCCTGGAGTACCTATCAAGACCGCAGGTCTATGTTTGATTTCAACCTTATCTTTTGAACCTGCTCTACCTCCATAAACTGCATTGACTTTAAATCCAGTCCCCATTTCTCGCATCACCTGCTCGATTTGCATTGCCAATTCACGAGAGGGTACTATAATTAATAACTGAACTTCTTCAATCGCATGATCCAACTGATCTATCAAGGGTAGGAGAAAGGCCAGAGTTTTTCCTGTACCAGTAGGAGAGAGTAAAATCAGATCTTTATTGCCTTGCAAAGCTTCTTGAGCAGCAAGTTGCATTGGATTCAGATTAGCTATTCCCAGTTTGGATAGAATTTCAGCTTGACTTTTGGTTGGAATGGACATGAGGCAAAGATAGCTTAGGAATTACTGGGAATGGTAATAATTAAGAACTCATTCCAAAGTAATTCAATTATACAATAAGTTCACTTCTAGGATCTAAATAGAGACTTTTTAAACCAAACTAACTAAATTGTTTAAACTGAACATAAACCTTTAGATGAGAAAAATATAAACGTTATGGAGAGGCAGAATATGATTCATATAAGTGTTTCAGACAATTAGATAAATTATAGGAATGAATACTTTAAATGATTTAAAATACTCTGATTGTCTTCGCTGTTCTAACGCTTCAAATAGTTGATTACAAACAACTATTTGAACAAATGACCAATTGAAAATATAAACGATTAAAAAATAGTCGATAACATAATATATTAAATCATAATACCATTAAGCATCCTATGCTTTATACAAAACCGCTAGCTGTAACTTGAGTAAAATACATGATTAAAATCATATTTTTTTTATTTATCATATTACTTATCTTGTTTATAAATAAATAATAAATAGATAGTTATAAAGCCAAGAATCCTGAAAAGGAAAATTAGAGAATAGCATAGATACTTTATTAAATGCTAAAATAGCCGAATATGCATTAGGAGCTACTATTCTCGTTTCAATTGATAGGAAAATGATTTTTAGGCCATGGTTCGACTGTAGAGATATCGAAAATAAAAACCGGTAACGCTATATACTTACTTAAGAATAGGTTCAGAAATTAAACAATAATTATTGTTTAGATCGGTAATCCGAACCTTAGCTGGAGCTCAAAATGATATTTATGTCGTTGGTTCAAATAATATAGGGTGGGAAATTATTCGTTAACAGTAATCTGATAAATGATTATTTCTTTTTTTATGCACTTTAGCATTAACTAAATTTTCAATACTTACAATGCACCTAAACAGATCTTTTGTATGAAAACTAAAATCTCTATTTTTTGTATCTGCTTTGCCCTTCTCGCAGGATGCACATCGAATCCCGAAATTGAATCCAAAAAAGGAGGTGAAAACGCCATACCTTATCCGAAAGCAGAATGGAAAGGGAAACAGGGAAAAACTCTGGAAGAATCAAAACCATATTTTATTGGTCAACCGAAAGCACCTGAAGGAGCTCCTAACGTATTGATCATCATGCTGGACGATGCAGGATACTCCAATGCCAGCTCTTTTGGCGGGATAATGCAAACCCCAACTTTTGACCGTATTGGTGATGAAGGCATTCGATATTCACATTTTTCTGTGGCAGCAGTATGTTCACCAACTCGAGCTTCATTATTAACTGGATATAATATTCATCAAATAGGGACAGGCATTATCTCAGAATTTGCAACCGGTTATCCAGGTTACAATTCACAAATTGATTATACCACCCCTTCCATAGCAAAAATTCTAAGCGATAATGGCTATGCGACCGCTGCTTTTGGGAAATGGCACAACACTCCTATGGAAGAGGCTTCACCTGCCGGACCCTATGAAAGTTGGCCAACAGGCATTTGGGGATTTGACTATTTCTGGGGTTTCTTGGGCGGAGAGACGAATCAATTTCATCCACTCCTTTATGAAAATACAACAGCTATTGAAACTCCAAAAACCAATGCTGACGGTTCTACTTTCCACCTTTCACATGGGATGGCTGATCAGGCGATCAAGTGGCTGGACAACTGGAAAGGACTAAGAGACGATCCTTTTTTTATGTACTACACTCCAGGTGCGGTTCATGCACCTATTCAGGTTCCTAAAGAGTGGCGAGACAAATATAAAGGCCAGTTTGACGAAGGGTGGCATGTTTATCGAGAGCAACTTTTGGAGCGTCAAAAAGAAATGGGACTGGTACCTGAAAATGCAGAATTGGTAGATTGGCCTGAAAACATTCCAGAATGGGATTCTTTCAGCGAAGAAGGCAAAGCATATTTAGCCCGTCAGATGGAAATCAATGCGGCATTTATGGAGCATGTTGATTTTCATTCAGGGCGTGTAATCGAACATCTTGAGCAACTAGGTGAGCTAGATAACACGCTGGTCATCTATTTGACAGCTGATAACGGAAATACTGCCGAGGGAACTCCAACAGGCACTTTTTCTGAGTTACTTTTTCAGAATGGCTTTCCTCCATTGACTATGGAACAACAATTAGAGAAGCTTGAAGAGTTTGGAGGCATCGATGCTTGGGGAGGACCACATTTAGCAAATCACTATTCTGTTGGTTGGTCTTACGCAGGTTCAACACCTTATCAATGGACGAAACAAATTGCTTCTCATTTTGGGGGAACAATGTCTGCAACTGCCATTCGCTACCCAAAAGCAATAAAAGCCAAAGGCGAATGGCGAAGACAATTTCAGAATGTCACTGATCTCGTTCCTACCATTTTAGAAGTGACTGGGGTGCCTGAACCCGATTATGTAAATGGTCAGAAAAAAATAGAGTATCCGGGAAAATCACTAACCTATGCATGGAATGATCCGGAAGCTAAAACCAATCACCCCACTCAATATTTTGAGATGACTGGATTCTTGGGGATTTATCATGAGGGATGGACACTTAGCGGAAAACCTTATCGTGTGCCCTGGACAGTAGACCCTTCAGCTTTGGCTAATTTTGACCCATTGAACACACAATGGGAGCTGTATAATATCGACGAAGACCCAATTCAATCAGTTAATCTTGCAGATAAGTATCCTGAGAAGGTGAAAGAACTGGAAGAATTGTTTTGGCAGGAAGCAGAAAAATATGACGTCTTTCCGGTTGGTGGTTCTATGGGAAGGGCACTCCAACCAGAATCAAACCCCCAGCGTTCCGCTAAAAAGCACTGGGAACTAACACCAAATGTTTATCGGGTACCTGAACTTGCAGGTCCAGAGATCAAATCCACCAACTATGAAATCAATGCCTATATCACCGCCGATAGAACAACGGAAGGCGTAATATATGCTGTTGGAGAGCGACTCGGTGGACAGACCTTTTTTATAAAAGATGGTAGGCTGAGATACAGCTATTCTACTCTTGGACTTTATTGGCATGATTTCGATGGAGATGTGAAAATCCCATATGGAGATATAAAGATCACCCTGAAACACACCATGAAGGAATCAAAACTCAACGGTCCATCTACTGTCGAATTTTTCATCAATGATAAAAAGGTTGGTGAAATGGATATTATCGCAACGGTATATGCAGCATTTACCGGTCATGAAACTTTTGATATAGGACGTGATGAGGGTCTCCCTGTGAATGAAGAATATGCGAATATGGGAAAATTCAAATTCACTGAAGGACAATTACACAAGGTGGTTTTTGATATAGAATAATTATCTACAACAAGGTATAAAGGGCCTTAAAATGCCCTTTATAATTTACCATTGGACTTTCCATTTTAGAAATAGATTCTTATTGCATAATTAGAAGCACAAAAAATTTTAATAGATAATCATTTAAGTACTTTCTCCTTAATAAATCAAACTAAAATTGACTATTAATTAAAGACTGGTTCAGCTGGTCCACCCAATATACGGACGAAGAATAGCAGCAGTTAAGGAACCTGAATTGATAAATCTAAATGGATTTAGCTCTATCTATGAACTTGCTTTGAAGGCTTTGGATACAAAAGATAAGCTAAGTGAACTGATCCAACAAAGTCTTTCTGAAGAGAAACTTGAATATGATTCCATTTATCAAGGAAACAGTGAATGGAAATTATTACCATCCTTTGATCATCCTGACTCACCATTTTCCTACATGTTTTGGGGAACTGGTCTTACTCATCACAATAGTTTTTTAAATAGACAGATGATGCATAGTCAAGCCGAAAAGAAGCCTTTCGATTGTTTGATTTGGTAATCAATTGGTGCGTTTGAAAACATCTAAATACAGGATTTTCAGCCTTTTTTCGCTAGATTAAATAAAAGTAGAACTATGAAAACCACCATCCCCATAAAAAACTACGAACTGACTCAACCTTTCGGTAAGGACGCGAAACCAATAAACATTAAAATTTTTGCAGGTACGAATTCAGAACGAATCAGTAATATTCATGTAAACTTTAGCGCTGATCGAAATGAGCGACCCTTGACCCAGCTATTAGTGGAGAATAAAACCAAAGTAAAGAACATTAAGGTTCTTCTTGGGGATAATGATATTTCAAGATTTCTTGATTTCCTTAGAAACGAAAGTAATACCAGTTGCATTATCGAGTTTGACCCGATAAATGGAAATAAATTCGGAATAGGTAAAGATTTTGACACAAATATTGAAGGAGGTCCCTTTACGGTAATAAACCTAGATTCATTTGAGTTAAAGTCAAAAGCATTCAATAAAAAACGCAACCAATTGACTCATGGCTTTGGGAATGTATTAAGCAAGTAATTCTTAATTTCGTCTATGCCTAGACGAAAAACCAAAAAATGAAGATCTGTTTACGCCTTTTACAATCCACTTTATTAATTTTTTGTTTTGCCTGTTCCGGCCCAGAAAAACCCATCCAAAAACCTAATATTATTCTGATTTATGCAGACGATTTGGGGATTGGATTATTAGGGCATGAGGGACAAAACATCATCAAAACACCCAATATTGATCGAATCGCTGCTGAAGGAGTGCGTTTTACTAGAGCCTACTCCAATATGCTGTGTGCACCTGCGAGAGCTTCCTTAATTACTGGTCATAGGGATACCCATGAAAAGGGTTTTGAGATTACTCAAGGAGGTATCTATTTACAAATCAGCAAGGAGAATTTGACTTCAAAAGAGGTAGAGAAGAAGATCAATAATGTGCTTTCTCCCATTCCAGATGAGCAGGTTTTTTTAGCAGAAATAGCAAAAAGTGCAGGGTATGTAACCGGACAAGTGGGGAAATTAGAATGGGGCTTTTCGGCTACCGACCAGCAAATGAAAAGGCATGGATGGGATTACTATTTCGGCTATTTAGACCATCAGAGAGCACACGGCTTTTACCCACCCTTTTTATTCGAAAATGGGAACCTGGTTGAAATTGAGGGTAATACTCTTCCAAATGCTGGGAAATCTGGAGAACCTGAGACGGAGGAAACCTATCAGGAGCGATGGGATATGGAAGGCAAAAAATCATACTCCCAAGATGTCTTTATGGAAAAGGTGCTCGGTTTTATAGATAACCATCAAGACCAAGCTTTTTTACTTTACTTCCCAACCCAATTGCCTCATGGACCTGTTTCTATTCCCGCTGTACATGAGGATTTTATCAATGACAACCGGCTAACTCAAATAGAGAAAGAATATGCATCCATGGTCAAACTTCTGGATGAAAATGTGGGAGAGATTTTAAAGAAATTGGAGGAATTAGGGTTGGAGGAAAATACGATTGTGATTTTCACTTCAGATAATGGCCATGAAATTTATTATAGCCAAGAAGGCAGAACTCTTAAGCCTTATACCAATATGGAAACTGGAGAACGCTTTGATGACTATGAAAGAAAGTATTACAGTGATTTAGCTGGTGATATTTTTGATGGAAATGGGGGTAGAGCTGGCCTAAAAAGAAGCAACCTCCAAGGTGGAATCAATGTGCCATTACTTATCAAATGGCCACAAAAAATCGCGAAAGGAACTAGTTCTGATCGCTTGGTTGCTAATTATGATCTTTTGCCTACCATAGCTGAACTGGTCAGTTACAATAAACCATTTGAAACGGATGGCAAGTCATTTTTGAATGAATTACTTGGCAAGGAAAATTCAACAGAAAATGATTTTGTGGCTTACTCCTCCTTTATTGGTCCCACTTTGATTGCCAATGATGGTTGGAAAATCAGAACTCATTTGGGCAAAGAAGCCTTTGAACTTTACTATTTGCCAGATGATTTTAAAGAGGAGAATGATTTATCTCAGGAGTTTCCGGAGAAATTAGAAGAACTGAAAAATAAACTCATAAGGGCCTGTGATGGGGATCTGAACAATGGACTTTATTCTTCTCGTAATAGCCAAATCACTATACGTTAATTTTCTTTGCACAAAGGATTTCCAAAAACGTTTATTCTTAAACTTTAGAATTCATGTTCGATTTTATAAGTATGCCTCATTTTTTTATTAAATTTTGATTCACATTATTTCAATCCACAAGAAGAATTATTTTTTGTTTAGTACTTTTTAAAAAACAAGATCATGGAAGCATCTCCCATTTATTTTGACATTTTATGGATCTTAGTTGGCGCTATTTTGGGTGGTTTTATTTCTTGGATTATCACTTATGAATCAGAGCGCAGTAAAAAAATGGGTATTGATATGAACCAAAGCACGGCTCATGGAAAAGTTGCTTTAGATATAGAAACTTGCTGGAGAAAAATCACAAATCATCAAAACATGGCCTATTACACGGTAGGACATTATGGCCCTTTTCAGGACATCGAAGATGAAATTGGACCCGGAACCCGAATGGAAAGGAAAGGTTTTATGGGTGGAAAAAGTACTTCTTATATTGTGGTTTGGAATAAGCCTTATCAATTTGCTTGGGGAACAGATCGGTACGAGTGGCACGATTTTATTGAGTTGAAGAAAAGTGGAGCAGAAACTCAGATTTTTTTAAGGAGAAAACTGTACCCTAGGACTCCCAAATGGCATGAGGTTTTACTTAATAAGTTTCTTCCTTCTAGCCAAAATTTTTCTACTGAAGCGAATCCCTATTATTTGACATCTGATCGATTAGAAAGAATCATCAAGGTCTGCCTATCTCCTGAGAGAGACTAGCTTTTTCATCAAAAAAGCATTCTCTAAAGTGAAACAACTACTTTAATAAAGGAAAATTAAAAAATTAGCCCAATTGCTTCTTTATGTTAAATTAAAATTTATAAATTGAAGAACTGTTGCCCAATAATTTTGAAAAAAGGAATTCGTCAGAATTATCTTTTACTTTTTTCAAACACCATTATTTCATTTTAAACAAATTATTGATAGATGAAGAAGTTATTCATGATCCTCTTCGGGAATAGTATGGGCATAAATTTACTTTGGACAGAAAAAGCTAATTAAAAGACTGTTGAAGGTCTCGGAAAAATCAAACTCTTGCACTAAGAGACTACAGGTCAAAACCTGCTTCTTGATGGTCTAGAAGCGACGACAAGAAAAAAAAGTTTATTCGACGCTAACAATCTCTAAAAACCTTATTTAAAAGATAAAGAAAGTACCTACAAAAGGCACTTTAAAGCAAATCTACCTGCATTTTGTAAAAAAATCAGGGTTTATTTCAATAAAAGAGAAAAGTCAAAAAGTACCTATTTAGTTTTTATCAATTAACTCAAACCTATAATTATCATGCTTAAAAAAAGCCTTCAAGTTGCAGCAGCACTTGTTATGGCATGCACCATGAATGCGCATGCCCAATCCGATCAAAGTACGCCAGCAATATCTGAGTACAACACTATTTCAGTAACCAAGGATATTACCTACAGAGAAGGGGAAAGTGACTCCTGGAAATTAGACTTGGCAATGCCAACTAATTTTGGGTCGGAGCTTCGACCTGCTTTAGTGATCGTTCATGGCGGTGGCTGGGCAGGCGGCTCCAAATCTGTGGATGTTTATCAAGAAATGATGGTGGAATATGCCGAAAAAGGATACGTCACCATCAATGTGGAATATAGACTTACAGGTGAAGCCGGTTTCCCGGCATGTATAGAAGATGTAAAAAATGCAGTAAGGTGGCTTCGGGCACATGCAGAGGAACTTAAAGTAGATCCGGAACGCATTGGAACTTATGGACATTCTGCTGGAGCACATTTAGCGCTTATGCTAGGTATGACTACGGAGGAAGATGGTTTAGAAGGAGATGGAAGCTATCGTGAGTATTCTAGCCATGTCAATGTAGTAGCAGCAGGATCTCCTCCAACAGAACTAGGTCGTGATGTGCCAATGGCAAAGCCCATATGGTGGCCTATTGGATATATTTCTGCTGATCATCCACCATTATTCTTGATTCAAGGTACCGAAGACCCCGTTGTTCGTCCAGAGTTAACAAGAGATTTTGTAAACAAAATGAAAGAAGTAGGAGCAGAGATTGAATATCTGGAAGTTGAAGGTGGACATGACATTGCTTATGCAAGTCAACTGAAAGTAACAGATCCTGCAATTGAGGAGTTTTTTGCAAAATACTTAAAGCCGTAAGCTTCAATATTCTGGATTAAGAGACCTAATATCATCTGATAAAATTTACCTGATTGGAGATTGAAACTATCTGATCATTACCCAATACCACTCCAAAAATGAAAAATGGAGTAACCCAATTAATTCTATGAAATAGAATGTTAAACACAATAAACCTAAATCTAAAATGACTATTTCATGTATTCCAAAGCCTTTGCTAAGGTTAAGGATTTTAAACTTCATGCTTTTTACAATTGGAAGTTTTCTTCTCTGCTATGTAGGTGCTGAAACTGCCAATGCACAGCGTAGAATGCCTGATGATTCTAAAGGGCTGATTGCACATGACCCGGTAATGATCAAGCAGGATAGCTTGTATTACCTTTTTATGACCCATGGCGGAATCGCCAAGAGTTCGGATATGGAAAATTGGACTAGGATAGAATCTGCTCCAAGAGACCTAAAGTGGGTGACAAATGATATTATCCCTGGGTATAGAGGGGGATTTTGGGCACCAGATATTCAATTTCACGATGGGCTATATTATTTGTATTACTCTCCGTCAGCTTTTGGTAAAAACACTTCTGCAATTGGTGTAATGACCAATAAAACGCTTCATCAGGATAGTCCTGACTATCAATGGGAAGATCAAGGTATGATTGTTCAATCCATTCCCGGAAGAGATTTTTGGAATGCTATTGACGCCAATGTCATCTTTGTGGAAGAGGATTCGGGAGAAACAACAGGCTGGCTTTCTTTTGGATCATTTTGGGGTGGTTTGAAATTAGTGAAGTTAGCCCCTGACATGAAGTCTTTGGCTGAGCCTCAGGAATGGTACGGGGTAGCTCAACAGGAACGCACTTTTGGAAGACCTGATTCAAACGCCGGCGATGGCTCCATTGAAGCACCATTCATCTATTATAGAGATGGATATTATTATTTATTTGCCTCCATTGATTATTGCTGCCGAGGTTTGGAAAGCACCTACAAAACCATCGTAGGTAGATCTAAGGACGTTCGTGGTCCTTATTTAGATAAAAGTGAAACTCCCATGTATGCAGGAGGAGGTGAATTGCTAGTGGGAGAAACAGACCAATATGCAGCTGTAGGCCACTGCTCAGTGTATGACTTTGATGGAAAAACTTATTTTGTAGCACATGGATATGACAAAGAGGATGATGGAAAATCAAAACTAGTAATCAAAGAAATTGATTGGGATGCCGATGGTTGGCCTTCCTTGGATTTCTAACTCTTCTTTATTTATTAAAAAATTCTCCGGTTTACGCTGGAGAATTTTTATGTTTAATTTTAAAATTATCCACAAAGGCAGCTTATCGCTTTTGTGATACTCAAATTAATTTGACTTTTCGATGGAAAATAAAACTAGGCTCGTTCAATTAATTCACCCATCAAAGGGTAGAAGAATTGCACTCGTTCAGGAGCCAAAATTGACTCTACTTAGCAATTTCAATTCTGTATATCAGCTTGCTTTGGAAGCTTTGGATAATAAGAAAAAGATCAAGGATTTAATCCAAGAGCATCTTACCCAAGAAAGTCTTGAATACGATCCTGTTTATCAAGGCAACAGCGAGTGGAAATTATTACCATCCTTTGATCATCCTGACTCACCATTTTCCTGCATGGTTTCGGGAACTGGTCTTACTCATCACAATAGTGCTTTAAATAGACAAATGATGCATGGTCAAACCGAAGAGAAGCCTTCCGATAGTTTGATTATGTATGAAATGGGCGTAAAAGGTGGATCTCCAAAACCAGGAGAAACCGGAACTCAACCCGAATGGTTTTACAAAGGGAATGGATCGGTTTTAAAAGCACATGGTGATGCTTTGGAAGTCCCATATTATGCCAATGATGGGGGAGAGGAACCGGAAATTGCGGGCTTATATATCATTGACAGGGAAGGTAAACCTTGGAGAATCGGATTAACCACAGCCAATGAATTCTCTGATCATGTGATGGAAAAAGTGAATTACCTGTATTTGGCTCCCTCTAAAATTAGAACCTGTTCGATCGGTCCAGAGGCTGTGATAGACGCTGATTTCGAAAGCTATTCCGGTAAAGTTTCTGTCTCAAGAGCGAAGGATGAAGTATGGAGTTCCGATATCAATACAGGACAGAAAAATATGTGTCATAATTTGGCCAACTTAGAGTTTCACCACTTCAAATATGAATCACACAGAATACCACTTCAGGCCCATGTTCATTTTTATGGAGCTGATGCCTTTAGCTTTGGGAATAATGTCACTTTGCAAAAGGGGGATATAATGTCTGTGCATTGGAATAACTTAGGCAGGTCTCTTGAAAATCCAATTGCTATTCTTGATCCTAAAAAACAATCAGCACCTGTGATCAATCAACTGTAATACTTCATTGACTTTAGTATTCTCGAGTTATTTATTGGAAAAAGTGACTTCCGAATAGAAATACATGGCTTTACTATTCCTTCTCAAAGGGATATTGATTACTTTTATTCTATTACTAGAAATTTTACAAGAAGTAATCTAATTTTAATAAAATAATTAATTAAGATAAAAGAAAAAGCCTTGAACTGGAAAACCACTATTTTACCACAATTAAGCATGTTCATCCTAATGATGGGATGCTCTCCACAAAGTGCAAATCAAACGGAAGAAACTGTTATTGCTGAAACAGCTAATCCTGATCCCGTGATTATGGCATATTACGTGGCCGAACGTGATTATAAACCAGAAACGATTCCAGTAGAGAAGTTAACGCATATCATTTACTCCTTTACCAATGTCGTAGATGGTGAAATGAAATTTAGAAATCCTGAGTCCGCTGGACCTAAATTAGCGGCATTAGTGGAGCAGAAAAGTAGAAATCCAGATTTAAAAGTGATGATTGCTTGTGGTGGATGGGGAGCTGATGGGTTCTCTGATATGGCATTAACAGAAGAAAGCAGAGCTAAATTCATCCAAAGCGCACATGATTTCATCCAAGAATACCAATTGGACGGAATGGATATGGACTGGGAATATCCTGGAATCTCGGGTGCGGGAACTATGGCTAGACCTGAAGACACCAATAATTTCACAGCCTTGATGAAAGGTTTAAGAGAAATGTTGGACACATTTGATTCTCACAAGATACTGACTTTTGCTTCTGCTGGATGGAAGCGTTACTATAATCACATTGAGGTAAATGAGGTGATGAAATATGCTGACTATACCAATGTGATGACTTACGATCAAGTTTCTGGAGTATCTATTTACACAGGTCATCATACTCCGCTTGGAGATGTAACGAGTGAAGAAACAGCAGGAACGCCTTTTCAAGCACATTTAGATAGCCTTTTTGAAGATGGGAGCAACCTTGACAATGACCCTAGATCTGCACAAAAGATTGTAGATTTCTTGATTAATGAAGGAGTTAAGCCAGAGCAGATTGTAATAGGAAGTGCATTTTATGGAAGAGTTTGGAAAGGTGTTCCACCAGAAAATAATGGATTGTACCAATTGAGTGGTGGACTTCAAATTGGCTGGATGGCTTACCATCAAATCCGAAAAACGTACGAGCAGGACAGTAAGTTTAAACGTTATTGGGATGAATCCGCTGAAGCACCTTACATGTACAATGCTGAGGATAGCTTATTCCTTTCCTATGATGACACTGTTTCCGTAGCATTAAAAACCAAATACACTATGGATAAAGGCCTTGGAGGAATAATGTTCTGGGAACTTGGAAATGACACCAAGGAAGAAGGAAGTTTATTAGACGCCATTTATAAGGCTGCAAATGAGTAATCACCCTTATTGAATAGAAAATTGGCTGTCTTATAATTGGTTTTTGTCACATTGAGAACTTGAGAGACGTGAGTCTCGAAATCGAAATGTCGGTCATTTCGTTCAAAAAAGCCTTCGATATGCGCGACTTTTGTCGCTCCAGTGCTCAGGCAGACAAATTTGAGACTTTTGAGACAGCCTCTTTTTTTTGCTACTACATAATTCGTAAATGAATCTTACTTCTCTAGAAATAGGACAAAAAAAGGCCCCAGAGAATCAGTCTCCAGGGCCTTATTATTTTGATTTTAAGTAAATCAATTGCTTAAGCTAGCGGATGCTTTTCCATATTCCCATCTAATTTCGAAACTACTTGGCTTTACTTCGTAAACCAATCTTTCTTCCATAGTTCCGGTTTCTTGAGAAGGAACAGTAACTCTAAGTACATCTTCAGAAGAATCGTACTCAAAAGCTCCCCATTGCTTCGCTACTTTATTAAATATGAATACTGATTCAGTTTCACCTGGAATCACAAAGAACCCGTAAGTTCCTGCTGGTAACTTTTTACCTTCTACCATAATATCTTGTGAAGTAGTGAAAGTTGTTGCCTCATTGGCGCCCGCTCTCCATACTTCTCCCATAGGAACTAAATCACCCCAAATTACTCGGCCTTTTACGCCTGGACTACTATAGTTAATGGTAATGTCAGCACTGCCCACTTTACCTTTTGCGGTTTTTGCTGGACTTGGTTTTTCTTGTGCAGATGCTGAAAAGCCTATGAAAGCCATCAAAGCGAAAGCAAAGAGACTCTTTTTGAAATTCATTGTTCTCATGTGTTAAAGAATTTGTTTTGGTATCAATTTAAAGTTTATAAAAGAATATTTATAAAGTAACGTATTAAAAAACACGGGGGTTATCAAATTTTAACCCAAGCTTGCTTTTTATTGCTTTCTACAATTCTTTCTCCAATAATCAATTCTCTCAATCCATCAGCAAAAGTAGGGTAGGGAGCCTTTTCTGGTTGACTTCCTTCTCTAACAGCTGCATAAACTTCTTTAAACATTTGTTTAGAAGTATCAGGGAAACCTTCATTATGGCCTCCTGGAAATCCAACTAATGCTGCTGATTCAGGATAGAATAGGCCTGGATCCTTCATCAAGACACCGTTGGCAGTTTCTCTTTTACCGATCCAAAGTTCATTTGGTTTTTCTGAATTGAATTCAAAATTAGACTTGGATCCAGCGATTTCCACATTCAATCGGTTTTTACGACCTGCATTGACTTGAGAAACAGTGATGGAACCTTTACTACCATTATCGAAGCGAAGTAAAACTGTCGCATGATCCTCAGTATTGATAGGAACTTCCTCGTAGTCTGATTTTTCTAGCTTATCACCAGAATATGTTTCTATTGCTTTTAATGGCTTCAATCGAGTTTTGTGAACAGTTGAAAAATCAGCCATTACTTCGGTGATTTTCAGGCCAGTTACATACTCGGTAATATCCAAAAGGTGAGAACCGATATCCGCAATAGCTCTGGAATCTCCAGACTTATCTGGCTCTAATCTCCAGTTATAATCGGTTTGTAAGAATAGCCAATCTTGAAGGTAAGAGCCCATTACAGAGTAAACTTCTCCCAAGTCACCCTTTTCACGCATGGTCTTCATTTGTCTAACCATAGGGTAGTACCGTAGGTTGAAGTGAACTGCGTTGACTAAGCCTTTTTCCGCTGCTAAAGCAACTAGATCTTCCGCTTCATCGATTTTTACTGCCAATGGCTTTTCGCAAATCACATGTTTTCCAGCTTGCAATACTGCTTTCGCTTGAGGGTAATGCAGGAAGTTTGGAGTACAAATATGTACTACATCAATTTCGGGTTGTTGAAGCATCGCCTCAAATGTATAGGCATTAGGAATACCTAGTACTTTAGCTTTTTCATCGGCCAATTCTTGGCTAACTTCTACCAAAGCGATTACTTCTACATTGGGGATTCTTCTTAATGCTTCCAAATGCGCAGGACCTATAAATCCTGTTCCTACGATGGCTGCTTTGATTGTCTGAGACATAGGTTAAGTAGGTTGTTTTAAAATGTACTTTCAAAAGTTCAAATTAGGAAAAATGAATCAAAAACAACTCATGAGTAAAATGGCATTTTCTTAAAAAACCTATCCTTTTTGTATCACAGAAAGAATATTTTTTAAAAAAGTAGCTGTTTTATCTTGAAAATCAGGCCATTTACATGATTATTCCGGCTTGACCCACCATTTTTCTTTCGAATTCAAATTTCCATTAATTTCTATTCTAGATCCGATTTTCGGGATATAAATAGGCTGTTGGATGGAATTCGCTTTGATCAAAACTCGCTCCACAGGGTCAGTCCAAGAGTGCATCGCTAAGGAAAATGCAGCCCAATGTATCGGCATAAAAACCTCTGCCTGGATATCTTTTGCTGCCAACGCAGTCTCTTCTGGCATCATATGAATTTCCTTCCATCGTTCATTATACTGACCACATTCGAGCATAGCGAAATCAAATGGACCGTATTTTTGACCAATTTCTTTAAAATGAGGACCATATCCACCATCACCACTGAAATAAAGGTTTTCTTGAGCTCCACTAATCACCCAAGAGCCCCAAAGTGTAGCGAATCTATTATTCAGACCTCTGCCCGAAAAATGCCTTGACGGGGTGAAAACAAGTTTCAATCCTTGAGCATCAATTTCTTGCCACCAATCCATTTCATGAATTATTTCTGGTTCCACGCCCCAAGCTTCTAAATGAGATCCCACTCCCAATGGAACGTAAAATGACTTAGTCTTACTCATCAGTTTTTGGACCGAACCATAGTCCAAATGATCGTAATGGTCATGGGAGAAAATAATAAGGTCTATTTCTGGAAGTTGCTCAATTTCTATCGGTAATTCCTTGCTAAAACGTTTTTTTCCTAGCCAAGGGTGAGGAGCAGGGACTTCACCCAACATAGGGTCTATCAAAATATTTTTCCCATCTATTTGAAGCAAAAAAGCAGAATGTCCAAACCAAATCAATCGAGTTGGAATGCTTAGCGATGTCAGTTCTAGGGAATCAACTTTCTCGATAGGAATCTCAAAATCAGGCTTTCTGCTAGGATCATTTTTAAAAAATTCAGGAAGCATTTTGATCGCCTTTGCTATATCCATATCCATATTGGTCGGAATCAGGTTATGAAACTCCCCATCGGAATAATGATCTAACTTCTCAAATTGAGCTACCTTCTCCTCATTGGGATCAGCACCAAATTCTGGACTTAGGTAGACAAAAAGGACACCGATAAGACCCAATATCAAGCCCATAGTAAGGAAAAAATAGAGGATAGTCTTAAGGAGTTTAAAAACTGTTTTTAGCATTCGGTCGATTATGTAGTGTGAATAAATTTCTATGTGCAACTCCAAAACTGGTGAAAAGGTGCCAATTACACCTGAGATTGATACAATTTATTCAGAACAGATTCCTCTCGAATAGGATTAAATTTTTAATAGATGGTAAAGTAGTCTACCAATTGAAATTCAATTTTTTAATTTCCACCAACGGCTAAGAAAAAACAGGCCTTTTCATTAAATTAATGCTCAAACATATATAACATGGCAAACTTTAATCTAAAAATTAACGGTTCATCCCATTCAGTGGAAGTGGAGGAGGATACTCCCTTACTCTGGGTACTCCGAGACCATTTGGGTTTAGTCGGAACAAAATATTCCTGCGGTATAGCACAATGCGGTGCCTGCACGGTCCATATGAATGGAGAAGCAATTTTCTCCTGCTCCATGCCAGTTTCAAGTGTTGGAGAGGATGAAATCACAACTATAGAAGGACTTTCTGAAAAAGGAGACCACCCGGTTCAACAAGCCTGGGAAGATGTAGATGTCGCCCAATGTGGTTATTGCCAAGCAGGTCAAATCATGAATGCTGCGGCCTTCCTAAAAAAGAATCCATCTCCTAGTATGGAAGAAATAGAAAATGCGATGAACAGGAACCTTTGTCGCTGTGGAACCTATCATAAAATAAGAGAAGCAGTTGCTAAAGCAGCTAAAATCTAAAAATCATGGCTACACTGACAAAAACAAATAGAAGAGATTTTCTAAAGATTGCAGGAACTACCGCAGGAGGCTTGTTTATTGGCTTCAACTGGATGAGCTGTGATTCTCCAAAAATGGAAGTCTTGAGCGAAGAAGAAGTTCTTGCACAAGCTAAAAATTTCAACGCATATCTTTCCATTGCTCCCAGTGGAGATATTGTCATTTACTCACCTAATCCTGAATTAGGGCAAAATATTAAGACATCTTTTCCAATGGTTGTTGCCGAGGAATTAGATGCTGACTGGGAAAGGGTACATGTCATCCAGGCAAACTTGGATCAAAATAAGTTTGACCGTCAACTGACGGGTGGATCTGGTGCCATGCCTCATTCTTGGGAAAGACTTAGAAAGGCCGGAGCCACAGCCAAATATTTGTTAATAGCTGCAGCTGCGAAAGAATGGGGAGTTCCTGCAAGTGAAATTACCGCTTCTAAAGGATTTGTATCCCATAAGAACAGTGGTAAGGAAGCAAGTTTTGGAGATCTAGCTATTGCTGCTTCTAACTTAGAAGCTCCAGAGGATGTCCCATTAAAGAATCCTAAGGACTTTAAAATCATTGGTACGCCTGTTAAAAATGTAGACAATCCTGCCATTTTCACTGGAAAGCCTCTTTATGGTTTAGACTTTTATAGGGAGGGAATGCTACATGCGATGATTCAGCGTCCACCTTTCGGAATGAAAATCAAATCAATTGATGATTCCGAAGCGAAAGGAGTAGCAGGAATTTCAGATGTACTTCAATTTGACAATAGTGTTGCGATTATAGGAAGCTCTACCTGGCCTTTGATGAAGGCGAAAAAGCTATTGAAAGTAGAGTATGAGCCAGATGGCTTGGTAGAAAGCTCTGCAGATCACGATCGCCTCTTTAAAGAAATGCTGGCTTCCAATAATGCGGAAGAAAGAAGAAGAGATGGAAACGTTGAGCAAGCTTTCAGTACCGCCGCTCAAGTGGTAACTGCTGAATATCAATGTCCTTTTCTTTCCCATTCTCCCATGGAGCCGATGAACTTCTTTGCTCATGTCAAAGAAAACTCTGCTGAGCTTGTGGGACCAACGCAAACTCCAGATCGTGCAGCTTCAACAGCTGCTGAAGTCTTGGGGATTCCTAAAGAGAACATCACAGTCGAAATCACTCGATTGGGAGGAGGTTTCGGAAGAAGGTTAAGAGCTGATTATGTAGAGGAAGCTGTAAAAGTTTCACAAATGATGAAAGCTCCAGTGAAAGTAACTTGGAGTCGAGAAGATGATATCACAGGTGGTGCTTATCGACCTGCAGTTCGCTATCGGTTTGAAGCCGCATTAGATGCCAATGGCAATATGGTTGGCTACAAATTAAAAGGAGCAGGAATTAATGCTGGAAATAGTACTAGACAAAATAATTTCCCTTCTGGAGCTGTCGATAATGTGTTAATTGAAAGTATTGATCATAAATCTCCCATTACAACCAACCCTTGGAGAGCACCAATTACCAACTTCCTTGCCTATGCAGAACAATCCTTCTTGGATGAGGTTGCTTTGGCGGCTCAAAGAGATCCGGTAGAATTTCGACTTTCACTTTTGGAAAGAGCAAAAGCAAATCCAGTGGGTGGGGAGCTCGGCTATGATGCAGACCGAATGATTGGAGTTATCAAAACCGCTGCTGAGAAATCAAATTGGGGTAAAGACTCCAATGTTAGCCAAGGATTCTCTGTTTACTTCTCTCATAGAACTTACGTGGCTCAAGTAGCTGATATTGAGATGGAAAACGGAAGTCCTGTACTCAAGAAAATCACAGCAGCCACTGATTGTGGAATGGTAATCAATCCAACTGGAGCCAACCATCAAGTGAGGGGAGGAATCGTAGATGGAATGGGGCATGCGATGTACGGTAACTTGACTTTTGAGAATGGACTTCCTACTCAGAAGAATTTTGATAAATACCGACTCATCAGGATGAAAGAAGTACCACAAATTGATGTGCATTATGTAGATAGTGGATTTGATCCTACTGGATTGGGTGAACCAGCGCTTCCTCCTACAGGTGGTGCGGTGGCCAACGCTATATACAAAGCCACTAAAAGAAGACTGAGAAGACAACCATTCATAGAACAAGAAGAATTCTCAGATCTTAACTTAGAAATCAAACGAGCTTAATCACTTGCTTTGACGTTCCATGCTTAATTATACAACAAGACCTCTCAGGAATTCTGAGAGGTCTTTCTTTAGGTCATAAAATTTTATTGAATGGTTTAAATTTCATCCATTCCTCTTTCTTCCCAAAAAGGCCCTTCTAACTGTAATTCTTTATTTTGAGAATCAATTCGATAGGAGATTTCCATTTTATCTTTCGCTTGTTCGTGGATGGCTAAGCAGGCATTAAAATGAACCAACACAAATGACAAAGTCAATTTCCCTGAGGAATTGGTTTCAAAATCAGGCTTCCCTTCTAACACGACTTGTTCCGCGACAGCTCCTTCTTTTTTGAAGTAATAAGAAAGGAATATCCCCAATTCATTTTCCTTGTCTGCAATGATCCTAGGTATACCTTGATTAGGGTCTTCTAATTCTTCTTTTGTAAGTTTTAATGTCCAAGTCTCTTTCATCAATCAAATTTCAATGGTACAAAAATCTAACATTAGATTATAAGTATTTTCTCCATTTCATTATCCAAAAACTCTAAGGTATTGCTTCCTACCTGTATTCCATACTTTGGAAAAAACAAAAACAAAGATCTCAAGAAAACTGTTAATTTCATCCTATGAAGTATCCCGTTTACCTAGATTACAATGCAACTACTCCATGTGCTCCAGAAGTTATAGAGGCTATGATACCTTGGTTTCAACAACATTTTGGGAATGCTTCCAGTAAATCTCATGCTTTTGGCTGGGTTGCGGAGGATGCTGTTGAAATTGCCAGAGAGCAAGTTGCGAATTTACTGGGAGCTAGATCCAAGGAAATTATTTTTACTTCAGGGGCAACAGAAGCGATTAATTTAGCAATTAAGGGCACTTTTGAACTCTATAAGGGAGAAAAACAGCATTATATCACTTGTCAGACGGAACACAAGGCCGTCTTGGATACCATGGCCGAATTGGAGAAAGAAGGTGCTGATGTCACTTATCTACCTGTGGACCATGAAGGAAATATTAGCTATCAGGAATTAAAGGATACTATCTTACCTCATACAAAAATGATTGCCTTGATGTGGGCAAATAATGAAACAGGTATAATTCATCCAATAGAGGAAATATCTGAATTGGCTGAAACAAATGATATTATTTTTTTAACAGACGCTGTTCAAGCTGCAGGTAAGATTCCACTTCACAATAGAGGAATCCATTTGATGGCTATCTCAGCGCATAAATTTTATGGACCCAAGGGAGTAGGAGCACTTTTTATACGCCACAATCATTCTCTTCCTAAACCTTTGGCACAAATCACAGGAGGAGGACATGAAAAAGGTTTTAGAAGCGGCACATTAAATGTTCCAGGAATAGTAGGTATGGGAAAGGCTGCCGAAATGAGAATGGAAGAAATGGAAACCGAAATTTCCAAAATGTCCTTATTGCGTAATCAATTGGAAGAAAGCATATTAGAAATCCCAGGAACCAAACTGAACGGAAGTCAAAACAATCGATTACCTCATGTTTCAAATATTGCTTTCGAAGGAACAGAAGGCGAGGAATTATTGAGAAAGGTGTGTCAACAGGTAGCTGTTAGTTCGGGTTCTGCTTGTACAAGTATCTCTCCAAAACCTTCCCATGTACTCCAAGCGATGGGCCTAGAGCATGAATTAGGTAGATCTTCCATACGCTTCAGTTTGGGAAGAAATACGACCGAACAAGAAATTTTAGATACTGTGGAGTGGGTGACTCATGTGGTGACAGAACTCAGGAAATTGAATTAATTCTTATAGATTCAAATCTCTTAAATCAGCTTCCGTATCCACATCCGTTTTACCTTTCGCAAAAGTTACTAGCTCAAGATCTTCTTCATTGGCCTGAGCAATACTTTTTCCTCCTTCGTCACCCGTTAAAGCTAATAATTGCGTGAAATATTTTTTATCAAAAAGTATAGGGACTCCAAAAGTTTTGGAGTATTTACAGGCAACGATTCCTTTTCCTGATTTCGCCTGAGCATCAATTAATTTGTCAATGATTTTTGAATCTACAAAAGGTTGGTCACAGAGCATAATCACCACTTGATCAACAGGCTCGATCTTTTGAAGGTATTCTAATCCTTTTACTAAGGTTGAAGACATTCCTTTTTCCCATTTTGGATTGGGGATATTTGGGATACTTGCTCCTGAGAAAGTCTTTTTGATTTCATCTTTAAAAGCTCCTAAAACCAAAACTCTTTTATCTGCTTTGGATCCATTTGCTGCATCTATTGCCAATTGCAATAAAGTCTTGTCCTTGTATCGGGCAATTTGTTTTGGATAACCTAATCTGGAGGATTCTCCAGCTGCTAATATTACGATCCCTGTTCTTGGGTTGCTCATGCTATTTCCTCGTGTATGGGGCCTTCCTTATCTTTTAAGAAACCTCCATTTTTTCCTGCTAAAACCGCTTTGATTTCAGCTAAAATTGATAATGCAATTTCTTCGGAACCTTCGGCTCCAATATCTAATCCCATTGGGGAGTAAAGATTGTCCTTTTCAATGGATATTCCATGACTTTCTAAGCGTTGGATCATTTTTTCGGACTTCTTCTTGGGACCTAAAATTCCAATATAGGGTATTGGAAACTGAAGGAGCTGCTCCAAAACCACACATTCGTACTCAAAATTATGAGTCATCAATAGAGCTACAGTCTGAGAATCAATTTCTAAATTTTTCACCACCTCATTAGCAGTTCCAAGAATAATTGTTTTTGCTTTTGGAAAGCGGCTTTTGGTTGCTTGATTAGCTCTACCATCAATTAAAATTAATTCAAAACCTAAAATATCGGCCAATTGAGATAAGGGAATGGTGTCATTTCCGGCCCCAAAAAGTAAAAGTCGGGTAGGAGGTTTCACTTTCTCATAAAAGACCTGAACAGAATCATGTTCGGGATAGCTTTTGATCAAACTTCCCATACTGTCTCTATCATTGACTTGTGCCAAAATACTTTCCAGTAACACAGGGTCTACCTTATCCAAATGTCCTTCTGAAATTCCATTATTTGATAAAATGACTGTTCCCACTTGTTCAGACCTGGAATTTTTAATAGAAAAAATGGTCACCAGTGTACTTACATTTCTATCTGAGAGCGCCATTTTTAACAAATTCACAGAATTCAATTCATCAGAATAATCTATGGGTTCTATTAAAACCTGAATAATGCCATTGCAACCAAGTCCCACTCCAAATTTCTGATCATCTTCATCCGTGGTGTCATAGGTGACAAGCATGGATTTTTGTTTAAAAATTACAGACTGAGCTTTTCGAAGAGCATCCCCTTCAAGACAACCACCGCTAATTGCTCCTGTGAGTTCCCCATCTTCTGATACAAGCATTCTGGCACCCGGTCTTCTGTAGGCTGAACCATCCACATGGACCACTGTTGCCAAAGCTATTTTCTTCCCTGAGCTTTTGTATAAATCATATGCTTGAATGATAGACTGGAATTCTTTCATTGTTCAAATTAACGTTTCAAGAGAATATTCTTGATTAAGATAAGGTACCCTTGCATCGAAATCAAAAGAATCCCTTTAAACGGCCTAAAAGATTTATTTTTTATAAGTTTTCTAACATTAATCATCCCTTATAAATCCTTCCTTTATTGACCATGCTACAATTCAGCTCTTTTTAAAGCATCAGCCATACTAATTTTTAAAATATGCTATCTTTCTCTACCAATATCCTCCCCATGAAAAAAAGCTACTTCTCCTTAATTCTATTTCTCCTATTAATTCAACACACTTTTGCTCAGTTGACTAGGGATGAAATCATTAAAGAGTCCAACAAAGAGTTGAGATCATCGCTATTGAAATTTAAGGAGTATCTGAGTATCCCAAACAACGGATCCCTTCCTTCAGATATTCAGGCGAATCTAGCTTGGTGCAAAGAAGCTTTGGAAAGTAGAGGGTTTAAAACTCAAGAATTGAAATCCGGTAGGGTGCCACATCTATTTGCAGCAGGCGAAATGGATCCAAAAAAGAAAACCATTTTGGTGTACATGCAGATCGATGGCCAGCCTGTTGATTCAAGCTCTTGGGATCAGGAAAGCCCATATATCCCAGCTTTAAAGATGGAAGAAGGAGATTCTTGGGAAGAAATCAATTGGAATTTTTTAGAAGGTCCCATTGATCCAGAATGGAAAATATTTGCCAGATCAGCCTCAGACTCCAAAGGTCCGACAATGACATTTTTAACAGCCTTAGATATACTGAGACGAACTGGAAATACTCCTTCTGTGAATCTAAAGTTTATCTTGGATTTTCAAGAGGAGTTGAGCTCTCCCGAATTAGCTGATGTAGTTTCCCAAAACAAACAATTATTCAAAGCCGATGGTATTCTCATCATGGATGGCACTCGCCACATCTCCAATTTGCCCAATTTGACATTTGGGGCTAGAGGAATCGCTACAGCTACGATCAAAGTCTTTGGAGCTAAAAACGACCTTCATTCAGGGCAATATGGAAATTTTGCACCCAACCCAGTTTTCTCTCTTTCAAAACTATTGGCAGCAATGAAAGATGATCAAGGAAAAGTCCTTATACCAGGATTCTATGATGGTATAGAACTTACAGAAGCAGATATCCAAGCAATGAAAGAAGTTCCTGAAGATTTGGAAACCATCAAAAATGAATTGGGTTTTGCAGAATCGGAAAAAGTAGGAAACACGCTTCAGGAAGCCTTACAATATCCATCATTGAATGTTCGCGGACTCCAGGCAGCTTGGGTTGGAGAAGAAGTGAGAACTTTAATTCCTTCGGAAGCCATTGCAGAAATCGATATGAGGTTAGTAAAAGAAACTCCTGCAGAAAGGCAAATAGCTCTACTCAGAAAGTTTATTGTCGATCAAGGCTATCATCTGGTTGACGGGAAACCGACAGCAACAGATAGACAAAATTATCCTAAACTGGCATCTTTTGATTTTAGGATAGGATCAGCACCCTTTAGGTCAGAGATAGATTCCCCATTTGGAGATTGGCTCAAAGAGGGAATGAATTATATCTTTGATGAGAACTTCATTAATACCAGAACCACAGGAGGCTCACAGCCAATGGCTCCTTTTATCAATAGTTTAGGTGTACCGGCTGTATCAGTTAGAATTCCCAATCCTGACAACAGCATTCACGCACCCAATGAAAACATACGAATCGGAAATTACCTTGAAGGTATTCAAACCTGTTTGGCCCTAATGAGTATTCCTTTTAAATAAATAAAGTAGAATAAAAATCAACCTATGCAGATTCCAAGTTTGGCGGAGATCAAAAAAGAATTGAGCCATTTAAACGAACAAGAGCTGAAAGACCTGATTGTAGATTTAAGTAAATTCAGTAGGGATAATAAAGCCTATTTGTTCTTTAAATTATATGGCAGGGATTCACCAGGCTTATACCTACAAATGGTTCAGGAAGAATTGGAAACTGAATTTGACTTAGCAAGAGCCGACCATTCTTATTATGCGAAGAAGTCCATCCAGAAAATTCGTAGGAAAATGAACAAACTCCTTAAACTCAGTAAGCATAAACCTGATCAAGTTGAAGGATTGTTGTTTTTCTGCGAGCAAATGAAAGAGCATGGGTTTTTGGAACATGACAATCGGGTTATTGATAATTTATACCAAGTGCAATTAAATAAAGTGCAAAAATTGATTAGCACTTTGCATGAAGATTTGCAATTTGATTACGAAGGCAGGGTTGAGGAGTTAGCCTAAGCTTGAAGTATACCTTAGGCAAATATTTACTACTTAAGATCAAATAAACTCATGATTCAGCACAAAAACATACTCCTTTTGTTCCTTTTAGGATTGGTTTATTTCAATTCATATTCCCAGGTTAAAAATTTGGGGAAAGCGGATTTTGAGGATTGGAAAAATGATCGAATTGAAGAAGTCACATCTGAAAATGGATGGCTTAATCTTTCTGGTTTATTTTGGCTTAATAATGAATTAAAATTCTTAAACACCCTCAATCAAGAGCTCATTTTAGAGACTCAATCTAGGAATGAAAACCTTGGTTATTTTGAGTGGAATGCTGATTCTGTATGGTTTATTCCCAATTCAAGGACGAGGGAAAAATTCAATTTACCTTCGAAAATTCTCCAATTTCCAGAGGAAAGCTATGGTAGTAATGCATTGAAAATTCCTCCTTGGAAATGGTCCATAATTGAAAGAGATGAATCTTTTGGAGTTAGAACCCGAAATTTGAACCACCCTTCGATTTCAAAGTTTAATGGAATCCCTGCCTATGGATACCAAGAAAATTGGTCGATAGAAGCCCAATTCATTCCAAAATTCAATGAATCGATCTTGATAAAAAATGTAGTGGGGCAAGAATATGAGGTGAATGTAATGGGGCATATTTTATTCCAATATGAAGGTCAAGATCATGAGCTTTTGGCTTTTGAGGAAGAGGGTAAACTTTGGGTGATTTTTTCAGATCTAACAAATGAAAAGGAAACCTATCCTTCAGGTAGATATATGTATGTCGGTTTTCCTGATAGAACCGGCAAACTTAATCTGGATTTTAACTATGCCTACAATCCACCCTGTGCATTTACAAAATTTGCAACTTGTCCTATTCCCCCAAAAGAAAACAGATTGGATTTTGCAATACCAGCAGGAGAGAAGTGGCCCAAGGATTTGGGGTATTAATCAAAACTTGTTTTAATTAATTTTTAACAGAAAACTCTATCGTTGAAATTGCTTCTTCGGATTCCTTTGATTGATTGTTTTCTAAATCAATCTCAAAAAGTCGATTCAAGTTATTGCCAGCCAAATCCTCTAAGCGAGTTTCGATTTCCACTTTATAACTTCCAGCCTTCCATCTTTCAGTAGGTAAAAATCTAATCCTGTTTTCGTGGCTAGCAAGTTCCCATGTTCCGGGAATCTCTAAATTCTCTTCACTTTTTATAATAAAAACCTCTTGTAATAATGCATAATCCAAAGGCTCTAAAAAATTCATTTGAAACGCATCCTTGGTCTCAGCTTTAGGTACCTCTAATTCCCAATTTGATGGAGTGGGAGATACGCTATCCCGATCAGTGACTGTATAAGCTTTTATGAAGTCTGAAGACATAGCTAAACCATTTTTGCTTTTCCAACCCTCTGTAACAATCAGTTTATAATTTTGATTTTTTTCCAAAGGAGCTCCCATTTCTAAATTGGGAATTAAATCTCTTTTAATCCTCCCCGGATCCAACCATACCGTCAATTGTGTTCCTGTTTGATCCCATAATTCAGGTTGAAGGTTTAAAAAGACAGCAGGTACTGTATCTTGATCGGCGTCCAGAAGTTTTATATAATTTAATGCCACTCCCTCTTTCATGGGTTGAGAAAATTTCAAATAGACTTTAAGTAGGTTTTCTGGAACAGTATCCTGGCTTGGGAAAACTGATTCCACCACAGGGATCATTTCCACATCGTCCAGAGTTGGAATAGAAATCTCTTTGACAACTTTACCTTTTACCAGTATTTCATAGGTTAAGCCCCTAGTAAATGGAATAATAGGCTTAAATACTTTGACTTCATTTTGTGTTTTTAATTCACCAAAAATTGAAACCCTCTCAGTATCCTGAACTAACCGAATTTCTAAATCCTTTGCTTCAAGTAGATCTGGAATTTTGATTCCTATCGCTTTTTGATCATCCCATAAAACAGCATAATCTATCTCGTTATTTTCCGAGCAGGAAACCAAGAGTATTGAAACAAAAAAAATCAGATTATGAATGAAACATAACCTGATTTTAAAAAAATAAACAATCATTATCTCAGTAAATATTCAGCTTTATCTGTACTCCATAAATCTAGTGATCCATTGGATTTCCTTTGAAGAATTATCATGGTTCCATCATCCATTTTATCTAATTGCTGCACATTTGTTAAGGGCATAGAAACAAAGTCAACTCCCTCAGTTGCAAAGTTATCTGGAACTGGCTCAGTAAGTGAACCTTCAAAGCTTTCTATATCTTCAAAATTAACTCTGAAAACTGGTCTATTGGAATTTGCCATCACCAGGTAGGACTTACCATCTTTTTCAACATTCAATATATCCAAAGGCTGATTTCCACTACCCATTTCTGCAATCGTTCTTCCTTTGATATGCTTCCCAGCAGTCAAATCGTCCATCGGGAATAAAACTAAAGGTGTACATGTATAACTAGCCACCAAGTATTCCTTACCATTGATTTCAGCAGTAGTAAACGTCTTGATTGGGGAAGTAGTCTCGTACCTTCCATGAGCAGCATGAAAGATCTCTAAAGATGCAAAATCCTGATCATCTGTGAATGGAAAAGGGATACTTCGGAACGTGGAACTGAATTCTTGATTGGATAGACCACTAACCAATAATTTTCCATTGGAATAACCCAAGTCAGAAATTGAAGAAACTCTCAATGAGCGACCTCTTCCATCTTTGGCATCTTCCGCAGGTGAATTATTGAGTTCAACAGAAGCAAATTCAACATCCTCTAAAGAAACAGGCATCATTTGATCTCCTTCTAACTTTAACAAAACTGGAGTTCCATCTGCAGCTTGGACAGCCATATAAACTTTCTTGGAAGTAGGGTTTACTGCAATATCCAAAATGGAGATGTTATCCACTGTGGTACCCATGCGATCCGCTAACTTTTTATCGATCCCTTTTAAATCAATGCTTTCTATGTCTTTGGTATATTCATTATCCTTGGTGTTGATTGCAAAAACTGAGGCACTTTTGGAATCTCCAAGAAAAAGAACTCCCTCTGGGCCAAAAGCCAAAGAGGTAATGGACTTGATTTCGGGTGTGCCTTTGGCCATACCATAAGGCAGCTCAACCGAACGAAAAGTAAATGCCAAAATGGATGTCATCAGTAGACAAATACCTATAAGCAGACTTTTATTTTTCATGATTAATTTGGTTTAAATATCTGAGGATTATTAAGTTAATCAATTATTGTCAAACTAGGTAAGAACTCGTAATGTTTCCAAGGCAATCATCTACATCTTAGAATAAGAAATAATTATTTTTCTCAGTGATTCTTCCACCAAGCTTTATTCTCCCTAGGTCTATCAAGTGTGATCAATTCACCTATCATGGGAGTGATATAGTCTATTTCCCTTCTTTCTGCCGATTCTATAAATTTTTCCACAGGTTCGGTCCAAGAATGTTGCGCCAAAGAAAATCCAGCCCAATGAACAGGCATAATTTGCTTGGCTTGGCCATCCATGGCTGCTTGAACACTTTCATCTGGAAATAAGTGAATTAACCTCCAGTTTTCATTGTATTGTCCACATTCCATCCAGGCAAAATCAAAAGGACCTAAACGCTTTCCTACTTCTTCAAAATGCTCCCCATATCCACCATCTCCGCTAAACCAGATATTTTCATTATTTGTTTTAAATGCCCAGCCACCCCACATGGATTTTGCTCTGTCTGTCAGCCCTCTACCAGAAAAATGTCTCGTAGGTGTATAGGTTATTTGAATATTATTCAAATCTTCACTTTTCCACCAATTAAACTCAGTTATCAGATCAGAATCAATACCCCATTTGACAAGATGACGAGCTACGCCCATTCCTACATAATATTGTTTCACTTTTCCTTTTAGCTTGAGAATACTATCCAAGTCTAAGTGGTCATAATGATCATGGGTCATCAAAAGCAAATCAATTTCAGGGAACTCATCGATAAGAGATAAAGTATCTTGGCTAAATCGTTTTGTGGAAAAAGGAGCTATAGGAGAGGCATTAGGTCCAAGCATGGGATCAATAAGAATGGTCTTATTATTCAATCGCAGGAGAATTGCGGAATGTCCATACCAAATGAATTTCGCCTTCTCAGAGGGTTTCAAAAACTCCTTTTTATCAAATCCAATGACTGGAATAGGCTTTTTAGACTCCCTGCCTTCCTTCTCACAAAACTGCTTGTATAAAAATTTAGGAAGGGCTTGAAAGCTAAAATCCATACTTGTAGGCTCTAGGTTGAGAAACTTTTCACCATCCCAGTTTTCAATTTCTTTATATTTTTCAATATCACTTTTGGTGATCTTACCACCGAACTGCTTTCTCATTCCATTGATATATTAAAAACTTCACCTCCTCATCAGAAAAAAGAGGACTAAATACCTAACTCAAACTGAATAAACATGCCATGAGTTTCAAACTTCTTTTTTCTAAGAATAAGGTAAAAGGTACTGCATTTGGAACCAATCTTTAGATAATTGAATGACAGATGGTTATATGATGTTTTGAAAAATTCAATTAAATTAAGCTTAAATTTTTTAATCAAATAGTTCTTTCATAAACCTTAATGCTCTTTTAAATATGACTGGCCTGACTGTTTTAGATGTATTCATAAGTTTGGTTTTCATTTACTTGCTATACAGCCTTTTTGCCATGACAGTGATAGAATTTATCACTTCCTCTTTTGGCTCCAGGTCAAAAAATTTACAAACAGGAATTGACCGGCTATTGGCAGATGATAACCAATCCAGTAAGTGGAATCACACATTTCTTAACCTATTTTATTCATTCTCCACCAATGCATTCACACAGTTTTTCTATAAACACCCTTCCATCAAATATTTAGGTCATAAAGGGATCAATACCAAGCCTTCCTACATTTCGGCAAATAGGTTTAGTAGCACGCTTGTAGATATTTTGAAGAAAGGATATCATGAGGAATCGACAGATAATATCTCAGCTTCTTTGGGGCAAATATTACCTTTTGATTTATCAGAGTTGGAGGCTAGAATCGATCAGTTAAAAGCTGATTTGAAGGATCTCAAATCAAAACCAAGTAGCAGTTCTTTTGAAATAGAAGCCACTCAGGAAGAACTTGATTTTTTAAAAAATGACCTTCAAAAGAGATTGCAAAGATTTGGAGAGTCTTTTCATGAAGACTTGAACATAGGTCCAGATACAAAATATCAATTAAGTTCTCTGTGGAATAAATCAGAAAATGACATTGAAAAATTTCAAAGCCTTATCAACCATTGGTTTGAAGAGCAAATGGATAGAATTTCGGGTTGGTATAAAAGAAAAGTCACTTTCCTGACCTTCTTAGTAGGTTTTATAATTGCGGCATTGTTTAATGTAGACACCATTCACCTGGTAAAGGATTTGTCTCAGAATGAAACCATGAGAACACTTTTAGTGGATAGTGCGCAGGAATTTATTGCTAATAATCCGGATGGAATCACCGAAAACATGACTTCCGAACAGAGAGATTATATCAGTTCAGTAAAGAAGGAAATGGATCAATATACTTCTGTATTAAGCAATAATAAAGAAGACAATTTTCCAGCAATTTTAGGTTGGCTTATTTCTGCATTTGCATTTTCATTAGGCGCACCATTTTGGTTTGACTTGTTGAATAAACTGATGAAAGTTCGCCCTTCCATTCAGATACCTGCAAATAATCCAGAAAAGAAGGGTTCTGAAGATGTAATCACTAAAGCAATTGGGTGATGGAAACGTATCGAGGTATTGCCACAACACTGATGAATTCGAGAATTGATTATCCTTCTGTAAATGCAAGGAAAGGAGTCCTTTTGAACGCAGGTTCTGAAATCGAAATATCACATGCTATTAAAGGGGAAATGTACCGATCTACCGATATTTGGTATGTTTTGACGAACCACACATTTGTTTGGAGTGGAACCATTCATACACCTCAATCGGTCCCTTTTATTGAAAAAAAGCTTTTGATTACGGCCGATGATATTGGGATCGTTCAGGAGATTGATGAAGGAGCAAAAATGGCTTTATATAACAAGTGGATTAACTCAGTAGCCATTTTGGTCAATGGAAAAACTGAATCCAATTTAACTGAGCTTTATGAATTCCTGAAAAACAACTGCAGCAAAAGCTCTGATATTCCACTAATTGATACAACCCATTTAGGTTTACATTTTACCATGACTTCGGGAGAACCAGTAGCAAACCCCGCGGATGTAGGATTACTTTTGGATGATAAGGGCTGTTTCAAAAAATTCACAAAATTCAATAAAGACTATGAAGCAGATCAATATGTCCACCAAATCATCCTAGAGTTTCAAGCTCAGTATGATAAATTTAAAAGTGTTTTTAAGAGAGAACCCGATCATTTGACCTCTCATCATGATGTTCTCACTTTCAACCGACCTCTTTTTCATTTTATGAACGAATGGTCCGATAAAAGAAATATTCCTATCAGGAATCATAAATTTTTACCATCCGGAAAGAGATTTTGGTATGACACTTTGGTTTTGAGAAATGTAGACCTCCCAAGCATATCAAGAATGAATGACTGGAAAAATGATTTTGGAACAAAAGCTTATGGACCTGAACATACGTTCGTTGCACATTACGGACCTCTTCCACCTTTGGCAGTAGTTGATTATAACAAACAGGTCAGGAAGAAAAAGAAAATACTCAAGGAAGGAATATTGGATTTTTTACTGAGCAAAGATCAAGTCAGAGAAATAGTAATTCACCTGATTAAGTCTGAAAATAGAAGACAAAGAGACTTGATCAAAGAGCATCAATCATTGCTTGATTTATATTCTGGCATAGACATAAAATATTTTGATGGGAGAGTGGCAGAATACTTATCACTCAAAAACAATAACCCTATTAAATTAAGTCCTTGGATTGCCTTTTTACCTTGTTCTCAACAAGCTGTTACTTAGAACTACTCAATTAACTACAGTCATTTAGACTTTCAAAGACAAAGGCAATCATTCCCGATTGCCTTTATTTTTTGTCAATTCATAAATGGCTCCGGACCTAAGTTCGTAATCCAGAGAGTTAATAAACGAGTCAATTTCTCCTAAGTGAAACTCAATCTCATACCTGATTTTGGCCAAGCCACGGTAATAGTCCAACCAAAAAGGATCAAAATCATCTATACCATACAAATTGGACCAAGCAAGAAAATCCGGTTCCTCCACATAATCTTCCAATGACCTCAAGCAAAGGTATATACATATCAGTTGATTAGATTCTTCAAAATCATTGTATTCATCCTCAATGAATATTTCCCAACTACCTGAACTTGAGTGAAACATCACTTGCAATAGTGACTCCTTTGACCCCAAAAGCTCCACACGAATCGAATGATCTTTTTGGTATTTTTTTAATTTCGCTATTTCAGAAAAACTCTGTTTCATCTGTCAAAAAAAAGAGGCTGTCTCAAAAGTCTCAAATTTGTCTGCCTAAGCACTGGAGCGACAAAAGTCGCGCAAATCGAAGGCCTTTTTGAACGAAATGACCGACATTTCGATTTCGAGACTCTCGTCTCTCAAGTGCTCAATGTGACAAAAACCAATTATGAGACAGCCTCTTCATTCCTTATTATTTACTTCTTATCAATGGATATTTTCTGTGGCAGTGTTTCATTTAATTTCTTCAATTCTGAATTTAGAATTTCATCAAGTTTGGATAGATGGCCTTCCAACTCAGCCGAAAGCTCCTCAAAAACCACATAAGCTGCATCAGTGGGTTTTGCCTGCCCACTTTCTACGCTTCTTTGAAGAGATGCCAGTCTGTTGTTTAATTTAATCGGAAAGTTTAATGGATCTTGTCCAGATTGATTTTTAACCTGATAGAGATCCTCTTCAATGACTTTCATTTTACCCAAAATCTCATCAATTTGAGATTTTACTTTTGAATTGGCTTCAATTTCTCCAGCCTGCTCTCGAATATCCCGAATTAAAATCACTGCCTCATTTGCTGCAGAAACTTTGTCTCTGATCTGGATTGCCAAATCAAATTGTTCTTGCAGATCTTCTGCTGTCACACCTTCTAAATTGGGGTCCATCTCTAATGTAAAAGAAGTACTTTCCTCTACACCTGCAGTTTTCAAAGTCACTTGATAATCTCCAATTGGTGCCATGGGACCTCTTTGGGGTCTACCTGACCAGATAATCATTCCATCAAAAACTGTAGCTCCAGGGTATCTCATATCCCATGTGAAGGTGTTTAAGCCTTTCTCTACACCCGGCACATTTCTTCCTTTCTTATCTTTCTTGCCTGTATAGGTATTGATTAGGTTCCCTGCATCATCTTTAATTTCTATTACGACAGAATCAGCCTCCGTAGGCAAATAATACTGAATAGCCGCATTGTATACACCTCTAATTGGATCTGCTGGTTCGAATAATTTCACTTCATTATTGGAGTTTACTTCCACAGCTTCACGGAGCGGCCCGATATCATCCAATATCCAAAATCCTCTTCCATGTGATCCTAAGACCACATCATCATTTTTCAAAACCAAATCCCTGATGGGAGTATCAGGCAAATTCAATTGAAGAGATTGCCAATAGTCTCCATCATTGAAAGAGACATAGACCCCATGTTCGGTTGCCAAATACAAAAGTCCTGGCTTTTCTAAATCTTCACGAATGGCTCTTGCAAAATGTCCATCTTCAATTCCATCAATGATTTTAGTCCAAGTTTTTCCAAAATCCTTGGTTTTAAAAACATAAGGCTGCCTATCATCTACTTGGTACCGATTGGCTGCCAAATACAAAGTACCAGGAGCAAATTTACCCTCATCAATAATACTCACTCTAGAGAATTTTGGAAGTTCTGGAGGTGTAATATCTTCCCAATTTTGACCTCCGTCCCGGGTGATATGTACCATTCCATCATCAGAACCCGCCCAAATGGTATTCACATCATGCATGGAAGGAGCAAGGGCAAATACCGTTGCATAGATTTCAGGACCGTTCATATCCATTGTGATTACGCCACCGGTTTTACCCAGTGTCTCTGGATCGGCATAGGTCAAGTCTGGACTTATCTTTTCCCAAGTCTGTCCATCATTGGTGGTCTTCCAGACATGCTGGGAGGTCGTGTACATAATCGATGGGTCTAATGGAGAGAACATGATAGGAAATGTCCATTGCCATCTTTCTGGAAGGGCAGAAGCAGGCTCACCAGAAAAGAACCTAGGATATACTTGAATATCTCTGTATTGCCCAGTTTTACGGTTATATCTAGTTAAAAGAGCACCTTGTGAACCTGCATAAAATACGTCTGGGTCTGTTGGGCTTTGTGTAATCCAACCACTTTCTCCACCACCCACGGCATAATGGTATCCATGTCCAGGACCTCTGCCCAATTTATGATTCCAACCTTCAGAAGGCATCGCCAAAGTAGAGTTATCCTGCTGCGCACCTGCCACATGGTAGGGTACATCCGAAGTAGTCATGACATGGTAAAATTGGGAGGTTGGATAATCTTCTTCCGTCCAGGTTTTTCCTCCATTGATACTGACTACGCCACCACCATCATTAGAGGAAATCATTCGCATAGGGTCATTAGGATCAATCCATAAATCATGATTATCCCCATGAGGAACCCTGATTTCTACATCAAATGTCTCTCCACCATCAGTGGATTTCCAAAAGTCAACATTCAATCCATAAACAGTATTTTCGTCGATCGGATCAGCATAAATTCTAGAATAGTAAAAAGCTCTCTGTCGGAGCTTCCTTTCATCATTTACTTTCTTCCAGGTTTTTCCAGCATCATCTGACCGGAAAACACCACCTTCATTGGCTTCCACAATTGCCCAAACTCGGTTAGGGTTGGCAGGGGAGACCGTCACCCCAATTTTACCTATAGGGCCTTCAGGCATTCCTGGGTTAGATGTTAAATCAGTCCAGGTATCTCCACCATCAGTGGATTTCCATAACTTAGAATCAGGTCCACCTCCCCACATTTTCCAAGCTTTTCGGTACACTTGCCAAGTAGAAGCATATAGCACCTCTGGATTAGTCCTATCAATGATCAAATCAGCAGCTCCAGCTTTGTCACTTACATAAAGTACCTTTTCCCAATTGTTTCCGCCATCGGTAGAACGAAAGACGCCTCTTTCTTCATTTTCACCATAGGGATGTCCCAAAGCAGCAACATACACGACATCTGGATTTGTTGGGTGAATTCTAATTCTCGAAATAGCTTGTGTTTCCTTTAACCCTAGATCTCTCCATGTTTCACCTCCATCCGTAGACTTATAAACTCCGTCTCCTTGGGTGATACTACCTCTTAATTGAGTTTCTCCACCTCCTATGTAAACCACATCTGGATTGGTTTCAGCTACTGCAACCGCACCAATACTGGAGGAGGTGATTTTCCCATCAGTTACAGGAAACCATTCATTTCCTCCATCGGTAGTCTTCCACAGACCTCCACCAGTTGCTCCAAAATAATATTCATTCTTCCTTCCGGGACTTCCGGCCGAACCCAAAGATCTCCCACCACGATCAGGACCTATATTTCTCCATTCGTAGCTACTATAAAAAGTTGGGTCAACAGGTGATTTTTGTTCTTGAGCATAGGTTTCATGCCCAGTAAATGCAATTCCCAGGCATATAATCAATGCCCGAATCGATCGGTAATTATAATTCATAAGTTTAGTTGATGGTTTTATTGATTATAATTTACAAAAAGAAAAGACAGTGTTTAGAAGTCTTTTTTAGACGGTCAGTGAAATCAAGCTTTCACTTTGGTGAAATCTCTCCTCACAATCAGATTTTTTAATTTGAAATAAGGTTAAAAGTATTTGGGAGTAAAAAATGACTAAATAATTAATTTCACTTTTATAAATTACCTACTGAAAATCAGTTAATTATCTCACAAAAAATTTCTAAACATCTAAATTTTAAGGATTTAAACCATTATATTAAGCTAACTTTTAAATCAATTTTTTATCCCTAAATCTATTTCAAGATGTTTTCAAACTATTTTCAAAAGAGGGGGATGGCAGTTATTTGCTTTTTCTCTTCAGCAATTATTTTCAATTCTTGCACATCTTCAACCAATGAAAGTTCCGATACCGGAAACGAATTAAAAGAGACGGTCAATAACAATTTTCCTGATTTTGGGAAAATGATCAGCCCCGAAGAATTTCAAAGTAAATATCCCGGAAAAAAAGTGTTTAAACTAAGTCAAGATTATCCATTGACTTTGCCAGATGATTCTGAATTACCCGAATTTCTGAACATTCCATTTGATGAGGATGAACACTGGATGGAATACATCAATGCTGTTCGAGACTATTCTTTCGAAGGGATGATTGAGGTTGACTTTGTAGCTCAAAAAAGTAAAGTGAGAAACTGGTACCATATGCCTTGGATGCACTGGGGACCGCAAGGTTCAGAAGGCTTTCATGGACTCGCAAAAGAAGCAGAAATTGGACCTTATCAATTAGGGCCTAATCAAACGGAAGAACACCAAACCTATGCACTTGGTTTTTACAATGAATTTGCTGGGTATACACTAGCGCAAATGTGGAAAGATGGAGATAATCCAGATCCCTATGCAACCCAAGAACCTAATGGTTTTCCTGTAGGCACCGTAATCTTCAAATTACTCTTTACTGACGCTGATGAAAGTGAAGTAGATTATTTAGTCAATCCCATGACTTGGGACGCTTATATCACTCCCAGTTGGAATAATGGATTGGATACAGGAAGAATTATTAAACCTATGCATCTGATACAGATGGATATCATGGTTAGGGATCCTAGAGCAGATAAATATGGTACTGGTTGGGTTTTTGGAACCTTCTGTTATAACGGAAAACTCAATGATGGAAAAGAAGGCTCCATGCGAGCAGAAAATTTGGTTCCCGTAGGAATACAATTTGGAAATGATCCTCAGGATACCACCAATTTCATCAATCCTTATCCAGTGACACGGACAATTATTAATCCGAATCTAAAGCAGACTAAAATCAACCCAGACTCTACAAAATTACCTCCACAGCATCTTGGTTGGGGAGGAAGATTAGATGGGCCTGTGGATTTAAATACATCTTCTTGTATGTCTTGTCATGCAACTGCAGAATTCCCTCAGGTGGCTCCATTAGTTCCAAAAGAGGCATTTATTGGAGATACAAATGCTCTGGGTCAATTAACAAAACTTACTGACACCCAAGCTGAGGAGTTCAAAAGATATTTTGAAAACCTTAGGTGTGCGACTTCTTATGATGAGACTGCTACCTCCTGTGACTTTTCACTACAAGTGTCTTTGGCTTTAGGCTATTTCACAGAATGGAAAGATGAGAACGTCGCTGGATATTGGGAAAGTGAATATGATCGAATTCCAATAGAAATGCATCGAGATGGAACCTTAAAAGTAGATTCAAATGAACTCCCAAAGCCATGAGCCAATACTTATCAGATCAAACGGAAAGACTTCAAAAAAACATCAAGCATATTGTCGTTTTAATGCTGGAAAATCGCTCTTTTGACAACCTATTGGGTTGGCTTTACTACGATCAAAAGCCTAACAATAATCAAGAATTTGAAGGTTTGAATTATGGGCTTTGGAATCCACTTAACAATATTGACTCGGATGGGATTCCCTTCATCGAAAAAGTTGGGATTGAGCAAAATGGTGAAAAGAAATACAGTTATGGAAAGGAAGTTCCCAATCCAGAAAACTTTTGTCTACCATGTCCAGACCCGGGAGAAGGGTTTAAAGATACCAACCACCAGCTTTTCAGCCATTATAATGTAGCTCAGGAATATCCGCCTGACCCTGTCAACATGGGCTTTGTTCAAAATTATCAGAATGCCATGCTTTATGGGACTTATAGTTTTGGAAGTCAGCCTTCCAACCCTAGAGATATAATGAAGTGCTATACTCCAGCTCAGACCCCAATTCTTTCTGGTTTGGCCAAAGGATTTGCAGTTTGTGATCATTACCACTGCTCTATACCTAGTCAGACTTTACCGAATAGAAGTTTTGTTCATGCAGCTACTTCTGGAGGAAATGTAAATAATACTCCCAATGCCGATTGTAGTAGCAAAACGATTTATCAGCAAATTCAGGAAGCTATTGATACACAAAATAGGACAGATTTAAGTTGGGGGATTTTTGGAAATAACCTGATGTCAACTTCCGAAAAGAAAAAAGAGGAAGATAAATTAGGAGAGTTTGGAAAGGATTATTTTTCTCTTACCCGTCTTTGTATGACAGGCTTACATGACCCTAAGTTCGATTCGAATTTTGATTCCTTGGATAGCTTTTTCCAAAAATGTCAAAAGGGCACAATCCCCAGTTATTCATTTTTAGAACCAACTTATGGAGGAGAAGGTCAAAATGATCAGCATCCACCTACAGATATACGCACTGGAGAGAAACTGATAGCTGATGTTTATAATGCTGTCAAAAATTCTAAAGTCTTTGAAAATACCCTACTTATTGTCACTTATGATGAGCATGGAGGCTGTTACGACCATGTTCCACCACCAGGAGAAGCTGTAAATCCAGATCCTAATAATACGCCTGGTCAAGATGGGTTTCTATTCAATCGCTTTGGGGTAAGAGTTCCCTGCGTATTGATCAACCCCTACATATCAGAAGGATTGATCGCCAGACCCAGCGGATATGTTCCCTACGATCATACCTCAATCATTAAAACGGTTCAGGAATGCTTCCAGCTTGATGGAAATCTCACAGAGCGGGATAAAGCAGCACCAAGTCTTTCCGGGGTTTTAACTGAATCAGTTCCAAGAACAACTTTTCCTGATCTCACGCCTTTGTCCTGTGACACCAAAGTGGACGTGGATCATGTGAATGACCTTCACCGAGTCATGGCGAAGACCGTGGAGAAACTTACGGGTACCAAAAAGCCTGATCAAGAAAAAACTTTAACCTACCTACAAAAGAACTTTAATAAACTTTTTATCAAAAAACCCGCAAAGTCATCCTAAGAGATGAGTTGCTTTTTAAAAAACATACCATGAACAATTCTGTTTCATTTTTCTTAAATGGAGAAGAGGTAACTATTCAAAACCCTTCTCCAAACCTTCTATTGCTTGATTATTTGCGTTCTGATCAAGTAGGCCTTACCGGAGCCAAAAAAGGCTGTGGTCAAGGCGGCTGCGGAGCTTGCACAGTAATTTTATCCACATGGAATGAAAAATCTCAAAAAGCTGAACACAAGTCAATAAATTCTTGTCTTCGTCCAGTTTGTGCCCTAGGAGGGATGACCATTACCACAGTAGAAGGTACAGGAGGCATCAAGAAACCGGAAAATAAACACTTAACTTTTACACCTTCCGCATCTAGAGGAGCAGCTCCTATTAGTTCAATCGTCAAAGCTCCTCCAGCTTGGAATGAGGCAAAAGCTGCTTTATCCGAATCAATTGAAAAGAGGCATAAGAAGCAAAAGTCCCTTTTAAAATCCAGTTTGAATAGCTCGATGAAGGTCATGCACCTTACGGAAGAAGAAAATCATGAAATCCAGGAAGGAATTAATCCAGTAGCTCATCGATTAGCAATCAATAATGGAACCCAATGTGGCTATTGTACGGTAGGTTTTGTCATGAATATGTCTGCTTTTCTAAGCGAAAATCCTTGTCCTACCAAACAACAAATCGAGGATATTTTTGATGGAAATATCTGTCGATGTACAGGTTACCGATCTATTTTGACTGGTATGAAAACTTTTGCCTCAGACTGGAGCAAGGAGGATGAAATACATCGAATGAAATGTATAACTGAGGATAAATGTGATCAGGTAATGGTCCATAATGCCATCAATATTCCATTTCCAAAGGCTGCAAAAATGGCTTTGCCTCCTGTTTCTATCCTAAATACGGAACAAAAATGGCTAAGTCCAGAAACCTTGGATGAACTGAAAAGTATTTTAAGGAAAAACCCTCCTGAAACTACCCGAATTGTCTTTGGAAACACTTCATTTGGTATTTACGCAGAGGAATTTCCCTCCTTCAAATTATTTGTTGACATTAAATTAATTCCTGATTTATATGGAATCAGGAAAACTGAAAATGGTCTTGAAGTAGGAGCATCTACCACCTATTCAGAATTATTAAATTTCTTGGACAAAGAAATTTCGGAAGAACATCTTTCCCCTACATCCAACTTAGGGATTCTTCAATTTATGTGTCATCGTACTGCGGGAATGATCGTAAGAAATGCAGCTTCTCTCGCAGGGAACACCATGTTGGTGTTAAAGCACTTAATGACTGGAGCTCCATTCCCTTCAGATTTATTTACAGCTTTAGATGGTATTGATGCAGAGATTAAGTTGCTCAGGATTAAATCAGGGAAAATTACTCAAATCAAAATTTCTGATTTGGTCAATCAGTTGCTGAAGTCGCCGGAAATGGCTTTTGACCTGGTTATTTTAAGTTATTATCTACCTTATGGAGATAAGCACGCTGTAGCTCTTGCACAAAAAGTTGCCATAAGAGAAGTCAATTCACACTCCATAGTGAACAGTTCCACTAAAATCGAGCTTTGTAATCATCTGGAAATTTCCAATGCTTCTATTGTCTTTGGTGGAATAGCACCGGTTGCATGGCATGCCACGAAAACAGAGCAATGGTTAAAAGGAAAAATGATCAGTTTAGAACTTTTGCCCAAATTGACTGAGATCCTCCGTAAGGAAGTAAAAAAAGAATTGAACTTCTGGGAAAAGCAGGGGAGAATGATTGGTTTACCTTCAGAGGGATTTACTGATGACTACAAAGTCAATCTTGCTATTTCATTTATTTATAAAGCCATTATTCGCACACTTGTTGAAAAAGAGAAAAAATCAGTACCAAAAGAAATCCAATCGGCAGGCCAAATCAATTGGGGAAACTGGGGTTTAAGTAACGGTATACAAAAATATGTAAATCAAAGCTTTAAAGACCCTGTATCTCAACCTTACATCAAGTTAATGGCATTCCATCAAGCGATGGGACAAGTACATTATACGCATGAAATAGAATTACCACCTATCGGGAAAAATGCTGCGTTTATTCAATCCAGCAAATCCCTAGCAAGCTATTATTTCATACATCCTGAAAGTAAAAAGCGGATTCAAATTGAAGAGCTTGAGGAGATTTTGACATCAAAATTTAAAGCTTTCTTCAAGCTCATTACCTACAAAGACATTCCAAAAGGTGGTTTGAATTTTCAGGGAATGGGGGCGGATCAACCCATTTTCGCAGTTGATAATATCCTTTATCCGGGACAGGTCATTGCTATGGTCATTGCCAATACGGAGCAGGATGCTATTGAAATAGGAGAATATGGATCGAAATACTGTGTAGGATATGATAAAGTTCAATGGGATCCTAAGCAAAAACCTTCTAAAGACCAGAAGTGGGAGGAACCCATTATTTCAATAGATGACGCAATCAAAATGGGAAGTATTTTTCCTGATTGTCCCAAAACAGCTCCTTTTGTTTCTCATATATGGAAAATTACTCGTCCAGGAACGGAGCTTTATTGGGCAAATCTAAAAAAAGACCCATTAGACAAAAAACCGAAATATCGGGAAGAAATTATTGATGGGGCCAAATGTAATGTCATAGAAAACACTCAAATCTGTGGTGAGCAGGTTCATTTTTACATGGAAACACAATCCTGTGTGGCTTTCCCAGAGGATGACGATATGATTTTAGTGCATCCTTCCTCCCAAAGTCCCATGGAAATGCACCAAACTGTAGCAAGTTCTTTGGCTTTCGAACAGAACAAGGTCAATGTGTCCATCCGGCAATTAGGAGGTGGATACGGGGGCAAAACGGAACAAACAAAATTCGTTGTCGGTCCTGTGGTAGTAGCTGCAAATTCCCTTAAGCGTCCTATCAGGTTAGCGATGAAACGGGAACATGATACTGCGATGATAGGAAAGAGGCATGGCTACTATGGCCAATATCAAATCGCAGTAGATCAGGGCAAATTAAGACCTGAAGACCGAGGTATCATTAGAGGCTTATATTTCAAAATTTGGGCAGATGGAGGAGCATTTTATGATTGCTCATACATTGTCAGCAATTGTGTACAACTAAGAATAGACAATGCCTACAAAGTCAAGAATTTTGAAAGCCAATTAGATGTCTGCAGAACGAATAAAGCTCCCAATACAGCCATGCGAGCTTTTGGAGATATTCAGGGAAAACTTATTTCAGAGAATGCCATAGATGACGCAGCATTTTCTATCGGAATGGATCCTGTAGAACTGAGAAGGAAAAACATGTACGTTAGAGGAGATGTCACTCCATTTGGTCAAGCACTTTCCTATTGCTACATGCGGGATGTATGGAATTATGTAGAGGAGAAAAGTAATTATAAAGCAAAGCTAAAAGAGGTCAATGCTTTCAATAAAGCCAATAAATGGAAAAAGAGAGGCATTTACATGGTTCCTGTCAAATATGGATCAGGATATAATCTGGTGATGATTGAACAAGCAGCAGCTATCGTTTCAGTTTATTCAGGAGACGGCAGTGTCTCTATTAATCAAGGTGGAGTTGATATGGGGCAAGGGATGGTGACCAAAATTGAGCAGATAGCTTCTTATGTTTTGAACATCCCGATGGAAATTATCCAAATTCATAGTCCCGATACCAAAGTCATCCCTAACCCAACAAGCACAGGAGGCTCCACAGGTACAGCCTATAATGGGGAAGCCGTGAAGCAAGCCTGCGAAAAAATGCGCACCAGAATGACAGAGTTTGGATATAAACTACTAAAAGATCAAGGTGAAGAATGGTGTAAAATGCAGGGGATTGACTTCTGGAACTATGGGAAGGAAGGTTGGGCTGCTAAAATCCAGAGGGGGCAAGATGAACATCCAAAATTGATATGGCAAAACTTAGTCGCTTTAGCTTATCAATATCGAGTAGATTTAATTTCCTCCTTCACCGCCCCAATTCCTGGAGGAACTACTCCAATACCAGCTATGACTTTCAAAAGCACCAAGGAAAACAAGGCGATTCCAGGGATTGAATTAGCTGATGTACAATCTACAGCTGGAGCGGTAGACTCCTTTGTTGGATTTACATTTTCTGCAGCATGCTCTGAAGTAGAGGTGGATATACTTACTGGAGAGGTGAAAATCCTCAAATCCGACATTGTTTTTGATATGGGTTGGAGTTTAAATCCTGCTATCGATATTGGACAAGTAGAAGGAGCGTTTGTCCAAGGCGTGGGTTATGTCTTAACAGAAAAGCTTGTTTTTGAACCTGAAGGAGAAGAAAAAGGAAGGTTAAATACGCTCAATACCTGGACCTATAAGCCACCGGCAATAACCACTATTCCTTTGGAGATGAATACACATTTGTACCCAAGAAATTTATCTAGTGAAGTTCCTGAGAATCCTAATGGTCTTTTCTCTTCCAAGGAAGTTGGAGAACCACCTTTGGTGTTGGCTACAAGTGTTTTCTTTGCTATTAAATCAGCCATTCGAGCTTCTCGATTAGAAAGAGGACTTTCGGGTTACTTTAAACTAGATGCCCCTGCCACAGTTCAGGAAGTCAGCAGGGTATTGGAAGTAAGTGAAAAAGATTATTCCTCTTAAATAACCTGTATTCAAAAATTAAAGATGCCGTCTCACTGCTCTTTTTTGTCAAATTGAGTTTCTATGCAAGTGTTTTGAATCTAAGTGCTCGATTTGATAAATACAGGCTTTTTAGATAGGCTTTTTTAGTATGTAGGCCAAAAATCTACTTCAATTTCGAATAACTCATAAGATATAGCGCTTGATAGGCTTTTTTTGGGCTTTGTGTAAAAGATAATTGAATAGCCATTCTTTTAGCTTAAATTTCAAAAAACCATCAACATCACCTTATGAGAAAATCAATCATTGCTTCATTAGCAGTTCTTATTGCTTGCAGCCCAAACCCAGAGGCAGAGAAGGAGGTTCCAAGAAGACAATTTATCAAAGTAGATGAGATCGACTCATCCATTAAGCCAGGAGATGACTTCTTTATGCATGTCAATGGGACCTGGTATGATACAGTAAAAATTGCCGATGATCAAGCAGGTGTAGGATCCTATTCCTTTCTGAATATTCCCCAAAAACAATTGCTTGAAAATATTCTTACTGAGGTTTCATCAACAGAACATCCTAAAGGAAGCATTGAGCAAAAAGTAGGAGATTTTTATGCTTCAGGTATGGATACCACAGCAATCAATTCCCGTGGTTTTACTCCTGTACAGCCCATTTTAGATCAAATTGAGGCTATTTCGGACTTGAATAGTATGAAGGAATTTATTGCTTCTGAATTGAAGTCAAACAACCAAACATTGATCGGTTTAGGTATTTCTCCTGATGATGAAAACAGCAGTATCAATATCGTTCACCTAAGACAAACCGGCCTCGGATTACCCGATAGAGATTACTATTTCAAATCTGATTCTTCCACTTTAGGAATTCAAAATGCTTACAAAACATATATCGCAACTTTATTTGAACTGACAGGAAGTAGTTCAGGAGAAGCTGCACAGGCTTCTGAGGATGTATATGCCATTGAAAAAGCATTGGCGGAATCACATAAAACCCGAATCGAAAGACGGGTAGTAAAAGAGAATTACCATAAGTTGGCCGTTTCCGATTTAGAGAAAAAGCAACCAAATCTTGGGATTGAATCAATTTTGGGAGATTTAGGATTAGATGCTGATTCACTGGACGTTCGGCAACCAGCATATTATGAAAAGTTAAATAACCTACTGGCTTCAGTTTCATTAGCAGACTGGAAAACTTACCTGAAAGCACATACACTTTCCACCTATGCAAGCTACCTAAGCACACCATTCGAAAATGCTTCCTTTGAGTATAGTAAAGTAGTTTCTGGGCAGTCCAAGCAATTAACACGTGCCCAACAAATAGTACAGCAAGTTGATAGGCAATTAGGCTTTGATTTAGGCCAATTGTATGTCAAAAGGTATTTCAATGAAGATGCTAAGCAAAGAGTACATGACTTAGTCAACAACCTTCAAAAAGCGTTTGAGCAACGAATAGATAAATTGGACTGGATGAGTGACAGTACCAAGGCACAAGCGAAAGAGAAGCTTTACGCGATCAATAAGAAGATTGGTTATCCTGATGAATGGAGGGAATACCCTGTCAGTATTGATAGGGGAAAATTCTTTGAAAATGTCTTGGCTTTGAGAAAAGATGCAAGTCGATACCAGCTAGAAAAATTTGGTAAAGAGCCAAATAGAGAGGAGTGGGGGACCACCCCAAGTACGGTAACAGCCTATTACAATCCTTCTTTAAATGAAATTGTATTCCCGGCAGGGATTCTTCAATACCCCTATTTTGACCTCTATGCAGATGATGCAGTCAACTATGGTGGAATAGGAATGGTGATTGGACATGAGTTAACCCATGCCTTTGATGATCAAGGTGCACAATATGACAAGGATGGAAATGTTAAAAATTGGTGGACCGATGAAGATTATGATAAGTTCAAGGCTAAAACTCAGCAATTGATCGAACGATATGACAGCTTCACTGTTTTAGATTCTGTTCATATCAAAGGTGCTATGACGATTGGAGAAAATACCGCAGACAATGGAGGAATATACATTGCTTATGATGCTTTTAAACTCACCGAACAAGGTCAAGATAGTACCCTAATAGATGGCTACACACCAGATCAACGCTTCTGCCTTTCTATAGCCAATATTTGGAGAGTAAAGGTCAGAGATGAGTTTTTGAGAACTTATGTTAATACCAACTCTCATTCACCGGCAATGTGGAGAGTGAATGGTCCATTGATGAATTTTGAACCATTTTATGCGGCATTCCCGATTGAAGCGGGTGATAAAAACTTTAAGCCAAAAGAAGAAAGAATAAAAATCTGGTAATCTTATCTAAGGTTTAAACCAGAGAATTTAAAAGCCGAATCCAATTCATTTTGGGTTCGGTTTTTTTGATTTGTATAGTTAAATCTTCTTCAATTTTTTTTGATTACTCCTGTATTATTCAATAAAATTCTTTTGTGATAGAACTGACTTTTCTTTTCTTGTCAAACATAAATTTTTCCTCTTATGAAACCCATTTATTACCTGTCCTTAGCCATTCTCCTGCTATTTGGTACTTTGTTACCCCAACTAACAAATGCTCAAACAGACTGGCTTTTGGATAATTCATCCTATAAGTCAACCATCAATAAAAATGGGGATCAGATAGAACTCTCAAATGGTTTAATCAAGCGAGTAATTAAGGTTTCTCCAAATGCTGCTACTATACGTTTAGATAATCTTTATAGCGGAGAATCCTTTTTAAGAGGGGTGAAACCTGAAGCAGAGGTGACCATCAATGGAGTAAATTATGAAGTAGGGGGATTGAAAGGTCAACCCAACTATGCATTCCTAAAAGAGGAATGGGTCGATAAGCTAGAAAATTCTCCTTCAGCCATGCAATACATAGGCTATGAAATCATGGAAATTCAAACTCCATTTGAGTGGGCTAAAGTTAGATATGGCGATAAAAATGCCCCTTGGCCTCCAAAGGGGGTTCACTTACGATTGGATTTTAAATTACCAGAACCTAGCCAAATGCTAGCCTCCGATACACCCCTACCAAGTTTCCTTGGAAGAAATAAAATATACTCGACTGATTTCAATGAATTGGATCCAACTTGGACTATCCAAGCTTCCAAATCTCATCCAAGATCATCTTTTCAAAATGAGGGTAAAATTGGAGAAATCTATACACCTGAAAACAGTTCTGTTTTCATCGAAAGAGACTTTGATCCTAATTCTAAAATTATTGAAGCTTCGATTTATACCGGAACTGATAAAGCAAAAGAATTTGGACCGGGAATCACTTTGGTTTGGCCTGAAAAAACCATCAAATTTTTCCTAAGACCTGGTGGAAATGAGTATGACGATGGAGTTCCGATGTTTGGACTTTGGGATGGAGAAAAGCAAATTAAAGCAGCGGGAGGAAGGCAGGAGCTGGATTTATCCACCCCATGGACTCTTAGATTTAGAATCACAGAATCTGCTGTTTATTGTGAAGCAAAACCATGGAATGGAGGAGAATGGCAAACCATCGAGGAGTTACCAGCATTTTCCAGTATGCCCGAAAAAATACGAGTTGGGAAAAGCAATGAAGAAGGAAATTTCCAAGATCATGAGAAAGTAGGTGATTTGGTACGATTACAAATTCGTGACTTTTCCATATATGGAGAGATCGACCCCGAAGTTAAATTGGACTTGGAACCTGAAGATGTTACAGTTTCCGTACACTATGAGTTGTACGATGGAATTCCGGTCATGGGCAAATGGCTGACTGTTCAGAACAACAGTGATAAAACGATAACCATTGGTGATTTTACTTCCGAAATAATAGCTGCTGTAGAATATGAATCCAAAGTAGAGAAGCGTGAAAAAACTGTGTTTCAAAAGCCTAACATCCATGTGGAGACTGATTTTGCTTTTTCGAGTATGTCAGCCGATGATGCCAATGCCCATGTGGTGAATTGGGAAGGGGATCCAGAATACTTTACACAAGTAAACTACCTTAGAGAGACACCTACACTACTCAAAGTGAGTCCTGAGTATGGCCCAGACCAATCCATTGAACCCGGAGAAGAATTTAAAACCTTCCGGACATTTGTTTTACCCCATGACAGTTATGAACGGGAGCGAAAAGGTTTGGCAGTTCGAAAAATGTACAAAACTCTGGCTCCTTGGACTACGGAAAACCCATTGATGATGCATGCTCGATTTGCTGATTGGGAACGTGTCAAAATAGCCATTGATCAAGCAGCTGAAGTTGGCTTTGAGATGGTAATCTTAACATTTGGTTCTGGCTTTAATATAGAAGATGATAGCGAGGAATATATAGCCGAAATGAAGCGGTATGCCGATTATGCGAAAAGCAAAGGAATAGAGATTGGCGGATATTCTTTGTTAGCTTCAAGAAGTATTGATGCAGAAAATAATGTAGTCATGCCTGAAGGAAAAAAGCCAACCTTTGGGAATTCACCCTGCCTAGCCAGTGAATGGGGACAAGACTATTTTAAAAAGCTGTATAATTTTTACGAAGAAACAGGCTTTACTCTATTAGAGCATGATGGATCTTACCCAGGAGATATTTGTATTTCCGAAAATCACCCAGGACACAAAGGTCTAGCAGATAGCCGTTGGAATCAATACCAGATGATTTCAGGATTTTACCAATGGTCTAGAGGAAAGGGAATCTACCTCAATATTCCTGACTATTACTTCATGACAGGAGGCAGTAAAATAGCCATGGGATATCGAGAGGTAAACTGGAGTCTACCAAGAAACGAGCAGTTGGTACACGCGAGACAAAATATCTATGATGGAACTTGGGAAAAGACTTCCACCATGGGCTGGATGTTTGTTCCACTGACCGAATACCATGGAGGGGGAGAAGCAGCCACCATTGAGCCTCTAAATGAGCATTTGGCGCATTATGAAATGATGATGGCTAGCAATTTAGGAGCAGGCGTTCAAGCTTGTTACCGTGGTCCAAGACTTTTTGATACCGAAGAAACCAAAATCATGGTAAAAGGAATGGTAGATTGGTACAAAACACATCGAGAAGTACTGGAAGGGGATATTATTCACTTAAAAAGAGCTACCGGAAATGATCTGGATTATTGGTTGAATGTAAACCCAGGTGGAAAGGAAAAAGGAATGTTGGTGGTATATAATCCAACAGATCACGCCATCACCAAAACCATTAAAGTTCCACTTTATTATACAGGACTAACAGATCAAACGAAAGCAATATTGAGTAATGGGGCAGCTTTGGATTTACAACTTGCCAGAGATTATTCAGTGGAGATTGAGGTTTCTGTTCCAGCCAATGGAGATGCTTGGGTCTTGTTTAAGTAAAGAATACATCAATCCAGGATCGATATTATTAGCACAAGTCTCTAGCTTGTGCTTTTTTATTGATTTTGTTATTGCTTTCATCCAAAAAGTTGGGCAATATAGAAAAGGGTCCAAGTCTTGAGACTTGAACCAAAAAAGGTGACAGTTGCTGGAAAGAGCGATAGCTGGGTGCTATTTCAATAAATTAATGAGGAAGAAATCGCAGCTTAGTCTAACCTTCCTAGGCAGAATTGCATGGATTTCAAAGAGAATTTGATACTTTCATTTAAGCAGCCTAGCCATGAGTTCCTTTTTGAAAGAATCATTTTTTCAATTGAGCAAAAGAGAAAAGCTTTATGCCATATTGGCCATCAGCCTTTTCTTTTGCTTTTTTATGCTCTTTTTTCAGCCATTTGGCGTTAATAATTACGATCCAAAAGAATCTATTACTCCTGGATTTGCTTTGGCAATTTTTTCCATGGGGCTCTACCTTGGGTTACTTTTAGTTATTAATGAGTTTTTAATTTTTCCTTTGATTTTCAAAGGAGGTATTCTTCGTTGGCAGATTTTGATGTGGTTGATCTGGTCTATCATTTACATAGCTTCAGCCTTATTTTTATTTTATAATATTCTTGGAGAATGGCACGATTTCAGGCTTTCCAGTTGGCTGGACTTTATCCTCAATTTTGGAGCGTTGGCTATTATACCTTTGACAGCAATATTTCTATATGGTAGAATGAGGCATGTGGAGCAGCTTACAGAAACAGCTGAGGATTATCATTCAGATATGAATACCATTATTCATTTTCCTTCTGATAATCAAAGTAACCTTCACTCTTATTCGCTTGAAAATATTCTGTACCTAGAATCAGAAGATAATTACGTGGCAATACATTTTATCCATCAGGGCACCTTTTCCAAAACGTTGATCCGAAGTACATTAAAAAAGATTGACGACCTAAACTTGCATCCGGAATTAGTAAGATGTCATCGGTCTTTTATAGTGAATTTGGGTCATTTAGCAAAATATGATGGAAATAAACAACAAGGAGTGATAATCCTTCAGCATGGTTTAACCCCCATTCCTGTTTCAAAATCTTATGCTTCAAATCTAGTTTCTCGGCTTCGATAATTCATTTATCCCAAATACTTGATTTTTACCCCAAATGCTTAAAAACTAGTAACGAGTGAAAGGTTTTCATGCTCATAGTGTTAAACAAAATCACAACACTATGAAAAATCTTATTGCTTACCGTACACCAAACGTCTGGACCAATGTCCTTTCGTTTTTCATTTCTCTCACCTTTATGATTGTTTGGCTTCCTTTTATCCGATCTCTATTTGATGGAAGTTCTTACATATGGGGAACAGAATATTTTGGACTTAGAATTAGTGGGGCTGGAGTAACTCCTTCATTTATATTTCTTATTCTCCAAATGAGTTTGTACGCTGCCCTCATCGTAGGACTGTATAGAATGAGGAATCGAAAACTTTATTTTGGTCTTCTTGGAATTTGGTGGGCCAATGTTTTCGGGAATTTGTTGTTTGATATTCTCAAAAATGGAGACACTATGTTCCATGGAGATACTTTAAACGTCCATTTTTCCTTAACCTACATCATTTTACCCATCGCTGCATTTGCCTTATTTCTTATAATCAGAGTAATGAAATCTGAAAAGGTTGGTGCCGAAATACCTTGGGGTAAAGAGAACAAGATTTTAATGTACCTTTTTTTAGGAATGTTACCTGTTCTTTTCCTTTTACTTTCTTCAGGTGAAACCAGTGGAACAAGCGATCAGATCGGAGTAATTTTGGCGATAGCTCAATGTTTTTATATCCCCTTAATTTTTAAACCATTTAATTTTAATAAAGAATTAAAAACAAGTAATGCTTATTGATTCTTGAATTTCGGATGTAGTTTCTTTGATCGAAAGGAAACTACATCCTATTAAAAAATATAATTTCATATACCCCTATATATCAATACTTTAATAATAACTTTTTAAAGGATTATTTAGAATTTAATTCCAAAAAGTCAAACTCTTTTTTAGCTTTCTTAATCTTTTTAAAGGATGGTTTCGAATGAAGCGACGTAGTAACCAAGGCGAAAACCGATTTAGCCAAAGGGTGACTCCTTCCATACCTCCTACATAAAATTCCTCTTTACGTTTTGAAATGGCTAATATCATTTCATTTACGGCCTTTTCAGTAGGGTAGGCCTTTTTAAATGCCGTTTCCACTTTCCCATAATTTTCTCCTTGCCCCATGACTGCATGTGCGGTAATTTCTGTCTGAATTATCCCTGGAATAAGTATAGAAATGAAAATTCCTGAATCCACCAATTCACTTCGTAAAGATTCGAAGAATCCATGCAGTGCATGTTTGGGAGCAGAATAGGCCGCTAATTTTGGGACACCATATTTTCCGGATAAACTACTAATCACTACCAATTGACCAGAGCCTTGTTCTTGAAAATGGGGTAGAAGAGATTTGGTTAAAGTAACAGCTCCAAAATAATTGATATTCATTAGCTTTTGATCTGTCTCGATTGAGGTGTTGATAGCAAAATCTCTAACAGCCATTCCTGCATTATTGATGAGAATATCAATCCTTCCAAAAAAACTCATTGCTTCTTTGGCTTTGCCCGGAAGTTCAGAAAGGTTCTCCAAGTCAATTGGCAATACTTTGGCTGAACCGGGATTCCTTGGAAGTTGAGAGTTTACCCGCTTTAGTTTCCCTTCATTTCTAGCCGAAATAATGAGCTTTGCTCCAAAATCTGAGAATTGATAACACATTTCCTCCCCGATACCTGAGGAGGCTCCAGTAATCCAGATAACTTTTCCTTGAAAATGTGATTTTAAGCTCATAAAAAGTTAATTGGGTAAAGTATTGTATATCAATTTACTAAAATCCTGACATTGTCAATTTCCCGGAAAACTCAACAAATAAAAAATGCTCGCAGAATGAATCTACGAGCATTTATTTCTATTTTTTGTACTAATCCCTGCTTCAATTCATTTCCATAATTGTCTCGTGAAGACACGAGGCAGAGATTATCAGACTTCAGATTCTTCAATCAATTTTGTTTTGAAATCCCCCTGGCCCCCTTTGATCTAAATCCTATTTCAATTGAATACGCTTCTCCAAGGGGGAGTTGATTCATATTCAAAACTGAAATTGAGAATTTTCCGCTTTCAGACTTTATAGTGGTCTTAAATATTACTTAGACAGACAAAATGCTTACAGAATACTGTTACTACTCATTTCCATAATTGTCTCTTGAAGACACGAGGCAGGGATTATCAGACTTCAGATTCTTCAATCAATTATGTTTTGAAATCCCCCTAGCCCCCTTTGATCTAAATCCTATTTCAATTGAAGACACTTCTCCAAGGGGGAGTTGATTCATATTCAAAATTGAGATTGAGAATTTTCCGCTTTTTCACTCCAGCTTTAAGACTTTTTGCTTACCGCTTCCGCTTCTTCTACTAACTGCTCATTCTTGTCGGCTAATCCCGCAGCAATGAAGGCATCTATTTCCGCATTTCTTTCTTGACCTTTATTCAAAAGGACTCCCAGTGAAATCATAACACCTATGCGGGTTCCCACTTTCTTTGCGGCTGTATTGAATAGGGGCTCCAATTCTTCATAAGAAACATCCTCTGCAAGCTTCGCAATATTTTCTCTGGCAGCAGCCAGTTTATCTCCAGAAAGATTGGTGTATTTCTTCGCTATCTTTTGAATCTCATTGATGGAAGATCTTTGACCTTGTGCTTGTCCACCTCCTTGATTTGCTGGCTTAGCGGATGGGTTGTTCTGTGTCGGAGCAGGTTTTTGCTTGGCCCATGAATCCCTCAGTCCAACCGTCTTATTAAAGACCAATTGTTCAGCTGAAGAATCCTTATCCAAAGTGAAGTAACCCAATCGCTGAAACTGGAATTTATCATCCATTGATGCTTCCTTCAAATAAGGTTCTAAATATGCTTCTTTGATAATTTTTAAGGACTCAGGATTGACAAATTCCATAAAGTTTTTGTCCTCATGGCTATCGGGTGCTTCATCTAAAAACAGTCGATCATATTCACGAACTTCCGCTTTGATCGCATGTTGAATGGAAACCCAGTGAAGCGTTCCTTTTACTTTTCTAGTACTCGCTTCTGTTCCGCTTCCAGATCTTGAATCTAAGTCAGCTGTACAGTGAATTTCAGTGATATTGCCTGCAGCATCCTTCACCACAGATTCCCCTTTGATGATATAGGCACTTTTCAATCGAACTTCATTTCCAAGAGTCAAACGGAAAAATTTATTCCCAGCTTGCTCTTTAAAGTCCTCTCTTTCAATATATAATTCTCCACTGAACGGCAAATCATGAGTCCCTGAGTTAGGATCTTCAGGATTATTTTCAGCGCTTAAAATTTCTGTTTTACCTGCTGGATAATTCGTAATTACCAATTTCACAGGGTCCAAAACACCCATCACTCGAGTAGCAGTTTTATTCAAATCCTCCCGGATACAATATTCCAGCAGGGATACATCTGTAACTGAATCCCTTTTGGATATTCCTGACAGATCAGAAAACTTACGAATAGAATCTGGTGTATAACCTCTTCTCCTCAAACCTGAAATAGTTGGCATACGTGGATCATCCCATCCAGAAACCGTCTTGCTTTGTACTAGCTCCAGTAATTTACGCTTACTCATTACCGTATAGCTGAGATTTCTTCGAGCAAACTCTCTTTGTTTAGGTCTCAGCAGGGAAGGGTCATAGATTTGATCTAAAAACCAGTCATAAAGCTCGCGGTGCATTTTAAATTCCAGGGTACAAAGGGAATGGGATACCTGTTCGATGTAATCCGACTCACCATGCGCCCAATCGTACATAGGATATATACACCAATCATTTCCTGTTCGATGGTGTGCCTTTCTAACGATTCTATAGATCAGTGGATCACGCATCAGCATATTGGGAGAGGCCATATCAATTTTCGCTCGGAGCACATAAGAACCCTGCTCAAATTCCCCTTCCTTCATACGTTCAAACAAATCCAGATTCTCTGCTACTGATCGATCCCGAAATGGACTTGCAACCCCCGGTTTAGTTGGGGTTCCTTTTTGCTCTGCCATTTCAGCTGCAGACTGTCCATCCACATAGGCCTTTCCTTCTTTGATCAATTGGATGGCCCAATCATACATCTGTTGAAAATAGTCGGAGGAGTAACACTCCTTTGCCCATTGAAAACCCAACCATTCGATATCATGCTTTATAGCATCCACGTATTCCTGCTCTTCTTTGCTTGGATTGGTATCATCAAAACGAAGGTTTACCGGTGCATTATGTAGCTCTCCAAGTCCAAAATTCAGGCAAATAGATGCTGCGTGTCCAATATGCAAATAACCATTTGGCTCGGGAGGAAATCTGAAACGAAGTTTTTTCGGATCAAATCCTGCTGCCAAATCGTCTGCAATGATTTGTTCGATAAAATTAAGAGATGCGGATTCTTCAGTCATAGATCAAAATTGAATTTCAAAATTAAGGCAAATGGGTGTATTTGCAACGGGAAAATGAAATTGCTTGAAACAGAGAAGGGCAAATAATAGAAGAATGAGGAATTTCTTTCGAACAAAAAAAGGCGTAGGTAAACTACGCCTTTTTAACAATACCTTTTTCTACTGGCATTAAGAACCTACAAGACTAGGCAAAGCTGCATCAAAAAGATCAGCAAACTCTTGACTACTCAAGATTTCTCCTTGTTTTTTTGCACTATTCGCTAAGTCATAACCCCACTGAGCTGCTGCCATTCTTTGTAATGGAGTGCCATGGTGACCTGAATTTGAAAACCCACAATCTCCGATATTAAAAAATACTTCAAGGAATTGTTGAACTCTTTTCCACTGCATGGTTGCTCCACGAGCATGTGAAAGATAATAAGCTGAAAAAGCATCTGCCATCATTTCAGTTCTTCTTGTATTCTCGGCTCGATCAGATGAAATTGGATTGTCAAAAGTGCCCACAGCATATTGGATTTGATGACCATATTCGTGAGCTAGTATTGCTTGCGGAGCAACATCCTCAAAGCCTAGTCCGGTATATGCATCGAGAATGCCATCTCCCATTATAATCTTAGATGGAATTAAATTGCCACCAAATTCAAAACTAGTTTGGGCAAAAGCATTGAACGTGAAAATTGGATGTTCCCCATTTCTATATTGTGAGAAATTTTCAAAGAGAAAAATTATCAAATCCGCATATAATTCAGCATTAGCTTGATCATCATTGTACAAGATTTTATCAATTCTAATCACTTTTTCTCTATCCAGTAACATATTGCCATGCATTGCAGCTAATACAATGTCCTCAGAAGGTATGTCCCAAAAACGCTTTAAATCTTTAAACGTCTTAGTTAAGACTTGAGTGTGTTCCCCATCCAATCCAAAATACTGATCTTCAGAACTGTTTTCAAATAATAAAGCATCATAGGTGGGAAAGTCCAACATTCCAATAAAGGAGGCTAGTTGATAGACAGTAAATCCAAATAGTGCAGGTTCATCCCAACCTTCCAATTCATTGTTTATCCAGTAATTAAAATCAGTAGGGCCACAGGGAGATGGTTCTACAGCCTCCATTGCTTGTCTAACCATTTCCCTGAAATTTTTGTAATCCTCACTCTCAATTTGCGGAGTACTTTCAGGATCTAATCTCTGATTAGAGTTTGATCCATTAATTCTTCCAAAATTTTCATGTAATAGGAGGTAATCCGGCAAAATTATTTTCCCATTATCTTGTGAAGAAAGTTCCGAAGAGGTAGTTGGATCTATTTTATCACTTGGCTCTAATTCACAAGACGTAAGTAATAAAAATGAGAGGGCAAATATTCCTAGCCCGATTTTGTTGATTTTTTTGAGGAATGCCATAAAATTTATTTGTTTAGTTTAAAAGTATTTCAAAAATCTAGAATATATGATTTAGTTATATGATGTATTTTTATCGTTTGGGCGTATTAAAAATTTAAATAAAATTCCTGGTTAATAATTTAATAAATAAAAAGATAGATTCTATTTAAACCCTTGTTTTTCAGTTAAATAAAAATTATTAATTCTTAAAGTTGATTTTTCGGATCTATTCCAAATGGATTTCATTTTACTAATTATTTGTAAAAACTAAATACTCTAAAAAGTAAAATTACCTGCCATACCTTTCTTCCAGATTGTTGTTCTCTCTTTCGTCAGGGTTTGACCGGATATATCTTCCATCTACTTGGTGGAAACCTGGAACTTTAATCAAACCTCTTTGCATAAAGGAAGCAAGATGCTCTACTAAAAATCTTCTGCCTGTTTGTAAATGAAACATCACAAACCTATCTCTAAGTTTTGAATGATTTGCATCCACCAAATTCTCTTCCAAAGGCTTGTTTAACACCTGAATGTATACGGTAATAGCTCCATCTTCTAGAGTAATTAGGTCTGGATAAATCTCAAGATTTACTCCCTGAAAAGAAAGTTGATTGAGAGAAAGTGAATCACCTAAGTTAGATAGGGACTGATCCAAGAACTTTTGAGCATAGTTCTGTGCAAAATTGGGGAGCTTATTATGGATGGTATCATTGATACCAATAGTTCCTAGTGTTAAAATATCAGCCAGCCAAACTAGAAAATCTGCCCACCAAGGCAAATCGATATCAATATCAACATCTCTGATACTTGCTTGCATTCTTAGACTCCCGGGGCCATGCTGAAAATAAATAGGTCCTTTCATAGTGACTTCAGCATCGTATTCTTTTTCAGTAAATTTTGCATCCAGATATAGCTGTCGATCATCCACTGTCAGGTTCAATTTAGTCACTCTCAAATCCACACCTTTGATATCCTCAAACCAGGATCTGAGTTCCTCTTTGGCTTCATCTACTAATGCCTGAACCAAGCTATCGGTAAATTGCGTGATAATTTCAGCCCTCATAGGAACAAAACTACCCCCTAAAGGTGCAGAAACATCACCTCCAGGCACATCGACGATCAAACCAATAGCGTCTACATTGACTCCAGTACCACGCATCATATGTAATCCTACTGCCCAATCCGCATGGTTTGGTTTGTTTTCATTAAAAAAGAGAACTTCTTCTAATCCATCCAATGCTGGTTCGATGAGATCCAATTCGAAATTATTCAGAAGCTGCATAAATTCAGGAGCTTGAATCATCGCTTCAACTTGACTGGCAGGCAAAGGTCCTTCGATAAAATCAATCCCCCCATAAGAAAGCGCTAAAACAGGAGCCTGATTTGTTCTCGCTTTCAGCACAGGGGTAATTTTAAGATGAATCTGGAAAGGAATGTCAAATAGATCTGGGCTATCTGCAGTAGGGGAGGAAACGCTCATTTTCACCCTACCAGAAAGGTTTAAAGTGGTATACTTATTATTAGTCGAAACCACTTTCAACCTAAACTTGACCGGAGCTAATTGAACATCGATGTTGGCTGTAATCACCAAATCATCGTTTCCTGGAATAATCGGAAAATCTTGTGAATTAGACAATTGATCAAAAAGACCTTGATCTTGTAAACTTTGGAGGAGCTCTTCAAAAACTTTTAGTGAAACTCCAAGGACTAGTTTTCCTTTGTTAATAGAATTCATATGATCGAAAAAGTTTAATATCTAAGTAAAATACCTGATTTGTAGATTTATTCAAAATTAAATTTCATTGAGGATCAGAGAATTATGATAAAAAGAAAGATCTAATTATTGAATCTTATGATTTTGATAGGTTGTTGATTTCAAAATCGAGAAAAGACGAAAGTTTTATTCCTTATGGGACTAGATAATAATTGGCTGATCAAAAATCAGTTTTACCAAGGCATGGGCTTTGTACTTTTAAAAAGAAAAAATCATTTATGGCCATCCTAGGTAAGCTCGTCAAAGCCGGAATAGACATCACCGCAAAACTCCAATCAGAAGAAGAAAACCCGAAAATTTCTCAGGAAAATCAACTCAGGGATCTTTTAACTCAAGCCAAAGACACCGCTTTTGGCAAGTACTATGGCTTTTCTGAAATCCTACAATCCGACCAACTAGTGGAATCCTTTCAAAAAGAGGTTCCCATCTTTGATTACAAGCAAATGCATGAGCTTTGGTGGTCTAAACAGGAGCGTTTTGAGGATATTACCTGGCCAGGAAAACCTAATTTCTTTGCCCGAAGTAGCGGTACTACAGGGAAAAGCAGCAAACGAATTCCCATAACAGACGAGTTTTTGGCTTCCATGAAATCTGTAGGTAGCTCCATGATCAGCTCTCTTCATGACTTCGACTTTCCAGAGACGCTTTTCGAATCTGAAATCCTGATGTTGAGTAGTTCTGCCAACCTGGAAAAAAATGATAGAGGTTTTGAAGAAGGAGAAATTTCTGGAATCAATGTGAGTAATTTCCCCGATTGGTACGACATTTTCTACAGACCGGGAAAAGACATTGCCGCTATTCCCGACTGGGATGAGCGTGTAAATGCTATTGCTGAGCAAGCTCCTGAATGGAATATTGGAGCCATTGCCGGAATTCCTTCCTGGGTTTTATTGATGCTGCAACGGATTATTAAAAAGCATAATTTGAAGCATATCCATGAGATTTGGCCCAACTTTCAAGTGTACGCCTCTGGAGGAGTAGCCTTCGAAACTTACCGGGAAGATTTCAATGCTATTTGTGGAAAACCCATTACTATAATGGATACCTATTTGGCCTCAGAGGGATTCATTTCTTATACTGGAACCCCGGGTTCAATGGACATGAAAATGGCACTTGAACATGGGTATTTCTTTGAGTTTATTCCTTTTGATGAAAGAGGTATCAATGAAACTGGAGAGCTGCTGGACGAACCATTGGTTTTGGGAATTGATGAAGTAGAAGTGGGGCAGGAGTATGTACTTATTCTCAGCTCATGTGCAGGGGCTTGGCGGTATATGATAGGAGATGTGATTCGCTTCCAAAGCTTGAATCCTCCTCAAATAAAGATTACAGGTAGAACCAAGTTTTTCCTCAATGTGGTAGGCTCGCAACTTTCGGAAGAAAAGATGGATAAAGCCATTTTGGAATTAGCAGAAGCCCACCAATCGAGTATTAATGAATACATGGTGGCTGCCATCAAAAATGAAGCTGGAGAATATATCCATCAATGGGTAATTGTCTCTGATTTAAAGACTGATGGCCTAGCAAAGGAACTGGATAAGCTCCTTCAAGCGGCTAATAAAAACTATGCGGTTGCTCGATCTAAAGCACTGAAAGACATTGATGTAAAAGTAATTTCCAAAAATCAATACACGGATTTTCTTGGCCAAAGCAATAAAAAAGGAGGGCAGACCAAAACCCCAAAAGTCATGAAAGAAGAAAAAATGAAATCCTTACTGAAGTTTATATCTCAACTTTAGGCAAAACTGGAATTCGTTCATCGGGGCAAAGTTCTGCACCACGAATCGACATGTAATATTTTTTGATCTGATTTTGGTATTCTGGGGAAATAAAATCATTCTCAAGAATGTATTTTTTTGCGGCAATAATATCTTCTCGGAAACCATGACGAATGGCAATACTATCTGCTTCATGCTCTCGCTCACGTTTAAATTTATCCGAAAGAACGTAGCGAATTCCATAGGTTACCATTCCCATATTGGAGTGGTTTTCATAATCCACAATATGCCCAAGTTCATGAGCAAACCATCCCCTCAAAACATTATCTGGCAAGTCAGCAATAAAGAGGTCATCTGAATCCAAAACTTTTTCTGCAACATCTAATTTATACCTTCTGTTTTTGCCAAAAATATCACTGAAATCAATGACCGGCTGAGCCTGCATAGTAGAGGAACTCAGGTTACTTTGAATCACATCAAAACCATAGCTATGGAGTTCCTTGTATTCCTGCCATACGTCAATAAAAGCAGTTTGAATATTGGAATGAATACCTGGAGAAAAGATAGGAGAGCCCGTTGGTAGGGAAGGTGTCTGAATAGATTTATAGGTAATTCCACCGATCAAAATGAGAGCTACAGCCCCTATCAATACTTTATTTTTATGTTGCATCAAGTATAAATACGCAAAGAGCGTTCCAGAGGTATTTAACCATAACCTTTGCCGTTTTCAAAACCTCGAAGGTTTTTATATTCTAAGTTGGGTAGAAGTCAATAAATCAATTATAACTTAGATTTAATGATGTTATTTAAACAAAATAATGATTGCTCCCAAAGCGGTCAATACCAATATCATTTTTCTAAAAAAGGCCTCATCGATCATTTTGACGATTTTAATTCCCAGTAAAAATCCTAAGATAATTCCCGGGATCAGTTTCAAGTCGAGTAGGAGGGTTTCTGCAGAAATAGTGTTCCAGATAAAGAAATGAAAGGGTAATTTGAACACATTGATGATCAAAAAGAGCCAGGCAGCGGTACCAATGAAGTGGTTTTTGGGCAATCGCATGGCAAGAAAGTAAATATTAGATATAGGTCCTGCCAAATTACCAACCATGGTGGTAAAGCCTGCCAGCGTACCAACACCGCTTGAAAATGCCCAGTGAGTAGGTACCGTTTTTTCCTTTTTTTGATCCCAATAAACAATAAAAGCGACGGTTAGGAAGATAATGGTCGCCATACAGATTTTAAAGGCTTTTTCTGGAAGATCCATCCCAAACCAACTTCCCAATAAAATCCCCAAAATCATCCAGGGAAGAAATTTTGCTACATATTTCCATTGCGTATGCCGATTGTAATAAATCACAGCAAACACATCTGCCACCACCAAAAGAGGTAATACAATGCCTGTGGATTGCTTCGCTTCGAAGGCAATAGCCATAAAAGTTACATTGATGATGGCAATGCCTTTGATTCCAGATTTAGACAATCCGATAACAAAAGCGGCCAAAAAACTAAGAATCCATGAAGTAGTACTAATCTCGGAGGTAAAGGATAAAAGCATAGGTTGGGGGCAAGAGCGAAGAACAAAAATATCCCTAATAATTCCCAAACATATTAAAATCGATAAGTAATCAGAAAAACTGTAGTTTTCCAAGCAGAAAAAAGGTGTTTTAAATTGTACCTCATGCTAAGCAATTCCTTCTAGTGATGATTAACGAAACTACTTTTGATACTCTATTTTTAGAATTTTCCATACAAAATCACCCAATTTGGTACTAACAATCACCTCATCTCCAACAGCTTTACCAAGAAGCGATTTAGCCATGGGAGAGTCCATAGAGATATAATTTTTGTTACCAATTAACTCTTCGTAACCAACAATACGAAAACGATTTTTAAGCCCTTTCTTTTCGTTTTTAATTTCTACCCAAGCACCAAAATTCACTTTTCCTTCTTGATTGGGGTGGTATTCGATCACTTTAAAGTCATCAATACATTTACGCAAATAGCGAAGGCGATTATCAATTTCTCTAAGACGTTTTTTGTTGTAATGGTAATCGGCATTTTCTGAACGATCTCCCAAACTTGCGGCCCATGCCACCTTTGCGGTAACGTCTGGACGTTCAACTCGCCACAAATGATCATGTTCTTCCTTTAACTTTTGTAAGCCTTCGGAAGTAATCAATTGTGAACGATTGAGTTTTGGTAGAGTTGATTCTGGAATTTTTCGCCTCATGATAAAAGATCTTGTTTTGAAAATTTTCGCAAGATAATATAATGAAAGAACTCAAGCTGACTAATGAACAAATAGAATTCTAAGCGCAAAGAAATGCAATGCATTCTTTAGGCTCCATTGAAATAATTCTAAGCCATGAGAATCGCTTATATGAAAACGACCTGGACCTTTGCCCGAATAAGGAAAATAGAGCGTTAAGCTTTGCTCAAGATTCTCTTGCATTCTGGCTGAGCAGGTATTTATTAATAGAGAATTATAAAAGCAGAATTAGTGTTAGAGCCGAGATTTGCTTTTGATAATCTTCAATATGTATTTGCTTTAACATAAAATCGAGCCGTTATCGTACTCTGTACCGATAACTGATTTTATGTTAACCATCCGCTTGGCGACTGGACGCAATTCATAATAATTGTTACATAATTTATATTATGTTAAATACAAATAAATAATACCTCTATACCTAGCTGTAAACCCTATATTCTATCTCCAGCTCTTTTCCTTCTACCACTACCCCCAAACCAAAACCTGGAATCCAATTGGAGTAAATACAAGTATGCTCTTTTACTTTCTCTGCACTTGATTTTAAGGGAATCTCTAATTTGGGAACTGTCATGGAATCCTTAACCAAAACTTGATCAAGCGGAAATGTCAGTCCTTTTCCTACCAATTTGATATAAGCTTCCTTAATACACCAGAGTCTGAAAAATGCTTCGGTCTTTTCCCTGCCTTGAGAGTTCCGAATCAAATTGATCTCCTCTACAGAGAAAAAATGAGTTGAGATCAAATCTGCCTCAATCTCTGAATTCAAAAACTCTAAATCCACTCCTAACTCGGATTCTCTAGAGAAACCATAAAGAACGAATTCCTTGGAATGTGAGGTATTGAAAAATATTCCTTCTCCATTATTGCTTACATACGGCTTCCCTAATTTACGCTCCTTGATAACTATCTCCTTAGGATCAATTTCTAAATACCTGGAAAGCATTTTCCGAAGAATGCTTCTTCGTTTGGTATAATGTTCCTTTAAATGGGGATACAAAAATCGATTGGCACGTGTTCTCTCTTCTTCAGAAAGAATTTCTTCATCTTCTATCAGACAGTCATCCAGTTTGGCAATCCATAAATCAACTTTCATAATATAAGCCTTTAATCCATCTCAAGATCCCATCGTTTTAGATTTCTGGCAATGGCAGCGTTCATCTGACCTGTATAAGGCTCACGTATCAGTTTAAGATGAGGTCCCAAAATCTCCTCTCGATCTACAATGTTCACCAAAGGTTCCCATCCGAAAGCATGTTTATACTCCCTGGGCGTAGTAATAAGCAGGGTTTCACAGTCAATTTTCTCAGGCTTATAAGCCAGTAAGTATTTTTTCAATAAACCTGTGTCCTTAATCAATACAGGCTGATTTTTATCTTTCTTCACTTTTTTGATCAACTTATTGACCAGTACCGAAGGCTTATTCCAATAGTCTAAGTATTTGAATAATTTTCTATAACCTCCCTTGCCAAATACTCTTGATTTATCGAAAAATAAAGGTGGATCAATCATCACCAAATTGACCTTCTCCCCTTGCTGCTTTAGCTTTTTGGCCAACTCAAACGCGACCACATTGCCTATGGAATAGGATAAAATCCGATAAGGTCCTTTCCCTTGAATCAATCGTATTTCCTCTAGACATAAATCCGCGATTTCGCCTATATTTTCAGGAACGGAATCCTTCACTAATTCAGGGCTCACCGATAATACACCATAAACTGGGTATTCTGCGGGTAAATGCCTGGTTAACTGGCTATAAACCGTTTCGTAGTAAAACTCGCTGTGTATGCAAAAAACCGGTAATTTGTCCCCTGTGGTCTTAACAGGAATGATTCTTTTTATGGGTTTTGAACCTAATTCAACTAAGCCTTTTTTATTAACTACTTTTTCAGAAATTTCCTGAATGGAGTCCGATAGTTGGATAGGTTTTTGAAATTCATAAGAATCATTCAACTCCTTTTCTACCAGCTTCCATTCATATTCTGCCCCCCCATTCTTTTGGAAGCTATCTTTAACTCCAATCAACTTCTGCCCTAAATACTTCTCCCATATTTTTAACACTTCCAGCTCCAGCAAATTTTCTGGTCTGGCATATTCCTCATGATGAAGGGATTTCACCAAGGATTCCACCGTAGAATAGCGAAGAAATTGCGCAGGCGTTACCTTAATTCCTATATTTCTACACCTGGAAATAATGCGAATGCTTTGCAAAGAATTGCCTCCCAGTTCATTGAAATCTCTGTTGACAGGTACTTCCTCTACTCCCATCACATCTGCCCAGATGCCAGCAACTTGGCGTTCCAGGTAGGTAGACGGCCCTTTAAAGGCTGTTTCTGCAGCTTTTGGTTGGGATCGAGCAAGCTCTTGAATGGAGGCTAAATCCACTTTTCCATTGGGCAGTAAAGGAAATTCTTCCAATTGCAGCAAAAGGTCTGGGACCATAAATCGAGGAAGCTTTTCACGTAAAAAGCTGATCAATTCCCCTTCTTCCAACTTTTGGCCCGAAGTATACGCCAACATAAGTTGAGGATCCTTTTCATTGCTGACTAAAGCCACTGCCATTTGAACCTGTGGGAATTGCAGCGCCAATTCCTGTATTTCAGCCAACTCGATTCGATGACCCCGAATTTTTACCTGATTATCCTTTCTTCCCAGGTATTCTATCAAGCCGTCTTTCTGAATGCGAACAAGGTCTCCGGTTTTATAAATCCTATCCCAAACCTCTGAATAAGGGTTTTTTAGGAATTTTTCATCGGTTTCACTTTTTGACAAATAGCCTTTTGTCAACCCTGCCCCAGCAATGCAAAGTTCACCCGAAATCCCTACAGGACTTAACTCCTGTTGCTCATCTAGCACATATGCCAAGGCATTGGAAGTTGCCAGACCAATGGGCACTTTATGAAATGACTCACCGGCTTTTAGCTCTTGAACAGTACACCAAACCGTTCCTTCAGTAGGCCCATATTCATTAAAAAGCCTTGTTTTTGGCTGTTTTTCAAAATGTGATGGAATCAATTCATTGGGGAACTCCTCTCCTGCCAAAATCACCGTTTTAAGGGAATCCCATGAATTTTCACTCCCTTGAATCAATGCCTGATACAGAGAAGGCAGCATCAGGGTATGACTGATTTTCTCTCTACTTATAATAGAGTCAAGAGCTGAGGTATCCAAGGATTCATTTGCCTGAGAAATGACCAATTTTCCTCCAGTACACAGTGCCCAAAAAATCCCCGCAACAGAGCTATCAAATGAAAAGGAGGACAACAATAAAAAGGCCTCTGGAGACTCTTGATAATATGCTTTTCTAGCCGCAACAGAGGAATATAAATTTTGATGATTTACATAAACTCCTTTGGGTTTTTTCGTACTTCCAGAAGTGAAAATGAGATATGCTTTATGATCGAATGAATATTCCTTAAAAATTTGATTTTCAATTATTTGATTATAATCAAATGAATCTATTTCTAATGTTTTTACAAATTCTTTAATGGAAGTTTTGGAAGTCAGTAAGCCTCTATGGGAAAGCACATATTCCGCTCCTGATTCCTGTAAATATTGAAGAATTCTTTGATCTGGATATTCAGGATCCAAAGGCAAATAAGCGCCTCCAATTCTCATAATTGCTAGTAGAGAAACAAGGAAATCAACGGACCTTTCCATATAGATACCGATTGGTAACTCAGGGTCCACATGAAGCTTTTCTAGTTCCTTAGAAATGATCGTACTTCGATGGTCCAATTCCCCATAACTCAAGCGCTCTGCACCACAAACCACCGCAATTTGGTCTCTTTTACTCTGCAGGTTTTCAAGAATCTCTGTTAAAACCGTTCCCTCATTTTCGGGATGAAAATCCGGGCTTAACCCTGAAGTCAAAAAGCTTCTCTCCTCTTCTGAGATCAGAGAATACGAATTGATAGGCAAATCAGGATGATCACAAATCTCTTTGAGGAGGCTTGCAAAATGTTTATTCATGCGCTCCGCAAAGATGGAGGAGAACAAATCTTGGCTAAATTCTATCCCGATCTGATAAACTCCCTCTTTTAGCCCAAAATGATGTAATGTCAAGTCAAACTTGGATACATCTAAATCCAGAACTTCAAAATCAACAGGAATACCAAGATCCCGGAATGGGTTTTCCCCGCTTGAATGCCCTACAAACATCGCTTGAAAGATCGGATTATAGCTTTGATCTTTCATCTCTTTAGAAGCCATCACAAGTTCTTCATAGCTTGGCTTCTCTGAGGAAATAGCTTTTAAAACATCGTTTTTTATCTCCTTTAGCAGTTCGGGAAATGACTTTTGTTCATCCAAACTAGCCCCTATAACCTGAGTATCCACAAAATAGCCAACCATGGACTTAAACTCCTCCTTTTCTCGATAAAGAACAGGAATGCCCACGTTCACATCCTTACTTTTCCCATATCGGCCAAGTAAAACCTGGAAAGCGGCAAGAAATATATTGAAATCAGTGGTTTGGAATTTTTTCAGTAGACCTCCAATTTTTGGCGTAAGATCTTTTGGGAGCGAAAATCGAAGCAACTTACCCTGGTAACTGGGCGTAGCGGGCCTCGAATAATCCAATGGAAGGTCCAAAAAAGAGTCCATTAAATCCTGAGAAGGATGGATTGGAGCACTATCCTTTGGCTGTTCCTTTTGCCAATGAGTATAATCCGAATATTGTAAATCAGCCTTGTTTAACTCTAATTTTTGACTTTCCTCTTTGCCATTTAATTCCTTATAAAAAGCAGCAAAATCAGACCTCAAAATCCCTATAGACCAGGCATCTATAATAATATGATGAAAAGTTATGCCAATGGAATATCCCCCATTTTCCAATAGAAAAACTCCTATCCGAATTAAAGGGTCGGACTCCAGTCTAAAGGCTTTGCTGGCTAATTCCTTTTGTTTTTGTCTAGCTTCCTCTTCACTAACCTTTTGATCGTAGACCTGAAGGCTGAAACTATCCTTATCCCGGAAAACCATTACGGCTTCTTCCTCAAGGATAATGTAATTGCTGGCTAAAACACGGTGTTTATCAACTAAGTGGTCTAAGGCTTGGGTAAAAGTCTCCAAATGGAAAGCCCCTTCCTGAAATTTCCAGATTTCAAAGTAATTATATACTGGGCTTTCAGGATTTTTTTGGTAAACAAACCAAAGACGTTGCTGGGCAATCGATAAAGGATAATAGGAAGCCTGAGGAGCTTTTGGAATTTGCTCCTTGACTTGTTCATCAGCATCTTGATCGGCTTCATTAAAATTAAGCCACTGATCCAGAAGATCATCTGAATTTTCTTCCATAGTCTAAGCTACTAAAGGATTCCTTTTTCAAGCAACCAAGTATGAAGTTTCAAATCATATCCAAAAGCCCTTTCAATAATCCAATAAGTAGAAATTAACATCAACAAAATGGAGAATCCGACCAAGATGATGTTATATATTTTTAATCGACTTAAAAGGAAAAGGATTGGAAATGCAACAATGATGATTGCCAATTGACCGATTTCAACTCCAAAATTAAAGCCTACCAAAGAATACACGAGGTACTCCCCTCCTCTTGATTGCTCCGCTAAAACTGAGGCAAAACCAAAACCATGGAATAGTCCGAACACCAAAATAATTAGCCATTCGCGTTTATTGAGAAAAGGGACAATGTTATGGAAAGCTGCCATTGCAATAGATATAGCGATAATGGACTCAACTAGTCTAGAAGGCAAATTAATCACTTCTAATGCTGCCAAACTTAAGGTGACCGAGTGTGCCAATGTAAATATCGTAATGATCTTAACTACAGATAGAAAGGCGGCTTTAAAGCTAGATTCCGGAACGAAGTCCGTGTATTTTATTCCTAACCATCTCTTTTTTGGGTCATTCTTTGATCGGTAAATAATCACAGAAGGGATCAATAAGGCGATTAAAAACAAGATATGATCCAGACCAATCCAAATATGATAGATACCCGATTTGACCATGGCCATAAAACCTGTAAAGACAGATCCTTCTTCGATATTCAGGGTCTGAATAGGGTTAGATGTTCCATAAATCAAAGATGGAAGCGATTCATTAGCCAATACACCGGTTTTCCAATTCCGCTCTATATGCAGTAGAGACTCATGGTTATTACCTAGTTCGTTGACGAAAATCTGATCATAGATCTCTAATTCAGATGGAACTGGTTGCATATTGCTCATGGTAAAATTGAACAATAGAAAATCATCATCCTTTAAAGTAAGAAGATCTATGGTCTCGAAACTCAAAGCATGTTCGCCCAGATTTGAGCTAAATTTCAGATTTTTAACAATGTAGGAGACAATCGCTTGAACTTCCCGACTATTGGGTTCAGGGATTTCTCCCTGCGAAAAGGAATACCCCAGGACTTTTTCAATGTCACTCTTTTTCAACTCCACCCTACAATCCATTTCTCCCTCATAGATACTTAGGTATACATAGTTTTGATTGGGTTTGTGAGCGGATGCTTGGAATATTGAGAAGATGAAAAAAGCTAAGAATAAAAAACTAGCACGGTATATTTTGGTTCCATTCATAAGGTTGGGGTGAGTTTTTTTAACAAATTACATAACAATAACATGCTATCTATGTTTGAAGTATTGACTAAAAAAGTGAATCGGCAAGTCAATTCATAATTTTAACCCACTATTTACCTAAAGCATAAATGAATAAAAGTAAAGAAACGATCCTCATTGACAGTGACGCTATAATTCAGATTATCAGGAAAGTAGGGTTGAATAAAGTGATGGATGACTTAATTTTTAATCTGGAAGATTCATTAAAAAATTATTCAGAAAAAGAAACAGAAGTTCCTGTTCGATCTGGATTTAATTATAAAAAACCTTTTTTGGGATTGGTAGAATGGATGCCTGTGATGAAAAAAGGAGAAGAAATTATTATTAAAGTGGTGGGGTATCATCCTGAAAATCCCAAAAGATTCAAGCTTCCCACCATTCTTTCTACCATTTCATCATACGATGCTCACACTGGACATTTAAATTACCTCGTGGATGGAGTTTTGCTTACCGCGATTAGGACGGGAGCTTCCAGTGCTGTTGCCAGTAAAATGATGGCTAATAAGAATTCTAAAACCTTGGGGATCATTGGATGTGGAGCACAATCCATTACACAGATACATGCGATATCCCGATTATTTCCATTAGAAGAGATTTTGATTTATGATACCGATGAAGCCTCCATGAATAGTTTGGCAGAGCGGATCTCCCCTATCGATTTGGGAATTTCACCTAAGATCTCAAGTATTTCAGAAATCATGGAGAAAGCTGACATTTTGAGCACAGCTACTTCTATAGAACCAGAAAAAGGCCCTCTCTTCGATAGATTAAATTCAAAAACTCATTTACATATTAATGCTGTGGGAGCTGATTTCCCTGGAAAATTTGAACTCCCAAAGTCTCTACTCCAAAAAGCCCATGTTTGTCCTGATTTTCTGGAGCAAGCGGTAGTAGAAGGTGAATGTCAGCAATTAGAACCCACAGACATCGGTCCTTCCTGGATTGATTTGATTCATGATGAGCAACTGATGAGCAAGTACCAATCAAGTTTGAGTGTATTTGATTCTACAGGTTGGGCTCTGGAAGATCAAGTGGTTGCAAGCTTATTTGCAAAATATGCTGAGGAATTAAACCTAGGGACTAAAATGAACATAGAGTCCTATTCCACTGATGAAAAAAATCCATACGGGATGATCCATCAATTAATAGCTGATTCTCAATAAGAAAATATTTTAAGATTTTTTCAAACAAAAAAGCCTTCTGAGAAGTAAGGTTTCATGATAAAATTAAAATTTAAGTAATCTAGTTTTCTAGACCCCAACTAAATAACCATGGTCAAAAAATTACTCTCTACTTTTTTTATAACACTCCTTTTTTCCAGCTATATACAGGCTCAAGCTTTAAAAGGTAGAATTTTGGATACTTCAGGTTCCCCTATCATTGGTGCCTATATTATTCATACGACTTCAGAGCATCATGCTCATACGAATGAATCTGGGTACTTTGTTTTACCAGAAGTAACCAAAGGAGACTCGCTTCAAATCAGCCATGTCGGTTATGAAACTCAAGCTTATATAGTAGATAATCTTTCAAAAGAAGTTACCATTCGATTAAAAGAATCTGCCATTGAACTTGGAGAGGTCATCTTTAGCCAAGATGTGAACCCAGTGAGTACACTTTCAAGAATTGACCTTAAAACCAATCCAGTAAATACTTCTCAGGATATTTTAAGAAAAGTACCTGGGCTTTTTATAGGCCAACATGCAGGAGGTGGTAAAGCTGAACAGATTTTCTTAAGAGGTTTTGATATTGATCACGGTACAGATATCAATATTTCCGTAGATGGGATGCCTGTCAATATGGTATCGCACGCTCATGGTCAGGGTTACTCTGATTTACACTTTATTATCCCTGAGACAGTTGAGAGAATAGATTTTGACAAAGGTCCTTACAATGCTGACAAGGGTAATTTTGCCACAGCAGGATATGTGAATTTCCAGACTAAAAGAGGTTTGGATAAAAGTTCGGTTTCTGTGCAGGGAGGTAGCTTTAACAGTATAAGAACGGTAGGTCTTTTTAACCTAGTAAACAAAGTAAATAACAATGCTTATATCGCTGCCGAATATTTATCCAGCGATGGCCCATTTGAATCCAGTCAGAATTTCAACAGATTAAATTTGATGGGTCGATATGGTGTCACCTTTGATGACGGAAGTGATTTTAGCTTAATCGCTTCACATTTTACAAGTAAATGGGATGCCTCAGGGCAAATCCCCGTTCGAGCGGTAGAAAGTGGTCAAATCACGAATTTTGGTGCCTTAGATGATACCGAAGGTGGTTATACAAGTAGAAGTAATATTGCTTTGAATCATTCCAAAATGATCAATGATAGACTCTTCATTAAGAACAATGCCTATTTCTCCAAGTATGATTTTGAACTGTTTTCAAACTTCACCTTTTTCTTAGAAGACTCCGTCAATGGGGATCAAATCAGACAAAGGGAAGATCGTGCCTTATTTGGCCTGGAGAGTCAATTAACCTACAGCAATACCTTTAGTGGTGGAGATTATGCTTTGCAGTTTGGCGTTGGATTAAGATCAGATGACAGCAGAGGAAATGAACTCGCCGGGACTAAAAACAGAGATAGCGTTCGCTTTGTAACCCAAAGAGGAGATATTACCGAGGCGAATTATTACAGTTATGTAAATTTTGACTTATTTATAAATAAATGGAGAATTAATCCAGGCTTGAGAGTGGATTACTTTAACTTCCTTTATCAAGATGATTTGACTCCAGAATATGATCCAAAATCTCTAAATGCAGCTGTATTAAGTCCAAAGTTGAACTTTATTTACACTGCAAATGAGAAGGTTCAGCTCTTCTTGAAATCAGGAATTGGATTTCACTCCAATGATACTAGAGTGGTCTTAGAGAGACCAAATAATGAATCCATCCTTCCAAGAGGTTTTGGAGTTGATGTGGGTGGTAATTTTAAACTGATGCCGAGATTGATTGTAAACACTGCGCTTTGGTATCTAAGACTAGAGCAAGAGTTTGTTTATGTGGGAGATGCTGGTATTGTGGAGCCAAGTGGAAAAACCGGCAGAAGAGGTGTAGATTTAGGTTTGCGTTGGCAGGCAAGCAACTGGTTGTATTTTGATGGTGACTTCACTTATTCTTATGCCAGAAGCTTAGAAGATCCAGAAGGAAATAACTTTATTCCTTTGGCACCTAGAATCACTACTACTGGAGGATTAAGTTTAGAAAAAGACGGTTTTGCCGGTGCACTTAGAGCAAGGTATTTACAAGATCGACCAGCCAATGAAGACAATAGCGTAATTGCTGAAGGGTACACAGTTGTGGATTTAAATGCCAGTTATACATTTAATGCCATCACTGTTGGATTCTTTATTGAAAACTTATTGGATACGGATTGGAAAGAAACCCAATTTGATACAGAGTCAAGAATCCGATTGGCAGATGGAAGTCTTGAACCAAGTCCTGTAAGTGAAATTCATTTCACTCCTGGAACACCCTTCAACTTCAGAGGTTTTGTGAAGTTCACGTTTTAATAAAATGAATTTTAGCTGGAGCAAGGAACAATTAGAATTAAAGAAGAAAGCCATTGAGTTTTCTGAAACTCATCTAAATCAGGATGTTTCCGAGAAAGATCGTGGTAATATTTTCCCTTTAGAAGAATGGAAAAAATGTGCTGAATTTGGGGTTTTAGGTTGGCCTTTTAGCAAGTCTTATGGAGGAAGTGGTTTTGATCCGCTGACTACCGTGCTCATGCTAGAAGGTTTAGGCTATGGATGTAAAGACAATGGCCTCCCCTTTTCGCTCAACTCTCAATTGTGGAGCACACAAATGGCTATCAATGCTTTTGGAACTGAAGATCAGAAGAATAAGTATCTCAAAAAACTAATATCAGGTACCATTGGAGCCTTTGGAATAACTGAAGAAGGCTCAGGTTCCGACACTTATGCTTTGGAGATGACAGCTGATAAAGTGGAAGGCGGCTATATTTTAACTGGGGAAAAGCATTACATCACCCTCGCTCCCATTTGCGAAATAGCAGTTGTCTTTGCCACTACTAATGCCAAATTGGGCAAATGGGGTATTACAGCATTTATTGTTGATAATACCATGGAGGGCTTTACAGTAAGCGAGGTCCGCGACAAAGTTGGAATGCGAACCACTCCCATGGGCAACCTCTATTTCAAAAACTGCTTTGTTCCCGATGAAAATAGATTGGGCAGAGAGGGTTCAGGTTTGAGTTTGTTTAGCTCTGCCATGGAATCCGAACGAGGATACATCTTTGCCAGTCAAATTGGGAGAATGGAAAAGCAATTGGAACTGTCCATTGATTATGCAAATAATCGGCAGTCATTTGGTCAAAGTATTGGCAAAAACCAATCTATATCCAACCGTATAGCCAACATGAGGCTTCGACTGGAAACTTCAAAAATGCATTTGTATAAGGTGGCTTATCTTGACCATAGTGATTTACCCTTAATGAAGGAAGCAGCGATGGCTAAATTATATATTAGTGAAGCTTTTGTGGAATCCAGCTTGGATTTTATCCGGATTTTTGGAGCCAAAGGGGTGGTTACAGAATATGAAGTAGAGCGAGATTTACGTGATGGCTTGGGTGGATTAATCTATTCTGGCACATCCGATATCCAAAGAAATATCATCGCCAAACTGGATGGGTTATTATGAATTCAAAAACTCAAATACTGAGCGAACTCCTATCTGCCGGTGCAAAAGCAAGTCCGGAGAAGATTGCTTTTAAGTGTGCTGAAGGGCAAATTACTTATCAGGAGTTAGATCAGAAGAGTAATCAACTTGCCAATTGGCTTGTTTCCCAAAATGTTAAACAGGGGGAACGAATAGGCATTTTGATAGAGAAAAACATAGTTACTTCCTTTGCCATTTATGGTGTGTTAAAAGCAGGTGCCGTATTGGTGGCTTTAGATCCCAGTCAACCTGCGGAGAAACTCGACGCCATTATTCAAGATTGTGGCATAAAGGTGTTACTCACCATTCCAACACATCAGAGAAAAGTTGATCAAATGGCAACTGATGAGTTAATCATTTTAGGTTCTCAATCAGGGATCAATTGGAATACTGTTTTTCAAGAGGCAGATGACTCCCCATTAGATTTAGATATCAAACCTTCGGATCTGGCTTATATTTTATATACTTCAGGCTCTACAGGTGAACCCAAAGGGATCGTTCATACCCACGCAAGCGGGATGGCTTATGCAAGACAATCAGCCTTGCTCTATGAAGTTACTCCTGATGATGTGATTGGAAATGTGGCCTCCTTGCATTTTGATCAAAGCACATTTGGCTATTTCTCCGCGATTTATGCAGGTTGTACCACTTATGTTTTTGGCACCAGTGAACTGATCATGCTGGGAAGTTTTTGCGAAGCAATAAAAGCAAATGAAATCAGCATTTTATACTCAGTCCCTTCTCTTTTCATCTCATTGATTCAAGGAAATTTCGATCTTGATTTCCCTAAGCTCAGATGGATCAAATATGGAGGCGAAGTCTTTCCTTCTGGAAAGTTAAATGAGTTAATCAAGAAAATACCAAGCGCTAAAATTTCCAATGTATATGGTCCTGCAGAAGTAAATCAGTGTACTTATTACACGATTACTGAGCCAGTCAACCCAGAAAAAGAAATACCCATCGGTCAGGTTTGGAGCAATACAAACTATTTGATTCTAGACTCTGAAAACCAGCATGTAAACCCAGGAGAACAGGGCGAGTTATTAGTACACTCTTCCACTATGATGTCAGGCTATTGGAATAATGATTTTCTTAACGAAAAAGCATTTTTCTATGATATTCAAGAAGGAAAGGAAACCAAGTATTATAGGACTGGAGATTATGTCTATTTAAATGAGGACGATGAATTGGTTTTTGTAGGTAGAATGGATCGACAAGTGAAGATTAGTGGACATAGAGTAGAAATGGGGGCAATCGAGCAAGTGATACTTAGGCTTCCAGAGGTAAAAAACGTAGCTGTTTTTACCTGCCAGCCTAATGGAACAAGAGAGCTTTGCGCAGCAATAGTCCCTAAAAATAGTACCTTGGATATGGATGAAATAAGAAAGAAGCTTTTGAATTTATTACCCAAAACGAGCATTCCGAGAAATTTCTTCGAAGTTCAATCTCTGCCACATTCAGTGAATGGAAAAGTACACTATCTTAAGCTCGAGAAGCAGTTTTCTAATTAATTATAAGGAAAATCTATTATGCTAAATAAGGATCAAATCGATGCGTATCAAGAGCAAGGCTATTTACATCTAACTAGTTGGTTACAAGGTGATGCATTGGTTCAGATCAAGGAAGCGATTGAAAAAATAGAAAAACTGGATGGTCCAGAGTTTTTTCGGGAAAAGAATTCACAGAAAATCAGGACAGTTTTTGCTCCTGAAAAATTTGATGCCTCAATTCTTGAGTTGCTTGAAAAATCCTCTTTGCCTATCCTAATTAGTCAATTGCTAAATACTGAATTTTACCTTTTCCAATCCAAACTAAATACAAAGAGTAGCTTGGAGTCTGGGGTTTGGAGCTGGCATCAGGATTTTAAGTTCTGGAAAGAAGATGGGATGATTGCTCCCAATGCCTTAACTGTTGCAATTTTATTGTCGGATGTGGAGGTAGCAAATGGTCCTGTTTTGGCGATCCCCTCTTCCCACAAGGAAGGTGAAGTTGAATCTTACCTGAATAATCCGGATGGAGTGCATGATGAGAACTTGAAATACATGATCACCCAAAGTACCTTGGCCAAAATGGTAAAAAAACATAGTCCAATTATACCTTTTACTGGAAAAGCGGGCGATGTTCACATCTTCCATTGTAATCTATTGCATAGCTCTTACCAAAATATGGGTGTGGAAGACAGAAAACTCCTGATGTTTACTTTCAACCCAACAGATAATATTAAAGAAGTCACTGAGCCGCGACCTGATTATATGGTCAAAAGAAACCGAACCGCATTAAATCCAAATTAATGGTTGAAGAAATTACCAATTATATCAATAAGGAAATAAATATCCTTGTCACCCAAGAGGAGGAATTACTTAGCAGTGGATTGATAGATAGTATCACTATTATGAAGCTTATTGCTCACCTAGAGGAAGCATATGAAATAAAAGTACCGCCTCAAGATATGGTCATTGAAAATTTCAATTCAGTATCCTCCATATCAGAATATATTGCTCAACAGCAGAATAAATAATTCAAGTTTGCAAGCATCAAAAAGCACCATTTCCAGCCTTACTGGGAGTCAACAGAGTATTTGGGCAAGTCATAAAATCGATCCCCACTCCACTTCCAATTACTTACCACATACTTTCAAATTGAGAGGTGAAATTGATATCTATGCTTTTGAGCAAGCTTTCAATAAGCTTATCTCCAATAACGATTCCCTAAGAACAATTTTTCAGGAAAATGAAGAGCTGGAAGTGGAGCAAATTGTGTTGCAGGAAATGGATTTCACCCTGGAATCAATACACGTTTCAGAAACTGAGGTAAATTCTTTTATTGATCATAGAATACTTCAGCCCATAGATCTTCATCAAAGATGTTTTGATTCCACCCTGATAAAGCTCGGTGAAGAGCATTTCATCTGGTACTTAAGCGTACATCATATTTTAGCGGATGCTGCCTCTATAAAAATTCTCTTTGAAGAAATGGCCAAACTCTATCAGGCTGAGTTAAGCCATCAAAAGATTGAATTTGAAAAAAAATCAAGTTTTGAAAAATACAGAGAGTTTGAGTTAGAGAAGCGAAATTCTAAAAACACGCCTTCAGCTGAATACTGGAAGTCCAAAGGTCAAATACCTGATAAAAAATTAGCTCTTTACGGGAATGAAAAATCTTCAAAGTCTAAAGCAAGAAGGGTCAAAATTCCTATTGATAGAGCATTAAAGGATTCATTAGACGAAAAGCTGAATACTGGAGGGTATCGCTCCTTTAACCCAGATCTTACCAAGTTTACGATTTGGTCCACGCTCTTCGCTGCCTTTATTTCCAGAATTTCCGGTGAATCAAATATTCGATTGGGAAGCCCCTTCCCTAACCGAAATCTGAGTGACTTTAAAAATACAACCGGCCTTTTGATAGAAGTGCTACCCTTTGATATTCAGGTAACTAGTGAAGATACTTTTCAGAGTCTATTTGGAAAGGTTAGGCTTGAACTTTTCGATTTTTTTAAAAACGGATACCCAGGCGCTCAAACAATGGAAAATGCCAGAGGAATTCACTTGGTGGTAAATTACATTCCCATTTGTTTTGGAGATTTTGGAACCATACCCTGTAAAACCAAATGGTTATTTCCCGGGGAATTGGACCCTGGTCATCAACTCCGATTACAAGCTTTTGATTTTAATAATCAAACGAACTTGGACTACTATTTTGATGTAAATGAAGCTTATTTTACGGATTCTCAGATAGAGCTTCTCCCCGATCATTTTACGAAGCTAGTTCAGGCATTTATTTCAGATGATGGATCAAAAATATCCGATGTTAAACTGGTAACAGATCAGGAAAAAGCTGAGCTTATTAATACGTATGAAAGCTCTGAAAACACCATCCTATCTCTTGACAATCAACTTAAAAACATTTTTGAACAAAATTCAAATAATAGAGCCTTAGCTTTAGGAGAGGAAAGCATTTCCTTTAGAGAACTCGACATTCTTATTAATAAGACTTGTTTAAAGCTCTTAGAGCAAGGAGTCAAGCCTCAAAACGTAGTAGTTGTTCATAAGGAAAGATCTGCTGAATACATCATATCTATTCTGGCTATTTTAAGATTGGGTGCCACATTTGTTCCCTTACCAGTAGGTTTACCTCAAAAGCGAATACAGGTCATATTGGAAGACTTAAAACCTAAATTGCTTATTAGTGCTTCCTCAGATTTTGGTTCTAATTATGCTACATCAGACATCAATCTTCAGGAACTTCGGTCTTCTGAAAACCAAAAAGCTGAATTAGAATTAGGTATAGATCAAAATCGTAGCACTTATATCCTTTTCACTTCAGGCTCTACAGGAAAACCTAAAGGAGTAGAAGTTTCTCTCCTCTCTTTAGCTAACTATATCCAAGAAGCGAAGAACTTGTATAGCAAGGGTCAGGAAGTAAGCATGCCCTTTTTTACATCGATTGGCTTTGATTTAACCATCACTTCGATATTTCTTCCACTATTAACAGGTGGATCCATCCATATTTATCCTGAAAGCAAAGGAACATCAGATTTATCTATTCTAGAAGTTGTCAAAAACAAGCAGATAAACGCGATTAAACTTACTCCCTCCCATGCAAGAGTTATTCAAGGAAGTGAATTAAAAGACTCACAGCTACATACGGTCATTTTTGGAGGGGAAAACCTGGAAACAAATCTTGCATTGGACTTTCAATCCCAGCTGCCAGAAGCTGCAGAAATCTTCAATGAATATGGCCCCACCGAAGCAACCGTCGGATGTATCGTTCATAAATTTGACCCTAATGAAAAAGCTTTTTCTGTGCCCATAGGTAAGCCCATTTCAGATTGTTATTTCTATGTGTTAGATGAACGCTTAAATCCGGTACCGCAGGGGGTTCCAGGAAACTTATATTTAGGAGGTAAAGTCCTTGCTCTTGGGTATTATCAAAACCAAAACCTTACCGATGAATCATTTATAAACAACCCTTATCAGGATGGTCAAAAGATTTATAAATCAGGAGATCTAGCCAGATTGAATGCCCACGGAAATCTCGAATATTTGGGAAGGGCTGATGAGCAAATAAAGCTAAATGGAGTACGAATTGAATCTACTGAATTAGAACTACTTATCTCCAAATTCCCCAGCGTTGAGGAGACACATATAGTATTAGCGGACTCTCAAGAGGATTTATTTGAAGTTCCTGATTTTTACTGTAAAAATTGTGGTATTCCTTCTACTTACCCTGATGCCAGCTTTAACGAAGAAGGCGTATGTAATCTTTGCGAATCATTTGAGGAGTACCAATCTAATGTCTCCACATACTTTAAGTCATTTGATAACCTGAAATCAGAAATATTGGGTTTAGGTGAGGAAAAAGAGAAAGAATACGACTGCTTGATGCTTTTAAGTGGAGGTAAAGACAGTAGTTACGCTTTGGCCAAATTGGTTGAACTTGGGTTAAACGTTCTTGCTTGGACTCTGGATAACGATTTTATTTCGGATAATGCCAAGGAGAACATCAATAATACCACCAGTAAGCTAGGTGTTGACCATATTTATGGTAGAACAGATGCGATGAATGCGATTTTCAGAGATAGCCTAGAGCGACATCAAAACGTCTGTAATGGCTGCTTTAAAACCGTTTATACCTTAAGTACCAAACTGGCATTGGAAAAACATATACCAGTGATCGTTACTGGACTTTCCAGAGGACAATTTTTTGAAACCAGACTCACAGAAGAGCTTTTCTTAAAGGATCATTTTGACCCAGCTGATATAGATAATATCATTTTGGAGACCCGTAAATCTTACCATAGAAGTAAAGATGCAGTAAGCGAATACCTGGATGTTTCCATGTTTGAGACTGATGAAGTTTTCTCCAAAGTTTCCTTTGTTGATTTTTATCGCTTCAGCGATGTAAGTCTTTCGGAGATGATTGATTACTTAGAAAATAAAATTGGATGGAAGAGGCCAAAGGATACGGGCCGAAGCACCAATTGTATCATCAATGATCTAGGCATCTATGTTCATAAAAGGAAAAAAGGGTATCACAACTATGCATTCCCTTATAGCTGGGATGTAAGAGTAGGACATAAAAAGCGAGAGGAAACAATAGATGAGCTGAATGATGAATTAAGTGAGAATGCAATAAAGGAGCTCATGCAAGAGATTGGAATGGAATCCCAAGGTCCTTCAAAAGAGATAAGGGCCTATTTCAAAGCTTCTTCTCAAGTAAATAAGAATGAACTCATTGCCTATTTGAGAGAATTTCTTCCTTCAAATATGATTCCTAGCATCTACATTCAAATTGATTCTTTTCCTCTTACTGCCAATGGAAAAGTAGACAAACAGGCACTCCTGAGAAGCCAAACCAAAAGTGCTCCACAAAAAAATAAGGCAATAGTTAAGCCCAAGAATAAAATTGAAGAATTGGTGCACAGCACATGGTGCTCTGTTCTCAAAATGGATAGTATAGATGTAACGGATTCATTTATTCCGCTTGGTGGAAATTCACTTTCAGCGATTAGAATTGTATCTCTTTTAAGTAAAAGGCTCAACCTTGAAATAAGTATTCAAGAATTCTTTGAGCAAGATTCAATCCGAAAGCTCTCAGCGAGTATTGAAGCAGAAATCAAAAAGCGGATGGGTATACATTGATATAAAATTTTTGGTTTTTTAAGTGTTTAATTTTTTCTCTGACTAAGGATATGTTTTGAAAAGTTTTAGCTTTAAAGCTTCATGAAAATCAATCTCAAATCATTAGGGCTATACTTTGGGCCTATTGCCTTCGTTTTAATAAACTTTTTTGTCGTTTTCAATGATCTAAATCCTGCAGCTCAAGCCATGTTGGCTTTAGCTGCATGGATGGCTATTTGGTGGATCTCGGAAGCTTTACCCATTGCTGCCACTGCATTCCTTCCTTTGATATTAATGCCCTTACTTGACATTCTTCCCATCGCAGATGTGTCTTCGAATTATATGCATCCTACGGTTCTATTGTATATGGGAGGATTTTTATTGGCAACAGGAATAGAAAAATGGAATCTCCACCGGAGGATCGCTCTTAATATCATCAATCTTTTAGGAACAGATCTTAGAAGAATTGTTCTTGGCTTTATTCTGGCAACAGGAATATTATCCATGTGGATTTCCAACTCTGCAACCTCTCTTATGATGCTACCCATTGGTTTGGCTGTTGTAAATCAATTTAAATCCCAATTAGGAGAATCTAATTCCTCTGTTGCTGATCGCTTAGGTAAAAATATCATGTTGGGAATAGCCTATAGTGCCTCAATTGGTGGTTTGGCAACTCTGATAGGAACTCCTACCAATGCGATTATGGCTGCAGTCATTAAGGATTTGTATGATTACAGCATAGGCTTTAATGAATGGTTGGCATTTGGACTACCATTGGTATCCGTCATGCTATTTATTTGCTGGTACTACTTGGTGAGTGCGGCTAATCCCCTACCCAAGAAATTCTCCCTTTCTGATGGTAAAAACATCATTTCAACGCAGCTAAAGGCTTTGGGAAAAATCAGTTTTGAGGAAAAACTGGTGATGATTGTTTTTGGATTGGTTTGTTTAGCCTGGATATTAAGAAGTTTTGTCTTGGTAAAAATTTTACCAGGAATTGATGATACCATCATCGTTTTGGTGGGTGTACTCATCTTGTTTATCCTTCCATCTTCCTCTGGTGAAGATCGAATATTGGACTGGAAAACTGCAGAGCGAATCCCTTGGGGCGTTTTGATCCTTTTTGGTGGTGGACTGGCATTGGCAGCGGGCTTCAAAGAAACGGGATTAGCAGAGTGGATTGGTCAGCGATTTACGCTTATTGAAGGTATTTCTTTCTTCCTATTGCTTTTGATTATCATCGCTTCGGTCAACTTCCTAACTGAGGTTACTTCCAATGTGGCGACTGCTTCCATGTTGCTTCCAATTCTAGCTTCCGTAGCTCTTAAGCTAGATTTACACCCATTTGGGTTGATGATTGCTGCAACCTTAGCAGCCAGTTGTGCCTTTATGCTTCCGGTTGCTACTCCACCGAATGCCGTGGTTTTTGGTTCCGGCTATCTGCAGATGAAAGATATGGTTCGCGCCGGATTTTGGCTGAATATCATTTCTATCTTTTTGGTATCTCTAATGGTGTATTTTGTACTTCCATGGATGTGGGAAATTGATTTGCTTAAAAACCCATTTTGATTTATGATGTTAGATGTTAGAAGTACAATTTTTTAAATCATATATCTAAAATCATACATCTTATATTTCAATTCAAATTCCGTCACAAAATCTTCCCATTTCGTCACATTCTTTTGTAAGACTTTCCATTCTCCTCTATTCTTGAACTATCAATTAGAAAAGAAATTAATGGATACCAAGAAAGTCTTTTATTTACTGATTATACTCGCAATCATTTACAACTTCCTAATGGCAGTTTCTTGCCAGAGTGAGCAGGGTATGACTCAAGAGAAAGACTTTATATCCAATTCAAATCTAGTTGATATAAAGTAATTCAACTTATTTAATAACAACATCTTATGAAATCTAAAAGGTTTGCATTTCGGGAATTAGAATGGTGGATACTCACCTTTGTGTTTTTGATAATTGTTCTCACCAATATCGTGATTACCATGTCATCAAATCACTATCCGGTAGAAAAATTCTTCGGGATAGTCATCATGCCAATCGTCATTTATATAGGGTTTTATGTGATGCATTTGGTAATAATTCCCAAATACCTCAAAGACAAAAATGTCCTGCATCTGGTGCTGTATAGCTTGTTAGCGGCATCTGTAACAGGTGCCTTGTCTGGTGCTTGCGCAGGAGTAAATGACATGGATGCAGAAAAATTCTTTCGCTTTTATTTTGGCACGCTTTCTTTGTATTCAGTCTACCTGGTGACTGCTATTCTACTCAGAAAAATGTTCCTACCTCCTATTTTCAAGGATTTTCAAATCTACAATGGAGTTAGGTTATTCATCATTTTCTTATTTGTAAGCATATTCTTATTCGTTTCCAGAATCTTTGTCAATGATGCAGTACTAGTCATCCTGCTAATGATTGTCCCTGGTATCTCCTTTTTTGTGATCTACAATTACTTCCTGCTTTATAGAAATAAGATCAGTGGAAATATGAAAGCTTATCGTTGGTTTCTCTGGGGTTTGATCGGAGTGATTATGATCGGGTTCTTTCTCGCTGCTGTAGAAAACAATGTTCCTGAAATCATACTTCTAGGCGTGGGAATGGTGCTTTTGCTGGTCTTTGTCGTCTTCCCGGTATCCAATTTAATCTTTGGGAAATACGAAGATTTTATCGGTAAAATCGATGTACTTTCTGTGCAAGTCAATCAGAGTACTGCCAACCTTAGTTTCCTTCGATCCCAGATTAATCCACACTTTCTTTTTAACGCACTCAACACCCTTTATGGCTCTGCCTTGATGGAAAATGCAGAAAAAACATCCGATGGCATCCAAAAACTGGGAGATATGATGAGGTTTATGTTGCATGAAAATCAGATGGATAAAATCCCTCTTTCCAGAGAAATCGATTACCTCAGAAATTACCTAGACCTTCAAATGCTTCGTTTTGCCAAAGAAGATCATTTGGATGTTACTATTCAGATTGGTGAAGAGCATTGTCATGGTGACATCTCCCCTATGCTTTTGATTCCATTTGTGGAAAATGCCTTTAAACATGGTATCAGCACCAAAAGCAAGTCTTGGATTAAGATTAACCTTCGTTGCCTGAAAGGTTCAGTCCATCTGGATGTGGTCAATAGCATGCATCCCAAAAAAGTTACTGAAGATCCAAAGGATGAGTCGGGAATAGGATTAGAAAATGTCAAAAGCAGATTGACGCACTTTTATCCTCAAAAACACAACCTAACTATTGTAGCGAATGAATTTGAGCATTTTGTGCATTTATCCGTTCAACTTCAGTGACTTGCCTGATTTGAAACACGGTGGAGATGTTTTTTCATCTCCTAAAATTCATCCTCTCAAAAAGAAAGACATTGAAAAAATACCTGCTTTTACTCTGTACAATCTTATCGATTTCATGTTATGGACAAAAGGAAACACATTTTATATCCATTAATCAAGTAAGAGAAGACTTGAATTACCTGGATGAGATTCTTCGGGAAAAGTCTTCCTATCAGGGCTTAAATGGATTTGATTATCATAAATCTTTTGACACCTACCTCAATAAAATTGAATCAAAGGACTCAATTTCTGTTCTGGAATTCGGATTGTTTCTTTCCCAGACAATGGGGAAAATTGGAGATCGACATTCCTATATCAAAGGATATGATCTCCCTGAATCCAAATACCTACCCATGGCTTTTGCCCCTTTGGATGAAAAAGTTTTGGTTTTAGAATTTGATAGAGAGCAGGAGGTTTATAAAAGGTGGCATTCTGAATATCCTTACTTGAAATCAATAGAGCAGATTCCAATAAATGATATCCTTTCCAAATCTATTCCAGGGGAAGAGTTGGCTCCTGAAAATTCCTTCACACTTAGAGCTGTTAGGGAATTGAGGAACATAGAGACCCTTTTTTATATTTTAAACAAGGAATTACCCAACCCCATTTCAATTACCCTTACCAATGAAGAGGGGGAAGAAAAACTCTTTAGCATCCCTTTGGTCGAAAAAGATAAAAGACCCAGAATATGGGATGAGAGGTATCATAAGAAGGGATTTTTCTTTGAGTTTTATGAGGATCAAATTAATAACAGAAAAATCATTGAGCAGTTTTTTCGGATAGATGATCAATTAGCGTACATCCAAATCCCATCTATGGTCGATCGAAAGGATAGCCCTACTTTCTTCCAAATGCTAGGTTCCTTCATGGAAGAGGCAAAAAATACAGAAGCCTTAATTATTGATGTTAGAGATAACGGTGGTGGATCCAGGGATTTAATTCAGGAATTGGCAGGCTATCTTGTTCACCCTGACTCAATTTATGTTGTCAACGTAACAAGACAAAGAGGTGAATTACCTCTTAATAATGAATTAAAAGAGAGATTAAACTCACGGTTTTTATTTCCCAAAAGTGAATTTGAGCCTAGAGAACAAGAAACTATCAATCGGTTTATTTCCACTTTTGAGCCCATGTATCAACTCAATGAGAAAAACTTTAGCGAAAACTATTATTACTTGCTTAACGGGAAAAAACTATCGACTGACAAATACCATTTTAATAAGCCCGTTTATATTTTGGCCAACGAACGAACCTTTAGTGCCGCTTCTATTCTAGTATCAGTATTCAAAGGCCTACCCAATATAAAAATTGTAGGAACCAATACAGACGGGTCAAGTGGGAATAGTGAAAGGTTTAATTTGCCACATTCTCAATTAGATGGAAAAATCAGCACCATGGTCTCTTTTCAAAAAGATGGGCAGATCTTAGATGGAATAGGCACTTCGCCAGATATCAGAATTGAAAGAAACTTGAATCAGGTATATTGGAGCGAAGATTACCAACTCCAGAAATTAATTGAATTGATCGAGGAAGAAATAAAAAATGCCTCCTCTAAAAGCAATTAAAGTATTCTCCACCGTTATGAGCCTCGAAACCTACCATTTTAAAACTCAAAATATATGATCAAAGCAATAGCCATAGATGATGAGAAAATGGCTTTGGAAGTCATCAAAGCACATGCTTCAAAAGTTCCTTTTTTGCATTTGGACGAAGTTTTTTTAGATGCCATTCAAGCCTTGGAATACGTTAAAGAGCAGTCGGTAGATTTGATCTTCTTGGACATCAATATGCCTGATATTTCAGGAATTGACTTTGCTGGTTTACTTCCCAAAGAAACCATGGTTGTGTTTACCACAGCCTACTCTGATTTTGCTGTAAAGGGTTTTGAACTGGATGCTTTGGACTATTTATTAAAGCCTTTTAATCTCAGCAGATTCATAAAGGCTTGCCAAAAGGCACAGGAATGGATGGAATTGCAACCAGAAAGAGAACCAGAATCCACTTTTATCAAAACGGGTGAAGGTCAGGTTAGATTGCATTTTGGTGAGCTACTTTTCTGTGAGGCCAGTGGAAACTATGTGACTTTCCAGTCTGAAGAAGAAAAGGTGCTCAGTAGAATGACCTTAGCCGAGGTAGAGAACCTACTGCCTTCCTATTTTATCCGAACCCATCGTTCCTTTTTAGTCAACAGCAAAAAAGTGGATAAAGTAGAAAAGCATCTACTTCATTTACAGCAGAAAACCGTTCCTGTAAGTTTGTCTTATATGGATCAGGTGATGGAGTTTTTTCAGGTTTAGGAATCTATAAAGCTATCCAGGTATTCCTTACGGTAATTGAGTGGGGTCTTCCCTATTCTATCCTTAAACTGTTTATTAAAGTTGGAAAGCGTATTAAATCCACTTTCGTAGCAAACCTCTGAAATATGAATATCCTCCTCATGCAGAAGTTTACAGGCATGACTGATCCGTACATCACTTACAAAATCAGAGAAAGATTTGTTTGCCCGGGATTTAAAAAACCTACTAAAAGCACTAACAGATAAGTTTGCCAATTCCGCCACTTCCTGAAGAGTGATCTTTGATTTGTAATTGTTCATCACATATTCATACACTTCCCCCATTCTATCTTTCTCGGACTCTTTGTTAAGATTGATGTATTCTGGGTTTGTAATTGGCGTAATATCCTTTGAATGAGACAAATAAGTCAAAATCTCCAGCAACTGAACCAATTGACTAGAACCTTTCAATTGAACCAGCTTTTTCATCATTTTGGTCACTTCGGCATTACTTTTTCCATTAACTGATAAGCCACGGATTGAAGCTTTCATAAGTCTCCCGATATCCTCAAATTCTTCTTTTTCAAAGATTCCATTACCCAAAAAATCTTCAGGAAAATAGATGACAATCAAGTGAGTTTCAAGATCGTTTTCCGGATCAAAATAGATATCATCCGAACGCCAAACATGGGGTAAATTTGGACCTGTCATAACCAAGTCACCTTCTTTAAAAGGCTTGATATCATCGCCTATATAGCGAGTCCCTCTCCCCTTTAGTATAACTACTAGTTGATACTCAGGATGAAAATGCCAATATTTATCAAAATATGGAGCGATAAGTTCCTTTACCACAAAAACTTTGGTGTCTGGAATTCGAGACTTCTTAAGTGGATTTTTCATAAATTTTAGCTTTGTTATGCTCTAATTATGTACAATATTCATGCAAGGAGGGTAAAATTCAGTCATTATTCAAATCAAAACAGTGAGAAATTTTATTAAATTATTCTGAATATTGGTATTCAATTGATATTTAAACCCATTCTATGAGTATATCTAAAAAGTTACCCCCAATGAGATTTTCTTGGTTAATGGCCACCATGGTCATTTCCATGCTCTTAGTGAGCTGTGGAAAGAAAAAGAGCGGGACATTTCTGTCCGCCACGGAACCTAGACGCGTTGAAATTTTAGTCTTAGGTCATGAGAGTGAACATCATAACTCAGAAAAGTTAATGATGTATCTACAAACTCCATTATTTCAAAAAGGCATCAATCTGACGTATACGACAGATGTGAGCGATTTGAATCCAACGAAATTGAGCAATTACGATGGATTATTGATTTATGCCAATCACGATGAAATCACTCCTGAACAAGAAACTGCTTTAAAGGATTTCGTTCAGGGAGGAAAAGCATTGATTCCGATTCACTCGGCATCCTTCTGCTTCCAAAACTCTCCTTGGTTTATTTCAGCTGTCGGTGGTCAGTTTAGTACCCATGAAACTGGTGACTTTACTGCTGAGATCGTAGACAAAGATCACCCAGCTATGCAAGGGATCAATGAGTTTGAGACTTGGGATGAAACTTACGTTCATAGCCAGGTAAACCCTGACATGCATGTGTTAATGGAGCGTGTAGAAGGTGATCACAGAGAACCTTACACTTGGACACGTGAAGAAGGTAGCGGTAGAGTATTCTATACTGCTTACGGACATAATGAGAAAACTTGGGAAAAAGACGAATTCCAAGAGCTTGTTGCTAACGGTATCCTTTGGGCTGTAGGTGATGATGTAAATAAGCTTTTGGCTGAATACAACATTCCAGAGCCAACATTTGAGGATGCAGATATTCCTAACTATGAGAGAAAGGATCCAGCACCAAGATTCCAGCACCCACTTTCTCCTGAAGAATCTATGAAGCTTGTTCAGGTACCAGTAGGATTTGAATTAGAGCTTTTTGCATCTGAGCCAATGATCATCAACCCAATCGCATTCACATGGGATGAGAGAGGTAGATTGTTTGTCATAGAGACAACAGATTATCCAAATGAGATCAGAAAAGAAGGTGGAGACGATAAAATTAAAATTCTTGAAGATACTAACGGAGACGGTAAAGCTGATAAAGTAACCATCTTTGCTGAGGGCTTAAATATCCCTACTTCTATCACAGCTGTAAATGGTGGAATGTTGATTTCCATGGCTCCTGACTTTGTATTCTTGAAAGATACAGATGGAGATGATGTGGCAGACGTTAGAGAAACCATCATGACCGGATGGGGTAAATTTGATACGCATGCCGGTCCATCTAATCTTAAATATGGATTTGATAACAAAATCTGGGGAGTATTAGGCTACTCTGGATTTAATGGTACCGTGAGTGGTAAACAGTTTAACTTCAGCCAAGGTGTTTATCGTTTTGATCCATCAGGAGAAAACATGGAATTCCTAGGTCGTACCAGTAATAACACTTGGGGACTTGGTTTCTCTGAAGATAATGAAACGTTTATTTCCACAGCAAACGGACAACACTCTGTTTACTTGGCAATGGACACCAAATTTGTCAAGAGAACCATTTACAGAGGTACTCCTAATACTGCCACGGGTATAGATTCTCACTTTGACATGCCTCACCTAACTCCTTTTTTAAGACAGGTGGATTGGCATGGAAGTTATACTGCTGCTGCAGGTCATAACATTTATACGGCGAGAAATTTCCCTAAAGAATACTGGAATAAGATAGGCTTTGTTGCTGAACCAACGGGTCGGGTACTACACAATGCAAAATTGATTGAAGAAGGATCCGGATATACCGAGAAAAACGATTTCAACATATTGGCAAGTTCTGATGAGTGGTTTAGTCCTGTTCATGCTGAGGTAGGACCAGATGCATCTCTATGGGTTGCTGATTGGTACAACTTCATTATCCAGCACAACCCTACTCCAAGAGGATTTGAAAATGGTGAAGGAAACGCTTATATCAACCCATTAAGAGATAGACAGCATGGTAGAATTTACCGTCTTACTTATAAAGGTGGAGATGCTTCTGAAAGCTTTGACCTGAAAGATGCTGACGGTAGTGAGTTACTTGAGGCAATGAAGAGTGATAACCTTTTCTGGAGAATGACAGCTCAGAGATTAATCGTTGAGACTCAAAACAAAGAAGTAGTAGAAGGTCTATACGAGTTGATCAATTCTCAAGAAGTAGATGAAGCCGGTATCAATGGACCTGCGATTAATGCACTTTGGACATTGAAAGGTCTTGGTGAGCTAGAAGGATCAAATAGCCAAGCTCAAGATGTAGTAACGAAAGCGTTGAGTCATCCTTCTGCTGCTGTAAGAAAAAATGCAGTGAGAGTACTTCCTAGAAATCAGGCTGGACTTGATGCGATTATGACTGCAAATTTGATGGAAGACGCTAATCTTCAGGTTAGAAAGTTTGCAATACTAGCTGTATCTGAAATGCCAGCTTCTGACGCTGTATCGAATAAATTATTGACTATTTCAGAAAATGCTGACAATGCAAAAGACGAGTTTATTCCACAAGCCATATTTGCTGCGGCATTGACTCATCCTTCTGCTTTTGAGGGAAGACCAACTCCAGAAGCTCCAGCTGAAGGGGAAGAAATGAGCATTGCTGATAGAGTTTCTAAAAGCTTAATCTCTGAATTGTATACGCTTGATCCTAGAAATGCTTTGCTATTCCCACCAGATCCAACTGGAAAAGAAATTACTATCGAAATGTCAGTTTCTCCAGGAAGAGATGATTTAGATGGAGTGATAGTAGCACAAGGAAATAGCACCAATGGCTATAGCTTGTACGTCTATAAGAACGCTTTGCACTTCGCAGTAGCACAAGATGGTGATGTGAAAATCATTAGCTCTCGTAGAAACTTACCATCTGAGAAATTCATGATCAATGCTACCCTATTAGAAGGCGGTAACATGAGCTTGAAGATTGATGGAAACGAAGTAGCAAAAGGAAAAACAAAAGGCTTATTTACAACTGCCTTATCTCCTGCAAATGTTAGAGTTGGACAATTTGATTCAAACAACAAAGTGGGTGATTATGAAGGCAATTGGAGATTCTCAGGTAGAATCGGAAACGACTCTAGCTTGGATTTGAAAAAAGTAAGCTCTGAAGATAATGAGGTTGTTGCTTCTATAGAAAAGCCAGAAGTAGTAAAAGATGGGATTGTGACTTTAACCGCAGTCCCACATGAAATGAAATTCGATAAATCAACTTTCATAGTAAATGCAGGTTCAAGTTTGGTAATTGATTTTATCAACCCAGATTTTGTTCAACACAATTTGATAATTGGAAGCATGGGATCCTTTGACAAGATCAGCGAGGCAGCGGTAGCAATGGCTCAGAACTTGACAGGAATGGACAAAGGTTTTGTTCCAAGTATTCCAGAAGTATTGGCAGCTACCGGTTTGGTATTCCCAAATTCTGAAGATTCAATTATCATGACAGTTCCATCGGAGACAGGCGATTATCCATTCGTCTGTACTCTTCCAAACCATTGGAAATCGATGAACGGCATTATGAAAGTTATTTAATTAAATATGGCATTAGACGTAAAATTTGGGGTAAGCACCTGGTTATGGACTTCCCCATTTTCAAAAGAAACGCTCTCACTCCTACCTAAAATAAAATCATTTGGATACGACGCAGTGGAAATCCCTGTGGAAGATCCAACTTTAATAGACATTAAAGAAGTAAAAGCTGCATTGGAAGACAATGGTTTGACGGCAGCTATCTGTGGTGCTTTCGGTACAAGTCGAGACTTGACAAATGAAGATCCAAGCTTTCATAAAACAAGCTTTGATTACATCAACGAATGTTTTGAAATCGCTGCAGGCCTAGATTGTAAATTTGTTGCCGGCCCTATGTATTCTGCGGTTGGAAAGGCAAGATTAGTCTCACCTGAACAGAAGAAAATAGAATGGGACAGAGCAGTAAGCAATTTGAGAATTGTATGTGAAAATGCACGTAAATTTGGATTACAAATCGCTTTGGAAACATTGAATCGCTTTGAGACAGACTTGATCAATACCTGCGAAGAATTAATGCAGCTGATCCAGGATATCAATGAGCCTGAAGCCAAAGTGATTTTGGATGGATTCCATATGAGTATAGAGGAACCAGATCCAGAAGCAGCTATTAAATTGGCAGGAGATAAATTGATTCACTTCCAGGTATCCGAAAATTACCGAGGTACTCCTGGAACTGGCCAAACTCCATGGGATGCTTACAAGCGGGGTTTAGAAGCTGTCAACTACAAAGGGATAGTTTCTATAGAAAGTTTTACTCCGGAAGTGAAAGAATTAGCAGGAGCTGTTTGTATATGGAAACCGTTGGCTCCAAGCCAAGATAGCTTCGCCAGTGAGGGATTGAAATTCCTTAAAAACTGGGCAAAATAATTCAGATTATTGAAACAATACATTACCTATAAAAACCTTTTTAACCAATAGTAAAATGAGTAAGAAGCCTTTTAATATTGCTATTATCGGACTCGGCTTTGGTGCTGAGTTCATCCCAATATATCAAAAACATAAATTGGCAAACATGTATGCGATTTGCCAAAGGAATAAAGAAAAAGCTGAGGAAATCGGTAAAGCTTTCGGAATAGATAAAGTGTATACTGACTATGATGAGCTTTTAAAAGATCCAGAAGTTGATGCGGTACATATCAATACGCCGATCCAAAACCATGCAGAGCAATCTATCAAAGCCCTTAGAGCTGGAAAGCATGTAGCTTGTACTGTTCCTATGGCTACTACAGTAGAAGAATGTAAAGCCATCGTAGAAGAAGTAGAAAGAACTGGCCTTACCTACATGATGATGGAGACGGTAATTTATAGCCGTGAATTTCTATTTGTCAAGGAAATGTTTGAGAATGGTGATTTAGGTAAAATTCAGTTCCTAAGAGCCTCTCACCAACAAGAAATGGCTGGATGGCCAGGATATTGGGAAGGTCTCCCTCCTATGCATTATGCCACGCACTGTGTAGGTCCAGTTTTAGCATTGCCTAAGGCCCAAGCGGAATATGTTTCTTGCCTAGGTTCCGGAAGAATCGATGAAAACTTGATTCCAAAATACGGGTCTCCTTTCGCAATTGAAACTTGCCATATCAAATTCAAAGATTCTGATCTTGCAGCTGAAGTGACCAGATCTTTGTTCAACACAGCAAGACAATACAGAGAAAGTTTTGATGTTTACGGATCTAAGAAATCATTTGAGTGGACTCTTATCGAGCATGAGGACTCAGTGATCCATACTGGAGAAACTCCCGAGCGTGTAAAAATCCCTGATTATGCACATTTGCTTCCAGAGGAAATTGCTGGATTCACAACTGCAGGAGTTTATGATGGAGATGATAATCAGCACCTGTCCTTTATTCAAGGAGCTGGACACGGAGGTTCTCACCCACATTTGGTGAATGAATTCCTAAACGCATTGAATGAAGAAAGAGCACCTTATCCAGACGCAAAGCAATCAGCAAATATTACCTGTGTAGGAATACTTGCACATGAATCAGCAATGGATGGAGGTAAAATTATTCCACTACCAGAATTTACGTTAAGCTAAGAAAAATCATTAAAGAAGGATTTTGGGCTTAAAACCCAATCCTTCTTTTTAAAAATTCGTGAAACTTAATACTAAACCCTCTAAATGAAATTGAATTTATTCAAACTAACTATTTGAATATTAATATAATACCAGAATGAAAATTACAAACTTATCAAAATTAACTACCGTATTCCTGGTAGCTCTTTTGTTCGCATGTGGAGGTGAAGAAAAAAAGTCTGAAACAATAGTTGAAAAGCCTGTAGCAGAAACTACAGCTCCTGTATTAAATCCGCCCGTAGCGGCTGAACCCGAACCTGAAGAAGAGGAAATGACGGAAGAAGCAATAGACAGTTCTGAAAGCCAAGTGCTAACGGGCGAAGAAAAAGTAGCTAATTCAGATTGTCTTTCCTGTCACCTTGTAGAAAGAATGGTTGTAGGTCCTGCTTATAGAGATATCGCAGCGGAATATAAAAACACCGATGAGAATGTAACAAAGCTTGCCAAAAAAGTCATCGAAGGAGGATCTGGTGTATGGGGTGAAACCGCCATGCCGCCACATCCAAACCTTAGCGAAGAAGATGCAAAAGATATGGTCCGTTACATCTTAGGACTTTATTGACAAGCAATTGAAAATTAAAGTAACATAGAATAAATTGGGTAACAAGATTACAGAAAGAGTGGCAATACGTATTGCCACTTTTTTTTTCATCCTTACTTTAATTTTTTACCGTAGGCATCAAACATTCCCATCAGATCTCCTTTAGCAGATTCCTCATCTACCTTTTGGAGAAATAAGGTAACGTCATAGCCACTGATATTAAAAGCTGCTGATAAGGCATCCCCTTCTATTTTTACGGCAGCCATCTTTTTTTCTTCTGTGGAACCCTCCTCTTTGAAATAGCCCGTTGTAAGATTATCCTTTGTCTCAAATCTTACTGGAATTGTTGCATCTCCATTGGGAGTGTTTTTTATGAGCACCTCCCATTTGCCTTCAAAATAGGATGCGTCTACAGCTGCAAATGCAAAAGTGACTAGAAAAAAAAATCCTAATGCACTTAAAATAGATAATTTTGATTTCATGTTTTGGGGTTATTGTATATTATTGATACAATAAGAATAAAAAATAATTGCTTTCAAATACTTCCTGAAAGAATTTTATAGTTTTCTTTTCTATTGAATTAACTTAACCTCATGAAAATGAATCAAAAGAAATTTTACTTACTACTGTTATTCCTTTGTGCCACCAGTTTACTATTTGGCCAAAGTCAGGAAAAGAAAATCATTCCTATTACAAGCTCTTTAAACTATGGTAAATCAGTAGCTGTTTTCGGGGGCTCCGTTTCTGTGATCCCTTCAAGCGAAGCGGCCAAATCCATGTGGAAAGAAAGTTTGGGAATGACCGTAACAAACTACGGCGTGGGTGGAGCTGGTTTTTCATCCTTGCAGGGGAAATCCTTGCAGCAGCAAGTAGATGAGGCTGGAGTTTTTGATATTTATATCTTGTGGGCTTCTACTAATGATTACACCAATAATCGCGAAAATGGATCGGTCACAGATTACACAGAACTTGATGGATTTGATGAAAAAAAGCTGGTAACCCAAGCTGGAGGGATAAACTATTGTATTAAAAAGATATATGAACTGAATCCCAATGCAACCATCTATTTCTTTACTTCCAGCAAAGCTTTTATGAATCCCGGAGGTTATGACCCGCTGGATTCTAACGGAATGGCCAGATATGTAGAAATGCAGAAGCAAATCTGCGAATTACACGGAATACCTTATTTAGATCAATTTTCGAAGGCAGGGTACAACACTTTCAATCAAAACCTATTTTATGAAGATCCTATTCACATGAATGAGGAGGGCTACAAGAAACTAGGCGAGCTACAAGTGGCGTTTTTGGCTTTCCCATCAAATTGACAGATAAAAAAAGAGGGTAACGATAAATCGAAACCCTCTCTGCTATTAAACCAATAGTCTTTTATCTTGAATAAAGAATCAAATTCCGCATTGCCCAAGGAGTTTCTCCCTTTTCGGTGGATTCGATTTTAATAAAGCGAACACTTTCCTCAGACTTCCATCTTAAGTTATTAACTCCCTGCTCTCCTTTTCCTTCAGCGACTTTAGTCCAATTATTACCATCGCTTGAAATAGATACATGGTAGGAAATTGGAAATTCATTTCTCGAATCAAATTGAATTTCTGCGAAATTATGCGCATCCGGAAGTTCCACTTGAAACCACATTCCAGGTTCCTGTGAAGTTTCAGTTTTCCATCCTTTATAACCAAAAGCATAGGATGGGTCTTTTGTGGAGCCTACTCCTTGAAGTGCTGTGCTGCTGGCATTTACGATCCAGTTATCTTGAAGAATAAGAGCTTTAGGAACCTCTCCTGTCAATTCTTCAAAAGTATAGGTTCCCTCCTTTTCTTTCGTTTCTTCACGTATCTCGGCAACATATTCAGGAGTCACAAAACTTCCTTCATTACCAAAAGCATTTCGGATATAAGATATTACGGAGGCGATATATTGATCATCATTCATATCCATCGCAATCATCACTCCCTCATATTCCTTTCCTTCCATATCTCCAGTCAAACCATGCAGTAAAGTTTTTACGGAATACTCAGGGTGACCTTGAATTCTTTGAGAACCAGAAAAAGCAGGTGCAATTAATCCATCACCTGCTGGTGAACCCAATCCTTTTGGTCCATGACAGGTAGAGCAATAACTATCAAAGATGCTTTTGCCTTGATTGTATAACGCCAGTTGCTGTGGTTCAAATTTGTTAGCATCCTCTTCTTTAGCCTCAGCAATCTTTTCTAAAATCTGAGTACCCACAAGCTGAACGCCCTGAGCTGAATTGCTTTCTATAGTGGAAGCCATCAATTCTTCAACCTGATCGATCGAAAGAATATAGGCGCTAAAAAGTGCTTGGATGACCACATTAGGATCTGCATCCTGGGTCATTTGTCTATAGTCTTCTGCTAAGCTCTTCTCACCGTATTTATAGAGGGTTTCACTGGCTTTGAGTGCTTGGACCCTAATAATTGGACTTGGGTCTTTTAACAAGCTTCTAACAAGCTCCAGTTTTAAAGAACTTAAGCCTTCTAATGTCCATAATGCATGAATTCTGGCAAGTTCATTATCGGAGTTTTTAACCATCTCCTCTAAAGCAGGAACTATAGACTTGTCCTGATTTAAAACCATTAGCTTTTGAGCGGTATCTCTCCACCATCCGTTTGGATTTTCAAGGTGTCTAACTAGCTCAGCCGATGTTTCCTCATACATTCTAGGTTTTTCTGTATTTCTAGGCATTCCATCGTAAGAAACTCTCCAAATCCTTCCGTTGCCAGCCACATCATCCATTTGGTACTGCTGGATTTTGGTCCTTAAATAACTTCCTTCCTGTGTCCAATTCCCTTGCTGGATGATACCACGATACATATCCACGATATAGAGCGTTCCATCAGGAGCAGTAGCCATATCCACGGGTCTAAATAAAGGATCGGTAGATTGAATAAATTCGGACTCTTTATCGAGATACTTGTTTTGAATGTAAGTCAATCCTTCCACGTTTTCAGTGGTAACTTGCCTTACAATTCTTCCTACAGGCTCACCATAGAAATATTGGCCTACCAACTCTTTTGGAAGTCGATCACCTCTAAAAACATCATTTCCTGCTGCTCCAGTTACATTGCTTAAGGAACCATCCGGTTTGGTTTCTTTCATCCCAGGTTGGAAATCCTCCAGTTTAATCAAACTGAAAGGAATCCGGAATCCATCTTTCCACTGTCCTTTAACGCTATAATTGCCATAAACAATTGGAAATTGAAATCCCTGTGGTACTCCTCCGGCTCCATCTTGAAACCAGATCTTTCCATAATTATCTTGAGTCACACCCCATTGTCCCCAAGGATTACCGCTTGGTTCCTGAATTACTCCATCTGGGGTCCATCGGATTCTCTTGCTGTTATAGGTGCTGTACATCCAGTTATCTAAGGTCCAAGTCAAAAAGCTGGTCTGATGTTCCACATTACCAGACCTTCCTAGACCTGAAACGAACAATTCCTTTTTATCCGCTTTTCCATCTCCGTCCGTGTCTGTGTATTTATAAACATGATCCTCATTTGACTCCATAGACAAGATTGTGTTAGGGCCAAAAGGAACCACATACCTAGGAAACACTAAGCTGTCCAAAAAGACCACTCCCGTTTCATAAACCCCATCATTGTCCTGATCTTCCCATCTGGATATTCTGGAAGTCGGCATCAATTCCCCATTGGCATCGATATCCTGCATGTAGGTTCTTAACTCAAGCACATACATTCTTCCATTTCCGTCAAATTGTATGGCTGCAGGTTCTCTAATTTGTGGTTCAGAAAGCACGGGGTCAATATGAAAGCCCGGCTGTAAAACAAAGGATTTCTTCTCCTCATTAGCTGAAACAGGGATTACCGGAGGCTGTGGAGATAGGTCAATCCCTTTCCAGGTTGGAGATTCTAAATCTATATCCTCAGGTAATTCAATTTTTGGATAAGGCTCTTCTAGTCTTTTAGGATCCATTGATTCTGAAGGAGAAACGTCAAATGGAGACCTTTCTGGCTCGCAAGAGCTCAGGACAATCAAGGAAACAAAAGATAATAGGAAGGTTTTATTGGTACCAAACATTCGGTTTTGGGTTTTATTATTGACTTGGAAGGAAGGCATCAGTGTATTTGCTCTTTCTATTTTGATAAACCATGATGCAAAGTATGAGATTATTCTGTTTTTGGGAATACCGAAAAAGTAAAATTTTAGAATAAAAGAACTCAAGGATTAGATTTTCATTTACTTACTTGAAATATAGTTTTCTGGATTGGCAGGTAATTGTATGATAGAACTCCCAGTCACATGCGCTATGGGTATGGGCATTTTTAAAGTAGCCCGTATTGTGTTGCTCCAACCGTTCTTGCAAGTTTTGAGTTTGACCAATATAAAAGCGATCAGTCAATGGCGAGTAGATGATATACACAAAAAATGAATCCATTTCTCTTTACTTTAAAATGGCTATAAAAGCAAAAAACCGCTCATCTCTGAGCGGTTTTTTGAGCCTCCTATCGGGATCGCCCGCGATAGCTATCGGGGCAATGACCTACTGATTCAAGATTCATATTTCTCTTTCAGCTTCTGGCTCATTTCAGGGTACTTTTTCAAATCATGAAGATACTTTCTCTTTTTAGCTTTTTTGATGTGTGATTCTATTCTAACTGCTTGTTTTCTGGATTGGCAGGCAATTGTATGGTAAAACTCCCAGTCACTTGCGCTATGGGTATGGGCATTTTTAAAGTAGCCCGTATTGTGTTGATCCAACCGTTCTTGCAAGTTTTGAGTTTGACCAATATAAAAGCGATCAGTCAATGGCGAGTAGATGATATACACAAAAAATGAATCCATTTCTCTTTACTTTAAAATGGCTATAAAAGCAAAAAACCGCTCATCTCTGAGCGGTTTTTTGAGCCTCCTATCGGGATCGCCCGCGATAGCTATCGGGGCAATGACCTACTGATTCAAGATTCATATTTCTCTTTCAGCTTCTGGCTCATTTCAGGGTACTTTTTCAAATCATGAAGATACTTTCTCTTTTTAGCTTTTTTGATGTGTGATTCTATTCTAACTGCTTGTTTTCTGGATTGGCAGGCAATTGTATGGTAAAACTCCCAGTCACTTGCGCTATGGGTATGGGCATTTTTAAAGTAGCCCGTATTGTGTTGATCCAACCGTTCTTGCAAGTTTTGAGTTTGACCAATATAAAAGCGATCAGTCAATGGCGAGTAGATGATATACACAAAAAATGAATCCATTTCTCTTTACTTTAAAATGGCTATAAAAGCAAAAAACCGCTCATCTCTGAGCGGTTTTTTGAGCCTCCTATCGGGATCGCCCGCGATAGCTATCGGGGCAATGACCTACTGATTCAAGATTCATATTTCTCTTTCAGCTTCTGGCTCATTTCAGGGTACTTTTTCAAATCATGAAGATACTTTCTCTTTTTAGCTTTTTTGATGTGTGATTCTATTCTAACTGCTTGTTTTCTGGATTGGCAGGCAATTGTATGGTAAAACTCCCAGTCACTTGCGCTATGGGTATGGGCATTTTTAAAGTAGCCCGTATTGTGTTGAGCCAACCGTTCTTGCAAGTTTTGAGTTTGACCAATATAAAGGCGATCAGTCAATGGCGAGTAGATGATATACACAAAAAATGAATCCATGTCTCTTTACTTTAAAATGGCTATAAAAGCAAAAAACCGCTCATCTCTGAGCGGTTTTTTGAGCCTCCTATCGGGATCGAACCAATGACCTACTGATTACAAGTCAGTTGCTCTACCAGCTGAGCTAAGGAGGCTTTTTCCTTTAACGTGGTGCAAATATAGGCCTTCCATATATTCACTCCAAGCTCTCAGAATTTAAAATTTTAGATTTTTTTCTATCTTCCTTATTCTGAGGGAGAAAAATTTAAAACTCCCTTAAGATGGAGAGCTTCTTCTTCAATTTATCGATCTCCTCTTCTGCTTTTTGAATCTTCACATCAAACTGGTCTTTCAACTTATCCGCAGTCTTTGAAGCTGCAAAAAACTCCAAGTTGTTTTTCCAAAGTGTGATGTTGTTTTCCAAATCTGAGATCTGCTTGCGAATCCCATGCTCTTTCTTATTTAGAGTCCTGGTCGCATTTGGATCAGATTGAATTTTATTCAAATTAAGTCGGAATAGGAAGTCTTCTCTATCGAAATTCTCTGGATCAAGCTTTTCTAAATAGACATCTACTGCCTCTTTAAATTGAGCCTGAACCTCTTTCATACTTTTTCTAGGTACAAACCCGATTTCATTGAATTTACCCACGAGAGCTGTTAATTCTTCCTCTGAGGTAGACTCGGCACTAGCTGCTTCTTTGATTTCTTTGATGACAGCTTCCTTCTTCTCTAAATTCGCCTCAAACTCAGCATTGTTCTGTTTGTTTGCATTTCTTCTGTTGTCAAAGAAGGTATCACAAGCAGCCTTAAACTTCTTATAAAGGGAATCTCTCGTTTTCTCCGGTGTAGGACCTAATCGCTTCCAGTCTTGCTGCAATTTCACTAATTGATTTGCAGTGCTTTGCCAATCTGTGCTATCTTTTAATTCTTCAGCCTTTTGAATGAGTTCTTCAGCTTTACCCTGGTTGGTCGCACGAATCTCATCAAGCTCTTTGAAAAATAAATTTTTATTATGGAAGAATTGCTTGAAAGCAGTCCAGAAAGATTTGTTAATCTCTTTTCCTGATTCACGAGGAACGGGTCCTATTTTTTCCCAAGCTTTCTGAATTTCAAGAATCTCCTTGGTTTTATTATTCCAGTCTTTGATTCTATCAGCCTTGAACTCGGTAAATGGCTCAAGCTTTTCTATCAAGCCTTCTTTCTCCACCTGATTCTTTTGGAATACTTCCTTCTGACTCTCGTAATACTCTTTTCTACGATCATATACAGCGTCAGAAGCGGCTTTAAACCTTTGCCATAAAGCTTCCTGCTCTTCTCTCGGCACAGGGCCAATATGTTTGAATTCTTCGTGAAGCTCATTCAATGCTTTAATGGCATCTTTGAGATCTTTGACATCTTTTAATGTCTCGGCTTTTTCACAAAGTTCAATTTTACTTTCTAAGTTTTTCTTACGATCAAGTTCTTTTAACTCAAAATAGATACTTCTATTATCATAGAATCTATCCATTAAGGCATTATAACTTGCCCATAAGCTTCTATTTTGAGAGGATGGTACTGGACCAACAGATTTCCATTCTTCCTGAATGGCTTTGATGGCCCCCATACTTAACGTTGTCTCCTCTCCATCTACAAGCTCTCTCAATTTGTCAAGAAGCTCATTTTTGGTTTGAAGATTCGTTTCTTTTTGCTTTTCAGCATCCTTTCGGATTGTATTTACTTGTTTTTTGAATTCGTAGTAATAGGTATTGAACTCTTTTTCCTCATCACTAGGTCTGAAGTCAAAATCATCTTCAGCACCGCCATCTTCCTTAAATTTGTCCAGAGCTTCTGCTCTTTCTTTTTGTACAAACTCATCAAAAGCTGATTTGATTTCAGCAATGAATTTATCCTTTTTAAGAACGTTCCCCTCTTTTGATTTTTCTTTAATTAATTGAAGAAGTTGCATTTTAGAAAGATCAGTAAGATCAATTTCTTCCTCATGATCTTCATGCTCCTCACTTTCGCTCTCCTCGTCTTCTTTGGCAGCTTCCTCCTCGGTTTCAGAATTTTCAGATTCCACCACTTCAGATGTATCAGCTACAGGAGCAGCTTCTGCCTTTGGCGCTTCTTCTACTTCTGCCGGAGATTCAGTCTCCTCAGTCGGCTCAGATTCAGAGGCTTCTACCTCTTCCACCACCTTTTTAGAAGGCGTTTCTTCAGTGATACTTTCCTCTTCAGAGCTCTGCTCAGTGGATTCTACATTTAGTTCCTTTTCGTTACTCTTTACCTCTTCGTTTTGTGAGGATTGAGTCACCTTGTCCTTGTCGGACAAATCATTACTTTTCTCAGTCATAAAAACAGTACTTATTCTAGGCAATATGGGCAAAAGTAAGGATTTTGCCTAATTTAATCTTGGGTCCAAAGGATAATTTGCGATAACCTTAAACTCCCCTCCCATGTTTTTCAAAAGCTTTCTCCAAAGCTCTTCAGGAGTATATTCAAAAGTTTTGGGATCCACTTCCGTTCGGCATACAATCCAAGTCTTATCTTCTAACTCTTCTTCTAATTGATCTAAACCCCAACCACTATATCCAATAAAAAATCTAACTCTATCTGGGTTGATCAATCCTGTCTTCAATTTTTCTACCAACTGCTCATAATCTCCACCCCACCATAGATCTGTTCCAATCTGTATACTTCTTTCTAATTCTTTTTCTCCCGTGTAGATGTAATGAAGGGTGTTTTGCTCCACTGGGCCACCTACAAATACCTCTGCATCCAAAAAGTCAAGGCTCTCCACTAGCTCGCCCAACTTTAAAATGGAAGGTTTATTAATAACTAATCCAAAACTGCCCTCTTCATTGTGTTCACAAAGCATAACTACCGACCTCACAAAGTTTTCATCTTGCAAAAACGGTTCTGAAATCAATAAATCTCCTGCCCTTGGTGTTATTTTATCATTTTGACTCATTAACTATCCCTTATTAATTAAAGGAAAAATATAGATCATAATTTTTTAAAATCAATAGGGATAGTACATTTATCCTGAAATTTTTACTGAAACACAGTTCCCTATGAATATTTCAGCAATACGTAAAGACTACAGTCTCAAAACGCTAGAAATCAATACTTTAAAAGACAATCCTATCGATCAATTTCAATCTTGGTTGCAAGAGGCAATTATTGCTGAAGTTGCAGAGGTAAACGCAATGACTCTTTCAACTTTAGGCTTAGATGGAATACCAAATGGAAGAATTGTTTTGCTAAAAGAGCTGGATCAGGGCTTTGTTTTCTTCACAAACTATAAAAGTGAGAAAGGAAAAGAAATCGCTCAAACGCCAAAAGGCTCTCTCACCTTTTTCTGGATAGAACTAGAACGACAAGTAAGGATTAAAGGAAAGATCGAAAAAGTTTCAGCCGAGCTTTCAGACAAGTATTTCTTTTCTAGACCCGTGGAATCACAGATTGGAGCTTGGACTTCTCCACAAAGTCAGAAAATTCCTTCCAGTGAAGATTTACAAAACAGAAAGAAAGAAATAGAAAAGAAATTTGAACAAACACCACTAAGCAGACCTCCTCATTGGGGAGGCTATAGACTGATCCCAAGTGCCGTTGAGTTTTGGCAGGGAAGACCTAGTAGACTCCATGATCGGGTGTTATACGAGAAGCAAAATGATGGTTCTTGGAAAAAATCTATCCTAGCCCCCTAATTACTTCAGGTCAAATAAATCATTTACCCCTAAATACCTTTCAGCAGTAAAGCCTTCACCATAGGTTGCCATAATTCTATGCCCAAATTCTCTTGACCTAGATTCTATAAATGGCAAAAACTCCGGATCGGAAATAAAACTTTTTGGTTCCTTGCTCTCAGGATCAAAAAACTGAGATTTATAGGCCTTGATACTTTCCACTTTCTGCTCCCAAAAAGGGGTAATATCAACAATAAAATCAGGCTCTATGTAATTATTTTGAATGTAATGGTAGACAAACTTAGGTCTCCAAGGCTTTTGAGATACCCCATTATAGCTAGTTTCGATTTTTCTTAAACCACTCATAAAACAGGCTTTACTTGCCAAATCAGAGCCTTTTCCATGATCTGGATGCCTATCTCTTATTGCATTGGCAAGAACTATCTCTGGCTGGTATTTTCTAATAACCTCAATTAGTTTATGCTGATGCTCTTCGTCATTCTCGAAATAAATATCTTTAAAGCCCATATTTTCACGAGCTGAAAGTTTTAAAATTTCACCGGCCTTCTCCGCTTCCTGAAGTCTTAATTCTGGAGTTCCCCTGGTTCCCATTTCTCCTTGGGTGAGATCTACAATCCCTACTTTATACCCCTTCTCTATCTGAGATAAAATAGTACCTGCACAGCCTAATTCCGCATCATCCGGGTGAGCAGCAATTACCAATACATCCAGTTTTGACATTTTAAATTTTTATTAAAGATTATCTTACTCTTAGATTTTGACCAATCCTCAAAATACTACGAGTGGAAATTCCATTTAGTCTTGTGAGTGTACTTACAGAAACACCGTATTTTCTAGCGATTGAACCCAGGTTTTCTCCTCTTTTAACTCTATGGTAAGCAGCGGTTCTTGCCTTCACCACATGTGCAAAAGTATTGGGAGTTATTAAATAATTAGGGCCCACAATTTTCTCTTCATCAAAATCGTAAACATCCTGAGCATCAAAAGGTAATCCTCGGTATCTCAATTCATAATGAAGATGGGATCCCGTACTTCTTCCCGTACTACCTCCTTTGGCAATAAGGTCTCCCGCTTTAACTTCCTGCCCTACATCTACTAAGAACTTTGACAAATGACCATAGAGTGTCTCTAAACCATTTTTATGGCGGACTACCAAATAATAACCATAGCCATAGCGATCATAGGATCTGACACGAACGATCCCATCAAAGCCACTATAAACAGGGTCTCCGGTAACTAAATCAAGGTCAGTTCCATAGTGCCATCTCCCCCATCTAGATCCAAAAGTAGAGGTAACGGGAGTCTTGCTAAGAGGCATTTTCCATTCGTAACCGAAAAATGGATCATACAGTCGGATGTTTACCGAATCCTGAAAGGTTTTGGGATCAAAATTATAAATATCAATTTTCTTACTATCCCAACTTGAAAAGTATTCGTAAGCAGTAATCCAGATGCTATCGATCTGAACTTGTTCAGAAACCTTGATTAATTGATTTGTTGGTGCCCAAATCATGACATTAGGGTCTTCACTAACAATCGAACGCACCTTTCCCAAGTTCACATTATTTTCGAAAATAATGGAATCAGTAATGGTGGAAAGGGTCCTTAAATAAGACTGTTGATCAAACCCTCTTAGTTCGATATTTTTCCGCTCCTGAGTTTCAGTAGCTGGAGTAGTTGATTTATTTTTCTTAATAATCTTAGGAAAAACTTGAGCATTGGCTTCTGTAAAACCAATGCTCAAAATTAGTCCTAAAAATATTTTTAGAATGAAAGACCTCATGAATTAGGTTTATGTATTCTCTATTTCCGCCAAATAGCGTTCAGCATCCAAAGCAGCCATACATCCCGTTCCAGCAGCTGTAACTGCTTGTCTATAAACATGATCTTGGGCATCGCCACAGGCAAAAACACCCTCGATATTTGTTTTAGAAGATCCTGGGATCGTTTTGATATACCCGGAAGCATCCATATGGATAAAGTCCTTGAATATCTCAGTATTTGGTTGATGTCCAATAGCAACAAAGAAGCCAGAAATTGCTAATTCTGATTTTTCTCCAGTTTTATTGTTAAGAATTCTTACACCGCTTACTTCTTCTTCTCCTAAAATCTCATCCGTCTCTGTATTCCAAAGGATTTCAATCTTAGGGTTATTCATTACACGTTTTTGCATGATTTGAGATGCCCTCATTTCATCTCTTCTGATAAACATGTAAACTTTGCTACAAATATTTGCCAAATAAGACGCTTCCTCACAGGCAGTATCACCAGCTCCAACAATCGCAACTTCCTGATTTCTAAAGAAAAATCCGTCACAAACTGCACAAGCTGATACACCTTTACCGTTTAATCTCTCCTCACTTTCTAATCCTAACCATTTGGCAGAAGCACCTGTAGAAATAATCACAGTTTCAGCATGAATGGTTACTTGATCATCCACAGTCACCACTTTTGGAGATGCATTAAAATCAACCTTCGTCACCATCCCATACCTCACTTGAGTTCCAAATCGTTCAGCCTGATTTTTGAAATCTTCCATCATCTGCGGCCCCATCACTCCATCAGGATAGCCTGGATAATTCTCAACGTCGTTCGTAATGGTCAATTGCCCACCAGGTTGGCCACCTGTATACAACACTGGGGATAAACCTGCTCTTGAGGCATAAATCGCAGCAGTATATCCTGCCGGTCCGGACCCAACAATCAGTACACGGACTTTTTCAATCTCTTGATTCATTAATAGCTTGTATTAAATCGTTTAAATTTTATCAATTATGATGGGTAAACAAAACCTCCCTATGTTAAAATTCCCAAAGAGGAAAATAGGGTGAAAAACTTCTCATATCTCCATGCTGCAAAGGATACATCCAAGAAATTTCTTATATAAAAAAGGGGCTAAAAGCCCCTCTTTATGTTTTTGACTTTTATCCCAAATAGGGCTTCAAGGTCTTGCTTCTTGAAGTGTGTCTAAGTCTTCGTATTGCTTTTTCTTTGATCTGCCTTACTCTTTCCCGAGTTAAATTGAACTTCTCTCCAATTTCCTCAAGAGTCATAGCATGCTCTCCATTTAAACCGAAGTAAAGTGTAATTACATCAGCTTCACGTTGAGTCAAAGTGGACAATGCACGCTGCACCTCTTTACGAAGTGAATCGTTCATCAATCCATCATCTGGTTTTTCGTCTCCATCATTTTCCAAAACATCCAAAAGGCTATTTTCTTCACCTTGGACAAATGGAGCATCCATGGAAACGTGACGACCAGAAATTTTCATAGTATCCACCACCTCGTTGGCAGTTACTTCCAAAACCTCAGCTAATTCTTCCGGAGAAGGTTCTCTTTCGAATCTTTGCTCCAGCTCGCTGAAAGTTTTACTGATTTTGTTCAAAGAACCAACTCTGTTCAAAGGCAAACGAACAATTCTAGATTGCTCTGCCAAAGCTTGCAGGATAGATTGTCTAATCCACCAAACAGCATATGAAATGAATTTGAAACCACGAGTTTCATCGAATCTCTGTGCAGCTTTGATCAAACCTAAGTTTCCTTCGTTGATCAAATCACCTAAGGAAAGACCTTGGTTTTGATATTGCTTTGCAACAGAAACGACAAATCGAAGGTTGGCTTTGGTTAATTTTTCCAAAGCTAGTTGGTCACCTTCTCTGATTCTTTTGGCCAGAACTACCTCTTCATCTGCTGTTAACAGGTCTACCTTCCCAATTTCCTGGAGATATTTATCCAGTGACTGGCTTTCTCTGTTGGTAATCTGTTTGCTAATTTTTAGCTGCCTCATTCAGGATTATGATTTGTGAATTTTAATTTAGTTGTATTCGTTAAAATAATCAATTACTGGATTAACCTAGTTATTTTGACTCAGGTTTTTCCGGTTTTGGCAATAAAGCCTTTCTAGAAAGCTTGAATTTACCAGTCTTTTTATCGATATCGATCAATTTAACCATAATTTCTTCTCCTGGCTCAAGTACACCGTCCATGCTCTCTACACGTTCCCACTTAATCTCGGAGATATGTAGTAAACCATCTTTACCCGGCATAAATTCCACAAATGCACCAAAAGGTTGAATATTTTTCACTTTACCTGTGTAAGTCTCTCCGATTTCAGGCTGAGCAACAATCGCTTTTATCCTTGAAATCGCTGCATCCATATTGTCTTGGTTAGCAGAGAATACACTGATTTTACCTTGATTATCCACTTCTTCAATCACAATCGTAGTGGAAGTATCTTTCTGAATTTCTTGAATTACTTTTCCACCTGGGCCGATCACTGCACCGATCAACTCTTTTGGAATCATCATCATGAAGGATCTTGGCGTATGAGGCTTCAATTCAGTTTTTGGAGCTGCCAAAGTTTTGGTGATCTCATCCAAAATATGAAGTCTACCCTCTTTTGCCTGAAGCAATGCTTCCTTCAAAACAGAATAATCCAGTCCTTCTACTTTCAAGTCCATTTGACAAGCGGTAATACCTTGAGAAGTACCAGTCACTTTAAAGTCCATATCACCCAAGTGATCCTCGTCACCAAGGATATCAGATAAAATAGAATATTTTCCAGTGTTAGCATCAGAAATCATTCCCATTGCAATACCGGTCACAGCAGATTTGATTTGAATCCCTGCATCCATCATTGCTAATGAACCTGCACAAACTGTTGCCATGGAAGATGAACCATTTGATTCCAATATATCAGAAACGATACGGATGGTGTATGGGTTCTCTTCTGCTGGTGGAAGCACTTTTTTCAATGCTCTCATCGCTAGGTTACCATGTCCAACCTCTCTTCTACCTGGACCTCTATTTGGCTTAACTTCACCTGTGGAAAATCCTGGGAAGTTATAATGTAAGTAGAACTTGTTATAACCAGAAATTGTTGCACCATCTACCATCATTTCATCCATCTTAGTACCCAATGTACAAGTGGTTAATGATTGAGTTTCACCTCTAGTAAATACTGCAGATCCATGAGCTGAAGGCAAATAATCAACGACAGACCAGATAGGTCTTACTTCGTTCAATTTTCTACCATCCAATCTTTTCTTCTCATCCAATGTCAAATTTCTAGCAGCTTCCTTGTGGATTTTGCTGAAATAAGGACCGATTAGGCTAGCTTCATACTCATGCTCTTCGCCTAAACTTTCTACAAACTCATCTTTGATTTCTTTGATTAAAGCAGAACGCTCAGATTTATTTGCAATTTGCTTGCTTACAGATGCATAAAGTTTGTCATAAACTTCAGCTTTCATTTTATCGAAAAGTGCTGGATCAGACTTTTCGTGAGTATATTCTCTCTTTACTTCTTTACCAACAAGCTTGGTCAATTCAATTTGAGCTTGGCAATGTCTCTTGATTTCTTCATGAGCAAATTGCATTGCTTCAAGCATTTCTTCTTCCTGAATTTCGTCTGCTTCACCTTCTACCATCAAAATGAAGTCAAGTGAACCTGCAACGATAAATTCTAAAGAAGCCTTCTCCAATTCTGTTGGAGTTGGGTTAATTTTCAATTTCCCATCGATTTTCGCTACACGAACTTCAGAAATAGGACCATTGAAAGGGATATCAGATACTGCCAAAGCAGCAGAAGCAGCAAGTCCTGCCAATGCATCTGGAAGTACCTCATCATCACCACTTACTAAAGTAATGGCGATTTGAGTGTCTGCGTGATAATCATCAGGAAAAATTGGACGAATAGCTCTATCTACAATACGGCTAATCAAAATTTCATAATCGGAAAGTCTTCCTTCTCGCTTCAAAAATCCTCCAGGAATTTTTCCTGTTGAAGCAAATTTCTCTTGGTAGTCAACAGACATTGGCAAAAAGTCCACTCCCTCGCCAGCTTCTTTTTTGGATACCACAGTAGCCAAAAGCATAGCTTTTCCCATCTTCACTACGACCGATCCATCAGCTTGTTTAGCCAATGCACCTGTCTCGATAATAATTTCTCTTCCATCTTCTAGTTTGATGGATTTGGTGATCAAGTTTGGTAACATATATACGTGTTAGTATGTAAAGCGTCTAATAATAAAAGTAGTTGGTGATAACCTATAAAAAAGAAAAAGTAAGGCTCTCAATATGAGAACCTTACAATTAAGGGTTATTTTCTGATTCCTAAATCGGCAATGATAGCTCTGTATCGTTCGATTTCTTTTTTCTGAAGGTAATCAAGAAGAGATCTTCTCTTACCTACTAGTTTCAATAAACCAAGTCTTGAGGAGTGATCCTTCTTATTTGACTTCAAATGCTCAGTCAAATGCTTGATTCTGTGTGAAAAGAGGGCAATCTGAGACTCAGGAGATCCTGTGTCTTTTTCAGATTTTAACCGTCCATGATTCTTAAACAACTCTTGTTTTTTCTCTGAGGATAAATACATGTTTAGCTAAATTTTTATAAAACAACCACAAAGGTAAGGCTATTATTCAAATAATAAAAGATCAAGCGGCTTTTGGACGAATTACTTTGCTCCATTTCTTCAGCTTTTGCCAAACCGCCAAGTAGAAATCCGGCTCAAATAACCGAGCATCTTTTCTAGCTTGCTTCAGGAAGAATAATCCAAATGGAATCAAGCAGAGATTAGAAAACCAAGTTCCTATCAAGGGGTCTATAATGCCTTCTTTTGCCCACTTCTCTCCTGTCATGGTCAACATGTAATACACAATGAAAAAGATGATTGAGATAAGTACTGGCATCCCCAGCCCCCCTTTTTTGATAATTGCTCCTAAAGGTGCACCGATCATAAACATCACTATACATGCAAATGCTTGGGTGTACTTCTGATACCAAGAAATCTCATACCTTCTATATTCTCTCTCATCGGTATCTATTTGCGCTTTTTTTACGTCAAATGAATTTTTGAGATTTCTGGAGTTGTTGGAAGCTATGGTAATGGCATTTCCTATGTAATTTTTACCAAACATGACAGAATCTATTTTTGCCTTTTCTTCTGCAGTAAGCGGTTTCGTACGAATCACCTTTTCTGGCTCTTTTTCTACCCCGGCAGGAGTAAGCGTTAGCTTTTTATCTTTCCCTTCAGAGCTTCTTAGATCAGCTGAATCCACTAGAGTCAGAGGCTTTTCCCTGACGATCTCACGCTTTTTCTTAAATAAACTATCATTGGGTTGGGATTTGACTGCTGTAGCCTCCCCTAAGGCTAATGGCTTATCCTCAGGAGCGGTAATCGTCTCTTCCCTACCCTGAATTACTTCTGCACGTTTAGTACTATCTTGTTTCTCTTTAATTCGGCCCAAGGAATCCTTCAAAGCACGTTCCTTCTCCATTTTAATTTGGCGGATTGAATCATCCAAATTTCTTCTTTCCTGAATGCCTGGCAAAGGTTTAAGTTTCCTGTTTCTTGTAAAAAATTGGAAATTTGCCTCTGTGGAAATGTAATTTTGAAATACTTTATCATTCACCAAAGTGGTAATTGAGTCAAGTCCATCTTTGATTCCTGAAATATTTTTTATGGCTCGATTGGTAGACCAGAGGTCTTCTGGTGTACGGTCCATTTGGAAAGCATCCAAACTGAATACAATCACATTGGTCTCGAATTCACCTCGACTGAAATTAACTGGTTTTTCAGCTATACCGCGGCTTTGCCTTTCTTCGGAGTAGTTTATGCCATTGTACAACGTCAAACGCATGTAACTATCGTTGAAAAAGGTCTCCATACGACCTGAATCTGCCAGAGTCACATTTAAATTACCCTGAACTCCCGTATGGTCATAAATAATGATATCCTTCAGCCTAACATCATCAAGTTTCTTATTTACTTTAATGCTGTATCCCGGAATTCCATTATAAAATACCCCCTCCTTAATATCTAGGGCAGGAGATTTCATCCTGATATCATAAAGTAAGCTAAATGTCTTTAGGTTGACTTTAGGAACGAGATGGTTGTTAGAAAGGTAGGCTGCAAACGAAAGAACAATGACAAAGACTCCAATAGACCTCATAGCCCTTATAAGGGAGATTCCACTACTCTTGATTGCGGTCAACTCAAAGTGCTCACCAAGATTACCAAAAGTCATTAAACTGGATAGCAAAACCGCAAGTGGTAATGCCATAGGCGAAATACTGATAACGAAGTAAGAAATCAGTTCCATGTAAATCCAGAAATCCAGTCCTTTCCCGAAAATTTCATCGAAATATTTCAGCATATTGACAGTCAACAAGATGAAATCAACCACCAAGAATGTCAATAAAAATGGGCCTATAAAAGACCCAAGAATTAGTTTATCCAGTTTTTTCATGCAGTAACTTACTCCTAAGCGGATTTACGTCCTTTTAGAAATGAAGTTCAAAAATGGTGATTAGTATTCAAATTAACCACCAATAATTTCTTTTAGTGAACCAACTAACCCACCCCAAATTGCGATAAGTTCCTCATCATCATAACCATCAGAGTAATCTATCACCTTTAAAAATAGTGTTTGCGTTAATTCGTTTTCTTCTAATTTGAATTCTATGTAGGAATTATCGGAGGCATCTGGATTTTTTGGGTCGTAAAACTCAAATTTTACATGGGAGTTTGTTCGAATCGAAGCCAGTCTGGCATAATGATCTTCATTATCGAAATTGAAAATAAAGTTTTTATCCTCGTTAATCCGGACTTCATCGGCGAACCACTCCTCTAATCCACTCGCTGTACTTAAATATTGAAAAACTATTTTTTTGGAGGCATTGATTTGATAATCAGCTACAAACTTATTTTTGACCATGATATCTACTTTTTCTTTGCGAAAAATTCCATTTTTTAAAGAACTGTAACTTGCATTTCACAGTACAAGACCTCATATTTGCATTCCCATTCGGAAGGGAGGTTTTCGGGTTTAAATATTTTCTTTTAAGCCTGTGACAATTTGAAAATCGACGGCGACTTAATATAGCTATTAATTTCAAATTTCAATACCAGAAAAATGTTTCTCGTATTTAATAAACCTAAAGTTTGACTTAATTTAATATTTGGCGAGGTAGCTCATCCACGATAGTTATCGGGAGGTTAGAGCCCAGGATTCATTTCCATAGCGTTGAATTTGGTAGGAATACTCAGAAGAATAAAGTTTCTTCTTTTTAACATATTTAAAATATTTGGCGAGGTAGCTCAGTTGGTTAGAGCGCAGGATTCATAACCCTGAGGTCACGGGTTCAACTCCCGTCCTCGCTACGAAGGCTTTCAGAAATGGAAGCCTTTTTCTTTTTAATAAAATAGAACGCTGGATTCTTATCCGCCACGGCGGACACGGGCCTGCCTGCCGTAGGCAGGTTCAACTCCCCCCAGTAATTATCGGGACTCGATATTCCGATTACCATCGTGGAGCTTTCAGAAATGGAAGCCTTTTCTTTTTTATTTAAACTACTCGCAAAATTGATACCTGTTGTACCAAGGCCATTTGGCACAAAAAATACGGTATTACTTTAGACCCCAGTTAATTTAAAAGCTCAATTTACAACTAATACTTTCAGAAAAGTGACGGTTTTACTATTTTACCCAATGGATGAATTCGTCGTATACGTACTTTTTTCTAAGTCCTCAGGCAGAACTTATACCGGTATGACCTCTGATTTAATCACACGTTTTCATTTCCATAATTACAAATCTACAAAGGGATTTACTGTAAGATATAGACCGTGGAAAGTATTACATGTTGAGTTTTTCCAAAATAAAAAGGAAGCATTGATTAGAGAAAAGGAACTGAAGTCTGGTAAAGGGCGGGAATTTATTAAAACTAAAATACTTCCATTTATTAATATCTAATTAAAGGATTCATATCCGCTACGCCACAGCGCACAGGCGCGGCGGACACGGGCCTACCTGCCGTAGGCAGGTTCAACTCCCTCCCGGTAATTATCGGGACTCGCTATTCCGATTACCATCGTGGAGCTTTCAGAAATGGAAGCCTTTTCCTTTTAACCTATTTCCTAAACATTCATTGACTATTGTTCAGAGGAGTTTTTTTTCCTTATTTTTAGTTAATGACTTCGCCCAAAATAAAGAATCCTCCTACCCTCTTTCTTGATAAATTAAAATTTCTAGGACCTGGATTTATCCTATCAGCTTCTATCGTAGGTTCAGGAGAATTAATTGCCACCACTGTATTGGGAGCTAAAGGTGGCTTCACCACTTTCTGGGTTATTATCGTTAGCTGCCTAGTCAAAGTAGCGATTCAATTGGAGTTCGGTAAGAATGCGATCATTTCCGGCAAACCTTTGATGGTTTCATTCTCCAACTTGAAAGGACCCAAAAACTGGGCAGTTTGGACTACATTTTTCCTGACACTTTTTAAAATCATTCAACTCGGAGGAATGATAGGTGGAGCAGCAATCGCATTGAGTATGCTATTCCCAGAATTTTCAGCTTTCCTACTTTCTTTCATCTTAGGAGCAATCACTAGCTTATTGATCTATAAAAACTATTACAAGGTAGTTGAGCGAACATCCATGTTTCTTGTAGTGAGCTTCACCATTTTCACCATTGCCTCAGTCATTGCTGTAAATTTTAGTCCCTTTGGTTTCTCGATCTCTGATATCTTCAGTGGGCTGACTTTTGAATTACCCAGTGAATTGATATTTGTAGCGATTGGTGCATTTGGAATCACAGGAGTAGCAAGTGATGAAATCATAGCTTATACCTACTGGTGCCAAGAAAAGGGCTATGCAAAATTTACTGGTAAAAATGATGGAAGCCCTGAATGGAGAAACCGAGCAAATGGCTGGATAAAAATCATGTATCTCGACGCGATTGTAGCAATGATCATATATACCATTGTAACAGCTGCCTTTTACCTTTTGGGAGCTTCCATATTGTACGGAAGAGAAGCAATCCCCAATGGAAACGAACTGATCGCCACTCTGGCTAATATTTATACCAAAACTATGGGTGAAGAAGTCAGTATTGCCTATACCATAGGTGCTTTTTTTGTGCTGTTTTCCAGTGTATTCGCCACATTAGCCTATTGGACTAGGTTACTGCCTGATATATTTGGTCAAATGGGATGGATCAACTATTCAGATCGAAAAACAAGAGGTAAATGGGTTGCTATTTTGGCTTGGTCTCTCCCCATTCTTTGGTCCTTAGCCTTTGCTTTTGTCAAACTACCTACGCTGATGGTAATCTTCGGTGGTGTAGTCGGATCCGTCTTACTTTTATTGGTGGTTTACGCAGGAATCCATTTTCGATTAAAAAATGCCAAATTAAACCTGGCATCAGGAATTTTATCAAAAGTCATGTTTTGGCTAAGCGTACTTTCTATTGGCTTGGTATCTATTTATGGAATTGTGAAATTATTCTAGACTTGATTCCTTATAACAGTTCAGAGAATTTTTATTCTTTCCTCTCCAAAACCAACACCATATCTTGATCTAAAGGGTTTTCAAATTCTAGAATAGGATCCTTTGGACTTAAATTGCCCTCCATATAGGTGTTGTCAATAGGATTGAACCAACGAAGCTGATACGTATTCCCATTAATATTAAAAAGTTTAAACGGTTGTTTTACAGGTGAGTAAATCAGGATTTTGGACTTTTCCTCATTAGAAACTACCGAGACGAATTGATCAAACTTTTCATCTCCGGGTTGGTCTACCAATAAGTCATTTGCTGGTTTGAAATTCCACCAGTCAAATTGATTAATAAATTCATTCAAATAGCCAATTTGCTTGCTGCCTTCAAAGTCCAAACTTTGTTTCCAAGAATGTGTGCCTATGGCAGATTCATGATTTTCTATGTCTTCCCCTTCTCTCAGCCAAGGCCAAATTCCATTGGCTCCATAGGTAATTCCCGATGGAGGAGCCGCAAAAACACTCCAATAGGAAGCATTTCTTACGTCCTTAGCAGTTATCCTAAAAAATATTTCCTCGTAATTCGGCTCTGTGTTGATCAATGGCATTGGGCGAAGATTATCCCACTGTTTTGCAATAGGACCTTTATTGATCCAATTAACCGTATTTTCTGAATTACTATGGGAAGATTGATAAGTGATCACATCGTACCAATCCTGGTTTTCATAGATATCCCCGATCCAACTTAAACCATGGGGATGTAAGGTTACTAATCCTTGGTGTTTTCCATCACCAAATACTTGAGAACCTATCGATTTCCATCGATCTTCCAAATCACCATAGTATTTACCATCTCCTCCTAAAGTCCATAGCACATGATTTCCCTGGTACCTTGCGACAATGTATTTGGCAAGTATTACAGCCTCACGAATAGGTAAATAATATCCTGGGCTATATTCAGTTCCCTGGCCGAAAGGAAGTGCCCATAAAACTACAGGAGAAACTAAAAGCCCTTTGGCATTGGCCTCCTCAATCTTTTGATCAATACGATCAAAAAACTCAGGGTTAAGGGATATTTTTCCTGAACCGGTAAATGCTACCTCTCCTTCGCTATTTTTTGTTCCTCCTCTCCATTGAGTAGTTACCAACTGAATCGTATTGTAATTATTTTCTACTCGATGGTTAAGATAATAATCCCACTCTTCATCAGTGGATTTTAAAGCCCCATTCCAGGCAGTGCATGCTGTCCAGAAAAACGGAGTTCCATCGGCATAACTTAAGTGGTAAGTACCTTTGGTATGAATGATATTACCTTTTTGGAATAAATTAAGAGGGCTGTCATTCTCTATACAGTTAAATGAGCCCTTGACACCATTCAAACCAGTATTATTTTTATCAGATGCGGAGGTTGAAAATTGCCAAGTACCGATTTCATCAGGCATAAAACGAACTCTCCAAGTGCTGCCACCATCCCAAAAACCCCGAACTACTTGTTCACGCCCAGAAGGGGAAATAAATTTTACATCAAACTCCGAAACATCGTATAAGGGGTTTTCATAAGTTTTGTCACTCTGAAATTCCTCTTCGAATCGATCATATTTTTTGACTTGGCAAAATGAAAAATGAGATGAAAGAACAATAAGGAAGAAAAAGGCGATTTGAAGGACTTTCATCGTAAAATTGGGTTGACTGCTAATTAATTGGATCAGGGAATAAGATAGTAAAAATTCCAAATCCAATTGAAAACAAAAAAGCCTTCCCGAGTGGGAAGGCTTTAACTAAAACAAGGCAGTGCAACCTTATTTTACACTTTCAACTACAGCTTTGAATGCCGATGGGTGATTCATTGCCAAGTCAGCCAAAACCTTACGGTTAAGCTCAACTCCGCCTTTCTTCAAAAGACCCATTAATTGAGAATAAGATACGCCGTGCTCTCTTGCACCTGCGTTAATACGCTGAATCCACAAAGCTCTGAATTCTCTTTTCTTCTGCTTTCTGTCTCTGTATGCGTACTGAAGTCCTTTCTCGTATTTGTTTTTGGCTACAGTCCATACGTTGCTACCTCTTCCGAAATAACCTCTCGTGGCCTTTAGCACTTTTTTTCTTCTTGCTCTTGACGCTACCGCGTTTACTGATCTAGGCATAGTTTTTTGTTTTTTGACGCTTGGTGCACTGATTGATCAGCGTCTTTTGTACCAAAGTGTCTGGTGAATAAATAAACCTTAATTAATTAATTTTTAAGCGACTGCAGAGAATCAGATTCTCAACATGTCTCTTACTCTACCTTCATCGGACTCATGAACTAGACCAGTTTTGGTCAGGTTATTTTTCCTTTTGGTAGCTTTCTTCGTAAGGATGTGGCTTTTGAAAGCGTGTTTCCTTTTGATTTTACCGGTTCCCGTTAAAGCGAACCTCTTCTTTGCACTGGATTTGGTTTTTACTTTTGGCATTTTGCTGTTTGTATTTAGTTGAAATTATTTTTTTCCTGCTTTCGGTGCCACAAAGATGTTCATTCGCTTTCCTTCCATTTTTGGAAGCTGCTCTACTGCTCCGTATTCTTCCAAAGCTTGAGCAAATTTCAAAAGAAGCATCTCTCCTCTTTCTTTAAAGACGATCGTACGTCCCACGAAATGCACATAAGCTTTCACTTTTGCGCCTTCCTTCAGAAAGTTGATTGCATGCTTCACTTTAAAGTTAAAGTCATGATCATCGGTATTAGGTCCGAATCTTATTTCCTTCAAAACAACCTTCGCTGCGTTTGCTTTGATCTCTTTTTGTTTCTTTTTCTGCTCGTACTTAAACTTCGCGTAATCTAGAATCTTACAAACTGGAGGATCAACATTCGGAGAAATTTCCACAAGATCCAGGTCATTTTCTTGAGCTAGTCTGATTGCTTTATCGGTAGCCATGAGGGCATTTCCGCCTTCTACATGCTCTCCGACCACTCTCACTTCCCGAGCTCTAATTTTCTGGTTTACTTTATAAGGTTCTTCTTGCCGACCTCTATAGGGTTGTCTGTTGTTTCTCAAATTTGTTTAGGTTGTTTTTGTGAAATTGCGTGCAAATATCGGAATAATTTCTAATTAAGAAAAATAGTATCAATTAATTAGTGTTTTATGACCTACTTAAAGACTCAGAAATAATTCCTTCAAAATAGTTTATAAACTCCTCTGGAGAGAAGTTACCTAGATCTCCTTGACCATGTTTTCTAACAGAAAGTTTACGCTCTTCTTTCTCTTTTTCTCCCACGATCAACATAAATGGTACTTTTTTAACCTCAGAGTCACGGATTTTTCTTCCAATTTTCTCATCTCGGTTATCTATTGAACCAGAAATTCCTGCTTCATCAAGAATCCCTTTGATTTCTTCGGCATAATCTACGAATTTCTCAGAAATTGGCAGAATATTTATTTGTTCTGGTGACAACCACAATGGGAAATTACCCGCACAGTGCTCGATTAATACCGCAACAAATCGTTCCAATGAACCAAACGGAGCTCGGTGAATCATCACCGGTCTATGCTTCTGATTATCCGATCCAATATATTCCAACTGGAACCTTTCAGGCAACTGATAATCCACCTGTATAGTTCCCAACTGCCATTTTCTACCCAAAGCATCCTTTACCATAAAGTCCAATTTAGGACCATAAAAGGCTGCTTCTCCAAGTTCAGTTACCGTATCCAAACCCTTTTCAGCGGCTGCTTCAATAATGGCTGATTCTGCTTTGTCCCAAGCTTCATCACCTCCAATGTATTTTTCGGGGTTTTCAGGATCTCTTAAAGAAATCTGTGCTGTAAAGTCATCAAAGCCTAAAGCCTTAAATACATACAGTACCAAATCAATTACCTTGATAAATTCTTCTTTAACCTGATCGGGTCTACAGAAAATATGTGCATCATCTTGAGTAAAGCCTCGAACACGGGTCAATCCATGTAATTCTCCACTTTGCTCATATCTATACACGGTTCCAAATTCTGCGTAGCGAATCGGTAACTCCTTATAGGAATGAGGCTTATGCTTATAAATCTCACAGTGATGAGGGCAGTTCATCGGTTTCAACAAAAACTCCTCCCCTTCATGTGGAGTAGTAATCGGTTGAAAAGAATCCTTACCATACTTCTCATAGTGACCCGAAGTTTCATACAAAACTTTATGACCAATATGTGGAGTAATCACTTGTTGATAGCCTGCTTTATCCTGTGCTTTCTTTAAGAAGTTGACTAAACGCTCACGCAATAAAGTTCCTTTTGGAAGCCATAATGGCAAGCCCATGCCTACTTTCTCTGAAAATGTAAAAAGCTCCAGCTCACGACCTAGTTTCCTATGGTCACGCTTTTTGGCTTCTTCGATCATCTCCAAATACTCTTTGAGCTCTTTGGCCTTCGGGAAAGTCACCCCATAAATACGGGTAAGCATTTTACGGTTTTCATCCCCTCTCCAATAAGCACCAGCAATATTGGTCAGCTTCACGGCCTTGATAAATCCTGTATTTGGGATATGTGGACCTCTACATAGGTCTACGAAATTTCCTTGCTCGTAAAAAGTGATGGAACCATCTTCCAGCCCTTCCAAAAGGTCTAACTTGTACTCATCCCCTTTTTCTTGGTAATAAGCTACAGCATCGCTCTTAGAAATATCTTTTCGGATATACTCATTCTTTTCTCTTGCAAGCTCCACCATTTTCTTCTCAATGGCTTCTAGCTCAGAACCATCCAAGGTTTTTTCTCCAAAATCCACATCGTAGTAAAAACCCGTTTCGATTGGCGGTCCTATACCAAATTTAATTCCCGGATGAAGCGCCTCTAAAGCTTCAGCTAAAAGGTGGGCTGAGGAATGCCAGAAAGTATTTTTTCCTTCTCCATCATTCCAGGTTAAAAGTTGAACATTTGCATCATCCTGAATGGGGCGAGTTGCATCCCAAACTTGATCATTGACTTTTGCGGCTAGAACGTTCCTGGCTAAACCCTCGCTGATACTGGCAGCAATCTGTAGACCGGTTGTTCCTTTTTCATACATTCTTTCGGAGCCATCCGGAAGAGTAATTTTAATTTGTTGTGACATGTGTAATTATTCTCTGCCCATACAAACAGGCAAATGGTTTAAGCTGCAAATATGCAAAGAGCACCTGCAAAGGAAAAATTTATGGGAAAGGAATCCTGAAAAGAACCCTTATTTCTTTGGAGTATAAATAATAAGCACCGGATTTTCGGAATTCTTGGCTTCAAATGCTGCTTGCGCAAAGTTTTTTCCTTTGCCTTTCACATACGCTTCGAAGTCTTCTTGGCCTAGCTCTTTCTTCTTTTTTTCTAAGATTTCATATAGATCTTTGCCAGAGATTTTTATTCCAACTTTATCCATTCCAAAATTGTAGGTAAACCCGAATGGATCAAATCCAGCATCTATATCATTCTCAATCGTTCTTCCTACTACACTCGTTTCACCGGTTTTTCTATTGTAAAACACATTATAACTTTCCTGTTCATACTTAAAACCAGAATGAAAAAGTGAACTGTTAATAAACCAAGCGTGTGGAATAAAATAAAGCTTTGCCTTCTTATTGATAAATTCCAATTCTTCTGGTGGAGATAGATTTACTTTATTACTTTTTAATTCATCGAGACTTTGTTTATAAGAACCATAATCTAAAAACAATTTAGGTTCAAATTGTCCCTCCGACAATTTCAAAATAGTATCATTAAATGGTCTTCCTAAATAGATCTCATCGCTAATTATAAAGTTATTTCTGCTAGGAAATCCTCCATAGTATCCATCCAATTCATAAGGAAAGTATCTTAATGTATCTTGGAAGGATTTGTTGACACTAGTAAGAAAATATTCTTCTGGACCTATAAATGGTGAATAAAAATAATAGCGAAGGTCTTTCTCCGAATATACCCCCGATCCAATATGTTGTTTAAGTTTTTCTTCTCTCAAAAAATCTCCATCCAAAGAAAACCACATCAATTTTGGAGGGTAAACTCCCATTAATAGCAATTCATTATTTACAATTTGAGCATCATCAAAATCTAGGTATTTTTCAGGCCCTTCCCCATAGGCTCGTATTTTTGTGAGGTATTGACCTGATTTATCAAAGATCTTGATACAATGGCAGCCAAAAATATCCAAGGTCAGGATTTTATCTTCATGAAAAATAATCTTGGGTAATCCACCGCTTAATTGGGCATCCTCTGAATCATCTTTTAGCCAGATATATTCGATTTCTGGCTCAAAAAATTCCGAAAGTTTCCCTTCTCTGGCTTCAGAGAGGTCTATTTTGATGATTTCCAGTCCTTCATTTGATTCTTTAATTTCACTTTTCTCAGACTTAGAACAAGAAAAGAGGGGGAGAATTAATACTAGCTGTAAAAAAAATGCAGATTTCTTCATCCTATAAAAATAGGTGAACCAGTAAATTATCCCAAAATTTAACTAAAGAATTATCTGAGCACTGATTTTTACCGCAAAAGGCTTGGCTTCAGGGCTATCCAGGTAGGTCATTCTGTGAAAGAAGTCAACTCTAAAAAACTTAAAAATATTTTCTATCCCATAACCCAATTCCACATAGGGTTTTTGAGGATCTAAGCGTCCAAAGGTCTCCAAAGGATTTCCATCTGGATCCATATCAGGCACATTGCTGATGTTCGCATCCCTGACCGAACCAAATAACACATTGGCATTTGCCACTCCTCTCCACTTTAATTTCTTAATCAATGGAATTTTATTCAGTAAGAACCCCTCAAAAAAGTGCCTATACCTCAAACTAACATACTGGTCCGAAGCAAACTCATTGAAGTTCATCGTGTTGAAAGCAGCCGTGGTATAAAAAAGTGTTTCATTTCCCAAATGATTCTTAAATATAGGATAAGGAACTTCTCCAAATATTTTTCCTGCGTCCAATTCATACCTGGAAACACCCAGCATCCCCATATTTAAGCGCTGATACAAGTAAAACTTCAGTTTATCATAACTCAAGTCTCCTCCAAGAGCATTAAAACCTCTGGCATAATCCACTTGTACAATAGGCCATTTTGCCGGACCAAAAGACACCCGCTCATTATCATTGATAATAATAATTTCATCTCTTCCGTAGCGAACAGAGAATCTGGCCTCAAGCGTCTCAAATTTGGATCTATAATCTCGTGTATCCTTGTCTAAGAAATAGAAATCATAAAGCGGATCAAACTTAGCATAAGTACCTGAAGCATTGAAAAGGAAGCCTTTGAAGATCTCCCTTTGAAAGTTTAATTTATGATTAGTTGTCAAATAGGGTCGTCTCAGAGTACCAAAGCGACTCGCTGCTAAGAATATACTATTTCCCTCCAAACTGGATATTTCCAATCCCACCTGATCGATTTCTTTTTGTGTGGAAATACTGACCGTAGACCAATGAACTCTATCCAATATTCTGGTCACAGAAGCCGAATATTTAAATCGATCATCCTTAAAACCATAGGCTCCATAGGCCTTTAACAACCATTTATTACTAAAATCAAGGTTGGTTCTAAAACCCATCCCCAGACGAACTCCTTCTACATTATTGTAATTAAAAAAGCCTGGCCAGGGTCCTACATCTACCTTTCCATGTTTTAAATAGCCTGTGGCAAAGAATTTCAATCCCTCAGAAAAAAAGCGAACAATCGGGATTTTTTTCAGTGTATCGACCATTTGAAGGACCGCAAGTTCCTCCGAACTCAAAGGGTCTTGTCGATTTTGTATCCAAAACTCTTCTGTTCCGGTATTGAAGTCCTCTTTTAAAACTACTGATTGGTTAAAAAAGGATGTTGGTTTGGCTTCTTCTAATCTGACACTATCTGAGGAAGTATAGAATTTCGCCAACATACCCGCCGTTTTCGGTGTTACCTGGCCAATTTTTATTAAAATCCTGCTCTTTTTTGGGATCAGAGGTCCTGCCGAAGTAGGTAATAACTCCTGTTGAATTTTAATCCTTTCCACAAAATTCAAGTTAACTTCCTTGGGTATGGTCAAGTCTACCTGCTTTAAAGCATAAGTTTCTTTATTGATCCATATCGTCCCAGCAAAGGCTAAATCCTGCTCTCTACGTGGATAAACCTGAAGTTTGTAGCAACTATCCTGACCAACTAAAACTGAATCCAGCAGGTCGTAATCGTAATAAGCTTTCCAACCTTCAGCAATTGGTGAAACAAAATCCTTTTCCAGGATAGTCAGCCAATTTTTGTAAAAGTTATATTCCTGAAAAACCGAACCTGTGATTTGTGATGTGGTGGATCCATCAGTAATCCCCACTCCTGTCACCCGAGATTTTTCTACTATTTCTTTTCTGAGCTCAGGGTTGTTTCGGTAATAAAATTTAGAAAGGGTTTCGGAGAAAAAAACCGGGAGGATTTTCTCGCCTTCATCATTGGTTAACTGCTTGATACTATCTAAAACTGAAGTCACTTTTTGCACTGATTTTCGCAGTGCAAATTCTTCAGAAACATGATCAATATCAATTTCTATTTTAGTATAATTGTTTGTCTCATAAGCCATTAAGCTCCGCTTATCAAAGTCTTCCTTCTTGGCTACGGCCTTTCTAATAATATCAAATGCCGGGTTTTCTCCAGCTTCAAAAACAAATGCCTCTAATTGTAAATCAGAAGGCCTCAATTGAAAATTGATGGTTTGCTCCGCTTGTTTTTCTAAGGGTTTAGCTAAGGTCAAATACCCTATATAACTTACCACAAGGCTATCCGAAAGTGATTTTACATTCAAGGAATAATTCCCTTCAAAATCAGTATTCATCCCTTGAGTGGTACCCTTAACTAGTACAGAAGCAAATGGAATTGGGTCACCTGTCTCAGCATCAGTCACTTTCCCTTCAATAATAAACTGAGCTGTAGCCTCTGTAAAACAGAAAAATGCAAAAATAAACAGAAAGGTTCGGGTCATAGGTTGGTTCTAGCCATCACAAAATCAGCTGCAAGATAAATCCAATGCTTGAGGTATTAAGCCCTACTCAGCTAAATTTTACTAATAAATCAGATTTTGATTCATACGAAGATTCATGAAAAAGGATTTTACGCTTGTATATTTGGGGTACAAAATTGAACAACATGATTTACGACATCATCATTGTAGGAGGTGGAATCGTAGGGCTTGCCACCGGCCTGAAAATTCAGCAATCAAATCCTGCATTGAAAATTGCCATTCTTGAAAAGGAAGATCAACTAGCCAAACACCAAACGGGTAATAATAGCGGAGTCATCCATTCGGGTCTCTATTATAAACCTGGATCCCTTAAAGCAACCAATTGCATTAATGGGTATCATGAGTTGGTTAAATTTTGTGAGGAGGAAAAAATCCCCTTTGAGATCACTGGCAAAGTTGTCGTGGCCACCAAAGAAGAACAAAAGCCATTGTTGAACAATCTCTTGGAAAGAGGTCTTCAAAATGGTTTGGAAGGAACCAGACCCATAAGCTTAGAAGAACTGAAGCAGTATGAACCACACTGTGTGGGAGTAGCTGCTATTCACGTTCCTCAAACAGGAATAGTCGATTATTTTCAGGTAGCGCTTGCCTATGGAAGAAAAATCATTCAACAAGATGGAGAGATTTTTTTAAATCATAAGGTATTAAGCTCTAGTAATTTAAATGGAATCAATTTAATTGAAACTTCAAAAGGAGAATTTCAATCTAAATTAGTAATTAATTGTGCTGGACTCTATTCTGATAAGGTCGCTCAGATGAATGAAAGCGAGCCATTGGATGTTAAAATCATTCCTTTCAGAGGAGAATACTACAAGCTTAAAGAGGAGAAAGAATACTTGGTTAAAAACCTTATTTACCCTGTTCCTGATCCGAATTTTCCATTTCTAGGCGTGCACTTTACACGCATGATGAAAGGAGGAGTAGAAGCAGGCCCCAATGCTGTATTGGCTTTTCGAAGAGAAGGATATAAGAAATCTCAAATCAATCTATCGGAATTAGCAGAAAGTTTGGCTTGGCCAGGATTTCAAAAAGTTGCTGCCAAATATTGGAAAACAGGCTTTGGAGAGATGTATAGATCCTTTTCCAAAGCATCCTTTACCAAAGCTCTTCAGGAACTTATCCCAGAAATTCAAGAATCAGATTTGACTGATGGCGGTGCAGGTGTCAGAGCCCAAGCTTGCGACAGAACAGGGGGTTTATTGGATGACTTTGCTATACGTGAATCAGCTCATGCCATAAACGTTCTAAATGCCCCTTCTCCAGCGGCAACAAGCTCACTTTCCATTGGAGGAACTGTTGCTGAAATGGCCTTAAAGCGTTTTTCTTAAGTTACACCTGAGTATTCACAGTATCAGGGAAATATCGGTTGGCAAGCTTCACCATTTCATCCCCTTTGACGAGATCATGTATACTGATTTCCTCGGTATGTGTATGGCCTGTTGCTCCGAGTAATTCCTGAACAGCATGGACGGTATTTTTATGGAAATTATAGACTCTTTCGGCCTTATCGGTAACCACTAAGCCTTTGACTAAATTTCCCTTTTGGGTGGCAACTCCTGTAGGGCATTCATTGGTATTACAGCGCAACGCCTGAATACATCCCAAGCTAAACATAAAACCTCTGGCGGAATTACAAATATCGGCTCCCATGGCTATATTTTTAATAATGGAAAAAGCTGAGATGGCTTTACCCGAGGCGATCACTTTGATATGCTCTCTCAGGTGATATTTTTCAAGAGTACCATTGACAAAAATCAATGCGGGTTCCAAAGGTAAGCCTACACTATCAGAAAACTCCAAAGGTGCTGCTCCTGTTCCTCCTTCGGCCCCATCCACCGTGATGAAATCAGGCCAAATATGAAGTGCCACCATTTCTTTACAGAGATTCACAAATTCCTCTGTTCTACCCACGCATAGTTTAAATCCTATGGGCTTTCCGCCAGAAAGTTCTCTAAGCTTCCCTACAAATTCTACCAGGCCTTTGGGACCATCAAAAGCGGTATGTGCTGGAGGAGATAAAATGGTAGTCCCTTGTTCCACACCTCTGATCTCTGCGATTTCGGCTGTATTCTTTACTCCTGGAAGCACACCACCATGCCCTGGTTTAGCACCTTGCGAGAGTTTGATTTCTATCATTTTTACCTCAGGCCACCTAGATTTTTCTTTAAACTTTTCCTCATCAAAGTTCCCATGCTGATCCCTGCAGCCAAAGTAACCAGTCCCGATTTGCCAAACCAAATCACCCCCTCCATCTCTATGGTGATGACTAATTCCTCCTTCACCTGTATTATGATAAAAATTCCCTTTTTTTGCCCCTTTGCTCAAAGCTAAAATGGCATTAGAGCTCAAGGAACCAAAGCTCATAGCTGAAATATTAAATATGGAGGCCGAATAAGGATGTTTACAAGCTTCACTTCCTATGGTAATTCTAGGCTCTTCTTTTAGAGGCTGAACAGCATATATTGAATGTCTCAAAGCCATGTAATTTTCCCCGTCTATATCCCTTTGTGTTCCAAAGGGGTGAGTATCATTGACGCTTTTAGCTCTTCTATAAACCAAGGACCTTAAGTTTCTACTAAAAGGTCTTCCATCCGTATTACTCTCAATAAAATATTGCTGGATTTCTGGAGAAATTGCTTCAAACATGTATCTGAAATGCCCAACGATTGGGAAATTACGGAGAATCGCATGTTTCTTTTGAAGGATATCGTACAAGCCAATCAGAAAAAACACCAATAATATTCCCAAAAATATATATCCCAGTCCCCAGAAATATATGGATAGCGCTGTCAGGGAAATTAATAGGAATGCACTTGCTAAAAATAGGGTCCTCATCGACTAGATTAATTTGATTAATGCTTAAAACTAATAATTCCCCAATTAGTTTTCACTAGTAAGGAACTCCAAAAGCCGATATTCAGCCCAAGTAAATTCATGGCCTCTCCATGCAAAGCCCGTATGACCTCCTCTTTTGGGCATTTCCAGATAAATCTGCGATTTCCTCTCAGCCAATTCTATGGGGTAACATTCAGGCCCTAATAATGGATCATTTAAGGCATTAATTATCAAGGTAGGGACATGGATATCCTCCATCCAATTATCGGCACTTACTGTTTGATAAAAGTCAGAAGCATCCTTAAAACCATGAATTTTAGCGGTAAACTGGGTATCAAAAGCATCAAAATCTTCCACGGACTCCAGTAGGTTTAAATCCACTAGCTCAGGGAATTGTACCGCTTTTAAAGCCATCTTTTTCTTCAGCTTTCCTAGAAATCTCTTTTTATAAAAAATATTAGATTTCAATTTTAAAGTAGCAGCACTGGAAGGCAAATTACAAGGTGTAGAATAGACCGCTGCTTTTTTTATTTTTTCAGAAATCCTCTCCCCTTTTTCACCCAGATATTTGAGCGTCTGGGCACCTCCCATACTGATACCAGAAAGGTAAATTTCTTGATAATCATCATTTTTGAGAACAAAATCCACCACAGCCTCTAAATCATACGATGCGCCATGATGATATAAAATGGGAAGATTATTGATCTCGCCCCCACAGGTTCTATTGTTCCAAACCAAAACATCGATTTGATTTTGGTTAAACAGCTTAACCAAACCTCTGGCATAATGCCTTTCGGAGTCTCCTTCTAATCCATGGGAAATGATCAAGAGCTTTGAACTCCCTACTTTGGACCAATCTAAATTTAAAAAATCACCATCTGGCGTATCGATCTTTTGACGCTGGTAATTCACTCCTTCCACCTTCCTAAATAAACTCGGGATAATGGTCTCTAAATGGCCATTTATTAAAAATGCTGGGGGGCCAGGATAAGTAGAGGGTATTATTGGCATAAGAATAGAATTTATTCTTTTACGGAAAGTTCATATTGAGTTAACCCCGGCAGAAAATTTACCAGCTACTTTTGGCATCATCTTCATAAGGTAATTTTTGGGGAAATCGGAGTGGCAAGTGCTGCTCCTTTTTTTATTCCAGCAATAACTTGGTGTTTGCTATCGCATCTTCCAATGAATTGTTGAATTTTTCTAAATGTGCGTAAAACTCATGATTAAAGCCTACCGACTCTATGATCTCTTTTCCAAGCTGCAACTCATCTATAAGCGTCTGAAATTCAAACATCATCAAGGTAGGTTTCACCTTATGGCGTATCTGTTGAATCTTTAAGTCGTCCTTCTCATTGGCACCTTGAGAATAAACTTCTTTTAACTCAATCAAGCCATTATAAATCGCCTGAGTCAATTCCTTGTAAAAATCCTCGTCTCCCTCTGCAATTTCAAGTATTTTTTGCTTTAAATCTGCGTACAATTGAATCATAGGCTGTTTTGTTTGGATGACACACCGGCAAGATATCCGGTAGACCAAGCAGCTTGGAAGTTAAATCCTCCTGTGATGCCATCAACATTTAAGATTTCTCCAGCAAAGTATAAGTTCGGGTGATAAATACTTTCCATGGTATTGGCATTGACCTCGTTAAGGGGAATTCCGCCAGCTGTGACAAATTCCTCTTTAAAGGTTGTTTTACCTTTCATGGTCAAAATATAGCAAAAAAGATTCTGTACCAATTTATTAATCTGCTTTTTACCTAAATGATTGTACGTCTGATCCGATTTTATCTCTGATTTTTCGCATAAATGCTCCCATAATCGCCCCGGAATGTCAAAAAGGGTGTTTTTTTGAACCATCCTATGCGGATGGTTAAGTGCATAACTTTTTAGATGATCCAAATAGCTAATTTCATTGAAATTCACATTCCAATTGATGATTGCCTTGGCCTGATACTGCTGTTCATATAGCCAATTCGCACCGAAGGCTGAAAGTTTCAACACTGCTGGCCCTGATATCCCCCAATGTGTAATCAACAAAGGTCCTTGATAATTTAATTTAGTACCCTCAATCTTGACATGCGCCATAGGCATAGACACTCCCATCAGTTTCAAAATAGGTTCTTGAGGCGTATTAAAAGTGAATAAGGATGGAATGGGTGAGGCTATGGTATGTTTTAAGCCTTTTAAAAATCCATATCCCTCAACCTTAGGATGACCTCCTCCAGCGACGATTAGTTTATCCATCGCAAAATTTCCTTTGTCAGAAATTAATAGAAAACCACTTCCCTTGACCTGGATACTTTGAATGCCGTTACTTTTTAGAATTTGAATGCCCAACTTATTGGCCTCCTTCAGAAGTGCATCTATAATAGACTGTGAATTATCAGACACCGGAAACATGCGTCCGTCCTGCTCAATCTTTAAGGGAACTGAACGAGATTCAAACCATTGAATGGTGTCTTCGCTCTTAAAGTGTCGAAAAACCTTCTTAAGAAACTTTTCACCTCGGGGGTAATTTTTCACCAATTTGGAAATTTCCATGGGACGGTGAGTTACATTACATCTCCCGCCTCCGGATATTTTTACTTTTGATAATAGCTTGGGTGACTTCTCAAATATAGTAACTGTATTGCCTTGCTGGCTTGCCTGAATAGCAGCAAAAAAACCTGCAGCTCCCCCACCTATTACTCCAATATTCAAACCTTATAACTCATTTATTTACAGACTTTTATTACTATCTTCTTCTACCAGTAAACGAACCTAGTATACCTCTGGTCAATTCCCTAAATATAGTCCGCCCTAATTGTCTGACCATCGTGTTTTTACTGAGCTCTTCAAACAAAGATGCTTCTTCTTTAACCCTGGTTCTAGGTTTAGGAATATTGGGTTTTGGTAAGGTGGATTTTTCTTGTGCTTTCTCTACTTCCTGAAGTTTTTGCTCCAGCATCTCAAAAGCACTTTCCTTGTCAATATCCTCATTGTATTTTGGCACCAAAACAGATTGATTCACCAGGGCATCTATTTCTGATTTTGATAGAATATCCATTCTACTAATTGGAGCCCGAATTAAGGTATGTGCCAAAGGCGTGGGAATCCCCTTTTCATTTAATGCAGTTACCAAAGCCTCTCCAATTCCCATCTGCGTAAGAACTTCAGCAGTATCGTAGAAATCAGAAATAGGGTAATTTTCTGCTGTTTTCTTAATTGCTCTTCGATCCTTTGCAGTAAAGGCTCTTAAAGCATGCTGGACCTTCAAGCCCAATTGACCTAAAATACTTTCAGGAACATCCGTGGGTGTTTGGGTACAAAAATAGACTCCTACGCCCTTGGAACGGATTAATTTGACGATAGCTTCGATCTTTTCCAGTAAATCCTTTGAAGCGGTAGAGAACACCAAATGGGCCTCATCAATAAACAAACAGAGCTTGGGTTGATCGGAATCTCCTTGCTCAGGAAAGGTCTCATAAATCTCCGAAAGTAAACTCAACATAAAGGTTGAAAATAACTTAGGAGTACTTTGAATGTCAGTCAATCTAATCACTGATATCACACCTTTTCCATCCTCTTGTCTTACAAAGTCCTGAACATCAAAAGATCTCTCACCAAAAAAGCGTTCTGCTCCTTGTTGCTCAAGTTCGATGATCTTTCTCATGATCGTGTTTACCGAAGAGGAAGAAACTTGTCCATATTCCTTCTTAATCAGCTCTTTTCCTTCATTGGTAATGAATTGAAGGACTCTTTTTAAATCCTTTAGGTCCACCAAAGGCAAATGCTTTGTATCGCAATACCTAAAAATCAAGGCTATGATCCCTTGCTGTGTATCATTTAGATCAAGAATTTGAGAAATAAGAACGGGACCAAATTCGGAAACAGTGGCTTTTAACTTCACTCCTTTCTCATCCGAGATGGACATAAGCTCTACCGGAAGTCCCATAGGGTTATAATCCACTCCGATAACATCCGATCTATTTTGAATAAAGTCATTGAGTTCCCCGGGTTGAGCCAAGCCAGAAAGGTCACCTTTTAAATCCATTAGTACGGAAGGAACCCCTTTGAGAGAAAGCTGTTCGGCAATTACCTGAAGTGTTTTTGTCTTCCCTGTACCTGTAGCACCTGCGATTAAGCCATGCCTATTCATAGTTTTTAAAGGAACTTTTATTTGGGCATTTTGAATAGGTTCTCCTTCCAAAACTCCAGTTCCCATGATAATAAAATCCTTTTTATAGGTCTGACCCTCAATTAATTGACTCTTGAATGCTTCAGTGTTACTCATAGTGGAAAAGATTAGAATTCTAAACTACAAAAAAAACCTTATTGCCAGGGGCAAAAAGGTTTTCAATAAAAAAGGTATTTACAAATTTCTTAATAAGTGACTACTGGGTCTAATGACTTAGCATGAGCAATGTATTTCTCTACCTGGCTTTCTGCAGGAACTGCTCTTGTTAAACCTTTTTCCTCTTGAGTTTTCACCAAAGCCGCATGTAAATTCGCAGGATTTCGGTTTCTAAGTTCTTTTACGGTATCAACTCCTGCCGCTTTAAGCAATTCAGCAAACTGACTCCCTACTCCATCAATTCTAAAAAGATCGGCCATATTTACCCAATCCAATATTTTACCTTCAGCAATTCCAGATGCATCTGCAATTGCCTTTCTACCTGACTTAGTTGCACCTTTTTCAAGCAAACCCTCTACGGAGGAAATTCCTGCAGCTGCTAATTTTTCTTTCATAACCGGACCGATACTTTCGATCATTGTAATTGGCTTTGACATAATCTTTTGGATTTAAACAGTAATAGTGATTAACTAAAATTTGAAATATTAATTCCTAGCAAAATTTAGTGCCAGTAATTAATTAATCCTTAAAATAAACACAATTTTTATCTTCTAAAATCCATTTTTGATAAATAATAGAAATTTAACCGCTTAGTAAAGTTTAACTTTTACTTGCTACGCCAACTGTCTTATATTGCGGAAAATACAGATCAATTAACCTGTGAACCAAAACACCCTTCCTATTCTACGTTTACTATTTTCTATTGCGCTATTTTCCATTTCCTCGACTTTACTGGCACAGATAGGTCCCAACCTAGGCCAAACGGATACCTGGATGAAAAATGCGGTTGCTGCGATCGAGCGAAATGACTACGAAACAGCAAATGGAATATTTAGAAACCTTATTGACTCAGGCCTTCCACTACCTGAAGAAATGCCCTATTATTTCGCTGAAACGCTCTTTAATTTGGGTCAGTATGACAACTCAGCCAATTTCCTGAATAAATATTTAGAGCTCTCTGGCTTTAAAGGTGACCATTATCAAGGGGCAAAGGAGTTGCAAAAAAAGCTGGAAACACCCCTTCAAAATATTCAGGTTTGCCAACTATGTGATCGAAAAGGCTATCGCTATAAGGTTTGTTTTACCTGCGATGGCAAAAAGGAGATTTCACAGGAATGCAGCTATTGCAAAGCTAAAGGCGTGGTCGGATGCAGTCGATGTGCAGGTACAGGGATGATCACCAAAAAGAACATCTTCAATATCGTGGAATATTTTGAATGCGACCGATGTAATGGTCAGGGAAGATTGGAATGCCCTGTTTGCCATGGAGAGCTTAAAGAAGTAAGTGCATGCAAAACCTGTAATGGATCAGGAAGACTTGCCTCAGAGCTTCTTTGCGATCATCAACCAAGAGAAGATCATGATCATCAATAGAAATTTTCACTATCCATGAATAAAAAAGAGCGTCCTCCGATTGGGGGACGCTCTTTTATTTATCTATTCAAATTTCTTAGAGAGCTGTTTTAGCATTTTTTTGACCTTATACTCAGACTGAGCAAAAAGCTACGGGAGTAGCGTATATCGAAGCCTAATCAGAAATATTTGAAAGATCGTGATCTCTGTCAGGCTGAGCGGAGTCGAAGCCTTTTAAAAGAAGTCAAACCTATTCCGTTTTCAGCTTAGGTACGAAATTTCTTCTTCATTCTTCTCAGTTTGTATTGATTCAACTAGTTCTCGACTACTTGACTACCGAAGGAAGGCGCTCCAACTGACAGGCATTTCGGATTGAATGCTGTCAAGCTGAGCTAAGTCAAACCTATTCCTTATCAAAAGCGAAATAGTAGCTTGGCTATGTTATTTACAATACTTATCCAATGCCTCTTGTGATCCTGGATATTCCAGAGATCTGGCCAACTGAAAATCCTCGCAGGAACTTCCAATATTACCCATAGCGACTTTCAATAAACCTCTGTTGTAATAAGCTTGACCAAATTCCTTATCTCTCTTAATGGCATTAGCATAGGAATTCAAGGCTTCTTCAGACTTACCCATTTGGTGTAGGGCTCTTGCCTTGATAAAAGAGGCCATTGCCGGAGCTCCAGAGATCTCTTCTGCTCTGCTGGCATACAACAAGGCATTGGTATAATTCTTTTCCTTGTGGTGTAAATTTGCCAGGCTTAAAAGCACCTGAAAATTATTCGGATCCAACTCCAGCGCTTTTACGAAATCATTTTTGGCATTTTCAAAATCTCCATTCTCTTCATAGGCTCTTCCTCTATTATAAAGGTTCCTCACATCGTTTGGAGAGTACTTTAGAGATGCCGTATACTCTGATATGGCTTCTTCATATTGTCCTGAACTGAAATACTTATCCCCGGGGTTTTGATCCGGTTTTGAACAAGCCCATAACATCCCAGTTAATACCGTCATCAACAGGACTTGGTTTAGTTTTCTCATGATAGTTGGTTGTTTATTATACTGCTACACTATTTTCTCTTAGCGCATCATTTAGTGATGTTTTAAGGTCGGTAGAGGCTTTTCTCTTTCCTATAATAAGAGCACAAGGGACTTGATAAGTTCCAGCAGCAAATTCTTTGGAAAGGGATCCTGGGATCACCACAGATCTTTCTGGTACGATTCCTTTGTATTCAATGGGTTCAGATCCTGTCACATCAATAATCTTGGAGCTTGCTGTAAGCGTTACTCCAGCACCGATCACTGCTTCTTTACAGATTCTTACGCCTTCGACAATAATCGCTCTAGAACCCACAAATGCACCATCTTCGATAATCACAGGGGCAGCCTGAACAGGCTCTAGTACTCCACCAATACCTACTCCACCACTTAAATGAACATTTTTGCCGATTTGTGCACATGAACCGACTGTAGCCCAGGTATCAACCATCGTGCCACCGTCCACATAAGCGCCAATATTAACATAACTTGGCATCATGACCACTCCATTGGCTAAAAATGCCCCATATCGGGCTACTGCATGCGGAACCACTCTTACGCCCTGCTTAGCATAATTGGTCTTCAGAGCCATCTTATCATGAAATTCAAATGGACCTACTTCAATGGTCTGCATCTTTTGAATTGGGAAATATAGAATCACTGCCTTCTTCACCCAGTCATTCACTTTCCAATTTCCATCAGGTAATGGTTCAGCTACTCTGGTTTGACCTGAATCAAGGTCTGCAATAACCGTTTTAATCGCAATTTGTGTTTCTTTCTCCTTTAATAATTCTCGGTTATCCCAAGCATTTTCTATGATGGTCTTCAGTTCCATTATTTTAATTAGTTTCGTTTATGGATCAACTTCCAGATTCTAAAATTCCAGTTTTAATTGCTTCAAGCCTAAAACCCCTCAAAGATACAAGAGCCTGGGAGAAGCTTTGCTTTTCGCTGCGTGAAACAAATAAATACGACCTAAACATCATAGGATTTTCATCTAAAATCGAGGAAAGTCAATTGGGAATAAAGCTTTTTTCATCAATCCGGGATTTCAACTCTAAAAAAGACCGGCTATTTTCTCAGTTTAGATTTCTTAAAACCTTATTAAAAGTTCGGCCAAAGTTGTTGATCTGTTGTACCTATGAATACCTACCCATTGCTTCCTTTTGTAAACCTATCTTAGGCTATCAACTGATATATGATGTACAGGAAAATTATGTTTTAAACCTGGATTTGAATCCCAATTCAGCTCCCGGAAAAAAGAAATTAGCTAAAAAAATCATTGAATTTTGTGAGCATACATCAGCCATAGACCATTACATTTTTGCCGAGAAATGCTACACTCAGGAGATGCCTGACAAGGCTCCATTTTTGATTTTAGAAAATAAATATGCCGGTAAAATCAGAGCTGTTTCAGCACTGGATTATCGTGAAAAAGAGCAGTTCAAACTCCTGATTTCAGGGACACTTTCCCCTGTATTTGGAACGCTGGAAGGAATCCATTTTTTCAAAAAATTACTGGAAAATTCTCCTAATTCCAGCCTTGTAATCATTGGCCATTGCCCGATAAAATCTTATCAAAATAAGATCGCATTTGAAGCTGGAAAAGTGAGGCAAATCGAGCTAAAAATTTCGGATAAACCAATCCCACATCAGGAGATTTTAGAGCAAATAGAAGCAGCAGATTTCTGCCTTCTCCCATATCAAAATCAGGTGGCAATTTCCTCTAAAATGCCCACTAAATTATTTGAATCTGTATCCCTTGGAACTCCCATTATTTCCAGCAAAAACACGCTGTGGGAAGAGTTTATTTCAAGCTATGATGCTGGATTTACTACTGATTTTTCGAAGGAAGAAAATGACCCATCAGTGATCTTTCAAAAACTCCAGGATCAATTTTTTAAACATGGAGTGGATGAAGAAGTAAATTGGAACTCCCAAAAAGTTGCCTTTCAAAACCTGATTGCCAAGCTAAGCAAGGCTTAAGCACAAGCTTTTCCACCCATGTGGATATCCACATAGAGTTATCCACCTCCCCCCTATCTTTTACACTCATTTCCTACAAATGGAAACTCGTTTTCATTTCTTGTTTTCCTTATTCCTTAAGTAAAAATCCAACAAAACAGGATTTCAACTTATTGAATAATAGATTTTTACAATATTTTATCCTCTAATCTAAATTTATTTTTAGCCTAGACTAAAACCTAAATCACATCTGAAATTGAGTTATCAACAGGAGTTTTAGACTCTGTCTATAATTTATTTAGATATGTCTAATTTAAACTCTACCTTTAACTTTTCGTAATTTGAATGAATATGAGTTTGACCATAGCAGAAGAGAATTATCTCAAGGCCATTTACCACCTCTCCGATGGCGGAACAAAAAGTGTTTCCACAAATGACATTGCAGCAGAGATCAAAACTAAGCCTGCCTCCGTGAGTGACATGTTGAGAAAATTGGGTGATAAAGCTGTAATCGAATACAGGAAATATTATGGAGTAAATATTACAGAGGAAGGAAAAAAAATAGCTTTAGGAACGATCCGGAAACACCGCCTTTGGGAAGTGTTTTTGGTGGACAAATTACAGTTCGCCTGGGATGAAGTTCATGAGGTAGCGGAGGAGTTGGAACACATCCAATCTCCCCTATTAATCCAACGTTTGGATGCCTATTTAAATTACCCAAAATTTGACCCACATGGTGACCCCATTCCTGATGAATTTGGGGATGTCAAGGCAAGGCCAAGAGTAGCATTAAACGAAATGGAAATTGGGCAGTCCGGACAGATCGTTGCAGTGAAAGATAGCTCCGCTGCTTTCCTTCAATATTTAGATAAAGTCGGGGCCTACATAGGTGCCAGAATCAAGGTCATGGACAAGGTGGAATTTGACGGATCTTTGGAGATTTTGGTAGACCAGAAAAAGAATCTCTTTATGTCAAAAGATGTGGCGGCAAACATTTTAATCCAACAATCTTAATCTCTCCAATGATACTCTTATCTCAAGCTCAAAATGTCTCTTTAACAATCAGGCATTTTTATTGCGATATAAGCTGTATATATTAATAGGTCTAACCAGCTATCTTGAGTATAGAATCCGGTTTGTTTGTAGGCAAGAGATTTACCGAATCGATTTACAAATGAAAATGAGTAAATTTGCCAATGAACTTCCCAGGTCCAAAAGTCGTTTAGACCTCGAAGACAAATCCTTATGAAAAAACTAATTCTACTTATATCCTTCGTACTAATTGGTATTACTGTGCAAGCACAGGAAAAGATCGAATGGATGAAATTTGAAGAAGCTGTTGCAGCCAATCAGAAAGATCCTAAGATGCTTTTGGTAGATGTTTATACTGATTGGTGTGGATGGTGTAAAAAAATGGACGCTTTAACATTCAAAGACCCTGAAGTGGTCTCTTATATCAATGAGCGATTCTACGCAGTCAAACTGAATGCAGAAGACACCGAAAGAACATTCGATTTTATGGGAAAGGAATATTCTGAAGCCAAAATGGCTGCAGTGATGCGAGTTCAGTCCTACCCCAATTTTGTCATTATCGATGAAACTTTGAAGAATATCACTCAACTTCCAGGATACCGTGAACCGGATCAATTTTTAGAAGGTTTAGGCTTAATCGTAAAAAAAGGATTTAGAGGTCAATGAGTTTTTCCCTTGCAGAAAGGAATGACACCATCATCGCCTTGGCAACACCCCAGGGAGTTGGTGCAATTGCTGTCATCAGATTATCAGGTCAAGACGCTATTAAGCTGACCAATGAGGTGTTTTTTGGGAAAAACCTGGAAAAACAAGATTCTCATACCATTCATTTTGGAACCATTCGTGACGGTGAAAAAGTCATAGATGAGGTTTTGGTTTCACTTTTTATTGCTCCAAAATCATTTACCAAGGAGAATGTGGTGGAAATTTCCACGCATGGCTCCTCTTATATCATCAATCAAGTCATCAAACTATTCCTTAAAAAGGGAGTACGACCGGCAAAAGCAGGGGAATTCACCCAGCGTGCCTTCTTAAATGGGCAATTTGATTTGGCTCAGGCCGAAGCGGTAGCGGATTTGATTCATGCAGATTCTGAAGCAAGTCATTCAGCAGCCTTAAGTCAAATGCGAGGCGGCTTTAGTGGAGAGATTCAGGTTTTGAGAGAGAAGCTTATTCACTTTGCTTCCATGATCGAATTGGAACTCGACTTCGGTGAAGAGGATGTGGAGTTTGCCAGCCGAACGGAATTGCAAGAATTGGTCGAAAGACTCTTACGGGTGGTAGAGGAATTGATTTTAAGCTTTGACTTGGGAAATGTGATCAAAAACGGCGTGCCTACGGTCATCGCCGGAAAACCCAATGCAGGCAAATCCACCCTACTCAACGCTCTTCTCAACGAAGAAAAAGCCATCGTTTCCGATATTGCGGGTACCACCCGTGACCTTATTGAAGATGAGATCAACATTGGCGGAGTGATCTTCCGATTCATCGATACGGCAGGTTTACGGGAAACTACCGATACCATCGAGGCTATTGGCGTCAGCAGAACTCAAGAAAAAATGAAGACCGCTTCTCTGATCCTTTATTTGTTTGATTTGGGAGATACTGATTTGGTGGAGATCAATCGAGATGTCAATAAACTGGAAAACCTGGGCGTTCCCTTTCTGAAAATTGCGAACAAGCTAGATAAAGCCAATCCTGAATTGGTTTCTGAACTGAAGTCAAAATACCCGGATACCATTTTTATTTCTGCGGGCAACAAAGAAAATCTAGAAGGATTAAAAGTAAAAATCCTGGAATTGGTCAATCTGGACAAGTTCAAAACCGGAAACACCATCGTCACCAATGTGCGTCATTACGATTCCCTGATCAAAACCAGAGATTCCCTTTTGGATATTTTAAGAGGAATAGATGATCAGATCACCAATGACTTTGTAGCCATGGATATCCGCCGCTCCCTACATTACCTAGGTGAGATCACAGGAGAGATTACTACCGATGATCTGCTGGCTAATATCTTTAGCAAGTTTTGTATCGGAAAGTAACTACCACAAAGTAAACAAATAGAAACTACCCAAAAACAAACAATTAGGCTCAAAATGAGCCTTTTTTTATGATTTAATAATTCAATTTGTTTTGCGTTTCTAGTGATTTATTTTGTACCCTTTTGTACCTTAGTTGTACCTTGATGGCTGAAGTACAAATTTCAGTCAATTTTCGGAGAGATTATGGCACTTAATTACATCTAAATTCAATTAATTCCATCTAATGAGCTCTAATATTCGGCTTCAGGCCATTTGTAATTTTTGTGGAAATGAATTTACAGCCAAAACTACAGTCACAAAGTACTGCGGTGATATCTGTGCAAAGCGTGCTTACAAGGTTCGGAAACGAAATGAGAAAATATCTAACCAGATTGAAAAAACTAAAAAAATCATCATAAGGCCAATTGAAGAGCTAAATGCTAAAGACATTCTTACTGTCAAAGATGCTGCCCAATTGCTGAACTGCTCAATTAGAACTATTTACAGGCTAATTGACTCAGGTCGGATTAAAGGAGTAAATCTGTCGGAAAGAATGACAAGGATAAAAAGATCAGAGATAGATAAATTATTAATGTAAATTCTGCACAAATTTTTAAGATATGACCATCAAAGTCGCTTTAAGACAAAAAGTAATTAGTAAGGGGCGCAAAAGCCTGTACCTTGATTTTTATCCAGCAATCCCCCACCCTAAAACAGGGGAACCTACAAGAAGAGAGTTTTTAGGGCTTTATGTGTTTGAGAAAGTAAATAACCCCATAGACAAACAACACAATGCCGACACATTGAAAATTGCTGCAAGCATAAGGCAAAAGCGTGAGAACTATTTAAACAAACCTGAGATATATAGTCAATTTGAAAAAGATCAACTCCGGGCAAAAGAATTAGGCGAACAATCCTTTATTGACTATTTCAAGAAACTAACTAATAAGAAAAAGGGGAATACTAAGCATAGCTGGACATCAGCACTCAATTACATTGTAACGTTTACTGGAGGTGAATTAAAGTTCGCAGACCTAAATCAAAAGCTATTAGAGAACTTTAAAGATTACTTACTTACCACTAAAAGCTTTAGAAGCAATAAAACACCCTTGGCACAAAATTCAGCTTCATCTTATTTCAACAAGATAAAAGCAGGTATAAAGCAAGCTTTCCAAGACGAAATACTCCTAACTGATCTAAATTCAAAAATCAGTCCCATCAAGACAGAAGAAACACGAAGGGAGTATTTAACAATTGCAGAATTAAACAATCTTGTCAAAACGCCATGTAAAGATGAAGTTCTAAAGCGTGCAGCCATATTTTCTGCCATGACAGGTTTGAGATTTTCAGATATTCATAAACTACAATGGAACGAGCTAGAATACATTGAATCCCAAGGTTACATCTTAAATTTCAAACAAAAGAAAACCAAAAGCATTGAAGTACATCCAATATCAGATCAAGCATATAATTTAATTGGTGGAGGAAACAAACCTCAGCAAATTCAGCAAGATACCCTTGTTTTTGTGGGGCTAAAATATTCTGCTTATAAAAATGACATATTGAAGGGGTGGATTGAATCAGCAGGAATCACGAAGAAAATAACTTTCCATTGCTTCAGACATACCTACGCTACTTTGCTTGCATACGGCAATACCAATCCCGGTACAGTCCAAAAGATGCTGGGCCATAAAAACATAAAAACCACTATGCTTTATTTCCACATAGTTGATCAATTAAAGCGAGAGGCTTCCAACGTAATCAATCTTGACATAAAATCTTGAAAAAATCAGCAATGGGAGTATTAAAAAAGAAAGGGTTTACAGAGGTATTAATGCTAATAAGTAACTTTTTAGAAGTTGAAAAAAAAATAGTTATCCTTAATGATGAACACCAATTGATAGGAACACTAGATGAATTTAAAGCTTTTAGTAAAGGCCTAAAAGTGGATTTTCCAGAACTTAGAAAAATAATCTATGAGTTTGAGGAGGAAATCAATCAGCCGATAACTTCAATTGATGTTTATAACTATTTCCGAAAATTGACAAATGGGTTTAAAGTTGAGGAGGTGAAAATTACTCTTCGGGAAATGTATGTTTTTAAGGACATGGTTCTAGAGGAAAGGCTATTAGAATTAGCAAGAAATGAATACCTCAAAAACAACTGGACGATTCCGACCTATACCAAAACAGGAAAACTAGGCACGAATGAATTTGAGGATGTAAGACAAATGATAGCTAAAGTATTTCCATTCCATGGATCATTATTTTATGAAGCAATTGGTTTGTTAAAACATAAACTAAAGGAAGAAAATGAAAATAAATCAACAGGTAACCACCAAATAACTACAAGTCGTCAATTCATTTCCGATCCAAAAAAATACACCGCAAAACACTATGTTTTAGCATACCTTTTTGAATGCAATGCAAGTGGAGTAAGGTTTCCAAGAGGCATTAAATCAAAGTTGGAGAGTGAGGGAAATCAACGTATGGGAGCTGGCAAAGGAAACAGATTTTACAAGGCTTTTAATGAGATCACAAGTTTTGACTTAAATGTTGAAAGCAACCTAAAAATTATCGGTGGTGATCATTGGCGTGAAGCAATAATCCAATTGTCCAAAGATCCAGAGACAGTTGAAGAATACTTACAAAGTAAAGGACTATAAATAAGGGCAGAAATAGGGCATTGCCCCAAGGTGCCCCGAAAAATGCCCTCTGAATTTTGATGCATCATTCAAAACCAAATGAATATGCACAATCTAGTATTAAGTCCAATCGATCCCGAAATACTCATTCGAAGAATAGCGGATCAAGTCACTGAGAACATCTTAAAAGCAGTTAGAAGTGACCACTCACCAAGCAGCGATCTGGAAAAACTTTTAACCGTACAGGAAGCATCCGAATTCCTATCTCTCAAAGTCCCTACAATTTACTCCAAGGTAAGCAGGGGTGAATTACCGGTAATGAAGAGGTCCAAACGACTGTATTTCTCACAAAAAGAGTTGTTGGAATACCTAAAGGAAGGAAGCAAAAGAACATATTCTGACCTACAAAATCAAGCTGATATCTACCTGAAAAACAATGGTGAAATCTAATGATCTGCGGAATCAAGTTGAAGCTGGATTCTCGGGCTATCAGTCAGTTAATTAATAATCCCAATATTGAATTCACATCTAACCTTAATTTGCAAACTGCTGAAATTGATGGAGCTCGTTTATGGTCAAATCAAGGAATAACTATCCAAATCAAGACTTTGGGATATGGCACAATTAAAGGCAGCCTCCACAAATACAAAAATGGAGGTAAGCACAATTATGATGATTTCTCTTGGGAGGATGTATTCCTAACCACTACAAATCTTTCAGATTGCCTTGGTTTAAATATCGATAGTCTGGATCTCATAAATTTAGAATGGGGACTAAACATTGAAACAGACATCTCACCTAAGCAAATTCTTTCTGGTCTGGTGATGCACAAAGGTCAGCCCTTTAAAAACATGTATGTACACCCAGGCACTAACTATACCTGCTCCCACGCACAGTTTAAAGTAAAAGCATATGATAAAGGAGCACAAAATCGCTTACCCTGGAACCTATTACGTATAGAGATGGCAGCCAATCGGTCTGTATTTTTCAATAATCTAGGGGTATATTCTTTAAATGATCTTAGGCGTGATGAAACCAAAGCTAACCTTCAAAACTGTTTGCTTTACGGAGGTTGGAATGACACAATATTAATTGAACCCGGATTAACAGAATACAAGCCTATTAGTCATGAAGAGCAGCTAAGAATAAGCAAATGGTCAAATCCGAATTTTTGGATAAACAGTACAAAACAAGTCCGATATTACAACAAAAAGGAATATGACAATTTCAGGCTTAAAAAGGGCTTTGTAACTAAAGAAAAAATCTTTGACTCCTTGAATAAAAAAATCAGATCATTTTTACCCATTTACACCTAGTATGTACTGTAAATAGGTAAAACGACTTACACGAAATATCAAGTGTATACACGCTAACAAAAGCTAACCTTCTCTAACTATTTAGGCAAATGCATAAAAGTGATACTTTTATTGTAGAACAATTTCCATCACTTCGAACAAGTGATTTAAAAGAATGGGACACCATTTCAAACATATGTGTTCTTGGGAAGAACAACTCTCTTTTGCCTTATCGAGTAAGATATGAACTAACAAAAGATGGATTGTTTTTAGATTATTACATACATGGAATCCCAAAAGAACAATTCATTGAAATAATATTTGAAACCTCCAATTTGGGAATTGGTGAAACATGGTATTTTTTATGCCCTGTGACAAATAAAAAATGCAGGAAACTAGTTCTATCACAAGGTAAGTTTATACACCAGTCAACCATCAAAGGAATTCATTACATACAACAGACTGAAAGTACACCTAAAAGGAAATCAATGAAATGGATTCGTAGATATAAGAAGTATCAAGAACTAGAAAAAAGACAACGACAGAAATACTACAAACCTACTTATGGAGGAAATTTAAGTCGATTGGCCATTCGGGCAACCCAAGCTTTACATCGATATGCTTCAGCTATGCAAAATGAAAAAGAAGTTTGGGCTTGGTTTCATCAAAAGTCTGATCTTCAAGAGTAAAAGATCTTCTCTGAAATAAATATTCAAATTCCTCTCACCTTCTATCCTATTTTTCTTGGTTAAGTCAGTTAATCAAACTAATTTTTGTTTTTCAATTTTTATCTAAACATCATTTCCTATGCACAAACTTGTATTACGTAAGTGGTATTAGGGACTTTTACAACATTTTGATGAGTTTAATAAATATCAAACAATTGATTACTATCTAATGGCGATTAAAAAATCGGAATTGTACAGCTCCCTTTGGGCAAGTTGTGACGAGTTAAGAGGCGGTATGGATGCCAGCCAATACAAAGATTACGTATTGGTGATGTTGTTTATCAAGTACATCAGCGACAAATGGGCAGGACAGCCCTTCGCTCCTATTACGATTCCGGAGGGTGCTAGCTTCAAAGACATGATTGCCCTGAAAGGTAAGACAGACATTGGCGATCAAATCAATAAGAAGATAATTGCACCCCTAAAGGAAGCAAACAATCTTTCTGACATGCCCGACTTCAACGACGTGAACAAACTTGGAGATGGCAAAGAAATGGTGGATCGATTAAGTAACCTGATTACCATCTTCCAAAAGAAAGAGCTAGACTTCAGTAAAAACAGAGCTGAAGGTGACGATATTCTGGGCGATGCCTACGAATACCTGATGATGCACTTTGCAACAGAAAGCGGTAAGAGCAAAGGCCAATTCTACACTCCTGCAGAGGTGAGTAGAATCATGGCGATGATTATCGGGATCTCTCAGGATCAAACAAATGCAAACACAACAGTGTATGATCCAACCTGTGGTTCAGGTTCCTTGTTGCTTCGAATTGGTTCGGCAGCAAAAACAAAAGTAACGCTGTACGGTCAAGAGAAAGATTCGGCAACATCTGCTTTGAGCAGAATGAACATGATTTTACATGATTATCCATCAGCTGAAATCAAACAAGGAAATACCCTTGCCAATCCGCTGTTCCTAGAGGATGGCAAAATGAAACAATTTGATTACGTGGTTGCTAATCCTCCATTCAGCGATAAACGCTGGAGCAATGGCTTGTCAATCCCTAATGATGAACCAAACAATCGTTTTGCTGGGTTTGGAGTTCCTCCATCCAAAAATGGTGACTTTGCTTACCTGTTACATATTGTCCGTTCACTGAAGCGTAATGCCAAAGGTGCGATCATTTTGCCTCACGGCGTATTATTCAGAGGTAATGCAGAAGCAGAGATTCGTACCAACCTCATCAAAAAAGGATACATCAAAGGTATTATTGGCTTACCAGCCAACTTGTTTTATGGCACTGGTATTCCTGCATGTATCATCCTAATTGATAAAGAGAATGCACTAAACCGAAAAGCTGTTTTTATGGTGGATGCAAGCAAAGGTTACATCAAGGATGGAAACAAAAACCGATTGCGTGAGCAGGACATCCGGAATATTACCGATGTGTTTAATGCCCAGTTTGAGGTACCTGGTTATAGCCGTATGGTATCTAAACATGAGATTGAGCAAAACGAATACAACCTCAACCTCCCTCGCTACATCGACAGCCAAGAGAAGGAAGACATACAAGACATCGATGCCCACTTAAATGGCGGCATACCAAATGCCGACGTAGATGACTTGCAACAATACTGGAAGGTTTACCCTAATCTAAAAAAGAGCCTGTTTGAAGAGATACGTAGTGGTTACTCTGCTTTGAAAATAGATCCCTCGGAGATTAACGACAGTATTTACCAACACGCTGAGTTTACGGCTTTCATTACCGAAATGGATACGCTTTTCCAATCATGGTGCACTGAGAATATTGCCTATCTAAAAGGTTTAGAAACGAACTGTCACCCAAAAGAGGTGATAGCTTCATTAGCAGAGAGCTTGCTAAGTAAGTACCACAACAAGCCCTTGATCAATAAGTACAATGTTTACCAACATCTGCTTAGCTACTGGAACGAAGTAATGCAAGATGATGCCTATATCATTTCTTACGACGGTTGGAAAGCAGAAACCTACCGAATAGAAGTAGAAAACAATAAAGGCAAAAAGGTTGACAAAGGTTGGACCTGTGACCTTGTACCAAAGGACTTGGTGATCAACCGCTACTTCCAAGCGGAGAAACAAGCTTTGGCAGACTTGGAAGCCAAGAAAGAAGCTTTAGCTGCCGAGATAGTAGAACTGGAAGAAGAGCATGGTGCTGAGGAAGGATTATTTGCAGAACTGGATAAGGTAAACAAAGGCGAAGCACAGAAGCGGATTAAAGCTATACAGAAAGAGAAAGATGCCGACTTGGCAGATGAACTGGAAGCCTTACAACAATACGTGAAATTGCACACAGACCTAACAGCCATCAACAAAGAAATAAAGACAACAGAACAACAACTGGACGATGGCTTATATGCCAAATACCCAACGCTTACGGAAAATGAAATAAAGACCTTGGTAGTGGATGACAAATGGCTAAAGACCATGGAAACGGCTCTGAAAGGAGAAATAGATCAGATAAGCCAACGCCTCACCAACCGTATTAAAGAACTGTCAGACCGCTACGACACACCTCTACCTACTTTGGTAACAGAAACAGCAAGCTTAGAGGCTACCGTAAACGAGCACTTGGCTAAAATGGGGTTTGTATGGAATTAGGTATGCCAATTATACAGAAAGTTAACGCATTGACTCTAAAGGATTGGGTAGAAAAGCCTTTGAAACAAATAGCACCGCTTCAAAGAGGTTTCGATTTACCTAGCACACATTTAGCCAGTGGCAAATATCCTGTAGTATACTCTAATGGGATTGGTAATTACCATAATAAATACATGGTCAAAGCACCCGGAATAGTTACAGGACGCTCAGGGACTATTGGAAAAGTAATGTATTTGGGAAAAGATTTCTGGCCTCATAATACGTCTTTATGGGTTACTAACTTTCACGGTAATGATACTAAGTTTATATACTACCTCTATCTATTCATTGGATTAGAACGATTTTCTACCGGTTCAGGAGTCCCCACTTTAAATAGAAATGATGTACATGATTTTCGTGTTTCACTCCCCCCATTCCACGAACAACAAGGAATTGCCCAAGTCCTTTCTGATACGGACAAGCTGATAAAGTTCCTAGAAAAGAAGATTGAAAAGAAAAAACTCATCAAAAAAGGGGTGATGCAAGCTTTGCTTACGCCTAAGGAGGGTTGGGAAGTGAAGAAGTTGGGAGAAATAGCAAATATCACAAAGTTAGCTGGATTCGAGTACTCGAATTACTTTAATAGTTACAAAGATAGGGGCGAGGTTATTGTATTAAGGGGGACTAACATAACTGCCAATAAGCTTGACTTATCAGACATAAAAACAATTCCAAGAAAAACCTCTGATTTCCTCAAAAGAAGTAAGTTGTATTGTGGTGATTTGGTATTTGCCTACGTTGGAACAATTGGACCTGTGTATCTAGTTAAGGAAAATAACCGATTTCATTTAGGCCCAAATACATCTAAAATATCAGCTAGTAATTTACTTAATTCAGAGTTTCTCTTCCATTATTTCACTTCATGGTACATTCAAGATGAAATCGTTGAACACACAAGCATAGGAGCTCAACCAAGTCTATCTATGTCTAAAATTAGAAGTTTCAATATCAACTTACCGAACTTAGAAGAGCAAGTTGAAATTGCACGTGTATTGACCGCATTTGATAATGAAATAAAGGATTTGACTAAATTATTACAAAAGTATGGTCATTTAAGACAAGGCATGATGCAACAATTGTTAACAGGCAAAATTAGACTTGTATAATATGCCAGGTGAGATAGAACGAATTACGCAAAACCGCATCGTAAAGCTCTTCCAAAAGAAAGAAGGCTTAAACTACAGTTACCTTGGTGACTGGGAAGAGCGTGAAGGTAATAGCAATATTGAGGTAGAGTTGCTCACTAAATACTTAAAACGACAAGGCTACTCTCCTGCTCACATCAGTAAAGCTATTTTTGAATTGCAGTCAGTTGCAACCAACTTCAACGATAGCCTCTATACCACCAATAAAGAAGTTTACAAAAAGCTTCGCTTTGGTGTACAGGTAAAGGTAAACGCTGGCGACAACTACGAGACGGTAAAGCTCTTCAACTGGACTGATCCTCTAGACAATGACTTCGCCATAGCGGAAGAAGTAACCTACAAAGGCAACAAGACCAAGCGACCAGACATTGTAATCTATGTCAACGGTATTGCGTTAGCTGTACTGGAACTGAAACGTGGTATAATAGATATAGGCGAAGGCATCCGACAAAACATCACCAACCAACAAGACCGATTTATACAACCCTTCTTTTCTACCGTGCAGATCCTGTTTGCTGGCAACGATTCAGAAGGGCTACGCTACGGAACAATCAGTACAGAAGAGAAATGGTATTTAGGATGGAAAGAAGACGTTGATAATACTAGTCAACTTATGCTTGACAAGTACCTCCAAAAGATTTGTGACAAAGAACGGTTTATGGAGCTGTTGTACGACTTTGTGCTGTTTGACGGAGGCATTAAAAAACTACCCCGTGTGCATCAGTATTTCGGTGTAAAGGAAGCAGAGAAGTTTGTGAAGCGATACGAAGGTGGCATCATCTGGCATACACAAGGAAGTGGCAAGAGCTTGACTATGGTGTACCTAGCCAAGTGGATTTTGGAGAATAATCCAAATGCACGCATCGCCATCCTTACTGATAGAACCGAACTTGACAAACAGATAGAAGATGTATTCACCGATGCAGGAGAAAGCATCTACCGGACAAGTAGCGGAAGAGATTTAATGACTCAATTGAGTCAAGAAAAACCTCGATTGCTTTGTTCATTGGTTCACAAGTTTGGCAACAAAGACACCAAGAACTTCGACAAGTTCATCGCTGAACTGGCAGAGAACCCTTTTCCGGTAGCTGGTGAATTGTTTGTATTTGTAGATGAATGTCATCGTACTCAAAGCGGTAAGCTGCATCGCACCATGAAAGCCATGCTTCCAAACGCTGTGTTCATCGGTTTTACGGGAACTCCCCTACTCAAAAAAGACAAACAAACCAGTTTGGAAGTATTTGGTAAATACATCCATACCTATAAGTTCAACGAAGGTGTAGAAGATGGAGTCATCTTGGATTTGATGTACGAGCCACGAGACATAGACCAACGTCTGACATCTGAAAGCAAGGTAGATGAATGGTTTAAGGCAAAGACAAAAGGATTGAACGAATTCCAGACATCAGAGCTCAAAAAGAAATGGGGAACGATGCAGAATGTACTCAGCAGTCGTTCTCGCATGGAAAAGATCGTAGCAGACATCACCTTTGACTTTAGCACAAAGCGATTGCTTACATCTACACGAAGTAATGCTATTCTGGTCGCAAACTCCATTTATGAAGCGTGTGAATACTACAAGCTTTTTCAAAAGACAGAATTCAAAGGCAAGTGTGCTGTCATCACTTCCTACAACCCACATCATGGAGATGTAACCACCGAAGACACTGGAGCAAACACCGAGACCAAGAAAGAGGCAATTTACAACTTGTATGAAGAGATTCTAAAGGATGTAGAAACACTGCCAAACAAAACCAAGACTGAAAGCTATGAAGATTGGGCAAAGCTCAAATTCAGAAAAGAGCCTGCTAATATGAAACTGTTGGTGGTTGTCTCAAAACTGCTTACAGGTTTTGATGCTCCAAGTTGTGCTTACATCTACCTGGACAAAAGCATGCAAGATCATGGTTTGTTTCAAGCCATTTGTAGAACCAATCGTGTGAATGGAGAAGAAAAGGACTATGGCTATATAGTGGATTACAGAAATCTGTTTGATAGCGTTGGTGCAGCTATATCTGTTTACACCTCAGAGTTAGATATGGATGATTTTGATTCAAAGGACATTAGTGTCATGTTGGAAGATCGTCTGACTGTTGGAAAAAAGCGACTCGATGATTCCATTGAAGCGCTGGCTCTTTTGTGCGAACCTGTAAAGCCACCGAAAGGCACACTTCAATACATACACTACTTCTGTGGAAATCCGGAGAAAGAGGAAGACTTAAAGGAAACGGCCCCTCAGCGTACCGTGCTTTATAAAAACATAGTTGCTTTCATCAGAGCCTATGCTAACATAGCCGATGAAATGACCGAAGCGGGTTACTCAGTTAAAGAGGCAGCTGACATTCATAAAGAGCTAGACTTTTATCTAAAACTGCGTGAGGAAATCAAGAAGGCTTCAGGAGAAACATTGGATTTCAAAACATATGAAGCTGATATGAGGCATTTGATTGACACTTACATCCAAGCAGAAGATCCAGAGAACATATCCCCTTTTGGTGATATGTCTTTATTAGAGATAATAACGAATTCAGGTATTGGAGAAGCAATCGGTTCCTTACCCAAAGGGATCAAAGGAGATAAAGGAGCAATAGCAGAAACCATTGAAAATAACGTCCGAAAGAAGATTATTTCAGATCAATTGATAGATCCAGCCTTTTTCGAAAAAATGTCAAAGCTGCTTGCTGAGCTTATAAAAGAAAGGAAGGCTAATGCAGTAAGTTATGAGGAGTATTTAAAAAGAATTGCCGATTTGGCGAAACAGGTTAATGAAGGCAAAAATCCTGATACACCTCCAAAAATGGACACAAGTGGAAAACGAGCATTATATAACAATTTGAACGAGAATGAAGAGCTTGTGATAAAAATGGACGTAGCTCTAAAAACACAAAGTCCGGCAGATTGGAGAGGTATTAAGGCAAAAGAGAATATTGTTAAGAAAAATATTTATGACGTCCTCACTAAAGAAGAGGAAAATTTCGAGGCTGCTGAGCCAATATATAAATATGGTATTGAAGCAGAAGTAGTAAGAATATTTGAAATCGTTAAGAATCAACCAGAATATTGATGGAACAATTAGAGCTTGGTAACATCAGTATAGAGGTGGAACAAAAAGATATTAAGAACATTCATCTGAGTGTCTACCCACCTTACGGCAGAGTTCGTATTGCTGCACCCTCCAAAATGAAGATGGACACTATTCGTGTTTTCGTCATCTCCAAACTGCCATGGATTAAGAAACAACAAGAGTCCCTGCTTGCACAGGAACGAGAATCTCCACGAGAGTTCATTAATCGGGAAAGTCACTACTTCTTGGGCAAACGTTATCTACTAAAACTAATCGAAAATGATGAACCTCCAAAAGTAGAAATCGATCACAAATACATTCATCTGTACATCCGTAACGGAACAGACCAAACCAAACGGAAAGAAATTCTGGAAAGTTGGTACCGGATGGAATTAAAGAAGATAGTGCCAGATCTAATCGAGAAGTGGGAAAAGAAGATTGGTGTTCAAAGCAACGAATATAGGATCAAGCGAATGAAAACCAAATGGGGAACTTGTAACACAGAAGCAAAACGTATTTGGTTGAATCTAGAACTTGCTCGTAAACCAGTAGAATGCTTGGAGTACATCATTGTACATGAGCTTGTACACTTGCTTGAACGCAGTCACAACGCTCGCTTCATCAAATACATGGACGAATTCATGCCCAAGTGGCGATTTTATAGAGATGAATTAAACAGACTTCCTTACAGCCATGTGGATTGGGGGTATTGAATAGTTTTTAATTAAATTTTTATCAAATGAAGTATTTCTTAGACAAGTCTATAACTAAACAAATACAAGCCCTAATGAGAAGAGGGGGTCAATTTCAAAAAGCTGCTGAAAAAATCAAACAACTTGTTTTTGACATTAATAGCGGTGATCCTGATCCTTTTCGATCTTTAAGTACTACCAATCATGGAGAAACAAGGTTAAAAAACTGTGTCAAGTATGATCTTCAAGGTTACGCACGACTAATTACAATACAATCAAATGGAGAATGCATCCTGAAATTTTTAGGTACCCATGAAGAATGTGATAAATGGCTAAACAACAACAGAAACCTAAACTTAGGAATTGAAAAAGACTCGAAAGAAATTAAGGATGTCTACAAGTCGAAGAATATTCATTCTCCAGAAGAAAGAGTCGATCATGATTCCGATTACTCTGATGGGAAACTAGTAAAAAAAATAGGTGATCATTACCTTGATAAACTCTATGATCGAATTTCAATTAAACAATCTACAATTAGAAGTTTAGCAGAATTAGAGTCCACAAGTGAAGAAGATGAAATTCTAAGTTTATGTGAACAAATAGGTGAAAAGGCTGATCAAGAAGTAATTTTTGATGTCTTTATGGAATTAAGACACGGAAGTGTTGATCATGCAAAAAATAGGATCCTTGAATTTATTGATGAAATACAATTAATTGAAAAAGTTAAAGAGGAGGAAAAAGAAAACATCAATTCGAATGATCAATACCTGAGATTAGATGACCTAGAGGAAGAGGATCTTAAAATTCTGATGGACAATAAAAATTGGCATGATTGGATGTTATTTATGCACCCTGCCCAAAAACGAGTTGTTGATCAGGATTTTTCAGGTCCCGCAAGACTTCTAGGTGTTAGTGGGTCTGGAAAAACATGTGTAATCGTAAGAAGGTCCGTTAGATTAGCTAACAAATATCCCGACGAGAGAATTTTAATTCTTACACTTAACCGATCACTTGCCAAACTAATTAGAAACCTTGTTGATATTTTAATTGAAAGCAAAAGTCTTCCTGAGAAAACCAAAAGTCAAATTAAAGTTTCATCCTATTGGGAATTATGCCGTGAGTATATATTAAGGATAGATAAAGATCCCATGAGAGCTCGTCTCTATAATGACTTTGTTGATAAACATGAGGACAGTATTGATGAAATTTGGAGTGAGTTTTACAGATGCCAAAACAACAATTTTGACGCTGAAGTATTATTCCCTGTTCACCAATCTCTTCTATCCCGAGGAGTATTTCCCCAGAACTATATAAGACAGGAGTTTGACTGGATAAGAAGTGCCCTTCCAAATAAGGAAAGAAACAAATATTTATCAATTGAAAGAGATGGTAGATCGATCAATTTACCAGAGAATTACCGTGAAGCTATTTTAAACGGTCTAAAGAGTTGGGAAAAACATATGCCCGAAGTTGGAGTGACTGATTATTTAGGCCTATCCCAAAAAGTACTCAATTTTAAAGATCAAATTAAGGAAGAGTTTAAATGCATTTTAGTAGATGAATTTCAAGATTTTGGAACTATTGAAATGGAAGTCATTAGAAGGTTAGCACCAAAAGGTGAAAATGATTTATTCCTCTGTGGCGACATAGCGCAAGTTGTACATACAAAACATCACCGCATCAGGTCTGCTGGAATTAATATCATCCCCCAGAATTATCTTAAAATTGAAAAGAATTATAGAAATAGTAGGGAGATTTTAGCCGCAGCATATGAAGTATTTAAAAACAATACTACTTCTGAAATGTACCAACATGACGGGTTTGAGATTCTAAAGCCAGAATTTGCGAATTTCTCTTCTCCTAAGCCCTTTCTTAGACAAGCAAGTAGCCTAAGTAGGGCATTTATGTTTTCATGGGTATATCTAAATGATATTTTAGATTCAAAAAACCTTGAAAAGGCCTGTATTGCGATTTGTGGGTATTCGTATTATGATATAGACTTAATTGGTAAACAATTAAAGATTCCTGTTCTGGATGGTAAAATTGATTTATCAGGGGGAAATATATTTTTATCGGATTTAGAAAACACTAAAGGTTTTGAATTTGATAGAATGATCATACTTAACTGTAATGATCATGTAATTCCAAATCATGACTTACCAAAAGAAGAGTGGTTTAGAGAAATAAGTAAGTTTTATGTTGCAATGACAAGAGCTAAAAAAGAACTTATAGTCTCTTATAATAAAACAGCATCCTCCCTTTTCGATTCATGCAAAGACCTTTTTACAGAAGACAGATGGGTAGATCATGTCAATATTGATCTTATAAATGATGATTTCACTATGCCCTCCACCTCTGAAAATAATCTAAATAATGGATTTACGAATTTAATAGGTAAGGAGTTCCTTTACTCGAAAATCCCTATTGGGATAACTACTGAATTACAAAATAAAATTTTAGACACTGTTACTGGTAAAGATGCTTCTGATGGCTCAAAACCTTTAGAATGGCGTACTATTGGTAATTTGACAGTTTACATTAAAAGCAAAGGAAGAGACTACCCCCATTTATCACGTCTATTTGGACCAGAAAGAATAAAAGAGCTTGAAGACTTACTTTAGAATGATTTTTAATTTATGACTTCAGCGATGACAAAATATGCAGAGATATTCTCCAACATGCACGATAAATTTTGCTGAATATTTTGTTAGAAACTTCCTTTCATTTTGATAAATTAAATTTTCTCTGCCAATAACATATATAATGGGCTTTTTAAAAAGGAATATCATTTCATTCATCACATTAATTGCATTCATTTTGGTGCTAATTCTTTACTCAATTGAGCGCATAGAATTCAATTTATTTATAGGAAGTCTTGGAACCATTGTGACGATCTATTTCGGATTGATTCGATTTCAAATAGAGAATGATAAAATTTTTAAAGAGCTATTTACTTCATTTAATGGGAAGTATGATGAAAAATTTAACGACCTCATAAATGAATTAAAAACTGATCCAGATAAGACCTTAGAACAAGGTGAAATAAACCTCATTATTGATTATTTCAATTTATGTGCTGAAGAATATTTATGGTTTAGTAAAGGAAGAATACCTAAATCTGTTTGGAGGGCTTGGAAGTCTGGGATCATAGAGAATTTAAAAATCAAACAGGTAATGGATGTATTTGAAGTTGAAACCTCAACCAAAGAAGGAGAGATCTCCTTTTATGGTCTCGTAGAGGAATTGGGTAAGAGGGTTTAAGTAATATGAAATTTAACTTTTTAAAAAACATTAATATGTTATTTGGAAGTAAAGAATCAGCAAAAATCGAATTGTTTGAGAAATACAAGTTGCTAATAGCAGCCAGGAATTTTCACTATGAAAATTTCAACAAATGGTTGACATATTTTTACGTGGCAAATGCAGCAATATTTTTAGGCTATATCCAGATCATAACATCAAAAGAAACAGAATGCCCTGAAAAATATCAATTTGCTATACTTTCTCTAGGACTAATTGCAGGCATATTACTCTATTGGTCATCCAAGGGCTATTACTATTGGAATATTAACTATATCCTGCTTGTAAACTATTATGAAAAGGAGTTACTAGGATGGAAAGAAAGGGAGCGGATTTATTCCATGTTTGCAAACAAAAATGAACAAAACAGTTTCGCAAGTCCTGTCTCTGGAGCAAATTTCAGTACATCCAAAATAGCAATCTTATTTTCTTTCATCATTGCAACTTCATGGGGAGCTTTAATAATTAATTATACTGAGATACTATCAAAAATACCATTTATTAATCAATTCGATAGTGACCTAATAATCCCGATACTCCTTTCTGGTTTATTATTGATTGGGGTTTCTTGGTTATTTGGGTTAGGTAAAAACCATATACTTTGGAGCAATACTGATCCACTTCATGATTTAGAAATAAACCAAAAGAAACCATCCACAAACAGGGACATTATTTCATAAGAGACTAATTATTAAAAAATACAATAAACTTTTCAATGAAAAATTTTATTCAACAACTTAAAGACTACTGGAAATCAGAAGACTTAACATTCATTGCAACTTATACAAGACATAAAGGGGAGTCAGGATTTTTTAATGACTTTCTTAATCCGGTTAATAAATTCAAATTGTATTATCCGGAAATTGACGGAATAGAAATTGAAAATAAGCGTGTATCATTTTATCATCAGAAAGGTCCAGAATTAATTGATGGTCACTATTATAAAATTGAATTAGAATTCACAAATAGGCCTAATGGTAAGAATAATCCCTATTCATTAAAAATCAAAAACATTTCAAATCTCAATCAAGAATCCATCAAAGAATTTTTAGATGGGGACAAAGAGTCGAGTGAATATGAAGGCATTGAATTGTATGGATGCTACAACAGGAAAAATGAAAAGTTTGCTTCATTTGAAAATGTAATGTTCATTGATTCAGGCGAAATTTTAAAAAATCAAGGAGAAGCAATAAACGTTTTTGTATCTCCTAATATGAAATTGAAGGAAGGAGTGTATTACTCCTTTTTAATCAAAGAAAATGAAGGCAAACTTCCCAATGCAATTACTTCATCGATTAAGGAACTTGACTCAGATCCTTATGAAAAGCATATTGATTTTCGCTTTACTTATCTAAACAATCCTGGTGCAAATAAAAGCCTTGCCACAACCATGACAGAAATTGGCAAAGGTATGTATTCATCTAAGCAACGCATGATTTTTGAGCTCCTTCAAAATGCGGATGATGCTCCCGGAAGAGATAAAGTAGGGTTTCATATTGATTTCAAAGGAGATTATTTTTTTATAATGCATGACGGAGCCCCATTCAGTAAAAGTGACGTCGAGGCTATTACTAGATCTGGAGAAAGCACCAAACGAGATAAAAGAAAAGTAACTGGATATAAAGGAATTGGCTTCAAGTCAGTTTTCACCGACAGCTCGGAAGTATGGATTAAATCTGGTGGTTATCAGTTTGCCTTTCTAAGAGATAATAAGCTCTTTGAGGATTTTGACAGATTCTACTTTAGTGATGAAAGATACACCAAGTATCCAGATCTACTCATAAAAGATAAAGAAAAATATCAATTTGACAGGTTAAACTTTAAGGGATCAGAAGATATACCTTGGCAATTGATTCCAATTTGGCAAAAAAAACTTCCTCATGAATTTCAAGATACCAACTTTAACTTTTATAAAAATCCTGTTCAAATAGGCCTCAAATTCGGAAAATCACATATTGAAGACTACAAGGCTGCGATAGAGAATATTGTAAAAAAACCTCAATTTTTACTTTTTCTAAGAAACACTTCTAGATTTAATTCTCCTAAAAACCCTGTTATAGTAATACGAGAAGATGAAAATGAGCTCGTTGCTATTACCCTTTTGCAAGGACCAGTAGAAAAAAAATACTTATATAAAAAGCTTTCTTTTAAAGATATCCAAGTTTCAAATGAAGCTTTTTCGTCAAATGGTATTGGTCTATTAAAAGACTCGCAAGTAAATGATTATAATGAAATCACTTACTTCTTTACAGATTTGGAAGGAAATAAGATTACTACAATCCCTCCTAAAATAGCATCAGTTTCAGAAACAGAAGTATCTTTTGGGTTCTTAATACAAAATGGAAAATTAGTTTCTGAACCAGGTTATGCAACTTCAAATTCCCAATATTCGAGCTTATTCACATATCTTCCAATGGAAGATAAAAGATTCAAATTGCCATTCCTTGTAAATGGAGATTTTGTGCCAGATTCTCGAAGAGAAGAGATACAGGGTGATAACCTATGGAACAAGTATATTATGACTAAGGTAGCTGAGAAACATGTTGAAACCTTAGAAAAGTTTGCATTAGAATTTAAATCTGATAAGGTTTTTTACTCAGGTTATTTATCCTTGCTTCTAAAAGAACCGCTGCCAGGTGACGATTCGGCTCAACAAATCATAGATAGTTACAACGATAAATATTTAGAACAGCTTGAAATAAAGGAAATTATTGTTAATGATATTAATCACGTTCAATTATTATCAGCTACGATAATTGATAATACAGGCTTGACAGAATTGTTTGGTCACGATATTTTTTATGAGATTGTTGATACTGATAAACGTCTTCCACATATCAGTTTGGATGCCAGCTATTTAAAGAATTATGAATATTTAAAAGTTGAAATAATCAAGTTGAAAGAATTGGCCACTCATATTACTCCAGAAATTTGTAACCGCTTAGGTGAAATAATTGAGGAAAATTCACTTTATGAGAAACCTGAGTTATTGAAATGGTTAGATGGATTGGTAAGCCATATTCCTGAAAATTTTGGAAAAATCCCCTTTATTCCACATGACAACTCTTTGTTTTCTCTTGAAAGTTTAATGGCTGAACCTGATGCATGGTTAATCAATAAAAACACCCTCAAATATCAAGAACTTTTAATTGAGTTAGGCTACCATTCTATTAACCTAAATCTTCAAGATTATACCAATCTACAAACCTATATAAATGAAATGTCAGGCTATGTAAATGACAGATCATTAGCGTATGTTCGGTTAGCGGAAAATTCAAACTTATCCTCACTCAAAATTGAATTAAAAATTCAACTCATTGACTTTTTACAAAATAGTGAGTTTATGCAAGGAATAGGAAAGACTAAATACTTTGGCGAATTAAAGCTGTTTGTTGATGAAAATCGTATTGCTCGTCCTCTAAACCAATTAATTAGCCGACAAGATGTTATTGGAATTCCTTCAATCCAACATTTCAGGATTACTGAAGGCGAATATCTCCATCTTACCGATGCTTTAAAGAAAGAGTTAATCCCAAATAATGAAGTGTTTACCTCATTTATTCTGGATCCAGATTTGTTCGATGAATGGTCTGTTTCATTCTTTTCTAATAACATAGATACCTATGTAGAAAATTTGAAGTCTATATACAGCTGGAAGGATGAAGATGAAGAGATACTTCAAAGTAAATGGGCGGCTATACCGTGGTTGTATGTAAGCGATGAATTGAGATTTCTACATTCAGAAAAAATATTTTGGTCGAGGGGATTTAGCAATCTTTCTACTGAAGACTATGAGACAATAAAAGAAACTTTTCAAAAAGCTAAATTGAAAACACTTCCAATTAAAGAATGTGATGATATAATTCAGTCATTCACGCTTAAAACCGATAGTGATACTGATATAGATTGGACACAAATCAAAAATCTAGAATTACTATCCGCAAACTTACTTTTAGATTGGATGGAGAATGATGGAGCCTACAGTGATTTTTTTGAAGAATACAATCTAGAGTCTAGTGATGTTGATCTTTGGTCAATCGTAGAAATTGAAAATACTCAAATATTTGATGGGTCCGAAAAAGCCTTAAAGGCTTATATAGAATCAATTGAAAATCTGAAATCTCAATTCACTGAACTTAATTCATCTTTAGGCAAATCGACACGACACAAAATTGGCTTGCTGCAAGGTGATAAATTGCTAAAAGCAATTATTGAGTCAAAAGCCTTCGATCAGAATTTGGCTTCACTCCTACCCTCCTCAATTTCAAACGAACAACTGAAATCATTTATCTCGAATCTACCCGAATTAAATTTAAAAACAGGTGTTGAATACAATAGCACTACACCTGAACATGTAATTATAAATCAGTTAATTAAAACTATTGAAGACATTAATTCAATTCCTGATGATTTAACAAAATTGATAGAAATTTTCAGATCTAAGATTAAAATTAACGCTAACCCTTTGAGCGATTTTGATTTAAGTGACAGAATACAGTTTGGTAAAGGAGATGACAAATATATCCTAAAACTTTCAGATGTCTTAGAACAGTATAAAGGAGAGTCAAACGTTCTAGATGAATTAATCGAATCCTTTGTTTCTATAACAGATAAAAGGAAATTAAGAAAGCTTATTTTCAATACCAGAATGATGCCTTTAAATGAGGTACATTCCGTAATTGAAACAGAAAGTTCCGCATATTATTCAATCCATCAGGTTACATTTCAATTACTGGATAAAAAATATGGGACAAATAGAAAGTGGTCAAAAATCCATTTCGATGATTACTTAAAAAATCAAGGAAAGACTGAGGAATTACATGGGTCATATGCTACTTTTCTAACACTCCTATTTGAATTAGATTTTACAATTTTAGATAATTTTCGTTTCCATGATTTAGACCTAAAAAACTGTGTCGACAAAAGCGTGGCAATTAAATCGGAGTTGTTTCCACAATGGCTAGAGGAATGGATAAAGATTGATCAAACCAAAAGAATAGAATTTATAGCTAAACTTGGTTATAATGGATTGGATAGTCCTATTGTAAAATTAAGAAAAGCTACTATCTCAGAAAAACATGATCCAAATGTAATTATTCAGTATTTTCAAGAGTCTAAATCGAATCCCAAAATAGTTTGGAATACAATTCACTGGTTATCTGCATTTAATTCAGAAATTATCACAAAAAATATTAATTTAATTTATCAAATAAATAACTCAATTGATTTAAATATTGGTGATGCTAAATCTGTGATAATCCCGATTATAACTAAGATTAGCCCTAAAGGTGAAAAAAATTACACATTAAAGAACATTACCACTGAAAAGAAGCTGTATAGTATAAAAAAAGATGAGCCTTTTTCTCATGCTATATATCAAAAACTAAATGAATCCAACAAGGATGCCATTTTTATTGATTTTAGCTGTGGCAAAAGAACTTCCCATTTCAATTGTGAAGAAATCAAGCTAGTATGTAATATTGATGATGAATTACTTATAAGAAAATCAAAGTTATGGGATACTTTATTCTATAAAAAATGGGAATTTTCGTCAATCCATCAAATTTATATTTACGAGGGAAATGAAATACCTTTTAAATATACTTTTAACGATATCATAATCAACAGATTTACCCAAAACTTAGCAATTCTTTTCAATGGGAAGTATTATGTTTCAAAAATCCTTCAAAATAACATTATTGAAAATCTACCTAATTCATTTCCTAAGGATGCTTTAGAGAAACTCAAAAATTGGCATTATAAAACTCTTCAAAACGAATCGCTTTTAGATGAAGATTCCTATGAATACAAAGAAGATATTGATAGATTACTTCAAGGTAGACTTGGGATTTCAACAAAAGATCAAAAAACTGAAAGTGGGAATGCCAAAACTCATGCAGTTTACTTTTTAGATAAAGAAGGATTCAATTTATCAAATGTTAATAGTTCTGGAGCAGCCCTTACAAATATCATAGACCCCGAAGGAAATAATGTAAAATGTATTGTTCGAAGTGCAAAAGGGGGACTACTCTATTTAGACAAGGATCATTGGGATATGTTTGAAGATAACGACACTTACTTAGTTGTCATTTATCCAGGAAATTCACCTCGACTCTTCAAAAAAAGGTTAGAGCTATTAGATGATAGATTAGCCACAAATGTTCTATTTAAAGTTCCCAACAGTAGGGATACTGCTGAAATTGATGGGGTTTTTAATTCATTAAAATCAGAATCTCACCTAATATTGGTAACAAGTGAAAAAATGAAAGAAAGCCTATTTTCTGGTTTAAAAACTAGAAATATTATAACCCCAGAAACCGATATTGCAATTGAAGGAGATGGATTTTCATTAGACTAGCATATGGTAACTAAACAAGATCAAATTAATTTTTATACAGATGAACTTAGAGAGTTAGAGTTTTCTGTTAAAAGAATATTTAATTCTACCGGCTTATCCTTATTTCAGAATGGAGAACTATATGTTGGTCAATTTAAAGGTTTTGATTCTAAAAGAGGGAATGCCTTCTTTGATTTACCCTATGGAAACAAATATCATTCTCCAAGGCTTGACCAAAATCTAACTTGCTTCACATTAAAAACTGGATTTGAACGACCACAAACCTGGGAAAACATAACCTTTCTCGATCTTATAAAAGACAGAAATCGAACTGAAGCTAAAACTCTCGACTATATTTCATCCAAACGACAAGGGTGGATAACTCTGTTAGTAAGAGGAATGGATTATGAATTCGTTAAATCAATTCAAATAAACCAAATCTTAGGTTTTGGCCCTACAATCCCACCCTTTGAATATCTCCAAAATTTAAAATTGTTGAGTGAGTCATTTGATGAAAACAGCTCAAATATTTGGGAAAAAATTCTAGGTTTCAAATACAAGTTTAATAAAAATAAGATCCCAGGCCTATTATTAGAAGATCATGATATTGCCGGAGTTATAATAAATGAATTAAATAAATCAAATATTTATATTTTTCAAGGACCTCCTGGTACAGGAAAAACTCATCAAGTTGCAGAAATTGTCTCACGGTTAGCTAAAACTAATAAATCGGTTTTGATTACTGCCCTAACCAATAAAGCTGCAGTCGAAGTATGTAAAAAGGAATCTATTGCTGAATTACTTAAAAACAATAAAATCTCAAAACTTCCACTTTCAATTGATGAGAAAAAGATGTTCCCAGATCTTGGTTTGGCTAAAGAACTAGTTGCTAGTAAAGGCCATGTATTATTGACGACTTATTATCAATTTTCAAGAATTTGGCAAACTCAGAACAATTCATTCGACTATGTCATAGTTGAGGAAGCGTCACAAGCTTATCTTACTACAATTGCTGCAGCTTCGAAAGTTGGAAAGAAAGTGATAGTTGTAGGAGATCCAAAACAAATTTTACCAATCGTTAGCAATAAAAATTATGAGGAATATGAGAATATTGACCTTTTAGTCAATGGTATGGATACAATGGCCCAGATTGAAAGCTTTATATTCAACAGGAAAATTGAAACTCGAAGGTTGACTGAAAGGTCAACAATTTTCACAAATAGTTTCTATGAAAATACTATTCAATCTTTATCTATTAATAAGGATATCTATCCTGATAAAGAAAAGCTCATTTCAATGGGTGTCTTAATGCACCCATTGGGTGGTCCATCATTAATTTTATTTTCAGATAAGAAAGGAAGTATAAAAGAATCGATGCTGAACTTCTTGGTTAAAAGCATAGACGAATTATCCACTCTTAAAAAAAATGAAATTGCTGTTTTAACTCCCTATATAGAAACACTTAAATTTCTTCAACAAAATTTAAAATCAAAAACAAATTCTAGAAACTATTTAATTGAAACAGTTGATAGAGTTCAAGGATTAGATGTTGATTATTGCTTCTACGTCGTCCCAAAATCAAGTTCATTTTCATTTAACATAAATCGCTTCAATGTTGCAACAAGTCGGACTAAAAAATGCACATTTATTCTTGCTGAAGAGAAATATGATCATGTAGTTAATTTGTCAAATGAAGTTGATACTTACCTAAGAAAACTAAAGGAGGAATTTTCATTCCTCTATACAACCGAAGGTGAGTTAATTAAGAACAAAAATCAATCTGAAAATGAAATCACTAATTCTAAAATAGAAATCAGAAAAGAAAATCAAATTGAACATTCCGAAAAAAGAATTAAAACTGAATCAAAACTTCCTGGATTAAAGATTTTAGGCCATATAGATCTTTCTAAACGTGGAAAACACATAAGTATTGATAAGAATAATTATTACTTGATTGATACAAATGTTTTTATAGATGAACCGGAAATAATTAGTAAAATAGACAAGAAGTACCCAATTATACTTTCAGCAAAAGTCCTAGATGAACTTGATAGCTTAAAATTAAAATTGGATTCAGATGGTAAGAAAATGGTTCAAAGAGCCTTAAAGTCCATTAACCAAAACCAAAACTCTAGAGAAATTCGATTAATAACTTCAGATAAATCTTTACTTCCCGATGATTTTGACAAAAGATCACATGACAATCTGATTCTGACCGTATTGCTGAAATTCAAAGATGAAAATCCAATATTGATTAGCTCTGATAATGGATTACAGATAAAAGCGAAAGGACTTGGCTTTTCTGCCATAAATCTAAAAGATTTTCTTAGGTCAAATAGGTAGTTTTCCGAAAAATTTAATCTATCTCAAATCAATCTAGATACCGTAAATATTATTGAAAAGGCAAAATTGTTTTTATTAAAATACATTATTATGGGAAACCATAAATAATAATATACTTTATAAATTTTTTCATTTATTCAACTTTTTTTATGAAAGAAATAACCAGACATCAAAACCTGATCAAAAGAAAAGGAACTTTTATAGTTGATTGTAGCCACGCAATTTTCTCTGAGGAAGAATTGGACACTTTAAAGAAATATGGACACTGGTTTATGGCTCTTACTTCAGGCGAACTCAATCCAATTTCAGAACTTCAAGGTGAATTTATAAAAGTTGCAAAAAGAGAGAAAAATCCAACCTCTCCATTTGAATGGGCATGGTTTAAGTATTTGGGGAGAAAGCGTATTGAGGAAGAACATGGTGACAGACTTAAAATTCAATACACTCCGAAAGAAGATAGCTTTTACAGCAGAGAAATGGCAAAGCAACAAAAGAGAATGATTTTTAGTGTTGTTAGTAAGAATCACAAAGAATAAAAACTATAAATTTTTATGACTCAAACTGTTTTAAGAAACAATGAAATCAGACTCCCTTTTTTAGGGGCTAAAATTAATTTTATTGGTGGTCTAGACCCACTAGGGCTACAGAACGCATCTGAACAAGCATATTCAAGACTACTTCCTGGTCTAAATAATGTAACTGGACTTATAAGATCTTATAGTTTCTATCCTTGGCTACTCAGTCAATATCCAAAAAGTATAGTTTCAACAGATCCAAGCAAACAAAAACAATTCATTAGAAGAGCTGAATTCCTTAATGCCCTAATATCACAATCAAATGGAATTCAAGGCATTAATGGTGGTACCCTTGCAGCTAAATTTTTGGAAGAGGAGAACAATTCCTTTGATCTTCAAAAAGGGATTTATAATTCAAATGGATCAACCGTTGATACTTATTGGAAGTATCCATTTGGAATATTTGGTCAATATTATTTAGGCTCAATACGCCAGATTGGAATTATTGAGGAAGTTGTTGATTCAAATAATATACTTCTTGGCCTATACAGGCCTACCAAACAAACAGATCATTCAATCGTATCTGGAGATTCGCTTGCTAAAGCCTTTGAATCCAATATTAGCGATTCTAATAGATTATTATATTTAAAATGCATCGAATCAGGTATAGTAAATCGGAATAATCTAAAACAACTGAAAGATGATTTCAATCTTCGTGAAATTGATCAAACAACTGAAGAGTGGAATCTTTTAACCAAGCTACTTATTAGCACTGATACCCCTCTGATTTATGGTGAGGAACCTAAAAATCGACGAAAAGAAACAATATTCCATTTGATGAATTTTGCTTCGGATACCAATAGAGAAATTAATGACAGGGAATTCACGATGTGGGCTTACGACTCAAAGGGACTGATAAATGAAAATGAGGATGAATGTCTTTCCGGTTGGTATTATTATCAACTTAATGAATATTGGCAATTAGCATGCACAGCTATCCTTCACGCAAGTATTGAAAAGTTACAAGACTTAGCAGGAACAGGTTGGTATCCATTTTATGAATTAATCGAAATTATATCATCTGAAATAACGCTTAGTCTAAAAGAAAATGGGCTAATAGAATCAGAGAATGATGAAGTAATTCAAATTTTAGACAAGGTGAATTCTAGTGAAAAGAATCTTTACTTAGAAATCATGAACACCTTGGGGATTCAGAGATCGAATTCATCATTTAAATTACTTTTTAAACTTCTGAAAGAGAACACTATAAATGCTGAAAGATTAAGACAATATGTTAGTGAAAATCAATATGATTTAAGCAAAGATGTTTTGTCATTTATTGAAGAGTTTCAACTCACCGAGAATTTATCAATCAGACCGTTTTTAAATGACTTCCTAATAGAAAATATTTTTTTTCGACACAAGCATATCGCTTATAGGAAGATGGGATTAGGAAATCAGTCTACCGAAAAATTCATCTTGGAAGAAGGTATGATTCGAATGATTGATTTGTTTGGACCAGGTTTTACAGGACCCAGAGTAGGTAATCTTATAACTTATCTCAAAGATTTGCAACTATTATCTCCAGAGGGGAAGATTAGTAAAGTTGGAATTGATTTTTTAGAGAAATTAAAATATGACATTTGAAAGACAGAATATCCTTGAATTAATTGGCAAAGATCAATCTAGGTATCAACATGCAATTATCACATCCTATAGTTTTGATTTTACTTTTTTTGAAACGAAAGTATCAAATATTCTCCGCCAAGCTAATATTTCCAATATCAATTTATTAATAGATCGAACACAATTAGAAAAATCCATAGAACAAGCTCCTTCTGAAATTCTGGAAAGGGTAAGGAATTACTCGATCTCTCCGATTGATAGTAATGGTGTTTTTCATCCAAAAATCATGTTATTAATTGGAAAGAAAGAAGGTCTATTGGTTTTAGGATCAGGAAATATTACTTCTTCTGGAATTAATACCAATGATGAAATATGGGCTGCATTTCATATTAAAGACTTAGAAATCAACCATGCTCCAATATTTAGCGCAGCTTGGAATTATTTAAAAACATATTTTGAACAGCTTTCCAAGTTTAATAGAAAAAAAATAGATTGGATATTGGCGCAAGCTTCTTGGATTTCAGAAATCGGAAATTTTACCGATGAGAAAAATATTCAACTCGATTCAGAAGAAGAAATATCCTTATTGACAAATAAAAACGGTAGCTCAATTTTTGAACAACTTAAATCAGAAATTTCAGAACCAAACTTAGAAAAGCTAACAATAATTTGCCCTTTTTATGATAAGGATGGATACACAATCCAAAAGCTTAATCAAGAGTTTAAACCTAGGACTTTAGATTGTATAGTGGAATTAGAATTTGGACTTCTCCCCACCGAATTCAATTCTAGTGTAAACCCAAATGTCAATTTTTACAGTTGGATAAATAGCTCTTCAAATGATGATGCAATCAAATTCAACCGCCTTCATGCAAAAATTCTACATTTCAAATTTAAATCTGGGATAGAGTATCTTCTTCTTGGTAGTGCAAATTCAACAAGGCAAGGTTTAGGAACAGAAGGTTCCTTTAAGAACGATGAAGCATCAATACTTATCAAAAGAAGTGGTAATCGGGATTATTTGAGGGATTTAGATATAAAACCTAATCCAGAAAACTCTATTTTAATTCAAAATGAAAAACAAAAAGAATGGATTCAAGGAGATGTTAAAGATTCAAAGTCTTTTGAAAATAAAATCATATCTGCAGAATTAGATACTTCTGGCTTAGTACTTGAATTTAAGAAACCAAATAATAAACCTATTACGATTGGTGTAAGCCAAAATAAGTCTTCATCACCGTATTTCATAGAATTGAATTTTGAGGGAAGATTCATTACTATTTCAATTATCGAATCCCTACGACCCTCCCTAGTTGCCATTTACAAGGATAAAGAGAAGGTTTCTCCCTATTTTACTATCCAAAATAATATTGCACTTGAAAAGACTAATCCGTTAATCGGAAAGTCTAAAAGTTCCGCTATAATAGATTTATTTCTTTTAAATCCAGAATCTGCTAATTATGCAGAACTTCTAAAGTTTCTCGATTATAGCTGGATTGATGAATTTGAAGATTCAATCAAAAAAACAATTTCAAATTCATCAATTAGAGATATAACCAGTACTAAGGAATCAAATTATAGGGAAATCAATGAAGCTCAATTCAATGAACTAAGATCTTTTAATGACGTCAAACAAGAAGCTTCACTTTACGATGATACCTCAGCAATAACTGAATTAATCAATCAAATTTCAAAAGGTCTTATTCAGTCAAACGAAGTTGTAGAGAGTAATGAGCAAAAACTTTCATTAGAAAACGATTCTGATCAAGAAGGGGATTCTGAGGAAGAAATAAATTTAAGTCAAGCAAACATTGGTAATTCAAAAGAATTTGATGCCATACATAGACACTTCAAAAAAGTAAGGGAAAGATTCAGTCAAAGAATTTCTATAATTTTCAAAACAGGTGATATAACAGAAAGTATTGAGGATCCAATAACAAGAAAAGAAATATTAAATCTAGGAGCTGCATTAAGCCTCATGATAATTTTCCATGGGAAAAAGTATAATGAAGAGTATACTGTTTTAGGACTCCAAAATTCTAAGGAACTTGATCACGAATTCGGTGAAATCCGTTCCAGAAATTCTGCTACCCCAATTGATACTCCAAATGGATATAACCGGGGAGAATTGTTTTATGAAATGAAAAAGAATTCTTTCCAAAATTTCTTAAAAGAATTGGAAAAATTATCATTAGAAAGACTAATTATCAAGGAAAGCATTTCCACATTTTCTTCTGAGGAGAATTATTTATCTAATGGTTTATTTGTAGATGGCGAAAAAATATATGGGTTGAAAAACTACCTAACAGAGATTTTAAGCCCCTTCCTTATTTCTTATGCTTTTTACAAAGGCGAGAAGATATATTCATTTGACCCTGTAAATCATAGAATTAAAAAAGAGAAAGAGGATGTTTTTATTAAAGCATCATTTTTAATATTTAATATTGACTGGAAAGAATCTGAATTAAAAAATCGAAATCTATTATTGCTAGACCTCATTCATTTTATTTATCCAAATAAAATCACAAATGAAATAATTGATGGGTTCATAAAGGAATGGAATAGCTTTTATAAGAATGCATCAATTAAAAACAGGGCATTTCATATGAATAAAGAAGACTTCTTAATCAACCTCTTACCAAAATATCAAAGTTGGCAAACAACATATGAATCAAATCTAAAGGACAGTATAATTGAAGAAAAATCATTAATTCAGCCAGGTACGATAATATTTAACTCAAAGATTGGCTTTAGTACATTTTTAAAATTAGCCTCTAGTAATATCATAATCGAAAAATTTGGATTGAATGATGAAACCCAATTTGGAGATGAACTATTTAAAATAAAATACCCTCAAACGAGGGTAATAACCTTCATTTAGCCCAATGCTTGTATCGGCCTATTCCTAATTTTACTTTTAATTGATATTCATTTAAGTTATATAAATCATCAAATGCCAACTCCCCCTCCTCCTCTGCTTGGTCTTTTCTAAAGCGCCAATAGGAATTAAAATATCCTGGTCTTAATTGGATTCTTACAATTTGTTGATCTTCTAAAAATTCATGAGTTATTTCTTCAACGTAGAAATGAGAATAACCAAAATATGCATAAAAGAATGAAATTGAAATAGATTCACCAACTCTTGGAATTACCGGTAAACACCTTGATTCAAAGGATAAGTTCTGCTTCTTTAAATCATAGTAAATATTAAAAACATAAGTGATATTTTTGAATTCAAAAGGGATTTTAGCCACACCCTCTCCTATCAATTCCTGGTATATCAAATGAAGATATTTCCTAAGCTTGTCATATTTAATATTAAATCTCTTTGAAATCTCTTTAATACTGGGAATTTGATTTTCAAATTCTTCAGCAATAGATGATTTTAAAAATTCCTTTAAGAAATCATTAAATACATAATCATTTTCCAAAAGTTTAATTGCTCTCCCCTTCATTTCAAGTAAATCATATATTATCCTCTTAGTAGAAATTTGGTTCTGTTCCATATCTTTTGAGTTTGAAGAATTCTTAATTTAACAACAAATTCTAAAATGGATGGGCAACTGACATTTTGTCAAAAAAATGAGGAAAAAGCATCATTTTGTACCCTATTTGTACCCTACAGAATTAAAATATTTATAAATAACTGATTTACAGATTATTAATTGCATAGATTACTTTCTGTATCGGGAAGTAAGACCATCTATTCAAAAATTTCTTAAAATGATTGAAACCTTCGAGGTCTTTAAAACCTCAAAGGTTATTAGGGTATCAAATCCTATGATGATCGATTCAGCTAGAAAGTTTAGAAAGGATGTATCTTATCTAAACCAAAAATCCGGTGATATCACCTCTTTAGGTTTATCCTCAAATTGCCAGGATAATTTCAGTTTAGCTGATTTATCATTCTTCATCAAGTATATTTTAACAGGATGATAGCCCGCTTCCATATAGACTGATCCCTCAGCTGAATCAGCTATTTTATAATTCCCATCTATCACAGCTATATCATGAATTCGCATAAAGAAGTGGCTTTGCTCTCGATCTGCTGAAAAAGTATACTTTCCACTTTCAGGGACATTTATATATCCAGTCCAGACCACTAAATTTCCATTTTCTCCTTCAACTCCAGGTAAATTCACGACCTTTTCAGAGATAGCTTTCCCCAATGCTGAAGGAATGAATTCACTACTTACCTGATAGGAAGTTGCCAATAAGCCCTCCTTCACTTTTAGTCCTTTTAGGGCAGGAACAAGCGAAGTATCGTAAGGCCGGGGAGCATCTAAATCAGCAATTCTCCTCCTCAATACAGATGATTTAAATTCTTCTTGAAGTTCGCTTTTTTGATTTGCGAGATTGTCCCCCTGATGTGAATCCTTGGAGACATCATATATCTCGAAATCATCCAATTGATTTTGAATATCATAACGGACTCCTACCATATTCCCTTTTCGAATCATTTGCATTTGCCCTCGCTTCCGGTTGCGATGAGCTTCTAAAAACTCAGCATAATCTGGAAGTTTGCCATTTTGCGAATACTCCACATAAATCTGACTTGGCTCTTGCTTTCCTTTCCCCGTCAATGAAGGCAATAATGAAACACCATCAGTCCTAATCGGCGCTGATGCCCCTGAGACATCGGCAAAAGTCGGCATCCAATCGTAGGAAATACTAGGAGATGTGATCACAGTTCCAGCTTTAATATGGTTAGGCCAAAAAGCAATCGTAGCAGTACGAAGTCCTCCCTCATACACATCACGCTTGATACCATCAAAATCAGCGAAGTTATTAAAGAACTCAGGAGTATATTTCATATACTCTTTAGGAAGATAAGACTCCGTAGATGGTCCATTGTCCGAAGTAAAAATCACCAAGGTATTCTCTGCTATGTTTAGATCCTTAAGCAACTGTAATAAATCCCCAACTTGATCATCAATCCGTCTATTGACAGTAGCATATCTCTGGTAAGTTAATGGCCATGCAATCTCAGGAGTATCAGGGTCCTTGTCATGATCATAGGTGGCATTGGCAAATTCAGGATAGATAAATGAATCCACTTCCCCAGAAGCAGTATTGGTCATTTCCCCAGGAGTACCAAGCCATTTCATCCCACCATTCAATCCGCCTCCAGAAGGATATTCTTGAGTAGGCAATTCCAATACTGCATGTGGTGTGTCGTATGCCAAGTACATAAAAAATGGTTGTTCTGAATTTTCCTCCTGATGAGAAATAATATAGTTCTTGGCTTTGGCAGTAAATAAGTCTCCAGTATAACTTTTTTCTAAACCTGCTACAATTTCATATCCGTCATATACTTCTTTGCTTCCTCTGTAGATTCCTTCTACTGGATAATGTTCATGACCGTCAGCATGTCTGATATAGCCGAAATAATGGTCAAAACCTTTCTTTAATGGATGGGCCGGCCAATTAGGTGCCTCCCCTTTCCCCTGCAGCCCCCATTTACCAATCGCTATAGTTTCATAACCCACAGTTTTAAGTATGTCTGCAATGGTATAATTTTCTCCGATTTCTTTATCAAATTGATTATTTCGAACATGAGCATGACCTTGATTGACTCCCATTAGAATGGATGCTCTGGACGGTGCACAGACAGGTGCTGCTGTATAATGGTCAGTTAGCATAGCACCTTCTTTAGCCATTTTATCCAACATGGGAGTCATAATCCAGGGCTCACTACGATCATTTTGAGCTTTCCTTTCATTCTGAAAAAAAACTCCAATATCACCATAGCCTAAATCATCCACGAGTATAAAAATAATATTAGGCTTTTCTTCTTTCTCTGCAAAGACAGGAGTCAGAAGTATAAAAAACAGCAGAAGTGATAGGCTTAAATTGTAATTCTTTTTCATGATCAAGTTCAATTGAGAAATGTGAGCTAACAATAATTATGGAATTGTTAAGATTTAATTTTTGGTAAAACTTACTTAGCCAAAAATGGGTGACATAAGGTATCAAAAAAGGTAATAGTCATACCATAGTTAGATAAAAGCCCTTCGATCTACCTAGATCGAAGGGCTTAAAATAAAGTTATCAGACTTACCAGCCTGGATTCTGCTCAAGACTAGGGTTAAGGGCAATCTCTTCAGAAGGTACAGGATATAGATATTGATAATCTTCCCATGCTGGCGGATTGCCATTGAAGAATTGAATATATCCTTCTTCTGCTCCTCCTTGAATCGGAATTCTATTATTTACATCAGCACCTACAATCCAACGTCCAAGCTTAGGTGAATTCGTATAATCCATTTTTTTCCATCTTCTTAGGTCATCGAATCTAAAGCCTTCTGCCATCAATTCAATTCCTCTTTCACGTCTTATCTCCCATAGGATCGGATCAACTTCTGGGTCCCTGGTTGGATCAAAATCAGCAGTAATTTCTCCCACCATCAAAGGTGCAACGTTACCTCTTTCTCTTAGCTTATTGATCGTCATATCAGCAACACTCTGATTAAATTCTCCTAGCTCCCACTTAGCCTCAGCATAGTTAATCAAAACCTCACCCATTCTAAAAATAGGAGCATCGTTGTAATCATTGTTCTGAATGTCATGAAGACGATTATAGTACTTAAACAATTTATATCCAGTTCTGGAAACGTTGTAAGGATCACCTTCATTGAAATCCCTGAAGTGAGGAGACACTCTCAAAATGTAACCTGCATGATTTCTGGAAGGCAATACTTTCTGATTTGGCACAGAAATTCCATCCATAAAATCAATATACTCTCTATCTTTTGGGTCATCAGAATGCTCCCAAGCTAAGCGGTCACCAGAAACTGGTTTCACTCTAAATGGCGGGGTAATAGTATAGAGCATTCTCAAGTCCCTACCTCTAAATTCAGCATAGGGGTCCTTGTCTGTTTCGAAATTTGGACTATTCCAAATAGTCTGACCGTCTTGCATCAAATAGGAATCAGCCCCTCTTTTTGTGATATCCCAGTTTCCTGCTGAATTCCTATGCCTTGAAGTTAAGTAATGTGTCAAAATGCCATTATCATATCTTTGGAAAAGCAAAATACCTGAAACCCCATCTAATGACTCACTATTAAACACCTCGTTATAATTGGGATGAAGGGTTGGATTATTAGTGATAAGCTGTTCAGAAGCTTTCACTGATTCTCTAAGGAAATCATCTCCTCCTGAAAGTCCATGATATTTTCTCCAAGTTCCTTCAAACAATCCAAATCTGGAAATTAAAGCTCTAACGACATCACTGCTGATGGTGTTGGTTCCTACTCCATTGGTACCTGGCTCAAAGATATTATCTACAGCAAACAACAAATCATCCATCATATTACCAGCGACTTCTTCTCTTGGACTTCTTGGAGCATACAATAGTTCATCTTCGTCAGTCAAAACTCTGTCTATCCATGGCACATCTCCATAAGCAGAGATTTTGGAATAGTAATCATATGCTCTGAAAAAATAACACGTCGCTCTCCAGTGATTTTTCTCAGCCTCTGTCATATTAGACTCTTCCAAATTATCAAGCATAATATTGACTCTTCTAACAAAGGAAAAATCCCAAATAGATGAAGAAGTCGGGATGGTCTGTCTTCCCCAAATCCAAGAAGATCCTTGGCTGGTGTTGTTTTGCATCATCAAATCTGCATCCCAATCACTATTTACCTTCCCTAGATTGTAACCTGGAAATATTGTATAAAAACCATATGCGTAAGTTTGAGAAACCTGAAAATTTTCAAAAGCATTATCCTCAGAAAATGCCAATTCTGGCTTTTTGTCCAAAGTAGCTTCTATACAACTAAACGTCAGAAGTGCTACAGAAAGACCTAAACCTATATTTTTTATTAAATTCATTATCTTAAATTTTTAAAATGTCACATTAACTCCGATAGAAACCTTTTTAATAAATGGATAATTACCTCCATTACTGATTCCAGTCAAATCTGCGTCTAGACCATTTGGTAAGTGATCAAAATTCAAGAGGTTTTCTCCTGACACATACATTCTAAATCGAGTGATTTTAAGCTTATCTAACAACTGATCGTTTAAAGTATATCCAACAGTGATATTCTGTAATCTGAGATATGCTCCGTTTGATAAGTATTTGGATTGAACTCTTCTGCTGTTTCCATAATTACCACCACCATTAGGATAGTTTCTTGGATAAAAAGCATTTGTATTTTCAGGAGTCCAATAATCCAATTGGTGGTTGTAAATTGTTGTAAACTCAAAGGTATACGGGAAAGAAACTGGATTATCTATCCAAACATCCCGCTTGCCAATTCCTCTGATCAAAAAGGAAAGATCAAAATTACGATAGGACATATAGCCATTGAATCCAAATTCCATTCCTCTAGTTGAATTTCCAATAATCGATCTATCTCCCGGATCATCAAGCGTACTATTGCCAGTAAAAATCTCTCCATCACCATTCAGGTCTAGATATTTGATATCTCCTGGATTTTGATTGACACCCCTATAAGATGGCACCCCATCTTTTAACTCTCCATTAAGTAGATTATCATCTAAGGATCCTTCCACAAAATCATCAACAGTGTAAAATCCATCTGTGGTAAATCCCCAGATTTCATTGATATTTTGACCTACATAATATTGGCTTAATAAACCAGCTTCATTCTGGAAACGGGTGATCTCAGTGTTATTATTGTAAAGGTTGAATCCAAGGCTATAATTAAACTTATTTAAGTTTTCACGCCATTTGATATCCAATTCCCAACCAACGGTTTTTAAATCTGCCACATTTTGAAGTGGCGCAGTAGCTCCAATTACACTTGGCAATTGAGATCCTGCCGCGAGCATGTCAAGTGTCTGTCTATTATACCAATCAAAGGTGGTAAACAATTTATTTTCAAATAATCCAAAATCGATACCAACGTTGGTAGTTCTTACTCTTTCCCAAGAGTAGTTTGCACTCACTAAGCCTGGTGCACTTAAACTCACCGCTCTCACCCCAGTATCATTGTCTATCCAGCCAATATTTGATGAATTCATGGTAGGTAGATAAGGATAATTGCCCCAAGTATTTTCAACTGCCTGATTACCTATTTCTCCCCAAGAACCTCTTAATTTAAGTTCAGTAATAGCACTTGCAATACCAGCCATAAATGGTTCTCGGCTTATTTTCCATGCACCGGATACGGATGGGAAAAATCCAAAACGATTTCCCTCTGGGAATCTTGACGACCCATCATATCTTCCATTTACTTCTAATAAATACTTTTCATTAAACTGGTAATTTGCTCTACCAAAAAATCCTACAATTCCATAATCCGTGTAGAAATCGCTCACGTTCACTACACCTGTTGCAGTGGAAAGTCCTGGGTTAGATGGAGAAATCAACTCTTGTCTAGAAGCATTAAACCCTTCATTGACTGAGACCTGTTGATTCATACCTACCATAAAATTTAAGGCATGCTCGCCAAAAGATTTATCATACTTACCATAAAGATTCATAGCATGATAATTTCTCTTATTAGAACTCGTGAAATAGGATGATGCTCCAGGATTATAAGGAGTAATCGAGAGAGTTGCTGGATTAATCATTGTTGGAGTAAATGACGGTGAGCTTATCTCATTTCTGCTTTTTTCAAAAGTATACTCAGCATTAAACTCCATCCCAGGCATTGGCTTATAAGTTCCTCTTAGAAAAAAGCGGATTACTTCTTCAAAATTCTCACGCTCTGGCGAATTCTTAATCCTATTAGCAGGTGTCGCAAAAGGAATCTGCTCTCCTCCACCTAAATCATCACTACCAATCGGCGTGGCAGAATGATAATTAATAGCACTATAGTATAGGTTACTCCAGCTGCCTCCTAATGGGCCTGTTCTCAATCCATTTTTATAGATTGTGTTAAGGGTAGTACTAAATTTTGGGCTGAACTGTGTAGTAAGATCAACATTTGCCGTATATCTAGTGTAGCTATCCTTATCGGTTACCATGATTCCATCTTCGTCATTAAAACCAAGCGAAACTCTGTAAGAGGTATTTTCACTTCCACCATTAACAGATATATTATGAATTTGCTCAAAACCATTTGCTCCTAAAAACTCTCCATAAAGATCGTTTTCCCTCGTATAATACCTTAGTCCATTTGGATCTGTAATATATCCATCTGGATAGGCACTTGGATTTGAATTATATTCATTAATATACCCTATCCAATCAGAGACATTCTGACCTGTCCAATAAGTCTGCTGTCCCCAATCATCTAAGGCGGTTACAAAATCCAGTGGCGAGGCTTTTTCAGGTAGTGTGCTTGGTCTTGTAAAACCGAAATTATTGGAATACTCAAGCTTCATTGGTTGTTTAAGGCCACCCGTCTTTGTAGTAATCAAAATCACTCCAAATGCAGCCTCTGCCCCATAAATGGAAGCTGCTGATGCATCTTTTAGTACGACCACATCTTCAATATCACGTGGATTAACATCATCCAAACTCATCGGAACATTATTCACCAATACAAGTGGAGTACCTCCATTGATGGAGGTAAACCCTCTAATATTTATGTTAGTACCTGAACCTGGCTGTCCACTTCCATAAGTAATTTGTAAACCTGGAACTGTACCTTGAAGCGCTTTAGCAGCGTCAGTAACTGGCCTATCACCAAGAACCTTATCCATTTTTACAGAAGTTACCGCACCTGAAATATCCTCTCTTTCTTTACTACCAAAACCTACTACGACTACCTCATCCAAACCAGCAAAATCTTCTTCCAATACAATATCGATTCGATCTCTAGCTCCGACTTCTACTTCTTGCTTTAAGTATCCGATATAACTAATCACCAATACAGCACCCTCATCAGGTACCATTAATGTAAAGTTTCCGTCGATATCTGTTACTGTTCCTTGAACACTCCCTTTAAGCAAAATATTGGCTCCTATTATTCCCAACCCATCAGTTTCTGAGGTAACTGTACCTGAAATCTGACGTTGCATTTGATCTTGGACATCCTTAAGTAGTGTATTGGCAGAAGCAGCAAAATTTACTGACATCCCCAATAAGAACACTATCATTAGGCGAAGATTTAAATTATGTAAACTTTTATCCATAGTATGTTATTATCATTTGATTTATTAATTACAATTTTCAGGTTATTACTCATTTATTTTTTAATGATTTCCATTTATACAGCATCCTTTTTGATTCTATATTTATAATTATTTGGGTAGCTCAGGACTTCCAGCACATTATTTAAAGTCTGTCCTTCTTTAAATTTGCCCATTCCCTTAGCTTCAGAAATATTTCCTTTTACTTCGAGTTTCACTCCGTACCTTCTTAGAAATCGACTGAACACTTAGCCATATTTAGAAAGCTTCATTCTCGAAATATATGGATATTATTTTCTTTAAATGAAATAAATTTTCACATCATGAAATTTATTTATGGTTTGGTTTTTTTTTATTTTGAATGGTAATTTTTTCACCTTCTAAAAAACTAGAAACATGACGAGCTATTTGGATTTCCAATCCAAACGAAATGTGTAACCAAAAAAAAGCCCCGATAAAACGGGGATTTTGAAACTCTTAAATCGCTCTGTAATTATCTAATTATTCTTTGTAAGTTGATGGGTTAATTTCTACCCCTTCTAGGAGTAGAATAGGTATCTAAGCTTAGTCCGCGATAGCTATCGGGAAAACTACGCTTTTTTATTCTTCAGGAATTTGTAATTCCGATATTAAAATACCTTAGAAAGGCTATGAGGGTAATGTCTATAAACTTATCGCTGCAATGGGTAGGTTCAATCTTCAAAATTCATTTTTAGCTAAATTGGACGATATTACATTTACCCAACCTATAACATTAAAAATTTATGAAAAATCCCCTATTACTAATTTTTGGTATTGTTGCTGGAATGATGATCAGCTTTACTGCCCACTCCCAGTCTAATTTCAGCAGTAATTTAATTGGTTCAGGTGTGGTGGTATCTGACCTAGATCGTTCCTTAGAATTCTACATAGATGGAATCGGTATGGTCCAGGCATATACCTTCACCATCACCGAAGAGTTTTCCAAACGTTCGGGCCTTTCAAATGGTGTGCCCGTCGAGGTAAGTGTCCTAAAATTAGAGAATAGCCCAAATGCAAATGAATGGAAGCTAATGAGCTTTGGCAATGAACAATCTGAATCTAAACCAAAGTATATCCAAGATGGAACGGGCGTTCAGTATATCACCATCAATGTTAAAGCGCTGAACCCGGTGATCAAACGATTAAAAGAAAAAGGTGTGAAATTATTGGGAAGTACACCTACACCATTAAATGAAAACTTACATTTTGTTTTGGTACAGGATCCTGATGGAATCTTTATTGAATTGATAGGGCCATTGGAATAGCCCCTAATATTTTGATATCATGGGCGGTTTGAGGAGAAATAGGAAAAACCGGAACTATTATCCAGGATATTTTCGTGCAAAACTTATGGCCGGGGATGTCATTTTGAAGGAACATGACATTCAGATTACTACTGACGGCTGGCTGTCAGTTTTGACTGCTCCATGGGGTGAAAAGCCACTATATTTACGGAAAGATGAAACTGAGAAAGAAGGACAAGTGGAAGTATCCAAAGCTCTACTAGAAAAGTACGGAATTGAGTTATTTCCTGATTTACCAGAGATTCGGTTTTATAATCAAAAAGACATCAGCGGTTTCACTACTGATAACTTTGAGTTTGAAACAGAGGTAAAATCCGGATTTTCGGATGGAAAGGCAGCTTGCCAGCGGGTAGACATTTATTTACAAGGAAAAGAGGATATTTTGATCCTACCAATTTCCAGACCCGAGTGCGTAGGTGAATTGTTTCTTGCAGCTTTTGGTTTAGGAGTTTCCAGTCAAACTGAGGACCTGAGTGGATTTGGAAGTGATCTAAATGATTGGGTAAAAGTAAAAGTGATCTGCGTTAATAAGCAAATCAGCTTTTACATCAATGAAAAGCTAGACTTTGAGATAGAGGTTCCAAACAATCCTGTGGATATCGTGGGGGTGCAATATCGCTTTGAAGGGCCGGGAGCTAATAGAAATACCCGATTGAAATCAGGAGAAAAGGAAGTAAGTTTTGATTGATTTCGCGTTTCTACGAAGTCATAATTTTCTTGGAAATGGTGAGGATTACAGGGTGTGAATAAAGGAGCAAAAAACTCTCTAAAAGTGGAATGAAGAGGTCAAAAATCTTGGTCAAAAAAACCGTCACCATACACTTTTACAAATAGAATAACTGTATGTTGCGTTTTGAAACTACACTACGTATAATTAAAAATTATAATTTCTTTGTAAAAAGGTCTCAAAACCAATGTCAACTTTTAACAAATCTTTTCTTTTGAAAACAAACCTTTTAGCATTTATCCTTATTGCCACATTGATTTTTAGTTGCAAAGATGTGGGGGAACCATCTCCTAACTCTAGAATTGAAGGAACATATCAGCATTCATTGCAAGGAAAATTTGGATGGGAGGATAAAGAGTATAGATACGTAAATATCCTTAAGTTTAAACCTGATGGTACAGTAAATGGTGAGAATTATACTACAGAGGTCGGATCAGATGAAATACTAGGGTACAGGGGCTATTTTTCTGGATTTTACTCTATTTCAGAAGGAAAAGTCACTATATCCTATGATGAGATATATAGATTGGATTATACAGATATAACTTATGTGGCAAAGGAGAGTTTGAGCCTAATACAAAATGAAGATAATTCAGTAGAATATTTTATTTCTGAGGATTTTTCCAAACTTTTTAGTTCAAAATCATGCCAACCTAATGAAAACTGTGCAATATTTGTTTATGAAAAGGTAGATTAACTGCCCCCTTCTCGACGAAACCCTAATTCTCTAGGTCTTGGATTGATTTTTTCCCAACAATTGTCGGGGATTCAAGCCTGATTTTCTTACCATCAAGTACATATGTCGGAATGCAATTGGTTTTTTCAAAAAAAGTGAATGCCCTTTAAATTCTAAAAAAACAACCCTTCTCAAGTCTATAGAAAGGTTTTCTATTCCCAGAATCGTACTGCTACCCTCCTCCTATTGTATAAGGATATACCCTCTTTGACCTTATAAAGCTAGACAGAGCGGTTGTACAACTAATCACTTTGATCTATTTTTACAAAAGACCTAAACCCATTAACCTATGAAAAAAACTTTTCTATTTACCCTACTCCTATGCTCTGGACTGACGATTGCTCAGGCACAACAAGGAACCAAAGAGCGTGTCAAAGTACATAGCAAAGCACTGGAGGGTAACCTGATTGGAGACCCTGCAGACCGTGACGTAACCGTCTACCTCCCTCCTTCTTATCAAACTGACCCAGACAGACATTTCCCTGTTCTCTACATGTTGCATGGATTTACCGACACAGATTCCCAGTGGTTTGGTTGGGAGGATCACTGGATCAATCTTCAGGCGGTGATCGAGCAGTCACTTGGCGCAGGTATTTCCAAAGAAATGATTGTGGTGATGCCCAATGCCTACAATAAATTTAGAGGAAGCATGTATGCAAGTTCGGCAACTGTTGGCGATTGGGAAACCTTCGTTACCAAAGAACTGGTAAGCTACATTGACTCCAACTACAGAACCCTAGCCAATAAGTCCAGTAGAGGACTTGCCGGACATTCTATGGGTGGCTATGGCACACTTCGTTTGGGAATGAAATATCCTGAGGTTTATTCAGCAATCTACGCTCTAAGCCCTTGTTGCATGGATGGCGGAGCAAGTACTGATCCTGAGTTGATCTCCAAATTGGAGAAATTAACTCCAGATCAAATCAATGACGTTTCTTTCTTTGAAATAGCGGCTTTGGCTACCTCAGCGGCATTCGCCCCTAACCCTCAAAACCCACCTTTCTATCTAGACCTGCCAGCGAAAGATGGATCGCCAAGAGAAGACATTATCAATAAGATCACAGCCAACCGCACGCTCACCATTATTGATCAATATATTCCTAACTTGAAGAGGCTTAAAGCCATTGGAATGGATGCAGGGACCGAAGATAGAGGTATCAGCTCAGCTACTAAAAAGCTACATGATGTATTGGATTCCTATCAGATCGAACACCTTTTTGAAAGCTATGAAGGTGACCATCTCAACCGTATCGCAGAGCGTATTGAAACCAAAGCCTTGCCTTTCTTTTCAGAACACCTTGTTTTCCAGAAGAGCACGGTAAGCGAGATCATTGAAGATGGAGGTACCGGTGAGTACCCTGCATTAATGACATCTGAAACCAGCCTTCCTACACATACCATCTTTAGGCCTCAAAACATAGAGGCTTTTGGTGGATCCAATAAACTTCCTGTGATCGCCTGGGGTAATGGTGCATGTTTCGATTCCCCTTGGGAGCATGTCAACTTCCTCAATGAAATTGCTTCCCATGGCTTCTTGGTAGTTGCGATTGGAACTATGCCTAAACAGACGGATGTTCGCTCCAAGTCACAAAAACTCTTGGATGCCATCGATTGGGCAATTGCTCAAAATAATGACCCTACAAGTCCTTATTTTCAAAAGATCGATACAGAACAAATTTCAGTTAGCGGTATGTCTTGCGGTGGGCTGCAAACGCTTGAAGTTGCGGATGATCCAAGAGTAAGCACGGTGGGTGTATTCAACAGTGGCGTTTTGGGGAATCCTGGAGGTGGAATGCCCGGCATGCCTCAGGTTACCAAAGATCAATTGCAAAATATCAAAGTCCCTACCCTTTACTTACTAGGTGGAGAATCCGACATCGCCTATGGTAATGGAATGGACGATTTCAGTCGAATCAATCATATTCCTGTTTTTGTGGGAAACCTGGATGTAGGACATGGCGGTACCTATGGACAGCCACATGGTGGAGAATTTGCTCGGGTAGCTTTGAACTGGTATCTATGGCAATTGAAAGGTGATGAGGAAGCAGGAAAGCTTTTCTCGACAAATCCTCCAGGCCTTTCGAAATGGGAAGGATGGGTTGTAGAGAAGAAAAATATGGATTAAGTTATTAAAACCTATCAAATGGCCTCTATTACCTGCAATATGTAGATAGTAGAGGCTACTTTTAAACCTAACACTTTTTGACACAATGAAAAGAACTGGAATACACGCTCTTCTTTTGATTCTATTGGTTTTTGCAGGATGCAAAGACGAATCAGAATCTCCAAATATGAGTGTCGAGCGCTATGTTGAGCTCTTGAAAGCAGGAAAATACGAACATTGGCAGTTACCAAATTTTTCCTCTAGTGATATCCCAAAACTGTTGACTTTTAGAAATGAGAAGCAAATCATAGAAGGTTTCCCTGTGAATACCCTTTCATCCTACTTGACCCTAGAGTGTACTCTGGGTGTTTACGTTCTATGGACGATCGAATCCATTCGAGCTAGATCAATTGGAAGTAAGTTTCTAATGGGTACTTTTCCGTCTCAAAACCCCGTAGTCAAGGACAGACAATCTTTAGAATTCGTTGAACAAACTGACCTAATTCAACAGAAAATAGCTGACTCCTATTTCGACTGGTGGGAACCAAATAAATCAAAGGATTTTTCAGAATTCAATCAAATTGACCCCTTAGAAAAAACCAAGTTTAGGTGGCATTAACTCAAATACTGAGCTTTAAATCAAACTAGATCCGTCTTAGGAAAACCTCTATCAAAAACCTACTTATCCTCTGCCTGATAAAACACATCCATCAAAGCAGTTCTAATATTTAAACCATACAATTTCTGATGGTCTCTAGAAGGATAAACCCTGTTGGAAAGGAAAATATATGTGATTTTATTGATAGGGTCGGCCCATACAAATGTTCCCGTAAATCCTGAATGTCCAAAGCTTTCTGGGCTAGCTAAAGGAGAAGGATAAGCTTCTGACAAAGGAAGCTCCGAGTTATTCAAAAGCGGTTTATCAAACCCTAACCCTCTCCGATTGTCATTTTCTGGAAATTGGACTTCGGTAAACTCCTTAACGGTTTCAGCTGAAATCAATTGTTGGCCATTGACCAACCCATAATTTTGATAAAACAGCATCAATTTGGCTAAGTCATCCGCCGTACCAAATAAGCCTGCATTTCCCGAAACACCTCCTTTTAAAGCTGCGTTTTCATCATGCACCCATCCTTTTACCAAGGTTTTTCGAAAAAGTGAATCTACTTCAGTGGGGACAATCGCATTATCATAATTTTTTTTCTCGGGAAGGTATCCTAAAGTATTTGCACCTATAGGTTGGTAGAAATTCTCCTCCAAATAGCTTTGATAGTCTGTACCCGTAATTTGCTCGATCAATGTGGGATAAATCAGAAAAGTGAGTCCCGAATACAGGTATTTCTTTTCGTCAGAAACTTTGGATCGATTGATCATTCGGTTCATCTTCCGCTCAAAGCGATCCTTGATATAAATTCCATCGTATGCTTGCGCATGAAACCGTTTATCGGAAGTATCATGTACAAATCTTTTTTTGATCTTACCATTCTTCCGCACCACCTTATTCAAAAACACGATGTATGGCACCAAACCCGCCTGATGGGCTAAAATCTCCCGGAGTGTCAGGACTTTTTTATCCTTTCTGTGTCTCCATGGCTTCCAATAGGTGCTGAATGGTTCATCCAGATCCAACTTCCCTTCATCCACCAATTTCATTATAGCCGGTAAGGGTCCAGAAATTTTGGTAACAGAAGCTAAATCATACAAATCGTTCAGGGCTACAGCCTGCTTCTGGTCATAGGTATGAAAGCCATAGGCCTTGTGAAAAATTACCGTATCGTTCTTTGCTACCAAAACTTGGGCTCCAGGAAAGCCCAAGCTATCCATGCCCATTTTCATTATGGAATCCACTTTTTGATTGATGTACTCTTCATCAAACCCAAAATCGGAAGGGTTGGCCTGGATCAGCTCTCTCTGAGCAAATCCAAGCTGCATGACAAAAGTGATCAAGAAAAACGATAATGCTGTTTTTTTCATTGGGAGTAGGTTTATCCAAAAATATGGAAAAATCTTGCGCTTAATAAAGGCTTCGTATAGACAATTCCACCGATCAAAAAATAAACTCCAAACTTAAGAAAGGTTGACTTCATTACTCCGACTAGTAGTTAAAGGCATAGTCCAAGTTCCACATGGTGGCTTTAGCAAGTTCCACCACTTTCACATATCATTTAGCTCACTCTACTTATATTCAAAATTATTAGGGATCAATCCCAAACTACCTAAGAAATCCTTGCTTGCCGCTGAGGTGTTATAAACCACATCTTCATTTTCATAAACTTCCGTGACCACCTCGATAAAAGGTTTTTTGTAATCTGAATAAATCAGAAAATTGATCGCAAGCAATGAGAGATGTGAGTTGGTACTCTTCACATACTTTTTAAGAATTTCTTCAGCCTGAGAATCTTGATCCAATTCATATAGCAGAGAAGCTATAGTTATTGAAACTGGAGCGTAATCATCTGTTAAAGCCTTTAAAAGTTTATCCTTATTGGCTTTCAACAAGTCTAAATTTTGAGACCTCAGACCTAAAGCCGCCCAATACCTCTGAATTTCATTTTGGCTTTTCAAAAATTCCAGCTGTTTTTCCATCACTTCCTGACCTTGAAAACCAGATAGCTTGGCCACTTGATAAATATCCTCAAAAGGGTAGCTTTCACTGCTTTGACGAAATTGATAGGGTGAAGATTTCTCGGAAATATTCTCCAACTCCATTTCTGGTAAAAAAAGTACATCTCTTCGTTCCAAAATATGAGATTCCAGCGATGCTCTCATCTCCAACAATTTGGATTGATATTCTTCCTTGCCTGCAAGGTTTATCGTTTCCCATGGATCGTTTTCAAGATCATAAAGTACTTCTGGAGCCCTTGCTTCGAAATGGCTCTTTTGTAAGGCATTGAGGTTTCCCTCAGCCAAGTCTTTTCGCATTTCCTGCTTGATGTCTCCTATTTCCATATACCTGATATATTTATTCTCAGGCATATAAGTCATGTAATTCCTTGAATACACAAATCGTCCATCCGTTACAGTTCTTACCAGATCAATCCCATTATCAGATCTATCGGATGAAAGAAATAGCTTTTCTACCTTCTCATCTCGATCCTGTCCTATCATTATTCTGCCTTTTAGATAATCTGGGACAGGAGCTCCTGCTAAACTAATTAGGGTTGGGGCCAAATCTTCAAAGCTTATAAGCTCCTCAGTAACTGTCTTTGTCCCCCAAGGAGACAGATCTTCATATTTCGGAGGAAACCAAACAGTAAAAGGAACCCTATATCCATAATCTATTCCATTTGTTTTACCCCTTGGCATCCCTTCCCCATGATCTGCATAAATAAAAATGATGGTTTCATCTAAGAGACCATCTTCCTCCAAGCGACTTAAAAGAGCTTTGATTTTATTGTCTGTGAGCTTTAAACTGTTGTATACACGCGCCATTTGTTTACGCATATTTGGGCTATCCCGATAAATGGGAGGCATTTCAAACTCATTTTCTCCAATTCTTTCCTCCTCTGGTAATTTCTCTAACACATTTGCTAAATACCATTCATAGGGATGTGTCATGGTGCGGGATTGATGGGAATCCGCAAAATTAAAAACAGCGAAAAAAGGTTGGCCTTCCTTCCTGTTCCACCAACCTGCTTGACCTGAACTTTCATTCCAGGCTTCTTCAATAAAGGCTTCTACATTCCCAACATTATAATCTGTTTTACTATTATTCGTCACATAGTAACCGGCTTGCTGCATATAAAAAGGAAAACCTTTGATCTCAGAGGGAATGGCATAATTGCTTCTATGGTTACCTGTTCCCAATTCATAGGTTTTTACTCCTGTGATAATGGTAGACCTACTGGGAGAGCAAACGGTGCCCGTGGAGAATGCATTTAAAAACTGAACTCCTTCTCTAGTAAACTTATCCATGGTAGGTGTACTGGCATGCTTATTACCATAACTGCCAATAAATTGAGGCGAAGTATCTTCAATCGTTATCCAAAGTATATTAGGCTGTTGTGCAAAGCCCATATTAGAGCTAAAAAACCCGAGGAATAGGCAAATCACTAATTTGTTCAATCTCATAATATTTGTTACTACACAAAAACTTTCAAGAGGAGATACTCCAAGTTCACATTGAGGAGAATCAATAATGTTTTCTTTAAAGAAAGACTCTATTTTTTTCCTAATATGAAAATTTTTATCTAAAAGTTAATTTACTTTTTCACATTTCTTATCAACGGAATAAAGAGGATTCTTTCCTATAATTAAAAAATTGCCAACAAAAACACGCTTGCAGATGCTGATCAGCTTCAATGTTTTCATTCTTAACACCTAGTATCCTGCTTTGCATGTTATTTTTGACACTTTCCTATTTTGAAAAATCAAGCTAGCATTAACGAAAACAGGACTTTTTGATTACATTTCTAATCCTTTTGACCAGCTGATTTTCATGATCACCATAGAATTCCTCCCTTATATTTTTTTCATTATCGCATTGTTTTATAGTTCGGTGGGTTTTGGTGGAGGCTCTAGTTACCTCGCTATTATGAGCTTATTTCTGACAAATTTCTATGAGATCAGATCCACCGCCTTGATTTTGAATATCTGTGTAGTTACCATAGGCACCCTTCTATTCATCCGAAACAAGGTTTTTGATATCAAACTGTTTTGGCCATTTTTGGTATCAAGCATCCCTCTAGCCTATTTTGGAGCACAATTACGTCTTTCTCAACAAGCTTTCTTCCTAGTTCTAGGGGCTTCTTTAATTCTTTCCGGCCTAGCAATGGTGCTACGGTATATACAAGCCAAATTAGTTTCTCATGAATTCAGCCTAGTGAAAAAGTTAGGACTCGGGGGAAGTGTTGGTTTGTTGGCTGGAATTTCCGGAATCGGTGGAGGAATTTTTCTAAGCCCAACATTGAATCTGTTGAATTGGGCCAACCCAAGAACTGTTGCATCCTTAGCCTCCGTTTTCATTTTAGTCAATTCCATTTCCGGGCTTGTGGGCTTGACGGTGGCCGATACCTTTCAGGTAGACCTGGATTTAATCTGGAAATTGGTTTTAGCGGTAATTCTTGGTGGAAGCATAGGTTCTTACCTTTCAAACAAGAAATTCAACCTGCGATTTTTGGGTGGCTTGACAGCCGTGCTCGTCATATATGTTGGATTGAGACTGGTATTGATGCATGGTTTTGGGATTAATATTTAAGATCCATTTTTCTGATTTTAGAATTTTCTAAAGCTTTATAAACCCAGATCCATCAATTAAAAGATTCTTGTTTTTCTGATAATTACGACAGCATTCATTACACTCCAAACTTAAGAAACGTCCAAATAACTAGGCTGTTACGAATAATTGTTTATATTAAATATACCAGCCGGGCCTAAAAAATTGTCTTTGAAGACTTTATTTAAAATTAGGGTTATTCACCATGCGCAAAATAGATACATGCATTTCGTATTTCTTTTTTGCTTCTATTTTACTGTTTATTGGATGTAGTAGTCCAAAAAAAAGAACAATGGAAGTTAATGCTTCCGCCTACAATTCAGTGAAATATCAAACATCCAACGAACCCAACCTCACTGCCTTTGGAGACACCTTAAAGAGTGGTATGAAGGCGATTGCCATTTCTAGAGATTTATTGGATTCTGGATTAAATCATAATATGGAGGTCAGCATTGAAGGTTTGGAAGGAACCTATTTAGTTCTTGATTTAATGAATCGTAGATGGACAAAAAAAATAGATCTCTATATGGGAACTGATGTAGAAAAAGCAGAAGAATGGGGAAATCAAGAGGTCACTATAAGCTGGTTACCTCCGAATAATAACTCAGATTAAACTATTTTTTTTTTAATATGTTTTTTATCCACTTGGAGCTACTATTAAATGTAAAACCTCCCAAATAATTAATAGGGAATCAGTAATTCCTCAAAGTCCTAATTCGAAATTTTTCCTTCTTTGAGTAATTCCTTTTTGATCCCCAAAAGCAAGTCTTCCTCTTCAATAATTTCCTTTTTCTTACTCAATGTTTTGAGGCATGCAAATTGAATTACATTCACAATATTAGCCCCTGTGAGTTCGTATTTTTTCGAAATCAAATCCAACTTTATCCCCTTACCCAACTTTGCCTTGAGTGGAATATTTTTTTGCCAAAGACTTAGTCTTTCTGCAGAACCCGGATAAGGAAACTCAATAATGCTTTGAAACCTTCTCGTGAATGCGGAATCAATGTTACTTTTGAAATTTGAGGCTAAAATTACTAAGCCAGGATGATTTTCAATCCGCTGAAGGAGATAGGAGACTTCCTGATTTGCGTATTTATCATGTGCATCCCTCACATTGGTTCTTTTACCAAACACCGCATCTGCCTCATCAAAAAATAAAATCCAGTTTTTATTGGCAGCCTTATCAAATAATGAGGAGATGTTTTTTTCTGTTTCTCCAATGTATTTTGAAGTAACCATCGATAGGTCAATCCTATAAACATCCTTCTTGGTATATTTACCCAATAGGCTAGCTGTCAGAGTCTTTCCTGTTCCCGGAGGACCGAAAAACATCACTCTAAATCCAGGTTTAAGGCGCTTGCCCATTCCCCAATCATTCATCAATTGTTGCTCATGTTTTAACCATTCTTCAATTTCATGAATTTGGTCCAATGTCTTAGAGTTTAAAACCAAATCTTCCCATTCTAACTCTGTCTTAATAAGTTCAGCTGGAAAGTTTATCCCAAGTTTTGGTTTATTGACTGTACCTGTAGTAAAAAGCTCAGCGTACTCAGAATCCATCAATAAAGCTCCAGACCATTCTGGGTCCGTTCTACCTACTTCTTCCAAATAAAGAATTCCCTTCTTAAATAATTCTGACTCTTGAAAGATGGGAAAATATTGTCTTCGGGTATTGGGATCATTTCCTGCCAAAACATACAAAGCTGTTTCCCCTGTGGGAATGATACCACGATGATTTTTTGATTTCACTCCGCCAAACTCAGGGAACTCCCCTCCTTTTGGAAAATAATCCTGAATAATCCGGTTAAAAAATCCAGGGTCAACATGAGGAGTCAAAGCCAGCACCAAAAGCAATAAGTTTTGGTTTTGAATCTGATGCTCAAAAATAAATTTGCCCAAAGCATCTTCCTTGTTAAGGTGAAGGTTCATCTGGGGTTTTTGCAGGCTATCCACTTTCCCTAGTTCAAAGTCCAGCCGAGATCTTATGGCAACATTCAAAAATTTTAACAACTCATTCATATTCTGCTATCTATTCAAAAAATATAACCTTCTTATTTTCTTTCATTTAACATTACTCATCCCACAAAATCAGTCCATTAAACTAGTTTAGTTGTTTTTTTATAAGTTGGGAATAATGTTGAGCTTTTTGATAAGAAGGGTCAATCTTAAGTGCTTTTTCAAACAGTTGAGCGGCCATTTCCAATTGATTGATACTGAACATCACAACCCCTTTTTCAGTAAGGATTTGTTTATGATCGGGATAGAGCTTCAGAAGGAAATCCAGGTGATAGAGTGCTTGCTCAATCTCAGACATGGCCATGTAATTTATTGCTAAATAGTGGCGAAAATCCAATTGATCAGGAACTTCTGCTAATGCTTTTTTTAAAGCTTTTTCTGCTATTCCATAGTTTTTTTGAAGGTGCTCGACTCTGCCAATTTGAAACCAGATTTCAGGATTTTGGCTTTTTTCAGAAACTGAATAAAGAATCTCCAGTGCATCTTCCAACTGGTTCTGAAGTATTAAAACCTTTGCGTATTCCAGTAAATACTCAGGCCTGGCTTCAATTGCAATGACTTTATTCCAATAGTTTTTCGCTAGATCATAGTCTTTTTGGTGGGTAGATAATCGAGCTAAACTTATCCAGGCGCCCATGGAATCAGGGTGCTTTTGAGTGGTATCAAGGTATTTTTGTTTGGCTTCCTCCACCTTGCCCATCATGGCTAGTGTATTTCCTTCATTTATTAAATAGCTAGCCTTATCCTCAATTTTGATCGCCTTTTTAAAATAATTTAAAGCTGTTTCAAAATTTTTTTTCTGATGATACAAAAGCCCCATATTGTTCAACAAAGAGCTGTTTTTTGGATCCAATTGAAATGCATCCTTAAACGATTTTTCAGCTTCATTCAATTTGCCCTCCAAAAAAGATTTTGCTCCTTGATTATTGAGCTCTATAGCTTTACTCAATTCCATACTTTTAATTTAATCAAATAAGTCGTTTTTAACATCCCTAGCCAGTCCCTTAGCCATATTAACCACATCCAGATCAGGGTAGATCACTTCAATATCATCAAATGACATATCAAATGGTTCTCCTTCTCTATATTCCACAGGGAACACGATCCCAAACTGGATATCAGGACCCCATTCGTATGAGGCTAAATTATGCCTCCAAGTTTCCGAGACCGACAGGAATCCTACCCCCAAGCTTGCCCTAGCGAATGCATTTAATTCAAATGTGAATTTCGGATTCACAGTGATTCTACCTTCAGCATCTATAGCCAAGCCTGTTTGAGGACTCCAATTCACATCTACAGATGCTAATGCTTCTCCCTCTAAACCTAATTCACCTGCTAGTTCAATTCCACCTGTCAAGCTTGCTATTCCCGCACTTACTCCAAGACTCAAGTCCCCGCGAAGTGTTAATCCGGCATCTGCAGGTATTCCAAATTCACCATGACCAGCAACCGTGGTTTCCTCTTCATGCTCAGGATTATAAGTAATCTCAGCAGACATATTTCTCAATTCTCCCGGACCAAAACCTGCTGAGAAGTCAAGCCCTCCACCAATTTGCGCAACCAAGCCAATACTTCTAGGCCCAAGCGGAATAGCAAAAAGTGGGATTTCGATGGTTGGAACAGTGAATAGATTTCTATTGAATTCCCGTCTACTGAAGACCTCATAGCTATCGGCATCAAGTCTGGCAGTAACTTCAATCTCCCCTTCTGGTGTAAACTTCACTCCCGCTGTGGCTGCCAACCAAGGCGTCAACTGAAGGGTTAATGTTCCACCTCCATAAACACTAAAGTTTTCATCTGGCTCCCCAGTAGGCTCTCCATCCTCGCCAATTGCCCTATTGGTTGCTCCCACTTCTATCGTACCACTAAGCATTCCTCGCTCATAGGAAGCTCTACCTTCAAGGGTTATCACTCCGTTTTCATAGGTAACAGACAATGAAGAAGAAATGCCTGGAATATCGGGTTGAGCAGTACCAGAAACAAATACACTGTACTCTTCATCACCCTGTGCTTTAGAAACCCGAGCTTCCACATTTCCTCCTGTGATCCCGGGTATATCGCTACTCAGATCAAAATTACCGCCAATGGAAAAACCTTCCTCACCGTACTGAATAGACATTGAACCACGTTCAATACCGGGTATATCAAGCTCAGCTTCACCTGTGGCACTGAAGTTATTTTCGCTATAAGTAGCATTGATAGTGGCAGATTTCACTCCTCTGACCTTGCCTTCGGGAATCCCAATTTCCCCTCCTATGGTCCAGATATTATCCTTGTATTCTACATTAATTTCTGCTGGATCAAAAAGCTCAGAATCAAAGTTAAAGGCACCTTCCAGTTCGAAACCACCTCCCGTTGATGCAGAAGCACCAATATGTCCTTCACCTACTTGGTCGATACCAAAGTTTACTTGGCCTTGAATTACAAATCCGTTTTGGATCCCATAACCTAAAGTTAAGCTAACATCAGAAACTGAGAATGGTGCTGGCATGTCAAGATCACCACTGGAAAAGACCTTTTGTAACATGACATCATCTTCTGTGATAACGATTTCTACATTAGATCTTGAAATAAATGGTACTGATGGTAATAAGGTCCCAGAACCGATTAATCCAGAATCAGTTATCATCAAATTGTCAATGGAAAATGGACTTAATAAATCAAATTCAGCATTGCTATTATTGAGGAAATTCTTTAAGTCTTGAGAATCTAAATAGCCAGCATAAGTAGTTCCTGGCATTTTATAAATAGGCCAGTTAAAAAATTCCGGTAACATTAGAATTCTTCGATCTCCTTTTCTGAATTTAAAGGGTTTTCCTCTTAGATGACCTTTTTGACCACTTTCAATTTGAGGATCAAATTGCATTGATTCTACATTGAAAAATTTCCCATGCATGGTTAGACGGGGCCTAAACAAATTTGAAGAAGCAGCTTGGGTAATTAAATTTGGATCATTCCAGTCTAGTTTAGTTCGAGCATTAAGATTATCACCCCAGTAGAGGACATAACTTGAACTTGATCCAATTTGATTCTCTAAGTTAAGGCTAGCCGGATGAGGATCAAATGGCAACGATGGGTTGGGATCTGGGTCCTGAAAATCATAAATGCTTATTGCTCTTCTACCCTTTTCTCTATCAAGTAATTTTTGAACATGATCGCCACTCTCAATTTTTCCCTTATCCCAAATTTTTATATTTGGTGGATCTTGTCCTTGACTGAAACTCCTGTAATGGATATCGTAATTTGGTTTGATGTTTCGGTCTATCGTTCTATTATTAATTCTTGAAGTATTGACCCCTCTGGCATTTAGTGCATTTTTTAAATCTTCATCTGCTCCAATTAAGCTAATCAAAGTTCTATTTACGTTTCCCTTGATAAGATTACCCGATTCACGGTTAGCTTCTTTTGATAATAAGTGAAGGTTATCTATACCACCGGCAGTCCTAACCCTTGGCCAGCCTTTTAATTGTAATTCTTGTTTGTGGTCAATTTGGTAAATTTCCTTTTCACCGCTTGGGTCATCCCAAAATGGAACTTTTAAATTTTCTGCCAATAAATTAGGATCACCATTTCTTTCAAATTTTTTGGTTCTTCCTCCTGATCTTACAGATGTTGTAATTCGATACAACTGATCATTTTGTAAACCTCCATTTAATAACTTTTCTGCTGCCCCAGTGCTAGCTATGGAATCCCATTCCCCAGCTTGATTGGGGTCGTTTTCCTCTTCTCTACCTCCTCCGCTGAATTCTCTAGCCCGAAAATTATTATCCCCAGACATGAAGGTTTGTTTAAAACTTGGTATAGGAAGGTTATCAACATATATTTTTGGAGGGTTTGTGGTGAAATCGAAATTATCGCCTGATTGGGCAATTTCATCTTCCTCTCCCTCCTTCTGCACCATCTTTCCTTGAATAGCCCCACTACTTCCCTGCTGTATGGTATGGGTCAGTTCATGAGCGAGAAGATTTTGACCCGCTGAACTTCCAGGATCGTACTTTCCCTCATTAAAATAAATATCATTTCCATGAGTAAATGCCTGCGCTCCCAGTTCTTGACTCATCTGTACGGCAGAGCTATCTGTATGAACTTTTACATCCGAAAAATCAGCCCCGAAGCCACTTTCCATTGAGCTTCTGATACTTTTATCCATCTCAGTGCCCCCAGTCCCTAATTTTATCTGACTCTCAAGTTGAGGTGAAACGCTACTTTCTTGATCTGATTTAGCTTGAAGACTTCCCGTATTGTTTTCATCTTCCTCATCCGATCCAGCAACCGAATTCATTTGAACTTCCTCATCCTCCTTCTTTTGGAGTTCTTCCTCCTCTTCTTTCTCTTGAACTTGCTCCTCTTCTACTTTAGCTTGAACAACAGGGGTTATGGTTTCGGCCAGGGGTTTTTGTTTGCCTTCTGTTTCTGAAGTCTCCTTTGTTTGAACATCTTCTTCTTGTTGGGATTGAACTTGATGATCTGCTTTAGAAACTGGGCTACCTCCATTCATTTCACCCACCACCTGCTCAGCCATTTGATCAGCTTCGAGTTCGTATTTATCTCCAGGTTGGCCCACATTCAACTTGGCCTGAAAAAAGTCATCAGGCTGCTTTTGGGCTGAAGCCCCATTATTGTCAGACGTCTTGGAGTTGAAAGACTTCATTTATTCCCTATCAATTTTTATAAATTCATCTTGCTTTTAATTTCCCAACTTCATTAAATCGATAAAACTGAATACATCTACCTTATTGAGCTTTTTATCATTTAAGTTTTTCTTAATCTGATCAATTTGATCGGGATTGGTTTTATCTAGTTTTTGGTCTGCATCGGCCATACTATAGCTTGGGTGCCCTCCACCTCTCCACATCATATTATCTTTGTTTTGAATATGATGTAATTTCTTGATCAAATTCCCCAGTAATCCAGCTTCATCCCTTTTTTCCATCAAATGTTTTAAGCCTGCTGTATGCCCCACCTCATGTGGAATAGTATTTTTATCTGATCCAGAAATCATTCCTGGAGTGTGCTTTTCATTTAAATACACAATGGTTCCATAGAATGGTCCCCTTCCATAAGTACCCTTTACTTTGGGATGGGAATCATCTAAAACCACCATTAAATGCTCCTCAAAAAAATTAAGGTCTGTCAACTTATTAATCACCCGAATATCTGCGCTGGTACTCACATCATATAACACGTCGATTCCTAATAACTTCTTTCTTAATTTACCTTGATAACTATTCTCAATTTGGCTTTTCGCAGCACTGGCAAGCCCTGATGTGTTTAAGGCCGCATTCGAACTTTTATTAAGAACTGCAGCTTTAAATTTTAAATTTAAATCAGCCTTGATAGTCGTCCCGTCATAGGACTTATACGTTTCATTTTTAGCCCATTTTCTTTGCACTTTCCTTTGCACCATTCCTTTTTGTTGAATGGTATGAGTCAATTCGTGAGCTAACAGACGTTTCCCATTCTGGCTTTCTGGTTGATATTTACCAGAATTAAAATAGATATCATTTCCATGGGTAAAAGCTTGTGCATGGATTTGCTTACTCATATCATTCGCTCTGGCATCATGATGGATTCTTACCTGACTAAAATCAGCACCAAAACCACTTTCCATTTCATTTTTAATGGACTTATCTAATGCTTTCCCAGAACCTTTGCTTTGATTTAAGGTAGTTTCAATTGAATTAGCCCTTTTTTGGTGATTCAAATTGTTAGCCTCGGACTTTGTTTGAAGCGCCTCCTCTTCTTCCTCAGCTTGTACAGCTTCCTCCTCTTCTTGTGATTGTACAGCCTCCTCTTCTTCCTGAGACTGTATCGCTTCTTCCTCCTCTTGGGATTGAACAGCTTCCTCTTCCTCTTGAGACTGGACCACCTCTTCTTCTTCCTGAGCCTGAACTGGTTCCTCCTCCTTCATATCCTGCTTTTGAACTTTACTAATGGATTCAGAAATTGGTTTTTGCTGTACCTCCTCCTCCTCAGCCCCTTTGGATTGAATTGGGTCAGTGGAAGAAGTTTGATTTACCACCTTATCAGCCATGGCATCTGCTTCTTGCTCATACTTATCACCCGGCTTTCCAGTTTCAAGTTTTGCCTGTACGCCAAAAAAATCCTTTGATTGATCATCGGATTTCATTGAAACCTGATTATTACTTAATTCTGGCTTATGTTTTTTCTTCAATTCTCTCATGACCCGCTGGATATACCCTTAAAAAACAATGCTGTGTTTTGGCTTTATTCTACCATTCCACAAATAACAATTCTTTCCGCCAAGGAAATTTCACCAAGCTAATGGACCATGGGACTTGATCTAGTAAAATGTCCTGAGCTTTTCTCTCAACCACCATTTTATGATGATTACCCTGGAGACTAATTTTTCCCCTTCTACACAGAAACTCTGATCTAAGTGTATCTGCGCTAGTACTTTTTAATGCTTTCCAGTGACCTAATACATCAGAAAGCAATTCTTCAGCAGCTTCCTTCATATCATCAGGTAAGACCACATTTCTTTCCAGAGGTTGATCAAAAGGAATATTGCAGCAATATTTTTCAAATAGCAACTCATGATCAAAAGCCTCTTCCTCCTTCGTTGCTAAAAAATGTAACAGATGAACAGCAGTGTTTTTATCTTTCAATCGATTATCCTCACCTATCAATCCAACATTCTTAAAAAATGGCTTAACGAAGGAATGAATCAAAACCAAACCAGCTTGACTTACGAGAATTCCTTCATCCAAAATTGAAGTTTCCTCATCTTGGTGATCATCATTAATTTCCTTTTGTGGTTCTTCTATTGTTGAATCTTTGGTTTTCCAAGCATCTAAAAGCGCTGTCTGATCATTTTTAGAAATAGTGGCTTTTTTCCATTTGCCATCTTTTCCAAGCAGGCTAAGCTTTTGATTGAAAACAGAAAAGGAATCTTCTACTGATTGATATTTTTCACCATGAAAATCCTTGGCAAATTGATGCATTTCATTCAGTAGGATCTGTATTTTCTGAAAATTATAAGGATCGTTTTGAACTGCCTTTTGCCAGAAAGAATTAACCTGAGTAATAAATTCTGTCTTATAGCTTTTATTGGAAAGGAGTTTCCAATTCAGTGTCCAAAATTCATTTTTCAATTTGTTTTCTGGTACTGATTTTATCCAGGATTTATAAATTTTGCTTTGCTTCAATCCGTTGGTAGTATTAGCAAGCTCCATAAATAAAATTGATAATTGTGCGTCAGAAAACTGCTTGATAAAGCGCGCCAAAACCTCTTTTTGTCCAGCAAGCTCGATTAAATATTTCCTAAAAATCGGCTCCTCCAGAAGGTATTTAATGTCTTTTAAATTGTCCCATCCCTTGAAGAAATTAGTCTTTTCATTTTCTCCAATCCACCAAGGAAGCCTTCCATTTTGAAGTACATATATGATAGTGTTAATCTCTCTTGAAGTACTAGAGTCGAGATTTAAACGCTCACTTTCTGTTAAACTTTGGTCAATAATAGATTTGGGAACAGCCCCTTCCTGGGCTTCCATCTCCACAACTTTACTCTCCAATTGTTTAAGCTGCTGCTCTAACTGAACTTTGAACTGATTTAATAAATGATCTAGCACCAGCTTATTTTTAGTTTTACCGAAGCTATCGATCAAATCTTTTTGGCTTTTTAGATCAATTTTTAAGGAGGGGATCTGTAAATGCTTATTAGAAACTTTTTGACTGATCATTTCGAGGTACTCCTCCAGTACTGGGAATAACTCTCTCTCTAAAAATGAAGAAACATGATTTTTGATATGAAAAGCAGTTTCTTCATCTGAAGTATGGAATTCGACCATCACCTTGTTGACAATATGTTTCTTTACTTGTTCCAAGAAATTATACCATTAAAGTCAATTGATTTTGTAAGCCATTTTTCAGGTAAGGAACACTATCAAAAACTTCTAACAATTCTTCATAGATACCGGGGATTTCATCATTTACATCCCATTTGATACTTGATCCCTGTAATTCTTTAAAGTCAGAGGTTATTCGGCTTACAATCGCATCAAACTGAAACTCAGCACCTCTTTCAATCAGGACTTCTTTGTCTTGACATCTAATCAATGTATAGAATAATTGAACAAAGGTTTTGTACAGATCTTTCATTGGAAGTACTCCTGGTCCATTATTTGAATTCATCTCCATTATGTAAGAAATTAATGGTGGATAATGATTCGAGAAAATCTGCATCAGTTGTTTATTCTGCTCATCCCCACCGGCTAAGTATAGACTTGAATTTTTGACTATTTCAGCGAAACCAATAATGTCAGCACCATTATCATTCTTAATTCCATTAATTGCCTGAGTGTAAGTTTGCTGTCCCCAGTCATCTATTTTTTCAAAATCCGGACTTTCCATGAACCTCGATATCCTCAAATTCTGATCTGAAAGCCATTTCTCACCTATATCTGTACATGTGTCGACTGAACCCGATTGTAAAATTATTATTGATACATTAGAACTTGCTTCTTCGCATAGATTGCTAAGTATAGCAAGAACGGAAACCTTTAATGAAGTTACTGAAGCAGGGAAAGTTTCGGTATAAGAGCTCTCTGAAGTACCTGCTCGGTCCTTATCATTTATTGACCAGATATACTCTCTTACTGAAGAAGGTGGATTAGTAATAGTTAGGGTAACTGTTTTTGAATTATTTGTTGGGTTATTAACCGCTGAGGTTGTAAATGCAATCACTGGAGTTTGATACACTCTTACGATCAAGTCCGTTTCCTTACCATTTACCCTAAACCTTAAATCCTTTTCCAGATCTATATCTTCAATCAGGATTGGGTTAAATACAAATCCATTTCCATTTTCTCCGGGTTGAACTCCCGGACCAGTCACATTTCCGTCATCTGGAACCACTCCAAATGCAACAGGTTCAGTACTTTGGTCCCTACAGAATTCATTTGGAGTTAAGGTTAGATCAACTTCCTCTTCCTGTTCCTCAAAAACAATTTCTCCAGTAACTCTATTTGGGCAAGCACCATTTTCAGGAGTAATAGTCAATGAAACTGAAATTTTATTTTCAGCATTTACAGGTAAAGAAAAAGTCTTTTTGGGTGCTACCTCAGTAGAAGAAGTACCATCTCCGAACTCCCATAAATACCCTGCATTATCAAATGAAGGAGAGGCAGAAAATTCAATGCTAGGATCACTTACCGGGCCATCTGGTAGATTTAAGACAAATGTAGGAGCTTGTAAAACTGTTAACTTAGCATCTGTAGGTTCATCATTTACCAAGAATGATATAGCTTCTCCAAGCATCTCTTTAGGAAATGCTCCAGGATCAATGCTAATAGATCGACCTGAGATAATTACACCCGCCACATTATCTACCACTGTCACTTCTCCATCCACAGGTATCACCTCAAAGCTGATCTCCTCTTGCTCTAAACCTAGGCAATAGGTTTCGGTATTAAGGTTTAAGAAAATAACTGGACGCGGAACGATGAAGTTAATTGGATTGCAATCTGAACAGCATCGATATGGGAGCATAAAATCTGCTATGACCGTTTTGTCTTTTAAATTACTCTTAAGATTCCTACTCTTCAATACATCTAAACCATGCAAACTAGATTTATCTCCTGATAGCTGTTTTCTAAAAATTTCAAGATCCTTTTCCAAGTTTTTAGGATCAGTAAAAAGATTCAACTCCTTACTGATTTCATTCAAATCAATCGTCTTTGAAAAATCTCCATAACTATTTTCTGCAACACTTATTTCCTTAAACCCAGCAATTGAAATCCCTCTTTTACTCACACGGGTAGGTCGTGTGTAATAGACCATCACAAAAGTTCCTCCCTTACTTACTCCAGCTCTATGATCTAGACCAGGATGGTGTTCATGAAAGTTTGAAAACTGTAATTGCTCAAGGATGTGTTTCTTTCTAGCTTCAATTTCTGCCTGAAGAATTTTCAGTTTATTTGCGGCACAACAAACAGATGTAAAATACAATGCGCGGGACTGCAGGCTACTTTTCAATCTATCATTGATAGAAAGTTTTTCCACTCGCTTGCTAAACTCGTCTAGTTTCTCACACAAACTTTCAATAGAAGTCTCATATTCAACAATATAGCCACTATCTAATTCAAAAAGTCTTTCAGGTATATAGTTAGAGATATCGTAGGATGCAGCAATAATTTCTATGGGCTTGTCCACTAAAGCAACTTTTTCATCTTCTTGGATTTGAAAATCTTTTAGGTAATTAGCTACCTCTTTTTCTGCCTCAACTTTAATTTCATTGTACCCATAGTAAACTGGCATTTCAGCAGTGAAGACTGGTTGGAATACAAATCCAAGAGATTCCTCCTCTTCTTTCACATTTTTTATAACGCTTTCCCGAATGCTTTTACTATTCTCAGTTTTGTAATCCTGAGTGGACTCAAATAAGTAAGGATACAGTCTTTTAGCTTCTGCTAAAGTGATTTTCTGATTTTTTATCAAAATTGCCAATTGCTCCAAAGTCATGGTATCACTCTTTGAAGTTGGTTGATAAACCTTGGATGTTTCTTTAATTGAAGCTACTTCGGATTCAGATTCAGCTGCTGCATTTTCCTCTAAAAGTTCCTTGATTTTTAAGGAGGTGAAAAATGAGGTTATCTTCCCTGTAACACAACTGATCTCATCATTCCATGCATCAAGCAATACCATTAAATCTTCAAAGTGACACTTATAATCCTCCATTCTTATGGAATCCAATGCCTCATTTATGGAAACTGCTTTTACATCAAAATCCAGGTTGTACTTATAAACCAAATCCTGAATTTCAATCATCGCTTTTTCGAAGCCTTGCCCCTGATGTCCTTCTATCCTATAAAAATCATTTTCGTCAGTATCTATTTCTAATGGTTCTATCGTAATTCCTGTCTCTTCATCCTTTTGCCTTACATAACTGGTAATATCAGAATTGAACCCCATTCTAGATTTTTCAAAACTCCAATTATTCAAAAGGACACTGTTCGCTTTGTAATAAAAAGGGATTGCCTTATCTCCTAAATCTCCGCTAAATACTGAGGGAGTGATATTGATATCCGTCACAGGAGTATGGAAAGTGGATAAAATCAACCGTAGTCTTTCCAATAATAAATGAAGTTTATTGGTGACAGAAGTATCTCCAGTAATTGGGGAGCTGTAAAACCCATGTCGGTATTGCTCAGTTCCAACAGATGGAATGACCCTTCCTAGCATCAAATGTTTTGGGAATGCATTGATATCAGGTAGACATGTAGCATTTAGCTTGAAAAGGGTTTCGATTATTTCATGGTAGGTACTAATGACATCCCTCAGCCAATCATATTGATACTGGAAAAAGTTAACATAGGTGGAACTGGGTTTCTGCTGGAAAATTTTGAGTGCTTGCTCTACATTCACATTTACTCCCAAGAATTCAGATATACTGTTCAAGCCATCAGAAAGCTTTCCAATATCAGCTCCCATAATCGCGCTGTAATAACTGTCTTCTAATTTTTGCAAATCTTTAGTATTTGCCTTGGACAGCAACACCTTTTGTAATTTGACTTTCTTTAATTTTCCATAAAGAGTTTTAATATCAAGCTTTTGGTAAACTCCATCATCTGCAAGCAAGTGCTTGGCCCCTGCCACATCTGTGAGCAATACTCTTAAATGAGCAACCTGCTCTACCCCTTGATTATCACAGTTTATTCCACTACACAAATCCGCCTCACGAGCATAGGTTTCCAGGTATAAAACCGCTATTTTATCAACCAGACCACCTATTTGGGAAATGGGTTGATCCGTCTCGTTGGCTTTTTCCTTAGGTACTAATTCCCATAAATTGATTTTGCTTTCTCCTAAATTGAATTTTTCGTAATGGCTGTTTTCATCGTTAAAATCCCGAAAATGAGTATAGTCTACGAATTCTTCTACTATCCTAAGACCAGGAGAATCTTCTTCAGCAGCCTCTCTTAAAAGTTTCAGCAAATCTCCATCTGTGGTCACTCCTATGCCTTGGGAAACACGAATAATGGTACTCGTGGGCCTGCTGATCTTAAATCCACAGACGATTCCGACTCCATTCAAAAAAACACGCGTCAATCGGTCCTGGTCTTCAAAAAAAGCTATAGACTCATTTAATTGAGTATGAGTCAATACCTGATCCACTTTGTAAGTGTGGTATTGGGTTGTGATTGTACTTAGTTTATTAGCCATGACGGTAAAGATTAAAGAGTTCCCAAATTCGTTTTTCCAAGAATTAATTTGCCATCCAATTCTTCTTCCTCATCCTCACAATCGTATAGTCGACCTGTGGGATAAATAGTATGAAGCCCAGTAAGAGAGCTTGTCATTTCATTTAATACTTGATTGTATTTATTCATTGATGCTATAAAGCCTTTCCTCTTATGAATATCAGTCAATTCAAAGAGGTAGTTCTTATAGGCTTTTTCAAAAATCTCCAATTGATTTTCCTTGAAAATCGGGGTCTCTGGATTCTCTACATCTTCTTGAAAAAGCTCTGGTTCTTCTCCTTTTCTGTAGCCTATCCAGCAGATTTTTGCTACGATATGTGCAGGCAGTTCTTCTCTGATTAGATTTTCGAGGTAGTCCCTAAAGTCCTTATTTGCAAAACGATAAGTAAACCCTGGCAAGACGATGCTTACCCTAAAGGAATATGGGTCAATCATTTTACAGTTCTCGTAATCATCTGAGCAAAAAGGAAGAAAATTTCCTTCGATGTATTCTTTTCCAGCATCAGTTTGCATTGCTAAATACTCAGGATCAAGTGGGCTCGGACGTAGTAAAATATGCTCTACTAAATAGATCCCTTCTTCTGTAAACGTATACTTAATAAAATTCAAAAGTGAAATTGCACCAAGAACGGCCTGAGTTCGATCTGGATAATAGGTATACTGTTTTGCAACAATGAAATCAGAACTTGACTCAGAGTCAATTACAGGATTGATTATGTCAAAACTGAACTTATTTGAAGTGGCGGCTTTATGAAAATGGAAACTTCCAGCTTCATTTTCATTTCTAAAATTAACTTCTAAAAGCTTCTCTAAATCACTTAATGGGGTTTCCAGTATTTTGAGAATTGCAAAGTACATCTCATTACCTGCTGAATTATAAGTAGGATACGAAGTTGTAGCTGATAACAAAACCTTCCCATTTTCATCTCTTATCCTCCAGCGATAAACCCAATTTCCATCTACATGTTCGTACCGATAAATCTCAACAGCAGTATCAGATAAATTTCTTCTACTATAATCTTTAACACCTACCAGTTTCGAAATTCTCTTTTGAGCTCCTGATACATTTAGCGTATCCCAAAGATTGTCATTGCTTTGCTCATAAAAATTAAATCCCTCTCCTCTTTCTCTACTGATCTCTTTGTATTCTCGAAGGAAGCTTTGCTTGTCCTGTAGCACAATCTCATCAGTACTTTCACCATAAAGGAATTTCATTAAAAATGCATAACTGCTAAAGTTCTCCGCAAATCTGGCGATCAAGTGATCCATCAATTGGTTCCTTCTCTCAATGGTATCATCTAACTTTCCTATAAGCGATTTGGTTAGCTCCTCATCATTTTCAAGTAAAGTCGGGTCTTTAAACAACTCCTCTACATCTTTAATGTCTTTTATTGCTTGCGTGAAATAGGTAAAACTAGGGCCTTGATCTAGGGAGAGTAAGGATTTTATCTTTGAAAGGTGTTCGAAATAGGAAGCTAGAATCTGATCAAAAAACAAAAGGTATCCTTTTAACTGTCTTGCCAGAACAGCCCTTTTTACACCCAATTTTGGAGGTAATCCTATATCACTGATTCCATACGTTTCGGGAAATTCATGTTGAATAGAGCTGTATTCTCCCCAGTCAGCGAAGGTTCCCTGAGGAATTGCAGGCTCTAAATCATCCTTAGCTTTTAAATCATTTTCAAGCCTGGAGGCTAAAATTTTAGATTTATGATTATCGACTCTTACAGGATTAAGATTAATAGGTAAAATGCCTTTAAAGTAATTGATCGTTGTCTTTTTACAGAGTTTAGGTTTCTTATTTTCTGGAATGCAGATTACCCATTGATTATTTTCGATCCCATCATTTTCATCACAATTCCCAAGAGTGATTTCCTTAACTATTTTCACTCCATCAATCGACATGATGATATTGATAATATCAGACAATCGCACTTCTTTCCTGAGTTCGGATGCTTTTAGTTCAACCGTATCAATAAATCCATTTTCTAAAAAAGGACCTTCAAAAATCTCATCCATAGTGTACCCTTTATCCACCATTTGTTTTAAAGAATAATGGCGGGGTGATGGAGCCAAATAATCCTCAATGGCAATCAAGATCTGAGCATGAATGAGCTCTTCATCTGCCTCAGGAGCCACCTCAACATTGGCACATACTGAGATCGGTTCAGTAGCTACTTTTTCAACTTTTATTAAGTCTTCGCATAGATTTCTATTTGCATGAAACTTGGTAAATACCGCTTTTTCAAGTGATTCAGAAAGCACCTTGTCAGCATCCTCAGTTTCTACTAAAATTCTATACAAGCCCTTTAGATCAAACTGTGCTTTTTGGTTTTCTTTTAAATCTTCCCATATAGTTTTCTCATAGGATAACTTTTGATTTTTTAGGTCTGCAAAAACAGTCACTCTTTCTCTTTTTATCCAACAGTTCTTTATGCCTTCTATATCAATGAATAATTTTCTAAGGTCCAATTCACTGGTTGGTGCGGAAGGCAAAATCTCTTGAACTTTGTAAAATTGTCCTTTGACCCCTCCTTCTTCATTTGCTATTAAATCCTCTATCGGTATGTTGATCCTGTTACCAAGGTCTGAAATCGCATAGCAAAGAACCTCAAGCATGGTAATACCAGGGTCATGGGTATTATAATCCGTCCAAAAATTGCTTCCCAGCTCTTTGATATAACGAATCCCTTCTTCTCTCAAAAAATGGAAATCCAGATCGTCTTTGGAAGACATATCTTTAGGAATGCTGATATGCTTATTTAATGTTGACATTCTTCTTCATTATTTAAGGATATGCTTGAGCAATTTTGAGTGATGGGAGTTACAAGATGCTCCTTTGCAGATACAAGAATAGATTTGGGGTTACTTGGTTGGATATACTCTTTCTCTGTTGTTTCAATAAAAATGGGGTTGCAAGGAGATGAACCAGCTTGACGCTTTAACAATCTCAAATCAGTGATATAATCAACATAAGTCAATTGCTCCAAGTAATGAATCATTTGGCTTCTATGTAAAGTCACTCCAAATTCCACCGAGCTTTCCTGATCATAAGCCCAAGGAGAAAGGAATTTCTTGATATCCTCTTTCACCTTGGTTAAATAAAAACTGACATCCAGCCCCTCTCTAAATTTTACTTTTACATCCACCTTGACTTCCTCATAATTGGGATTGATTACTTTAGCTTGCACGTGAAATGAATTAAGTTCATTAACAAATGCTGCTACATCGTTTAATGTGCCTTGGCTAACTCTAGGCTGATAAATATCAAAGACTGATTGCTGCACCGTATCTGGAACCAAGATCAAAGTAGCATTCCCCGGAGATTGGAATGAAGAGGAACAAGTATGGTTCAGGCACTTTACTTTATAGACTTTTGGAAATTTCTGAAGAATTAGGTGTTCATAATCCCAAAGTGTAATAGCTCTTTTTTTATGCCTTAAACGCTCACTTACTCTTCTATAATAATCCTCATCGGATTCTTGAGCCTTACCTTTTGTCGATGGATAGGGCTGTTGAATGGATTTAATCCAGCTCAGCCGCTCCTGCAGCTTGCTGATTGTCTCGGCAGGCAATCCCTTTTCCAAATGATTCCCTGAACTGCCCTGATCCTCAAAAACAGCTTCTACAGCTTGAGCATGAATGTTAATGAGCTGGCTTACCACATCAAAAGGTTTTACCATACTAGCCTTTATCCAATGATAACCAGGAGGTAAAACTGTATTATCAAGGTTTGCTTGTTTGGGTATGGAAAACTGAAAAATTCCCGACTTTAAAAATCTGGGAGTTTGGTTTTGAATGATCTCACCACTTTGAAAATCCTGCCATTGGTTTTGGCTTAAGTACTGCCATTTTATTTTTTGATTTCCGGTAAAAATATCTGTGATGTCTGGGTTTTCACTCCCTTCCAAAAACTGAAGTAATAGGGTTACCTGTTGAAGGTTTTTACCATTTTCCAAACCAATATACAGCTCGCCCCCATGGCAATAATCAGGTACTAGATATAATGAATTATCGGTATCCCCCGGAGTAAAAACTTGTTGAAAACCAAAGGGCATTTCATGAATGAGGGAAACTTGGTTTTCTGAACTACTAGAGCTAAAATCAATAGATGAAATAGCGGTATATCCCAACACTAAATTTTCAGCTAAAGGGGCATAGGGCTCATTAGGCAACAATTCTATGGTAGGGTCTGTATCTTTTGATATTGCAACCAAAGTAAAATAATGGGCATATTTTTCATGGAGAAAAGAACGTTCTAAGCTTATTTTCAGCTCTTTTTTTAACCCACTTTCCCATACCCCATTTTCAATTTGAAACTCAAAATCGGATTCATACCCTCCACCCGATTTTTCAGAAAATAATTGGTCAGAATCATTTGATGATTTCGGGAAGCTCTTCACAGAAAAATAATCCATATCAGATACCAGAGGTTCATCATCTCCAATAGTGTAAGCTGAATAGTGGTTAACCAAATTTTCTGGCAAATTCAGATAATCCATTTGATAGGATATGGCTGTTACCGGCTTTTCCATTGCCTCTGGATACTTGACAATAAATGATGAACCTTTTATGGGGCGTGGACCAAATGGAAAAAATGGTTTTTGGGGATTTAAAACTCCCAGATCATTTTCTAGCTGAACACTCGTTATATCGCTAACCTCAACAGTTATTTTCAGATCCGTTAGTACATTCTCATTAAACAATCGATATAAATTATAGCCTTCTTTTTCATTGGTTTTAAACAAGACCCTCAGTAATGGTTCGTCTACTTCATAACTTCCCTCATGGAGTTCTGTCTGATAGGGAACTACTGCGGGTTGCTCACTATCAAGAGTCAATGAAAGCTTCATTTTTTTTGAGCCCGAATTTATCCCACTGTCACTTTTAAGAGTCATAGGAAGGCCTGCGATCCATCCTTTCTCTCCTGTTAGCTCGATGGACATCGCCTTATTTAATGCAGTATAATCTTCCCCATTTGGCAAAATGGGTTTATTGAAAGTAAACTCCAGAATAATATCCCGAGTACCTTCAGATAGTTTTAACAGTTTACTGGATATAGAACACCCCAATCTCGCTTTAGGAAGTGCTGGGAGTACGGTAGAAGCATTGCAAATTTTGGTATAGCCAAAAGGCCACCATTTTTCAGAACCTTTGGGAAAATCTTCCCCTAAGCCATCGAATGAATTTGCCATAGGAGCCATGACAAAAGTACCTGTACTAATTGGGGTATTTAATTCTTTGATTTCCTCTTTTTCTACCGAAATCTCATTATACAAGCTTTTCAGCTGGCCAACCTTGGTTTTATTGAGAACCGTTTCAAAAGATGTCAGGTAAGTGTTTTTCTTCCCAGTATCGTCTTTACCACCATCTACTTCAGTTCCTTCATCAAGCTTTTCCTGAGACACGTTTTTTGCCAGCTCAAAAATTAAGAATACATGATCTGGACTTAAAGCTTGCTTTTCAAGATGAAGTATTTCTTGATAGTAAAAATCAAGATGCCTTTTGGTGAGTTGATTAAATCGCTTTTTACTGGTTTCTAATAATTTCAGAAAGGAAACAAAAAGGGTCAAATGTGGAGTCAGCTTTCCAGATTGATCATATGCTGCGAGAAATTCCTCAATATTTCCCCTCAGTTTCTCGAAATCATCTAAATTCTCAATATCACTGATTAAGGTCTTATCCGAAACTATAGTGGAAAAGAAATTCCTCCAGTCTCCTAAGGGTTCATTTGCTAAATCACTTGGAAAAAAATGAATTTTTCTAGCAAAATTAAGGGCAAAAATCAACCAATCGCTCAATTCAAAATCCTGCAATTGAACACTTTCAGGAGCCAGTTTAGGGTCAAGGAGATCCCTCCTTCCCGTTCCGTCTCTTTTTAGTGTAGTGACAATATGATTGCAGTTTTCGCTCATACTTTACTTTTTAAATATTAGTACCCTCTTCTAAATAAAAAGGATAGACCATGTTCTTTCTGGAATTGGTTGCTCTGACGATGTATTGAAGGTGGATAAGAAGCTCACCTTCTATCTCATTGCCCTGAGTGATATCAATTTTCTCAGGATCAATTCTAGGCTCATGGTATAGAATCGCATTTTTTATCAGCTCAATAACATAGGTTTTGAGGGTTCGATTGATTGGGCTGAACAACAGCTCATCCAGATTACACCCATAGGTGGGTTGCATGATTCGCTCACCGATTTTGGTACTGAAGAGAATCTCCAGGCTTTTTTGAATATCCTCCACACCCGAGGTGGTTTTCACCTGCCCAATACTCGTTTCAAATTCTGGTGGAAATCCCCAACCTGTACCTAAAAAATCTTTACTTTTTTCCATCATCTCATCCAATTAAAACTGTGAATTCGCCTAAGACTATACTACCTCCATGGGCGGTTGAATCACCTAATCTTGCTGCTGGCATTCCTCCAATCAAAACAGATGATGACCCCATGACAATGCTATCTGGTGGACCCGTACAAGTAGCCATGTCCCCCACTCTGGCAGCTGGCATTCCTCCAATCAAAACGGTGGGTTCACCCGGGGGCATAATAGGACCTCCTACATGAGGGACAACCCCTGTTACCATAGGACAAACATGCATATCGGTAGCTCTTGCTGCTGGCATTCCCATCTTTATTGGTTTATCTAGTTAAAATTTTATTCAAGTTGTAATTCACTCTATTTCTTATCAATTAATCTGAACAAGCGAGCCTTTCAGAACTGCAACAGCGCTTGTACTAACTTCAGCCCCCGCTGAACCTTCGGCTTTGAATTCTGCATTCGCTTTGATGTTGACATTAGTACCTTCTAGATTGATATCACCAGAAGCTTTCAAATTCATATCCTTGGCGGACTCCATGGTGATTCCATCACTATCCATTACAGTTTTGTTTCCGTTTTGATCTTCAATGGTGATACTACCTGCATCATCATCTAAAGTCACTAGGTTTCCTGTTGGGGTTTCAATTTGGAGGATGGACTTTTCATCATTAAAAATCATTTTAATGCCAGATCGGGTTTGAATTCCCTTTTCATGATTATCATTTGAAGCTTCTATAGGATTTGGATTGGCGCTGCTATGGAGCATTCCCAAGACAACTGCATCATTGGGATCCTCATTGATGAAGCCTACAATTACTTCATCTTCAATTTCTGGCCTAAACGTTATCCCTCGTTCATTTCCAGCGTCTGGAAAAGCCTGTCTGCACCAAACTCCCTCTTCTTCATTATTGATGATGGGAATTTTTACCTTGATCCTATCCTCACCATCTGGATCCTCCAAATCAGTCACCAAACCCACATGAAGACCGCTGATTGCTGCGGTAAGTCCCGCTGCAGGAGGCGTATGAATATTTGACTCTGATTCAGAAAACCATTCCGGGTTCAAGCCAAATTGCGCATCTACAGTCCAATTACCTTCTGAAATTTGATGGTTAACCCCTGTGATAAAGACTTTTCCATTAAATCGATCACCTACCCCTTCCAATAGCAAATTTACTCCGGGTTTAACCGTTGGTATACCTTGAAATTTTATCCTACCTCTCGTTTTTGCCAATTGCTGAAATGTCCATTTCGCATTAGCCCATTCCTGCAAACTGCCATCTTTTTTACTTCCTCCATGGCGCAAGACTTCTTCTTCTTGGTCGAATAAACTTGCAAGATCTGAAGAGCTAATATTTCCATTGGTTTCCAGTGAGGGGTCTACACCTTCTTTCTCAAGTAATTCTTGATCAGACATGTTCCATGCTTGTGAAACCACTTTAGGTAGCTGATTTCTTGCATCCATTTCAGCATCAAACTCTAATATGGTGGCTCCAAAAGTAACCGTCTCCAGAGCTTCCGAACTCAAATCAGGTTTTTGAATGCTTACCTTTCCATCGTCAACTAAGCAAAGTAGCCCGTTAGCTTGTAGCCTCAACATCATAAAATCCCAATCCGTCACATCGTATTGAACTAGTTCAGTATGTTGGTTTTCTGTTGATGCTACATCTGCCTCCAATCCATGGTTACTAATCAACTCTTCCAAAATATCTGAATCGCTCAGCTCATAGAAATATTTACTTTTCCTTCTGAGAGTCATTTTCACAGCCATATCTCGTGACTCCACGATTAGGATGGATTGATTATTTCTGATTTTCAGGTTTTGACGAATGACTACTCCCTTAAAAATGGTTTCATCATCTGAATGGTATCCTACCGTAATTTCGATTTCCTTTCCAGGAACAAAATGATCTGAATTACTTACTTTAAAATCTCTTTCAGCAGCATCTCCATCTAAGATAACCAAGCGTGCGGTGGGGATTCGGTTCACCTCTTTCGTAACCTGTATGCTTTTCACTTGATAGGTTCCAGGAATTTCACTCCCATCAATCAAGATTTTATGGGTTACTCTGTCCACACTTTGGCTTGTCTCTATGGTACCGCTGTTATTCATTTACTTCTGTTTTTGAAGGGGTGGGAAAATCAATTCTGTACCTGTTTTCAATCTTCGAAAGTTGGTTAGGCCATTGGCTTTAGCCACTTCCAAATAATATTTTGAATCACCATAAATTCGATAGGTCATTAAAGGAAGTGTATCTCCCTCTTTTACCGTTCGGTAATGACTCATATCCGGAGATTGATTATTCTCTTGGGCAGTTCTTAATTCCTCCTCTACAAACTCTCCGATCTTGGTCGTTGCCATGGCTCTAATAGGTGTACCATCAGGTCTAAAGAGCTTATATTCAATATCCATCTCCTTTAAGTAGCCTTTAAACAAAAGGCTACCCCAGGTAATCATCAGGTAATTGGGTTTATGTTTTTCCCCATTGTAATCGTATACCACTTTTTTAAAGTGATCTATGTCATTTATGATCCCGTCCTCTGTTACTTCATAACCTGCAATGACTCCCGTTCGATCAAACAAAAAATCGAATTCCAGTGTCTGAGGAAGTATTTTGTTGAATCGTATAGGCGCTGAGCTAGTCCCTGAAGCCTGATCTTCGTTTTGCTCAACCCTGTATTGAAACTTGTATTTTTCGGGATTAAGCAGCGTTATGAACTCTCCATTCTCCACTTCATCGGAGAATTTGGAATCCTTATAGGCTACAATTCTTAGCTTTTCCAGTTTACCTTCACTCATGACTTATCGCTCTTTTTGGCTTTTTAAAACATCTAGAACCTGCTCGACACATTGAGCAACGAGCTGTTGCTTATCTTCACCAGAAGAAGCCCCTCCTCGACCTGCATTATTACTATCATCCACAGTAATTTTTATATGCAATTCTTTAATTTCTATAGGCATCAGACAATCGTTTTGAAATAGTTATAAGACAGTTCTACAGATTCAATGGCCATTTTACTTTCCTGAGCATTAAAGTCCTCTACACTCCATTTTACAGGATAGGCATGAACGACATTCCAAGTCATCAATGGCTGGTGCTCTTCATTTAAAAGTTTTACGGTAAGGTCAATTGGCTTAAACTCAAAATCCTCTATTGCGTCCCTACACCAAGAAATCACCTTTGAATCAACCAATACCCCTCTTTTCAACACCAGATTAGGATACTTGGTCTTCACCGGAAACTTATGCTTAAACCTATTTTCTCCTCCCTCTGCAAACTCCTCCGTGTCAATATCCACTGAGAGCCCAGAAACAGACTGAAATTCATGGTCATTATTTTTAGCATCGATTCCGGTGAATTCAACCAGAAAATGAAAACTTGAAGGGGGATAATATGTAGCCATGGAGTATTACTCGTTTTGAATGACTAAACCTTCATGTGCCAATTCCATCGATTCAATAGCAACCTCGTTTCCGTCGCCTTTTAAATCTGTGGATTGAACTTTTAAAGGCCAGGCATTTTTCACTTTCCAGGTTACTACCGGTTCATGTTCTTCGTTCAACAAACTAATGGTAAGATCTCGTCTCTCCACTTTGTTTAAGTTGATCGTGTTATACCATTGAAAGTATTCATTGTCACTTTTAAAGGTTCCTCTTTTCAAGGTGATATTTGAAAACTTCTGCATTCCCGGCATTTTTATTTTGCTGTATTCAGGACTGGCTCCGTGACGATATTCTATGATTTCTGTTTCTAGGTCAAGACCTGAAACTTCGGTAAATCCGATTTTTGTTCCTCCCCACTCTACTGAGAAATGGAACTTGGATAATGGATAGCTCATGATTGTTAAATTTTAATATTGAGATAAAGATTTTGATTTTAAAAAGCAGCAGACCTCCAAAAGTCTAGGTCAAGCTGCTTTATTAAGACTCTTGCATTTTGTGAGAAAATTTCAAAATGATAAACTCTGCTGGTCTTACGACCGCCAATCCTATTTCAACATTCATGTTTCCTTCCAATATGTCTTGGGCTGTCATGGTTTGACCAAGACCTACTTTTACATAAAATGCATGCTCAGGTTTCGCTCCTGCTAAAGCTCCAGCTCTCCATTGAAGAATAAGGAAGTTTTCAATCATTGCTCGAACCCTCACCCAGGTATTCCCATCATTTGGCTCAAAGACAAACTGTTCAGTAGCTTTTTTAATAGATTCTTCCGCCATGTTAAAGAACCTCCTTACTGAAATATATCGCCATTCATTGTCATTTCCGGCTAGAGTTCTCGCTCCCCAAACCAAGGTTCCTTTTCCTACAAAGGATCGAATCGCATTCACTGATTTACCTGTTCCATGAACGTTCATTGATTCCTGCTCTTCATGAGAAACAGTGACACTAGGCTTGGACACATAATTCAAGCCTATGTTGGCTGGTGATTTCCAAACACCTCTATCGTTATCTACCCGGGCATAGGCCCCAGCCATAGATGAACTTGGAGGCAAAGTCACTTTATGACTATTGATCTCTAAAAGAATAGTATTATAAGTTGCATTGTCTAATGGCTCAATATCACTTAAAAGTCGGCCATTGAGTTTTCCATTGTTTACATCGATTGGTTCAGCAGCGCTTACAGCTGCAATGATATCGTCCAACCTAGTTCCTATATTCGCAAAAAGGTCCAATGTAACGCTAGCTGTTAAGCCAGTATTTACATCATAAGTCAATAATTTTTCAAATTCGGCAGAAAAATTCAGGGCATTGATTGAGAGGACATTTTCTACTTTTGTATTAGTATCTGCTTGTTTGATCTTGATTAAAAGATCGGAGAGATTTTTAGCAACAGACTCAATTTTATCTGCACCTTCAAAGTCCTCATTAAAAACATCCAAAGCATCTGAAATAGCTGTTTTTATGGCATTATCTTCTTCAGAGGAAGCAATGGCTGAATTGACATCTTTGTTTATCTCTTCTTTGGCATCAATAAGCTCATTGAGCGTAGACAATACTGATTCAACAAGAGAGGCAAAATTTGCCACCTTAACAGAATTGGTAGTGAAAGTCCCATCAATATCAAATCCATCAACATCGTCATACATGAAGCCCACTGCATCCGAAATTTCTCCAGATATATCAGGCAAAGACAAGTCTCTCAAGTCATCTAATATGGCATCTATAAAAGTGGGGCCATTTACCGCATTCAAATTATCCAGTGCTGTAGCAATAGCATTAGGATTATAAGACAGGTGCTGAATGACGATTTCATCTGCGCTGTATTGATAGTTGAGAATTGTTTGAACAAAAGGATAATATGCTGCACCATATTTCAGGTAATCTTTTGTCAAATTGATTCCATTTCTCAAAGCGGGAATAGGATCAAGATCTTCTACACCATCATTGTAAGTTTGGTCTGAGTAAGTATCCAAAATGGTAAACCTATCCTGCAGATCGTTGCATTGCATTAATGCACTATTATACAGAGAGTAAAACTCATCGTCTGTAGGCAAATTCGTGGCATCCGGAAATAATAGTAAGGTAGGTTCATCTTCCTTTCTAATCACAGCAAGTCCACTTTCTAAGTCACTGAAATTAATGGTCGGTGGAGTTTCGGAATCGCTCCAATCATCATAAACTCCCGTAGATACGATATAACATGGCCCACCTCCATTTGCAAAATACATCTGAAGGGAATAAAACATGAGGTAAGGAGATTTAAATGTAGGTTCCGGTACATTTATCGTCCTATTCTCGGCACCTTCAATCAAAGTGTCAGTCAGCTTTACTGTAATCCCTTGTTCATTCTGAGCTCCTCCATAATAGGTAGTGAAATCGAGCAACGATGAAATCCTCTTCGGCTTTAAAATTAAATCATCTGAATCCACAGAAGGTTTCGTTCTTGCAAACTGCGTATACCCTATAAAAGCTGGGATTGCGGTTTCTACTTGTGCTACAGAGGGGGGAAATTTGGTTATTTCCTCTATATAGACACCTGGTGTTTTATAAGTTGCCATAGTAAAAAAGGTTTAAATGAATATTTCTGAATAATTTTTGGTGGGGGTTATCTTAATCCTTCGTGCATCTGGATTTGGGAATACATATTTTTCAAAATGAGCAGGAGGACTAATGAAATCCGACTTTTTGTCCAATAGGATAAAACCGAATTTGGTCAGTGGATAGTCCTTTTTGGTTTCAGTTTCGAAATCGTCTTTTAGGTTAATATATTTCCAAGTAGATTTTCTGTTGCTAAAATGAATCTTAAAATGAGGCAGGGAGTTTTTTAGAGTGCCGTCATTGTTTATTAAACTTAAAACTGGCGTATCTCCTTTCATGTAGATTTGTATGATCCCCAATACACCACCTCCTGGATTTAAATGGGCTTCCTCCAATAGATGCTTTTTATTTTCACCTTCATACAGATATTCTTCTCCCACGGTACCGCTTTGATTTATTCGGTCAATAGGTTTGAAAGTAAAAGCTTCTGGAAGTACCGGAGTCTTATTAGAAAAATATAAAAGCTGATCAGCTAAATCCAGATCAGTATAATTTCCAAAATATTGATCTTTCAAGCTTAACAAAAACGTCATTGACTCGTCCTCATAAAGCTCGTTAAACGGCTGATTTTCTGTACCTGACTCCACTTTAATTGCAAGTATTATTGAATCATTAAAGGATTTAAAAAAGATCTTATTCCCTCTCATCATATGAGATGTTTTTTGGCTTGGATAGATCTCTAAAAAATCTTTCCAGTTATATGATTTCAGTTGAGTTTTTGACTCTTCCTCATTCATACTGCTAAAATCTTTTTCACCATCATTCAAAAAATAACTATGAAGGATATCCAGTTTTAAAAACGATCTGAAGCTTGATGAAACCTGCATAAATTATAGCGTTTCGTAGTTTCTGTGAATATTCGTAATCACTCCTTCTTCAGAAGTGGTAGCATCTCGATCTATGACTATTAGATTCAACTTATAAAAAACCGAGGGGTATTGTCTTCCTCCTAAAGTCCCCCAGATATAATTGAGCTCTTCAAAAGTTGGAGTAAACAACTCCATAGTGAATCTGAAATTTTTAACATTTTCCATTTCTTCCAAGTCCCGATCAAAGCTGGTATTGGATTGCGTAAAAACACTTTTATGTTGGAAAAATTCTAAAATCCTACTGAGATCACTTAAGGACTTTTTATAACCTGTCCTGTTCGCACAAAAAATCAAAAACAAGTTAATATTGAGTTTAGGGTTCTTATAGGTAACCTTCGTTCCTTCTAAAACATTATTGGGGAAATTTTTCATCGTGACCTCTTCCCGTAAATTAATCATAGAAAGGATCACCTTATTTTGGAGTTCTGTGGCAACGTCTTGTTGGGAATCAATCAAGGCGACGTTATTTAAAACCACCTCAGAATCCTCCATTTCTAATCCCTTAAAATTCTGGTTCACCTCATCCGTCAATATTTTTAAAACTTCAAAAATCATGGATCAAGAATGCGTTAAGTTTAAATATTCATTTAAAAATTACACCCGAAAAAAGATCGGTTCACTGATATTCTAATTAGCTACACTAAATAAATCAGCATACCACCTTAGGTTACAAGCTTTCCAATTGGAGAAAATTCACCCCAATTTCAATAAAGCACAACACCTAGAACTAGTCTTCATCACGATTGAAAAAACCTAGGGATTTTTTCATCAGGTCAAGCCATTTACTGAAAAATTGCTTATTCTTTCAAAAGAAATTTTTAAAAATCAATCATTTTAGAATGCATTTTTTCTGGTGCAAAAAGTCTTTTGCTTTGTACGAATGCAAAAGTGATTGATTACCTGAATTTTTAAATGAATTCACTTTAAATGTATTGATTTTCAGTATTTTAAAAAATACTCAAAATTAAGTAATTTAGTAGTCCTATTTTTAGGTCATTCATATTCAGAACTTTATAAATCTTATTATTTAAATCTAAAATTTTCAATTACATTTTTTTCGCCATGATTCAACCTAGTGACATCAAGCAGTTTATTGCCAAATCGGAGAGCAATAATTTTTGCAGGCAAAATCAAAATCCAGACAACCTCCTTGATATCAAATCCTATTTAAAAAAATCCTACCATACCTGTCTTTTAATAGACCATAGCACCATGGATTTTTTGTTTGCAATCAATGAAAGAGGCTACTTCAAAAATAATCCAGATGAAATTGTGCGATTAGGTTTAAACGCTGCATTGGAATTAATTCATCCGGATGATTTGCCTAGACAATCCCAAATTTTCTCGGATTACCTAAAAATTTATAACTCAATCCCTATGCATGAAAGAAAGTCCTTTACTTTTTGTAATGAGTTTAGATGTAGAGGAAAGGATGATAAATACAGATGGTTATTGCAATCTGTTAATTTTATTTCCACAAATGAGAAAGGTGCCCCAACTCTTTCATTTAGTAGCTATACAGATATTACAGCTATGAAAATTGGGGATTGCATGAATCTATACGTAGGAAAATATGATTCTTTAGGCGAATATAAAATCAGAAATACTTGTAAATACCCTTTAAAAAACGACTTGAGAATGCTTTCATCGAAGGAAATCAAAATTTTGAAGATGATCAGTGAGGGTATGCTTAGTAAACATATTGCAGAAAAATTAAACCTAAGCTTTCATACCATCAATACGCATCGAAGAAATATGTTAAAAAAAACCAAATGCAATACCTCCAGTGAAATGGTAAATCTTGCAAGAAACTGTGGCGTTATTTGAGGTTAATAAAACTCATTTTTTTTATTTTATTTAATGAGTTCATCAAATAAAATAGGTTCCCCTTCCCAATACCAAACACCGTCCTTTTCATATAAAATCCTATGCTTACTCCCTTCTGCCAATGGGGCGCTTGTCTTAGGCAACCATTTGGAGAGCTCTGCTTTCAACTCTCTATATTCATCTAGATAGGCTAAGTTTGACCATTCCTCATCGTCTCTATAATGATCGTACAATTCTTCTGATCCATCCGCATACTTAATATATCGCCACCTTTCTGTTCGCACTGCGTTATTTCCAGGGTTATGGGTTGTAATTGCAGGCTTTGTTCTTTTAGCATTGGCATCTTCGAGCTGTGGTTTCAAACTGATTCCTTCAACTGCATCATTTTTAGATAGGAGCGCCATTTCCACTAATGTTGGGTAAATATCCAAAAGCTCCACAGGCTGCGAGGATATGGCTCCTTTTGACACTCCAGGACCAGCGAATATTAAGGGAACATGAGTGGATCTTTCCCAAAGAGAATTTTTACCAGTAATATCCTTTTCTCCTAAATGATACCCATGGTCAGACCAAAAAACTATAATGGTATTTTCCGTCAGGTTATTTTCCTCCAATGCATCCAAAACTCTCCCCACTTGAGCATCCATAAAACTTATTGTTGCTAAATAGGCCCTTACTTTATTTTCCCATTCTTGGTTTGCGATAAGCCATGAAAGCCTAGGTTCAGGTAAATACCAATGTAAATTCCATGCAAAATCTGGTATGTCATTTCTATCTCCAAATGGTGCCAATGGGAGAATTATTTCATCTTTCGGGTAAAGATCAAACCACTTTTGAGAGGTGTAAAGAGGAACATGCGGTTTATTGAAACCAACTGCTAGGAAAAAAGGATTGCTATCTCCCCCTTTACCGATTTCATTTATTTGCTCTACCGCCCAAGATGCAACTTTATAATCATCCATTATAGAATCATGCTCCACTGGATATATTCCCCAATCAATCAGCGGATGATCAATCATATCCAAAGGGGCTTTAACAATCTTAGAGGGAGGAAATGGTCTATGTCCCCCATCGGGTCCCCAGTCCTGAAACTCTATCGCTCTTTCTGTTGGGGTAATTCCACCATGAAAAATTTTCCCGGTGGATAAGGTTCTATATCCTCTCTTCTCAAAATATTGAGGAAGAGTAACCACCTCTTTTGTTCTTTCTACCTCTCTATGCCTGGGTGCCAATCCATAAATCCCGGTGGTGGTAGGTCTTAATCCTGTAAGAATACTTACTCTGGATGGATTACATAGTGGTGCTTGAGCATGTGCATTAGTAAATAATGTCCCTCTATTTGCTAGGCGGTCAATATTGGGCGTTTTGACTTGAGGATGCCCATTTAACACTCCAATCCAATCATTCAAATCATCGCTAGCAATAAAAACTATATTCGGAGAATCACTTTTTTTATCGTTTTGGGAAAAAGAATTCGAAGTATTAAATACAAAAACGAAGAATAATAGCTTTAAATAATATTTCATTTCTAATCATTCATTTTAACCCTAATTACTATCAATCTAAAACTTGCAAAACAGGCCAATCACAGCTAATTCTACTTCTCAATTTTAGGGAAACACCCCACTTTTGCTCTATATTCTATAGGGTGAGTAACAAGATTTTCTCTTCTTTTCTTTTTGAAGAATATTGAAATTGGCATACTTCAAAAATTAAAAGGAATTGACTTTCAATAAGATGGTATGCTTACCCGGCTCGAGTCTGATTGATCCAAATGCAGTGGCAACTTTTTCACCATTATGAATCACATCCCTACCCTCCAATTCAAATAAAGAAAATTCAGCCACCATATTTGCCGGTATTTCTACTTCATAGGTTTGCAATCTTGCATTGTTGAAAACATAATCTGCCTTAATGGATCCCAAAACAGTGGGAACTTCAATAGAGCTTGATTTCAGCGTACTCATTTGTGGCATGATTTGAGCAACTCCAAAACCAGGAATTTTAGGCTTTATACCCCATAAACCACGAGGGATAATATTGGCAGGAACAGCTCCCCATGGATGGTTCCAATCCAGATTATTTTTGTATTTATTATCCCAGGCTTCAAGTGTAATTGTGGAACCCAGTCGTATCATATTATACCAACTCCGGTCACTTTTATTCACCAAAAGTGATAATGCATAATCTTGCTCTCCCGCTCGGTAGAGTCCATCCATTAAGTACTGCGAACCATAAACACTGCATGCCATTCCTCTGGATTTGATGAATTCCAAAACGGACTCTTTAAACTCCTCAGGTACCATCCCAAAAGCTAAAGGCATCATGTTAGCATGTAAGGAAGCATGATCTGTACCGATTCCATCCACATATACCCCTTTCTCAGAATCAAACATTTGCTCATTGAGCGATTTTTTCACTTTGGCAGCCCGGTATTCAAATTCCAGCGCTTCCTGCGGTTTCCCCATGATTTGGGCAAATTCCGCCATGATTCTCATATTCTCGTAATAGAAAGCATTTATCACAGTATTGTATGGCTTAAAGACAAAACCGTCTTGCTCTCCCATAGTTACTTGTCCATTGAACTCGGGTGGAGGCCAATCCACAATGTCCGCCAATGGCTTACTATAACCTTCTTTAAACCCAAGTTTCAACATATATTCATGATCTACTTTGGTAGAAGTGATTAGACCATCCTCATTTGCCAACTCATAGAGTGTTTTATATTTCAGAGGCTCATAGTATTTCTTAATAAGCTCCGTATTTCCGGTGTACATGTAGTCTGCATAAAACATCATTGCCACATGTTGCTGCCACTCGGTGGGCCAGGTAGGATGCTTCATAAAGTACTCAATCGTCCTTCTGGCCATGGCGTACTCTGCATCCACTCCATAATGACTGAGTTGGTTTATATAAGCATCTGATTCATAAGGAATCCTTTCTCTATCTCCATCCACATAGAGTCCATTAAAAGAGGTTGCCTTGATGGTATATTTACATAATTCCCAGACTTGGTTGAGAATATCATCTGAACTTATAAAATCGCTTACCTCTTCGTCAAAATAAGTGTGATAAGCCAACTGGGTAAAGTCATCTGTTTTTAACTCACCCTTTGCTCCTTCAACTTCAGCATATCTAAACGGCATCAATACTGGAGTTCCCTCCGGCAAGGGAAGAGCCATACCTGGAAGTGTATTTCTGCTATCCTTTTTTAAGGGCAATTGATAACTTATTTTCCCTGGCTCAACGGGCACAGCTATTTCTTGATATCGGATATGGCTTTTTGCAGGAGGATTCTTATTGACCCTCTTTCCATCTGCCATTTCGCCAATTCTAAAAATCAACGTATCAGCCTGATCAGTTTCGTAATTAATTTCCAATGTGGCAAAAGCTGCTTTACCAAAATCCATAAAAAACACCTCATTATTTTTTTCTAAAACCTTGGGATGGATTTTAGACACATCTTGAATATTGGCCGTAGAAAGCATGACATCATCATTTTCAGCAATTGTAAATTGTTGAGGTACTGAATAATCAACCAAGCGATTTTCTTCATCCCAAATCCTAACTTTCCAATAATATGTCTTGCCACTTTCCAGAGGATTCCCTTTGTATTCTACATTAGAAGAGCTCCCTGATCTTATTTGGCCACTATTCCAAACATCCCCGGTATTTGTCTCGATTAGCTTTTCACTGGAACTGACTAATATTTGATATGCGGATTGGCTTTTAGAATAGTCTGATACTTTCCATCCAAATTCCGGTTGAGTGTCTAAAACTTCAACAGCATTTTGTGGCTTTCGGATGAGTTCAACAGTAAGGTTAGATGGGGCTTCTCTGAATTTATTGCCAAACTTACTTATCAGTTCGTCAGTTTTAGAGCGAAGTTTTATCGCTATGTCCTTATATTCTGGATCATCTATCAGGTTATTTATCTCCTTAGGGTCATCTACTAAATGATAGAGCTCTTCTACTTTCTTGTCATTGACATATCGGAAATATTTCCATTCCTCAGTTCGAACTCCTTCACTGGGTGGGATATTTTCAAACTCCCATATATGCTCAATCAGAATTGTATCTCTACCGATTTTCTGGCTTTTCCCTTCCACTATAGGCATCAGGCTTTTCCCTTGCCAACTTTCGGGAGTTTCCACCCCCGCTAAATCAGCAATTGTGGCAGGCACATCAATATTGAGTACCATATCTTTAATATCTTGATGATTGCCTGAACGTGGGTCATAAATAATCAAAGGAACTCGAATGGAGTTATCATACATCAACCATTTTCCAGCCAATTGGCGCTCGCCAAGGAAATACCCGTTATCTCCCATCACAATGATTACTGTATTTTTATCCAGTCCTTTTTCCTTAAGCTTTTCACGGATTTTGGCAATTTCCAGATCAATACCTGAAATCATACGGTAATATCCTTTCAAACTATGCTGATACTTCTCCTCTGTATCGTATCTCCATGTCCATCTTAATCGATTAAACCCATCTCTAACAAATTGGGGTTGAGCTTGAAAAAATTCATCTTCTCCCAAATCAGGGCCTGGAATTGTCGTATTCTGAAGTAAGGGGTCGGTTGTGGTTTGCCAAAAGTATTGATCGGGTGCACCATCATGAGCATGAGGAGCACTGAAGCTTAAGGATAGGCTAAATGGTTTATCTTCAGGAGCCTTATCTATAAAGTCAAGCGCCTTTTGTCCAGTATATCTAGTCAAGTGAACAGTATCTCCTGCTATAGTTTTGAAGTAATAGCCTCTTTTATCGGGATATTGATTATTTCTATCATAAGACTCATATTCGTCAAACTGATTATTTAGATTATCATATCTCACCCCATATTTCCCAAAAAAAGCAGTATAGTAGCCGCTATTTTTTAAGATAGTTGGATAGGATTCTTCCATGTATTCAGCTCGGATATTTCCCGTTTGAAAATTGAAATTATGGGCTCGCTCATATAAACCTGTAAATAAACTCGCCCTACTGGCAGCACAAATGGGAGTAGTCACTATTGCTGTTTCGAAATAGGTTCCAGATTCCGCTAGCCTATCCATCTCTGGTGTTTGAACAAATTGATTTCCAGCATAACCCAAAGCATCAAATCGCTGATCATCCGTTAGAATAAAAATAATATTAGGCCTGTTGAGGGGTGATTTTGTTTCCTGAGAAAATACCTTTGTGGCATTAAAGGGAATATAAAAAAGGCAGATTATTGCTATGAATTTGTTCATTAAATTGGGTAATTAATAATTGACTCAGTAAAATCAACCCCCATCAAAAAAGGATGACTTGATGATTCTCTAAGATAGATTTTTGGAATTAAAGTAGTATCCTGTACCCTAGTGTATATTCAAGTAAGACCAAGATTAAGCTATGCTTGGTAATAAAAACTAAAAAAAATCAAACCTGATGATTGTGTCATTGTACATTGCTAGATCATCAAAAAAAGCCACATATCGCTAGAATTATGGGATATGTGGCTTTTTCAAAAAATTCTTTTTTGCTCTACTTTTCATATCAATGTAAAGCAGAAATGAATTCTATAATGCTTTTGCACTATTTCGTTTGAAACAACATAGGCGCGAGCTCATATAAACTTCTTCTCCAAGTTTGAAACTCGTGTGCCGTGCCCTCTGATACAAAAGATACTGCCTGATAACCTGCATCCTGTAGAGCAGACACCGCGTTTTTCACTCTATCAGGATTTTCCTTACTACCAGCACTGATAAAGATCAAATCCGGTTTTAAAGAATCATTCAATTCTTCAGGGGTATAGATTCCACCACTGAGTAAAGCATAACGGGAAAATACTTCTGGCTTATTCAAAGTAATCCTATGAGTCTCCATACCTCCCATAGAAAGTCCCCCCATAGCGCGATGATCCCGGTCGGAAAGAGTTCTAAAATTAGCATCAACATAAGGTATTAACTCATCCACTAACACAGTCTGAAAGGGCTCAATTTTGAAATCCCTCAAACCTCCGAATTTGATCTCGTTGGTCATACCGTAGGTCATCACGATCAGGAAAGGCTCTACCTTTCCTTCAGCGATTAAATTATCCATAATCAAATTGGCATGCCCTTGATTACTCCAGGCAGTTTCATCTTCTCCCCAGCCATGCTGAAGATAAAGAACTGGGTAGCGCTTTTCTGATTCCTGAGAATATCCAGGAGGAGTATATACAAATGCTCTTCTGGAGGTATTGGTGCTAGGTGAAGGAAAAAGAATTTGCTGCACATTGCCATGAGGAACATCTTTCAGTGCATAAAATTCCTGATCGTGGGCGGGTATTTCTATTCCACTTTCCCAACGGGTAGACCCGTAATAATTCTTTGCTCCTGGGTCATTAAAAACTCCACCATCAATAGTCAGATGATAATAATGGAATCCTTCATCCATCGGTCCGGCTGTGGTGCCAGTCCATACTCCATCGGCATCCTTGGTAAGATCTGTTCCTCCTTGTCCTCCAAGCCCCAGACTTACATTGACACTTTGAGCCTTTGGAGCTTCGACTCTAAACCTTGCATATCCTTGAGAATTAACTTGTGGGTATTCTTTACCCGGTTGGTTTTTAGAGGAAGGTTTAAAATCTTCCTTAATTTCTGTAGTGCTTGATTGTGAATAACAAAAGGAAATGCTGCAAATCCAGAGTACAGCCAGAATAAGAGAATGTTTTTTCATAGGTTAAATAGGTTATGGGTTATTAAATAAATTGTTCTACTGTGAAAATTGAAAGTAATGAATCTTCAGTGGGTACCTCCAAAACTTTCCATTGACACCTGTCAAACAGGCAGTTAATATAAAAAGTGGATTTTGAAACATGAGAATGGAGTTGAAAAAAATTGAATTTAAGTTTACTTGAAGTTTCTTAACTATATTATAAGTGTATGAAATATTCATCAAATTGCCTAAAGGAAGTTCTACTTTAAGTCAGATGCTCCTTTAATTAAAAACTGTTTATAACCAGTTGATTATATTTTTTCAATACTTTCCTTTCCAAACCCTACGTATAAGGTGTGACTCAAAATAAGCTTGAAAAGTACATGAGGTAAAAGAAATTCGATCACGATATTCTATATCAGAATTGTTTTTCAAAATAGGTCAAAAACTATATTACTTAGATAGAGTTTGCTAGTAGAGAGTCCAAGTCTTTGAGGAGAAAATTTTTATATTTTCTAAACAGAAATCAAAGTTTGATTTATTAAGTTATTTTGATTTTCATAGGCAATGAACTTTGATAATTAGCTAACTTAGAAACAAATACAAATCCAATGGCAGAATATAATCTAAAAATTAACGGCAAAACCCTGAGCGTAGACGTGGACCCAAGCACTCCTATGCTATGGGTATTAAGAGATCATCTTGATATGGTTGGGACTAAGTTTGGTTGTGGTATTGCTCAATGTGGAGCCTGCACCATACACATGGATGGTGCTGCTGTTAGATCTTGTCAACTTCCTATATCTGCTGCTAAAGATTCTGAAATTACTACGATTGAAGGAATTTCTGAAAATGGGGATCACCCCGTTCAAAAAGCTTGGTTAGAACACGATGTGCCTCAATGTGGCTATTGCCAAGCAGGCCAAATCATGTCTGCGGTAGCTTTGCTAAAAGAGAACCCACGCCCAAGTGATGAGGATATTGACAATGCCATGAATGGGAATATCTGCCGTTGTGGAACTTATACTAGAATCAAAGCAGCTATCAAAACAGCCTCTAAAATAGCCTAACCCCAGAGATCATGACATCGATAAATAAAAAAATAAATAGAAGATCATTTCTGAAAGTGTCTACACTTGCAGGAGGTGGAATGATGCTAAGCTTTAGCTGGTTGGCAGGATGTAAACCTACTCCTGAACAAGTGTTAACCATGCCAGATGAATGGTTTGAGTTAAATAGCTATATCAAGATTGGAGAAAATGGTGCTGTCACCTTATTCAACCCCAACCCAGAGTTCGGATCCAATGTTAAAACTTCTCTTCCTATGCTATTAGCGGAAGAATTGGATATAGACTGGAAAAATGTTTTCGTAGAACAAGCAGATTTTTATCCAGAAAGATTTGATCGTCAATTTACAGGAGGAAGTCAGGGAATTCGTTCGGGTTGGATGCCACTTAGAACTGCTGGTGCCACAGCAAGACAATTAATAGTAAATGCAGCTGCCCAAACTTGGAATGTCCCTTCAACAGAAATCACGACAAATAACGGAAATGTAGAACATAAAGGCTCTAGTAAAAAGGCGGGATATGGTGAAATGGCTTCTTTAGCTGGAACCTTAGAAGCTCCAGACCCTGAAACCATTAAACTAAAAGAAATATCTGATTTTAAGATTATAGGAAAATCCAAAAAGAATGTTGACGGTAATAAAATCGTTACCGGAAAAGCCATGTTTGCAATAGACCATAAAGTAGATGGAATGAAGTACGCAGCCATCGTACATCCTCCAGCTTTTGGAATGCAGCTTAAATCATTTGATAAAAGTTCGGTCACTTCTATGCCTGGAATTCAAGATGCATTTGAGGTGAAAATATTCAAGGATGATTATGGCCGCAACTTCTTTGATACCACGACTTTCCCAATAATTATTGCCATAGTCGGTAATTCTACCTGGGAAGTTTTACAAGCAAAGAAAAGCTTGAAAGCCGAATGGGAAAAAGCACCAGAAAGTACTTACCCGATGGCAGGAAGAGGTGGACAAAATATGGACATCAAAGTACCTGGAGGATTGGAAAATTCCAGTACGCACAAAGCTAAAATGGCAGAATACATTTCCAAGCCAGGCAATGTATTAAGGAAAGATGGAGATCCTGAGGGAGCATTTAAAAAGGCAGCAAAAGTACTGGAAAGGACTTATACAGCTCCATTTTTGGCACATAATACCATGGAACCCATGAATTGCTTTGCTGATGTCAAAGGAGATAAAGCTGTTATTTATGGACCAACTCAAGCCCCTGATTTAATAGCTAATACCTTGTCTGCCAGCCTTGGCATACCAAAAGAAAATATCCAGATAAATCTTGCCCGAATGGGCGGAGGCTTTGGTAGAAGAGCCTACAGCCACCATATGACGGAGGCTGCTTTGATTTCCCAAAAAATCCAAGCACCAGTAAAAATGGTCTACACCCGTGAAGATGATATGAGTGCAGGCGTTTATAGACCTACCTACTCTGCCACTTATAGAGCTGCTTTGGATGAAGAAAATAACCTTCTGGCACTACACGTAAAAGCTGGAGGGATTCCAGAATCACCTATTCATGCCAATAGATTCCCCGCAGGAGCTTTGGACAATTACCTGGCCGAGGGATGGCAAATAGAATCCAATATTACCATCGGTGCATTTAGAGCTCCCCGATCTAACTTTATTGCTGGCGCTGAGCAAAGCTTTTTGGATGAATTAGCAGAAGAAATGGGCAAAGATCCCATTGAATTCCGATTGGAATTGCTAAAAAGAGCTGAAACCAATCCCGTAGGTGAAAATAATGACTATGACCCTAAGCGATATGCAGGAGTACTAGAATTAGTTAGAGAGAAATCCAACTGGTCAAATGTACCTTCAGGAATTTCCAGAGGAGTTTCTGCTTATTTCTGCCATAATTCTTATGTCGCTGAAGTGGTAGACATCACCATTAAAGACCGACAACTAGTAGTTGAAAATGTTTATGCCGCTGTGGATTGCGGTATCGTAGTAAACCCTGATGCAGCAGCTAATATGGGTGAAGGTGCGATTGTAGATGGAATAGGAAATGCTTTCTATGGAGAAATGGCATTTGAAAATGGTGTTCCGGCCAAGAAAAACTTTGATACGTATCGAATGATTCGACATAAAGAAGCTCCGAAAAAAATCGAAGTGCATTTCGTAGACAGCAAAGAAGATCCAACTGGGCTAGGCGAACCTCTCTTCCCTCCTGTTTTTGCGGCGTTGGGTAACTCCCTATATAAGGCCACTGGGAAACGCCTTTATGAACAACCCTTTCAACCTCAACTTCTAGAAATGGAGAATTTGAAAATGTGATTTAACCAAAACTAATAACCAAACCAGCTACTAAAATGGCTGGTTTTTTCATTTAAAATAAGAGTGAAATCCTCACACAAGAAATTACTAGCACAGAAGTTTGTGACACTAAAACCTTTGCTAATAATCTTCTAAACTTCAAATTCAACAGAACTCCATTTTCCAATTCTTGGTTATCTTACCTCATAATGAAATTTCAAATCCTTCTATAAATGGCTGATCCTATCAAAAAAGAATATTCCAATGGTGACATTACTGTTACCTGGGAACCCCATAAATGTATCCATTCCAAAAAATGTGTCAGCGGTCTTCCTGAGGTTTTTGATTTCAATAGAAGACCTTGGATTAAGGCCGAAGGGACTAGCTCAGAAAATATTGCCACACAAATTGACAAATGTCCAAGTGGAGCTTTAGGATACTATTATCAAGGAAATGAAAAGGAGGAACCTACAGAAGCCGGCAATTCGAAAAATGTGGAGGTTAGTCCAAATGGACCATTACTAATATTTGGTAAGCTAAAGATCAAAACACCAGAGGGAGAATTAGAAAAAGATTCAAAAGTCACCGCTTTCTGTCGGTGTGGAGGCAGTAAAAACAAGCCATTTTGTGATGGAACCCATCAAAAAATAGATTTTCAAGGATAAATTATTCCAATAGCAATGCGAAACATCCTTATCCTTTTTGCTCACCCTAAATTTGAACATTCAGAGGCTAACCAGGCGATGATTGATTCGATCAGCAATCTGGAAAATATTGAGATCAGGGACTTGTACGAACTATACCCAGATTTTAATATTTCTATTCAAGAAGAGCAAGAAGCCCTTTTTCAGGCAGATGTAGTTATATGGCATCATCCTATTTATTGGTATTCCTGTCCTCCATTATTAAAACAATGGATTGATTTGGTTTTGGAATTTGGTTGGGCATACGGTCCCGGTGGAGTTTATTTAAAAGGAAAATATTTATTGAATGCGGTAACTTCTGGAGGTTCAGATTTTGCCTATTCCAGAGAGGGCAGAAACGAACACCCACTTATTGATTTTTTACTGCCTTTTGAGCAGACCGGAAAACTTTGCCTTATGGAATACCTGGCTCCATTTCATTTATCCGGCACCTTTAAAATTACCGACCCTGAATTACAAGAAAAGGCAAAAAACTATAGAGAATTTATCCTGGAACTTCGTGATTCAGAGACAATCCAAAGGCCACTAAGACCAAGCCCCTCCACGATATGAATGGATTTTTAGCAAACGCCGTCATTTATATTATTGCCGCGATCATTTGCGTCCCTTTGGCAAAAAGATTGGGAATGGGATCGGTTTTGGGCTATTTATTGGCTGGAATTCTTATTGGCCCCTATTTGCTTGGATTTATTACCAATGAAGGTCAGGGCCAAGATATTATGCATGCTACGGAATTTGGAGTAGTGATGATGCTGTTTCTGATCGGGCTGGAATTAGAGCCTAAAAACCTTTGGAAAATCAGAGATTTAATCATTCGCATTGGACTTTCTCAGGTCTTAGTTTCCGCAGCATTGGTTTTTGTAATTGGATTATTGATTCCCATTCAATGGCAAATTTCATTAGCTATCGCACTTTCCATGGCGCTTTCATCTACTGCGATTGTGCTTCAATCTCTAAAAGAACGAAACGAAATGAATTCCCCTTTAGGAAAAATGTCCTTTGGAGTTTTGCTGATGCAGGATATCGCTGTGATTCCAATTTTGGCAATCTTACCCTTATTGGTCGTAACAGTTCCTGAAATATCTGGTGAGCATACAGATGGAATGCATGGGCTTATTGATAGTCTCCCTGGTTGGGCTCAAACTTTATCAATTTTTGGAGCTATAGGAATCGTGGTTCTTTTGGGAAGGTATGGTTTTGGCCCCCTCTTGAACTTTGTAGCCAAAACCAGGTTAAGGGAATTATTCACAGCATCAGCATTATTGATCGTTGTTGGTATTTCTTACCTAATGGAAATAGTTGGGTTGAGCCCCGCTCTTGGTGCTTTTTTAGCAGGTGTAATCCTAGCAAATTCTCCTTATAGACATGCTCTTGAATCCGATTTGGAACCATTCAAAGGACTCTTACTTGGACTCTTCTTTATGGCTGTGGGGTCTACCATTAACTTCTCCCTAATTTTCAATGAGGCCAGTACCGTATTCGCAATCACATTCGGCATCATCCTTTTAAAAACTCTGGTTTTATTGGTTTTAGGAAAAGTCAAAAAACTACAATTTTCCTCAAATTTAAAGTTTGCAATAGGACTTTCTCAGGTAGGAGAATTCTCCTTTGTTACCTATGCTTTTGCGCAGCAGCTAGGGATTTTCGATCAGTCTCTTACTGATACATTAATGGCTGTAACAGCCCTTAGCATGACCATTAGCCCGATTTTGATGTTAGTTTTTGATAAGTTCATCATCCCCTTGATGTCCAAGAATTCAGAAAACAAAGAAGGAAAAATGGATAGCTTCCAGGAAAAGAACAAAGTGATTTTAATAGGCTTTGGACACTTCGGATCAACACTTGGAAGATTTCTTAGAGCAAGCGGTGTGGAAGCGACAATTTTGGATTCAGATCCTGAAAGAATAGAATATTTAAGAAAAATGGGTTTCAAAGTCTATTTTGGAGATGGTACCAGAGCAGAATTATTGCAATCAGCTGGGGCTGAGGATGCCGATATTTTGATATCAGCCTTAGACAATACAGAGTACAGTATTAAGCTAGTGGAGCTTTGCAAGCAGGAATTCCCTCATCTGGAAGTAATGATCCGTGCAAAAAACAGGTACGACGCATTTGAGTTGATGGATAAAGGCGTTACCAATATTTATAGGGAACATTTGGATACCTCCATCAAAATGGGAGAAGATGTTCTGAAAAAACTAGGTTTTAGAGCTCATACTGTTCACCGTATGGCAAAGCAATTTCATGATTATGATGAGGAGGCTCTAAAAGTACTGGTTAAATTCAAAAACAATCAAAAAGAATACATTTCAAGGAGTAGGCAACAGATCGAAATGCAGGAAAGTCTTCTCTCCGGAGAACTGATGAAGAAATTTTCTGTAAATGACCATGCTTGGGACAGTGATGGGATCAAAGAAGCAGAAAACACAAGTCAGGATAATTCCAAACAATAAGCCCTTTTGGCATTTTATATAGGATAAAAATGTCTTCATTAGAAACTTGGGATCAAAGAAAATCTTCAAAGCCTTCCATTAAGAACCTCTTAATTTTTAAAAGTTAAGCCCCAGAATTTGATTTAAGTCATGATTTTTTAATGTACATACAATAAATACACCGACATTGAACTTTTTGTTTTGGTTTAGCATTTGACCTATGTAAATCCCAAAAATGATTCTAAAGACTAAACCAAAAATATATAAATTATCATGGCTTTATTAAAAGACTTAGAGTGGAGATATGCCACTAAAAAATACGATCCTAGCAAAAAAGTATCTCAAGAGGATGTAGACAAAATTGTGGAGGCTGCAAGATTGGCCCCAACTTCATCAGGAATGCAACAGTTTAGAGTTTTCGTCATCTCCAATCAGGAATTGAAAGACCAAATGGTAGAAATTGCCTTAGGTCAACAAATAGTAGCTGATGCCTCACATGTATTGGTGTTCGCTTCCTGGGATGAGTACACGGAAGAAAGAATTGACTCTATTTTTAAATTGACAACTCAAGAAAGAGGATTGCCTGCGGATAAATTTGTGGATTATACCAACAGGTTAAAAGCAGTTTACTTGAAACAAACACCTGAAGAAAATTTTACTCATACAGCTAAACAAGCATACATAGGATTTGGCTTGTCAATAGCTCAAGCGGCAGAACTAAAAATTGATGCCACTCCAATGGAAGGCTTTAATAGTGAGAAGCTTGATGAACTACTTGACTTACGTTCAAAAGGTCTTAAGTCAGTCTTAATGCTTCCAATAGGATATAGAGATGAGGAAAATGACTGGCTTTTACCCATGAAGAAAGTAAGAAACCCTAAAGAGGAGTTTGCTATAGAACTATAAATAATAGGGCTGTCTCAGAATGCAGATTGTCACCTTGAGCACCTGCCTGCGGAAAGTAAGAAGTCGAAATGTCTTTTGATTGGATATCAAGCTTTCCACTCCACTCATGCTACCAAATGGTAGGCTTTTGAGACAGCCTTTTTTTATTCAATCGAAGATTCATCTACCAGCACCCGAACATTCGGGTGTAGCCATAACATGGAAGCCGGTAACAGTGGGTCAATTTCTTTTTTAAGCAAAGAATTAAAAGCCTCCTTCTTTCCTTTCCCTGTGATAAAAAGAATAATCATTTTTGAGGCTAAGATATTCCCAATTCCCATTGTCATTCCTTTTGACAAAGGAATCCCCACAGATTGAATCATCCCGCTAGCCAACGTCTTTTCTGAAAGTGAAGCGACATGGCAACTGACATTTAACTTATCTGCAGGTTCATTTAATGCGATATGCCCATTTTGTCCTATTCCGAGAATACAAATATCAATGGGCCCTTTTTCGATTAATTCAGCCTCTACTCTATCACATTCCATTTTTGGGTTTTTAGCAAGTGAGTTGAAGGAAATACACCGATCAGCGGGAAGGTTAATTTTCTGAAGGAGTTTATTCTGGATATCATATTCGGAAGTGAACTCAGAGCCTTCTGGCAATCCCACCCATTCGTCTAGTTTTATAACATTCAGTCTATCAAAGAATTCTGGGTTACTCAGATGCTTTTGTGCCATCAACTCATAAAGACCAGATGGAGATCCCCCACTGGCAGCACAGAACAATAAATCGGGTTTTTTGGCTATTTCTAAATGAACTAAGTCCGCTGCTTTTTTACTCATGGTAGAAAAATCTGGACTGTATTGAATTTTCATTTTTAGGGTTTATTATTTTGTAGTTAAAAGGAAAACTTACTGATAATATTGTGATTATTAATTTTTCAAAATATACAAAAGGCGTCCATTAAATTAAACTTTTCTAATCCTGAAATTTTATTATTTCAAGACTACATCTTTTACCCTTTGGTTTTCAGATAATTATTCAGGAAATTAAAGCATAAAATTCCCTTTGAATTGACTCATACATCTTTCAGCTGATCTGGGTCTTTAATTTTTCAATTGCTAGTTTTTAAACCTACAATCAATGGTCACGCATTACATTATTACGAATCGAGAAGTAACTTCCAGAAAAAGCAGTAGCTACATTTCTGTCAATGAGAAAGAGTTTATGAGAATGGATGGAGATGAGGAAGCAAGGCATAATTTACGTTATGGAACCGTCAGCTTTGACCCTAAAAAAGCGAAGAAACTCAAAGACTTTAAAATACAAATCATCCCAGAGGTAGAGGAATCTACCTTGATTAAATACACCGATGGGGCAACAGTAAGTAAAGCCAAGTTTCCTTCAGGACAGATTTTTGACGAATTATACAAAGCTGGTGCAAAGGCAAAATCAAGAGAAGATATTTTGGTTTTTGTTCATGGTTTTAAATCTGATTTAGAAACCGCTATGCAAACCCTAGCCGAGCTCCACAAAAAATATGTAGAGCCCGAAGACTCCCCCATTTGCCACATTGTCTTATTTACCTGGCCAGCAAAAAAACACATGCTGAAATATAGATCTGATGCCTATGATGCAGCGCAATCTGGATTTGCTTTGGCAAGGTCCATGGCAAGCTTAAGGGAGTACTTCAGAGAAAAACTAGTCAAAGACAAAAAGCCCCTTTGCGAGCAAAAAATCCATCTATTGTGCCATAGTATGGGGAATAGAGTGTTGGAAAACATGATCGCAGGTCTTGCAGACATTGGAATGGAGCTTCACTGTCTCTTTGGAGAAATCATATTAGTGGGTTCGGATATTGACTACGATGCACTGGAGAGACCCAAGCCAATGTATAGATTAATTGACCTTGGAGAACGGATTCATGTTTATTTTCATAATAAAGATCAGGCTTTAGGAGTTTCTGAGGTTACAAAAAACGCCTTTAATAGACTCGGAAGATGGGGTGCAAAAAACACCCTAAGTCTACCAGATGATATTTATCAATGCGATGTTACAGATATTGAGGATGACAAAGGCTTACTTCATGATGTCATCCATCATTGGTATTACACCAATTCAGACTCTGTAGTTAGTGATATTACAGCCGTATTCTGGGGAAGAAACTCAACCTTCAACTTTTAACTGTGGCTATGAGATTTTCAGATTTACATTGCCACAACCATATGCGCGCGCATTTTTGGATGCAGGAGCAGCGCAAACGATTTGAGAGAAAAGGCGAATTCAGTCCTTGGACTGTGATTGCATCCAATAGAAAAGGTTATCTCAAAGGAAAAATGGGGGCCTCTTACAGTCAAACAGATCTCGTAAAAGCTTGGAATGGCAATCTTCGACTGACATTCAATTCCCTCTATCCACTTGAAAAACCCTTTGTGAAAGGATTTAAGCCGAAAGTTGGAGACGATAAATGGACTCGGTTTTTGATTGCTTTTGCTACTTCTCATAAACTTCCATTCAGGGATTTTATCCAAACCATGTATATGAGGATTCCTGATGATGCCGTGGATTACTTCCAATCGACTGCCTATGATTACTGGGATTCTTTAAATCGAGAGATGAGATTTGTCACCAAAGACTCAGGAAAAAGGATCAAAAGGAATGAGGTTTTTACTCCTGGATTGGCTAGGAGGATTTTTGAATCCGAAAAGAAGCGTAGAAACAACTTTCCCAGGGAGATGCTTGCTACAAATGCCTGCTACCATATCCCAAAAACTCCCAAAGATCTAAGAGCCTCCGTTGAGGATGATTCTGAAATCACAATGGTACTCACAATAGAGGGTTCACATGCCTTGGGCACAGACAGAGCCAGCATCGCTGAAGTTTCAAGAAGAGTTCAATATATCAAAAACGAATGGCCAATTCCCGTCTTCTTTATCACCTTTGCACATCATTTTGACAATAAACTGTGTGGTCATGCCCACTCAATCCCTGATCAGGGTAAGGCTTTATTAGATCAGTCAGCTAACCTGAATGCCGGTTTTAATGACAATGGAAGAAGGATCTTGCGAGAATTTCTTGGTTTGAATAAAAAACTGGAAAGAGATTCCAAATACGGTTATAGAATTTTGATCGATGTAAAACACATGAGTGCCAAATCCAGAAAGGAATATTATGAGGAGTTTGTGATTCCCTGTATGGAAAAGGAGGATGTGATCCCTGTGATAGGCTCTCACTGCGGCTATTCCGGCAGAAAAACCCTAGAAGAGCATATTTCCTTACAGGACAGTGAAAGGGATGAGTACACTGAGCTTTGCGGAGATGAAAGCCACCTTAGTGAAACAGAAAGAAAACAGTTAATCAAAAATCAGCCCTTAGGGAAATTCAATGCATGGAATATCAATCTCTGTGATGAAGATATTAGGATGATTGTAAAAACTAAGGGGCTATTTGGGCTCTCGTTTGACCAAAGGATCTTAGGAATCACTGATAAGGATAAAGACAGTAAAAGAAATGGCATTCAATTGCTTTGGGAGAATATTGAAGGAATTGTAAAAAGTGCCTATTCTAATGAAGATTTTACTGAAGAGGAAAAACTACAAGTTTGGCAATGCATTACCATTGGTACAGACTTGGAAGGACTCATAGACCCGGTAAGCCCCTATCCTACAGTTTTGGAATTTGAGGTATTTGCTGGAAACCTGATTTTTGAAATTGAAGAATCTCGTAAAAACCTAGAATTAAGCTATTTATCACACCTCACTTCAATAGATGATGTAAGAAAATGCGTAGAAGATTTTTGCTTTAACAATGCTGCTGCTTTTGTAAAAAAGCACTATCCATCCAAAGAAAGTATGGAGCAATAGGCAGCATCAATCTTTCAATTGACTTTTATCTTTCTTGAGTTAATGTAAAGACATTTTCTTTTTCGAGTCCCCTAACCTCGTGCTCCACAGTGACAGGAATTTCATAAATATCGAATTCCCCGAACTCTAGCACCTTACCTTGGATTTCGAATTCTATTCTTCCTTTTAACATGGTCAGCATGGTAGGTACATTGGTATGATGCTTCTTAAGTACCTGCTCTTTTACTAAGGCAATTGCAAATAAATTGAGTTTATCTGTTTTGTAGACTTGAAGAACTCCTGGTCTTTCTTCAGATAAAGTGATGTTTTTGAGAATATTCATGGGTCTATTTTTTTATAAAACACAGTACTTGGCACTGTCTATTTCCAATTTAAGAAAAAGCTAAACCCCTTCCCTTTAAAACCATCTATTTCAAGCCTTTCTCAACTTTTAAGTCCCAATTTTCATCAATAATGAAGAATAGTTTACTTAATCCGTGTTGTCTTCGCCAAATATCTCCTTGACAACCCATCCTTTACCCCACTCTTCTTTTTCCTTTTCAGTCCAAAGTTCTGGGTAAAAAATCACTTTTTGAAAACGTGGAGGAAGGTATTTTTGCCAGTTGGTTCCACCCGTTGCAGCAATGTCCACCGGATCTTTTTGAAGATATCTCACAGCAGATTTATAGTGTGCCAAAGGCCAAAAAACATTTGCTTTTAAGTCAAACTTCTTCATTGCCTCTGTCAATTCATCCGATTTATCAGAACAATCTATGTATTTATGCCACAGATTTTTACGTCTATATAATTCAATTATTTCTTTAAGCCTCTTACCATACTTTGCTTCGAAGTTTTTGAGTGTCAAAGTTTTCTCTCCTGTGGCAAGTTCTATAGCTCCTTGCTGCCAATATAGATGCTCAAATAAATCATCTGCTGGAGAATGATAATCATGTTCATCCCGATTTTTCAGTGCAACTAGATTAAAAGCATCTGCTGCCATCAGCTCAATTTCTCTATACTGGGCAGACTGAAAACCGCTGGAAGGAAGAAGCGACATCCTGAATTTTAGAAATTGCTCCCTTTCCATTCCTTTCCACATCATGGCAAAAGAAGAAATCAAATGATCAAAATACATATTGATTCTTTCTAGCCTAGTTAGGAAAAAACTCTCCGAAATAGGTTCTTGAATGGAGATTTGCTCCATTTCAGAAATTATTAATTTGAAATAGAGCTCGGTGATCTGGTGGTAGATGATAAAAATCTTCTCATCATGAAAAGAAGTCTTCGGTTGCTGCAAGGAAAGCAGCACATCCAAATTAATGTATTCCCAGTAGGTTAAATAGTCCGCATAGAGTAATCCTTCTAGATAGGAAAGCATATCTTGTCCAGAAGCTTTGAATTTGCTTTGGAGTTGTTCTATTTTTTCAAGGATTTGTGGATCAAATTGATCTTGATTCATGGGTATTTTTGTTAAAAAAAGATAGACTTTTAGAAAGCAATCTATTTACTTCGGAACAGTTGGAATTTAATGATGATGTAAAAATCACTGATTCGTACTAATAAACCAAAATACTCAAGCGTCAATGGCTATTCAAAAAACCCAAAAACAAGACTTATTTGAGGGAGTGGACTTCCTACAAATTGATGATTTATTGACAGAAGAGCACCTTTTGATCCGTAATTCCATGCGGGATTTCGTCAAAAAAGAAATTTCTCCTTACATCGAGAATTGGTCTCAAAAAGCTCATTTTCCCACTGAAATTGTCAAGAAATTTGGGGAAGTCGGTGCTTTCGGCCCTCAGCTACCCGAAGAATATGGCTGCGGTGGCTTGGATTACATTTCCTATGGATTGATCATGCAGGAAATTGAAAGAGGAGATTCTGGGATGAGATCTACCGCCTCTGTTCAAGGTTCCTTGGTCATGTACCCTATTTATAAATTCGGCTCAGAAGAACAGCGGAAAAAGTATTTACCTAAACTGGCATCGGGAGATATGCTAGGTTGTTTTGGTTTAACGGAACCGGATCATGGATCCAATCCCAGTGGCATGGTAACCAATTTCAAAGACATGGGAGACTATTATCTTTTAAATGGAGCCAAAATGTGGATTTCAAATTCCCCTGAGGCTGATATCGCTGTAGTATGGGCAAAAAATGAGGAAGGAAGAATCCATGGATTAATCGTGGAACGAGGAATGGAAGGCTTCACCACGCCTACTACTCACAATAAATGGTCACTAAGAGCCTCATGCACAGGTGAACTGGTGTTTGATAACGTTAAGGTACCCAAAGAGAACTTATTGCCTAATAAATCCGGATTGGGTGCTCCATTGATGTGTTTGGATTCTGCGAGATTTGGCATTGCCTGGGGAGCGATTGGCGCTGCGATGGACTGTTATGAGTCTGCAAGAAAGTATGCTGCGGAAAGAATTCAATTTGATAAGCCTATTGCTAGTTTCCAGCTGGTTCAAAAGAAGTTATCAGAAATGCTTACTGAGATCACCAAAGCCCAGCTTTTGGCCTGGAAAGTAGGCAAGATGATGAATGAGGGCAAAGCCAAGACGGTTCATATTTCCATGGCAAAGCGGAACAATGTGGAAATGGCCCTAAACATTGCCCGAGAAGCCAGACAGATTCATGGAGGAATGGGAATTACGGGAGAATACCCGATTATGCGCCATATGATGAACTTAGAATCCGTGATTACTTATGAAGGAACACATGATATTCACTTGCTGATTTTGGGTCAGGAGATAACTGGGATTCCAGCTTTTAAGTAGTCTTTAAAAGAAATAGGGCTTTGGAGAAAAGTTACCAAAGCCCTATTTCTTTTTTAATTCATTATTTTTTCAAAACCAGAATAATTTACTTTTTCCTCCCTACGAAAACCTCAAATAGAATTACTTTATCTTAACAATCCTTCCCAAAAACACTTCTTGATCTTTGCCTTTTATAAGGACTAAATACGTTCCTGCAGCTATTCCAGAGGCATCTAACCCTATTCTTGTTGGACTTTCACTGTTTAATCGAATGACAGCGCTAACATCTTTACCATTGCTATCATAAATTTTCCAGGAGCCATTTTCAAACTCTTCATCTCCTACCACTTCCAAAATGACTTCAGAAGAAACTGGATTGGGATAAATCTTTAATTCTTTACTTATGGTTTTTGAACCTAAAATTCCTGAAATAGTCATTTCCACTGGACCAAAAAGTTGGGAGCAACCACCTTCATTTGTTACTTCTACCTTGTATTCACCCATTTTATGGACCTCAATGCTTTGGGTTGTTTGTTCCATCTCCTCCCCATTATAGAACCACTGATACTGATCACCCTCAGGTGCGGTTAACTCATTACCTTCTACCCCTATTTCACCCTCTGGCAATTCATTCGAAGCCACCTCGAGTTTTGCAGTCTCAAATAAACAACCTCCCTCATAGCGAATCACCGCATGGTAAACTCCACCTTCTTCGATTTCTAGAGTCTTTCCTGTTTGACCAGCTATCTCATTTCCATTTCTTCTCCATCGAACAACTTCAAAACCCGCCTCACTTGTTAATTCTATCTCACTCTTTTCACCTATACATATAGACTCTGGACCTTCAATAGTAACTGGTTGAGATACTGTGCTTTTTACGGAAACTATCGCGGTTTTTTCAGTCACATTTCCGGAAAAATCCTCCGCTCTCAATTCTACGGTTATTTCTTTTCCTAAGGATTCACACTCTAAAACAGGCTTATCTATTGTTAGATTTTTTACACCACAATTATCTGATATAGAGGAAATAAACATATCTGGTTTCAATTCAATTCTACCGATAACGACATCCATTTCTACTTCAATATTTTTGGTCTCCAGAATTGGTGGAAGGTTATCCTCTACTTTTACAACTATCGTCTCCTCCCACTCATTTCCTTGGCTGTCCCTGATCAAAACCACTATTGTATTCTCACCTATATCTTCACAATTGAACAGGTTTTTATCGAATGAAATTGTTAAGCCAGAATCCTCTGGTAAGGTCTCCTGAAAAATATCATTTACTGCTATTTCAGCTAGCCCATCCTCGTTAAGAGCCAACTCCAGTTTTTCTTTAACAGGTGGATAAGGCTTACCATCAGGACCTGGATCTTCAGAGAAAACAATTTCTTTGGGTTGGGAGAATACCGGGCAGCCATTAACAGGTAACAGTTCTGCCACATATTTTCCTGAAGAGGTTACAGTCAATATTTTACTATCCGATGATGAAATGAGATCATCTCCTTTATACCATCCAAGCACTGTGTAAGGGAATTCTGAACCAAGTTCAAGTTTCACCTCTTCCCCTATAACACCCGTTGAGGGGCCATCAAGCGATACTTTCTTACTTTCAGTGGCATCCACGGTAAGCAAGGAGGTTGCCTCGGTTACATTCCCGGATTTATCTTCGACACGGATATGAACTTCTATTGGAACAATAGAATTGATATCACCACATCCAATTAAGTCGGGAACCATTTTTATATCTAAATCCTCCCCACAGTTATCACTTAAGCTTGAAATGAAATATTCTGGCTTTAACTCAAAAGTCTTATTCGACACTATATCAATAATGGTCCCAAAACTCTTAACCTCCAACTTGGGTGGTAGGTCATCAATAACAGTCACTCTCACTACCCCATCCCACTTCACTATTCCATCTTTTTAATTTTGACTTGTACTTCATTTAAACCCAAGTCTTCACAAGTGTATATCAGAGGCCTCGAAAATTCATAATCGTAATCCTCAGAGTATCCGGATTTAAAGTAATCAGCGATTTGAGTAGAAAAAGCACCATCTTCTCCTAAAGAAATACTCAATTCCTCTTTCAATTGAGGTTCTTCCTCAATCACACGTAAAGGGATTTTTAGCTGGACTTTATCATTGTATTCTCTTCTTTCAACTTTCTGCAGGTTGTAATTCTGATCCAGCACTGGAAAAATATAAACCGGAGTAAAATCAATTACTGCTAGTTCCTGTTCGCCTTCAGTAACTCTCTGAAGATTGACTTCTAAATGGCCATAATGCTTCCCCCCGTCAGAAAGGATAGGATTCGCGCCAGAAGTATTCCATTGTTCTTTTTCACTTTGATCTGCTGACCATAGGCTATAAGGGTTATATTTCAACAATTGCAAAGGATTTCTTAACCAGTTTCTTTTCTCTCCACGCATTCCATCGCCAGCTACCCCAACATCATAATACATCACTCCTTTTCCATCATTGTCTTTATCTACAAAACTCCTTTCAAATAACTCATCATGACCTGCAAATACCGCTATGACTCCATATTCCTCGAATAAAGGGTGTAAAACCTGCATGGGAACCCCTCCCTGACCAGTGGCAAGTTCATGGTTAATGGGTACTCCATGTTCACCTGAACTAAAGGGAATGTGATGAAATTGGGCAAAGATCAATTGACCAGACTCTTTTGCTGAAATCAAATTCTTTTCCAGCCAAGCGTATTGATCTGATCCAGGACCAAAGCTGCTTAAATCAGTTCCTCCTTGAGCATTATATTCCGATTGAGTGTAATTTTCCTGTGTGTCTGTTCCAAGTGTTGTAAACTCTTGATTTTTAATTTTTTGTTCTTCTGAAAAGTTGGATCGACTTTGGTCAGGAGTACCATTACTTGAGTCAATGGTTAAGATGGTAATCGGTCCATAGTCCACACGATAGTAACTTTGCCTATGCTTTTGTAAATCATCGACTTTGGGAGTTTCGAAATAGGCATAATACCGCTCTCGGCCAACAATTGGTAAGAATTTACCTTTTTCATTGAACCCATAGCCACCGTTCAATGCACCGAAATTCTCCCAATTCCCCAATGCTGGAATGATTGGATATCTTGTCAGGCCTTGACCAAATTCCCCGGCATTTTGTCTAAAAAACTCATCCCAACCCGGTTGATAACCACTACCTTGCACCAGATCCCCTGGCATCACAATAAAATCCGGCTCCCGTTGATTGATAACCTTTAAATTCTCTTGATAGCCCTGCTTCTCCGTGAGCATATAGTTTAATATTCCAATGCCCTGCTCAGTGGTAACTCCAAATTTATCTTTCCATAAACTAGCTGAGGTAGATGGCCGAAAACTCAAATCAGCTGGAAACCATGCTCTTCTTGTTACTCTTCCTTTCGGTTCCGTCTCGCTATCTGCGAGAGCAATGAACCTTATTTTTTCCCAATCACTTTGACTTGGTTTTGATCTGAAATTTGAAGAAAATGTACTTCCTCCTAAGCTTACGGTGTACTTATAAGTTTTACCACTTTGTAATTCGGGTAGGATAGCTTCATGCTTATAAGCTGCCTGACCATATAGCCAAGAACCTTGGGCAATCCCTGAAATGCTCTCATTCTGTTCGTTTGACGTGTAGTAAATCTCAGGTACCTCATTTGCCTGGATTTCTTGACTCCAAACCTTAGTTCCTTGATCATCAAAAAGTTCGAAATTCGAATTGATCTGAGAATGAGAAAAATAGCTTATTTGAACCCTTCCTTCACCATATAACTGAAGATAAGGTAGGACGCGAAATTCATCTGTAGAAGTAGCGATACCAGAAACTAAAGATAATGCTACACAAATAAGAGATAGGCAATAAAAAAACTTCTTCATCAATGATAAAACGGTAGAAAGCCTGAGTTGACCCTCTAACCCAAATTTATCAAATTTCTATTCAACCCTACTCTTTAATAGGAACAATTGAACGGGATTCACCGGGTCATTTGAAAATAAGTAAATATTTCTCTGGTCTATTCCTTTTCTACCTTTGGGGTCAAAGGTGATTTTTAAATCCACTGACTCCCCTGGCAAAAGCTCCACTTTAGGAATTTCTATGGTTAAACAATCACAGTTGCCTTGAATCTTTCTGATTTCTAATTTCTCCTGACCTTTATTGGTAATAGTCACGGATTCAGTCTGCACTGAATTAGCAGAAATTTTTTTCAGGTCAATTTCTTGGGTGCCCAAAGATAATTGGGGAACTAGGTGAAGTTCATCCTTTGAGATGGGAGGAAAATATTCAAAAACATCTGCCAATACCGGCATTGGAATAACCGATATAGAATCCCAAGAAACAGCTAAATAGTCCTCAAAAAACCCGAGATCTCCCTTTAGTTTCCCATCATATGACACCTGAAGTAACCCTCTTTCCTGAGACCTTACAATTTCTTGAACCTGAGATATTTGAATGAACTCAGGAGTATTATACTTTAAGCTATCTTTGTATAGTGTCTCCTCGCCAAAATTGTAAAATTCAAGCATTTTCACTTTGGGTTCATTGGTAAGAACCTCTCCCATATTTAGCTTGTTCAGGCGGAACCCTACATACTCTTTTCTAACCGGGAAAGCTTTCTCTGGATCTTGAGGATAGGGTATCGCGATTCCTTCAACAAACAAGGTATCCTGAGTATTTTGAAGGTTACCTTTGACGATCACCATTCTGTTAAAATACCCTGATGCAGAAGTAGGATCAAAGGATACTTTTAATATCCCCTTTTCGCCTACCTCAAGAGTATCTTTAGTGAATTCTGCTGTGGTACAACCACAATCAGTCCACACATCCTCGACAAAAAAAAGTGAATCCTGCGTATGAGTAAATTCAAATTCAGCCAATTGCTTTCCTTGCTCTTCAAATACCGTCCCCAGATCCACTTTATTCACTGCCCAAATCAATTTTGGCACTACAGTATCCTGAGCCTGAACGGCTTGGAATGAAAGCAACAAAATGGAAAGGGGCAACAGGAAAATTCGTATTCTACTCATACCGCAATTAACGCATATTTTCAACCGTATTATATGCTGTTTTACTTAATTTGCAGCAAAATTAAACAAATGGCAAGAGTACTGACAGGCATACAAAGTAGCGGTAGACCTCATTTAGGAAATATCCTAGGGGCAATTGTACCCGCTATTGAGTTGATCAACCAAAACGACAAAGAAGAATCCTTTATTTTTATTGCTGACTTGCATTCCTTAACCAGTTCCAAAGACGGTGAAACAAGGAAGCAAAACACGCTGGCAGTTGCTGCTGCTTGGCTTGCATTCGGGTTAGATATTGATAAAACGGTTTTCTATAGACAATCCAGAAGACCAGAGGTTGCTGAGTTAACTTGGTATTTGAGTTGCTTCACGCCTTTCCCAATGCTGGCAAATGCACATAGCTTTAAGGACAAATCGGAAAGATTATCTGATGTGAATGCAGGACTGTTCACTTATCCTGTATTGATGGCAGCGGATATCCTTCTCTATTCTGCGGATTTAGTGCCTGTTGGAAAAGATCAAATGCAACATTTGGAAATGACTCGGGATATTGCTTCAGCTTTCAACAGAATAACGGAGGAGGAAATATTAACTATGCCAGAGGCTAGAATATCCGAATCGGTAAAAACTATCCCAGGTACGGATGGGCAAAAGATGAGTAAGTCTTATAATAACTTCATCGATATTTTCCTTCCTGAAAAGGCATTAAAAAAGAATGTCAATAGCATTGTGACTGATAGCACTCCTTTGGAAGAACCGAAGGATCCAGACGTTTGCAATGTTTATAAGCTATATAGCTTGATTGCCACAGAAGAGCAAACTCAACAGTTAAGAGCAAAATACCTCGGTGGAAATTATGGCTATGGTCATGCCAAAAAAGAGTTTATGCAATTGATTCTTGATAAGTATAGTAAGGAAAGAGAGCTCTTTAATTACTATATGGAACACCCTGAAGAGATAGAAAGAAAACTAGCTGCTGGTGAGGAAAAAGCGAAATCGGTGGGTGAACCAATTCTAGAAAAAATAAGAACCAAACTTGGGTTCAGATAAAACAAAAATAAAGCTGTCCAAAAATGTTTATTGTCACATTGAGCACTTGAGAGACGAAAGTCTTGAAATGTAATTTGATTTACAATATCAATCATTCGGCTCCGCTCAGGCAGACAAATGACAAACTTTAAGGACAGCTTATTTTATTGATTTATAGTGGTTTGACTTAGATAAACTCTTTGAAAACGACGCTTGCATTATGTCCGCCAAATCCAAAGGTATTACTCAATGCCACTTTTACTTTTTTCTCCAAGGATTCCTTATATACGATCTCTATATCTGAAGGAATATTAGGATCCAATTCTTCCGTATTGATCGTTGGAGGGATAACTCCTTCATTGATGGCCTTGATACTAAATATTGCCTCTATGGCACCTGCAGCTCCTAATAAGTGCCCTGTCATTGATTTTGTAGCAGAGATGTGCAATTTATTGTCTGCTCCATTGATAAGCTTTGAGATGGCTTTTGTTTCACTCACATCTCCTAATGGTGTAGAAGTAGCATGCGCATTAAGGTAATCCACATCCTGAATAGTTAAACCGGCTTCTTTAAGGGCCAATTCCATACATTTTGAAGCTCCCAATCCTTCAGGATGCGTTGCGGTCATATGATAGGCATCGGATGTCATTGCAGCTCCCACTACTTCCGCATAAATTTTAGCTCCTCTTTTCTTTGCATGTTCATATTCTTCTAAGATCAAAGCAGCTGCTCCTTCTCCCATCACAAAACCATCTCTTTGTATGTCAAATGGCCTGGAAGCTGATTGTGGGTCCTCATTTCTATTGGATAGGGCTTTCAATGCTCCAAAACCACCAATAGAGGCCTCGGTAATAGGTGCATCGGACCCACCGGTTAATATTACTTTTGCTTTGCCCCATCGGATATAATTAAATGCTTCCATCAAGGCACTATTGGAGGTTGCACAGGCAGAAACTGGTGAGAAGTTCACTCCCATCATTCCAAATTTGATAGAGATCATTCCTGATGCCATATTTCCCAAAAACTTAGGAATAAAAAATGGGTTGAATCTTGGAGTTGAATCGTTCTCCAAGTAACCTTTAACCTCATTTTCAAAAGTTAGCATTCCTCCTTGACTTGATCCCCAGATTACTCCAGCATCAAAAGGAGAGTCCAATTCAGAAACCTGTAAACCAGCGTCTTCCATGGCTTCTGAAGCGGTGTATAAGGCGTATTGAGTGTATAAATCAGAGCGTTTGATGTCATTTCGATCGAGCCTTGAACTTGGTTCAAACCCTTTTAACTCAGCAGCAAAGTGAGTTTTAAATTTACTGGCATCAAAGTAGGAAATAGCTGCTGCAGCACTTTTTCCATTTTTCGCATTTTCCCAATTACTATTAACATCGTTTCCTAAACCAGATAAAGCACCTAGTCCTGTTATTACTACTCTTCTTGAATTCATACCCTAATTTAATGAGTCTTTTATTATTTCTGAGGCAAAAAAAACCCGGCGTCAAAACCGGGCTTATATTTTATATTCAATATACCTGAATATTAGATTATCTACTTCTCCATAAAATTTTCAAAGGATTACCATTGATAATCATCAAAAACCTTGCAGGATTAGGGACTAAAACTAGCCTTACATCCTGTCTATCAAACTGATCTGATTCAATAGGCACTCCTTCTCTTCCAACTACTTCATAGCTTACAATACCTCTTGCATCTGGTTGCAGAGGCTTGTATTTATTGGCCAAATAGGCTGTTGGAAGTAATATATCTGTATCTGATTTTAATACTGAATAAATTTTCTCCAATTCAGGTTCTAAAGTGTCTTCATAATCCGCATTGAAATCATCCTCCAAATCATGAAGTTCTTCTTCTAAATCATCATAACTGGCATCGCTATAATCCATTTCTGCCAATTGATTTCTTTTTTCTACAATCTCGGTGAGCTCTAAATCCAGCTTATCCCAATTCATTCCTTCTTGATTTTTTTGTTTTGAAAACACAAAGATGGGCATTCCCTTTTTTTAAGCAGAACATATTCGAAAGAAATTAACTAATAAGTAGAATTTTTCCGTTCCTTCCCCCTTTTTCATAGGCCTTAATAGCCTCTTGAAACTTTTCTAAGGGGAATTTTTCAGCTACATCTACTTGAGACCTTTTGTCCATTAAAAATTTGAACACTGTCTGAAAAGCCTGGAATCTATCTTTTGGGTCGATCTCTGTCATCAATTTTGTCAACCAAAACCCTTCAACTCTGAGCGAATTGAAAATCATCAAACCACTGTTAAGAGGTATGTTCTCAAGGCTTAAACTACCAAATACCATCATCAGTCCATTTTTCCGTAAAGAGGCTAATGCTTTTGCTCCCATGATTCCTCCTACGGCATCAAAAACTACATGCACTCCCCCATCGGTTTTTTCGGGAACTACTTTTTGAAGTTTTTCCTTTTCAGTATTCACTACCAAATCGGCTCCCAAATTTTGTAACAATTCTTTTTGAGCATCATGTCTCACCGTACACGCAACTTTAATTCCTTTTTCCTTAGCCATTTGAATAGCAAATTTCCCAAACGCAGAGGCTCCGGCAGTTATCAAGAGCCACTCTCCCGACTTCAAATCTGATTTCTCCAACATGAAATAGGCAGTCATTGGGTTCACCACCGCTTGACAAGCAACTTCATCAGGCATTTCGTCTGGAATTGGAATAAGTGTCTCTTCCTGCAAAGCCAATTTTTCCTTCCAAGTGCCTGGCGCAGAAAATAAAACCCGTGTTCCTGCTTTCAGCTTCTTTCCAGAGGACTCTAAAACCCCACAAGCTTCAAATCCAGCGCTACTTGGTAATTGAGGTTGAATACCATATAAACCCTGGATGAACATGATATCTGAAGGGTTAATGTTTCTTGCAGTTACTTTCACTAACACTTCATTTTCTTGTGCTACTGGATCCTTTATATCTTTTAGACTTAAAACCTCCAAAGGGTTACCAGTTTCTTCAAATATGACTGCTTTCATGTTGTAAGTTGGTTTTGTAGGAATTTAAAGTATTATTTTTTCATTAAAACTAAGGATATATACCCGAGCATTAGTTCTCAATTCTCTTTTTTTTATAAATTAAGGATAACTATTAAACCGCTATTAACTATGGATTTATCAACGCTTTTTTCGTTAGATGGAAAAGTCGCATTAATCACCGGAGCAAGCAGAGGAATTGGCCTCTCTATAGCTGAATTTTTTGCAGCTGCTGGTGCAAAAGTTGTATTGAGTAGCCGAAAACAAGAAGCTCTAGATAAAGAAGCTAATCGGCTAAACAGTAAAGGTTATGAGGCAACAGGTATTGCTTGTAACGTGGGAAACGTTGATGAGTTATCTGAGTTGGTCAAAAAAACCGTGGAGATCTACGGTCAATTGGATATTTTGGTAAATAACGCAGGGACAAACCCAGTTTTTGGTCCCATTCATGAAACGAGCTTAGAGGCTTTTGATAAAATTATGGATGTCAATGTCAAAGCAGCTTTTGCTTTATGCAATTTATGCTTTCCGCATTTGAGAAAATCTTCCTCTGGCTCTGTAATCAATATCAGTTCCATCGGTGGTATTTCTCCAGAACCTGGATTGGGAGTTTACAGCATCAGTAAAGCAGCGTTGATCTCTTTGACAAAGGTTTTTGCAAAGGAATGGGGGGATTCTAAGATCAGAGTGAATGCTATCTGCCCTGGACTGATCAAGACTAAATTTTCAGAGCCACTTTGGGACAATGATAAGATCATGGATTATATGCTCAAACAGCTGGCAATTAAACGTGTGGGGACTTCCGAAGAAATTGCTTCCCTTGCTCTTTTCCTAGCCTCTCCGGCCTCTTCTTACAGCACAGGTGCGATTATGACGGCAGACGGAGGTTTCACCATTTAAGCTGATTTCTGCTTATCCTTTAAATTTGAATTTGAGGTACTTAATCTTTTCGCCTTTTTCAGAAAACATTTTCTCGTAGCGGGTTTGAATCCCAAAATGATCGTCTTTCCATTCCGATTGATAGAAATCATGCGTATGGCCTAGAAGGTCCACATCTTCTCTGCTTTGGAATAACTCTAAAGAGTAATCGAACAAGCCTGTATTATCTGTCTTGAAATGAACAGTTCCGCCATCTTTTAACATAGGCTTGTACATTTCCAAAAAGCGTGGAGACGTCAAACGGCGCTTTTCATCACCGTCTCGGGGAAATGGGTCTGGAAATGTAATCCAAAGTTCAGATATTTCACCTTTTTCAAAAAATCTCTCCAGAAGTTCGATTTGAGTCCTCAAAAAGGAAACGTTTTGTATACCTTCAGCAGTAGCTGTAGAGCTCCCCTTCCAGATCCTGCTGCCTTTGATATCAACCCCAATAAAATTTTGGTTAGGATAAACTCTTGCAAGTCCTACAGTAAATTCTCCTCTTCCACAGGCTAATTCAACAACAATTGGATTGTCATTTTGAAATTGCAGCTTATTCCAGTTGCCTTTAATCTTTTCGAAAATTTCTTTTCCTTCTTGGACTACATTTGGGTTGGCTTCATTCTCTTTGAAGCGAACAAGTTTTTTTCTGCTCATTTATAACTCATCGATTTCCGCGACCACAAAAGTACTCCCTCCGATAAAAATCAAGTCATTTTTACCTGCATTTTTTCGAGCAAATGTCAGTGCTTCATTCACCTCTGGCACAATTTGTCCTTTTAGTTCATAATCAAGCGCCTTTTTAGCTAATTCTGAAGCAGGTAAGGCTCTAGGTATTTTAGCTTCACAAAAAACAAAATGAGCCTCTTTAGGTAATTTTGAAAGTACTTCAGAAACGTCCTTGTCTTGGACCATACCTAAAACCATCCAAAGAGCATCATATTCATACTCTTTCAATTGATCTAAAATTTCTGTAAAACCGGCAATATTATGACCCGTATCACAGATGGTCATGGGTTGAGTTTCTAAGACCTGCCATCTCCCTTTCAGACCTGTTAAGCTAGCTACTTTTTCCAATCCTTCTTTCAAGGCTATTTCAGAAATTTCCCATCCACTTTTTTTCAGTTGATGAACTGTTTCCAATATTCCAGGAAGATTAAACCGCTGGTAATTCCCCAAAAGGCCAAAGTTCAAATGACTAATTTCCTCCTTATGGATCACCTCATAGGTCACTAGGCCTTCTGAAACCCCAGCTTTCTTTATTTGCCAGGATTCATCTGCAAACTTAATCGAAGCAGAAACAGATTGCGCTTTCTGTATAAAAACCGGTTTGGTTTCTACTTGAGTTTGTGAGATTACCACAGGAATCCTTTGTTTGATAATTCCTGCTTTTTCACCTGCAATTTCAGGAAGTGTGTTGCCTAGAAACTGCACATGATCAAACCCAATATTAGTAATAACTGATATTTCTGGAAGAATGACATTTGTACTGTCAAACTTCCCTCCCATACCAACTTCAATCACAGCCACATCAACAGACTCTTTTGCAAAATGCCAAAAGGCCATGGCAACCGTCATCTCGAAAAAGCTTGGTTTAAGATTTTCGATGAATGTCTTGTTTTCCTTTACAAACTGAACGACCTCATCTTCAGGAATTTCTATTCCATCAATTTTGATTCTTTCCGTAAAAGATTTGAGATGTGGTGAGGTATATAACCCAGTTTTGTAGCCTGCCTTTTGCAGAATAGCCGCCAAAGAGTGAGAAGTACTTCCCTTCCCATTGGTGCCTGCTACATGTATTGATTTGAATTTTTTTTCTGGATTTCTCAGGTGATCACATAAAGCAAGTGTATTGCTTAGATCCTTTTTGAAAGCCGGAGCTCCTTGCCTTTGAAACATGGGTAAGGCATTGAACAAGAAGTCCAGCGTCTCCTGATAAGTCATGGATTAGTCCACTTTAATAATAAAGGTGATTTTACCGGTAGAAAAATCAGCCACAGCCGCTCCTTGCTTCTTGAAAGAGATTTGGTTTACTACCTGACGGTAATAAGCTAAAACTTCATTGGATACATTATATTCCAACGGTACAGCCTGCACCACTCTTCCCGCATCATCTACTGTGATTTTAAAAACAATTCTACCATTTCGAGTTGAAACTCGGTCATTGATGTTAGGTCTATTGCCAAATTCCCAGCCTGCTAAATCTAAGCTTACCCCATTTCCTGGATTCACTCCTTTGCCAGTTCCGGTTCCCATCAAAGCTCTTCCATCCACTGTACCTTTTGGATCCCCTTCATCGCCTTTTTCATCAGATTTTCCTTGGGCTCCACCAGAGGTAGGTGTCTTGCCTTTTCCGGCAGTACCACCAGCTCCAAAAATAGCTCTTTGATCCACCTTAGGTTTCTCAGGAGCTTTTTGTGTGGTTTCTTCAGCTTCTTCTTTCGCGGGCGTTGTTACCGCTTTTGTCGGTTCAGATTTTGTAGGCTCAGGTTTTTTAGAAGGTTCTGATGCTTTTTCCTGTCCTTTCAATGGAGAAGGTTTTGTAGTTACAGCTTTAACCTCGGAAGGGCTTGATTGCGCTTTAGGTTTCGCTACCTGTGTTTTTGGACTTGGTGCAGGTGTTGATGGTTTTGTTACAGCTTCAGAGATTTCACCTGGAGCAGCAGCTTCTGTCACAGGAGTTTTCACCTCTGAGGGTGGGTTTGGACTATTTTTCTCCCCCGATCCTGTTGGTGAAAAACCTAGATTTAATTCTAAACCAAAGGAAGGCAAAGGAGGTACGGGTTGTTTCCAAACCACTATAAAGTACAGGGCAACCAAAAGCAGGACATTGAATACAAACGTAATGATCCCTGCCCTCTTTTTGCTTTGTGCTTCTTCTCTATCTGCGTCCCAATATTCCATGTTAAAACGGTTTTGTAGCGATGGAAACATTGGCTTCCAAACCTGCTGCAATGCCTCCTATTTCGACTAAATATTCTACAGGAACTTCCTTATCAATATGCAAAACAACTTGACCTTTCTTATCCTTTAATAAGCTGGTCAATTCACTTTTTATATTTTCTCTCGGAACAATCTTATCGTTGACCGAGTATTTGTAGTCCTTAGTAATAGTAACGGAAACTTCCTGCATAACGATGTCTGAAGTTTCGCTAGAGGGTAAATTGACCGGTAAACCTGATGGGGTGATAAAGGATGATGTAAGCATAAAGAAGATCAATAACAGAAAGATAATATCTGTCATTGAAGACATGCTAAATGCCGGGTCAACCTTATTTTTTGCCTGTAATCCCATATTATTTATCCTGAAGTAAATCGATAAACTCTACTGTAGTATATTCCATGTTGTGTACCAATTTAGATACCTTCGAAACCAGGTAGTTATATCCTAAATAAGCCACAATACCTACTACCAATCCTGCAGCAGTCGTAATCATCGCCTCATAAATACCTTCGGAAAGTAATTTAGGCGAAACCATTCCTTCTTCCTGTGCAATCGCAATAAAAGCCTGAATCATACCAGCTACAGTTCCTAAGAAACCGATCATGGGTGCAGCTCCAGATACCGTTGCCAAAAGGTTCAGGTTTTTTTCCAACTTATAGATTTCAATTTTCCCTACATTTTCGATAGAGACCTCAATATTTTTCAAAGGACTTCCAATTCTCTCTATACCTTTTGCAATCATATTGGCCACAGGAGTATTCTCACTGGCACAAAGCATTTTTGCTTTTTCAATCTTTCCAGTCTGAACCAACATTCTTACCTGATCCATCATTGAAGAAGGAGTTTTAGCGGCCTTTTTCAAGGTCAACAATCGTTCGATAAAAATGAAAATAGCCAAAATGAAAAGCAGGTACAAGGGGATCATCATATATCCGCCTTTGATTAAAAGGTCTAATAAACCAATGCTTTCTTTGGTAGCGCCTTCAGCAAGGCTGTCTGCTGCTGCCAGAGAATCGGCAACAGAAAGGGTTTGAAGAAGAATCATATTAATATTTCAGAATCCATAATGCCTCAGTATACTGATCTTTGATTTGGTCCAGTTCCTCACTTGCTTTTCTAAAGCTTGTGAATTGTCCAATAGCCAAACGATGGTTTTTCACATCTTCGTATGGCAATATCAGATAAACTGAACTTGCTCGCTCGAGGTATTGTGCAGATTCAGAAATTGCCATTCTTTCATTTGGCAAACTTCCTACCACGATGAAATAACGTGGTCTCTCTGCTCTACCATCTACACGAATCAAAGACTCAGTACCAGTACGATCAATAGTTGTACCAGTTTGAGGTGTTTTAGTAGGTTCTTCTAAAGAAGAATTGGATTTTGGAATAGAATCTTGATTATCAGCAACTTGAATTTCTTCAGTTGGGGTATTTTCCACAGTCGGCGAGGCCGCTTCGATTACAGAATTTGAACTTTCTTGGGTTGAGTTAGAAGCTACCTTATCAGAAACAGTAGCTTGACTTCCCATCAGTTGCCAAACTATTACTGAAATCACCAAAACTGCCAATACAATGACCACTCCTACCCATGAATTACTTTTCTTAGGGTCGGGCTGTACTGTTTCTTTTTTTGGTATCTCTTTAGTTTCTGCAACTTCCTTCTCGGGTGCAGTTTGCTCAACAACATTTCCTGCTTCTACTTGTTCTGATTCAGAAGCTTTGACAGCAGGTGTCTCTGCTTTCTCTTCTACTACTATCGGAGCAATTTCTGGTGTCTCGTCTTTTGTATCAGGCACCACATCAACCTTCTCCTCTTTAAGCTGAGGATCAATAGGTTTCACTTCCACATAGGGAAGTCCAAAATCTTTAGGATCTGGCCAGGACTTATTTTCAGAAGGATCTGTCGACATAGTGAAATTTGGGAGCTACGAAACTAAAATAAATGATGCTAAACCCCAACAACAAATGGGAAACATTCTTAGAATTTCATAGATACTCCGCCAATTAGCTGAATTCCTCTAACTGGATAGTTTAACCAACGGGTATTTTTCCCATTTAACACATTGTTTCCTACTGCGAAAACAGAAAAGCGATTACTAATCTGATAATCCGCTTTCAGCTGCAAGTCGGCAATGGTTTTCAGTTTTACCACCTCGTAGTTATCAAAGGTTCCACCCGTATTTATTTCTGCTCTTCTGGCTTTCAATCCACCCATGAAATTTAGATTTGCCTGAACCAATAAACCTTCAAAAGGAGTGAATTGATTGTTGGCTCTAAATTCCCATGTTGGTTTATGCCAAGCTTCTTCCTGCATATTCAGATCATACTGATATAGATCTAAACGAGTACCTAGCGTGTAGAAATCTGAAAACTTAAACCCTAACTCACCATTGATGTTAAAAACAGTGCTTTTATCATCATAAACCAAGGTGAATCTTGAAGAGTCAGATGCGCTCGGGTAGATGTAATAGTTATTGACGAAAAAGCTGAGATTATTATATCTGCTGACATTGATTGCAGCCCGATATTGGAATACCTCTTGAAACTGACCTTCTATCCCACCTTCCACTTTATAGTTTTGAATGGTATTTAAAAGCTGTTCACTCGGGCCTAAGAAGGGATTTTCGTTCACAAAACTGTAATAGGTATTTCGCTGTACATCTCCAGAAAACTCACCAAAGAACCCAAACTCCTCAGCAAACTGATAAGAAGCCTTTAGATTAGGAAAAATCCTGAAATCACTTGATTTATCCTGAATAGAATCATTTTCTGATACCAGATTTAATCCAGCAGAAAGACGTAAACCTTCCAACGTATAGGTTAATTCTGGCCTGATGGCAAAATAATTTCTGGTTTTGGAATAATTGAAATCTTCTGGATTAGTCGTATAGTAAGAAATTCCTACTTGCCCCTTCCAGTCTTCATTGGGTCTAAATATTCCGGTAGCAGCAAGGCCAATTTCATTCTCCTTGGCACTATAACTATCCTTGAAATTGCGGTAGCTTACTTGAGCCTCGTAAGAGAAGGGTCCTACTTTTTCAATATCTCGAACTCCAGCTTTGACAAATATGGAATTCAATACATTATCACTGGTTTCAAAATCTGGATTTTCAAAATTAACTGGGTCAATCCCATAAAATGAGTATTTATCCTGACTCCAATCTGCTCCACCAAATATTTCAAATAGGTCCGCAAAATAACTGATATCCCCACCAAAATTAGTATGAGACTCGGCAGACTGATTTCTTTGTACAGGCCCTTTACCAAAGCTCTGATGTCCAAATTTCAAGGAATAGTTCACTTCCTCAGCCTCTGTGGCCATAAATCTAGCCTCCAACAAAGGAGATTCGAAATTACCATAACCAAGCTTTACATATCCTGGAAATAAATCCAATTGAGGAGCCCTAAATGGTTTTTGAATTGGCGTAGTCTCGAGTTCCAAAGGAGCTAAGGTCAAAGGATATTTATTGACCATATAATTAAAATCAGTCAAGCCTTTGGGTTGAGGCAGAACAGGTAATTTTTCGTATACACGAGGTTGTTTGGGGACCGTTAAAACTCTGTCCTTTCGGATCACAAACTCCTGATCCGTCACCTCACCTTGTGATTGTGTTTGGGCCATGGCAAAACTTGAAGTCAAACCAATGACACTTCCCAAAAGTATAGATTTCGCTAGCTTTTTCATGGTTTAGTTAATGGTTTGAAGTTTCGTTTGTGCCATAGTTTTTATTTCTTCATTGGTAGATTTCTCTATGATTGACTCCAATGTCGCTTTAGCCTGAAAGTCTTCCTCAGTCTTGATATAATTATCGGCTAGAAGCAGGAACATTCTGCCATACCAATAATCAAAATCAGCAAAGGGTCCTGAGAAATCAAAAATGGTTTCATTAGACTGATTGATATCTCCTTTTTCCTGGAAAGAATAAGCCAACCAATACAATCCTTCGGCTCCCTGAATGGTTTTGTATTCATTCACCAAAGTCATTAATGTGATTTCAGCATCCGCCTTTTGATTAGTCTCTCTTTCAGACTTAGCCTTTGTCAAAAGTGCTTTAGGAGTAGACTCAGGGATGATCCCATCCAGTGTCAACAGTTGATCTGCATTTGAGATTGCCTCATTATACTTTCTGGTTTCAAAATTGGCGACCATCAATCCTTCCACTGCTTCAGCCTCTTCTATTTTACTTCTTGCGTTGGCAGCTGAAGTTTTTAAGTAAGGGATAGCTTGCTCAAAATTGCCCAGCTCCAATTCCATGATTCCAATCCTGTGCATGGCTCGTAGTCTCTGCGGTGAGGCAGGCTCTTGCTCTAATGCTTTAAATTGCTCCAAGGCTTTGGTTTTATCACCTAGCTGGAAATAGCTATCTCCCAAGAAATAGAGTGCGTCCAGCCTTTGAGCTGACTGAGGGTAATTCCTCAAATAGTTTTCCAATGCTTTACTTGCCTGAGTATAATTCTTATCAAAATACATACTCTTAGCCGACTCAAATTCAAGAGTTTGAACGCTAGAGCTGGAAGGATTAGAACCTTTATATCTAGCTAAATAATCACTAAACTCCCCAGACCTTCCCTGTAAAGCCAAGGTCTCCTGAAGACCTTTCAATGCAGTTTCAGAATTTTGAGCATTGGGATGCTTATCTAAAATGGTTTTATAGTCAGAAATTGTTTGCTCATAATTCTGCATGGAGAAATTCGCCACAGCCCTACTTTCCAAAGCATAAGGAACAAATGGGCTGTTTGGCTTACCGGTAATCAAATCAGAAAATGCTCGAGAGGCTTCAGAATAGTTTGTTTCCTCCATATTGATTTGGCCTTTTTGGAACAAAGCATCTTCATAGTACAAGCTATTAGGATATCTCGAAATCAAGGTATTTAATTGACCTAAAGCCTGCTGATTATTGTTTTGGAAATTCTGTACTACTGCCAAACGGTAATAAGCATAGTCAATACCTTTGTTTCCGTCATTAATTGCTTGTTGGAATGTCGCAGAAGCTTCCGAAAATCTTTTTTGCACATAATAACAATCCCCCAGTCGGAGCATTGCATCGTCATAATTCTCTTTGTTTTGTCGACTTCTTAATCGATCTGTATAGGTTTTAAACTCTTCCTCAGCTCGAGAATACTGCTGTGAGTTGAAGTAGGAATATCCTAAACCATACAAACTCTTGGTCAAATACGCAGAGGAAGTTGTCCTTCCCAAGGATATCGCTTGCTGGTATGATTTGATGGCTTCTGGAAGATTTCCATCTGCTGAATAGGACTCTCCTTTCCAAAAATGAGATTCCAAAACCATGGTTTTATCAATCGGATAAGCCAAAGATTTATCTAAGTAAGCAATGGCCCCATCGTATCGCTGGTCTCTGTAATAAACCATCGCCTGATAAAATGCTACCTTCTGATAAGCAGTCTGAATTCGTGCAGATTTATTGGTGATTCTGTCCATCTGCTCAATTGCTCTCAAATAATCATTTGTATTGACTAAAGCTTCAGAAAGCAAAGTCTCCATTTCAGCTTTATGGGAGCCGTTTGGATATTTCTCTAAATAATCATCCAATGCAGTAATTGCTAGCTGAAAACTTCCTTTTTGAAGGTTTACTTTAGCATAATTCACCAGAGCATCTTCCTGGATTTGTTTATTGAAATCAGATTTTGCGGCTGCAGCAAAGCTGGTTGAGGCAAATTGAAAATTTTCTTGCTTTAAATAAGCATGTCCTAAATAGTAGCTAGAAGCTTGCCCCAATTCATCTGTTGCAGAAGCTGAGTTTTTAAGATATTCTGCCGCTCTTGGATAATTTTCGATTTCGAATAACGAAATTCCAGCTTTGTAAATTTCTTCTCTGGAAAGTGTCCCTTTTCTAGAATTTATATAGGCTTCGTAATGTTCTGATGCCTTAGCATAGTCTGATTTAGCATAGTATGCCTCTGCCAAATACAAATGAATGACTTCTGGTCGATCTAGCTGCTGCCCTGTTCCAAACTTTGGTTCAGCATAGCTGATTAACTGATCATAACTTCCTGTTTGATAATAAAGAGCCGCCAATAAGTATGGGACTTTGCCGGAATAAAAAGGATCATTGGAAGCAGCATGAAGGTCCGAAATTGCTTTTTCATTGTCTCCATTTTCCAAAGCTATATATCCACTATAATAATATGCATCTGGGCTAACGGAAGTATTTAAAGTTTTGGCTTGATCAAAAAAAGGAGCTGCTTGACCGTAATTAGACATTTGAAAATGAGAAAATCCTTGCTTGAAATAAAGGTCTGCTCGATTATCATCCCCAAGTCCATTTGGATTCACTAAGGCATAGCTATCTATTGCTTCGTTGTAATTCCTTTTGTAAAAAAAATGATCCCCAAGGTACAATCCTGCCGAGGTTACCGAAGGATGATTTCCATTGTCATAAATATAGGATTTCATTAAACCAGGTCCGTCGGGACTTTCAACTTGCAGTGCCGACATTGCTCGGTGAAGTTCTGCAGATTTCTTTTGCTCATCCGTCAGATCTTCATTTAAAAGCCTGGTATTGTCGTAAAGAGCCCCTGAAAAGAGCTGCTTATCAAACAGTTCCAATTGATGGTCTAGCGGCTGCTGAGGACTGGTCTGATAAAGAGTGGATTGAGAAAAAGCATCCAGACTTAAGCCCAACCCAGCTAATAGCACCAGATAATATTTCATAGAGATAGTTGGTTTTAGCTGCCATAAAAATTCCTCAATACAATCTATCCAAACAATTTGTTCTGAAAATTGTATGCTGGTAATTCCTCAGGCAATTGGAAATTGACTACGTAATCAGTGCAATATTTTGTAAATAAGTTCTCGGAGAATTTCAGCATCTGTCATGCTTCCAGAATCAACGCCTTTATAACGAAGATCAGCCTCCTTGAGGTATTCAAACACATCAATTACCTTGCCCAATTTGTAGTTCCGAGCAGATTGCATGTACTCTTTTGCGACAAAAGGTGGCACTCCAATGAGAGAAGCAACCTGTGAATCGGATCCACCCCCTACTTCATGGATCATCGCTAGTTTGGTAAAATAGTTATACATCAAAGCAAAAAGTGGAATAACAGGGTGTGCTTTGGGGTTCTGAATGAAATAGTTAACAATTTTGTTTGATTTGATCGGATCTTTCATCCCTATTGCTTTCAGCAATTCAAAATTATTATAGTCTTTATTTATTCCAATGAACTTGGAAATATCTTTGACGGTAAATTTGGTAGGCTCTTTAAAGTTAATCAGCATTTTGCCCACCTCATTGGTCATCACCTCAAGGTTGTTGCCTATGGATTCTGCTAAAAATTGAGCGGCCCGAGGTTCAATATCATGACCAATATCCTTAAAATATTGTAATACCCATTCGGTCAGTTTATAATCCTTGATTTTTTCCGAGGTAACGTAAATGGCATTTTTCTGGAGTTCCTTGGAAAGGGCTGAACGTCTATCAAACTTTTTATATTTATGGGCGAGCACCAAAATAGTACTGGGGAGTGGGTTTTGGGCATAGCCAATCAAAAGCTTTTGGGCTTCCTCTTTACCCAAATCAGTCAGACTTTGCGCTTCTTTTACAATCACCACCTGCCGATCCGCCATCATAGGAAACTTCCTGGCATTATTGATAATGGTCCCCATATCACTGTCCTTTCCATAAAGAACAACCTGATTAAAACCTCTTTCATGTTCCGCAATAGCGGTATTCTCAATGATTTCAGTTATCTGATCTATGTAAAAGGGTTCGTCTCCATCCAAAAAATATATTGGAGCAAACTTTTTCGCTTTCAGATCTTTGATAACAGATTGTGGAGAAGGATTTGATTGGGCCATAAAAGAAGTAAACTCTAAGCCTTAAAGATAACAGTGGGATTTGATTAGGTGCAAAAACATAAGAAAGATTATTTGGTAAACTATTCCTGCCTTACCTTTGTATTAATTGTTAAAAAAAGAGATATGACTTTCCAAAAAGGAATAGAACTATATAAAGCAGGAGAATTTGAATCAGCCTTAGAAGTTTTTAATCAGCTGATTTCCAATTCAGAGAAGACTCCTGAGCTTCATCTTTACCGAGGCAGGATTCTCTCCAGGTTAGGAAAAACAAGCGAAGCAATCCTTGATTTCGATTTAATAGTAGAGTTAGATCCCTACAATACAAATTATATTTCTGACCGTGCCGTTGTCCTTCATTTGCTAAATAGGAATGATGAGGCATTAGCGGAATTTGACCGAGCAGCGAATTTGGATCCCAAAAATCCTTATCGTTATAGCAGTAGAGCCTATTTTAAAGACCGTATTGGGGATTTAAATGGGTCCATAGAAGATTATGACAAAGCTATAGCGTTAGACCCGGAGGATGCTGTTTCTTTCAACAACAAAGGCTTGGTAGAGGAAAAATTAGGTTATAAAGAACGATCAAAAAAAAGTTTTGAAAAGGCAGATGATCTTGTAGGGTATAAACCACAAGATCAAAAAGAAGATCAGCCCAAGCCACCTTTAGAGAAGGTTGAGCCAATAGTCAATGATGAAGAAGACCTAGAGAAGGAACTTACTTTTGGTCATTTTTTACAAACCATCAAGGGCTTGGTTACGGATCCAAAAACACGAAAGGAATTTAAAGAATTTATAAAAAATCTCTTTGGCAGAAATAAATTATAATGATTTGATAACCCATAAAGGCTTACTGATAAAGTAAGCCATTTTTTTTGATAGATTTTTAGAAAATATCTGATCGAAAAAAGACTTCTTTTTGCTTAAAGTAACCAAGATATCTCCCTTGGACGTTTGTAAATAATTCTCCAAGCCCAAAGCCAAATCATCTCTATAGGATTTTAAGACATAACTCACTTTTTCATATTTGATAAAAGGTTTAATCTCTTTCACCATTTCCATATGTAGGGATTTATCAATGGCTTTATGCGTATTACTTACATGGACAATATCTATTTCAGCCTCAAAAAAGCTTGCAAAATCAATGATCTTTTGAATGGCAATTTTATCCTCTTCCAGGTAGTCGCTTGCATAAACGAGCTTTCTCGGGTTCTTAAAGTAAACCTTCCTAGGAACTACAAACACATCCCGACCGGATTCCTCTACAATTCTACTGGCTTTTGAACCTATTATATGTTCCCTCAAGTCATTGGTTCCTTCTGTTCCAACCACAATTAAATCCGCCCCAATACTTTCGGCCTCATTTAGGGTAGACTTTACAATTTTACCCTCTCGGTAAGCTATTTCGCAGCTTTTCAATCCTTTGGAGATACTTTCCTTTAATACGGCCTCTTGCAAGTTCTCAAGTTTTTCTTTGATAAACTCTTCTTGGTAATAACCTTCCGTGTCTAAAGGAGATAGCTTCTCATAATCGGTTTTATTCAGTACATGAAAAAGTAATAAGTCCGCTTGGTAATATTCACCCAATTTGGCTGCATACTCTATGGCATTCAAAGAACACTCTGAAAAATCCGTTGGACAAAGTATTTTAAAAGTCTTTGACATAAATAAAAATATTAATAACCTCTTTCTCGAATTACGAGATTTTTAAGCGGCTGGTTGGAACGAATCCTTTGAATATTTTCAATCACTTGAGGGGCAGCTGCTTGCGGATTAGTGACACTCGCAATATGCGGTGTTAATTGAATCCGATCCTCTTCCCAAAAGAAATGATCCTTAGGAAGAGGTTCCTTCCTATAGACATCAAGCAAAGCTCCCGATAAAAAGCCTTCATTAAGTGCCTTGATAACATCCTCTTCTACCAAATGTTTTCCTCTGGCCACATTGATTAGAAATGTCCCAGGGGTACATTTTGAAAACAATTCTATATCTAAAATATTTTCAGTGTCTGGTGTCAAGGGCAACAGACAAACTAAAACATTCACTGCTCCTAAAAAATCCTTTAACTTATCTTTCGAATAATAAGGATGAGGAAAATTACTCTTTTCTGAAAAACCAAAACCAGCAACGGGAAAGCCCATATAAGAAAGCTTATCTAATACATCTCCTCCTAATGCCCCTACTCCCATTACTCCAACTTTCACATCAATTTCGGGATTGCTCATATCCCAAACCTTCCGCTTTTGATCTTTTTGATATCGGGTAATTTGCCTATGAAAATTCAAAACTCCCATGATCACGTAATTGGTCATGGACCAAGTCAATTTCTCATCTACGATTCTAACTACAGGAATATCCTTTGGAACCGAATCATCTCTCAAAATATGATCTACACCAGCCCCCATAGAGCTAATTAATTTTAGGTTCGGAAAATTGGATAAAATCCCTGATGGATGATTCCAAAGCATCACTGCCTCCACTTCCTCTGGCGCTTCAATCTCAGGATAAACCTGAATTTTTAATGTAGAATCTAGATTTTTTAGAACCTCAATCCAAGGTTGAACGTTTTTCCCTGGACTTATTATTGCTAAACTCATATGAATGAAAAATCTTTAACCGTTAAAGGCTTTTGTTAAGTTACCTGATTTAATACGAATAACCTGCTTTATTCATTACAAAAATGCATTAATATGTTACAAAAAAGATTAAAAATGTCACAAAATGCAGAAATTACAGAAACATTCTCAGTAAAAATTTAATTTAAATAATAATAAACTCCTACCTCCCACATGAAAACTTTCAATTGTATTGTTATTGCTTTCGGTATATTATTTCTAAGCTCCCAACAGTTAGCAGCGCAGCAAATAGAAATGCCTCAAGCTTCTCCCGCTGCTAAAATCGCTCAGAAAATAGGCCTTACTGATGTTACTGTTTCCTATAGTAGACCCAGTAAAAAAGGGCGGAAAATTTTCGGTGAGCTAGTACCCTATGGTTCTATTTGGAGAACCGGAGCAAATGGGGCAACCATACTAGACTTTTCTACAGATGTGAACATCCATGGAAAACTTGTTCCAAAGGGACAATATGCCCTTTATTCTATTCCTGATAAAAATTCCTGGACCATCATTTTATCCAAAAACACCAAATTATGGGGAGCTATAGGATATAATCCTGAAGAAGATTTGGTCAGGTTTAATGTTGAACCAGGAAAGACAAAAAACGATTATGAAACTTTCGAAATCACCTTTAATAATTTATCCGACACCGGAGCTGATCTAACGATGAAATGGGATCATACCCAAGCAGCATTCCATATTTCTATGGATCCAGATCCTATCGTAATGGATAAAATCCAAAAATTTGTTTTAGACCAAGAAACCGAAGATCCAGGATTGCTTTATGAAGCTTCTAATTACTATTTAAGAACAGGCAGAGATTTAAATACTGCATATCAATGGATCCAGGAATCTGTTGACGGAGACCCTAAATACTGGGCTTATCATTTGAAAGCAAAAATAGAAGTAGCTCTTGGCAAAAATGCAGAGGCAATAGAATCAGCGAAAGAATCTATGGAACTAGCAGAGGAGGCTCAAAACCCAGATTATGTAGGTCTAAATGAACGCTTGATTAGATCATTGAAGTAATAAAAATCCCCTCAGAAAACACTTAAACTCTGAGGGGATATTTTTTTATTTTTTGACAAATAATTGGGTGATCGTGGCAAATACCATTACTGCTATACAGCCAATGGCATTGTACCAGAGAAATCCAATATCCCAAACAAACCCAAATAAGCCTTCTCCATTTCTGAAATGAATTAAGAGAATCCAAGCTTGCGAAGAAAGAGCTGCAATAAACACCGCTTTACCCTTCACCCATTTCATAAAAAAGCCTACAATGAAAATCCCTAAAATGGTTCCGTAAAAAAGTGAACCCAGCAGATTGACGGCTTGGATTAAATTTTCAAATAGTGAGGCATAGGTCGCAAATAATATGGCCCCAACGCCCCAAAAAGCAGTAAAGAACTTAGAGGATCTTAAATAATGCGTATCAGAGGCATTTTTCTTTATCGATCGCTTGTATAGATCCACTGTACTGGTTGAGCCAAGCGAATTTAACTCCGAGGCCGAGGAAGACATTGCTGCAGAGAAAATCACTGCAAATAATAACCCTATAATGCCGGTAGGAAGATTATCCATGACAAAGCGCATAAACACATAGTCAGTATCCCGTGTTTCTGCCACTGGGTCATTGGTTAAGATCAAATCTTTAACCTCTTCTCTAATTTGATTTTGCTCTGCTTTTAAAGATTTTAATTCCTGTTTGATTCTACTCTCGGCGGATTCATCTTTTTGTTTGATGGCATCAAGCATTTCTAGATAGGATGCTTTACTCTCCTCAAACTTCCCTTCATAGGCTTTTTCTAATTGTTCAAACTCACCTGCATATTCACTTTCTCTGAGTTTCTCAGTTTGTACCTTATTGAATACTACTGGTGGTTGATAAAATTGATAGAAAACGAAAACCATTACCCCGATAAACAGAATCACAAACTGCATAGGGATTTTCAAAAAACCATTCATGATCAGGCCCATCCTACTTTGAGTAAGTGTTTGTCCTGAAAGATAGCGCTGTACCTGACTTTGGTCAGTTCCGAAATAAGATAAAAACAAAAAGACTGCTGCTGTCATCCCTGACCAAACATTGTATCGATCAGCTAGGTCAAATTTGAAATTGACAATATCCAATTTCTCCATTTTGCCGGCCACATGTAAGGCTTCCTGAAATGATATGGGAAGCATTTGCACCACGATAATGCCGGCCAAAATCATTCCTCCCATCATCACAGCCATTTGCTGCTTTTGTGTAATAGAGACAGCCTCTGTACCCCCAGAAACGGTATAAGCAATCACCAAGGTCCCTATTAAAATATTGGTCCAGGTTAAATTCCAACCTAATAAAGTCGAGAGAATAATAGCAGGGGCATAAATAGTGATTCCAGCTGCTAGCCCACGTTGAATAATAAAAAGTAAAGCTGCTAAGGTTCTGGTTTTTAAATCAAATCTATTTTCCAGGTATTCATAAGCAGTATAAACTTTCAGCTTGTAATAAATTGGGACAAAACTGACAGAAATAATGATCATGGCGATAGGCAAACCAAAATAAAATTGCAGGAATTGCATTCCATCTTCATAAGCCTGGCCCGGTGTACTCAAAAAGGTAATTGCTGAAGCTTGAGTCGCCATGATAGACAGACCTATAGTCCACCAATTCATTGAGTTCTTACCACGCAAATACCCATCTAAACTATTTTGCTTATAGGTTTTATAAACCCCATAACCAGCAATAGTTCCTAATGTCCCAAAGAGAACAATCCAATCAATTGTACTCATGCGTAGGCGGTTTGAAGCCAATAAAACAAGGCTATGATCACTAATAGGCTAGCGATTAGCCCTAGATAAAGCTTTTTCCAAACAACTGGTTTTTCTTCCAAAATTATTGTTCAATTAGATTGATGAATAATTTGATTGCACCAGGAACTCCTGCTGGAAGTTCCCTGAAAAATGAAAGACCGGTATACACATAATGGCCCTCTCCATACTCAGCATAGATTAAATTGCCATTCATAAACTCCTCACCAGGGTCCTGAAACTGCAGCGGAGTTGAATATTCTTTTGAGATATCACTCACAAAGTATAAGCCTCGCTCCTGCACCCAATCATCAAAATCTGCTGCGACAAGCTGATTCGGAGTAGAAAGCGCAGGGTGATCCCAATCTGCTTTAAATGGGGAGTTTTCTACTGTTACCCTATCCCTGCTCAATTCAAATGGATAGGGCCCAATATTATCTGTCAACAATCCCGCAGTGGTATTGTACTGCACTACTAAGTTCCCTCCTGCCTTTACGTAATCCATTAATACCTGATTATTGGCCACCATGACCTCATTAGTATTGTATGCTCTAATGCCTACGATGATGGCTTTGAATTGATTTAAATAATCCAAAGAATAATCGTTAGATGAAATTTCTGTTACTTGGTATCCAAGCGAAGATAAAACTCCCGGAACATCGTCTCCAGCTCCAGGAATGTAACCTACTTTAGCTCCTGAAATTTGCCAATCTGCCTGGATTAAATTCACAGAAGCAGGACTGAAATAAGTCAAGTTCGGAATATGAGAATATAAAATACGGTTGGTGCTTTGGTCGTAAACATCTCCTGAATTGGTCAAATAATTTGCAACTACAGTTCTTTTTTCATTCGAATCCAAGCTAAACGCTACTTCAAATACTAGCTGGTTTTGGGCAGAATTTTCTTCGGTTGAAAGAATACGGTATTGTGATGGCTCAAGGTTTTCAAACTTTAATTCTCCTGCTATGATTTCCTTTGAAAAATTGACTGATACAGTCAAACTCTGATCCGCTCCGTCTACTAAAAACACGTTTTCTTTGGACAGGACTAAATCCACCTCAGGAACAACCGTGAATGGTTGATTTACCTCACCATCTATTCGGCTATTTACTTTATATGTTAACGGCAGTTCCCTGACCAATTGTTGTCCTTTGTAGTTTAACACCAGCGTTCCTGATAATTGTCTATCGTCAAATGCCTTTCCGATATCCAATTGATTTTTAACCTCATACATAGCGCCTGTAATGGATTCTTGTAACCAATATGGCTGTGAAAGTGGTACACCAGAAGGCAACACAAAACTTCTTTCCAGTAATTGTAATTGATTTCTTTGGATGGCTGTATTCAACTCCTCCTTTTTGCCTAATGCTGTAAATGAGACTACTTCTAAATCACCATTTGTTGGATTTGAAATCATGACATCAGTTGCAATTTCCTGTCCTGGATACCCCAACTCTTCTTGTAAGGTCCACTCAGTTTCTACACCCAGTGATTCTAAAATCAGATTGTCAATCAAATCTTGTTTCTCCTGTACCCAGACTTCATCTGAATTTAGTCCATCCAATTTTGATTTTATTTCCAAAAGCCCTTGAACATTTGATTCGGGTTTAACAAAATCAAAATTCGATATCAACTGGTCAATAGCATCTTCAATTTCTTCCCCTCCAGGAATTGTTTCCCATCGGTTTTGTACCCCATCAAAGGGCGAAGATTCTGCAGGTTCGCCTGCAACCAGTTGAATATGTTCAATGGCTTCACCAGGTCTGGCAGTACTTCCAAAGCCTTGGGATTTATGCATGGTTCGGCTATCCGCTGCTATTTTGCTATAACTTTCTCCAATTAATGGATTGTATTCTCCAGAATTAAACTCAAAATATTTTTGTCCCTTCTCTTTTTCAAAGTCTCCTCTGAAGTTATATGTATTCCAAAACACACGCTTCACTTTCCATGGTTTCACATATTTCAATTGCTCAGGAAATACGTTTGGGTCGTCAGCCACTTTGAGTGCTTCTTCAGCCATGATAGCTGAAGTCGTGTGCTGCCCGTGATTTCCCCCTCCTGGAATAGTATTGAACCGGGTAATAATAATATCCGGCTGAAAATTTCGAATCACCCAAACTACGTCAGAAAGAAGTTTTGTTTTATCCCAGTTTTGAAAGGTTTCGTCGGGAGTTTTGGTATACCCAAAATCGATCGCAGTAGAGAAATATTGTCTACCACCATCCGTTTTTCTGGCTTGTAGAAGTTCCTGAGTTCTGATTTGACCTAACTTTACACCCAACTCTTTCCCAATGAGGTTTTGTCCTCCATCTCCTCTGGTTAAGCTTAAATATGCCACCTGAAGGTTTTCACCATTTGCCAGGTAGGCAATTAACCTGGTATTTTCATCATCCGGATGTGCAGCCATATACAAAACTCTACGAGTTTCCTTGAGCTGCAGGAGTTGATGATAAATTTCAGAGGAGGGTTTTGATTGGCTAAAGCCAGTGTGCCAAATTGTAAAAAACAGAAAACTGGCAATAATTTTTGAAACTATTGATTTGGTCATAAATGGGGATAAATAATCATATACAAGCTAAAATATGCTTGTTGTAAAAAAAAACTTTTTATGATTAATGGGAGATCTTACCTCCTATTGGTGCGAATTCTTTTCACTTTTCCCTCAAAAGTATACCCAAAGGTAAATTCAAAAATATCAGCTACTGCTTTATGAGCTTTAATCTGGATTCCTGTAAAAACGTTATTATCAAATCTATATCTCACACCTACCCTCTCATAAAACCAAGTCCATTCGTCATTAAAGGATGATCTATTCAAATAAACGCCAAATCCGATAGGAACATAAACGTGTTCATTGATTTTCCACTCCCATGAACCAACCACAGCAAGTGAATTAGCATCAGAAAAGCTTAAATTCTGATCAGGCCATCTCTCCTGAATCCCTGCCCCATAATACCAGTCTAAGCCAATCCCAACTCTATATTTATAGGAAGCTTCCCATAAATAATTAATGCCTAATCCCCCACGGAAATATGTATTTCCACCGATATCGTAATTTTTCCCTCCCAGATAAACAGCCATATTCCAAAAACCTCTTTTTTCAAGATCAGGATAAGCTACTGGCTCCTTAGGAAGTGGATGAATTGTACCTAGTTTAGTTTTTACACCAATACCAAAGGGAACATAATTTATCCCTGAATTTGGTCTTTTAATGGAACCATTGGAATAATGTTTCAAACCCACTGTTCCTACTAAATCTACTCTTGGGCTTAATTCATAATTTGCTTTAAACCCCAGATGGATGTAGCTGTTAAGGTTGGTTCCAACAAACTGATTTATTGGATTGGTTTCTGGGTCATAGGGTTTGACATTAAATCCCAATCCAATTTGCCCAAAATAACTGAGGTAAAATTTTTGATAAATCCCTTTTCTAGTAAAAGGCATTTCTATAAACCCATAAACTCCCATTGGTCTCCCTAGATCCTCTGAGTGATGAAGCAAGGTGCTAAAACCAACTCCCATGCTCGGGTATCTATAGAGATAATTATAAAAAGTGTTTGAGACCTTCCTCCATTCAAATCTGACATCCAAGCCATTATAGCTTTCATTTTCTATAATTTGTTTGGCCCAGTCCTTTCCATTTCCAATCAATGGACCTGCTTCATAGGAAAGTACTAAGGATTTTTGAAACTTTTTTTGTCCAAAACCAGGAAGGATAAAAAAGGAAAAAACTATAACTAGGGCGGCAATATGTCGCATGAATCGCATGGCTTGCTCAGAAATGAGCTACAAATATATTAAGGAAAGTAAAATCTAGAAACAGCTATTCCTATTAAATTCAAGTAACTGGTTTAAAAGGCTATCTTCTGCTTAATTCCTGTGTAGGAATAGTGCAATACAAAAAAAAGCCAACCCGAAGGTTGGCTTTCCTTATATTTTAAAGAGAAATTAAAATTACCCTTCTATCCAATTTGGACCTTTTAGCTCAATCAGTTTTTTGTTATACTCTTCTGCTTTAGCTTCGTTTTTAAGTCTTGTATGCACCTGGAATAATACCTCCATTACGTCAGTGTTATCAGGTTGGATTTCCAATGCTTTTGTAAAGTAAGGTATAGCCTGCTCATAATAATCATCAGCTGCTTTACCCATAGATTCAGATTTTTCTTCCCACTCATCATCTGGAAGAGCATTTAGCTCAGCTAAAATCTCTCTAGCTCTATCTAGCATTAAAGCTCCAGTATAGAAGTTACCATCATAAAACTCAGGATCTGCTTCAACTGATTTCTTATAATCTTCTAATGCACCTTCCATATCTCCTGACTTCTCTTTCAAGTAACCAGAACGAAGAAGAATAGAAGCATTATTTGGGTCATTTTTTAATGCATTTTGGATAGAAGCCATTGCTTCATCCATCTTATTCAATTGAAGTAATAACTGAATTTCATACTCTGCTAGGATTTTATCCCCTGGGTAATCTTCTCTTGCAGCCATTACCATGTCATAAGCTCCTTCAGGATTTTCATCCTGACCACTTAAGATCTGTACCAAGAAGTAATAAGTATTCAACTTATTGTAATCGTCAACCTCCAAAAGCATATTAAAGTGCTTTTTAGCTTCTTCATACATTCCAAGATCATTTGCAAGGAAACCAGCATTGTAGTGAATAGTAGTATCCTGAGGCGCGATATCACCTGCTAAATCAAAGAAATGATATGCCATTTCAAGATCATCTTCATTGTATCTTTCAATCGCCTTATCAAATGAAGTATTCTTTAAGGTATTGATAGAGTAGGGTCTTAAGTTATCAGGAACTCCCACAACATCTTCTTCCCAGATATCTTCACCGATTCCGTCTTCTTTGTTTGATCCAGCCATCTCAAATGACTTCATAAACGTTTCATATGCAGATTTACCGATCTCAAAATTTTGAGCGGTATTGGTGGAATCAGAACCAAACATTTTGGTTTCGATTTGTGCTTTGATAAAATAAGTTTCTGGATCCTCACTAGTTTCTGGATCTTGTGTCGCTGCGTTGATTTCAGACAACGCTACTTCCAAATCCCCCTTTTTATAGTTCTTGGAAGCCGATTTGACTACTTTTTTTTGTCCAAAGGCCAAGGTTGTTGCACCGATTAAGGCCATTGATAGAATTAACTTCTTCATTATTCGATAGCGTTTTTACTTTTTGTTTGGTTAATCATTTGGTTCATCTCCAGGTGTCTCTGGAGCTTCGTTTGCAGTATCTGAAGCATCAGGTGAATCAGAAGCCTCAGAAGATTCAATATCTTCTATTTCTTCCACTTCTTCAATGGTGATTTTTTCAACGGATGATATTTGATCAGAATCACCTACTTTAATCAGACGAACTCCTTGAGTGGCTCTACCCATGATTCTAAGGGTATCCATAGAAATCCGAATGATGATACCCGATTTGTTAATAATCATCAAATCATCAGCATCAGTTACTTCTTTGATCGCCACCAATGCTCCAGTTTTATCTGTCACATTCATAGCTTTCACTCCTTTACCTCCTCTATTGGTAATTCTGTATTCATTCAAATAGGAACGTTTTCCGTATCCATTTTCTGAAACCACCAATAAGGTTGCTGTATCTTCAGAGGCACAAACCATGCCAATTACAAAGTCATCCTGACCTGTCAAAGTAATTGCTTTCACCCCTGTAGCTGTCCTACCCATCGGTCTAACGGCAGTTTCTGGGAAGTGAATTGCTCTACCTGACTTGGCTGCAATAACGATGTGCTGATCACCATTGGTCATTTTTACGTTTACCAATTGATCATCTTCACGAATATTTAACGCAATGATACCATTTGTTCTTGGTCTACTGTATTGCTCCAAAGTGGTCTTTTTGATAACCCCTTTTTTAGTCACCATGACCAAGAAATGATTATTGATATAATCAGCATCATTGAGATCATTCACTTGGATAATAGAACGTATTCTATCATCAGACTGAATATTGATCAGGTTTTGTATAGGTCTTCCTTTAGATGTTTTATTTCCCTCTGGGATTGCATAGGCCTTAAGCCAGAATAATTTACCCTGATCAGTAAAGATCAACAGGTAATTATGAGTGGAGGCAGTAAATAGATACTCTGTAAAGTCATCTTCTTTGGTAGAAACACCACGTGAACCTACCCCTCCTCTACCTTGAGTTCTGTACTCTGTAAGCGCAGTTCGCTTCACATATCCCTGATGAGAAACGGTAATAATCACTTCCTCATTAGGAATCATATCCTCATAGCTGAAATCTTCTGCATTATGCTCGATTTCAGTTCGTCGGTCATCAGCATAACGGTCTTTCATCTCAGTCAGTTCCGTCTTAATGATTTCCATACGCTTATCCTCGTTTTCAAGAATCTCTTTCAATTCTTCAATCAAGGCCATGATTTCTTTATACTCCTGGATGATTTTCTCTCGCTCCATTCCTGTCAATCGCTGTAATCTCATATCGAGAATCGCTCTTGCCTGAATTTCACTCAAATCAAATCTTTCTATCAAACCATTTCTGGCAGTTTCTGGGTCAGCAGAATTTCTAATCAAGGAAATTACTTCATCCAAATGATCCAAGGCAATCAAATAACCTTGTAAAATATGGGCTCTTTTCTCTGCTTCCTTAAGTTCGTATTGTGTCCTTCTTATAACTACTTCATGTCTGTGATCAACGTAGTGAACAATCAAGTCTTTCAGGTTAAGCGTATAAGGCCTTCCTTTGACAAGTGCTACGTTATTGACAGAAAATGAAGTTTGAAGCTGTGTATGCTTGTATAAGTTATTTAAGATTACTGAAGGAATTGCATCTCTCTTGAGTTCATAAACGATCCTCATTCCAGATCGATCTGACTCGTCACGAATGGCAGAAATCCCATCAATTTTCTTCTCATTGATCAACTGGGCAGTTTTCTCTACCATGCTGGCCTTATTGACCAAATACGGAATCTCGGTGATGACAATCATCTCCTTATTACCACCGTCTTTGGTTTCAATATTGGCCTTACCTCTCATGACTATTCTGCCACGTCCGGTTTCGAAGGCTGCTTTAACACCATTATAACCATAGATTATACCTCCAGTTGGGAAATCAGGTGCAATCACATACTCCATCAACTCAGGAATAGTAATCTCTCTATTTTCTATGTAGGCAATAATCCCAGAAATAACTTCACCAAGATTGTGGGGAGCCATATTTGTAGCCATACCTACTGCAATCCCAGAAGCACCATTCAATAAAAGTGCAGGAACTTTGGCAGGTAATACTACAGGCTCTTTAAGGGAGTCATCAAAGTTGAATTGATAATCAACAGTGTCCTTGTTGATATCTACCAGCATTTCCTCAGCAATACGCTTCAGTCTTGCCTCCGTATAACGCATCGCAGCGGGGTTATCCCCATCGATGGAACCAAAGTTACCTTGACCATCAACCAATTGGTAACGCAAAGACCAAGGTTGAGCCATACGAACCATGGTGTCGTATACAGCTGAATCACCGTGTGGGTGGTACTTACCTAGTACTTCACCGACGATTCTTGCAGATTTTTTATGTGGTTTATTATGTAATACGCCTAGTTCCTGCATCCCAAACAGGATTCTTCTATGAACTGGCTTCATCCCGTCACGGACGTCTGGAAGGGCCCTGGAAACAATAACCGACATCGAATAATCGATGTAGGCTCCACGCATTTCCTCTTCAATATTAATGGGTATGATATTCTCGTTTTCTCCTTCGGCCATATTTGCTTTTCTGGGGTCGATTATTAGCCTGCTAAGATAGTAAAAACCCGATGGTTTTTAAAAGAGAATATAAAGACCTTTAATTCTTTAGATCTTTAATACCATTGACCTACTTTTCTGTTCTGATAATTAAAGATTCCGCTACCTCTATATTCGATCCCATTATGCAGGTGCTTCATCACTACACCACAACCAGCAATCTTACATCTTTTAGTCCCTGGGAAACGAATAGCAAACCCAACTTGCATCCCATACAGCGTTTGTTTAAGGTCTTGAACCTCAGAAAAATCCGATGCTGCATAAGTAAACTCCCTAAATTCAGCACCTCCTTTGATGAACATTTTAGTGTATTCAGAAAAATCACGTTCAATACGTAGTGCGATCCCCATATAAGGCTTATCAGCCACAGCTAATTTAGGCTCGTACATTGAGGTGTTGCCTACAACACTTTCGTCAACAAAATTTTTCATTTTCAACTGACCAAACTCCCCTTCTAGTATAAACCTCCAAGGATATTGCTGTCTTGACCTCTGAGTTAATTCTGATTGCATGTAATAATTAGATGATGCATACCTTCTATACTTCCATCTTAAAAAAGATTGTCTCCTTTTAGCATCGAATAATACCAAGCCCACAGTCCCATAAAATTTACTTACCTGATAGGATCCTCCCTCAAAAGGGAATTCAAAGTTTCCACCTCTCATCGTTGACATCTTTCCCCACTCCTGTCCGTATCCTCCTCCTATTGTCAAAAGGTTAAATAAGTTTATCCGAAGACCTGCATCCAGCTGCGGAAATGCCCATTCATTACTTTTCATTTCCAAAGGGTTCTCCTCAGAAATATCTAAGGGCTCATCAAAGTTTTGATACTGCTGAAAATTGGGATACAAATCCAGATTGGGCGAATAAAATTCTTGGGAGAATTGATGGTAGGCTCCACCTCCAGAAATCTCCAAACTAAACATCTCCAATACATTTCTGTAGATATTCCCTACTGCACTTTCACTTTTTGGATTCTTAGCTTTGGTAGAGATCCCAAAAATGTCTTCATCCTGAGCTGAGGCTAAAACCGTGATACATACAAATAGAAACGAAAGAATTGTTTTTTTAATCACCATAGATTGCTAACGAATATAACTTTGTCTTCGTGTCAAAATAAAAAAAAAGCCTCCACAAAGGAGGCTTTTTCTGTAAGTTTATTTAAAATTTATTTGCTATCAGTTTCTTCTTCTCCATCATTATCTCCTTCACTTTTAGCTTTAATTTCAGTAACTAAAGAGTCAATTTTTTCTTTAATAGCTGGATCAGCTTTCTGAGCTCCATTCACTTTGTTATAAGTAGAAACTCCCAAAATTGAATCATTCATGATTAATTCAGTTTTGTATTCTTTCAAGACATCCTGAAGTGAATTCTGGAAATCCTGAACAGCTTGGTAAGCTTCTTTCTCTTCATCTGTTATTTCAGCTTCAGCCATCTTCGCATCATCTCCCCACGCAGCTTTAATTTCATTATAGCGAGCGCCACCTTGGAAAATCTCATTCTCCAAAATCATTGCCTTAAATTCTTCTGTCTTCTCAGCAGCAAATTGCTCCGTCATCGCTTCCATGTTGGCAAATTTGGCAAGCTCTTCATTTGTCACTTCTTCCGCTGCTTCCTGCGCAAATCCTGTCAAGCCCAAACAAGCGAAAAACGCTCCAAACAACAATAATTTTTTCATAATCTTCTTTGCTTTTAGTTTTCGTAAGATGTTAAATAAATAAACCAAAACCCATAAAATCAAGTGTTTTTGGGTTTTTTAGAGTATTTTAGGATAGACGGTATACAATAGTCCTATCTCGTCTTTATAGATTTCAATTCTTTTATAGTTTCTATAGGTTGAGGCGAATTGAACACAAAACTCCCTGCTACCAAAACATCCGCACCAGCCTCAATTAATTTAGGAGCATTTTGAATATTTACTCCCCCATCTATTTCGATTTTTGTGGAAGCTCCTTTTGATAAAATCAGGTCCTTAAGTCTCGCTATTTTATCGTAGGTGTTTTCAATAAATTTCTGTCCACCAAAACCAGGATTTACTGACATCATACAAACCAAGTCAATGTCCTGTATTACGTCTTTCAAGAGGTCAATTGAAGTATGAGGATTAATAGCCACTCCAGCTTTTGCTCCCAATGCTTTGATGGCTTGCAAAGACCTATGGAGATGTGGACATGCCTCATAATGAACCGAAATAATATCCGCTCCTGCATCCCGGAATGCTTCCAAGTAACGGTCGGGTTCCACAATCATCAAATGAACATCCAAGGGTTTTTCCGCATGTTTTTTTATGGCCTGGGTTACAGGAATTCCAAAGGAAATATTAGGCACAAAAACTCCATCCATTATATCTACATGAATATAGTCAGCAGATGAGGAATTGAGCATTTCTACTTCAGTTTGAAGATTGGCAAAATCTGCTGCTAAAATTGAAGGGGCAATCAAAAGGGACATAGGGGTAATAAATTACTTAGGTTTTGACTTATTGTCTAAAGAGTTTCGTTCGTTTAATGTTTCTAGAATCGCGCATCTGTACGACATAGAAGCCCGGTTTTATTCCCTGCAATGAGGTTCTGAATGGATCTTTCGGGCTATTTCTTAATAATACTGCAGACTGCAGCGTCTTTCCGTTCATGTCTATCAAAGTGAATTCTGCGCTAAGGCCTTGACCAAAATAAATGGTTAAGTCATCCTCTGCCAATGGGTTTGGATATAGTTTCCAAGCAAAATTTTCTTCCCCTGTAACAGCTAAGATCTCACCATAATAGGCATCTCTGAAATTTGGGATACCAAAACCCAATAAATTATCTTTTTCCTCAGACTGAGTAGCACTTCTAAATAAGTTTTCAACCAGCTGAGCTCGTGTCCATTCTGGTTTTCCTTGCCATAAACCGGCAGCCAATGCAGTAATTTGAGGTGCTGAAAAAGAAGTTCCGTTGGAATAGCCTAGATTTCCATTCGAACGAATTAATGCAACTCCATTTCCATAGGTCGTGAGATCAGGCTTTAACCTACCATCTCCTGTAGGTCCTCGGGAAGAGAAATTGGAAACTTCCAAGTTTTTATCTACTGCTCCTACAGCTATTACCATTTCCGAATCTGCCGGGCTAATCAATGTCGATTCTTTTGGCCCGTAATTGCCGACACTATTGATGATCAAGATTCCTCGCTGGGCTGCAATATTAGCTCCCTGAGCAATGACTGTTGTTTTACCATCCAAATCCTCTAAAGAATAATTCATCGTAGGATCATCAAAATCCCAATAGCCTACCGAGCTATTAATAATATCCACACCAAGACTGTCGGCTACTTCGGCAGCTCTCACCCAATTGTATTCTTCGATTTTATATTCTGTAGCATCTTCCTCAGTGATCGCCAAATAATAATCAGCATCTGGTGCGCCGGATTTCAATATTCCTTCTTCGTTTGCGGCGATTAAGGAAAGGACATTAGTTCCATGTTGATTGGCAGTAAAAATGTTATCAGACCATGGCCTCACAAAATTATTTGCTTTGATAATCTGATTGTTTGCAAATAAATGTGATAAAGCTGATGCTTCATCGGTCCCAGGGAAACCAGCATCAAAAACTGCTACCGTAATTCCTTTTCCTGTAAAACCGGCTTCGTGCATGTCCGGAATCCCTAACAAGCTATTTTGAAAATCATAAGGATTTTCATTGGTGCCTAGTTTCCTATGATTAAGAGGCAGGCAAATTTTCAAAGAAGCTGAAGCAAACAAGCGTCTTCCAATCCTGGCATTTGGGCTAGGCAAATAATCTAACGCCACCATTTCCACTCTTTCAACAAAAGGCAATGCCTCAATTTCATTAGCGCCAACTTCATCTGTAACTAATACCAAAGCATTCAACCATTTACTTGGATACAGTAAATAATGAGCTTTCTCTCCTAATTCATCGATGTATTTTTGTGCCACCGGTAAATCCAAAGAATCTATTGGTACTCCTTCCCTAGACCTTCTAATTAAAGCCTTGGATGACAAGAAATTGCCGGGCTCACTAAGACTGAAAGTGTCTTGTGGCTTATACTTGAAAAATACAGCATAGCGATCTTGTGCAAAGGATAAACTACATACCCCTAACCAAAAAGCTGCAACTAATAAAAATTTATAAAATCCCATGTTCGGTTAATATCAAATGAACTTTGCTCCCAGAATCGATCAACTGATCACCTAAGCAATCGTTTCTAGAACAATAAGTTAGTACTTCCTTAAATTCTTCTACTAGTCCCACCCCTTTTTGGAAAACTTCATATCGATTATCTCGATAAGTCACCAAGTCATCTTCCATAGATTGAAGGACTCGTAGAGATCCTGCTGCATTATCCAGTTCTATTATTTCAAAATCATCTTCATCACTCTCTCTGTAACTATTTCCATCCCAAAGGGTTCCTGATTTTGGTGGAAAAACTAAAACAACTACAGGTTGATTGTTAATTGTTCTAATCAAGGTGTTGTTTCTAACTTTCAGGGTATAATCTTTTTCGATCGACCAGTTCTCCTGATCATAAGATTTACTCCTTTCTACAATATAAACTAATTCATTTCCCTCATCTAAATAGGTGGAACGTATTAGATCCTTGTAAAAATAACTATCCTCTTCCGAATCGTTCTCACCCAAATATTGAGTTTCATCCACCGAATAAATCCAAAACTCTCCGATACTCAAAGGCTGATATTCCAACCCCAACTCAAATGGTGTTTCATCCAACTCCCTTTCACATGCCCAAAAGCAGGAAATGATTAATATAAAGAATAAGGGTAAAAGTCTATTCATAAATCTTCTTGAGGACTTAAAAATACATTTAATTTCCTTTTAAACCTTTTCAAACAGACTTCATATTATTTCAATTTCCTTTTCCTAGGCCAATCATCCTGATTACCTTTGAGCTACTAAATTTGAAAAAATGGCCTTAAAAACTTTTGTAAAAATTAGTGGCATCACCAACCTTAGTGATGCTAGGTATTGTGCAGGGATGTACGTCAATTTAATAGGTTTTGCTTTAGAAGAAAATTCTGAAAAATTCATAAATCCTGACCAATTCAAAGAAATCACAGGATGGGTTTCAGGTTTAGAATTTGTAGGTGAATTTGAAAATGCCTCTTTAGAAAATGCACTTGAAATTTTAAAAGATTACCCTGAAATCACTTGGGTAGAACATACGAGAATCGATGATTTGGTAGCCCTGAGGGATGCTGGATACCAGGTAATTTATAAAAAAGACCTTGCTGAGGTCAGGCACATGGAAATTGATGTTGCCACAAAACTTAAAGAAGAGGGAATTGTTTTTCACATCACTTCTAATGATGATCCATTAACTGAAAGTGATATTGAAGTAATCAGCAAATTATCTCAAACCTGTGAAGTCATTTTAGGAGCAGGTTTGACTGCTGAGAACGTAGAGGAATACACCGACACCCTTCATCTGAAAGGAATCGTTTTAGAAGGAGGAGAAGAGATAAAACCAGGACTCAAAGACTTTGATGAGTTAGCCGATATTCTGGAAGTATTAGAGATAGAAGATTAAAAAAAAAAGCTAGTCTCATGAATCTGAGACTAGCTATTTTTTATTCAAATAAGTCTGAAAGTTTATAAGGGCTTTGAGGACCAGTGAAGAATTTACCATTGATAAAACGGAAATCTACTCCAATATCATCTAGCTCCATCAAATCATTTTGATCTAATTTTATTTTTGAGGCAGCTAGGTTTTCTTTGATTCTGCCTTGATTCACTGATTTCGGGATGACTGCTATGTCTCGGGCAGTAGACCAAGCTATTAAAATTTGCCCCATACTAGCTCCATGTTTTTTAGCTATTAATTCTATTACCGGGTCTTTTAACAATACAGGATCATTCTTGTGGCTTTCATTTCTTGAATCCGGAGAACCAAGAGGAGAATAAGCAGTCATTAATATTCCTTTCTCCCTACAAAACCGTACTAATTCCTTTTGAGCCAAATACGGATGCATTTCCACCTGATTCATTTCGGGAATTTGTCCTCCTAAGCTGATTATCTCCCGTAATTTTTCCTGATTGAAATTTGAAACTCCAATGTGCTTGGCAAGACCTTCCTTTTTCACCGCTTGCATGGCTTCCCAAGTCTGGGATAAGGGAACATCTAAATAGGTGTAAAAATCATCCCTAGTTTCTGGAAAGCCTACCCCTCTCTTAAAAGAAATCGGCCAATGGATTAAATACAAATCGACATAATCGAGCCCCAAGTCAGCAAGAGAAGTTTTCAACGCAGGCTTCACATCCTCGTATTTATGAGAATTGTTCCAAAGTTTCGAAGTCACAAATAGCTCTTCTCTTTTTACCAATCCAGCTTTAATAGCTTCAGCAATACCTTCGCCGACTTCATTTTCATTTTGATAAATGGCAGCACAGTCAATATGTCTATAGCCAGATTCTATCGCCCAATAAACCGCTTGTTTCACCTCGCCTGGTTTGCTCTTCCAGGTTCCTAATCCAATAATTGGGAGTTTATCCCCATTTGCAAAAGTTAAATTTTTCATATGTTTTGAAGTTTTCTACTTCTGGTTCTAGATTAAAATTAAAGAATAAACACCTAATACTTCTTTATACGATAAGAAAACAGAAGTTATCGTCTATCAACTTCCCTGTTCTTTCCTACAAAGCTTAAGTGTTTAGAAACCCTAATATTAGCAATAAGGCTCTTTTACAACATAAAAAAAGCCTCACTGTTTCGTAAGGCTTTAAAAATTATTGAGCTGCTGCAAATGCTTGAGTGGTCGTATAATATTTGACAATCATATTAGGAACCTCCCAGTCTGGCAATTCTCCAGCTTTAAAGTATTTGAGATAATTCTCTGTGACTTGCGCAAAATGTGCTTCATGACCAACAGAATAAGAGGAAGGAACTTCAATTTTATACTCCCCTGTTTCAAGTTTAGTTAATCCAATCCCAGGATATTTTCCTTGGAGGTCTGTCAGCACAGCCTTTTCTAAAGCTTCCGCTTGATCCTCTAATAATTTTACATAAAGCACAGGCTTGTAACTCTCGTTGGCCCCTTGTCTAATAATCAAATTAGCTTTGCTGCCACGCATGATGCTATAATGTGTATCTGCAGTCCCTTCTGGAGCTTGATAAGCCCATTTTACAGAGACTTTAGCATGAACCCCTTTTAGAGTATAGTTCATTTCTCCATTGGCCATTACATCCAAAGTCTCTCCATTTTCAAATGGTGGCTTTTTCCGCGTCACCAACTCATACTGCTCATAGTTTAAAGAAGTAGGAAGTAATTCTGCCTCTAGCATCTCAACGTCAGCAGTGTCCAAAGCCTTTTCAGGAAATACTTCCCATTGAACCAGATCCACCAAATGTGTAGTAACATCTACCAAACCTGAACCTTCTATTTCTGTGTCAAAAAACCACTCAGGTCTAATCAAAGGAGCTCCTGAGACATATTTAAAAAAATGATGCACCGACTCTTTTGTGATCGCTGGATTTTCTAAAGTACCCTTTTCAATAGTCCCAAAAACCTCTGGAATCATTGAAAGTTCTCTTTGCAAAATGGTAGAAATCTCAAATCGCTCCGTCATGATATCATAAAAGAGCAGGTCCTTTTGTTCAGCGATAGCAAAAGCTTTTTTTAACTTCTGGAATCCTTCAGGATTGATCACCAAAGGTTTATCAGCGTATACATTTATGTCATTTTCTAAAGCAGCTAGTATGTAATCAATCTTTCGATCATTTTTTCCTGCCACAACCATGACATTTCCGGCTTTTTGACGAATCATTTCCTGAAGAAAATCATCTCCAGTATAGATTTCAATATTCCATGCGGTAGGATCCTCAGCACGCTCATTATAACCAGCGATTCTTTTTAAATAATCCCTTAACTCTTCTCCTTCCGGTGCATAAACATGTATCGTGGAATCCACCTCTGGATACATACTTTTATGAATCAACCCAGCATGAAAATGCCCTGGGTCCAAACTTACAATCTGGATTGCAGCCTTTGATTGATCTTCAGTCATCTGTCCCTCTTTTGGCGAATTACAGAATTGAAAAAGGAAGGCAGCTATAATTGAAGCTGCCATTCTCGTTACTATGTTCTTCCTCATTTTATACTTTGACATAATTGGTTCCATAAGGGGCTCGTTGCTCACGACTCAAGTAGGTGTTCGCCTCCTCGTCATTAATAAAGCGCTCCGTAACTGGATCCCATTCTAATTTTCTACCCAACTGCATGGCAATATGACTCACCAAACATACAGAACATGATCGATGGCCAATTTCTACTGGTGAAAGTAATTCATTCTCTCCTTGGATAGCACCCAACCAATTTCCATGATGCTCATCACTTTTCTGCAAATGAATTTCATTTGGCCCAATAACAGACTTTAGTAAAGCTGGATCGGAGGCATCTAATGCTTTTGCACTATTATCTAGATCAACCGGGTCACTTGCTGAGGCTACATAATTACCTCTGGACACCCATATCCATCCATCAGAACCTTCGTATCGAATCCCGTTAGGATATCCTCCACTGGTCAACATGGTAATTCCATTATCATATTCTGCTTTGACCATAAAATCACCATGAACATTCCATAAGCCAGATTTTGGAAAATCAGCCACTGCTTGAATATACCTAGGGCCTGTCAATTCCGTATCCATTCCCCATGCTGCAGAATCAAAATGATGTTGCCCCCAGCCAGTGATCATTCCGGCTCCAAATTGATTCAATCTCAACCAACCTGGGCGACCGTATCCTTCTTGCGGATGTACACCAATTTCAGTGTAAGGCATTTCTGGGGTAGATCCCAGCCACATATCGTAATTCAAATTTTTTGGAATTGGCATTTCTGGAGCATCTGGGCCAGAAGGATCGCCTGGCAACCCTATTTTCACCGTATGTATTTTTCCAATTCTTCCATTTCTTACCAGCTCAGCTGCAATTCTAAATTGCTCACTGGACCTTTGTTGGGTCCCCAATTGGAGTTTAACCCCGGTTTTCTTCACTACATCCGCCAGCTGTCTACCTTCTTTAATGGTAAGAGAAGTTGGTTTTTGTAAATACACGTGTTTTCCCGCCAATGCAGCTTGCATAGCCGGTTGAGCATGCCAATGATCTGGAGTACTGATAACCACCGCATCGATCTCACTATTCAGAAGCATTTCTCTAAAATCTCCGTACTGTTTGATTTCTCCTTTTGCCGTATCCGGGTTATTTGCATAATGGTCTTCCAGCAATTTTTTTCCATCCATCATCCGATTACTATCCAAATCAGAAACGGCAATATATCGTGCTTGAGCATGCCTCCAAGTGCCAGGCATATCATGATCTCTGGCTATTCTACCACAACCAATTTGTCCGATTTGAATTTGATTACTGGGCGCATTTTTCCCAAAAACAGAGGCAGGAACAATGGTGGGGATACCAAAAGCGGCAGTTGCCAATCCTGCATTTTTAATAAATTTTCTTCTTTTCATGGGTCAATTGTTTCTTAAGGTTAGGGTTATTTCACGAATGCTCTCCAATAGTTCTCTGCCTCATCAGCCGAGAGGTCACCATCAAATACAATCATCCGATATTTCAGAGTGTGCCTTTTGTTGGGTAAAATTTCCCAAGACTCGTGTCTGATGGGCGTAAACTCTACAAAGAGATTTCCTTTTCTGTTATAATTTTCTTCAGGCCAAACTCTCAGAGGTTCTGGGAATGCCTTATTCGTATTGTGACACAGGATCAAAATTCCACTCTTGCCTTCCGGGGCTGAAGATTCGCCTTGAATCAAAACCCATTTTGCATCTGTTCCATCAGCGGTTTTTCTATCTTTTCCTTCCGATGTCAAAACGGTACTATTATCAGATCCCCATACTTCAGTGGCTCGAAATCCTAAGCCACCACCATATCGATAGGCATCAAGCAAAACCCCATCTTTTAAGGGAGTCGTGAAATTTGAAGTGTAATCTACCAAATATCTATTTTTATCTACTGGCATGACTTTAATAGTCAGATCTTCTGAGATGGCTAATCTTTCGGATTCAGGTGCTTTCAGATCCAAGTGTTTTTGCCTAACAGTGATTTCTGCCACTCCTCCGGCTTCCTTCTTTGCTATCACCTGGTCAAAATCAACTCTGCCTTTTTTATCTGCTAAATTCCAAAAATCAACCTCTCTACCACCTATGCTTGCTCGGGTCCAGGGTCCCCAAATTCCATAATGATGGTAATGATCCTTTGGCTGAATACGAGTCAAGACCTCTCCTGAAGGAGAAGCTAGAGGATGAATAAAACCAGATTTTGCATAATCTGACTGAACCCCCTCTGGAACTGGCTCTATAGCAGTTTGATAGGTTAATACGCGCTGGTCTCCTAACATAAAGTCAATTCCTTTTTCAGTTTCTTCTAAAGTAACTTTTTGAGAAAAACCAATGGATGGAAGACTTAAGAGTACAAAAGCTAGTAGAAATATTCTTTTGATAATCATGGAAAATTCTGGTTATTGGGCTTCAATTTTAAAGATATTCAAATCTAAACTAATGAATAAAAACCATCTCACGAATAAAGCTTTTATCTACGCAATCGTTTTCATTTCTTTCATAGGCGGTGCTTGTTCTCAAAGCATGCCTGAAGTGGAGTTGAATGATGAATGGAAAAATAAAATCTATGAGCTTGCTCCAGAAGAAGCTACTTACCCATTCAAAGAAAAAAAGA